>DASPVM010000027.1:0-2632 GCA_035622375.1 Methylocella sp. | reverse complement strand
GGCGGGCAATTGATGGTCACGACGGACGTGGAGAATTATCCCGGCTTTGCCGCGCCGGTGCAGGGTCCCTGGCTCATGGAGCAGATGCGGCTCCAAGCGGAAAATGTCGGCGCCCGGATGATCGCCGATCATATCGTCAATGTTGATCTGAGCGGCCGGCCGTTCCGGCTCGGAGGCGACGGCGGTGGCACCTACAGCTGCGATGCGCTGATCATTGCGACCGGCGCCAAGGCAAAATGGCTCGGACTTCCGTCAGAGACGCGGTTTAAGGGTTTCGGCGTCTCGGCTTGCGCGATTTGCGATGGGTTCTTTTTTCGCGGCAAGCCAGTGGTCGTGGTCGGCGGCGGCAATACGGCAGTCGAGGAAGCGATATATTTGAGCCAAATTGCTTCCAGGGTTTCGATCGTTCACCGCCGCAATGAGTTTCGCGCCGAGCGCATTCTTCAGGAGCGGCTGTTCAAGCGGGCAAATGTCGAGGTGATCTACGATCATGTCGTCGACGAGATTGTGGGCGGCGGCGATCCTTTGGGCGTGACCGGCGTTCGCTTAAGACATGTCGAGACGGGCATTCTGCGCGCCCTCGAGGCGGACGGCATTTTCATCGCCATCGGGCACGAACCGGCGACGGGCCTCTTTAAGGATCAGCTCGTCATCAAACCCAGCGGCTACATAAAGACCGCGCCTTTCTCGACGGCAACAAGCGTAGCCGGCGTATTCGCAGCGGGCGATGTGTCAGACGACATTTACCGCCAGGCGGTGACGGCGGCCGGGCTAGGCTGCATGGCGGCGATGGAGGCCGAGCGCTGGCTCGCGGAGCATGAGGGAAGGCAAATGGGACACCCGTGATTGCTGGCGAAGCGGTTGACGCGAGAGGCCTTTTCCGGCCACTGTGGTCCCCACGGCGGAGCGCCAGAAAGGAAATGCCATGCACGCACATAGAAACGCAATTTTTGCCCTCTGCCTGATCGCAGGGGCCGCATTCGCAATGCCCTCGTTTGCGCAGGCCGTTCAACCCGGTGCCCCAGAAAAGGCCGCGCCTGCTCTCGCCGCGAAGTCAGCCAAGCCAAAGCCAGCGCCAAAAGCCGCCTCAACCCTCATCGATATCAACACGGCAAGCGAGGAGGAATTGCGTTCGCTCAAAGGTGTCGGCGATGTGCGGGCCGCGGCGATCGTCAAGAACCGCCCGTATAAAGGCAAGGATGAGCTCGTGCAAAATAAGATCATCCCCCAGGCGGTCTACGACGCGATCAAGGACAAGATCATCGCCAAGCAGCATTAGAGTGGCAGCTGCCCGTTCGCTGCGTCACTCGCCCGCCCAAGATTTTGACTTAAGATTTCAGCCCGGCTGCATTTGCTCGCAAGAGATCTAGCGCTACGCTGTTAATGGAAGGATCGTTCATGTTCCCAACGCCCGCCGCTCAATTGACACCTAACACCTACGCCTATGAAAGCGCGCCGATGGTGAAAGCCACCGGCTTTCGCGAATATGACGCGCGCTGGCTCTATGAAAAGGAAATCAATCTCATGGGGGTTGAGGCCTTGGGCCTTGGCCTCGGTACGTTGCTGCATGACATGGGCGTAAAGCCCGAAGCCGTGACGGGACATGATTTCCGCTCTTATTCCGCATCGATCAAACTGGCGCTGACGACCGGCCTCATGGCCGCGGGCATAGAAGTTCACGACATCGGGCTTGCGCTGACCCCGATGGCCTATTTTGCCCAATTCGACCTCGATGTCGCGGCCGTTGCCATGGTGACCGCCTCGCACAATGACAATGGCTGGACCGGCGTGAAAATGGGATCCAAACGCCCAGTGACCTTTGGCCCCGATGAGATGGGGCGGCTCAAAGACATCGTTTTGGAAGGCAAGTTCCGTTACGCCGAGGGCGGCGCGTACCGTTTTGTTCCGGATTTTCCTTCGCGCTATATCGCCGATCTCACGAACCGGCCAAAGTTCAAACGCAAACTCAAAGTGGTCGCCGCTTGCGGCAATGGCACGGCGGGGGCCTTTGCGCCAAAAGTCTTGGAGATGCTCGGCTGCGAGGTCGTGCCGCTCGATACCGAGCTCGATTTCACTTTCCCGCATTACAATCCAAACCCCGAAGACCTTCATATGCTCCACGCGATGGCGGAAAAGGTTAAGGAAACGCAGGCCGACATCGCCGTTGGCTTTGACGGCGATGGCGACCGCTGCGGGGTTGTCGATGATAAGGGCAACGAAATTTTCGCCGACAAGGTCGGGGTCATGCTCGCCCGCGACCTCTCAAAGCTTTATCCTGGCTCGACCTTCGTTTGCGATGTCAAATCGACGGGTCTTTTTGCGACCGACCCGGTGCTTCTCGCCAGTGGCGCCAAGGCCGATTATTGGAAGACAGGGCACTCTTACATTAAGCGGCGGGTAAGCGAGCTCAACGCGCTCGCCGGCTTTGAAAAATCCGGCCATTATTTCTTCAACAAGCCGATCGGGCGCGGCTATGACGATGGCATTGTCACCGCGATCCATATTTTGGATATGCTCGACCGCAATCCGCAAAAATCGATGTCCGAGCTTTACGCCGCTCTGCCCAAGACTTTTGGCTCGCCGACCATGTCGCCGCATTGCGATGACGAAGTCAAATATGGCGTGGTCGATA
>DASPVM010000026.1:0-83550 GCA_035622375.1 Methylocella sp. | reverse complement strand
TCCATGAGCTGGTGTACACCAATCATTGGGGCCATACCGATCTCACTGCCGCCGCCGGTGCGCCAGCCGCCGCTGCCGGGAGCGCACTCGACGGCTACCAGACCAGCTTCAACAACCAGCAGCACGTCAATTACATCGGGACTGACGGTCATGTCCATGAGCTGGTGTACACCAATCATTGGGGCCATACCGACCTCACTGCCGCCGCCGGTGCGCCAGATGCCGCCGCCGGGAGCGCGCTCGACGGCTATGAAACCACGTTTAACAACCAGCAGCACGTCAACTACATCGGGACTGATGGTCATGTCCATGAGCTGGTGTACACCAATCATTGGGGCCATACCGATCTCACTGCCGCCGCCGGTGCGCCCGCCGCGGCCGCGGGGAGCAAGCTTGACGGCTATGAAACCACGTTTAACAACCAGCAGCACGTCAACTACATCGGGACTGACGGTCATGTCCATGAGCTGGTGTACACCAATCATTGGGGCCATACCGATCTTACTGCCGCCGCCGATGCGCCAGCCGCCGCTGCCGGGAGCGCGCTGGACGGCTACCAGACCAGCTTCAACAACCAACAACACGTCAATTACATCGGGACTGACGGTCATATCCATGAGCTGGTGTACACCAATCATTGGGGCCATACCGATCTCACCAATGTCGTACTTGCAAGCGTCACGCAAACCTTGTCCGCGATATCGGGCGTCTCGTCCGCCGATCTGTCGCCCATCGTTGCTTTCGAGCTCGATATCGTCGGCTACGACAACGGCCAGAGCACAACGCTTTCATCTGGCTCCGGGACGATCACGTATACCGCGGCTAACGCCATGACGGTGGTGAATGCAGAGCCATCGTACTGCGAGTTCGATGGCGGGACTCTCGAGACTGCGAACACCTCCTATGGCGAGCTGCCGACCGGCTCGAGCGCCACTTTCGTGCAGACCTTCACTAGGTCGTCGGCTACCATCAAGGCCTCCAAGCGCAACGGGCTGATCAAGAGGCGCCAAATGGAGGCCGCTAAAAATCAAGACCTTGGGGCGCGGCAATCAGTTCTTACATAGTACGGTGTTTTGGCATACACCATAGGTGAGAAAAGAGACGCACAATACCCAGGAACCGACCCGTACCGCGCGCATTGAGGTGCGGGTCACGGCTTTCCGCGCTATCATACTCTCTCTTAGCCCTCCCATGTGTGGCGCGTTGTAAGATTGCTGCCTGCGACCTTACAAAAATGTTTCACGTGAAACATTTTTGTAAGGTTCATCGCCCCAATCGGACAATCGCGCATAACCAGCATTACGTGTTTTGACCCTACCTAAAACGGGTGACGACAAACGCTTTGATCGCTACCAAACCTCAGATTTGAGGAGCGCAAAACCTCATTGTGCGCCAGCGCACAGCACAATGCCGCCAATCGTGCTGCTAGGCACCTTTATCGGCTTCGTTTGAGGAGAAACCGCGATGAAAGCTTTCGAGAATGTGCAGGGCACCGCCTTTGTCGTCGCCGCCTATCGCGCCGAGGAGAACAATGCCCCCTCGCCACTTTATCGCGACGACATCGTCGAATTTTTCCTCAACGATGCCACCCGGCGCGCCGCGGACGAAGCATTTGCGGCGTCCCCCGAGGCGAAAGTGGGAGTTAAGCTTCGAACCCGCTACATGGACGATCAGCTCGATGAGCGGATTTCCCGAGGCTGCCGGCAAGTCGTGATTCTCGGCGCCGGGCTTGACACGCGCGCGGTGCGAAAGAGGCGGGAGGGACTTGCCTTTTTTGAGATCGATGACAAGGCGACCTTGGATTTTAAAGAAAAAACTTATGGAAGGCATGGGATCAAGGCGGCGCTCGCACTCATCCCGGCCAACTACGCAAAAGAAGATTGGATCACTCTGCTGATCGAGCAAGGCTTCGATCCGGATCTTCGAACACATGTGATTTGGGAAGGCAACAGCATGTACTTGCCAATCGGCGCTGTCCGGCAAACCGCCGCGGCGATCCGCGGTAGAATACCTGATGCGACTTTATCCTTCGACTATTTTGCGACCAAGATCGTCGATAACCTCACGGGAGACCCCAAGATAACGGCGCTGACTGATTATTTCGCGCAAGCGGGGGCGCCTTGGGTCACCGGTATCGACGATATAAAAGCGTTCGCCGACCAGCAAGGCATGCAATTAGTCGAAACTTGCTTGGTGTCTAATCTGCACCGCCGCTATTGGCCATCTCGCATCATGAATGTGAATTTGCTCAACTACTACTTCGTGTGCACGCTTGCCACGAAGTTAGCTAGTAGCCACTATCGCTGATCGGTGAGTGCGCGGCAACCCGGACCGATGGATGTTGGCGAAGGCAAGGCGCAGCGCGACGCTCCTCAAATGGGGCAGACCCCTCGCGCCGGAAGCGATGAGCAAAGCCGCGCCGCGTAAAAACACGAAGGCGAGCGGCATCCGGGTTCAGCCATTTTGGCTGAACCCGCGCTTATTTGGCAAAGCTATGAGCGATGATCAAATAATCCCAAAAGACTGGCTGACAAGGCCGGCGCACGGAGAAAGAAACGCCTGGTTCTGGACGTTTGGCGCGAGAGTAAGGCACATTCCGTTGCCAGTGTTGATCGCGCCGTTATTATAGATCCAAGTTTGCGATGCCGATCCAGTGCATGGTTGCACGATGACGTGAGTGCCGGTGCTGAGTGCTTCGCCCTGAGTGTCAAGGCACAAGCCTTGAGTGGTAATTTGAAAGCCATCAAGGCTCCATTGTTGGCCCATGATAAAGAAAATACTTCCACAGGGCCATAAGACCGCCGCCGAACCGGGCCCATTTACCGTAAGGCAGGCCGTCGTATTCCCCGGCGCGTAGCCGAAGATATAGGCGGCCCGGGCGGGCGGAGAAACTGGAGCGGCCGCCAACAAGGAACCGCTCAGGAGAAGTACAAGACGATGATTACGCATAGTAAGCTCCATTATTTTCATGTTTGACAGATTTGACGCGCTGTCGGCGGTTCTACTTCAGCCGATCAAACTCGTCGTGATGGGATTGTCGTGTGCTCGCGGCCTTCGATATCCTTGCGCCTGCCACCACTAGCTAACCCCATTAATTAATCGACCATTGCTGAAAGATATCACTCCCGCAGGGTTGCATGGTCAACTGCTGGTCGACATTATTAGGAAGAACGGGAACGAGACCGAGACACAAACCGCTTTTTGGATCCTGGATTTGCCCCGAGAGATTGAAAAACCAATTCTGCGCCGCCGTGCCGTTGCATGGGTAAATTTCAACCTGTGTACCCACGGTTGTGCCCGCCAAGTAACGGTCGAGACACAGTTGCCGCTGATTCAGTGTCCCTGGAGCCAGGATTGCAGGGCCATAAACCGCCCACTGTTGAGCGTAGGCCTGTGGGGGGATGGCGCCCGGGCAAGGCTCAAGCACGACGGGCGTAAAATTGGCTGTCTGCCCATTTTGCACCGCGAGGCATAAACCCGCCGCATTATTGTATAAGAGCGCAGCTTGTGCTGTTGGATAGATTGGTGCTGTCGTGGCCAACAAGCAGCCACTCAACACGCCCATATGAGCGATACGCATTAGAATCTCCAAAGTTCTCGATGTGTTGCACGGCTTTGAGCCATTGAAGGATGTTCCCTAATTTTCCGCCGTCCGCTCCCCCTGTTCAGGGGGTTGATATTGCGCCTTATTCGAATGCGCCGGCGGCTCCGAGGGAATGATGACAAATATTGCTGCATTTGACGCACACAACTGCGACACGCATTAAAGCCTCCAAAGTTCTCGATGTGTTGCAAGATGTTTGGTTCAAGCGGTCCTAATCTCACGGCGCTGACCAGTGGATTGTGCCACGTCAGGCCCGCGATTGCCGTTATCCATGACTTCGTTGCGAGCGGCTGTTCCCCGGGGAACAAGCCAGGTGAAATTGATAAGAGGGGATTCGCCGATCCCGGCCGTTTGATGGGCATTTCATGCAAATGCACGAGTAGAAGTGTAACGGCCAGCGAGAGCGTGAGGTGCGATTGGCATTCGCCACCTTCACATGCTCGCGGAGGACTACTCGCGCTCGATGCGGATGACTTGCGGTTTTTCGGCCAAAAACCCATCGCTGACCGCGGCAGTAAGAGCCTGCCGGACGCTCTTTTCATGAGTTGCGTGGGTGATGAGCACGACGGGGACCGGGCCGCCCGGCACTTTGCTCGCCCCCGGCCGGCGCTTTTGCACGATGCTTTCCAAGGAAATGCCATGCTCGGCCATGCGGGTCGCGATCGCCGCCGCCGCGCCCGGCCGGTCATAGAGCGAGAGCCGGATGTAATAGCCGCCTTCATGCAGCTGCATGGGCGCCAGCTGCGCCGGTTTCAGCGAGGCCACCGGCCGGCCAAAGGGCGCCGAGCGGACGCCGCGCGCGATATCGGCGACATCGGCGACGATCGCCGAGGCAGTCGCCTCGCCGCCCGCGCCCGGGCCGACGAGCGTCAGTTCATGCACGGCGTCGGCGTCGATCGTGACCGCGTTGGTGACGCCCATGACTTGCGCGATCGGCGAGGATTTCGGCACCATAGTCGGGTGCACTCGCTGCTCGATGCCGGCCGGAGTGCGCTGCGCGACGCCCAAAAGCTTCACTCGGTAGCCGAGCTCCGCCGCCGCTTCGAGATCGGCCACGGTGATCGCCTCGATGCCTTCGACGGCGATCGCCGAGGGATCGATCTCCGTGCCAAAGGCGAGCGAAGTTAGGATGGCGAGCTTGTGCGCGGTATCGAAGCCGCCGATGTCGAACGCCGGATCGGCCTCCGCATAACCGAGCCTTTGCGCGTCGGAGAGGCACTCCTTGAAGGAGAGCGCCTCCTGTTCCATGCGGCTCAAAATATAATTGCAGGTGCCATTGAGGATGCCAAAGACCCGCTCGATGGAATTGCCCGCCAGGCCCTCGCGCAGCGTTTTCACGATGGGAATTCCGCCCGCCACCGACGCTTCGAACGCCAGCGCGACGCCTTTCTCCTCGGCGAGGCTGGCAAGACGCATTCCATGTTTGGCGAGCAGCGCCTTATTGGCGGTCACGAAGGATTTTCCCGCACCGAGCGCCGCCTCGGCGGCAGCCAGCGCAATGCCCTCCTCGCCGCCGATCAACTCGACGAAAAGATCGATATCGGGCGCTTTTGCCAGCACCGTGCTATCGTCATACCAGTCGAAACGGGTCAGATCGACGCCGCGGTCCTTGCCTTTCCGCGCGGCGGAGACGCCGCGGATGACAATCTGCCGCCCCGTCCGCCTGGCCAACGTCTCCGCCTGCCGGTCGAGCAGCTTGATGACCGCCGCCCCGACTGTGCCGAGACCGGCGATGCCAATACGTAAAGGGGAGGGCATGGAGGCAAGCCCGTGAGCGAAGGACTCTAACATTAAAACGGCAAAGGCTATGTGCCCGAATTTAGCACCGTGATCAAGATAGCAGCCTCCGGCTGACCGGAGCTTGCGGATGCGCCATGAAGCTTGCTTAAGGACTGCGATTGCTTACATTGGGGCGCACGAGCACTGAAACGCTCGCGGATCACCTATGACCTTTGTCGATTCTGCCCATGACATCCGGCGCAAGCCAGGGCATATAAAACTCCACGGCACGGAGGCTTTCGCGGGGATGCGACGAGCTGGGCGGCTCGCCGCCGAAGTCCTGGACCTTCTAGCAAGCGAGGTCCGGCCGGGAGTGAGCACCGCCTATCTCGATCAGTTGGTTTTCGATTTCGCCATCGCCCACGATGCTTACCCCGCGCCGCTCGATTACCGCGGTTACCGGAAATCGATCTGCACGTCGATCAACCACGTGGTCTGCCACGGCATGCCCGACAATAAGGGGCTGAAGGAGGGCGACATCGTCAATATTGACGTGACGCTTATCTTGGATGGCTGGCATGGTGATTCGAGCCGCATGTATTTCGTCGGCGAGGTTCCAAGACGCGCGCAGCGCCTCGTCGAAGTCACCTATGAGGCGCTGATGCGCGGCATGGCGGCGGTCCGGCCTGGCGCCACCACCGGCGATATCGGCGCCGCCATTCAAACTTATGCCGAAGCAGAGCGATGCTCCGTGGTGCGAGACTTTTGCGGCCATGGCCTTGGCCGCTTGTTCCATGACGAGCCCAACATTCTGCACTATGGGCGCCGTGGCGAGGGTGTCGTGCTGAAGCCGGGTATGTTTTTCACCATCGAGCCGATGATCAACCTAGGCCGCCCGCATGTAAAAATCCTATCGGACGGCTGGACCGCGGTGACCCGCGACCGCTCTCTTTCGGCACAATTTGAACATTCGATCGGCGTCACCGAGGCGGGCTACGAGGCCTTTACCCTATCGCCACGCGGCCTGCACCACCCGCCTTATTATTAGTCTTTAGCTTACGCCTAATGAGCGAGACGACGCCAGGCACAAATCCACCCCATTACCTGGGCCATCGGGAGCGGCTGCGCGAACGCTTCAACAAAGGCGGCGCCGATGCGCTTGCCGAATACGAATTGCTCGAACTCATTCTTTTCCGGGCGATGCCGCGCCGCGACGTAAAGCCGCTGGCGAAGGAGCTCATCAGACGCTTTGGCTCCTTTGCGGAAGCTATCGCGGCGAGGCCCGAACGCCTGCGTGAAATCGGCGGGCTTGGCGATGCCGCGATCGTCGAGCTGAAGATCATCGAAGCCGCCGCCAAGCGTCTGGCGAAGTCGCCGATTGAAAAGCGGGTAGCGCTCTCAAGTTTTTCGGCCGTTGTCGATTATTGCCGCACCGCCATGGCCTTCCTCGACCATGAGGAATTCCGCGTGCTCTTTCTTGACAAGAAAAATTGCCTCATCGCCGACGAGGTCCAGGGAATCGGCACGGTCGATCACGCTCCCGCATATCCGCGCGAAATCATGCGCCGCGCGCTGGAGCTCAGCGCCACCGCCATCATTCTCGTCCACAACCACCCTTCAGGCGATCCGCAGCCCTCGGCGGATGATGTCCACCTCACGCAGCAGATCATCGCCATCGGCAAGCCGCTCAAGGTCATCGTCCATGATCACCTCATCATCGGCAAACACGGCCATGTCAGTCTTAAGGGATTGCGGATTATTTAGAGACTTCTGCAGGTGTCGTGCCGCTCGGTGCGGCAATTCTCGGCCGGAACCGTCTTAAATAAAATGGCGTTATGCGCTCAACGAAGAGCGCGCATGCTGAAATTCCGTATTTTCGTGTTGGTTGGAATCGTCAATTTGCTGAAAGAAAAGCACGCAGACCGCGTGAAAAGACTCCGCTGGTCAATTTGGGAAAGGGCTGAGATGCTCGTGTATGATTTTCCATCGGCCGCTTTCGCTTCTGAGAACCGTCGTGCCACGGCCTGTCCCTTCGAATGTTTTGCCGTCTATCTCGGCTTTCCAGCAGAAGCGATATGCGCAGCTTGCAACAGTTTCGCTCAGAGCGATCCATTCGAGGTCTTCTAACCAATAGACCTCATTTTGGAGCGTTTGCCATGTCCGCTCGAAGGCAGCTCTAATTTCGTCGATCCCCCGATGCGTGCCATCGGTGAACCAAAAAACGGCTTTCGGTGAGAGGAGCGGCTCAACCTCATCAAACCGGCGGAGATTGATCTTCGCTTCATACAATTTCATGTGCTCGCTGGCGCTCATGTTTCGTGTCCGGTCCGTCAGGTAGGGGATTCCTCAGGTTCGGGGAATTTGATAGAGTTTGCCACGGCGTACCTATCGGGAACAGACCGCTCGCAGGCATTGCTTTTGCCGAAGCGGTTAATGATTATGCCGAGGCCAACGATCCGGTCCGCTTCATCGACGCTTTCATGGACGGGCAGCACGAGAATCCTACGCCTCGGAGACCTCGTGCGCGTTTGCGAAGTCATCTGAATGTCGTGCGAATTTGCTAAATTGTTCAGTTAAACAAAACAAGAGGGGAGACACCAATGGCCAGGCCGCCACATCACCGCCGGAGACGCACTCCAAGAACATCGCCCCCCTCCGATGAGAACTTGGATCCGACTCCGATCGACCGCCCAGTCTTCGCTCAGCCGGAACCCACCGCGGACCCAACCCGATTTCGGCTCCGCCATCCCTCGGACGCGGCTGCCTACAAGACGATTGATGAGCTGAACGCCGAACACAAACTTGGCCCGATGCCGTTCCCCGCACCGCGCGGTGGAACAGAGCCGGTCCTGACACTTGCCCAGGTGCTAGGTCCTAGCGGAGATGAAGCGGTCAAGCGTATCGAAGCGTCCGGTCAGCTTGTGTTCCATGCTGTTGGCGACACAGGGTCGACTCGCGGGCCGCATAATCAGTCGCTGGTCGCCGACAAAATGGCCGCGGATTTCGACGAGGAGGCGACCGAGAACTTGCCCCAGTTCTTTTTCCACCTGGGTGACGTCATCTACAACTTCGGTGAGGCACAGTATTATTATGATCAGTTCTACGAGCCATACCGCGATTATCCCGCACCGATTTTGGCTCTCGCTGGCAATCATGATGGGATGGTCGCTCCGGGCACAAATGCTTCGACACTTGCCGCCTTCCTCGACAATTTTTGCGCGACCGACTTCGTGGTTACGCCGGAGGCTGGCGGCCTTTCACGCACGGCCCAGATCCAACCCGGTGTCTTCTTCACCTTCGAGGCGCCGCTGCTGCGCATCATCGCCCTCTACTCCAATGTGCTAGAAGACCCTGGTGTTATCGCCTCGCCGGAGATCGGCAACGCGCAACTTGATTTCCTCAAGGCCGCGCTGAGCCGAGCGAAAGAATTTTCGGGAGCGCTGATTTTAGCGCACCACCATCCCGCCTACACGGTTGGCTCCAAGCACGGCTGGAGCGAGGAGATGCGAGGACAAATCGACGAAATCTGCGCCGAGACCGGCGTATGGCCGCATGCCGTGCTCTCGGCCCATGCGCACAACTACCAGCGCTTCACCCGCGTCCACCAGGCAATGCAGATACCCTACGTCCTTGCCGGCAATGGCGGCCACAATATATCCCGCCTCAAGCGCATACCCGATGCCGGCGGCCCTCCGTTGGCGGCGGCAAACGCCGAGAAAACGAAAGGCACCTCGCGCTACGAAACCCCATTCCGCGCGCCGACCGTGCTCCAAGCGGCGAGCGGCGGGAATGACCTGGTGCGGCTAGAAAACTACGACGACCAGGATTACGGCTATCTACGGATCGTTGTGACGGAGACGCAGCTGCGGATCGAATATCACCCTGCATCAGACGGCGACGCAGCCAAGACTCCGGACGATGCGGTCACAGTCGACCTGGCCAGTCGAACATTAGCGGTTCCGGAGGTCTGATGATCAAGGGGCATTTGCAAATCAACAAGCGATCGGCGAGTTGAAGGCACGTTGTTGTCAGGCATTTATATCCTGCTAGGTCTGCGTTTTTTTACAAGCCTTCCTCGATAGTTAAACGGCCTCCCTCGCAATTCGCGACTCTAATGTAAGCGGAATTCCGCTCCGATCGACTTGATTTCAGCTGGCTTGATAAGCTTTGAGTGGCCGACGACGACGCGATACAAAGGCCCGTCAAGCTTCTCTTGCCAGAACATCAAAAATTTTATCAATATCGGGAAGTCCGGCGCGATATCATAATCTTGCCAAATATAAGACTGCAGCAATCCCGGGTGGTCTGGGAGGCGGTAGAGAATTTCAGCCGTGGCAAGCCCATAGCCCGCGAGCTGTTTCAAAAATTCCGGCGCTACGCCGCCCGTGTGGATCCTTTTACTCTCAGACATCATCCGCCTCCGCACCATGGCCAACCGGCAATGGCACAACGTTGTCACACGCTCACAATGCACGAAGACTCATTCAACAATGTTTCATATTAAAACGGAGTTGCATTGAGAGCCGACGCAAGCCGCGTGCCGAAAATAAAATTTTTGCGAGGGTTTTTCGGCCAAAAGTTCGAGGCGGCGCCGCGACCGATCAGAGAATCCCATATTTACGGTGGGCGTAGGTCAAACTGCTGCCTTGCTCGCCAAAGTCTACTGCCAGGACTTCACCGATCATGATCAAATGGGTCGTGATTTCTTTGACTTCCGTTAGCCGGCAGTCAAAGACAGCGGCCGCGTCCTTAAGCGCCGGCGCTCCGGTTGCAAGCTTGCCCCATTCGCCGGCGGCGAATCGCTCTTCGAGACGTTGGCCGGTCCGCCCGGCAAAAACATCGGCGATGGGTTGTTGCGAAGACGTCAGCGTATTGATGCAAAAGACGCCGTTTGAAGTTATGCGCGCCGCGGATGGCGATAATTTGTTGATGCAAAACAGCATCATCGGCGGCGCGATTGAAACGGACGCGACCGACGTCGCGGTGATCCCGCCAAGCCCCGCCGGACCCGCCGTCGTCACGATGTGCACCGCGGCGGCGACGCGGCTCATCGCCTCGCGAAAACGCTCGTCATTCAGGTCGGAGCCCGTGAGCTCGAGCGTTTTTGCGCCTTTGTCCGCATATTCTTTCGTCAATAACTCGCTCCGGCTTAGTTTAAATTACAGCAATTTTAAAACGTCGTCTTAACGGGGGGCCTTGGCGAAACACAATATGCACCTCACGAGGAGAAAGCCAATCTAGGGCGGGTGCTTCATGGAGCGAAGCGGGCAGAGCTTTGGGTTAGCAATATTCCTGACTCGGTCAGCCGATGATAAAGGAATTTCCGCGATGGCGCGACCTTAAGCGCGGCGCGTGTGTGGGTTGCGGATGTTGGAGAGGAAGAATTCCCAAAAGCGCGTCGGGGCGCGGTCACCGGCGGCGGCGGCAAGGGACGGAAGGCGCGGGCCCATAATGGTGGTGAGTTGGTTCATGCTCGCCCCTCCGCGTCCGCACGTTCCAACGCTCTCCGAAAAAAAGCTACAGGTTCAAAGGCGGGATGTTTGTTGCGTTCGACAAGCGGTGCCAAGGCGGCTGTTTCAATTAACACCTCGTTGATGAAGTCAGGCTCGCCTTTTTTGCCCACGCGCATGGCCCATGCTCGATATTCGCGACGGTTCCGTAGATGAACCAGCGCCTCCATCCTGAATTCGAAGGAGATCAAAACCATCGCACGGTCCATTGTCTCTTTCTCTTTAAGTCGTTCCTCTAGAAAGCGAATGAGACCAAGCCCTCTGCCGGTCAGGTCCTTGCGTTGTTCTTCTGGCATAGCGTCGAGACAATCCAACATCTCCTTCATAAGATCTGGATCGAGGGGAGTGGCATTGGCCTTGTCGATGACAGTCATGAAGACACCCAGAAGTTTATGATAAAGGATATTATCACATATAAGGGTCTGGCACGCGCCACGCACCTAACCGCTCAACCTAACCAGTTTCATTTCTGCCGGCCGCCTTACCGCGAAGGCCGTTATCGCGGAAGCCGGCCGTTTGAACGCGCCGACGACAGCCTTAATACCTCCGTGCTATGAAGATAGGATGCCCGAAACCCTTACCGTCAGCATTGAACAGAAGAAAGCGGAGCTTGATTGCCTGCGCCCTTTATCGGCGTCCGCTTTGGCGCAGCTCCAAAAACATTATGACGTCGATCTCACCTACACGTCCAACGCGATTGAAGGGAACACCCTGACGCTGCGCGAAACGGCGGAAGTGATCGAACATGGCATCACCGTTGGCGGCAAGCCGCTTCGCGACCATCTTGAAGCCGTCGATCATTATGAGGCTTTGCGATGGATGCGCGAGCTCGCGGGCAAGACAAGACCCATCGATGAAAGCGTCGTTTGCGAATTGCACCGGCGCATCGTCGCGCGAAGCCAGCCTGATATTGCGGGGATCTACAGCCGCAATCCCCGCCGGATCGCTGGATCGCCCGTCGTTTTCCCAAACCCCGTGAAGATTCCGCAACTCATGGAAGAATTCGGGACATGGCTGAAAACTGCGCCGCCGAATCCGACTTCGGCGTTCGAAGCGCATTACCGCCTTGTATCAATCCATCCTTTTGCTGATGGCAACGGGCGCGCCGCGCGACTCTTGATGAATCTCATACTCATTCGCGGCGGTTATCCACCAGTCTCTGTGCGCCTCGAAGACCGCAAGGCCTATCTCGATGGCCTTGAGCGCGCGTCGCTGGCCGAAGACCTGATGCCCTATCGCACTCTCATGCACGAGCGGCTGAACGCGACCTTGGAGGACTATTTGACTGCCCTGCGGGAAGCCCTGCCCTAGGTCGAACCACCTCGCCAATAGTCTCAGCTTTTATTGATCTGGGATAACAAAAACTCTTCGAGCCGCGATCCGAGATTCACAAAATCCGGAAACGTTTGAATGAGCCAGCTCGAGGCATCTTGGATCGAGCCGGTCAAAAAGGTGATCCCTGTCGCAACCAAGAGAACTCCAATGATCCGCTCGAGAACGCCGAAGTAAGGCTTGAACCGCGTGATGAAATGCACGAAGGGCTCGATCGCCACCGCGACCGCGAGAAAAGGCAATCCCAGCCCCATCGAATAGGCGCCAAGCAGCGCAATACCCCGGCCGACGGTTTCTTGCGAAGCGGCAACCGCCAAGATCGCCGTGAGAATGGGGCCGATACACGGCGTCCAGCCAAAGGCGAAGGCGATGCCCATGACATAGGCGCCCCAAAGGCCGAGCGGCTTTTGCACGTCAAAGCGAGCCTCGCGATAGAGGAACGCGAAGCGGAACACCCCGAGAAAATGGAAGCCCATCGCCATGATGACAATGCCGGCGATCGCGGCAAGCCGGGCGAAATAAGCGTGCAACAGTTGGCCGAACGCCGAAGCGCTGGCGCCAAGGCCGATGAAAACCGTCGAAAAGCCGAAAATGAATAATAACGAGGCGAGGAAAATATCACGCCGGGCGCGGGCTTCACGCCGGGCCGCGACTTCTTCAATCGTCGTTCCCGCGATGAAGGTGAGATAAGGCGGGATCAGCGGCAGCACGCAAGGGCTTAGGAACGAAAGAAGCCCCGCAAGAGCGGCGGCTGGAAAAGTCACATCATGCGGCATAATATTCTCATATCATACGCCCTGACCGTCTTGCAGAACGCTCAAATCTCGGCAATGTCAAACTCGGCAGTTCGAGAGAAAGTTTTAAATTTGATCTTAATTTTTTTTCCCTTCACTCGGCTGGGAGCGCCCGGCCGCCGGGAGCGACCCGGAGCCTTGTAAGTTCGGTGTTCCTCGGCTGGCAGCACGCCGCCTTAATCCTGCTGCGGTTAACGGCACAACAGCCAAGCCCGTGCCTTGGATCGGTTAGGTGTAGGACACTTATGACTGTTTTCTCAATTTCGTTTTGCAACATCCTGATCAATTTCGCTATCGGGCTTTTCATCGCCAAATTTTTGGGCCCGGCGGAGTATGGGCGCTTCGCGCTGGCTTATGCAACCGCGGTCTTTGTCCAGACCGGCTTTTTCGATTGGATCAGGCTCGGCGCAACGCGGTTTTACTCCGAACGCACGAGAAGTGAAGATCCGGCTCTTCGCGCCACTCTCGACTTCTCCTTCGCCGTCATCTCTGCCGCTCTCGCGGCTGGCGCCTGCCTGCTCATGTGGAGCGGCGTTAAGTTCACTCTGTCCAACGGTTTGATCGCCCTGGCCCTGACCGTCGCCGTGGCCAACGGGCTCTTTGATTATCACGTCGCGCTCGTTCGCGCTTGCTTCGACGACCGGCTTTTCGCCAGGCTCGCGCTCGTCAAAAATGCCCTGGCGATCGCGCTCATGGGCGGAGGCGCGTTCCTTTTCGGCTCGGCCGAGATGACCCTCGCGGGGACGGTCGTTAGTCTCGCGGGTTCGATCGTGACGGCGCGCGCCGCCCTCGCCGATCCCGCTTCAAAGCCGAGTTTCGCGCGGCTATCGATCGCCCGCCATCTCATGAGCTATAGCCTGCCCATCGTCGGCGCGACATTGCTTTATATCGCAATTCCGCTCGCCAACCGCTCGATCCTCGCCATCCTCGACGGCTTTTCCGAAACCGGCCAATTCTCCTTGGCTTTTGATTTCGGCACGAAAGCGATACAGACGATCGGCTCTGCCTTGGATATCGTTCTCTTCCAGATCGCGGTCGCGACGCACGAGCTCGAAGGGCCGACGCGGGCAAGGCAGCAAATTGCCCGCAACATGACGATCGTCATCGCCATGGTGCTGCCGGCTTGCACGGGCCTCTGGCTCACCCTGCCATCCGTCGAAACACTTATCGTTCCCGAACAATATCGCGGGCATTTCGATGAGCTGTTGCCCCTGATGATGACTGGCTTCTTCGCCATGGCGCTGATCCAGTTCGCCATTACTCCAATCTTCCTCATCGAAAAGAGAACGGTCCCTCTGATCTCTGCCGCGCTCGCGGCATGCGCCGCCGACCCGCTTTTCTTGCTGATCCTCCACCGCGATCACGGCGCCGCGAGCCTCGCCATTGCGCAGGCGGGAGCGATGCTCGTTGCCGTCATCGTGCTGATCGCCGCGGCGCTTCCTCATTGGCAGCATTGGCCGCGCCTGCGGGACCTCGCCGTCGCCGTCTTCGGCAATGCGCTCATGGGGGCGATCGTCTTCCAGTTGCGTGACAAAGAGCCCGGCTTTTCCACGCTGAGCGAGCAGGTCAGCCTCGGGGTCCTCGTCTACGCCGCCGTTATCTTGGGGCTCGATGTCGCGGGCCTCCGCCAGATCACGATGGCGCGGCTGCGGCTCACATTGGCGAGGCTGAAAACGCTCTGAGTTAGAAGTGTTCGATCCTTGCAATGAAAATTACTTGGAGGATCTCCAATAATTTTCCATCAATTCGCTGGCCCAATCCGGCTCATGGAAAATACCGCGAGGAAGGAATGACCGCATGCATGGCTTAATGTCGATGACGGGCGAGCCATCGATCGCATCCAATCCGCTCACCACGATCGTCAGCGTCTCGACACGCTCGATTTTCGCAACCGTAACCCCAATACGATTGGGACGGCCCTTGGCGCGTTGAGCGAAAATTCCGACCTTTGGCCAATCCATTCTGCCGCGAGGATGGCGAGCGCCCATGACGATTTCCGCCTCCTCGACGCGATGACAGTGATAGACGACCTCGACGTGAGAAAAGGCATCCAATCCGGCAAGGGCATCCGGTTGGAACAGCGCCGGATCAAGATCGATCCGGCTCTCAACGCAATCCCAATTGTCATCAATCGGCTCGATTCGATTTGATCTCACATAACCGATTGGCATGAGTCGGATGTCTTCGTTCGCCACGCGAAACCCTCCTAAAAACGCCCCCGCCGCCGGACGAGCAAAGTGACCCAGCCATCGACATCAAAGCGGCGCGCAAGCGCCGTCCCCTGCCCTCGGTAGGCGCTGAGGACGGCGGCGACATCGCGCGGAAGCAGACCGGAAAGGATGATTTCAGCGCCAACCGACGTTAAGCGAGCGAGCTCGGGGGCAAGCGAGCACAGCGGGCGGGCGAGAATATTCGCCATGACGAGATCATAGGGGGCGCCATCCCGCAACAGCGGATGTGCTACACCTCTCGCGAGCGCGAGCTTGATGAAATTCCCCGCGTGATTGCGCTTAGCATTGCTCACGGCGGTGCGCACGCTCACCGGATCAATATCGCCGGCGCGTACCTCGCGCTTGAACAGCCTCGCGGCGGCAATGGCGAGGACGCCAGAGCCTGTTCCAAGATCGAGGATGGATACTGGGCGGCGTCGCCGGGCGATGTCGGCGAGCATCAACAGGCAACCGCGCGTCGAACCGTGATGGCCCGTGCCAAACGCCAGCGCGGCTTCGATTTCGATGCCAATATCGTTGGTGGCGACCCGATCGCGGTCATGTCCGCCATGCACGAAGATGCGCCCTGCCCGCACCGGCGGCAGCAAAGCGAGCGACGCCGCGATCCAGTCGCGTTCCGCCACTTCGCCAAAGATGGCGGACTCCACCGCCTCCTCGCTCGCCGCCGCTTTGATGAGGGCGCGAACCGCCGCCTCATCGGGTAGCGTTCCAAAGAAAGCCTCAACTGCCCACACGCTTTCATCCCCCGTTGCGAAGGAAGCTGCGGCGGTCGTTGCCGGGTCAAAAGTTTCGACGATGATGTCCGCCACCTTGCGCGCCGTCGCCTCGTCGCAAAGGAGACGCATGGTATACGCCGCGCGGTTTGGCGGCAGGCCTTCAAGCATGGCAGCCGCTAGCATGGGAAAAAAAGGCCCGCAACCTTGCCCTATCTTGTGGCGGCAGCCTCGATGTCAGGGAGCTGTGCCTTGCGGGCGTAATGAGAGGCGTTTTGCCGTCCGGCGCAAGCCTCGCGCGCGAACACGATGAGGTGATGGGCGCAAAGTCCAACGCTGAGAATCGGCTCCATTTGGAAGCGTATGAGGCGGCCAAGCGCGAACTTCCAAAACAGCGCGCGATAATCAGCCTTGACGCCCACAAACCATGAGAGCCGCGCAAGGATGATGAGGCCTTTTTTGATATTGCGCGGCGACAAGCGCTGGCGGCTCCATGGCCTTCCGCGGCGGAACGGCCGCGTGTTGTGCATCTGGAACTCATAGCGGGCGAAGACGGCGGCCGGCGCATAGGCACTCGCCATGCACTCGCGCCACATGGCAAGCACGTCTTGATACGGCATCTTAAAGTCCACATTGGATTCGCGCTGAAGATCCCCCTCTTCTATCAGGCGGTTTTCGCGCGCGAGGCGATCCCAGAGCGGCGTTTTCGGCAGCGCGTGCAAGAGATTGATTGTCGCCATGGGAATGTGAGAGCGCTCCAAAAATTCGGCGATGCGCGCGCCGGAATCTGGGCGGTCAGTATCGAGGCCGAGAATAATGCCGGAGACGACTTCCATGCCATACTGGTTGATACGCCGCACGGCATCAAGGATTGGAACCGCCATATTATGGCGCTTATCCATCGCTTCGAGCGCTTCCGGTTCCGGCGTTTCAATCCCGCAAAAGATAGTATCAAAGGCCGCTTCGCGCATCAGGCGGAGGATTTCCGGCAAGCGCGCGATATTGAGAGTCGCCTCGCAGGAAAAGCTGATTGCATAGCCATTGCGCTTTTGCCAATCGATTAGGTGCGGAAGCAGCTCGCGCAGCGCCCTCTTATTGGCGATAAAATTGTCATCGACGAAATAAACGGCGCCATTCACGCCGCGGGCGAGCAATATGTCGAGTTCCGCGACGATCTGCGCCGAAGTTTTCAGGCGCGGAACACGGCCATAAAGACTCGGAATGTCGCAGAACTCACAGGTGTACGGACAACCGCTCGAGAATTGAATGCTGCCCAGGAAATAGCGGCTGGTCTCGGCAAGTTCGTAGGCGGGCGGAGGAAGAGCACGAAGGTCGCGGCGGTGCTTCGTCTTCAGGACAATTTGCTCAGCGGGGCGCTCAGTGCTCTCGGCGAGCCGATCGATCAAGATCTCGGTGGCATCGCCGAGTTCGCCAATATGGAGATAATCGAAAGTTGGATATTGCTCGGGGCAGGCCGAAACCGAGGGACCGCCGAGCACCGTCACCTTGCCAAAGCCATGCGCCCGCCGGCAAATGTCCTCGATACGGCGGCGCTGGACATGCATGCCGCTGACGAAAACCGCGTCGGCCCACTCGAAATCGCTCGCCGATGCTTGGCGGATATTCTCGTCGATGAAACGCACGCTCCAGTGTTTCGGCATGATCGCCGCAATGAGGAGCAAACCTTGCGGCGGCATGAAGGCGCGCACGCCATCGGTCAGCGGATAGGCATACTGGAATGTGCCGAAAGACGGCGCGTAGCGAGGAAAAATACAAAGGATCTGACGCGAGACGCGGCCTCCCTCTCTCGCCGCACCAAAACTCACCTGAAGGTCCGCGAGTTCCTGCGCCATGTTTGTTCCATGCAACAGCCGCAACGCGGCGATGGCGCGATGGGTTCCGCCTCGCCGCGAAGCTATTTAACAGCTAGGGAGTGCGAGAGGAAGCGAGAGGCGGCCAGGGTTGCGGGGCTGGCGTAAAGAAAAATCCCGGCCGCGGCGGCCGGGATCGGCAAGTTGTGGTCCGTGGGAGGACGAGAGTCAATATTTGGCGACGACCGGCGCGGGCGCTTGGGAGTCAAATTTATAAGTGATGCCGGCCTCGACTTGGTTCTGTGTCAAATGGTGCTGGACAAGAAGGCTGTTGCCGCCAAAAAGGAGGGGAGGCGCCAGCGTAACCAAGTTGACGAAGGGATAGTCGTCATAGTGGCCGAAATCCGAGTAGCGGTATTCGGCCCGGATAGACCAATTGTTGGTGAGGGCATAGGCGATGCCGCCGCCAACCGTCCAGCCCGAGCGCGTCCTCGATATATCTTCCGAGACACCCGGCACACGTGTGGTTAACCCTGTAGTATCCGTATAGTCGTTGTGAATGCCCGTGAAGGCAGCGCCGCCCGTGGCGTAGATGAGGAAACGATCCCAGGTGAACCCGGCGCGCAGACGGATCGATCCTTGAATCTCCGCGCGCTCTTGATCGCCGATGCCGGTCACGCCGTCGAGAATTGTGCCCTGCTGGCTAGTGCCGTCGACGCTCCCTTCAAGACCAACGAGCCACTGATTCCACTGCAGATTATACCCCAGATGGACGCCGCCAATGACGCCGCTCAGATTCTGGGTAACGCTGTTTGTGAGGAAAAACGGCACGCCGCCGGGCGCGCCAGAAAATTGGCTGTAGTAGCGATCTTGGCTCCAGGCGCCGCCGACTTGCAGGCCGGCATAAAGGCCCGTCCAAGTGAAGGCGGGAGGTGGCGGTGGTGCCGCCGGTGGCGGCAATGGTTCGGCCGCCAAAGCAAAGCCGGTGGTGGCGATGGCACTCACGGATGCCAGGAAAAATTGACGGCGCATCAGGCTCCCCTCCTTGACCAATTTAATTTCCAAGAACCTACGCCGTTTCCTTCGCCGCCCCAACCCCCATTGGCGGATTCCGGCTATTATCTCGGCAGGTGTTGCCGGAACGCAACGTAATGGTCGGCAAACAAAAAAGAAAACCCGGCCTAAGGCCGGGTTTTGCCGGGTCGCGCTAAGCCTTGGCCGAAAAGCTTGGCTCAGTATTTTGACACGACCGGGGCGGGCGGGCCGTAGAGGTCGAATTTGTAGCTGAAGCCGACCTGCACTTGGTTCTGGTTCAAAGTGCGATTGGCATTATAGAAAACCCCCGCCAGGAGAGGATTCGTTGCAATCGCAATGGCGCCGAGTGAAGGAGCCGAAAGAGTGCCCCAATTCGTATAACGGTATTCGGCGAAGATCGACCAATTGTTGGTCACGGCGTAGTCGATACCGCCACCAACCGTCCAGCCCACGCGGGTATTTGAGAAGCTGTTGTTGGCGTAGAAGGCCGGAAGGATGCCGAGTGCACCAGAATTAAAAACACTGTAATTGGTGTTGAACCCGCCGAAGGCCACGCCGCCCGTCGCATATATCAAGGCGCGATCCCAGGCGACACCGGCGCGGCCGCGAATCGAGCCTTGAATATCAGCGGTTGATTGGGCCTGTATATTAGTCCCATCCGGGAAAAAGGCCACGGTGGTATTGCTGAGGCTGGTGCCGTCGACAGTGCCTTCGAGGCCGACCACCCACTGGTTGATTTGATAGTTATAGCCGACATGGGCGCCGCCGATCACGCCGCTTGGAGTGCCGCCAACGGATGTCGCCAAACCGGCCCCTAAGAACGGATCAAACCCGGTGTAGTTGAGATTGCCGCTACCCCAGGCGTAACCGATCTGGCCACCGACATAGATTCCGGTCCAGGTGAAGATCGGCGCGGGCGGCACATAGACCGGTGGTGGCGCACGCGAGGGAAGATCGGCCGCCAAAGCCGCCGACGTTGCGAGAGCGAAGGCACCCACGGATGCCAACAGAAGATTACGAGACATAGGCCTTGTCCTTTCAAAGGTAAAAGCTTGAGGAGGATACGCCAATCGTCATGGCGAAAGAATGAAATCCGTACTTGGGAGGCCGGATTTCAGCTTGGCGTGACTTATGTGCAACAAAGGATGCAGGCCCGAAAATCTCGGCCCGCTTCTTGCACGGCACATCTGTGGCGCGGCGATTTGGGGTGCCTGGACGCTCCCCCATGCCCTGAGCGGGGGTTGTCGCCGGAAACTTTGACTTTTTTCCGGCGCTGCGTTGGCCAAGATTGGGATTCATGAATTTTTTTTAATATCCCGGTGCTGGGAAGCCGGACCCCAACGGTCCGAACTTGTAACTAAAGCCCGCGCGGACGGCATTTTCCGTTTCGTGATGGACGGCACTCGAGCCAATGCCGAAAATGAACGGCGTCTCATCCGTGATATGGCCGAAATCCGTGTAGCGGTATTCGCCGCGAACAGACCAATTGGGCGTCAGGGCGTATTCGACGCCTCCCCCAATGGTCCAACCGGCTTGCGTGGTCGAATCTTTAAGATAAGGAATCGCGCCGGCGTAACTCGTGGAAAAGCCGGCGAATTCGCCGCCACCCGTCGCATAGACCAACACCCGGTCGAAGGCGAGGCCGAGACGGCCGCGAATCGATCCCTGGACGGGGATTTGGGTGCGATAGAGCGCGCCGCCGGGGCTGTAGCTGCTATCGATGCTCGTGCCCTCGACATCGCCCTCGAGGCCCAGGACGAACTGGTTGATCTGGTAATTGTAGCCAACATGGGCGCCGCCGACGACGCCGTTCGGCGTGTAACTCGTGCCAAATCCCCAGGGGTAAACGGTCAGCGAATCGGTGCCCCAGCCGTAGCCAATCTGGCCGCCGACATAAAGGCCCGTCCATGTGAAGAGCGGAGCCGGCGGCAGGGGCGGCGGCGGTTGGGTTGACGGAATGTCGGCGGCAAATGCCGGCACTGTGGCTACCAGCCCGGCCAAAGGCAGGAGATAGCTGCGGATCATGGTTGGCCCCTTTCCAGAGGTTGTGGTTAAGTAAATTTCGAGT
Organism: Methylocella sp.; assembly: GCA_035622375.1. GTDB lineage: Bacteria > Pseudomonadota > Alphaproteobacteria > Rhizobiales > Beijerinckiaceae > Methylocapsa. The sequence continues at coordinate 62,733 of DASPVM010000026.1, read as the reverse complement.
GAGAGAGCGGTAAAATCCGGCAAAAATTTGGATTTTTTTTGCTCTCTATAAAAATCTACCGCGATTGATCTTCAATTTTGAATATTAATTCTTGGTTAACCTAATTTTTAATTGGCGTTTTGTGGCACTTGCCTTGCGGTATGCTTAACATTTGGTAAAGAGATTTGTAAGATTCTTGCGAGGAATCTTACCGAAAGGTTTCACGGGAAACATTTTGGTAAGATGCGGGCTCCGAATCGGACAAAACCCGAGCCGAGGATCCGCCGTTTTTTCTGTGAAAACCCAGCGCCTAAAGCGGCTTGAGGCAGTTTGACGGCGCGGCGGGCGTTGATCTTGCCCGCCAAATCTGCGCAATTGCGGCACGGCGCAAGGGACCGCCGCCGGATACCAGGGATCACCTCATGGCAGCTGCCTGCACGGAAGGGCTTGATACGGGATTTGCCGCGCTGGGCTATGCCAAAGTTGGCGTCCTTGGTGTCGTGCAAGGCATCACCGAGCTCCTGCCAATTTCTTCGACCGCGCATATGCGGATCGTGCCGGCGATGCTCGGCTGGCAAGATCCGGGATCGGCATTCTCGGCGGCCATGCAAGTCGCCGCGCTCGCCGCCGTGATCAGCTACTTTTGGACCGACGTGCGCGAGCTTTCCGCAGGGACCCTGGCCGCCGTCAAACGGCGCGATTTCGGCGACTGGAATCTCCGCTTTGTCATGTGGATCGTTCTCGCGACGCTGCCTATTGTCATCCTTGGCGAGCTCTTAAAGCCGGTCCTCAACGCCTGCCATTCGCCGATGCGCAGCCTGACCGTCATCGGCATCGCCTGTCTTGTCATGTCGGGCCTATTGATCCTTGCCGAGACCTATTGCCGGCCGAAGCGCACGCTCGCTCATGCGACGTTGAAGGACGCGCTGATCATTGGGCTTGGGCAAGCGGGCGCCCTCATTCCCGGCGTATCGCGCTCTGGCTCGACCTTGACCGCCGCGCTGTTCCGCGATTTTAGGCGGGAAGAGGCGGCGCGTTTTTCCTTTCTCCTCGGCATCCCGGCCATCGCCGGAGCGGGTTTGAAAGAACTATGGGAGCTCCACAAGGCGCATCTCGACGCGCATGGCTGGTCGATCCTGGCCTTCGGCCTCGTCGTCGCGTCGATTTCGGCCTTCGTCGCGATCTGGGCGCTGTTGCGCTTCCTCGAGCGCTTCTCGACCTGGCCTTTCGCCATTTACCGTGGCATTCTCGGCCTCATCCTGCTCGCCAGCGTCTACGCTGGCTGGCTACCGAACTAATGTTGCGTGTCGCCATCTCGTAGCGTGGGCCGGACAGATTCCTTGACAGGCGTGAGCTGATGTGCATTGCATCGCCGCAAATTCCGGCGGTCATGACTTCCGGGCACGCGCGTACGGCCCAGATCGTGTTCCGTTACGCTTCCGGCCCACTGTTGAACGAAACGCATTTACGTGCTTTGACGGCGACGAGACAGGGGATGGGACAGCGAGTGCTGGAGCGCGGCCTTTGGCTGAGGATGGGAGAGAGGGAGAACACCAGCAACCACGGCGGCGGACGCATCTCCGCGCTGACCAGAATGGCCTAGCGGAGCGGCTTGAAAAATTGTCGCAGGCGCTCGATGCGCAAAGCAGCAAGCCTCAGAATTCCGATGAGCTCGGCGCCGGCGGCGGCTCCGCCCGGGCGACCGCAAGCGCGATGACACTTGCAATTCGCATTTTGAGCGAGTTCGTCGCGGCGGTCATCGTGGGGGCGCTCATAGGTTGGGGGCTCGACCGGCTGGTTGGGTCGACGCCGATCTTCCTAATTATCTTTCTGCTGCTTGGAGCAGCGGCAGGTTTTTGGAATGTCTATCGCGTGGCAATGAAGCCGACGCAAACGGAACGTTGAAGGAAACCGGCTAGAGCTCTAGCCGCCGAGAGATTGCAAGAGGCAAAAGTGGCCGAAGAAAACGCCATGGATCCTATCCATCAGTTTGTGATCAAGCCAATCATCGATTTTCACGCCTTCGGCATCGATGCATCGTTTACCAACGCCTCTCTTTTCATGATGATCGTCGTCCTTTCCGCCGCGGCGTTCATTCTTCTCGGCACGCAATCGCGCGGGCTCGTTCCCGGACGGGTGCAGTCTCTTGCCGAGATGACCTATCAGTTCGTGACTTCAACCGTTCATATGGCCGGCAGCCATGATGGAATGCGGTTCTTCCCTTTTGTTTTCACGCTCTTCCTCTTCGTGCTTTTTTGTAACCTGATTGGGCTTGTCCCTTACACCTTTTCGGTGACCAGTCAGATCACGGTCACCGCGGCTCTGGCTCTCGTCGTGATCGGCATCGTTGTTATCTACGGGTTTCTTCATAACGGAACACGCTTCTTAAAACTCTTTGTTCCGTCGGGTGTGCCTGTCGCTTTGATGCCGCTTCTCGTGCCGATCGAAGTCATTTCTTTTCTCTCGCGCCCTGTAAGCCTTTCGGTTCGTTTGTTCGCCAACATGCTCGCTGGCCACATTACACTGAAAGTCATGGGCGGCTTTGTCGTCAGTCTCCTGGGCGCCGGCATTTTTTCGGTCCTGGCGCCATTGCCTTTTGCGATGACCGTTATTTTGACAGCGTTTGAGTTGCTCGTTGCTGTCTTACAGGCTTATGTCTTCGCAATCCTCACTTGCGTCTATCTCAACGACGCAGTTCATCCGGGCCACTGATAAATATTTCAACAACAAACCGGTCGCCCAAATCAAACTTGGAGTGCAGTATGGATCCCGCAACTGGTAGATTTATTGGTGCTGGCCTTGCCGCGATTGGCACGGGTGCGGCGGCGATTGGTGTTGGACTAATTTTTGGCAACTTCCTTTTGGGTGCGCTACGCAACCCGACCGCCTCCGATGGCCAATTCGGGCGTGTTTTCATCGGCGTTGCGCTGGCGGAGGGTCTCGGTATTTTTGCACTCCTCATCGCCATCCTGCTTTTGTTTGTCGTCAAGTAAGAGGCGGTTTTAGCGTCCGGAACCTTTTCGGGCGCCCTCATCCGCTTAGAGGACGAAACCCGTGAACGAAGCCAACGATCCAGCGCAAACCGCCGTGCAACCACAGGGCAAGCGCCCGCTGGGCTTTCTTGCGAGGTTGAACGGGCTTGCGGGCGCGGCCGTCGCGGCCGCCAAAAAAAGAGGCTCGGAAAAGGCGGCGCCCGACGGCCAAGTTGCGATAAATGGGCATGGCCATCTTTCGCCGCTGAGTTGGCTCCTCATCGCGGCCAGCGTCTCTGGCGCGTCGGCGGCCCTCGTCATTGTTATTGGGTTTGCCATCCTCGATAACACAGGTGCCGCCCTTGCTCCCGTCAAGGAGCGCGCGGCGGCTTTGTCAACGCGCCTTGACGCAATCGAACGAGCAGAGGTGGACCTAGCCCGGCGCTCCGCCGCTGACGAAAGCACGCAAGCAAAGACCGCCGCCTCGGTGGCTTCGATCCTCGCGGAGATACGCAAGATGCAAGAAGCACTATTTCCGGCGGCTTCACAGGGCCATGCAGGCAGCGGGCCGGCGGCCTCGGGAGCGAGCCTTGGGCATATCGAAGCACGCCTCGCGGCCTTGGAAGGCAAGCTTGGCGTAGCGCCTCCAGGGGAAACGGGCTTATCGGCGGCAAGCACCGCGCACGACAGCCGGGAAGAGGCAAATTTTCCGCCCTTCGATCCCGCGAACTTTACGCCCCTTCTCGTCTGGCTGGCGATAAGCTTTGGGCTGCTTTACGTTTTGATGACGAAGATTGGCGTTCCTCGCGTCGAGCACATCCTTAAATCGCGGGCCGATAAGATCCGAGCGGACGTCACGCAAGCGAATATGCTGCGGGCTAAATCCGAGGAAGCCGCCGCCGCGCATGAGAAAACCGTCGCCGACGCGAAAGCCAAGGCAATCGCCATGGCGCAGGCCACGCACGCCCGCCTCAACGCCGAATCCGAAGCCAAGCGCCACGGGCTCGAGGCCGAGCTTAATAGAAAACTCGCGTCCTCGGAGGAACAAGTCCGAGCGATGAAGATAAAGGCTATGAGTCACGTCGATGAGATCGCCAGCGAAACAGCGGCCGCGATCGTGCAGCATATCACCGGCGCGCCCGCCGACAGGGGGGCTGTCGCTAGGGCTATCGCAACGATCAAAGCCTGAGGCTTAGAACGGACATGCTCGATCCAGAATTTATCGTCGCCATTGGCTTTGCGGTGTTCGTGGGCCTAATGATTTACCTTGGAACACATAAGAAAATCACTGCCGCTCTTGATGATCGCGGCAAGAGGATAGAGGCGGAACTTGCCGAAGCAATGCGGCTCCGGACGGAAGCGGAAGCCCTGCTGGCATCCTTTGAAAAGCGGGGCGAGGAGGCTCGCAAGGAAGCAGATGCCGTCGTGGCCCACGCCCACGCGGAGGCGGAAAGGATCGCCAGCGAAGCACACGCTCGCATCGCCGACTTTATAGAGCGCCGGACTAAGCAGGCCGAGGAAAAAATCCGCCTTGCCGAGGCTCAGGCGGCGGCCGATGTGCGCGCCGCAGCTGCCGACGCGGCTGCGAAAGCCGCGGCAATCGTCCTGAAGGGTGAAGTGCAGGGGAACTTCGGAGACGAGCTCATCGGCAAAGGGATCGTCGATCTGAAGACGCAACTTCAGTGAGACGATCGAGAGCTTGCGAGGCAGCAAAAAATAAACGCGGCTCTTAGCGAAGCTGTCTCATCAAGTTTTGGAGCAGGTCCAGAGCCATTGGCTCTCGGCAGAAGGGCTACTCAGCCGGTGTCCCTCGGGCGCTCCCTTCGGCGGAGGGCAGCAGCCGATGGAAGACGAGCGAGCAGAAGCCGCGCGCACGCCGGAAGGCGCGCAAGAAAGTGAGGTGCAACAAGCGTACCGTCATCATCATAAACGGCTGGATATCATCGCCACTCCACCACGCAAACTCCCTTCTAACTATGCTTATGTCCGGCCTCATAGCCCTGCGTTGTTGCCCGCGAAAAAACGACTGAGAGCAAAATGACTCCGCGATGAATAATTTACCTTCGATCATGGGAGCGCGGTCAATTCGCTGGCAAGTTAGGTCCAAATACATAGACCGGACAACGTCTATCGCGCCGGTGTTTTCGAACATCCGGAAATTATTGCCAACACGGGGATTGCAGTCGAACATTTTATATTGGCCGTCCCGCTCGTCCTTTCGCCAATCCATATCGATGATCCCCGAATAGCCAACTGCCTTTAGAAATTTCTCTGCCTGGCAACGCAGAGTTTCATTATTAAGCGACAAACCCATGGCCGTTGATCCGGCATCGGCTGGATAGGCGAGTAATTTTTTTCCGGTAAAGGTCACGAGTAAATGCTCGTCAATATTATAATAGCCATGCGCTATCCAATCCTCCCCGGGAATATATTCCTGAAGCAGCATGGGCTGAAAGTCGTCTCTAAAATAATTAGAGAAACCGGATAATTCTTTTGGGTTTTTTATGATCTTAACTGAAAACCTGCCAGCAATGAGCTGCCACTGGTCGATGGCTTTGAGCACAATTGGAAGCCCGCTATCCTCCGCGAATTGAAGCACATCTTCGATAGACATGGCGATTAAACTGCGCGGTGCCGGTATTCCAGCCCGCGAGCATAGGGAATAGCAAACCGCCTTGTTAGCCAATTGACGCGGGAGGTGCGACGGTAGTCGCGGCAACAGAAACCATTTTGCAAGGGCTTTCGCGTTTTCAGCAACAGTTATGGCGGAGAGGTCGTCCATTGGAAAAAGGACGGCGGGTCTGCCTATGACACCAGCTACGGCTGAAACCGCCCTTAAAAAGGCATCCGGAGTGGCGGGCCAGCGGTGCCACACGAAGGATTTTGTGATATACCGGGAATTAGCAAGAGGCGCATGACCGTCGTCGACAATGGCATACACGCTCACCCCAAGCCTGCCGAGCGTTCTACACACACCCACCGATCCATGATGCACTACACCACGGTTCGCTTTCAGGATAAGAATGGGACAGCTTGTATCCAAGTCACGCAACAGCCTTTTCATCGAAGTACTTCCGTTCCTCGCACTTCCCCGGAGTAGCGAACCGAGGGGCTGGCAGGCCTTGTTTTTTTGCAATCTGAGTCGCTATGCGGGAGGCGGTGTAGCCCGTTCCCGCGATAAATCGCATCAGCGGTCCAAAAGAAGCGGCGCTCGCAAGACCGGTAAAATACAAGCCTTGGACAGATGACTCGAAATGCGCGGACAATTTCGGTATTTGATTTTCATGATGGAGTTGGGACTTTATGCTCTCCCCAAAAAACGGGAGCAGCCGGAGATCAAACCGGTATCCTGTCGAGGCAATCACGTGATCGACGATTAATTCCTTGATTTGCTCGTTATGTCCGATGATCCGCAATGATACCCTTCCGCCTCGGGCCTCAACCGCGTGAATTTCGTGGCCAAGGTAAATCGGCACCTGCCCGTAGATCCGATCCTTTAGCCAGTAGGTGCCGGCGGGACCGAGTGTCGTTGCAACAATGGAATGCCGGGCCTCGCGCGGAAGGTAGTGGAAAAGAAGAGGATAATTGTCATAGACCCACAATTTGAGCCCGCGGCCGAGGCGCGTCCTTGGACGCCGAAGGCGCTCGTAAGCCGATCGCCGTTCAGTTGAGGGAATGGGATTCCAGGCAAGCGCGGGCGCGCGCACGATAAGACTTGGCGCCGCTCCTTCCTCCCCAAGGATGGCTGCCGTCTCTAGCCCTGACTGCCCGCCACCTATGACGGCTATGCTCTTGCCCTTGAACGCGCTTAGGTCACTATAATCGGAGGAGTGCGACCATAATTCGCTTGGTAAGCGGGCAAGTTCTTCGGGACTTTGCGCCATGTGATCAAGGCCTGTCGCCACAATGATATTGCGCGACCGCAAAGTCTCATCGCTGCTCAATCGTAATTGAAACCCGCCGTCCGCCCTGCTGACCTCCGTAACCCGGACATCCTCCGTTTGCGGAACGAGCTTCCGCTGAAAGGCGAGCGCATAGCTTGCGAACACCTCGCGCGAAATTGGCTTGGCGTAGTCAGAATATGGCAAGCCTTCCTTGAGGCAGTAGTGCCCGAGGCTAAAGCGACCCTCAGGATCAGCGAGGCTTGACGCGCAGCCTTCCGATTTCAAAAGCATGGATTTCGGCATCTGAGACAGCCAGCGCCGCATTGGCGAACCGAAAATGCGAAAATCCGTGCCCGCCGATTGCAAATGGGCCGCGACCGACAGGCCATAAGGCCCTGCCCCAATGACGCAAACGTCCACTTGCCGCAAGCAATGCACGGAATCTCCCCTGGGATTGCCAGGGTTAACTATAGCGATGACCAGTTAAGTCGATGATATGCTATTCAATAAAATTTGCTAGCTGTGCTACAAAATTTTACTAATAAAAATGCATAGTCGAGCTCTAGGCGCCACGCGGATATCGCGGCGCTTGTAGCTTTGACCAAGCGCGGGAGAAGCGGCCTTTGCTGCTACGAGTCGATTAAGCCGCAGCGTTACCGGGAGTAGAACTCGATAACGAGATTCGGCTCCATCATCACCGGGTAAGGCACTTCGGCGGGCAGCGGAATCCGGCTGAGTTTCGCGGTTTTCTTGGCCTGGTCCACCTCGTAGTACTCGGGGACGTCACGCTCGGCGAGTTGCTCCGCTTCAAGGACCGGGATGAGCTGGCGCGAGCTTTCCTTAATTTCTATCAGGTCGCCGGGCTTTACTTGATAGGAAGGAATATTAACCCTGCGGCCATTGATTTTGATATGGCCGTGGTTGACGAATTGGCGGGCGGCAAAGACCGTCGGTGAGAACTTCGCGCGATAGACGATCGCGTCAAGCCGGCGTTCGAGGAGGCCGATGAGGTTATCGCCGCTATCGCCCTTCATGCGAATGGCTTCGGCGTAGTATTTGCGGAACTGCTTTTCCGAGATATTGCCATAATAGCCTTTGAGCTTTTGCTTTGCCTTGAGCTGGGTTCCGAAATCGGAAAGCTTGCCCTTGCGGCGCTGGCCATGCTGTCCCGGGCCATACTCACGGCGGTTGACCGGGCTTTTCGGTCGGCCCCAGATGTTCTGGCCCATCCGACGGTCGATTTTGTACTTGGCTTCCGCGCGTTTCGTCATTTCTTCGCGTGTCCTCGACTGGTTGGCGCGGCGAGAACACGCGAGTGCGCGGCCATGCTTGCCGCGCCGATCATACGCGTCCCCGCCAGCTTAGGGGGAGGAACGCGCCCTCCTCTGCGAGGCTTGAAGGCCTCGCCGACAGGCCCTTCGCTTTATCATGAAAGGAAGCGCCACGGGTGCGTTTGGCGGAGAAGCTCCGCCAGTCTGCCTTCGTTGGAAAGCGAGGTCGGGTTAAATCAAACCCGCGGATTGGTCAAGCGCTGGCGACGCGCCGCCCCTTCTCATCGATGACGCGCTCGCCTCCTTCCTTGAAGAATTCGCCTTGCTGCGGCGGCAAAAGCTCGATCACGGCCTCGGAGGGGCGGCAGAGCTTGACGCCCTTGGGCGTGACGACGATGGGCCTCTCGATGAGAACCGGATGCGCCTCGATCGCGTCGAGCAAGGCTTCCTCGCCAACCTTCGGATCGTCGAGCTTAAGGTCACGGTAAGCCGCCTCCTTCTGACGCATGATGGCCCGCAGCGGCACCCCCATGCGCGACGCGAGCTGGCGGAGCATGGTCCGCGTCGGCGGCGTCTTCAGATATTCGATGATATGCGGCTCGATGCCGGAATTGCGGATAAGGCCGAGCGTCGTTCGAGACGTGCCGCAACGGGGGTTATGGTAGATAACGACGTCCAAGTGATACGCGCTCCTTGCAAAGGCTAAAGAATTGCAACGGCTGAACACGAAACGAGCCCCGGTGCGCTCGGCAACTGCGGGGCTCTGAATTTCGCCTCTGCGAAAATGATCTGTCTTGCAGATAGTTAAGAGACTTGCGGCCGCTAGGCCTCGCGGTGCTCGTCCCTCCCAGTCGTTAGATTATCGGCGGGGGCGTTTCGGCCATTGCCGGCATCGAACCTTTCACGCCACCGTGACCCTTCTGGGTCTATCGCACTGTCCCGGTGGAGTCATTCCCTCTCCCTTGCAGTGGAAACGATGGGTTCAAAAGCGAAGGTACCTTCACCTCTCGACTAGCTCTTGTGAGCGCTTGCGAGAGAATTTGCAAGATCGGCTCGTTCGGCGCGGGTGTCAATATTTTTTTGATTTTTTTGCGGTTTCTACAACAGCTTTTTGTGTCCCTCCCATGATCCCGGATCAGACGCCGCGGCTTCGGCCTCAGCCACGCTTTCGATCTCCCTTTCGCCCTCGCGCTGGAGGCTGGTTTGCTGCTCGCGCCAGGTTACTTCCAACTTTTCGAATTGTTTCCGCTTCTCGAAAGCGATGCCTTGAACAAAGGCTCGGATCGCCGTGGCGGACCCCACCCACACAAGCCTGCCTTCTTTTTCGCGAACATAATAGACCAATTGCCCGCCGATTATGTCTGGCCCCTCGATATTGCAAGCATATTTATCGAAAAGATACACCCGGGCCGCGCCAATCTCCGCTTCCGCCCCAGCTTCGCTATTCTTGGTCATTTGTTTTAATGCCATCTGTTTTAATGCTTCCAGAATATTGACTAATTCAGTCAATCATCACATTTGATCCAGGGTGAGGAAAATAAAGATATTTATTAAGTTTACAATGTTTAATCCATCGCCGGATTAAAAACACATCGCTACTCGGCTGCTTGGCTTCCGCGCTCCGCGAAACGCACCGCCAACTCATCGATTCGCTGCATCGAACGGCGGATGACATCCGCCTCTTTCTGGCACTCGATTCTTCTTTCGGCCCAGATTTCCGCCAGCACCATCCGCCCCTTGTCGATCGCCTGATCTTGCAGGCTTTGCGCGAGGGCGGTGCGTTCCTCGAGCGCCCGCAAGGCGCTCGCGAGGGAGTGCTTCAAGTTTTCCTCGAGGGCGACATTTAGGACTTCCGCCGTATAAGCATGACCGACGTGGCACCGGAAGCGGACGACATTTCCTTCAATGATTTCCCACATCACTCCACCGCAATCGGGGCAGGCCAAAACCGAGCGCCGTCCGACGCCATCCAACCACTTGACCTTATTCACAGTATCATTTGGCTCGTTGCCTCTGGCGAGCTGCACTTCGACACTAAGACTATTGCGCGACGGCAGGGACGTTCCTGATGGCTGCTCCACAAGCGCGGCGAGAAGCGCCGGCAGATCGGCCAAGTGCACGACATGATCCGGGTTTGCCCGGTTCAAGGCTGTCATTGGCATCTCGGCGAACATGGCATCCTTGGGATCTTGGACGACTGTGATGCCTCCGGCTTGCTTGAGAGCCCACAGTCCCGACGCGCCATCGCCCAAGGTGCCCGTCAAGACGACGCCTATCGTGCGCGCCGCGCAACAGAGCGCCAGCGAGCGTAACATCGGGTCTATGGCGGGGCGAGACCCATTCTCGCGTGGCCCGTTGCCGAGGTACAGCCGGTCATGATCTACGACAAGGTGGCGCTCTGGCGGCGCGAGGTAGATGCGGCTTTTTTCCAGTGCCTCGCCGTCCTTCGCGAAGCACGCCGGGAGCACGCTGTCCCGGCAGAGAACTTGGTCGAAAGCGGAGTCATGGCGGCTCGATAGGTGGATCGTCATCAGAACGGAAGCGTTAAAGCCTTTTGGCAGCTTCTGGGCGATAAAACGCAGTGCCTCGACGCCCCCCGCCGATGCGCCGATCGCCACAATGTCGTAATTGGCCATGCAGTCATCTCCGCGCTGTTAGCGAGCCTAACACCAGCGGAGCACTGGAGTTCCACAGCGCGAGTATAAACGTAAGCTGGCACTCAACGGCAATACTCCAATTTACTCTCAGAAGACCCCAAATAATTTTGTCATCTAACGGAGAAGAACATATAGTGTGCGCCAGCCTGGGGAGGTCGTGCGATATGGATGAAGAGATCGCGGGTAGCAGCCAGAGTCTCGCGAACGCCGCCGGACATCCAAAGCCGATCGTCGTCGGCGTTGGCGCGTCGGCCGGCGGCGTCCGCGCCTTGCAAAATTTTTTCTCCGCCTTGCCGGAAAATCCAGGGGCCGCGTTCGTGGTTGTGGTTCACCTCGATCCGCAAAGCCCCAGCGATCTTTCGGCCATCCTCGCCACCCGCACGAAAATGCCGGTACTACAGGTCCGCGACACGGAGAAGCTCGCGGCGAACCATGTTTACGTCATCGCGCCCGGCAGCCGCCTGCGGCTCACCGACACCGACATCTCGGCGGCGGAATTCGACGAGCCGCGCGGCCAGCGGGCGCCCATCGATCTCTTTTTCCGTTCCCTTGCCGAACAGCACGGCGATGGCTTTGCGATCATCCTTACCGGAGCTGGATCGGACGGAACGACCGGCGTCAAGGAAGTGAAGGAATCCGGCGGCATCATCCTCGTGCAGGACCCGAGCGAGGCCGAGTACCCATCGATGCCACGCAACGCCATCGCGACGGGCCTCGCGGATTTCGTTCTGCCCGTCGAGGACCTTGCCAAAAATCTCGTCGAGCTCATCCGCAACAAAGACAACGTCTTGCCCGCCGGCGAGCCGGAGTTCGACGAGGAGCTCGTGAGGCGCGTCCTCGCGCATGTGCGCGTGCGCACGGGACATGATTTTTTAAAGTATAAACGCTCCACAATTCTGCGGCGGCTTGCCCGCCGCATGCAGGTCACTCGGATCGACGATCTCGGCCGTTATTACGAATTCTTGCGCGAAGATGCCGATGAGGCACAGGCGCTCGTCGGCGACCTGCTTATTTCCGTCACGACCTTCTTCCGCGATAATGAAGCTTTCGATGTCCTCAAAAGCAACGTCATTCCCCGCCTCTTCGAAATTAAGGACACGACTGATACGCTTCGCGTCTGGGTGCCGGGGTGCGCGACCGGCGAAGAAGCCTATTCGCTTGCCATTCTCTTGCTTGAAGAATTGGGGCGGAGCCACACCCGGCCAACGCTGCAAATTTTCGGCACTGATCTCGATGCCAGGGCGCTCACCATTGCGCGCGAAGGCCGTTATCCCGCGACGATCGAAACCGACGTCAGCGAGGAGCGCTTGCGGCGCTTTTTCACGCGCGACGGGGAATATTACCACGTCAAACGCGAACTCCGCGACGTCATCGTCTTCGCTGTCCATGATGTGTTGAAAGATCCGCCGTTCTCGCGGATCGATCTTTTATCCTGTCGGAACGTTCTGATCTATCTCGACCGCGATGTTCAGCACCAGCTCATCACCACGTTTCACTACGCGTTGAACCCTCGCGGGTTTTTGCTCCTCGGCTCAGCCGAAACCGCGGACACCCCGCCAGGATTTTTTCGCATTATTGACCGCAAGGCGCGGATCTATGAGTCGACCGCTGTCTCGGGGGAGAAGGTGCCCCTTCTACCGCGCTTGCTTGGCACGCCGACGGGTATCTCGGGCGTCGCCGCGCGGCTGGCCGAGCAGAGAGGCCGCACTACGGTAAGCGAGGCGGCTCTACACCGCCAAGTGCTGGAGAACATCGCCCCCCCGAGCATCCTCGTCGACCGCGCGCATCGCGTCGTTCACCTGTCCGATCACGCCGGCCGCTACCTTCAGCCTTCGGGGGGCACGCTCAGCGGCGACGTCGTTGAACTGACGCGGCGCGAACTGCGTCTTGAGTTGCGCGCCGCCCTGCATCGCGCTTTCGAAAGCCGCCAGCCGACGCTGAGCCTCCCCATGCTTGTGCAGTTCAATGGCGCCCCGCATCGCGTTCACCTGCAAGTGAAGCCTGTCAACCATGACGGCGAAGCCGATCCGCGCAACGCCCTCATCATGTTTATCGAAGGAGAACCGGTCGAGGAAGCGCTCGGCGGGACAGCGGAGGAGTCGGTTTCCGACGATCGGATCCGCCGGCTCAGCGACGAGTTGCAGGCAACGCAAGCGCGATTGCGAACAACGCTTGAAGAGTCAGAGGCCGCCAACGAGGAGTTGCGGGCCGCCAACGAAGAGCTGCAATCCATCAACGAGGAATATCGATCGACCTCGGAGGAACTCGAGACCAGCAAGGAAGAGCTACAGTCGATCAACGAAGAGCTGCAGACCGTCAACAGCGAACTCAAATCGAAGCTCGACGTGATATCGCGCGCGCATAGTGATTTGCAGAATCTGATGGCGGCGACCGATTTCGGCACGCTGTTCCTCGATCCAAGCCTGCGCATCAAGCGCTTTACCGATCCGGTCACCGAGCTCTTCCGCATCACGCCGAGCGACGAGGGGCGGCCCGTCGGCGATTTCGCCCACCGGCTCGATTATCCCGACCTCGGCGCGGACGCGCAAGCCGTGCTTTCGCGGCTGACGCCGATCAAGCGCGATATCCGCAGCCACGATGATCGGTGGTATGAGGTGCGCCTCGCACCTTATCGTACAGTCGACGATAAGATCGACGGCATCGTCATCACTTTCGTCGACATAACGGAGCGCCGCCGCACGGAAGAGACTCTGCGCAGCCGCGAGGCCGAATTGCGCCAGCAAAACCGGCTGATCGAACTTTCCCGTGACCCGATCTTTGTCTGGAATTACGATGATGGAATCGTCAGATGGAATAGAGGTTGCGAGGAGCTTTACGGCTATAGCCGGCACGAGGCTATCGGCCAGCGCGTGGACGAGCTGCTGCAAACGCGCGGCGAGAACATCACCTTCGCCGAAGTGAGAGCCAAGTTGCAAGAGGCGGGTCATTGGAGCGGTGAGCTCCTTCATACCTCAAAAGGCGGCGACGCACTGATCGTCGATTCGCGGATGCAGCTCGAGGATTTCGACCAGCGCCGGCTTGTGCTCGAAAGCGTTCGCGACGTTACCGACCGCAAGGAATGGGAACGGCATCAGCACCTCTTGCTGCGCGAGCTCAACCATCGCGTCAAAAATACCATGGCGGTGGTGCAGGCGATCGTCCATCAAACAATGCGGCGCCATCGCTCGGGCGATTTCGAGGCGGCGCTCGATGGCCGTCTTTCTGCTTTGGCGGTGGCGCATGATTTGCTCGCACAATCGGGCTGGCATGGCGCCGATCTCGGCGATCTGGCGCGGCGGCAGCTCGAGCCCTATGGCCCGCCGCAATCTGGCCGCTGGACGATCGAGGGGGAGCCTTTCTTGCTGCCGGCCGATATCGCCGCCAATTTCGGCCTGATGCTGCACGAGCTCTCCACCAATGCGGCAAAATACGGCGCTTTCTCGCAACCCGGGGGAAAGGTACATTTGAGCTGGGTGATCGAGCCGCGGGACGGCGAGCGGGCCCTCATGCTGACTTGGCGGGAGGAAGGGGGCCCCAGGGTCACGCCGCCGGCGCAGACTGGGTTTGGCAGCGCGCTAATCGACCGCGCGATTCCGAAAGCAACCGTCCGCCGCGAGTATCTGCCGGGCGGCCTCGTCTGCACGATGGTGCTTCCCCAGGGCGCGGCACGGAGGTAAGATCGAGGGCCTTGATCGGACATGGGGGTCAGGAGCTTGGCGCTGGTCCGTCAATCGACGGCTGTTTCATGAAATAGCGGCCATCTTCGCCGCGCGAAAGCAGCCCCTGGCGGCAGGCTTCCGCCAAGGCCTCCTTGGCGTCCTTCTCGGAGATGTTGGCGCGCGCCATCAGCCGGCCAGGCGATACAAAACCATGCAAGGATGCGATGTCCACGGCGAGAGGCAGCGCCGCCGTGACCGTTTTCCTGCGCTGCCGCATCGCTAGCGCGACGAGGGGAGCAAGGCAGAGGAGGCCAGCAACGACAAAGATCAAGTCAACCATGGTCTCTCCCAATCGGGGCACTCTTTTTCCCAGAAATAATGACGCGGCGGGGAAGGAAAAGGATGGCCGGCCGGTTGCCGCCAATTAAAATCTGCCGACGTTTGCTTATGGACAAGGCTCTTGCTAAGAGCCTGGGCTAAGGAGCAACCGGTTCCTTCTTCAGGCCGAAAAAAATGGAAAAATTCACAACGCTCACTGGTGTCGCGGCGCCGCTCGAAATCACCAATGTCGATACCGACATGATCATCCCCAAACAATACCTCAAAACGATCAAGCGCACGGGTCTCGGCAAGGGACTCTTCGCCGAGCTGCGCTATCTGGAAGACGGCCGCGAAAACTTGGATTTCGTGCTGAACAAGTCGGCTTACCGGGAGGCGAAAATCCTCATTGCGGAAGATAATTTCGGCTGCGGCTCCTCGCGTGAGCACGCGCCCTGGGCGCTCCTCGACTTTGGCATCCGTTGCGTCATCTCAACGAGCTTCGCTGATATTTTTTATAACAACTGTTTTAAGAACGGCATTCTGCCGATCGTGGTGTCGAAAGAAAATCTCGGCAAGCTCATGGACGATGCCGCGCGAGGAGCGAACGCAACGCTTTCGGTTGATCTCGAGGCCCAGGAAATCCGCGGCCCCGACGGCGGGGTTATTTCTTTTGAAATCGATGCGTTCCGCAAGCATTGCCTCTTGAATGGCCTCGATGATATTGGCCTCACCCTCAAAAAATCCGCCCTTATCGAGGCTTTCGAGAAGAAAGCCGCGAAGGAGCGCCCTTGGCTCTGACTGGCGCCGGTAAAAAAAGCCGTAGCAATGGGTGCGGCCTTTTGCTAAAAAGGCTGGCGAGCAGGAGTTAGGCCTGTTCCCAACTCAGGGTGTTCGCGCCCGGCTTTTGGTTGGCGCGAAACCGAAAAGAAACCACGACCAAGGACGCAGAGGCTGACATGACCTGGACGACTCCCGAAATCACCGAAATCTGCATCGGCATGGAAGTGACGAGCTACCTTTCCGCCGAAATCTAGACGAAGGCCCCGGGATCTTTCCCTCTCTTCTATAACTGGCGCGCCAGTTGCGCATTCTGGTTTTGGGCTCGGCGGCGGGTGGCGGCTTTCCACAATGGAATTGCCTCTGCCGCGTCTGCGAGCTCGCATGGCGAGGCGATCCGCGCGTCAAGTCTCGCACCCAATCCTCGCTCGCTGTCAGCGTTGACGGCGAGCGGTGGCTCCTCCTCAACGCCTCGCCCGATTTGCGCCAGCAAATCATCACGACACCCGACCTGCACCCGCGCGGCGCTCTGCGGCAATCGCCTATTAGCGCGGTCTTCATCACCAACGCCGATGTCGATCATCTCGCCGGCCTCTTGACGCTGCGCGAGAGCCAAAGCTTTACGCTGTTTGGCAGCGCGGCGACGCTGGCTCAGTCTGAGAAAGGCATTTTCGCGGTTCTAAATCCGCGGTTTGTCGAACGGCGCATCGTGTCCCTTGACGAAAGCACCGATACCGGCCTTGGCCTTTTTGTGACGCCCTTCGCCGTACCTGGAAAGGTCGCGCTCTACCTCGAGGGTAAAGACGTCGCGGTCGGCGCCGAGACTGAAACCACGATCGGTCTTCGGGTCAGCGATGGCGAGAAAAGCTTTTTCTACGTGCCAGGCTGCGCGGCGATCAATGACAGCGTCGTCAGCCGGCTAACGCGCGCGGCGCTGGTCTTTTTTGATGGCACCACCTTCACCGACAGCGAGATGGTGGATCTGGGTCTGTCTCACAAAACGGCTTGGCGCATGGGCCATGTCGCGATGAGCGGCGACAAAGGGTCGCTCAAGGTGCTTCACGCTTGCGAGATCGGCCGGAAGATCTATGTTCATATCAACAATACGAATCCCGTGTTGGTCGAGGATTCGCCCGAGCGCGCCGAGGTCGCGCGTTTGGGATGGGAAATCGCTTTCGACGGGATGGAGGTCATCCTATGAGCGCTCAGCCGCTTCTTTCGCCCGAGGAACTTGAAGCCAAGCTGCGCCAGACCGGAGCCGAACTTTATCATCACCGGCACCGTTTTCATCGCCGCCTGCACACTGGCAAATGTACTTACACAGAGGTTCAAGCCTGGGCCCTCAACCGCTATTATTACCAGGCGATGATCCCAATCAAGGACGCGACGATTTTGACGCGCATGGCCGATTCCGAGGATCGCCGTCAATGGCGCAAACGGATCGAGGATCACGACGGCACGGGCAACGGCGATGGCGGCATTGAACGCTGGCTGAAGCTCACCGATAGCCTCGGTTTTCCGCGCGATTACGTCATTTCCACGAGGGGCATTCTGCCGGGTACGCGCTTTGCCGTCGAGGCCTATACCGAATTCTGCCGCACACGGAGCCTGTTGCAGGCGGTCGCCTCCTCCCTCACCGAATTGTTTTCCCCGGCCATCATCAGCGAACGCGTGACCGGCATGCTGGCGCATTATGACTTCGTCAGCAAGGACACGCTCGCCTATTTTTCAAAGCGGCCCGTTCAAGCCAAACGCGATAGTGACTTCGCGCTCGACTATGTGAAAAAACACGCCAAGACCCGGGCGGAGCAGAATTCCGTTGTTGAGGCGCTTGAATTCAAGTGCTCGGTGCTTTGGGCGCAGCTCGACGCCCTCTGGAGCGCCTATGTCGATGGCGCCATCCCGCCCGGCGCTTGGGTACCGGGAACGCATACCCTCCACGATCGCGGCCGGGCGGCGTAAAATGGAAGCGGACGCGCCGGCGACCCTATCGAAACCGCGTCTGCCGCGCGGCGTTCGCCTAAAACATGACGAGACCAGGGGTGAGTGGCTTCTGCTGGCGCCAGAGAGGGTCATAAAACCGAATTCGATTGCCCTCGCCATCCTCAAGCGCTGCGATGGCAGCGCGACGATCGAGGCGATCGTCGATGGCCTCACGCAGGAATTTTCCGCTGACCGCGTCCGCGTCGAGGCTGATGTTCGGGCTCTTCTCGCTGAGCTTGCGCAAAAGCGATTGGTGGATTTATGACAGCCTCCCTCACGGCCTCCGAAGCGCCGAGAAAGCTGAGCGCGCCGGTTGCCATCTTGGCTGAGCTGACACACCGCTGCCCCCTCGGCTGTCCCTATTGCTCCAACCCGCTGGCGCTCGAACCGCGCGAAGACGAGCTCGCGACCGCCGATTGGATTCGCGTTTTTTCACAAGCCGCGGAGCTTGGCGTTTTACACGCGCATCTCTCGGGAGGCGAGCCAGCGGCACGGGCCGATCTCAAGGACATCGTCGCCCACTGCGCCAACGTTGGACTCTATACAAATCTCATCACCTCGGGCATCGGCCTCACCAAGCCGCGCCTTCAGGAACTCGCCGATGCCGGTCTCGACCATGTGCAGCTTTCCATTCAAGATTCAGTGGAAATATCCGCCGATCGGATCGCCGGGTACAATGGCAGCTTCGCCCGCAAGGAAAAAGTTGCCGGCTGGGTTACCGAGGCCGGGCTTCCGCTCACTATCAACGCTGTTATTCATCGCGCCAATGTTGGCCGCGCGGCCGACATGGTGCGGCTCGCAGTGCGTCTTGGCGCGCGGCGCGTCGAAGTCGCCCATGCCCAGTACTACGGATGGGGATTTCATAATCGCGCCGCCCTGATGCCATCGCGGGGCGAGGCGGAGGCGGCAATCGCGGCAGTCGAAGAACTCAAGAAGGCGTTGGAAGGCGTTATCGTGATTGATCACGTAATTCCGGACTATCACGCCCGCTATCCAAAAGCCTGCATGGGCGGCTGGGGCAAGCGGGGCCTTAACATAACACCTTCCGGCATGGCGCTTCCTTGCCATGCGGCGCAAACCATACCTGGGCTCGATTTTTGGAATGTCCGTGACCATGAACTCGCAGAAATTTGGACAAATTCGCCGGCTTTTAACGCGTTTCGTGGCGAGGAATGGATGCGCGAGCCCTGCCGCTCTTGCCCTCGCAAAGAGGTCGACTATGGCGGCTGCCGCTGCCAGGCGCTGGCCATTGCCGGCGACGCCCGGGAGGCCGACCCCGTATGTCATCTCTCGCCTCACCACGACCGTGTTACAAAAATCGCCTCTCGAGCGGACAATCCCGAGCCACTTCCCGCCTATAGCTTCCGGCGCATGAAACTACGGGAATCGGTGCAATAAGTCCCTATTTCTCACGTGGATAAGGGTGAACATTTCTGGAATATTGGGAACTCCTGCCTATATTTTAGTATTCTGGACGGGGCATTAGCTTCGCGGGACCGGCTGATGGGGCCGGCAGGAGAAAAAGCATGGCAGACGCGGTGGAAGAACCGATCGACCTGCCCTCGGACTCACCTCTAGAAGCAGCCAGAAATACGGTGCCAAGGGGGGCTCGCCCTCAGAATCTCCGCGCGACTTCGCTCGATGACAAATATGATCTGGCAAAGGGCCGGATCTTTGTTTCCGGGCCGCAGGCGATCGTCCGCCTTCTGCTGATGCAGCGGGAGCTCGACCGGCGCCACGGTCTAAATACCGCGGGCTTCATATCCGGTTATCGGGGCTCGCCGCTCGGCGGGCTTGACTTGGCTTTTCTCAAGGCCAAGCGGCCACTCGAGGCTGCGGCCATTCGCTTCGAGCCGGGTCTCAACGAGGACCTCGCGGCAACCGCGGTGTGGGGCGCGCAACAGGCGGAAATGCGCGGCGAAGGCAAGTACGACGGCGTGTTTTCGCTCTGGTATGGAAAGGGACCCGGCGTTGACCGTAGCGGCGATGTTCTGCGCCATGCCAATCTCGCCGGCACATCCCGCCACGGTGGCGTGCTCGCCCTCATGGGCGATGATCACACGGCCGAATCATCAACGACAGCGCACCAATCGGAATTCAATTTCGTCGATAAGATGATCCCTATCCTGTCTCCGGCGGGGGTGCAGGAGATTGTCGATTACGGGCTTTACGGCTTTGCGATGAGCCGCTTCACCGGCGCTTGGGTGGGTCTCAAATGCTTGAAGGATACGGTCGAATCCACGGGCTCCATCGATGTTTCATTTGATCGCGTGACGCCGGCAGCCCCGCCCTTCGCAATGCCGCCTGGCGGCCTCAACATTCGCTCCCGCGACACGGTGCTTGATCAAGAGAGGCGCCTGCAGAATTACAAGCGCGACGCGATGGTCGCGTGGCTGCAGGCGAATCGCCTCAACAGAATCATCAACTCTGGAGGACCGGCGGCGAAAATTGGCGTCATTACGTCTGGCAAATCCTATCTTGATGTGCGCCAGGCCATGGATGACCTCGGCATCGACGAGATCGCCGCCAATAGATTTGGCTTGCGGCTGATGAAGCTTGCTTGCACCTGGCCGATTGAACCGGCCGGGTTGCGGGAATTCGCTCGCGGTCTCGAACTCATTATCATCGTCGAAGAAAAGCGCTCCCTCATCGAAGTGCAACTGCGGGAAGAACTTTACGGCTCGCCAAGCCAGCCCATTTGTGTCGGCAAAAAAGACGAAGAGGGCAATTGGCTGTTTCCAGTAACGGGCGCGCTCGACGCCAATGATATCGCCATCGCCATTGGCCACCGTCTCCTGCGTTTTGTTCAAAGCGAGGAACTTGAGCAGCGTGTCCGCCAGTTGGAGCGCAGGCAAGCAGCGCTCGCGAGCAGCATCGATCTTGCGGTCCGCGTCCCGTACTTCTGCTCGGGCTGCCCGCACAATACTTCGACACGCGTGCCCGATGGGATGCGCGCCTATGCCGGCATCGGTTGCCATTACATGGTGCAATGGATGGACCGGGCGACCGAAGGCTTCACCCAGATGGGAGGAGAAGGCGCGAACTGGATTGGCGAGGCGCCCTTCTCCAAGCGCCAGCATGTCTTCCAAAATCTTGGCGACGGCACTTACGATCACTCGGGCACGCTGGCGATCCGCTTCGCCGTCGCCGCCGGCACGAATATTACTTTCAAGATTTTATTCAACGACGCCGTGGCGATGACCGGCGGCCAGCACCTCGAGGGCAATCTCACGGTCGACCGGATCGCCCGCCAGCTCGCCGCCGAGAACGTCAACCGCATTGTTGTCGTCACCGATGAGCCAGATAAGTATCCCCCTGGCATGGCTTGGCCCGCCGGGACAGAGATCAAGCATCGTCGGGATCTTGATCGCCTTCAGCGCGAACTCGCCGCGATCCCTGGCGTAACCGCCCTCA
The DNA here is from genome assembly GCA_035622375.1 of Methylocella sp. GTDB lineage: Bacteria > Pseudomonadota > Alphaproteobacteria > Rhizobiales > Beijerinckiaceae > Methylocapsa. Next base: position 41,816 of record DASPVM010000026.1, on the reverse strand, counting down.
TCTATGACCAGACTTGCGCCGCGGAAAAGCGCCGCCGCCGCAAGAAGAAGGAGATGCCGGACCCGCCAAAGCGCGTGTTCATCAATGAGGTCGTGTGCGAGGGCTGCGGCGACTGCGGCGTTAAATCGAATTGCGTATCCGTGCAGCCTCTTGAAACCGAGTTTGGCCGCAAGCGAATGATCGACCAATCGAGCTGCAACAAGGATTTCTCCTGCCTCGACGGGTTCTGCCCGGCGCTTGTGGCCGTGTATGATGCCGTTCCCCGCAAAGCGGCGCTGGCAACCGGTCGGGATTTGCCAAGCCTCCCGCAGCCAGTGATTCCAGCGATTGGCAACAAGCCTTACGGGATCCTGATCACTGGTGTTGGCGGTACGGGTGTCGTCACGATCGGTGCGATTTTGGGCATGGCGGCGCATCTCGAGGGCAAGGGTTGCGGGTCGATCGACATGGCCGGGCTCGCGCAAAAAGGCGGAGCGGTTTATAGCCACGTCAAAATCGGCGTGAGGCCAGAAGATATTCACGCAATCAGGGTGGCCGCCGGCGAAGCCGATCTCGTCCTTGGCTGCGATCTCGTGGTCTCCGGCACGAAACGCGTTCTCGCCGCCGTTCGCCGCAATGAGACAGGCTTTATCGTCAATACCGCCGAGATTTTTCCCGGCGATTTCACGCATAATCCGGATTTTTCTCTCAACGCAAAACGCATCAAGAACGCGGTCAAGGAAAGCGCCGGGGGGCGGGTCAGCTTTATCGACGCCACGGGGATTGCGACGGCGCTCCTTGGCAATTCGATCGCGGCCAATATGTTCATGCTCGGCTTTGCCTGGCAAAAGGGCTTGGTGCCCCTCGAAGATGCCTCCATCCTGCGTGCAATAGAGCTTAATGGCGAAGCCATCGAGATGAATCAAGCGGCCTTCACCTGGGGCCGGCGTCAAGCGGCGGATGCGAGTCAAGTTGAGGCGATCGCCGAGCCGCTGCGGCGCAAGAGTGCGTCGGGCGGTATCTCACAATCGCTTGGTGAAATGGTTCAAAAGCGCGTGGCTTTCCTGTCCGCATATCAAAACCGTGCCTATGCACAGCACTATGAAGAGCTTGTGAGACGGGCGGAACGGTACGAGCGAGCGAGCGTGCCGGGAAGCGACGAACTCGCCAAAGCCGTCGCGCGCGCCTATTTCAAGTTGCTCGCCATCAAAGACGAGTATGAAGTCGCGCGGCTTTATACGGATGGGACTTTCGCAAAAGAGATCAGCGCCGCTTTCGAGGGCGAGCCGCGCCTGGAATTTTATCTTGCGCCGCCGGCCTTCGCCCGCAAGAATGAAAAGGGGGAACCGCGCAAATACCGCTTCGGCCCTTGGGTCACGCCAGTTTTCCGCGCCCTTGCCAGGCTAAAGGTATTACGCGGCACGGTATTTGATATTTTCGGTTATTTGCATGAGCGCCGCGTCGAGCGGCTGCTTATCAATGACTACGAAAGCCTGCTAGAGGAACTCATCGCGCATCTTGCCCCCTGCAATCACGCGCTTGCCGTCGCCCTCGCCTCTCTCCCTGAGAAAATCCGGGGATTTGGTCACGTCAAAATGCGTAACCTTGAGAGTGTTAAGGCCGAGCAACAAATTCTGCTGGAACAGTTTCGTGCCGCCCCCGCCGTGATGAAACTCGCGGCCGAATGACTACTCTTTGCTTAACCCTTCGAAGGGTCCCCAGCCGATTGTTTTTGGCGGGCCCTCCTCGGGGTCGATATAGGGCTGCTCTGCCTCGCCTGCCCCACCGGCATAAAAATCGAACGAGAGGACCGCAAGAGCGCCATCCTCCTCGGTCAGCACCACTTTCGCCGGTAGAGTGAAGGAGACATCCAGCCGCGGCTGCCCAGGCCGAAGGAGCGACGTGGCTTTCAAGAGCAACTCGGCTCGGCCGATCCAAACGCCGGCCGCTTCGTCGCGTTCAAAAGAGCGGGGATCGACATCCATGGCGAAAAAAGTAACGCCCGGCATGCTTCGCCTCAGCTCGCTCCATTGGTCGCTTGCTTGCACCTGGTAGCTGCTCGCAGCGGCGGTGATGGCCTCAAATGTTTCCTCGAGAACAGACATCGAGTTTCACCCAAATATCAGCGTTGCCGGTAGCGCCATGCCAGCGTTTTGCTCAGCCCTTCGAGATCGGCATAGATCCTTTGCGAGTCATAACCGAAAACATGCAAGAGCCGCCGGAAGTCCGCTTTTTCTGTACCAGGAATGGGAAATACCGCAGCATCATATTCGGGGGGGCCTGGCTGCCAGGCTGATTGTGGATCAGGGTGCAGGGAAAAGCAGCCTTGCTGAGCAGTGATACGCGCAACGCGTGGCGACACTTCAACAATCTGAGGCGCGCTCGCCTGCCGGTCAAAGACCGCTGCTGTTTTCAGCCGCCTCCCCCAAGGGACGCGTAAAGCAATCACGGCCGCGTCCGCCATCACGCTTTCCTCAAAAGTGGAGAACCACGCGGCAAGCATGGGATTGGTCGTCCAATCAAGAAGCCGCGTCGGCAACCCGTGATGCCGGGCGACTGTTAGCCACTCGAATTCCGTAAAATCCGCCGCGTCGAGATAGTGTTTTGCCTCACGCACAAAATCCTCGAAAAGAATTTTTTCATCAGCTAGCCGGTAGGCCGAGTTCGACGGCTGCCGGCCAATCGCCGGGATGAGATCCCATGCCTGATCGGCATGGCCGCGAAAAAGCCAAGTGCCATCGGCTTTCGCCGATGCAAAATCAAGGAAATCGAGCCATGCGCGGGGAATGATCGGCGATGTCGGCCAGAACGCAAAAGGCATTGTTCACCTTCTCTCACCGCACGAGCACGTTCTTGAACTGCCACGGATCCTCGGTATCGATGTCTTCGGGAAAGAGGACGGCGCGGCCCTCAAGGGGAGTCCAATCCGTGTATTGTCCGATCACCGGGCCAAGATAGGGGCGCTGCACTTGAAGGCATTGCCGAAAGTCGAGCTCATCCGCTTCGACGATACCCGCAGCCGGATTTTCGAGCGCCCACACCATGCCGGCGAGGACAGCCGAACTCACCTGCAGTCCGGTGGCATTCTGGTAAGGGGCAATGCGGCGCGTCTCCTCGATGGAGAGCTGCGAGCCATACCAATAGGCATTTTTGGCGTGCCCATAGACGAGAACGCCGAGCTCATCGATGCCATCGACGATTTCCGTCTCATCCAAAATTTGAGATTCTTCCTGCTGCTGCCATTGGCGTCCCGCCATCTCATCGAGCGAGAGAACGGCGTCGTCGGCGGGACGGTAGGCATAATGGCACGTTGGCCGATAGAGGACTCTTTTGCCATCGCGCAGCGTGAGATAGTCGGCAATGGAGATCGACTCATTATGGGTGATGAGCCAGCCATGCTGCGCCTTCGTGGTCGGCGTCCAAGAGCGCACGCGCGTGCCCGCCCCTGGCCGCATCAAATAGATGGCGCAATCAGATCCAAAATTGTGCCTCTTGCCTTCCGCTGGCAGGCGCTTTTCATGCGTGCCCCAGCCAAGTTCGGCCGGCTGCAAGCCCTCGGACACAAACCCTTCGACGGACCAAGTGTTGACGAAAACACCGCGGGGTTTGGGTTTGGCGGCGCGCTGCGTATCACATTCGGCGATATGGATTCCCTTGACGCCGAGTCTTTGCGCCAGCCGCGCCCATTCCTCCCGCGCGACCGGTGCGTCTCCCTTAACACCCAAATCATCCGCGACATTGAGCAGCGCCTGTTTGACGAACCAAGAGACCATGCCGGGATTGGCGCCGCAGCAGGAGATTGCCGTCGGGCCTTTGCCGAGAGCACGGCGGAGATCGAGAATTTCCTCGCGCAGCGCGTAGTTGGATCTCTGCGATACGGTTAAGCGCGGATCGGTGTAAAACCCAGGCCAGGGCTCGGCGACGGTGTCGATGCAGAGCGCGCCAACCTCGTGGCAAAGCCGCATGATCGCCGCCGAGGACACCTCGACCGAGAGATTGACGACAACAGCCTGGCCGCCGCCTTTTGTGAGCAGAGGCTTTAAGACCGAGGCGAAATTTTCGCGGGTGAGAGCCAGCTTCTCGAAAGCGATGCCGCGCCCATCGAGAAGATGCCGGTCCTTGTCCTCGGGGTCGATGACCGTGAAGCGCGACTTATCGAATTTGAAATGCCGCTCGATCAAGGGCAGTGTGCCGCGTCCGATCGAGCCAAAGCCGATCATGACAATCGGGCCGGTGATCGTGCCATGCACGGGCCATTGTGACATCGTGTTCTCCGGAAAGGCAAAAAAGGCGGGTCGCGGTTAGCGGTACAAGAAGGCGCGAACAGGTTCAAGCCAGAGCCTGCGCCCGCAGTACCATGACAATTGCAATAACTCGAGAGCGGAAAGGCCAGCCTCTCCGTTAGAGGAGCCTCTCGAAGAAAGAGAATCTCTTACGCCTGCCTACTCCGCCGCCTCGGCCTCGGCGGCCGGATCGAAATTCAAGACCGGCGAGAGCCAGCGCAGGGCCTCGGTGACGGCCATCCCCTTGCGGCGCGCATAATCCTCGATCTGATCCCGCTCGACTTTTGCCACACCGAAATAATGCGCCTGCGGGTGAGAGAAGTAGAGGCCGGACACTGAGGAACCCGGCCACATGGCGTAACTCTCGGTGAGCGCAACGCCAATGCGCCGCTCCGCCTCAAGTAAACGGAAAAGCGTTGCCTTTTCGGTATGATCGGGTTGCGCCGGGTAGCCGGGCGCGGGCCTGATGCCGCGATAGGCCTCATTGATGCGCTCTTCGTTTGAAAGACACTCCTCGGGCGCATAGGCCCAGAATTCGCGGCGCACGCGCTCATGCATGCGCTCGGCGAAGGCTTCCGCGATGCGGTCGGCGAGCGCCTTGACAAGGATCGAACCATAATCGTCATTGGCCTGCGCGAAACGCTTTGAAAGCTTATCCTCCCGGGCGCCGGCGGTGACGACAAAGGCACCGAGGTAGTCCGCTTTGCCGGCTCCGGCCGGAGCGACAAAATCGGCAAGCGCCAGATTGGGACGCCCATCGCGGCGCGACAATTGCTGGCGTAGCGTAAAGAAGGTGGCAAGCTCATCGCCGCGCGACTCGCCCTTGTAGAGCTTGATATCGTCGCCCAGGCTATTGGCGGGCCAGAAGCCGATCACGGCTTTTGGATCGAACCAGCGCTCCTCGACAACGCGCGCCAGCATGGCCTGCGCATCCTCGAACAATTGGCGCGCCGCCGCGCCCTGTTTCTCGTCTTCGAGGATGGCGGGATAGCGGCCACGCAGCTCCCATGTCTGAAAAAACGGCGTCCAGTCGATATAGGGGACAAGCTCGCCGACGTCATAAGTGCGGAAAACACGCGTACCGCAAAAGAGCGGACGGGGCGGGTCGTAACTGGCCCAATCGGTCTTAAAGGCGTTGGCACGCGCTTTGGCGAGCGGCAGGCGTTGTTTCTCTGCTTCCGAGCGCCGATGCGCCTCGGCGACCTTGCCGTATTCGGCACGCACCCTTTCGATATAGGCGGCGCGCGATTCCGCCGAGAGCAAGGCCTGCACGACGCCGACCGCGCGGCTCGCGTCATTGACGTGAACCGTTTGACCCTTGGCGTAGTTTGGGTGAATTTTGACAGCCGTATGCACGCGGCTCGTCGTCGCCCCGCCGATCAGCAGTGGCAACTCGAATCCTTCGCGCTCCATCTCGGCGGCGACAAAACACATCTCATCGAGCGAAGGGGTGATGAGGCCCGAGAGACCTATGGCATCGACAGCTTCTTGGCGCGCCGTGGCGAGGATTTTGGCGGCGGGGACCATGACGCCGAGGTCGATGATCTCGTAATTATTGCAAGCCAGAACGACCCCAACAATATTTTTGCCGATATCGTGGACGTCGCCTTTGACGGTCGCCATCAGAATCTTGCCAGCGCTGGCGCGCTCTACCCCGCCGTTTGCCTGCTTTTCCGCATCCATGAAGGGAAGCAGGTAAGCGACCGCCTGCTTCATCACGCGCGCCGATTTGACGACCTGAGGCAAAAACATCTTGCCAGAACCGAAGAGATCGCCAACGACATTCATGCCGGCCATCAGCGGGCCCTCGATGACATCGAGCGGCTTTGCGGCGGCGAGGCGCGCCTCTTCGACATCGCGATCGATGAATTCGGTGATCCCATTGACGAGCGCGTGTTCGAGGCGCTTCGCAACCGGCTCGTCGCGCCAGGCGAGGTTTTTTTCCGGCGCCTGCGTGCCCGCGCCCTTGTAGTTTTCGGCAAGCGCAAGCAGCCGTTCCGTTGCGTCGGGCCGCCGGTTAAGGACGACATCTTCACAAGCATCACGGAGCTCCGGATCTATTTCGGCATAAACGGCGAGCTGCCCGGCATTGACGATGCCCATATCCATGCCGGCGGCGATCGCGTGGTAGAGGAAGACCGAATGCATGGCCTCGCGCACCGGCTCGTTGCCGCGGAAAGAGAAGGAGAGGTTCGACACGCCACCCGAGATATGGACGCGCGGCAATTTTTGGCGGATCTGCCGCGCCGCCTCGATGAAATCGAGGCCGTAAGTGTTGTGCTCGTCAATTCCGGTCGCAACCGGAAAAATATTCGGATCGAAAATGATGTCTTCCGGGGGAAAACCGGCGTCTTTGGTGAGGAGATCATAGACGCGTGAGCAAATATCGACGCGCCGCGCGAGCGTATCGGCTTGCCCTTTCTCATCGAACGCCATGACGATGACGGCCGCGCCATAGGCGCGGACGGCTTTTGCTTCGGCGAGGAATTTTTCAACTCCGGCCTTCAGCGAGATGGAATTAACGACGGGCTTGCCTTGCACGCACTTCAATCCCGCCTCGATCACCGAGAATTTCGAGGAGTCGATCATGACCGGCACGCGGGAAATGTCGGGCTCGGCGGCGACGAGGTTCAAAAACTCGACCATTGCCTTTTCGGAGTCGAGCAAGCCCTCGTCCATATTGACGTCGATGATCTGGGCCCCGGCCGCGACCTGATCGCGCGCCACATCGAGGGCGGTCGCGTAATCGCCTTCCTTGATCAGCTTGCGGAATTTCGCCGAGCCCGTGACATTGGTGCGCTCGCCGATGTTGACGAAGGGGATATCTGGCGTCAGCACGAAAGGCTCAAGGCCAGAGAGCCGTAGCAACGGCTCAATCTTCGGGATCTTTCTTGGCGCGATTCCTTGGACACGCTCGGTGATGGCACGAATATGCGCCGGTGTCGTGCCGCAGCAACCACCGATGACGTTGACAAGCCCCGCCTCGGCGAACTCGCCGACGAGAGAGGCCATATATTCTGGACTTTCATCGTAAAGTCCGAATTCGTTGGGCAGGCCCGCGTTCGGGTAGGCGCAGACCAGGGTATCGGCGACCTTGGCGAGTTCGGCGAGATGAGCGCGCATTTCGCGCGCGCCAAGCGCGCAGTTGAGGCCGATTGTCAAAGGGCGCGCGTGGCGTAGCGCATACCAGAAGGCAGTGGGGGTTTGCCCGGAGAGCGTGCGGCCCGAGAGGTCGGTGATGGTGCCGGAGATCATGACGGCCAAGCGCTCGCCGCGTTTTTCGAAGATTTTTTCGATCGCAAAGAGTGCCGCCTTGGCATTCAGAGTGTCAAAAATTGTCTCGACAATGAGAATATCGGCGCCCCCTTCGATCAAGGCCTCCGTGGCCTCGCCATAAGCACCCGCCAATTCATCGAAGCTGACGGCTCGAAAGCCCGGATTGTTGACATCGGGGGAGATTGACGCGGTCCGGTTGGTGGGCCCGAGAGCGCCGGCGACGAAGCGCTGGCGGCCATCCTTGCGCTCGGCCTCGTCCGCCGCCTCGCGAGCGAGGCGCGCCGAGGCGAAGTTCAGTTCGCCGACCAGGGCCTCCATGCCGTAATCGGCTTGCGCGATCCGCGTTGAGCTAAATGTATTCGTTTCGACAATGTCGGCGCCGGCTTCGAAATAGGCGAGATGAATGGCTCCGATGGCCTCTGGCTGCGTGAGGCTTAAAAGGTCGTTATTGCCGCGCAGATCGCGCGGCCAATCGGCAAACCGCTCGCCGCGAAAATCCGCCTCGCCGAATTTATGCTGCTGGATCATGGTGCCCATGGCGCCGTCGAGGATCAGGATGCGATCACCCGCCGCAGCCAAAAGAGCCGCGCGCGTTGCCTCTCGCGATGAGCGTCTGGTCATTCAAGCGGCCTTTTGTTCAATTTTGGGGCGAAGTCCTAAGAGATGGCAAATGGCATAGACGAGATCGGCGCGATTCATCGTGTAGAAGTGAAAATCCTTGACGCCGTGATCGACGAGGTCAAGAACCTGCTCGGCGGCGACGGTCGCGGCGACGAGCTTTCGCGTCTCTGGGTCATTGTCGAGGCCCTCAAAGCGATCGGCAAGCCATTGAGGGACGCTCGCGCCGGCACGCTGGGCAAATTTGGCAGTTTGCTGAAAATTTTGGACGGGAACTATTCCAGGTGTTATCGGAATATTGAGCCCGCGCGCCTGAACTTTTTCAAGAAAACGTAGATAGACTGCATTTTCAAAAAAGAATTGCGTGATGGCTCGGCTCGCCCCGGCATCGACTTTAGCCTTCAGCACATCGATATCGGCATCGGGTGAACGGCTTTCCGGGTGCCCTTCGGGGTAAGTCGCAACGGAAACTTCAAAATCCGCGATTTCTTTGATCCCTTTTACGAGAGCTGCTGAATTGGCGTAGCCTTTTGGATGAGGGGCGAAATCTGTACCCGGGCCGTTCTGCGGATCACCGCGCAGGGCGACAATGTGGCGAACGCCAAGACTCCAGTAGTCGGTCAATATATCATCGATCTCCTGGCGCGCCGCCGCGACGCATGTGAGATGGGCAGCGGGCTTGATCGGCGTTTCGTTGATAATGCGGGCGACCGTCGCATGGGTGCGCTCACGTGTCGAGCCCCCCGCCCCATAGGTAACAGAGACAAAACTCGGTCTTAGAGGAGCCAGCCGATTGATGGAGCCCCAAAGGGTCGCCTCCATGGCCTCGGTCGCGGGTGGGAAAAATTCAAAAGACACGCAAATATCGGGGCATCCGGCGCGGCTCGGCCGCGGAAAGCTGCAAAATGCCGTCTCATTCATGCGACTTCTCTCGCGGCTTGAGGAACAGGATCGGCAATGAACCGGCGATCGCGGCCGAGCCAAAGCAAAACAGTGAGTTTATTGGCTTCCCTCTTTTGAGGCTGCAGTTCCACCTCTGTAATGAGATCGAGGCCCGCGCTCGCCATAAATCCCGAGACTTCCCCAGCTGCAAAGCCGAGCCGGCGGTGGGCGTGCGCGGTCCGCAGCGTTTCCTCTTCATGCGGCGCGAAATCAACAATGAGAAGACGTCCCCCCGGCCGCAAGGCACGGCCGGCTTCGCGAACGGCGCGGAGCGGGTCGTCGAGATAGTGCAGAACTTGATGCATCACGACGAGGTCATAGCTCTCGGGCTCGATGGGAGCGGCGTAGATATCGCCTTGCCGCAATTGGACATGACGCAGACCCGCGCACTCAATGCGATCGCGGGCAAGGCTCAGCATTTGAGGCGATTGATCAATGCCAGTGGCGCGCACCGCGAGCGGAGCTAAAAGCTCCAGCATCCGTCCCGTGCCCGTGCCCAAATCGAGCAGTGCGTGAAATTTCGCCGGCCCCACCGCTTTACGGATTGCCGCTTCCACTTTCTCCTCGGAAACGTGTAAGGCGCGAAGCTCGTCCCAATTGGCCGCCTGCGCGGCGAAATACCGGGCAGCTTGAGCCGCGCGCGCCTTGCGAACCTCGGCGAGCCGGGCGCGGTCCGAGGCGAGAGACGGATCGTCCGGCGCAAGTCTCGTAATCAGGTCGCGGGCAAAGTCGGCCACCCGCCCTGTTTGTGACACGCGAAAGAAAACCCACGCCCCTTCACGGTGGCGCTCGACCAGCTCCGCCACGAGAAGGAGGCGCAAATGGCGCGAGATCCGGGGTTGGGATTGGCCAAGGATAGTGACAAGTTCGCTCACCGTGAGCTCTGCTTCCGCAAGAAGGGCAAGCAGACGCAGCCGCGTCTCCTCGCCCGCGGCCGCGGTGGCAGAAAGAAGCCGGTCGAAGGAGATGGCGTCCAGCATGCGATTCCCTTACCTTAATAGAATATGCAGATATCTTTATATGTAAAGAATATTTTCGGTCGGTCGCCGCTTTTCTTTGTTGGAGAAAGCCTCCAGGAGCGCTAAAAGGGCGCAGCTCAGCTCGAACTTGGTCAAAGGGTAGATAACATGAAGATTCTCACTCGCCTGGCCGTTTTGGTGGCTCTTGCCTTTTCGCTTGCCCAGCCTAGTTTTGCCCAAACGGCGGCTCCCGCGCCTAAAACAGGGGCGATGCCGGCCGATGATATGGCGAAGAAAGCCAAGGCGAAAGAATGTTCAGCCAAGGCTGACGCTCAGGGTTTGCACGGAAAAGCTCGCAAGGAGTTCCGGGAGAAGTGTAAGAAGAGCTGATCTTCTTTTTCCTTCGATAAAGCTGCGTCAAGGGGCAAGGCTCCCGCCCCAATATCGCCGGGGCAGAGAAACCCCCATGGCGGGCATTGCGCTTTTCAAGGAAAAAAGGCGCCTCGCCTCGGCTTTACCTGCATCGAGGGGCTATGTAAGAGATAGTAGACGGCTTCGCCCGTCGGCCGAACCAATACGACCGCCAACGCATGATGCTCTTTCGCTCCTTCCTGTTTCAGGCGGCTTTCTATCTCCTGACCACCATGCTGGCGATCGTAGGCCTGCCGGTGCTGTTGCTAGGCCGCCAAGGCGTTCAGTCTTACGCGAAATTCTGGACAGGCTCGGCGGTTTGGCTGGTTGAGAAAATCTGCGGCACGAAAATCGAATGGCGCGGCCTTGAGAATCTTCCACGCGGGCCATGTATCATCGCCGCCAAGCACCAATCGACGTTGGAGACAATGGCGCTCACGACAAAAGCCGCGGATTTTTCCTACATTTTAAAGCGCGAACTCACGGCAATACCGGTTTTTGGCTGGTATCTTAGGGGTGCCGGACAAGTTGCGATCAATCGTGCAAAAGGCGGGCAAGGCCTCCCTGACCTAACAAGACAGGTACACGAGGCTATCGGCGCGGGACGCCAAATCATCATCTTTCCCGAGGGTACGCGCAAGCGTGTGGGAGCACCGCCCGATTACAAATCGGGCGTCTCATATCTTTATGCCGACGCCAGAGCCGTCTGTGTTCCCGTTGCTCTGAATACCGGCCTCTTTTGGCCCCGCCATAGCATCGCGGTCCGGCCTGGCACCGCGACGATCGAATTTTTGGAGCCGATAGCGCCAGGCCTCGATAAAGCGAGTTTTTTGAGACTTTTGCAGGAGCGCGTCGAGACGGCGACGGCAGGGCTCATCCGCGAAGCGGTTGCCGCCGACGTGTCTCTCGCGGCTTCGCTCAGGCGGGATGGCGCCGCCGTTTCTTAACCGCTATTTAGCCAGCGGTGACAACACGGCGGGCGCGAGTCTGCAAGGTGACGGAAGGGCCAAGAAACCGGACGATTTTTTGGAACCCGCCCGCTGCCGCGAGGACGGCACTGCGAGGCGCGATGACGCCCGCGACTTCCGCGAAACGCGGCACCACGCGCTCGAAGAGATTTTCCGGCTCGGTACGCAGAAACGCCGCACAATGCCCGTTTGTTCTGCTTGATATCAGGAAGTCCTTCGCTTCCTCGATAAAGTCGGGCTGAGGGGCCCGCCCGCAGCGAAGCAAAAAAATATCTGGCCCGCGCGCCGTTCGGGCGGCAGAGCCTATCCAACCCGCTTCGTCCTCCGCTTCGGCAAAGGCACAGCCAGCGCCATTTGCTAAAACCGCCAGGCTTTGTCCACCCGCTCCCGCGATCCAGACATCTGTCAGCAAGCCCTCGACGGCGGCAGGAACGAGCGACGCAAGGGTCCGAGCCAAAAGTTCTGTTGGATCCCTTGCGGCAAAGCCCCCAGGCTGGTCTTCACAAAAAACGATCGCGGATAGCATGCCGACTTAGTTTCATTGCAAAAATTGGACGGACTCAAAAGAAAAAACTGTTCGCCCGCGTCAGGTTGAGGCAACGGGCTCGACCCAAACCGCGGTACCATAGGCCATAACTTCCGTGATGCCATCCATGATCTCGGTCGCATCATAACGCATGGCAATGATGGCATTCGCGCCAGCTTGAGCGGCGTGCTCGCACATATGGTCAAACGCCTCCTGCCGAGCGCTCTCCGCGAGCTCGACATAGGCGCTGACTTGCCCGCCGAAAAAGGCCTGTATTCCCCCAACGACATTGCCGACAACACTGCGGGAGCGAACCGTGATGCCGCGCACAATGCCGAGATGGCGAACGACCTTGAAACCGCTGATATCATTTGTTGTTGAGACCATCATCGAAAAAATCCTAAAAGGAATTACCAATTGACAAGCCGAGGGTAACGCATTTGTCAAGCAGCAGAATCCCGAACGTTTTTGGTGCGGCGCCGCTTGGTCCGGCGCTTTAGAGCGCCGAGGCTTCCTTAAGATGAGCCGGCCACGCGATCCATTCGAAATTAACGCCGAAATACTGCTGCGCGCCTATTCGATTGGACTTTTCCCGATGGCCGAAAGCGCGACCGATGACAATTTATTCTGGGTCGATCCGGACGTCCGGGGAATTTTTCCACTCGACGGGCTTATCGTTTCAAGGAGCCTCGCCAAGACCGTCCGCTCGGACCGGTTCGAGATGAGAATCGATAGCGATTTTGATGCCGTCATCGACGGCTGCGCGGCCGCTTATGAAGACCGCGACAGTACATGGATTAACGGGCGAATTCGCCGACTTTATCGCAATCTCTTTGACATCGGCCATGTCCATACCATCGAAAGTTGGATGGACGGCGAGCTCGTTGGCGGGCTCTATGGCGTCCATCTTGGAGCCGCTTTCTTTGGTGAAAGCATGTTCCATCGAAAAGCGAACGCCTCCAAGGTTGCGCTCGTGCATCTTGTCGCGCGGCTGGCGGTGGGCGGATTCCGCTTGCTTGATACGCAATTCGTGACGGCGCATCTTGCCTCGCTAGGCGCCATCGAAATGCCCAAGAAGATCTATCGGCGTCTCCTGGCCGACGCGGTCTCGCATAAGGCGGATTTTTGGCGATGGCCGAAGGGGAAGATCATCCTGGGCCGGGAAGCACTTGCTGCCTTGCCGGGGCGAAAGGAGCGCGATGAGGGCGACGTCCCGTAACGCGCCCGTTCCGCTACTCATCGAACATGCCGTCCAAGGCATAATGACGAATCGTCTTGCGGTTGGCGATCAGTTCATCGATGCTCGGCTCGCCCTTCATGGCGAGTCCGATTGCAAGTCTCGTTGCTTCATAATTGGTGCGATAAAGATCGTGCTTGTCGAGATTTTCGACGCTGGCGCAGCGAGGATCGAGCCAAATCATGATGATCATGCAAAGCTCGTCCGCCTGATCCTTGGGCAGGATGCCGTCGTCCACGCAATCGACAATGGCATCGCCCGTCGCCGCTTGCACAACGCCGCCAAGCAGTTCGACATAGGCTTCCGAGCGCACCGTCATCTTCGTCGTCATCATGGTGGGCGGGCGAACCATCTGGTTGAGATCGCGGATGACGAACATGCGGGGATGGCCCTCCGCCTGTCCCGCCATGGCGGCGAAGGCATGCCCGACAGGCCCCCGGATACTGCCGATCATGACCTCCGGCATCGCATCGGTGAACTGCCCCTCCGCCGCCAAAACCGTCGCTTCCCCCGTCCGCAGCCAGATTTCATTCATTTGCATCCCTCGCGCGTCAGAATGCGCTCGCATAACATCGCCTTGTCACTATGTCACTGCGCTCGCACTCGCCCGGATCGCGGCAATATTCGAGGCGTAGTGACCGGGCCCGCCCTCGAATACCGCCGAGCCGGCAACGAGCGTATTGGCGCCCACCGCAACGACGCGCCCGGCCGTCCTTGGCGAAATCCCGCCATCGACCTCGATGCGGATCGCTCGCGTGCCGATCATTCCTCGCAGCTCGGCGATCTTATCGACGCTCGATTCGATGAACGCCTGCCCGCCAAAGCCCGGGTTGACCGACATGACGAGCACAAGATCGGCAAGATCGAGCACGTTCTTGAGGCTCGCCACGGGCGTTCCGGGATTGACCACGACGCCGGCCTTTTTGCCGAGCCCGCGGATTATCTGAAGCGAACGGTGAAGATGCGGCCCGGCCTCTGCATGGACGGAGATCCGATCCGCTCCGGCTTCAGCAAAAGCCTCGAGATAGGGATCGCAGGGCGAGATCATGAGATGGACATCAAACGGCAGTTTAACAAGCGGACGCAAAGCGCGCACCGCGACTGGGCCCATCGTGATGTTTGGAACAAAATGGCCATCCATGACATCGATATGGATCCAATCGGCGCCAGCTTTCGCGACGGCGAGGACTTCCTCGCCAAGCTTGGCGAAATCGGCGGAGAGAATGGATGGCGCGATGATAAGGGGCATCATGGCCAGACGTGACCTCGCCGCTGCATCGCCTCGATCTTAAGGTGCGCAAATCGTGCCATGGATAGGCGCTCGCGCGCGCCCCTACTCCGCGGCTGTGCGCCGCAAGCTTAGTTGCGGGTCGAGGCTGCCAGAGGCATAACGCTTGGCCATGGCGGACATAGGCAGCACTTTGATCTTTGACGCCTGCCCGGCTGTACCGAATTGCTCGAACCTGTCCTTGCACACTTTCTGCATCGCCTCCAAGGCGGGCTTTAGAAACTTGCGTGGATCGAATTCACCCGGCGTTTCCACAGTGACGCGGCGAATTTCCGCCGCCATCGCCAGCCGGCAGTCGGTATCGATGTTGACCTTGCGCACGCCATGTTTGATGCCGCGCACGATTTCCTCGACGGGCACGCCATACGTTTGGCGCATAGCGCCGCCGTAAGCATTGAAGCGGTCTTGCAGCTCCTGAGGAACCGATGAGGATCCATGCATCACAAGATGAATGTTGGGGAGTTTTTCATGGATCTCCTCGACAACCTTCATCGATAAAATATTGCCATCTGGCCGGCGCGTAAATTTATAGGCGCCATGCGAGGTCCCCATGGCGATGGCGAGGGCATCGACCTTGGTGCGCGTGACGAAATCCACGGCTTGGTCGGGATCCGTCAACAGCTGATCGCGACTAAGCTGCCCCTCGGCGCCGTGCCCATCTTCTTGTTCGCCGCCGCCATGTTCGAGCGAGCCGAGCACGCCGAGTTCCCCCTCAACCGAGGCGCCAACAAGATGCGCGACCTCGACAACTTTAGAGGTGACCGCGACATTATAATCATAGGATGCAGGCGTTTTTGCATCGGCCTCGAGCGAACCATCCATCATCACCGATGAGAAGCCGTGCTGAATAGCCGTGTAGCAGGTCGCTTCACTGTTGCCGTGATCTTGGTGCATACAGACGGGAATATCGGGATAAAGCTCGATGAGCGCCTCAATGAGTTTGGCCAGAACAACGTCGTTAGCGTAAGCGCGAGCGCCGCGGCTCGCTTGGATAATGACCGGCGACTCCGTCGCTTGAGCCGCCGCCATAATGGCGAGGCCCTGCTCCATATTGTTGATATTAAAGGCTGGGACGCCATAGCCATGCTCAGCCGCATGGTCAAGCAATTGGCGAAGAGTGATGCGAGCCATGCAATATTCTCCTCAGGTTTACAGATCAGATCATAATACTCTATTTAGTGCTCGGTAGCCAATGGCGGATCATGCGCGAAGGAGCGCCGGCGGCGTTCCACAAGCTGCAGCACAAAAGGCGTAAGAATGAGCTGCATGGCAAGATCGAGCTTGTTGCCGGGAATAACGATTGAATTGGCACGCGACATGAAGCTGCCAGGAATCATAGAAAGGAGATAGGGAAAATCAATGCCCCGCGGCTTCGCAAATCTGATAATGACCATGGATTCATCGGCGGTCGGGATCCAGCGCGCGGTAAAAGGATTTGATGTATCTACAGTTGGAACTCTTTGAAAGTTAATGTCAGTTTCTGTAAATTGCGGGCAGATGTAGCGAACATAATCGGGCATGCGCCGCAACATCGTGTCCATGACTTCTTCCGTCGTATAACCACGATCCGAGCAGTCGCGATGGATTTTCTGAATCCATTCGAGATTAATCACGGGAACAACGCCGATTTTCAAATCTGGATATTGCGAGATATTGAAGTTATCAGCCCTGAGCGAGCCATGTAGACCTTCATAAAACAAGAGGTCGCTGCCTTCAGGAAGCGCCTCCCATGGCGTGAATGTCCCTGGCACGCAGCCGTATTCGAGCGCTTCCTTTTCATCATGCACATAATGGCGCGTCTTGCCCGTGCCGGACTCCGCATAGCTGCGGAAGACTGCTTGAAGCTCTTCGAGGAGGTTGGCGCCAATGCCGAAATGGCTGAAGTTACGGTTGCCCCTTTTCTCCTCTTCCGCCATCGCTATCGTCATTTCTTTACGGTCGTAGCGATGAAACGCATCTCCTTCAATAAAGGCGGCATCGATCCGTTCTCGGCGAAAGATGTGTTCAAATGTGCGCCGCACCGATGTCGTTCCGGCGCCGGAAGATCCCGTGACGGAGATGATCGGATATTTGGCGGACACGGCGGCCTCTCAGCTTCAAGGCCGGATAAGGCCGCGTTTACCGAAAAGAGGGGCATGCTCGGCGGTATATTGCGGGTCCGTGTGGTAGCGCGCGACGAGTTCGACGGCCGCGGTTGAGCCGAAGATGAGCGGCGTGCGCGCATGAATGGCGGATGGCGCGATATCAAGAATGGGATGAATGCAGTCCGTTGCTTTGCCGCCTGCGTGCTCAACGACGAAGGCCACCGGATTTGCCTCATAGAGAAGCCGCAGCCGGCCCGCATGGTAGCCTGGGCGTTGATCCCCAGGATAAAGAAAAACGCCGCCACGCAATAGAATCCGGTAAGCATCGGCGACGAGGGAGCCAGTCCAGCGCATATTATAATCACGCTTGAGTGGCCCCTCCGCACCTTGCACGCAATCATCGATAAAAGCACGAACGGGCGCGTCCCAGTGCCGGTAATACGACGCATTGACAGCGTATTCTGGATATTCGCGAGGGATGGCTGGCACCGTAGCACGATGGAATTCGCCGTCGTGGCGGTTCAGTATAAATACCTGGGTTGACCCATTATGTAGGGCAAACACGAGCGAGGTTTGCGGCCCATAGACAATGAAACCGGCCGCAATCTGATGTCGGCCGGATTGGAGAAAATGCGCCTCGGGACTATCCGCGCTTTGCCGCGTGGGGAGGATCGAGAAAATCGTGCCAATCGAGACGTTGGCATCGATGTTCGATGATCCATCCAGAGGATCCATCGCGACGGCGAAGGGCGCCGAAGGATTGAGGACGAGCGGCTCGCTCAGTTCTTCCGAGACGATGGCGGCGATTGGCGCGCCTTTGAAGGCATTAACCAAGAGCTCATTGGCAAGGACATCGAGTTCCTTTTGAACATCGCCACCGACGTTCGTGCTGCCCCGGCTCGCGCCAAGCTGCCCATAGAGGCGCCCCAGAGAGATGAGGCTTGAAAGCTCGTTGGCCGCCGCTGCAACGGCGCGAAGGGCAAGGTCTATGCCTGTCAAGCCTTCGCCAGCCGCGGCCACCGATCCGAGATAAGACGATAGGGTCACTTGCGGCATGCGCCATCCCATTTGTTGGACGAGCGCAATGTGGATCAAAGGGTGGAAAAATCAAAGCAAATTGTTCGGCTATTCGCACCGCCGCCGCCGAGGATTCCTTGGTGGCCAGCGCCGCGCCCGGGTACTTAGATCGTCGAGTGCTGCCTCTTCATCTGAAAAGAGGCTGGAGCCTTGGAGGAAAAGCGTTGCCCACGTATTTGGAAAATCGACTAAAATATCGAAACATATTTAAATCGCTAGCTCGACAGATGAGATACTTTAACCCAAAAAATTTTTTTCCTTTGTAATAGAAAACCTACAAGAAAAATTCACGAGCGAAACGTGTTCGTGTGATTAAGTCGTTTTGACCAAAAACCACTTATTTCACTAAATCTATAAACTTACTAGACTTTTGTCGCTTTTGGTGCATTGTAAAGTGCAAGGATCGCCTTTCCGATCCCTCCGCCCTGCGACAATCATGGGTCATATTTCGGCCGGACGCTTCGCAAAGGCCGAGAAGCAATGGCCTTCCCTTCATTCGATTTTGAATGAACTGGAAAAATAATGCGACGGCTGCGGCTGAACTTGGCCTATGAGCCGATCTTGGAGTCAACAAGTGTTTTTGGCGATGAAATCGGCGATCAAAAGGCTCCCTCCCCTGCACCGCGCGGTGAATAGATTTCGGGGAACTAGGGTCCACGAACCGACGCTCCGGCGGCCGATTTCGATAATAGGAAGTGAATACGGTGCCTTCGCTGTTGACCTTGGTTTGCTCGAGCCAAGCTCGATAGTTTACTCGGTCGGTGTCGGGGAAGACATAACCTTTGATGCTGGCTTGATCGAAGCGGTCGGCTGCGATGTGCATGCTTTCGACCCAACCCCGATTTCTATTGGCTGGGTCGCCCGGCAGCCTCTCCCTGACAAATTTCACTTTCACGCGCTTGGATTGAGTTCTCAAGACGAGGAAGCTGAATTTCAGGTTCCTGCTAGGATAGGGTGGCATTCGTACAGTCTCTGGATGGATCCTACGGCAGAGCAGACAGGGAGCGTGAAATGCCCGGTACGCCGACTTTCGACGTTAATGGAGCAATTCGGTCATAATCACCTCGACCTCATTAAAATGGACATCGAAGGTTTCGAATATGCCGTCATAGATGACATGATCGCAACGACGGTGCGTCCCAAGATGCTTTTGGTCGAGTTCCATCACGGCAATTATGGGATTGAAGCCGAATACACGCGTTGCATGGTAGGCCGCTTGATGAAGTACCAATATGGGATTTTCTGGATCAGCGACACTGGGCACGAATACGCTTTTCTTGACCTGAAGGCGAGAGGCGGGGAAAATCTTTTTCACCATCGAGGCGTTCAAGCACCGCTCGAGGCCTGCTAATATCTTCGTTGGCCATGCATACCTAAGCCTGGCCGGTACCGCGAACTTGACAGCTGAAGCCTCGGAAAATCATCCGGAACGGCATCAAAAACGCCGCGTGAGCGAAGGGAACACGCTTCAGCCCGAGCCAAAAAGTTGAAGGCACGGCATTGGCAAGAGGCTTTGGGAAAAAGAAAGTAAATGAAACCAATTGGCGCCGTTATTCTGGCTTTCGCCATGGCCTTCTCGCTTCCGGCCGCGGCGGAATGCAGTGACTATCCGACCGAGGCACGAGCCGAATATGTTTTCGCTTGCATGCAGACAAATGGCGAAACCCCCGATTCGCTGAGGCGCTGCTCCTGCTCGATCGATGTCATTGCGTCTTTGCTCGCCTATGACAAATATGTCGCTGCCCAGACTGTCGCCAGCATGAACCAAGTGCAAGGCCAAATCGGCACGATGTTCCGGGCGAGCGAACAATCGAAGACCATGCTCGCCGAACTGCACCGGGCCCAAGCAGAGGCGGAAGTCCGCTGCTTCTAGCGGGCGAACGGCCCGCCATTGAGAGTTTCCAAGAGCGCCCTTAGGTGCTAGTAACGCAAGGTGTCACGTGCGATGGGACGAATAATCACTCGTACCAGTTACACGCAGGCCGGTTTAGCTCAGCTGGTAGAGCAACTGATTTGTAATCAGTAGGTCGCGGGTTCAAATCCTGCAACCGGCACCAGTGCAATCAATGACTTATATGCAATTGAGAGCCAATCATCGGCCAGGACAGCCGCTTCGGTAAGCGCTCGGTAAGCAGAAATTGGAAATTCGCGTAAAGCGCGGCGCGCACGTTGCCGATGCACGTTTGATGGAAAGCCGCGCGAAGATGCGACTGGCCGACGATATACACGAAACTTCAACGTTCCAAACGGGAACGTTGAACCGAGGCGCGATCACAGCGGCACACTGACATACGTCCCCGCAGTGCCGCCGATGCGCATATGATAGGGCAAAAGGGTTCTCAATGGTATATATATATTGGGTCTGGGGATGGGTATGGCCGCTTTATATATATGGCTTTCCGGCCATTGGTTTGGCTGGGCCATCGCTTTCATTCCATCCTTCATATTGTTCCAGCTTGCCATGCATGAGGGTCCAGGCGCCGATGCGCCCGAGACCTCTCCCGTTAATCTCCAAAACGGATTTGGCAAGGAAATAGTATGGAATGCGTCGTTACATCAGACAATCGCCACAGTCGCCTCTTCGGATTTCAGCCGAGGCCGTTAGAAATAGTCAGTGATAAGGCGTTAGAATTAATCACCAACGATATCGCTTCTGAATATATAAAAATAACCGATAGCATGGTCAAGGCAGGGTGCTTCGCGCTAGATGGTTATATTGATGAGCTGGCCAATTGCGAAGAGGTAGTAAAAAATATTTTCACTATTATGCTCCAGGCTAGTACTCCAATCAAAATCAATGGCAAACTATTTAAATATCTCCCGAGGCAATTCCATAAAACAATCACTGTATATCATCGTAAATCAACCATAATAATTTTAATTATTCGGCACTAAATTGGATCTTGATCAATTCCAAGTTTAATCCTAGCAATAAGTACCGCGAGCGCCTTAACCCTCGCCGCGTCATCGATCTCAATCGGAGCTCCGTCTTTTTTTCCAGCCAGTTCGACCGAGCTGAGCTTTGGATGGACATAGGGAGCCGCGCACTTGGCAGCCTCAAGCCGCATTGCTCGGGGCAACAAGAATTTATACAACTTTTAATACCTTGAGGTGCTACGCCTCCAGGGCAATGGAGGTCACCTCCAGAGGTCCTGGGATCAAATGTTGGACTGCAACCATAAGATCTGCCGCAGGTAGCGACACATGATTGCATACCCGTTCCGCAGGCAGAAGAATGAGTCCGAGCACCCTCGCCATCATTTGAGCCGCCGGAACCACGTCCCGCCTGCGACGAGCCTCCCGGACCTGTATTGAAGTTATTATTCCGGCTGCTTCCTTGGCCTGAATTCTCGTGACAAACCACTGCACGCAGACCAATTTGACAGTTTTGCGAGCCCCTGCAGCTTATATTTCTCGTTTGTCCAGGCTTCAGATCAAGTTCATCCTCGGTACCATCATCGTAGTCGAATTTCGCAGTTACGTCGAAC
Source organism: Methylocella sp. (assembly GCA_035622375.1). GTDB lineage: Bacteria > Pseudomonadota > Alphaproteobacteria > Rhizobiales > Beijerinckiaceae > Methylocapsa. Next base: position 20,680 of record DASPVM010000026.1, on the reverse strand, counting down.
GGACATTGATTATGGTAGAAATATGTAGCTGAATTCGGCCCCCAATATCCAGGCCTCTTGGCTGATCCGTTTTCATGAATACATCTTGCACACTCCGCAGAAGCAATAGATGTAGATACAAATAATCCCGTGACCGCGATCAAATTACGCGCACGTCTTTTTGAAAAGGCTAAGGAAGGTAGCAATTCGGTCAAAGCGGCTACTGAATTCTTCATTCATTATGCCTCCAAGCTAATAGCCCTGGTGCGAACTTGACCAAGGGTAAAAGTTTCCTCCAGCTATGTGGTTTTGACCGGGATTCGCCGGAAGTACCACGATTAGGACAGAACCATGCCTCTATTCGGTGTTTCCGACAAGGCCGAGCCTGAGGCGCCTTGGGATAGTTTCTGTGCTGATTTCGGGCATGAGGAACGTTGTAGCAAGTAAGGTACAAGTCACAAGTCTTCAAAATCTGACTGTCAATGATATTCAGGTCGACGCCGAGCCAAGGAAGGCCGTCGAGAGCAGCAGCCCCAACGGCAGACCTCAGCGGGTCGAAATTTCTTGGTTGAAGTGAGCTTTTGAAAATGAATTGGCGACGTAGGCTTTGGATCGTCGCATCGGCATTATGGATCGCACTCGTTACGTGGGTGGAATACGATGGAGTCGTGCGGCCCTACCAAGAGGCCGCCCGGCAACAAAAGTGCTTTGAAACACTCAAGGCAAACCCCGCGCTTGGTAATCCACGTTCGTGCCTTGTTGGAGGCATAAAGTTTGATGATCTGATCCCTATAGACCGCGAAGTCGCCAAATTTGCTGCATTGGCGTTCGTGCCAATCCTGGCTACGCTTGTGTTGGGTCTAGCTGTGGCGTGGATAGTAGCTGGGTTCCTGGTAGCGCGGCCATAACATAAGCCGGTGTCGATCACGATCTTGCGCATTCCATGCATTTCCAAAGACGTCGATTTCCGATCGGCCATTCGCAGATTGCCAGACGGCCGCACGCACACCATCGGTCGGTTAAGCCAAGCCGGATGGCCTCGTCGTTCCTTCTATCAGCGCCCTTTGAAGCCGGGCAGGGTCGAACTCTACGATTACAGGCTGTGGCTGCAACAGGGCGATGATTTCAGGCTTGTGATCGCGCAGCTCGGTAAGCAGATCGTCTGGAATATGGCTATCGGCCTCAACCACAAGGTCCGGGCCATCAACCGTGATCGACAGTCCGGCCTTACTGGAGCGTTCGATCAGCTGGCGGGCGCTCATATCCGGGTCCTCGCTTTCGAGCCATTGTAGCCGTCAATTTGCGTGTGAGCGCCAGATTCCGGGTTTTGAACCGCAACACCGTAACAATCGTTTGTTTTCAATAGGTTCGTGCATTTTTTAACCGTAACACCGTTTGAGCTTGTTACGCTTTTTATTTCGTCTAAACCATTGTTTTTATTGGATTATAGCGGTGTTACGGATTGAAGGCCGGTTTCGGGCAAATAACGTGAAAATGCATCCGCGAAAGCTTCCCTTTCATAGCCCTTGACGGGCTTGGCGCCGGGCGTTGGGCGTAGGTTTTTTGAGTGAATTTTGAACTCGACCAGCCGCCGTGAGAGCCAGTTTTGATTTATTGGCTTACCGTGACGGCATTCGCCCCATGGCCTTTCCTCCATCGCAACCAACGCCTCGACAAGCGCCGCGCTTCCCATTTTGCCTGAGCCACATTCCGCGAAGGCCGAGCGAATGTCGGCTAGTAGGAGCGATCCGGGGCTTTGTGCTTCTTCATCAGAGCCACTCAGAGCAAGCGCGGCTTGCGCTGCCTTTCGCGGCCACACTCCTCACGCAACTTCCGCGACTGCAAGAAGTCCTTCCCAATTATCCTGCTCTCGATCATTGAGAGCGTCGGGCAAAGTGGGCCGCGCTTGGGAAAAGGCTTCCAGGCTGTCCCTCGCAAATCGCGCAAGCCTTGCAGCTGTCCCATCAAACATAGATCGGCCGGCGTGACGCAGCCGCTCGACATTCTCGCCCTTCGCCTTCCGCTGCAGCTTGATCGCTATGCTCCGATCTTCGATGGTTGCCGCCCGGTGCCCAATGCCGGCAATCGCTTTAAACCCCCAAGTCGAAAACCTTGCCGGCTCGGGTGGATCGCCTTCGCATCGAATAACGAACGCCGCATCGCGTGTGTGTCCTGAATTGATAATTCCCCGGGCGTCTTCGCTATCGTTCAGAAATGCGTCGGCTTCGTCGATCACAAGGGTTGGGCGGTGCATCTCAACAACTCGGAATATCCCGGCGGGCGAGATGTTGGACGCGCCCAAAGGCCGCTTCGCCAACCTCATGATGAGTGCCAACAATGTGCTCTTGCCGCACCGCTTTTCGGGCGATTGGATATTCAGAATTGGCGCGACTTGCGCGGCTTCCTCAAACCATGTCAGCACGACCCATAAGGCCATCGCTGTCCGGTCCGGCAGACTGCAGACGACGAATCGTTCGACAAGAGCTTCAATTTCATCTAGCAGGGCCGCGCCGTCCACGGGATCCTGCCAAGGCTTAGATTCAGGCAGTTCCAACTTGCGGCCTTCGTCTTGTGGCCTTTCCTTCGCGACAAGCTTGTCGAGAATTGGGGCGCGAATACCTAGTCGCTTGGCCGCCGCAGGGCGCTCCTTTTCGTAGTCAAGACGGCTTAGTTTCGCGAGCCGCTCAATCTCTCTCTTCTCGGGTTGCGGCGACGCATTCATCATGCACCGCCCTTCCGCATGAGCCCGGCAAGGCCAATCAGGGCGCTTTCAGCCCTGCCATTGTCCCGGACACGTGCAAAGTGCTCGGCATAGGAGGGCCAGCGGCGGATGGCTTCGGCGCGAGCTGCATCCTTGCTGGCCAGAGAAAGCCCTACGGTTCGTTTCCATGAGGCTGGCGCAATGAATCTGCAAGGAATGCCCGCAGCCCCAAGGACGCCCTCGACAACGCCACGGGAACGGCCAAAAGCGAAGGCCCCAACGGCGCCCTCGCCAGGACGGCTGGCAACATGCTCGACAAAGGCGTGACCTGCATGGCTGTTGAAAACGAGCGCGGCAAGAAGCGGCGCGCTGATCGAGAGCGGCGCCCAACAATGTCGCGGGTCCGCCGTCATGGTCCTTCGTCAATGCGCCGCGTATGGTTTCGAGGTCCGCTCCGAATTGCAGGGCAATCGACACCGTGACTGCAGCATCGCGCGCGATCGCTTCGATCAGCGATCCTGGCTTGCTCGAGCTCAGGAAGATTTCGGCAGGCTTGCCATCGGAGAAGCGTCCGACGGTCAGCGAGAAGCGATGGCCGGCATGCTCAAAATCGAATGTCTCGGCGCCGCGGCGATTGGCAAGACGGCGGCGGCTTCTCATTGGCTCGCCGCCGTCTGCCTTATGGCGCTTTGTTGCTCGGCCGCTACTGCGATGAGCTCAGCTGCCGAAAGAGAGATAGCTTTCCAGTAGCCCTTTCCGCGCCGGAGGCTGTAAAGCATCCCCTTCACATCTTCGGCATCGCGCAGAGCGAGCACGGCGTGCAGGGTATTAATCAACACGCCAACGTTGCAGCCAATGTCATCAATTAAAAGTTCTATTTTTGCTTGCGCGACGTGCGCTTTTGTCGTTATCTCAAAGCTGCAATTCCCGCCAGGAAACGTGCTTTCTGCGAGCCCCGGCCCGTCAGCCGGGGTTTCGTTTTGTGGGGTCATGGCTCAGCGCGCTTCAGCCTGGCGATAAATCGCGGCCTTGCGAACAGTATCGGCCTCCGAGGTGCTGCGCACCGGACGGCTGATTTGCGCCAGCGCCCAGGTATCGAGATCTTCGAGCTTGTAGAGCGGCAACCGTCCCGCGTAAGACATCTTCGGCCCGCCGCCGATTGAGGCGAGTTTCGCTAGGGTCTTAAGCGAACAGAAGCCATATTTTGCGCGCAGATATTCAGCGGCTTTCTCGCGGCGAACGAAAGTCGCTTCGGAATCGTTTGAGAGATTGGCAGTTCGCATAGCTGTTCCTTGCGTTGATGCAAAATTCCGAACAGCTCCGCAAATTATACACGTTTAATTCCGGCGCAACAGTTATCTAGTGTACACTTTCGGTTCAAAAGTTTGCACTGCCGTCATAAAACTGCGGGAACAGCTCTCTCAATTTCAGCCGCTCGCGCGCTCTTTACTTTATAAATAGAGGGCAGCAGTTTTGCTAACGTCAGCGCGTGCTTGAGATAGCTTTCAGAGACGCCAAAGGCTTCACTTACTTTGCCCAGCGCTTTTTTTTTGGGGTACGCCCGCAGCGCACGCATCGACAACAGCCATCCCCATTTCAATCCGGGTCGTATATGCCCGCCATTTTTGTACCTTTCTCTTTGGGCGAGCATAAATAATCCTGCCATCTTCAGGGCGGAATGTTTCAGGGCACAGGCCCGGGTCTATCCTTGCTGCTAGCGCAAACCTCAACCAGCCAGGGATTGGCTCATCACTGTTTATCAACACGGCTAGCTGCTTGCCGTCGCCAGTCATGATGAACGCATCCCAAGCAAGCTCCCACTTATCCATCGCGTGCATCTCGCGAGCATCGTAAGGAACGCAGGGAAACCGGGCGATGCATTCCCGGCTTGTCAGCTGGCCGGCCTATCCGCGCGTGTCTCGTTTCACCTCTCTGCGTTTGTTCCTTTCAGCGGCACAACTTCGGCGCTTTGCTTCCGGTTCATTGCCGCACTGATAGTGCTGCCGATGGCCTCAGCGGCCCGCCGCATCGGGTCCGCGTCCAAATGGGCGTAGCGATGGGTTGTCGCGGCCTGGGAGTGGCCCAAGAGCTTGCCGATGATAGGTAGCCCCAGTGACGCGCCAGCACCAACGGACGCGAAGGAATGGCGCAGATCATGAAGCCGGACGCCCTCAAGAGCAGCGGCCCTTGTCACAGCCCGCCAAGGCTTCTTGAGGTCGGCACGTGGCGCCCCGCCCTTGGCGCCGGCGATCATATGAGGGTTGCCTTGGATGCGAGGCAGGCTCGATACAACCTCAAACGCCCCGGCGCTCAAATAGAGCGTCTTGCGGCCTGTTTTGGAGTCGGCAAGGAAAATCACGCCGCGCTCAAAATCGACTTGCTGCCATTGCGCGTCAAGAATCTCGCGAAGGCGGGCACCGGTAAGGATCAAGAGCCGGATTGCCGCAACTGCAAAGGGATCAAGCTTGACCCGCCGCTTGTCAACCCTTGGCGCGTGCTTCGCCTTTGGTTTCGATTCATCCACCTCATAGGGCAGGCCGATGGTTTCGCCTTCGCGGAGCACGTCGCCAAGCCGGGCAAGTTCATCGCTAGTTAGGAACCGCTCGCGTTTGTGTTCACGATAGCGCTCAATCCCCTTTGCCGGGTTATCCGCAAGCGCCACTTCATCACGCTTGGCGGCCCAGTTCCACACCGCAGAAATGAGGGCAAGCGCCCGGTTTGCCTCATAGGGTGTGCTGGCCAGCTTGGCATGAAGCTTCGCCACATCCGAGCGCCGCACGTCAACAATGCGTTTTGAGCCGAAGGCGGGCACTATCCGGCCTTGCAATATGCGCCGGTACTCGCTGCTCGTCCGGCCCTTGCGCTTGGCCGCAATGTGAGAAACCAGGAAATCATCGGCCACGGCGCCAAAGGTGCGCAGCTCGCGCTCTTTGCGCCGCTCGGCAATCGGGTCCGCCCCTGCCTCAACCAAGCCAAGGAGCTTCTTTGCTTCGGAGCGGGCTTCATCGGGCGTGAGCCTGCCATGCTCGCCAATTGCAGCCCGGCGCGAGTGTCCGGCCCGACGGTATTGAGTAACGTAAACCTTCTTGCCGGACGGGAAGGCAGCAACGCCAAACCCAGCAATCGCATCATCCCACAGGAATGCACGGTCCTTGCCTGTCGGGCACTGGAGCGCGCCAACCGAGCGTTTGCTGATCCTTCCCCTTGGCATGTCCCGGCCCTCTGACTGCTTACCGCTAAAAGACCAATCCTTTCAGCGGCTTGGAACCGAAGCCAGCGGACCTCTGATTTTGAGTCTCCAAAATCAGGAAAAACTCCGGTAAGCATTCGGTAAGCAGAAAGAAGCTAAAGCCAGATTGCGCTGGAAAGCAAGGGAAATCGTCAGTCCATTGATTCACATGATATTGAAGTTTTATAGAAAACGTCAGAATATGCCATGATTTGCCAGGCCATCAAATTTGTAATCAGTAGGTCGCTGGTTCAAATCCTGCAACCGGCACCAGTGAAATCAATATCTTAGCCATGATATTGTCAGCCGAAACAGCGCAGCTCATGGCTATAAGGTTTCACCTAGGTTTCATGGTTCGCACGCAGCTTCAAGGCTCCGCGCGTTGCACACTAGCTATTCCAGCGGAAACACTTTCCGATTAAACCCAGTGTTGGAACGTTCTCGCCCGGACTCAATCTGCATCACCAGACGGTCATTACCTGCCGCTGCTTCCCCCATTCTTCGTTTCCAAGGGATTCATAGACTCACAGGCGGCTTTTTTCGCTTCGAGGGCAGATGCCAATCCAGCGCCCCTAAAACTCACTGCGACGTCATTCAATTGAGCGGATAATGCGCTCGCGCCACGATCGGGCGACCTTTTTTAAGGAATTCTTTTCGGCCTCAGCAGGGGGCGTGGGGGAAATCGAGTTTCATAGGGTGGGTGCGCTCGATGGTCGCGTAAAAATTTTGGCCCAAATTTTTAAAAATTGACGTTTTGGAAATAACGATGCAGACGGACGCGGGCTCAAGCATTGCGCGTACTTGTAAATTCAGATTATCGAACATCGCTTCATTCCGTGTCCGCTTTGCACCTAATTGCGACCAGAACGTGGACATCGCGAGAGTCCTGCTTGCGCCAACATCGGCAAGAGGCGTCAACAGACAAGCGTTATTTGGCTTACTGTCCCGAAGAGCAGAACCTGCATTTTACTCTGGTTGGTCAGCGATTGCCCTCTTCAATTTTTGATATAGTTTAGTTTGGTTAAGAGCCGCCCATTCAAGAAACAGAAGGCCAAGCGGTTTGCTGAAGCTGGCCTTCAAAGTCCTGAGCCACATCTTGTACTCATCTTTTGGAAGACACGACGCACCCCATACCAAGGAAGAGAGTTCAACGTCGGAGAAGTGATGAATTGCAGTTTTCTGCTTTCTGAAGTAATTCTTGTGGCCGCGTCGCCCCCGTATCAAGAGTAATTGTCTTTTGTCAATCGCCGCAGGAAGTGATTCCAGCTTATGTAGTTTAATTAAGGGTATGTCTATAATACCACGCACGAATATTTCTAAAAGCCAAGTACGAATTAGCTGAACGCTAAGTGCGGGTGGAGTAAGTATGGCTTCGATTAGGTTGTCCAAAAGATCGTCGAAACACTTGGGTGAGTTGTCTTGCAACACCTCCATCAGGAGGCACATTTCTTTTCCGAATACGAATAACTCCGCGAATCTGTCTCTGATGAAGCCCATAGCCTCCTTCGGTTTAGCGATTCTTAGCGCGCGGAAGATGACCTTTATGTGCCCCATATCCCAATTATCTTTGTCGATCTCGTTCTTCAGCATCTCAACGAGATTCAGCCCTTTCAATCGCTCGAGATCGTCCTGATCTGGCTCATCTTCGAAATAGAGATCCGCGGTGAGCGCGTCCAAAGCGACGCCTTCGGCCTCCTCTTCGAGGTCCGAAGTCAAACGCTCCAGCCGGAGAATATACTCTCGGCGATTAACGACTGATGTTTTGGCTGCATTTAGCGATAAACCTTCGTTGATACCCAACTGTTCGGCGAGGTACCCAAGCGCGTCATAAGGATCATCGGATTTCTTCAGAAGGATTCTGATGTCGTCAACAAACCGCGTCGCCAAGATTCCCCTGTCGCGCAGAGCTTGGTCTATATCGGCCAATGCCAATTCCGCAAGGAGACGAGCGGCACTCCCCCCGACCGGGAGACCGAAGGACTGTTTTGCCCGGATAATCTTGACGTGCTTCTTAATGAAGCGAGCTGCTCCATGGTTCGGCGCGACTTCGTCGAGAAGATTTTCCAGTCTATGAAAATTAATCCTGGAATAATAATCTGATATATCGGTGCTTACTATTCGTTTTATCTCCCTGTCATTCTCAATGAGGTACTGCTGCTTATGCAGCCAATCTTTGTATGTGCGATGCTCTCGAAAGACCTGACCGCGCCTCACGTCGCCAGAGAAGCGGTAGGAGAACGCCCGGGCGGTTGGGATAGGCTGGCGCCTGGCCTCGATCTTCTTGCCGATCTCAACAACGCATGCCAGGAGAAGGACTGTATCCAACGCTTGAAGCTGATGAGCGATGCGGAAGCTATATCGGCCCTTGGGAGCCAGGGCCTCGATGGCACCGGCAGGCGCGTAATTGTCCAGATCTAGTTGGCCGAGTTCAGCTACCACGGCCTCTTCCTTGTCAGCGAAAAAGGTCAGTTCTGGAAGGTGTGGAAAGATATCGGTGTCGCCGTAGCGACACAGATGCCTGACGGCTGCAGTCAATGATGCCAAGCTGACGCAATAGGCCATACAATTCTTATGCAGCTCAACTGACCGCCTCGCTAGGAATTATTTACCTCGACCGTGGCTGCCGGGGCTCTCGGTTTTTGATAACCGGTGTGATCGTGGGCTCATGAAATCAAAAAGATGTCCTCAAACAACCAGTGTCGGAAGCGTGAAGCCCTGCACTGATTCAATTTCATACAATTTGTAAAAGCCGGTTAGGATGTCCAAGAGGTTGCACTTCAACCAAAGACACGGGCAGCCAGTCTTGCTTTAGCTTCGTAATTTGCCAATCGCCGTGGAAACCGAGCCGATCGCCGCCCCGACAATAACCTTCAGAAGGTCAACAAATATTGGTATGGCGTTTTCGAGGCTCGGCGTAGCAACATGTGAATACGTTGCAAGGGTTGTCGTGAAGACATAAAGCCCCGAAACCACAAGCAATACGATGACATACACCAGAACGATCCTATTCGCTGTCATAGGCGATGCGCTCCCCAGGTTGACAATAAGACTAGCTGCTAAGACGCGTGCATGCTCTATAACTTGTTGCATAGGAACGTGGCAATGAGATGGACTCGCATTAGTCTTTGTTCACTCGTTATCGCATGCTCTTGTTTTGGAGCGGCGGCGCAAGACGCCGTCGACGACGCCTACACGGCGCGCAATTACCGGCGAGTTACCAGATATAAAACAGATACTTATAACACTTCGTTAGATTCGATGCGACAATATGAGTCAACCATATTTACTTATTTGTAATCAGTAGGTCGTGGGTTCAAATCCTGCAACCGGCACCAGCAAAATATCCTTATAAAGTCATAAAATTAGTTACCTAATAACAGTATGATACGCTGCAATTAGGGTCTCAATTCGGCTTGCTCTTATTCGTTCGCCGTGGTACATCTGAATATGCTAAGAGACACGTCCGTTCAGAGAAATAGCGTCTCACAGAGTGTCTCGTGAAATAAACGCATGGTGAACATCCGTCGGAGCGTCCTACCAACTACCGACAAGGGCTGGCAGGCCTATCTCCAGAACGTCAAGGCAACCGCCGGGCGGCAATGGATAGCACTCGGCCGCGGGCTCGTTGTGTGTCTCGAAGCAAGCGGCACCAAGACGTTCCAGGCCCGAGTTCGCCGGCATGGCGATACGAATGCTCGGCGAATCGTCATTGGACATTTTCCAGCTTCATCGGTCGCCGACGCTCGCAGGGCGCTGTCCGAAATTAAAGCGATCGCGAAAGAGGGGCGGGATCCAGCCTTGGAACGCCGCCGAGCAAAAGCCGGCATCACCGAGGTTAGAATCCTTGGCGATCTGGTTGACACCTATTTGACTCGGCGCGAAGGCGACCTAGCACCGAAGTCGATGCAGAGTGAGCGCGAGCAACTCCACATTCTGCGCGACGCTGCTGGCTCACTTCGCTTCCGATGAAGGGAACGCACGACGAGCAACCTCGTAACAATGATGTCCCGGAAATGCGGAGGCCTATTTATTGCCCTGCCAGCGAGCGGAGAGGCGGAATGAAGTTGCCCCCTAGACCGCTCAGCAATAACGACATCGCGCCGACCGATACGCCTTGGAAGAGACGGAACCCATGCCCGCGGCGGACGTCACGCGAACCCTCCCAAAATCGAAATGCGACGTTAGCAGGAGGCCGCAATGCCTGACCGCCAGCCCCAAAGCCCCATCTCATCCCCCACATCTAACGTTTTAGGAGATTTTAGTACCATGGAAAACAGCATGCTGAGTCCTCTCAACCACGGCGACGAACCCAGTTCTATTCCGCCCACAGCGGCCATCAATGGCCTCGAGTCGGCACCGCAGGTAGCTCCAACATCCCCTACCGGTGGTGCGTTCATCAAGGGTTTCGATCTTGAGTCCCTTCGCCTCAAGCAGGACTTTGCTCACACCTTCGGCGTTAAACGCCAACTGACAACGGTACCGATTAGGAAACCACGGAAGGATCAATTCTTCCGTGTGCATCCTGACGAAGCCTGGCGGTCTCCCGCCGATGGTATTGGATCGGAAGGAGAAGGGTGAAACCTATATTCTCAGCCCAGCTGGATGGGACGCCTTACCGGAACTAGTGAAACCGGTAACACTTTATTCTGCGGTCGACCGCATGGGGAATCCCTTCATCATTCCTGTGCCTTTGCCTGGCCCAGACGGCAAGCGCAACCAATGGCATGAGTCACTTTCGCAATGTGTACTCAAGGCGCAAACACACTGGGTACGTTGCTCCGCGAATATGGCAGCGGGTTATTATGACCTGGTGGTGGCTGAGGAGCTACGAGCGGAGCCCAAATGGCCTGAGATCGATTTCCAGGAACTTGTGGAGATCGCATTCCGGGGGCGTGTCATCGAAAATGCAGACTATCCCACCATCAGGGAATTGCTAGGTCGGTCATGAATGCAATGCCGCATTACCCAGAAGGGGTTTGGCTCTGTGATTTTGAGTTTCACCCCGACAATGGTGTGGAGGGCAACCCTCCGCACCCCGTATGCATGGTTGCTCGTGAATATTTTACGGGTCAAACCATTCGTTTATGGGAAAGTGATTTGGCGCAGCTCACTACTGAGCCATTTCCAACAGACGATTCTGCTTTGTTTGTTGCCTTCTACACCTCTGCCGAATTTGGTTGCTTTATTACCCTTGGCTGGCCGACACCTGCGAACGTGCTCGATTTATTAATTTCTTATTTAGATAAATGAATAAGCTCCCCTACACACTGCCTAATCAGGATGACGTTGGCCCCGTTCAGCGTCATGTCTTCAACCATAAAACTGGCGCTTATGAAGTGCGCCCGCCCAGGCCCAAATTTATTAAGGGTCCGATACCTCTCGACTGGATTTCCAAAGCCAATTCGCTGCCTGGGAAGGCTGGAGCCGTCGGGGTTGCACTCTGGTTCCTAGTGGGTGTGCAGCGTTCCACGACCATCAAGACAACGAACCAAATTGAAGTAATTGCCGCCTGTGGAAGAAAGGCTGTGTATTCCGCTTTGGAGGCGTTGGAAAAAGCCGGTTTGATCCGGAAAAGCAGTGCACCGGGCAACCGGCCTCCGGTTGAAATATGCGCAAAGGATCCAAGTCTGGTAAATTTCGACTGAGGCAGGTGGGTCTCGGAAATGATCCTGTCGTCTGAATGGTCACAGCAGGAGGCATGGGTGAGCGCTTATATTCGAGAATTGAATGCCGCTGTGGAACGGGACCAAGCTCAGCATGCCGAGAAAGAACGCGCCGCCACACAAGCCGCACGTGAACGTCTGACACCCCTGGAAGAACGGCTGGGTCGGCTCCTTTCCACCATTCCAATGGAGCCTCCAGCACGAAGGATTATCCCTCACTTCTCTGCAAGCCGCGTTGCGTGGTCGATGGCGGGGAAATTGCCATCCCGGCGAATTGGGTACGGCACTGCGTAAGCTTGGCTTTAAGCGAGAAAGACGATGGGACGACGGCACCGGCTTTCGAGCGTTGTGGTATCTAACTCAATGAACCAATGAATGCTTCCGCGCCGAATTGATAAAGCAATCAAAGCTATGACTGTGTGCAAATCCAGTACCGGATGGTTTGAGCTCTGCAGTGAGGAACTTATGAACTCGTGTCACTATAAGGCATCACCCTTAAAGCACTATAAGATCTAGGGTGGTCTATTGCGTTGCGCACGCATTCAAAGCAAGCAGGCTTGGTATCTTTATCTCGTAGCGGATTGGGGGGGATTTGAAGCAAAACTAGCTCACCCGGAGCAAGGCTGGGCGGTTCCGATACTGGAGCACACGGTACAATCGTCTTTAATGTCTCGCAAACGACTGGGGTGAGCATGAAATACAGACCGGCGTGAACGGCGGGTAAATTGATGACCTCGCCGTGACTCAGAGGCGGGTGCTGGCAGGTTTTTTTGGTATTGGGCAGGCAAAAGAGTAGCCGAAACGCGTCGCCGGGCTTCCCAAGTCAATTTTGAGTCATCTGTGGCCATCGAGATGTGGGGCGATTGATGAGCTGCGATGGGGCGCGAAGGTAACTGCCTCGTTGTCTCTCGAAAGTGATCACACCGCAACTGGATCCGAGCTCGAACCTACGCCGGAAATAAAGCAGCACTTGGATCGCGGCTCTGCCTCTGTCTTTCTCGGAAACCACCTGCCTCTCATTGGTGCGACTACTGAGCCTTGCGACTTACAGATTACAGAATCGAAGTATCGGAGATCATTCACCTGGAGAAGCAGCGCAAGAAGTGTGCTCTCGACCAGTCAAGTCGCGAATGATGAACACTGTACCGTCACCACCTAAGCGTACTCGATAGGGCGTCACGCAATCGTCGTGACCAATTCCGGCTCCGGTGCGGAGATCGAAGGCGCGCTCATGCAAGGGACAGATAACAGTCGTGCCGTCCGTTAGTCCATCGGCCAGCGGGCCGTTACGATGAGGACAGGAAGCGCCTATCGCGAAAACATCGCCCTTGCGGGTATGAAAAATTGCGACCCGTTGCCCAGCAACTTCGAATGTCCGTCCTTCGCCTTTTGGTATTTGCTTGATCGAGCCGATTACTTGTTCGGGCGCCATCTCAAACTCCTTCCGCCAATTCGGCGAATTGATTGGCCGTCTTCGGAGCATCCCGTTCAAGCCATGGATCGCGGCTTGCCTCAACCGATTCCTGCATGGCTTGGTCTAGTGCCGAGCCGATCCCCTCGCTATCTTCAACAATCACAGCGCGGACCCGCTCGATGCCCATACGTTCGACAAAGGTGTAGGTCCGCTCCTTATATTTAGCGTTTTCGCGATACCACTGCATGAAGCGTCCTGAATAGAGAAGCACGTCATCGTGGTTATCGACGGTGCACAAGAGATCACCCTTGCGGACATGGGATCCAGCGGCACCACCAACGTAAATTTCCCACTGACCCCCTTCGACGGCAACCGCCCCAACATCCTTAACGAGAGCCTCCGAGCAATTACGCGGACACCCGGCCGTCGCCAATTTGAGCTTTCCGGGGCTGTCGATACCTCTAAATCGCTTCTCGATCTTGCCGGCAAGCGCCATGCTATCGCCCAACCCGAAACGGCAGAAATCGCTCCCAATGCAGCTTTTGCAAGTCCTGTAGCTTTTACCCCAGGCATATCCTGCCGGCATATCGAGGTCACGCCAGACAAGGGGCAATTGGTCTTTAGGGATTCCAACAAGGTCAATTCGCTGGCCGCCGGTCAGCTTTACCAACGGGACGTTGAACTTCACGGCAACGTCGGCAATGCGCATAAGTTGATCGGGCGTGCACACCCCGCCGGGCATCTCGGGGATGACAGAGAATGTGCCGTCTTTTTGAATATTCCCATGCACGCGGTCATTGATGAAGCGGGCGTCGCGCTCATCTTCATACGCTTGGTTCCAGAGGGTGCTGAGCAGAGATGCGAGTGCCGGCTTGCTCGCCGCGTCCTCGTGCCCATCCGCCAAGGCGGCGAAGACGCTGGAGACCGACTTTAGCCCTTGCTGCCGAATCGCTTTGGTGAGATCGGGCTTGGTCATCGGGATGCAAGGCACATAATAGTGGACCGAAGGATCTTCTTCCGTCTCGCCGCCGCAAAGCCACGCGACAATATCGCTGACAAGACCCTTGCACGAGCCGCAACCCATGCCGGCGCGCGTCTTCTCCATCACCGACTTTGGGCTTCGCGCCCCGCTGGCGACGCAGGCTGCGATGGCACCCTTGCTGACCCCGTTGCAATTGCAAACCTGGGCGGCCGCGGGCATTTCATCGAGGGTCACCTTTTGACTCGGGGCTCCAAGGTCAAAAAGCAGAGACAGCCGCTCCTCCGGCAAAGGCGAGTCGCGGTCGAAAGCTTGCATGAGAAAGGCGGCTTTGCTGATATCGCCCATTAGGATGCCGCCAACGAGACGCCCGTCGCGGACGATCAACTTCTTGTACGTGCCGCGTTTAGGTTCGGAAAACTGGATGATTTCATCCCGCTCTTCCTTCGCTTCGGTAACACCCATGCAAGCGAGCTCGACCCCCATCACCTTGAGCTTAGTTGCGATCTTCGAACCATGATAGGCAGGGGCGGGCTTGGCTCCGGTTATATGAGCGGCGAACACCTTTGCCTGCTCCCATAGCGGCGCGACGAGGCCGTAGACACGGCCGCGATGCTGCGTGCACTCTCCAACGGCGTAGACGCTCATGTCGTCGACCGCGCGCATATGATCGTCGACCACGATGGCGCGCTCCACCGTCATACCGCAACGCACGCCCAGCTCCACATTTGGCTTAATTCCTGCCGATATGACGAGAAGATCGCAGTCGAGGGTCGTCCCGTCCTTAAAGGCAAGTCCAGTGACATGGTCGTCGCCGAGGACGGCATTCGTCGATTTTTCCACATGGACATGGATGCCCATGTTTTGGATCGTGGTCTTAAGAATAGCGCCGCCAGCCTTGTCGAGCTGCTGCTCCATCAAATGGCCGGCAAGATGGACCACATGCACTTCGCAACCGTGTGCGACGAGGCCGCGCGCTGCCTCGAGGCCGAGCAAGCCGCCCCCGATTACAGCGGCGCGACGGCTGGCACGGGCCTTCTTTATGATGGCATGGCAATCATCGATGCTACGGAAACCGAAGGCCCCCGCTTTGAGGGAGCCGTCGGGCAGAATAAGACCACTGATCGGCGGTATGAACGCGCGGCTTCCAGTCGCAATCAGCAGCTTGTCGTAAGGAACGATCATTCCGCTTTCGGCCACGCGAACCGTTTTGTCGAAGCGGTTAATCAAGTTGACGCGCGCGCCTGCATGAAGCCGTATTTTGTTCTCCTTGTACCAAGAAAGCGGGTTAAGGAAGATATCTGCCGGGTCTTGCGACCCATTCAAAACGTTGGAAAGCAAGATGCGGTTATAGTTGCCATAAGGCTCGTCTCCGAAAATGGTGATTTCGAATTGCTCACCGCCCCCCCGGGCAAGGACGTTCTCGACCGCCCGCGCGCCTGCCATACCGTTGCCAATGACGACCAGTTGCTGCTTTTTCATCGGATCGCTCCAAAAGAGTTGCCGCCCCGCGGCGTCAGATTTCCATAAGCCCGATATCGATCACGACCATTCCTGCGGTCCCCGGAGGAGCAGCAATGGAAAATTCGAGCGTCGTGTCGGGAAGGAGGTCTTCGACGACCGCGAGCGGCACATGCGAATGAGCCTTGGCGCCGATCGGGAAATGGCGCATCACCGCGCCGTCGCGCAGCACGGATAAGTTAATGAGCTCAGGCGATGAGTTGCCGCCGCGGAAATAGATCAATTGCGCGCGCTTGTCCGCCGGAACCTTATAGAGAAACTCGCCGCCAAGCGGAACGGGTTTATCTAGGCCCGCGCCCTTGAACGAAAAAACGCCCTGCAGCAGCTTCGGTATCATGTCCATATTTTTTTCTCGCTGGGTTGGGAGGCATCGAGGCGGGTTGGCGGCTCCAGGCGAACGGCGCAAACTTTGAATTCGGGCATTTTCGATATTGGATCGAGCGCCGGGTTCGTCAGAAGGTTTGCGCAGCCGGCCCCGCCCCAATGGAAAGGGACAAAAACCGTGTCGCGCCGCAAGGATGGGTCCAGGCGCGCGCCCAGTTCCGCCGAGCCGCGCCGCGTGACAAGGCGGATCTTGCCGCCCTCGCCGATGCCCACACTGCGCGCGGTATCGGGATGAACTTCGACGAAGGGCTCGGGCTCCGCCTCATTGAGAGCCGAAATGCGCCGCGTCTGTGCGCCAGATTGGTAGTGCACCAGCAGGCGGCCTGTCGTCAGATAAAAAGGATAGTCCTGATCTGGCTCCTCGGCGGGAGCCGCATATTTCACCGCGTGAAACTTGGCCCGGCCATCGCGGGTCGCAAACCTGTCCAAGAAGAGGCGCGGCGTGCCTGACTGGTGCTCAGAGGTGCACGGCCAAAATATTCCGTCTTCAGCCAAGATACGTTTGTAGGTGACGCCTGCGTAATCGGCGGCGCCGCCGGCGCTTGCCCTCCGCAGCTCCTCGAAGATCATCTCCGGGACGTCACTGAACTGCTCGGCGTGACCGAGGCGGTCGGCGAGACCCTTAATGATCTCGATGTCGGTCCAAACCCCCGGGGGGCGGGGCACGGCTTGGCGCCGAAGAAGAATGCGGCCTTCGAGATTCGTTACCGTTCCTTCTTCCTCTGCCCATTGTGCGACCGGCAGCACCACGTCGGCCAGAGCCGCCGTTTCGGATAGGAAAGAGTCGGCAACCGCAAGCAGATCGAGCGAGCCTATCCGGTTATGAATGTGCGCGGATTGCGGAGCCGACACAAGGACATTCGAGCCCATGATCAGCAGCGCGCGGATCCCCCCGTCTTGGCCCAGGGCATCGAGAAGCTCGCAGGCCGAAAGCCCCGGCCCTGGCAGGGATTGCGGAGGAACGCCCCAAATGGCTGCGATCTCGGCGCGATGAACCGGATTATCGATCCGGCGATAGCCCGGAAGCTGATCGGCCTTCAGGCCGTGCTCGCGGCCGCCTTGACCGTTACCCTGGCCAGTGAGACAGCCGTAGCCGGAGAAAGGCTTTCCCGCCTTCCCAAGCGCAAGGGCGAGGTTGATCACGGCCAGCACATTGTCGACGCCATGGCTTTGCTGTTCTGGACCGCGCGCCGTCAAAAACATTGCCGTCGCGGCCTCGCCTAAAATATGGGCAGCCTGGCGCAGCTGAAGCTCAGGCACGCCAGTAATTCGCTCGACCCGGTCCGGCCAGTAGGCGGCAACGGCAAGGCGCACGGGCTCGAAACCTGCCGTCCGGTCGGCGATGAATTGGGGGTCTATAAGGCTATCCTTGACCGCAATATGCAGCAGGCCATTGTAAAGGGCGGCGTCGGAGCCGGGCGCGAGCTGAAGGTGCAGCGTTGCTGCTTCTGCGGTCGGCGTACGCCGCGGATCAGCGACGATCAGCTGGCCTCCGCGCCGCCGCTGCTCCTCGAAATATTGCATGATCGGCGGCATCGTCTCCGCCGGATTGGCGCCCGCCAGCAGGATCGCTCCGGCCCCTGGAATATCCTCGATCGGAAAGGGCAGGCCGCGATCGAGGCCAAAAGCACGCAATCCAGCGGCGGCAGCAGAGGCCATACAGAAACGGCCATTGTAGTCGATGTTGGCCGTGCCCAGCGCGACGCGGGCAAATTTGCCCAGTAAATAGGCTTTTTCGTTTGTGAGCCCGCCGCCGCCGAACACCCCTACCGCATCCGCGCCGTGGGTCTTGGCAACCGCCTTGAACTCCGCCACAATGCGATCGAGTGCCTCATCCCAGCGGGCGGCGCGCAATTCCCCGCCTTTCCGCTCGCGGATCAGTGGCGTTCGCAGGCGCCCATCCGCGGTGAGGAGCTCCGCCGCAGCCCAGCCCTTGCGGCAGAGCCCGCCCTTGTTGGTCGGAAAGTCCCGGGCCGCGACGCTGACGTGACTACCGTTCTGCACAAGAATCATCCCGCACTGAAGTGCGCAAAAAGGGCAATGGGTGGCGGCTTCGTGTTTTGTGAGTACCGGCACATTCATGGACCCTGAATCAACCGTTCAAATGCGAGCCGCAGTGAGACCAGGAGCGCCCCAGGTGGTTCGCCAGCGGCTCTTCACGCTGGAAAGACCGAGGAGTGCCAAACCGGCAAGCGCCGCAAAAACAACAAGGCCAGCTTGATAGGTGCCGGTGAGCTGCTTTGAATAGCCAAGACTCGAGGCAAGATAGAAGCCGCCGATTCCACCGGTCATTCCTACGAGCCCCGTCATGACTCCGATCTCCCACCTAAAACGTTGCGGCACCAACTGAAAAACGGCGCCATTCCCCATGCCCAGTGCCAGCATTCCGAAAATAAAGAGCGCAAGGGCGGCTGAGGCCTGTTGCGGACGAAAACTCACAACGGCCAAGGTGATCATCGCTACGCTGTACATGACCGAGAGAGTGCGTATGCCCCCGATGCGGTCCGCCAACGCCCCGCCAACCGGGCGCACCATTGATCCCGCGAAAACGGCCGCCGCTGTAAAATACCCGGCGGTCACTGCGTCGAGGCCATATTCGGAATTGAAATAAATGGTGAGGGACGACGTCAGGCCCGAAAAACCGCCGAAGGTCACGGCATAGAAGAACATGAACCACCAGGCGTCGGCATCCTTCAGGACGGCGGCATAGGCTTTCAGGGATTTCGCCGGCGGAGTGCTCGGGCTATCCTTGGCGTAGGCCAGGTAGACGATCAGGGCGGTCATCAGGGGAAACGCCGCCAGACCGATCACGTTAATCCAGCCAAGGATGGCCGCGAGACTCGGAGCAAACAATGCGGCAAACACGGTTCCTGAGTTGCCCGCACCAGCAATCCCAAGGGCAATCCCTTGATATTCCGGGGGGTACCATCGCGACGCCAAGGGAAGGGCAACCGCAAAGGAAGCGCCGGCAACTCCCAACACTAGGCCAAGAAGCAGGATCTGAGGGAAACTGCGGATTCCCAGCGTCCAGGCTGCAAGAAGCCCCGCAATGACGATAATTTGGGCAATTATTCCTGCTCTTTTGGGTTTCAGCCAGTCGACGAGAATGCCCATAACCGGCCTCAACAAGGCGCCGGCGAGGACGGGTACGGCGACCATCAGGCCTTTTTGTGCCGCATTAAGGTGCAGGTCGTCCGCAATCTGGACTCCGAGAGGACCCAAAACAATCCACACCATGAAGCTTAGATCAAAATACAGAAATGCAGAGAGGAGCGTCGGAAGGTGACCGGCTTTGAAGAACCCTCGCTTGATCATAATGCCTCGAATATTATGAGACCCGGGCAGGAGACTCGGCGGCAGCGGGAAATGAGTTCGAACCGCTCGAACAAAAAGCAATTGCCGTGCCGGGTCGCGACGCCACCCCGCCCGCGGCGATGCTCGAGAAAGCAAATCGGCCCGGGCATCATTCTCGAGCTGCCCTGCCTGCGGCCTAACGCGGGGCCTTGAGGTCTGATGGGCAAAGAGGCTACCGAGCGCCTTGAGGTGCGTATCGGGCTTTGCACGGCGAAAGGGCGCCGACCGCAGAATGAGGACCACGCCGGAGTCTACACAGGGACGGAAGAGGAGCAGGGCCACTCCGGTATCATCGCTGCCATTGCGGATGGCGTTGGCGGGGCTAAAGGCGGCCGCGTTGCCGCCGAACTCGCAGTTCGCTGTTTTATTGATGGCTATCTCAGCCAGCCAGAAACGCTCGGAATACGGCGAGCGGCCGCTCAGAGTATCGAAGCGGCCAATGGTTGGATTCATGGCATGGGACGCATCGATCCGGCGTTAGAGGGTATGGCGTCCACATTCACCGCATTGATCATGCGCGGGCGCGAGGCGCACGCGCTACACGTCGGGGACACCCGGCTTTACCGTCTACGCGATGACTGCCTGACTTTGTTAACCGGGGATCACACATTGAGTGGAGCGGGCCGAAGCAACGTTCTGACGCGCGCTATTGGAGCGGCGTCTGCTATCCAAATCGACTATGTGGTGGAAGAGATGCGGGTGCACGACCGTTTTTTGTTGTGCAGCGACGGCGTGCATGGCGTCCTACTGGATAGGCAGCTTTATGAGGAACTTGCCAGGCGAACGGCTCCGGATGAAACGGCGACACAGGTGGTCAATGCCGCGCTTGCGGCGCGCAGTGCCGATAATGCCACGGCCCTCGTGATTGACATTGTTGGGCTTCCCGCCGCCAATTTTGCGCAACTTCGGCTGTCAGCGGCGGCCCTGCCTATCGTTCCGCCTCCGAGTCCCGGCGCTCGTATCGATGGAATTTTCCTCACCGGCATTTTGGCCGACGGGCGCTACTGCCGGGTCTTTCGAGGAGTTGACGAGACCACGCAACAAGCGGTGATTATCAAATTTCCGAAGACATCGATCGCCAGAGATGAAATCTTGCGTCAGGCTTTCCTGCGCGAGAGCTGGATCGCCAAGCATGTACACAGTCCGTTTGTTGGCGAGTGCATTGAGCTGCGTGGGGGTCGGCAAAAATGTCTTTACACGGTCATGCCACTTTACGACGGCGAAACGCTGGAGCGGCGATTGCTGAGGCAGCCTCCCCTGCGACTCGCTCCGGGGCTTAGCATTTCAATCAAACTTGCCAAAGGAGTCGCTTCACTTGTATTAGCTTATACTCGATCTGACAGACGGTGCATGGATGAGCGGTCGGGTTTAGTGTCCGATGTGGTCAGGCTGCGATCATTTTCTCCTTCGCGATCGGCGTTGCGTCAATGAATGTTTGCATTGGCGTTTTGCCAAA
>DASPVM010000025.1:0-16427 GCA_035622375.1 Methylocella sp. | reverse complement strand
TGCCCTCGGCTTTCTTAGCACGCAGCCGTGCGCTGACTGATTCGTGTCTGGTCTCGCGGCATTCACGTCTTGAATCGATGTCGAGCCCCCGGTAACAGGCTCACTGGCTCAGCCAACGCCCGGGAAGACATAACACCGCCCAATAATGATTTTGGCATGCTGGTCAATGCTCTCGTCGTTCGCCATTCCGCGATCAGTGGTCCTGGCCTGCTTTCTCGTCGCCCGGCAAAACATAGTCGATGCTGCCTTCCCATGGCGATAGAAAGTCGAAGGAGCGAAACTCCTGGGTGAGCTGAACCGGCTCGTAGACGACGCGTTTTTGCTGATCGTCGTAACGGACTTCGACATAGCCGGTCATGGGGAAATCCTTGCGCATGGGATGCCCGTCAAAGCCGTAGTCGGTCAAGATCCGCCGCAGATCAGGATGACCGGAAAAAACCACGCCAAAGAGATCATAGGCCTCACGCTCATACCAATTGGCAGCAGGATAAAGTCCAGTCAAAGAAGGAATCGGCACCGCCTCCTCAGCGGCCACCTTGAGGCGGATCCTTCGATTATGCTTAGGCGAAAGTAGATGGGTCACGACATCGAAGCGCTTTTCGCGCGCCGGATAATCGACGGCGGTAAGATCGGTAAAGCAAACAAAGAGACATGCCGGATCGTCGCGGAGATAGGATGCGGTCTCGATCAGGCGGCCGGCTTCTACCGTCAAGGTCAATTCGCCATAGGCCGTGGAAATCCCGGTGATCGCATCGGGCAAAGCTGCCGCGATCGCCTCGCCCAATTGCTGCAGGTCATTGGCCATCGTGATTCATCCACTGCGCGGTTCACGCCCGCGTATCGCTCTGGCCCGGCACTGCCGTGTCATTCATTCGGCCGGTCTTACCGCTCAATCGTGCCGGTGCGGCGAATTTTCTTCTGGAGCAGCAAAACGCCATAAACCAGCGCTTCCGCAGAAGGCGGGCAACCTGGCACATAGATATCGACTGGCACAATCCGGTCGCAGCCGCGCACGACCGAGTAAGAATAATGGTAATAGCCGCCCCCATTGGCGCAAGAGCCCATTGAGATCACATAACGCGGCTCTGGCATCTGATCATACACCTTCCGTAACGCTGGCGCCATTTTGTTGGTGAGCGTGCCAGCGACAATCATGACATCGGACTGGCGGGGCGAGCCGCGCGGCGCAAAGCCGAAACGCTCAAGATCGTAACGCGGCATCGAAGCCTGCATCATTTCGACCGCGCAGCAGGCGAGCCCGAAGGTCATCCACATGAGCGAGCCGGTGCGCGCCCAGTTGATGAGCTCATCCGCCGTGGTCACGAGAAATCCCTTATCGGCGAGGTTGTCGTTGATCGAAAGAAAATAGGGATCACCGGGCGTGCCGGCCCAATCCCGGCGCGGAACGCTCAATCCCATTCCAGCGCCCCCTTTTTCCACAAATAGACTAAGCCAACCGCAAGTTCAGCGAGAAACGTCATCATTGCCCAGAAACCGAAGATCCCGACGTCGCGAAACGCCACGGCCCAAGGAAACAAAAACGCGGTTTCGAGATCGAAAACAATAAAAAGCAAAGATACCAAATAAAACCGCACGTCAAATTTCATCCTTGCGTCGTCAAAAGCATTGAACCCGCATTCATACGCCGACAGTTTTTCCGGGTCCGGCGCCTTGTAAGCGGCAAGGAAGGGAACAAGTAGCAGGGCACCGGATATTACGGCGGCAACGGCCATAAAAATCGCCAGCGGCAAATATTGATCAACCAAATTCGGCACGGCGCGCCTCAGAAAAACCCCGCCAGCGGTGATTGGAAACTCGAGCGACTACTGCCACGTACTGAGCCTCCGATCAATCCCTACCGCAGTGCAACGAACTGTGCAAGACAGGAGGAGAAATTTGCGACGCACCGTCCCAAGCGTGTGCATTACAAATAGGCAGCATCGACAAGCGCCCAAGGGACCGCCAACGCCTGTCATTCCAATGAATCGTCCGGCAAGGACGAGACGAGATCGCCGCCGCGCCATTCGACCTTCCCGGCAAGTTCGAGTTCGATAAGAATGGTACGTACCTGCCGCGCCGGGGCTTCTGCCAGGCGGGCGAGTTCGTCAACCGAAACCGGCGCAGGCCCTAAAAGCTCGGCAATGCGAGCCGCGACATCGGGCGGTGGCTGTCCGGCTTCCACGTCACCCGGCAGACGGGGACCGCCTGAACCTGCGGGCCTTGTGTTGCCGCCAACTCGTGCTGCCTCGAACTCGGGGGCAGCAGACGTGGGCGCCAATCCTGTTACGCCTGAAAGATCGGTCTCATCCCATAAGGGCCCGTCAAAGCCGGCCCAGGCATCAGACTCGAAGAAGCCCCGGCTCGCCTCCTTGGCGAGAGGTTCCTCCTTCGCCATAGCCTCGATCACGTCTTCCGCACAGGTGCAAAAGGAAGCCCCATCGCGCAGCAATTGATTGGCACCTTCCGCGCGGGGATCGAGCGGCGAGCCAGGACAAGCGAAAATTTCCCTCCCCTGTTCGGCGGCGAATCGCGCCGTAATCAAGGACCCGGACCGCCGGGCGGCCTCAATGACGACAACCGCCCGGCTGAGGCCAGCGACAATGCGGTTGCGGCGGGGAAAATCGCGCCCCCGCGCCTCCCAGCCGACGGGCATTTCACTGACCGCGGCCCCTTGTTCGACGATCCGGTCGAGTAGGGCCTTGTGCTCGGCCGGATAGATATTGCCCAAGCCGCCCGCGACGACGGCAATCGTCCCGGTCTCGATTGCGCTCTGATGCGCCCGCCCATCGATGCCGCGTGCAAGACCGGAAACGATGACATGGCCGGCCCGGCCAATGCCGCGCGAGAGCTGCGCCGCAAGCGCAAGCCCCGCCGCCGAAGCGTTGCGGGCGCCGATAATGGCGATTTTCGAGCGTTTCAGGCTCAAAACGTTGCCGCGCACGGCGATTAGGGGCGGTGCCGAAGCCGTCCAGCGCAACAGCGCCGGATAGTCCGGCTCGCAAATGGCGATGAACCTGCCGCCAAGCTTCAGCGTCGCCTCAATCTCACGCTCCGTCTCTTCAATCGAGGCAATGCGGATAGGACGTCCCGCCTTGCCGCTCGCGATCAGTTCTGGCAAGGCGAGCAGAGCCGCCTCCGCGCTCCCATGCCGGTCGAGCAGGAGCCGAAACGTCCGCGGGCCGATATTTTCGCAGTGGAGAAGCCGCAGCCAATTAAATCTCTCCCCGTCGCTGAGACTGATAGGCGATTCGCCGAGCGAGCCTTGCGCCATCAGCCTGACCCGATCCGCGACTCGGTGCCCGCCGCGAGCCGCGCGATATTGGCGCGATGCCTCTCCCACAACAGTACCGCCATCAGTCCGAATGTGAGCGCCGCGGCGGTTTTGCCGAGGGCCAAAAGCGCAACCGGCGCCACAGCGCTTGCCGTCAGTGCCGCGGCCGAAGAGTAGCGGGTAAAGTAAGCAATAGCGAGCCAGACGATGGCAAAGGCCGCCGCCGCCTGCCATGAGGTCGCGAGAAGGCAGCCGAGGAAGGTCGCAACGCCCTTGCCGCCCCTGAATTTTATCCAGACCGGATAGAGATGGCCGAGAAAAGCGCCGAGCGCGGCAAGAAGCGCAAGGTGATCCGGCCTAAATCGGGCAGCCACCAACACTGCCGCCGTTCCCTTTAATAGGTCAAGGACGAGGGTCAGCGCGGCAAGATCCTTCCGGCCCGTGCGCAAGACGTTTGTCGCGCCGATGTTACCCGAACCAATGGCGCGGATGTCCCCAGTGCCCGCCAAGCGCGTCAGGAGGAGGCCAAACGGTATAGCGCCGCAAAGATAGCCGAACAAAAGGGCCAGAATTGCTAGGAGCACGTGAAGGAGGCAGCCTCTTCTAGGATGGTAACGGTAACCTAGCTTTCCAATGTTGGCACAGCAAGCTTCGATCCAATTATCGTCAAAATGAATTTTGGCGCCCGTGCGCTTACGGAGAAATTTCGAAACCTATCGACAACAGCTAGGCAGTCTGCAATTACCGTCTGCCTCAGCTTAGATAGCAGTCAGACCATGTTCGATGAAGCTTCACCCAATGGGACGCATGCGAATAGCTTCACGATTAAGTGGAAATGGTTTTTCGCCATCGCAAAGACAGTCGTGCTTGGAGCACTTGGTTCAGGCTTTTGGGATTTGATCTTCAGGCCAAGCTTGGCGTGGGCCGCGGGTGTGTTGCTAACCATCAGCACTTTGGGATTGGACAGCCCCAGAGATGGAATCTACGCCGATATAGCTATGGGGCATTACGAACGCGCTTCTTTAAGCGTCCTTGCCCTTCTATCAGGCCTTATCGTATCACTGGTAGTGGCGGTGCCCTTGTTTAAGTATTTCATGTATAGAGAAGAAAGAGCGCATCCTAATTTTAGCAGAAGAAGATATAAAAACACGATCGCAATACTATACATTGTTATTTTTGCCACGTTCGTAACATTTAACATGACACGCGTCATATATACGACATATGCGCAAGCATCTATCGATCAATTGTACAGAAGCATACTTCCATATATTTCTGATGATCAGGAAAAGAGGCTTGTTTCCCATATGGCGACAATTTCGGGGATGACTACATAAAAATACTAGACGCGATGACAAATATAGCGAAACGCAATGATATTAAGGTCACGAAAAGATTTATATTCTGATTATCTTCGGTTGATTCTGCACACGCTTGTGGGGTAGTTCATTTTTTCGATACCGCAAGCACCCGCTCGAACCGCACGCAGGGAACGGCGTTTAAGTCCTTAACCATTGGCAATGTGGATGTTGCCGGGTTCGGCCACGGCAAGCCTATAGCCCGCGATGCCTCGATGCGGTTCCGCAATAAGTGGGGCAAGAAATCGCCTGCCTGACATGGAGAGCCTGCTTTGGGGAAGCCGTCATTCCGATCTCGTTGGCAGCACGATCACTGTACCTCAGATAGCTGCCGACTTGGGGCCGCAAAGTGACCGGACTTCGTGATGCCGACGCTAAAGAAAGGGGGCTAACGATGCTCGATCTAGATCTTGTTTTGGCGATCCTACACCATTTCTTCGTCTTCGCTCTCTTCGGCGTTCTATTTTTGGAATTCGTGGTGGCGCGGCGCGGCATGGACGCCGCCGCCCGCGTCGTGCCGATCGACGCGTGGTATGGCGTCCTCGCAGCCCTCATTGTCATCGTCGGTTTCTCCCGCGCGATCTTCGCCGCGAAAGGTGCACGGCATGCCTATAGGTTTTGGCGTGAGGACGTATTGGTCTTCCTCGCCCTAGCGTCTAATTGTCTTGTCGGGATGGAAGGCTCTCGGCGGTTGCACCATCGGTCTGCTGGAATTCACCTTCCCACAAGAACTGCGCGAAAGAAATGATCCGCTACGCGCGAGGCTCGGTGCCAAGATGGCTTAATCTCCCATACGTAGATCGGCAAATGTCCATCACAAAAAGGAACAAGACGATGAGAGGAAAGGTCCAAGGATGGCTCGTTCAGGGAACTGCCTGGGGCCTCGCAGCCACGCTGGGCTTAGTGACTCTCCCAGTGTCCATTGGAGCACTCGCCAGCGAGTCATCTCTCCCAGGCTGGGAGCAGAAGCGAACCGAGGAGGACCGTTGCAAATTCTTGATGGAGAACGTCAGCGCCATCATTTTGACTCTCAACCCTGAAGGGCGCATCACCTTTCTAAATCACTACGGCCAAAGCTTCTTCGGATACTCTGACAACGAGGTTCTAAGCAAACCCATGTTAGGCACGCTGACGCCCGTTGCTGGGTTTGAGGGTCGAGATATGGCGACCTTTTTGGCAGAGGTCGTGCGTCACCCTGACCACTATGCCTTCAGCGTAAACCAAAATATGCTCCACAGCGGCGAGCGGGTTTGGATATTCTGGGCCAATAAGGGTGTTTCCGGCGAGCATGGGGAGGTGCGGGAAGTTCTCAGGGTTGGCCTGAATATTACCGAGAGAAAACTTCGACTCCAAGCCGCTGTCCAAGAACTTCGGGGCATTGGCGCGATGTTGGAAGACCGGTCTTGGGTCCAACGGAAAAAACTCAAAGAGATCACAAGCCGCATCGAAGACATCAGTCAGGAGCTGGAAAGGCCGTGGGAGCAAAGCGAGTCAGGAGCCTATGAGAGCGTGGTGCCCCCTGATCATTAAAGTTGCCGGAAACTCCGGCGGAAACTGGCCTCGAGGCTAGCATCGACCACCAGGCGGGTGCCGCCTGAGATAATATTGCACGCCACCGTCCACGGTCAGGAAGAAACGGTCTTCTCCAATCCGGTCAAGCAATCCACAGCGCCGGAACATATGGTAAACCGGATCCTGAAGCTCGGCAAACAAGATCTCCGTCTTCTTTTTTTCGGCCTCGGCGACCAAACCTAACAACATATCCGTGGACGAAAGATCAATTCCAAAATTGGCATGAAGATCGAAGAGAATTGCCCGGAGCGGAGCGCTGCTAGAGAGCAGAGAGCGTACTTCGTTACGGAAGCGCGGGGCATTGGCAAAGAACAACGGTCCATTCACCCGTAAGATCTCTAGGCCCTGAATGGGACACCATTCAGGAGATCGCCCCATATCGTCGTAGGTATGCTCCCTGCCGGGTACTGGGCAGAGGCGCGAGACCGAAACGTGACTGGCGCCCCAAATGAACCGAAGCAAAGAGAGCACTGTTGCGATAAGAAGGCCGGGCAGTATCCCGACCGTAATCGCTCCGAGCAAGCCTGCCATGGCTTGCCCGAATTCGCCCATATGAAATTGATAAAAGCGCTTTAATTCACCGACGTTCATCATCCGCGCTACCGCATGAATGACGATCGCCCCAAGGACGGCCTCCGGCAGGTTGTGAAAAAGAGGCATGAGCGCGACCAGAGTGATCAACACCATGCTCGCTGCCACCAGCGACGAGACCTGGCTCTTAGCGCCAGCCTGGTCGTTGACCGCCGTGGATGACATGCTGCATACACTCACCAGTCCTCCTAGGCAGGCCGAGGTGAGGTTGGCGGCGCCGAAGGCGATTAACTCTTGGTTCGAGTCGAAATCGTATCCATATTCTCGACTAAGGGTAGATCCCACCCCGACGGCCTCGGAGAAACTAAACACAACAATCCCAAAGGCCCCCGGGAGCAGGTCCAGCACGTCATCGAAACTTACCTTCGGCAGGCTCACCGTAGGCAATCCGGCTTGCATGGCACCGACTATCTTTACCCCATCTTCGTCAGAAAGTCGGAGGACGGAAACGACGAGGATTCCGATCACCATGATCATTAGCGGTGCCGGGGCGCGGGGGGCGCGCGCCTCAAACAAGTACAGCAGACCCAGGGCCCCCGCCCCAATGATGAAAGTCACCCAATTGGCCCCGCTCAGCTGGCCAATAAGATGCCACAGCTGGTAGACGGCTTCGCCGTGCCCCCTGGGCAGCCCAAAGAGCTTGTGAGTCTGGCTCACGGCGATATGAATCGCTAACCCGAAAGTGAACCCGGTCATGACCGAATGAGAAATGAACGTGGTCACGAAGCCTAGCCGCAGCAGCCCGCATAGCAGGAAGATCATCCCCACAACCAGGACGAGCAGAACCAGTAATTGGCCGAATTCCTTAGGCTCGGTCACGAGAAATGGCGCGACGACCGCAGCCATCATAACGGAGGACCCAAAGGTCGGGGCCGAAACCGCCTGCCGAGTGGTTCCCAAAATGGCATAGACGACGAGGGAGCCCAAAAGAGCGTCGAATCCGGCCTGAAGCGGAGCCCCGGCTATGGCAGCTTTGGCAATCATTTCAGGAACCAGAATCCCCCAGAGCGTGAGTCCGGCGATGACATCGGCGCGGAACCACCCACGCTCATAGGCGGGCAGCCATCCGAGAATGGGGAAAAACCGAGCAAACGCCTGCAGCAGCTTAGGTGGTAATTTCCAGGCCATTTTTATTCAGGCCTTTGCTTCCGGCGGTGGCCCGCCGGCTCTTGAAATATAGAGGTCGCGATTGCCCGCCGGACGCAAAGGGCCAGACACCAGCTCAACTTGGATTAAATTGCGGGGGCAGCGTCAATATCAATCTAACCTCCATCAATCTAACCTCCATCGATCTGACCTCCAAGTGACGGCGCGGCAATCCGCTGGTGCGGCGCCTCTGGTCCCGCACAACGGGCCCGCGCGCCGGACAACGAGCGCTGCGGCCACCCAAATGCGGCTTGACCGGCCCCGCGCCAGCGCGTACCGGGGCTCTGGGACACCTTTCCCCAACGAAAGGCGCCCATCTGAAAGGATGGTTTTTTATGACTTTGACAACGCCCGCCGCGCGGCCTGCGCGGCCCAATTTTTCTTGCGGGCCCTGCGCCAAGCGTCCGGGCTGGGAGCTAAACTCTCTCCAAAATGCGCCGCTTGGGCGCTCGCACAGGTCCAAGTCCGCGAGGGCCAGGCTGAAGCGCGCAATCGAGCTGACCCGTGAAGTTCTTCAGATTCCCCAAGATTACCGAATCGGCATCATTCCGGGCTCGGACACTGGCGCGGTCGAGGCGGCGCTTTGGTCGCTGGTTGGGCCGCGCGGCGTCGATGTTTTTGCCTGGGAATCCTTTAGCCGAGGCTGGGTCAACGATGTCATCGGCCAATTGAAGCTTGCAAACGCCCGCACCTTCATCGCGGACTACGGCCAGATACCCGACCTTTCTCAGGCCGATCCCGAAAACGATGTCGTCTTTGCTTGGAATGGAACGACCTCCGGCGTGCGGGTTCCAAACGCCGATTGGATCGCGGCCGACCGCAAGGGGCTGACAATTTGCGATGCGACCTCTGCCGCCTTCGCCCAAAGACTCGAATGGAACAAGCTCGATGCCACCACTTTTTCCTGGCAAAAGGCGCTGGGCGGCGAGGCGGCGCATGGCATGCTGATCCTGTCGCCACGCGCGGTGGAGAGGCTCGAGAGCTATAGGCCGCCTTGGCCACTGCCAAAACTCTTCCGGCTGAGTGAGCAAGGTAAGCTGATCGAGGCCATCTTTGAGGGCGAAACGATCAACACGCCCTCTCTCCTGTGCGTCGAGGATTATATCGATGCCTTGAATTGGGGAAAATCCCTGGGAGGGCTCGACGCCCTCATCGCCCGGGCCGACGCCAATGCGAAAGCGCTCGGAGAATGGGTGGATAGGAGCCATTGGGTGGATTTCCTTGCGGCCGATCCAAAGATCCGGTCGAATACAAGCATATGCCTGAAAGTTATAGATCCGGCTATCGCAGCGCTTCCCAAAGCCGCCCAGGCTGCGTTCGCCAAGGCGCTCACGGATCTGCTCGAAGTGGAAAAAGTAGCCTTCGACATCGGCTCTTACCGAGGCGCGCCGCCGGGGATAAGAATCTGGTGCGGGGCGACCGTCGAGACGAGCGACATTGAGGCGCTGACACCTTGGCTTGATTTTGCCTTCGCAAAGATCAAGGGCGATTTCGCCAAGGCCGCTTGAGTCCAAGCCTGCCCTACGAGCGGTCGCCTCAGAGCAAGCCGAGGATCCAAAAGCGCACGAGCAATGGCCTGCCCGGCGATGATGTTGTAGCCGAAACGAGGCAACGATCTGTGTCCAAAATTATGGGAAATTAGCGTGGCTCCCCGGGTGCTAATCTCCGATGCCCTTTCGCCTGCCGCCGTTGCGATCTTTAATGAACGCGGCATCGTCACCGACTTCGAGCCGGGCCTAGGTCAAGACAAGAAAATGCTTGCTGCGGTCATCGGCGGTTTCGAGGGACTTGCGGTTCGCTCGGCAACCAAGGTCACCGCTCAACTTCTAGCGCATGCGGCAAAGCTGAAGGTTATCGGCCGGGCCGGCATCGGCACCGACAATATCGATGTTTCCGCAGCAACCGCGAAAGGCGTGATCGTGATGAACTCGCCTTTTGGCAATTCAATCACCACCGCCGAACATACGCTTGCAATGATGTTCGCGCTCGCCCGCCAGATTCCCAAGGCCGATCTTTCGACCCAGTCCGGCAAGTGGGAGAAGGATCGCTTCATGGGCATCGAGATTACGGGCAAGATCCTTGGCGTCGTCGGCTGCGGCAATATTGGCTCGATCGTCGCCGGCCGCGCGATCGGCTTGAAAATGCGAGTCATCGCCTATGACCCCTTCCTCTCGCCCGAGCATGCGCTTGATCTTGGAGTGACGAAAGTCGATCTCGAAACGCTCCTCGCGCACGCGGATTTCATTACTTTGCATACGCCGCTGACCGCGCAGACCAAGAACGTCCTTTCGGCGGAAAGTCTGGCCAAAACCAAAAAAGGCGTTCGCATTATCAATTGCGCCCGCGGCGGCCTCATTGACGAAGGAGCGCTGCGCGACCATCTCGACAGCGGCCACGTGGGTGGCGCGGCGCTCGATGTCTTCGCAACCGAGCCGGCAAAGGAATCACCGCTTTTCGGCCACCCAAACGTCGTCTGCACGCCGCATCTCGGCGCCTCGACGAGCGAGGCGCAAGAAAAGGTCGCGCTGCAAATCGCCGAGCAGATGTCGGATTATTTGCTGCGCGGCGCGATTGCCAATGCGGTTAATTTTCCATCGATCACGGCGGAAGAAGCCCCCAAGCTAAAGCCCTTCATTGCTCTTGCAACTCACCTTGGTTCATTTGCAGGGCAAATCATCGACAGCGGGATCGAAAGAATTGCCATCACCTATGAAGGCGCTGCAGCCGAGTTGAAGACGAAGGCGCTGACCGCTGCGGCCGTTGCCGGCTTGCTGCGGCCGTTTCTTTCGGACGTCAACATCGTTTCCGCGCCAGGGATTGCCAAGGAGCGGGGCATGGCAATCGACGAAATCACCCGCGCCGCCGAGGCGGATTACGAATCGCTCATGACGCTTTCAATCCGGACGCAAGAACGCGAACGGACGATCTCGGGAACCGTGTTTCACGATGGCAAGCCGCGCATTGTTTCGATCGACGGTATTGAAGTCGATGCGCTGATCGCGCCCGACATGATCTACGTCAGCAATGAAGACAAGCCCGGGTTCATTGGCCGGTTCGCGAGTCTTCTGGGCGGTGCCGGCGTCAATATTGCAACCTTCGCGCTCGGCCGGAATTTTAGGGGCGGATCGGCGATCGCCCTCGTCGAAGTAGATGGTCCCGTTCCCGAAAATCTGCTCAGGGAAGTGGAAAAGTTGCCGGGCGTCAAAGAAGCCAAGGGGCTCGCTTTTTAAGCGGCGGGAAATTTTGGTAGTGGGTCAGTTTGAAATTTAGACGTATTTTCACCGAGCTGGAATCCTTCCGGGATCCATGCCACATTCTTTGTATGCAAAAACGCTCAAAACGACCACGCGACCCTAATCAATTAGCCAAGCTCGTAGTGGACATTGCAAGCGGCGAGGTTCAAGATATCCCGCACGACTCGGACAATGGTCCTATGTCAGCGTTAGGGCGAGCTGGTGGCAAAAGGGGGGGTAACGCGAGAGCTTCGGCGTTGTCAGCAGAGCGACGTAAGCAGATTGCTCAAGATGCCGCTAAAATAAGATGGGCAGCTCGCGCTACAAAGAATGAATGAATAATTTTTACAAATCTGTATTTTCTGAAATAAAGCAAGCTCCGCAAGCTCGATACAAGTTAATGAAAAGCGTCTCATCTCATCTTGATGGGCGAACGCTGGTTTGCTTTTGCACGAGCTTTTCGCACCCGGTGAACATCACCGATGATGATGCCGATATGCTACAGAGTGTACTTCAAGCAAGCGATGCGTCAAAAGGACTGGCGTTATTAGTCAGTTCTCCAGGAGGTGACGGATTAGCTGCCGAACGAATTGTAAATATTTGCAGGTCTCATAGCGGGACAAATGATTATTGGGCGATAGTCCCTGGGAAAGCGAAATCCGCTGCGACGATTATTTGTATGGGAGCCAGTCAAATTTGGATGGCTCCTTCGTCCGAGCTTGGTCCAGTGGACCCACAAATAATTAAGACGGAAGATGGGAAGAGAAAGGTATTTTCAGCTCACGCTCTAGTCACAGGTTTTGATACACTATTTAATGACGCAATAAATTGCAAAGGAAAACTGGAGCCATATTTGCAACAACTTCAATATTATGACCACCGTGAAATTAATACTTATAGATCGCTGATAGATTTGGCCGAGAACATTGCAGTCAAAGCCCTTAAATCAGGGATGCTAGCTGGGAAAACAGACGAAAAAATAAAAGAAGCCGAGGTATTTCTCAATCCATCAGCCGGCACATTGGCCCACGGACGACCGATTTATGCGCCAGAAGCTGAGGCGTGCGGGCTTAAAATTAAGCATTTGGATGTTAACTCGGTAGTATGGCGTGATACATATGAGCTGTATGTGAGGCTTGAAAAGTTCGTGTCTATGCAGGCATGCAAGACGGTGGCGAGCATTAAGGAGTCCTTCCATGTCCAAGCTCCCCAATAAGAGGCGACGGCAGAAGCAGTCGGAAAATGAACGGCTTAGAACCGCGCAATCAAATCTGCAGAGGATGCTCGAAACAATTGCGCCGTATTCGCATCGCCCAATTAACGAGGATGAGCCGCCGCTGAGGTGGGTAGGCATCGAACGCGAAAGCGAGATTATTCAAAATGACATTTAGTGCTTGACGCTCAAGCATAAGGGTCATATAGTGAGGGCATGCACAAATTGCCCTCACAAGAACGCGCTCGCATCATTCACCTTCTGTGCGAAGGCCAATCGATCCGCGCTGTCACGAGGCTAACCGGCGCGAGCAAAAACACCGTCATCAAGCTCCTAATCGACGCCGGGAAGGCGTGCATGAGCTATCATGATGCGAACGTGCGCAATGTGAAGGCAAGGCGTATCCAAGTGGATGAAATTTGGAGCTTTACCTACGCCAAAGAAAAGAACGTTGCGAGCGCTAAAGCCGCTACGGATGGCGCTGGCGATACTTGGACTTGGACGGCCATTGAAGCCGATACCAAGCTGATTGTTTCCTATTTCGTTGGCGTCCGGGACGGCGAATGCGCCATGTGGTTCATGGACGATTTGCGCTCACGGCTCGCCAATCGGGTTCAACTTACAAGCGATGGCCACAAGGCATATCTTGAAGCCGTTGAGGGAGCGTTTGGCGGCGATGTTGATTATGCGCAGCTTGTGAAACTGTACGGTTCAGCGCCTGAGAGTGCCAAAGGACGCTATAGCCCTGCGGAATGCACTGGCTGCCACAAGCAAAGGGTCGAAGGAAACCCTGACCCGGCGCACGTCTCAACCTCGTATGCCGAGCGCAACAATCTCACGATGCGCATGCATATGCGCCGCTTCACGCGGCTCACAAATGCCTTCTCAAAGAAGGTCGAAAACCATTCCTACGCGGTCGCGCTGCATATGATGTATTATAACTTCGTCCGCATTCATTCGAAACTTCGCGTTACACCAGCAATGGCCGCTGGCGTCGCGGATCGGCTTTGGGAAGTTTCTGATATCGTCGCCTTGGTTGAAGCCGAAGAGGCGAAGACGGGTTTCGGCGAAACGTGGACCTTATAAGAAACACGCGGCCTAAATTTCAAACTGACCCACTACCGAAATTTTCAGGTTAGCATTACTTAAACAATTTTCCAGCCAATTTCTGGCGATATAGCTCTGATAGTTCTGCAAAGCGCTGGCGCGGCCTAAAGGTCAGACGCACTCTCCAAACAGAGCTACACGCCCTGACATTCTGACCTACCGGCAGAAACTTCCAGTGTGTAACGGGCCTTCGGATCGCCGCAAAAATTGTACGCGCCCGTATGAATGAGCTTGCCTTCGGTATCGAGCCAAATCTTGCCGCCGATGTCCCGCCATCTTTGGCAAAACGCGAAATCTTCGCTGACGTAGGCGCCGGTTTCTTTGTCGATGATGCAATCGAACAGCGCATAATTTTGATCGGTTTTTTTGCCATTTGAATAGGCGTGGGCGCTTTTGTAGCGGGTTTCGGGATAGGCCGCGATCATCCGTTTGATGACCTCTCGCTTCATGAGCATGAACCCGCCGCCGCAATAGATTGCGGTGGCGAAGCGCCCCTTTCTTTCGCGCTGGTTGCCGGTGCAGAGCGTGCCGACGTAAAGCAGCGGCGCGGCGGTAAAGGCTTCGCGCGCGCTTGCGGCCCGCTTGATCGCGGGGTCGCTCCAGTCGATGACTTTGAGAGGATAAATCCCGGCGACGAATTCTTCGCCGAAGCCGAGCATGTCAGAGACTTGCTCGGGCTCAAAGCAAATGTCGGAATCGACAAACAAGAGATGTGTCGCCGCCGGCATATTCAGGAAATGGCTGACCAGCGTGTTGCGGCTGCGGGTGATGAGCGAATCATGCCCGAGCAAGGCAAGCGTCACGTCGAAATCGGCTTTCGCCCCGAGCTGGACAAGGCCTAATACCGATTGCATATAGTGTTGCGAGACGAGGCCGCCGAAGCACGGGGTGGCGATGAAGATCAGCGGCTTGGCCTCTTTCTCGGTCATGCTGATTCTACGAATGCGAGCCTATATTTTACCAGACGCTGTGAACGATCGCGCTTGCGCCCCAAACGCTAGCCGCCGAAACCTGCGCGAAACATGCCAGCCAGCGCTTCGTTGAGGGCCGCGAGCGCGCCGCGCCGGCAAGCTTTTCCGCGATCACGCGCGCCTGGCCTTCGCGCCCGGCAGACGCAAAGAGCTGCCTGAGTTCCTCAGCCGTGGCCTTTCCGGTGGCTCCGCCAGCCTTCGCGAGATCGGCGCCGTCGTAAGCGCGGAAGCCAAACCGGAGGCGCGTGCAGTGACTCGGCTGCACCTACGCCCGGCGCGCTCCACCCTCGGATCGTTGGTCTCGCCACGCAATTCGTGGAACGATATCCACTCAATAGATGTTTCGCCCAAGGCTGTCATCCGGATGCCCTGGATGAGCGGCTATCAACCCATCGGAACGGATACTGACGAGAAGAAGAGATAGGAAAATTTCCGATGCAAGAATCCCGCGCAATGCGACAGGCGAGAAGGCTTCTCACCTATATCGTCGAGCACAATGGAACCCCCTGCGAAGTCGAATTCGCATCTGGCGAGATTCTTCGATGCGGTGCGGGAAATCCCAGAATTTTTGTGAAATTTCACAATGATCGCGTATTGCTGGGCGATGTGAGTGAGCTTTCGCTTGGCAAGGCCTACCTGAAGGGCGAATGGGATGTCGAGGGGGATATGTTAAACGCCCTAGACCTTCAACATCATATAGAGGGAAAAGGTAATTTCTTTATATATGTGAAGTTTATTTATGAGCTTTTCCTTAAGTCCGCGACATGGGTAAATAAGCACGCCATTGCCGCCCACTATAGTTTTGGCGATGATTTTTATTTGACGTTTATAGACAGCAAATATCGTTTCTATTCGCATGGTCTATTTCATTCCGATAACGATACGTTGGAGCAAGCATCGGAACACAAGCTGGAGAGCATGTACGGCGCCTTGCAATTAATGCCTGGAATGCGCCTTTTGGATATTGGCGCTGGCTGGGGCGGAGTGCACCAATATTGCGGACCTCGCGGCATTCATGTGACTGCTCTCACATTGGCTGAAGATTCTTATAACTACGTTGATAGCCTAATAAAGCGCATGGAGCTCAAGAATTGTTCCATAATTCTAGAGGATTTTGTCAA
Organism: Methylocella sp.; assembly: GCA_035622375.1. GTDB lineage: Bacteria > Pseudomonadota > Alphaproteobacteria > Rhizobiales > Beijerinckiaceae > Methylocapsa. Next base: position 844 of record DASPVM010000025.1, on the reverse strand, counting down.
CCATCACCCGAAAGAGCCCTACGACGCCGTGGTTATCTACGGTGTTATCGAGCATATTCCCTACTATCGAAAATTCTGCGAGCGGTTGTGGGCTTGTCTTAAGCCTGGAGGACGCCTCTATCTGGACGCGGCCGCGGCTCTTGAAAAATACGACGTGAATGATTTCGCCCGCTACTACATCTGGCAGGGCACGCACACGTTTCTGTGCTTACAGGACATAGTCCAGGAGCTTCTATATTATGGTATGGAAATCGTGGAGATAAAGCGCGAAACCCACGATTATGAGCTGACGATGCAACACTGGGCAACGCGCTTCGATAATAACAGGGAGAAAATCATCGAAAAGTGGGGCAAGGAAATCTACCGCGCGTTCCGAATGTACCTCTGGGTCGGCGCCAACTGCCTTCGCGCAAATACCCTACAAGCTTATCACCTCGTAGCGCAGAAGCATGTCTTGCCGGGACCCCGTCCAAGTTTCAGGCGGCGAACGTATCATTTCATTCGCAGTCTGGTTTAGGAGAGTGCCGGGGACAGGGGCGCAATCCTCGAAAGCCTGGCCTATGAGCGGGCTCGTCTTGCCTATAACAGAATGCTGAAATTGGTATTTTGAGCCTGGAGCAGCAGCGTGGAGCTGATCCCACCGCCATTGGCGGCTGCAGTCGGCAAATTGAACAGGGTCTCGACCGAGGACTCGGAGGTCCCGTTCTTCGAATCATAATTGGCCGCAAATCTTTCAATGAAGGCTTGGAGTTTTGTTGGATTTTGAAAATCGGAAAGATTGAGTTCCCTGGAAAGGGCCTGCGCTTGTGTGTCGATGGGCTCCTCCGACGTCAATGGCGAAATG
>DASPVM010000024.1:0-217100 GCA_035622375.1 Methylocella sp. | reverse complement strand
TCGCGCTCGAAGACGCCATCGCTGGCGCCAACGCCCATTTGCAGCCGCTCCGCCTTCCTTTGACGACGCAGCGGCTTTTGAACAGCGACCTCATCGGCGGCATTTTCGATCCGTTGGGGGAGCTTTGAAGGCACCGTTTGTTCGATTGAGGGATGCAATCTTACCAAAAAGTTTCACGTGAAACTTTTTTGTCCGAAAAGCCATGGAATTCTTACATCGGCCCTTACGTCGGTGCATTCTACGTAAGGAGGATCGGTCCATGCCCGGAGCCGGCAGAGAGGCATCATTGATAAATTATGATGAATAATATTATTTGACTTTTAACACGATGTCGTGCAGGGTGCTTAAGCTATCGCATGATGGCTCCATGTCATTCTCCAGGACAGGATCGCCAGGGTGCCCACCGCGCCCTGGCGTTTTCTCTCAGGAACCCCGACTCCGCGAAATTTTGCGCTCTCGAAAAGCCTGGAAAAATCCATTCGTCGCATGGACGGCTGCTATGACTCGTTGCCGCGAGTCACTTAGTGGCGGAGAGGCTCGCCTTGGCGGCGAGGATTTTTTTTCGAAGGTCTTCGGCACTGCCAATGTCATATGCTGATTTTGCTCTCCGGTATTCTTCGAGGCTGCCATCGACGGCGGTGAGGGCCTTATCGAGATAGTTTGGTTCTTTGGTTTTTTCGAAAAATGAGAGGCAAACGCCGGCAAGGTTTTCTTGAGTTTGCGCCCACAATAACCGCACGCGCTCGCGCGTTCTTTCTTCCAGCGCTGCGCGATAGGCGGCGACCGCCTGTTCGAGTTTATCTGTGCCGGTCTCGCGCTCGCCAAGCATCGCTAGCGCATTTCCGAGATTGTTCTGCGTTGCAGCCCAATCGAGCGGCACACGCTCGCGCGTCCTTTCCTTTAGCGCTTCGGAAACGGCCTCGACCGCCTGTTCGAGCGTCGCCGTGCTGCTCTCACGCTCGCCGAGCGTCCGAAGCGTATTGCCGAGATTGTTCTGCGTCGCAGCCCAATCGAGCGGCACGCGCTCGCGCGTCCATTGCTCCATTACTTTGCGGTAGAGTTCGGCACTTTCTGAAAGAGGCTCGTTTTTCCCCGATTGCTCCCCATAGGTTGATAGAGCCACTGCGAGGTTAAACCGTACCCTCACCAGAGTCTCCGGGTCCCAAACGCCCTCCTTGCTGGCGGCGAGCTTTTCCACTTGGTCGATCAGCGGCTTGAGCCGTTTGGCAACGTAATGCCCTTCTTCGCCAAAGGTGAGTTCGGCCAAGCGCGTCTGTGTCAGCAAGCCAAGGATTTTCTTGAGGTCGGTCCAAAAGAGTTCGGGCAGCTTAATGGTCTCTGTCGCTTGATATTGTTCCGTTGTTTTGGCGCGGGTTATCTCTCGCGACGGCGTCCAATAAAGCCGCATGACGCTTTTGCCATCAGCATGGAGAACACTCCCCCATATCAAGACGTCGGCATGGGTTTGTTTCAGCAATTCGCGCGCGTGCTCTTCCGCCGCTTTCTCCCGCGCCTGTTCGTTGCCGGCGGACGGCCACTCGACCGTGCGATCAACGGACAACGTGTCAACGCCCTGAAACTCCCGCAGTCCGACGAGCAGTAGCTTCTCTTGTTCGCGGTTGTTATCGTCGTCGAGATGAGCGATGGCGACAGTGAGATGCTCCGCCTCGGCTTTCTCGATTGGCCCTTGGCTAAAGTAGGCGAGAAGTGGCTTGACCCCCGGCAATTCGCTGATGGTTTTCCAGTTCAGCCAAACGTAACCGGCAAGGACTGCAAGCGCGAGGAGGATAGCAGGCAACACTCCGTACCGCCGGCGGATGCGGACAAAATCCTTCTTCCAGCCGGAAACCGTTTCGATGGGCTTTTCGAGCGGACCTTTCTTCTCTTCTTCCTCGCCCATGCCATCCCCCTTGGACTGAGCTTATCGAGCATACCACTCGTCTTCTCGCCTCGCCACGGCGCCGTGTGTTGGCTGCGCGCCTCGTGCGCGGAGAAATCCATTCATCGCACGGGCGGCCAAAGAGCGTATCGAAACTTTCGAAGTCAAGGATCCTGACCGCCAGAGGCGGCGCGCATCGAAATCGGGCCTGCCCGATTTCGACATCATCAATGCCCATCTCGGCAACAGCCGAGATGGGTGCGCGTACCTTGACTTCAAAGTTTCGGATACGCGTAGGCTCGCCGTTGCGATGAATGGGAAGATACGGCCGGAGCGGCCGCTGGCTTTGTCAAGAGACGGGGGCGCGCGAAATCGCCAATCCTACATACATTTGCGCTAACCGCACCAAACGCCGAGCATGCATGTCCTCATGCTTGTAAGATCCCGCGCGAAAAACTTACCAAAATGTTTCACGTGAAACTTTTTGGTAAGATTGTCGGCGGCAATCAGACATCCCGCGGATTCTCTTCGCGCCAGTGGAGCGGCACCACCTTGCCGTCCTCGACGGTGAGGGCGAGGCGGCCTTGCTTCAATTCGAGCGCCAGCGCGCCAAAAAGCTCGCGCCGCCAGCCGGTGAGCGCGGCGACATTGGCCTCGTCATCGGCGGCGATAGCTTCGAGGTCCTCGGCCGAGGCGATCATTTTTGCCGCGACGCCATGGCTTTCGCTGACATGGCGTAACAGCACGCGCAAAAGCTCGACGGTGGCGCCATTAGAGCCGTTGCGGCGCTCGCGATCGAGCTTAGGCAAGGTTTTCGGGTCGCGGGCGAGGCCGCGCTCGATCGCCGCCAAAATTTCGGCGCCGGCGCGCGAGCGCTCCATGCCGCGCGGAAACGCCCGCAGATTGCCAAGGGCTTCGGTGTTTTTGGGCGCCGCCAGCACGAGTTCGATCATGACATCGTCCTTGAGGACGCGCGCGCGGGGCACGTCACGCGCCTGCGCTTCCTGCTCGCGCCAAGCGGCGACCTCCATCAGAACGGCGAGATCGCGCGGCTTACGGATGCGGTTGCGGAAGCGCTCCCACGCCTTCTCTGGGTGCTGCTCATAAATGGCGGGCGAGGTGAGCGTTGCCATCTCATCGGCGAGCCAGCCTGTCCGGCCGGTGTCTTCAAGCTTCCCCCGCAAGTATTTGTAGATGTCGCGTAGATAAGTGACATCGGCGATGGCATATTCGGCCTGCGCCGGCAGCAGCGGGCGGCGCGACCAGTCGGTGAAGCGGGAGGATTTATCGAGCGTGACCTTGGTCACCGTCTTGACGAGCTCGCCGTAGGAGACTTGGTCGCCGAAGCCGCACACCATGGCGGCAACCTGCGTATCAAAGAGCGGCGCCGGAATGAACCTTGCGAGATTCCAGATGATTTCCAAGTCCTGCCGCGCCGCGTGAAAAACCTTCACCGGGCCCGGATCGGCCATGAGTTCCAAAAACGGCGAAAGGTCGATCCTCTCGGCCATGGCGTCGATCGCCACGGCTTCCTCATCGGACGCCAGTTGAACAAGGCATAGGCGCGGCCAAAAAGTGGTCTCGCGCAAAAATTCCGTGTCAACAGTGATGAAAGGGTGGTTGGCGAGACGGCGGCAGGCTAGAGCCAGGTCTTTTGTTGTCGAGATCAGCGTCATATTTATTTAGTAGTAGAAAAGCGGTTTAACTTCCATGATATTCAAGGTGCTGGCAAGAGATGAGCGTTCGGGCGCTTGAAGAGGCCGCCTTGACAAAAGGGCGCCGCTCATGCGGTTGTCCGCCCGCTTTGCGCAAAGCGCGAGGCTGAGATGCGTGATCTCTTATCATCGGCTTGACCCATGCACCGCTATCGCTCCCATGACTGCGGCGCCCTTCGCGAGAAGAACGCGGGCGAAACGGTCCGGCTCTCTGGCTGGTGCCACCGCATCCGCGACCACGGCGGCGTCCTTTTCATCGACCTTCGCGACCACTATGGCATCACGCAATGCGTCGCGGATCCTGATTCGCCAGCTTTTGCGCAAGCGGAAAAACTGCGCTCCGAATGGGTCGTGCGCGTGGATGGGTCCGTGCGCCGGCGCCCGGAGGGGACGGAAAACCCCGAGATGCCGACCGGCTTTGTTGAGGTTTATGTCACGGCGATCGAGGTGCTGGGCCCTGCCGCCGAACTGCCCTTGCCGGTCTTCGGCGAGCACCACTATCCAGAAGAGATGCGGCTGCGCTATCGGTTCCTCGATCTGCGCCGCGAGAGACTACATCAAAATATCATCCTGCGCGGGCGCATCATCGATTCGCTGCGCGCGCGCATGAAGGTGCAAGGATTTTTTGAGTTCCAAACGCCGATCCTGACCGCGTCGAGCCCCGAGGGGGCGCGCGATTTCCTTGTCCCCTCCCGCCTGCACCCGGGAAAATTCTACGCCCTGCCGCAGGCGCCGCAGCAGTTCAAACAGCTCATTATGGTGGCGGGCTTCGACCGCTATTTCCAGATCGCGCCCTGCTTCCGCGATGAAGATGCGCGCGCCGACCGCAGCCCCGGCGAATTCTATCAACTCGACATAGAAATGAGTTTCGTCACGCAGGACGATGTTTTCGATGCCGTCGAGCCGGTGCTACGCGGCCTCTTTGAGGAGTTTGGCTCAGGGCGCAAAGTCACGCCCAAATTCCCGCGCATCCCGTTCGCCGAGGCGATGCTGAAATATGGATCGGATAAGCCCGACCTTCGCAACCCGCTCCTCATCGCGGACGTCACCGAGGTGTTTTCGCGCGAGGATGTCACCTTCAACGCCTTTAAAAACGTCATCAAGACAGGCGGCTTTGTCCGCGCCATTCCGGCGCCTGGAGCGGCGGCGCAGCCGCGCTCTTTCTTCGATAGGCTCAATGACTGGGCGAAAGCCGAGGGCGCGCCTGGCCTCGGCTATGTCATTTTCGAGGGCGAGGGAGGCGAGCTCGCGGGCAAAGGCCCGATTGCCAAGTTTTTACCGCAGGGTGCCCAGCAAGCGATCGCCGCAAAGGCCGGCATCCAAGCCGGAGATGCCGTCTTCTTCGCCTGTGATCAGGAGGAAAAAGCGGCGAAACTCGCGGGCACAGCGCGGCTCAAAATCGGGTCCGAGCTCGAACTTACCGCAAGAAACGTTTTCGAGTTTTGCTGGATCGTCGATTTTCCAATGTATGAATGGAATGAGGACGAGCAAAAGATAGACTTTTCGCACAATCCCTTCTCGATGCCCAACTACGATCACGAGGCGTTCCTCGCGCTCGACCCGGCGGAGAAGAAAACGATCCTCGGTATCAAGGCGATTCAATATGATATCGTCTGCAATGGCGTCGAACTATCGTCCGGGGCGATCCGCAACCACCGCGCAGACATCATGAAAAAGGCTTTTGCACTCGCGGGCTATGATGAGGATGTGCTTTTGGAGAAATTCGGCGGCATGTATCGTGCGCTGCAATATGGGGCGCCGCCGCATGGCGGCATAGCACCCGGCATCGACCGCATCGTCATGCTGCTCGCTGGCGAAGAGAATCTCCGCGAAATTGTCCTCTTCCCCATGAATCAGAAGGCCGAAGACCTTCTCATGGGAGCGCCTTCACCAGTGACCGCGAAGCAGCTGCGCGAGCTCCATATCCGGCTGAATTTGCCGGAGGTTAAAAGCTGAGTGGCATAAGACGCAGGCCGTTTCCATCGATCGATACAATGTCGAGGGAACCGATGATCGCGGAGACATCCGTCAACATGTGTTTTTTCGAAAGGTAATCGTGCCCGAATGCGGAGCGCGCCTGACTTTTGCAAGTAATTTTTGCAATAAAAAAGGCCAATAAAATCAACGGTGCTCGAATTGGGCAAAATTCTTGAATTTTGATGTGTCGTGCCAGCCTCGGGCAAAGACCGCGCGGCGCTTTAACGTTCCAAATCACGCGCGCCGCGTCGCTGTTGCAGTTGGTCGCGCAAGCGCTCGCGAGTTGTCGCTTCTTCCCCGATTTCGCGCTGCCTCTCGACGTTGCGGCCTTGCGCGGCGGCTTGATCAAGAATGTAGTCGGTCGATTGAATAAGTCCGGCGGCTTCAAGCTCACGAAGAAAATCGCCTGTACTTATCAAGCTAACGCGCTCTTCGACAACGGCGCGGCGCTTTTGAATATCGGTGTCTTCAAACAGCAACAGCGCCTCGGCAGTCGGATCGCTGCGAAGGAATCTGTCTAAGGCTTCGACAGCCGCTTGCTCGCCAAGCCCGCGAATGGAGCGCCCTTCTTCGAGACGCCGTTGTTGGTCGATCCCGACATCGGTCGGCACGATGGTCACAAGATCAAGGTGGGCGTTGAGCCATTCAACGATCTGGTCGGCTCCTGGCGCGCCATGCACCCGCGTCGCCTCGACATAAACCGCATCAGGAATGCGCACGGGCAAGCCGGGCCGAAGCAAGGCGTCAAGGGCATCCGCCAAAACCAATGTAAAGAGTGGCGACGTGTCAGTTACGATAAGGCTGAAAGGTTTGCTCACTTGTGCGCTTTCAAAGCCTCGCGGATGATCGCGCGCCCGCGCCGCCGTGCCTCCACGTTCGGCCCCTCCATCGGCGCAACCGGCGGGCGTAACCCAAGCTCACCAAGCCCAGCCAAAACGTCGAGGTAGCTATCGAAGCCGCGCTCGCGTAGCGCATGCCAAGTGATTTCCCCGGCGGCGTATTGCCGTATGAGCTTTTGTTTGTCGCTCTCGGTCATTGGAGAAACCCTTGCAAATTCAGCAAATTATACACTTTTCACGAGGTACAAATCAACAGAAGAAAGGCTACCACAAATCTTGAGTTTTGCACTTCGGCAACCCTCCGTGTTGAGACAGAGCCGCATAGCATTAGAAAGCAAAATCACTTCTCTGGTTGTTATGCACGCATCGCCATAGCGGGACGAAATGGTTTGTCGTCAGGCGGCGTCAACGGCGCATAATGGCTGAATTGCATGGTGTAGTTGGCGCGACCTTGCGTGAAGGAGCGTAACTGGTTGACATAGCCGAACATGTTGGCGAGCGGCACCATGGCGTCGACGACGACGACGTTGCCGCGCATGTCCTGCCCCTGGATCTGGCCACGACGCGAGTTCAGGTCGCCGATGACCGAACCAATATATTCTTCCGGCGTCACAACCTCGACTTTCATGATCGGCTCGACCAGCACGGAGCCGCCCTTCTGCAGCGCTTCGCGGAATGCGGCGCGCGAGGCGATTTCGAAGGCGAGCACCGACGAGTCGACGTCATGGAATGCGCCGTCGATCAGCGTCGCCTTGACGTCGACGATCGGGAAGCCGGCAAGAATGCCGGAGCCCATGACGCTGTTGATGCCCTTTTCGACGCCGGGGATATATTCCTTCGGCACCGCGCCGCCGACGATCTTCGACTCGAACTCGTTGCCCTTGCCGGCCTCGTTCGGCTCGAAAATGATCTTGACGCGGGCGAACTGGCCCGTGCCGCCGGTCTGCTTCTTATAGGTGTAGTCGATTTCCGCTTTTTTGGTGAGGCGCTCGCGATAGACCACCTGCAGCGCGCTGGCGTGGACCGGCCCGATCTCTGTCAGACGATCTATTGCCAATCCAAGATGGCTTTCGCTCGCTCCCCTGAGAATCGCACGGCCGGTCTCCTGATCGGCTTTGATTTGGAGGGACAGATCATCAGCGACGAGCTGCACAAAGGCAGCCGAAAACTTTTGCCAATCGGCTTGGGACTTCGGCTCGATCGTCACTTCGAACAGCGGCGGCTGCGCATCAGCCATTGCGCTTTCCTTCACGCATAATGTGGGAGGTTAAAAATGGCTATTTCTCCTTATATCACAGGAGTTTCTAGGCGATGCATTTTTCTTGATTTTTGCACAAAGTGCGCGCGAGAAATCTCGCGGCGTTAGGGCATAAGCTTGCGCGGCGGCGCTTGATGAGGTGATGAGTTAAGCTGCTTGATGTGAGCGCCTCGGCCACGCCAACCATGTGCTCGCAACTCTCCTCATCCGATGCCAACAGTTCATAGCCATTGTAATTAAGGAACGTGCCGAGCACGGCCAAGGCCGTGCGTTTGTTGGCGTCAACGAAGGGATGGTTGCGCACGATGCCGAAGGCATAAGCGGCGGCCAATTCGCCGATGTCGGATGTTGGGTTGTAAGCGGCAAGATTGGACGCGCGCGCAAGCGCGGACACCAACAAGCACGGTCGCGCAATCCTGCGGAACCCCCGAAGTTCGTTATTTGCTCCCGCTGTAAAGCAAACGCGACATCTTCAAGAACCCACTTCATCGGTTGGCGAGTAACTGAAACGCTTTTTTATGGCGCTCGACAAAAGCGCGGCCACTGGCAAGCTGTTCCTCATACTCCGACGGAGCTTGTGTCGTGAGTTGCAGGCCATCTTTTGTCTCCGTCAAAAACACGGTGTCGCCGGGCTTGATCCCAAGCTTTCCGGCAAGCTCGTCGGGAACGGTGACGGCCAAGGAATCTCCGATTTTTGTGACGTCGGTTTTCATGAGGGGCATTATAGCATAACCACAAGCAAAACGGCCAAAATTGTTGAAAGTGCCCGTCATTAGCCGCTTTCTCACAGGTTTCAGATGTTTTGATTTATGGCGGCACAGTTTCAGTGAGCCAGACATCAATCGCCGCTTTTCAAACCCTCTCCGCCTGGGTGGCTTGCGGGATTGGCACCTTGTCATGGGCGGTTATCGGGACAAATGAGCCGCGTTTAGCACAGACAAAGAGAATCGCGGCAACGGCGGCATAGCTCAATGCCACCTCCGGAGAACTGTCGAAACCGATTTTCTCGCCGTGAATCAATCCAAAAAAAGTAAGGATCGCGCCTGTCAATGCGAAAGCTGCCGCCTGCACGAGTTTCCGCTCGATGATCTGCACCGTGACCGCGCCCAAAATGACGCCAGCGAGCGTTGCGCCGCTGCCCAGTACAGAAAGGCCATAATACAGCACGCTGTTGTCGGCGAGGTGGGTGTAGCCAACCGCCGCGGCGCTCGTGCCCGCTGCCCCTAATGCGTTATCGATCTGAACTTTACCCCAAGCCGCAATCTGCGGAACGAGTGCGAGAATGATCGCCGGGGCGTGCCTGTGCGGCGTTTCCTGAAATGCCTGGGCCCCAATCAGCATGCCGATGTAGAGCAAGATAGGCAGAATAGCGACGACCGGAATCAAAGCCATCATGAGCGCGATCACGCCGAAAATGGTCAGTATGAGGACCAAGAGCCCAGTGGCCGCCGAGTAGCCGGTGCGCCCGCCCATCGCCTTCCATCCGGGATGTCCTATGTAGACCGCGTTGATAAACGGATTACCCATGAGGCATCCGATAAGGCTAATAACGCCATCGGCCGTCAACACTTGGGTTGTCGGAAAACTGTCGCCGGCAGCTGAAGCGCTCTCAACATTATCCATTGCCTCAACGAGATCATAAATACCGAATGGGATAGCGGTGACGAGAATCACGCCGATATAGTTAAAGCCGCTCAGCACTTGCGCATAGGCGACCTTTGGCAGATGGAAGTCAAAATGCGCGAGGGCTTTATAAACGCCTTCGACGCTCATACCGCCGTATGGGTAGCCGATGAGCGTCGAGATCCATGCGATCGCCGTGCCGACCGCAATTGCCATCAATCCTCCCGGAACCCCGCGCGGATATCGGACACCCCCAAACCAGTTTGCGAGGATGATAGCAAAGCAAACGATGCCAATCAGCGGGGCCGCAAATATCTGAAGGGCCGGGTTCATGGAGATAAATGTTATCGAGATTCCAGCGAGCGAACCAAGCAGAGCGGCACGAGGAGTTATGCGGCGCACCGCGGGCGCAATGAAGCCGCCAATCATCAGCACGAAGCTTTGCACAAACACCCAGGTGAGTCCGGCACCCCATGCCTGCACAGGATCCTTCGTCAGATGAAGAATCGGCAGCATGACGACGAACACGACGACAAACATATGCGGGACGCTCACGCCGGAAGGCAGGGCGCAAACGTCATCGCGATTTGTGCGGGACGCTAATCGGCGGGCGAGCCAAGCATAATACATCGTGGAAAGAAACAGCATCAGCCCCGTTGCGGGGAGTATGCGCCCGAACACCAGCTCATCGGGCATGCCGAGGACGAACCGCAGCAATCCCGTCAATACGAGTAGGTTCACGAGGATATTCGTGCCAAAGCCAAAGAAAGCGTTCCAATCGCCGGTGACCCAGAAGCTCGGTGACGCTTTGGAAGAACGCAGCGCGCTTTTCAGAAAATTCATTCAGCGCTCCCTTTGCAAGGCGGTTAGAACGGCACTGCTGCCGGCGACCCAACCGAAGATACCTCCCTGCGCGGAGATCATTTTGAGACCAGCAGCATGAAATTCGGGAAAGTAGCTGGCGCAGCAGTCCCCTACGACGAGGCAGTCAAAGCCACGATCATTGGCCTCACGAACCGTTGTGTGCACACACACTTCCGTGGTCACGCCGCATACCAAGAGCTGGGAAATTCCACGTGCAAGGAGAATGGCATGAAGGTCCGTCGCGTAAAACGCGCCTTTTCCCGGCTTGTCGATGACGGGTTCTTCCGGTGCTGGCGTAAGCTCGGGAATGATGCCATGGCCCTTTTCACCGTGGACGAGAATACGTCCCATGGGGCCCAGGTCTCCGATACCAAGTCGCGATTTGCCGCGCCGGCGCTTGGCTTCGTGAAGATTGGTCAAGTCGGGGCGGTGGCCTTCACGCGTATGAACGACGAACAGCCCCGCCGCTCGTGCCGCCTCAAGCAGGGCGATCGTCGGCGGCACGGCGCGCCGTAAAAGGGAGACATCATTGCCAAGGGATTCGCCAAAGCCGCCCGGTTCAAGAAAGTCGCGCTGCATGTCGATGATCAGCAAGCCGGCGCGATGGCGGTCCAATTCGAACGGGTATGGATCCGCCACAATTTCAATCATGCGCGGAGTTTCCGTTTGCCGGACAAGCTGGGGGCGGGATGAGCGCCGCAACGTAACCCGAGCAGCGGCGAGCCCACCTCCGAAGGTGGCAAGAATCCGAGCCGCAAACTCCCATCCGACAGCCCAACACAGCGCTCCCTTCGACCGGCCGGCAGCCGCCCTGAATCAAGCAAACGTCATGCTAATTTGCTTTGGTCAGGCGAAAGATGTCGGCATCGTCGGTCGTAAAGCGCAAAACGTCCCGCAAAAACGTTCGGCTTCGTTTCGAGGCTAGATCTCGTGAGAACTCGTGGCCGAGCCTCGTAATGCCGATGCTAGATTATTGGACATGCCGCCTTTCAATCGCCCGTCAATTGCCTAACATTTAGCCGAGAAGCTCGATTTTTTCGGAATGGCGGTTACGGGGGATGTGCGTCGCTCGACGCCTCCTGGCGGCACGCTTGCCGATAAAGGGCCGGGTTCTACCTGGCGTGAGTTGGCGGGGCCAGCCCGGCTAGCTCAGCGCGTCACTAACCCCCGCGCGCGGCCTCCTGGAGCCTTGCAGGAACAGCCGCTGCCGGCTGGCAAGGCCCGATAAAGTTCGCAAGCCTTTGCCGGGGTACTGCAGTAATTTCCCATCTGGCCGGCCGCTACGCTGCGGCCGGTCACCAAAGGAGGAGCGGGGACCGCCGCCAGCGCCGCCGCAGGCGCGATCACGGTTAGTCCTCCAAGAGGGACAGGGGCTAAAGGATACGGGTACTCATGCGGATAGGTGGTGTCGTAAGGATCCCTCGAGTCGGCGGCATAGGGATCGCCGGGATACCCCGTGTCGCTGCCCAGGGGGGCCATTTGGCCCCAGGCCGTGCCGCTCACGATCAACATGGCCGCGAGCGAGACCGCTACCAGACCGATAGGATTGCTTTTCATCCGATTTTCCTCCTCAATTCTGACTGAGGCCTCCGTCAGAACTGACCCGGAACGCTGGTCCGGCGAAATCGTTCGATAAATTCCTGTTTACCGGGTGACCGCGCACATTCCTTTCCCGGCCCCGGCGCCGCGGGTGAGAGGTGAAAATTCCAGCAATGATGAGTTGTTCTCTTTAGCCAATGCAGCTTGCGCTTTATTGAATTTGATGGTGCACTGCCCTCTCTTGAGGTTTGGATGGACGGTGCCAGCTTAGATCTCGGCCGCCTTCGCGCTGCCTATGCCAGCGGAACGGAAACCCCCGCTACAATTATTTCTACTGTTTTGCGACGGCTTAGCGCGTCGAATGATGACGGCATTTGGATTTCACGCTTTCCTGATGAAGTGCTATTCGACGCGGCCGCACAGCTTTGTGCGAGTGGAAACAAGGACTCGCCCCTCTATGGCGTCCCTTTCGCCGTTAAAGACAACATTGACGTCGCGGGCCTACCAACGACCGCGGCCTGCGAAGCGTATCGCTATGTCCCTCAGCGATCCGCGCCGGTCGTCGAGCGGCTGATTGATGCCGGCGCTCTTTTGATTGGAAAAACCAATCTGGATCAATTTGCGACTGGTCTTGTCGGCACGCGCTCTCCTTTCGGCACCCCGCGTAACCCGTTTGATCCCGCGATGGCGCCGGGCGGGTCGAGTTCTGGCTCTGCTGTCGCGGTTGCGATTGGGCTCGTTAGCTTCTCTCTCGGAACCGACACCGCGGGCTCCGGGCGCGTCCCGGCCTCTTTCAATAATTTGGTTGGGTTGAAACCAACTCGTGGGCTGATCAGCACAAGGGGCGTTGTCCCCGCATGTCGCTCGCTCGACTGCGTCTCGATCTTTGCGTTAACGGTCGATGACGCGGTGGCTGTCCTCGACGCGGCGAGTGGTGTTGACCAGGACGACCCTTTTTCGCGGGCCCCGCCCCCAGGTTTCTCAGTCCGGTACTCGGCTGCTCCCAATTCCTTTCGTTTTGGGATTCCGAGACATCATGAGACCCATTTTTTCGCCAACCAGGAATCGGCGCAATTGTTTGAAGAGGCCATCGGCCGCGCCACCGCGCTTGGGGGCGTCGCCATCGAAGTCGATTTTACAGCCTTTACCGAAGTGGCTTCTTTGCTCTACGAGGCCTGGACAGCCGAACGTATTCTTGCACCGCAAACGCTTTTGGAGGAGGAGCCGGAAGCGTTGCACCCGGTAACCCGCGTGGTCTTCAAGCGCGGCATGAACGTCAGCGGCGCTGACGTTTTTCGTGCCCAGCATCGCCTCAAGATGCTTGCAAAAAAGATTGAGCCAATCTGGCGTGACATCGATTTTCTGTTGGTACCAACAACAGGCACCGCCTACTCGCTGGCGGAGATAGAATCAGATCCAATCGCGCGAAACAGCGACCTGGGTATTTATACCAATTTTACCAACCTTCTGGATCTTGCGGCAATCGCAATCCCGAGCGGCTTTACCCGCCAGGGTTTTCCAACCGGGGTCACCCTGATCGGGCCCGCGTGGTGCGACATGGCTCTCGCCGGCGTCGCCCGGCGCATGCAAAATCTTGCCGCTACGCCGCTCGGCGCGACCGCGATCGCCCAACCTCCCCTAAAAGAGGTGAGCCGCGTCTCCCCGGCAACCTTTCCGAACGTCGAACTCGCGGTGTTCGGCTCCCATCTTTCCGGGGAGCCGCTTAACCGGGAGCTGGCAATGCTTGGCGCCCGCTTTAGCCGCCGCTGTAAAACCACGCAATCTTATCGCATGATCCTGTTGCCCGGAGAGCCCGCGCGGCCCGGCTTGCTCGAGGTGGGAGCCGGGGGCTCAGCAATCGAAGGCGAGCTTTGGTCTATTCCCAGCGCCGCGGTGGGCGCGTTTCTCGCAACCATTGCGCCGCCCCTTGGCCTTGGCACCGTGCACCTCGAGGGCGGCGAAAGTAGCCTCGGTTTCATTTGCGCGGGAGGAACCGCCTCCAGCGGCGCGCAAGACATCAGCCACTATGGAAGCTGGCGCGCCTTCCGGAATGCCGAAGGGCCGCAATTCGAAGGGCCCCGGCGATGATCTCCTGGTGTTCATTCAAGGCACGATGCACCTTTTCAGTGCCGGGATGGTTTCCTATTCGCTGTCGGGCGCTCTGCCCCAGACTGCTGTCCAATTTACCCGTCCGTGGCCTTTCAGAGCTGTACCTGAAGTCCGAGAACCCACCGATCGGAACTTGGGGTAAAGCTTGCGGTGTTATGCGCGTAGTCGAATGTGATCCTTAAATCCGGGCCCTTGATCACATAATTGACTCCGACGTCGAACTGCGTGGCCGAAGTGTTGGTTATCGTCGCCGTCATTTCCTGCCAGCGGACATAGGGCTGGAACTTACCCGGACCTATCTCGTAGGGGATCAAGTAGGCGCCACTGAGCAAATACGCCGGCCCCTGTGTGATCCCCCCAACCATCGCGGTCGTTCCGGCTCCGTTGAAACTGGGTGATACGTCGACAACCCCATCCGAACCGTAATAGTAAAATGCGCCCTCCAGCGTCAGCACGCCGTAATCCCCGAATTTTTTTTCCATTAGGACATCGACATTCCCGGCCGCGTAATCGCCCTTTCTCACTACAGTGCCAACGGCATCATGCTGGTACATCCCGACCAACCCAATCGTCAAAATGTCCGCTTTGCCATAATAGGTGCTGCCTGTGTAATAGGCAGGCGCCGGCTCTGGATCCCAGAGATTAATTGCGAGGCGTGCGGCAAACAGCGGATCCTGATTCTGATCTGACGTCAAATATTGCCAGTTGTGGCCGGCGTAGATGCCTGCGGAATAAACAATCTTTTCATCAAAGAGCTTACCCCACACCGTGCCTCCGATGTCGCGGCCGAAGAACCTGCCAGGATATTGGGAGACAATGCCAGGGTAATACCACTCGCTCAAATAAAAGGGGCCGTCGAGATTGGAGCGGTCGCTTGGCGGCAGCATTTGACCAACCCAAATGTTGAATTCCTTCATAGGCTCAAATTGTCCTATGGCGTCCAGGATTTGGATAGGCCCGCCCTCACCGCCGGCGGGCCCGCGTTCGGTGTCGACCGTTACCTTGATATATGGATTCAGAGTTAGGGTGGAGTAGATTCGGAAGTCGTCGAGGTTATATCTTGCAATCGTCGATTCGCCATTGCCCCCCATCGCATACCCCGCGCTTGGCGCAAAGGCCGAGACGGCGCTCACGCTGGTGCGCACGCCCGTCCCGATATTAAAGGTGATACCGTCGCCTAAATCGAACGTCGCTCCGTCCGCCGCGTGAGCCTTCGTCAAGGGAAGCGCGCTACTTGCCATGGCGGCAATAAGTGCCGCTCTTTTGGCGAATGGACGAATGTGCGCCCGCTGCGCCAGTTGCCGCGACCTCGGGCCAGCGAAAATTTGCCTCTCATGCATAATTGGTCCCTCGTCAGTTCATTGAAAATCGCGCCAAGACTTCCATCAAATTGGAACTCGACTTAAAAAGTATTCGTCGAAAATATTAAATAAATACGCATAATTGCGTATTATGATATTTGAGCCACTACGCATAAAAAAATTCTCTTGATGGCGATGAATTTCTTTACTGAGATATATTTGTTACAATTGCACAATAACTGTCTCTGCCTCTGCATAAGCGCATTGAAAAGGTGCATCGGCGCAGCAAGCGACTTCCGCCCGGGGGACGTCGAGTTTTTTGGCCTAAGTTTTGCGCGTCGGCTATAATGGATCATCCAAAAGTCGGTACGCGTGCCATTGGCCGAGGATTACCTGATTTGGTAAATTTGCAACGGCCCTGCACTGGGTTTCGAGGGAAATAGCCGCGCAAAGCCCAAGCGGTAGGGCTAGCTAATGGCCGCTTTTTGGTCTCGCGAAGGGCTAGCAATCATCATTTAAATGAAAACAAAGCAAAGCATCACCCTGCAGCGCCGCCGTTATAATCAATGGGTAGCCAACCAAACCCTTGAGGACTATGCGCTTCGCTTCACCGCCGTGAGTGCACGCAAAAGCACCTTCCGTGTCGGCAATACCGCGCTTGGCGCGATCTCGTTCCTTGCCTGTGAGGCAATCGGCGGGTTGGTGACGCTCACCTACGGCTTTTCCAATGCCGCGGCGGCCATTGTCGCGGTTAGCGCGCTCATGTTCGTTCTTGGGACGCCAATTACCTATTATGCCACCAAATTCGGGGTTGACGTGGACCTCCTAACGCGAGGCGCCGGATTTGGTTACCTTGGCTCCACGATTACTTCCCTTATCTATGCCTCTTTTACCTTCCTGCTGTTTTCGATCGAGGCTAGCATCATGTCCTCGGCGCTACAGATGTGCCTTGGCATTCCGCTGCCGATCGCTCACGTCATTAGTTCTTTGGTCGTGATCCCCATAGCGGTGTCCGGAATCCGTGGCATTAGCAGGATGCAAATCACCACACAACCGGTGTGGCTTATACTTCAATTCGTGCCGCTCCTTTATTTCGGCATCAATAATAAAAGCGAGTTGATTGCCTGGACGGCCTTTTCCGGCGCTCAAGGGAGGCTGGATGGATCAATTAGTCTTGTACAATTCGGCGCGGCAGCATCAGTGCTGATGTCGCTTTTGCCGCAAATTGGAGAGCAGATCGATTATTTGCGTTTCCTCCCCAGCCGGACGCCCGCCAACAATTTCGCCTGGTGGAGCGCGATGATTACCACTGGCCCGGGCTGGGTCTTAATCGGCGCCTTTAAGCTCTTGGCTGGCTCCTTCCTTACATTTCTGGCTCTAAAGCGAGGTATTCCATTTGACCGGGCGGCGCAGCCAGCCGAGGTCTATCGTTTGGTGTTTCTCGATCTATTCGATTCCCAAACGGTCGCACTCGGCTTGACAGGGCTGTTAGTTATAACCTGCCAAATAAAGATTAATGTGACGAACGCTTACGCGGGATCGATCGCCTGGTCGAATTTCTTTTCGCGACTTTCCCATAACCATCCTGGCCGTGTCGTATGGCTCGTTTTTAACGTGCTACTTGCTCTATTGCTTATGGAAATTGGGATTTTCCGGGTCGTCGACAGCGCTCTTGGCCTTTATGCCATTTTTGCTGCGAGCTGGATGGGCGCTCTCGCCGCCGATCTGATGATTAATAAACCCCTTGGGTTGAGTCCACCACAGATTGAGTTCAAACGGGCCTATCTCTACGATATCAATCCGGTCGGCGCCGGCGCGATGGGATTTTCGGTCGTTGTCTCAACGCTCATGTTTTTTGGCTTGTTAGGGCCAACTTTGCAGTCTTTGAGTGCCGTTGCCGGGTTGATTGTCGCCTTCATGACCGCCCCGGTCATTGCCTGGGTGACTAAGGGCCGCTATTACATCGCCCGCCCGGATACCGGTCTACCAGAGGGCCAGGCCGAAATTCGCTGTTCAATCTGTGAGAACAGCTTCGATCGCATGGACATGGCTTATTGTCCCGCCTATAGCGCGCCAATTTGCTCGCTATGTTGCACATTGGAAGCCCGCTGCCATGATATGTGCAAGCCTGGCCGGCGCCTGAGTGATCAAATCAGCCGCCTTTTGGATATTTCGGTCCCGAAGCAAACCGCGTGGTTCCTGAAAACCAGGATGGGCCAATTCCTCGCCGTCTTTCTTCTCTTCAACGCCATCATCGCCGCTTTGTTGGCGTTCGTGTTCTTCGAATTAGGCATGCTTACGTCCCACGACCAGGAGACCATCGGCCGGGCACTAGGGATTGTTTTTCTCAATCTTTTGATTCTTTCGGGCGTAGCTGCTTGGCTATTGGTCCTTGCCCATGAAAGCCGGCGTGCGGCGGAGGGCGAATCGGAGCAACAGACCAGCACGCTGGTGGAAGAGATTGAGGCCCATGAGCAGACGCACGCAGCTCTCCAATCCGCCAAAGAGGCATCGGAAGCGGCGAATATAGCCAAGAGCCGTTACATCGCTGGGCTTAGCCATGAGATTCGGGCGCCGCTCAATTCCATTTCGGGTTATGCTCAGCTTCTCGAACGCAATCCTTCGGTGCCCGCCGATGCAATTCGCGTCATCCGCAGAAGCGCCGAACATCTGTCCAGCCTCGTCGATGGTCTTTTGGATATTTCGCGTATCGAAAGCGGTACCTTGCGGCTCAGCCGCGATAAAGTGCGGCTGGTGGAATTTCTCGATCAGGTCGTCGATATGTTCCAGCCGCAAGCGCAAGCCAAGAACTTGGCGTTCATTTACGAAAAGCCAGACCATCTCCCAGCCTATGTGTATACCGACGTAAAGCGACTGCGGCAGATTCTGCTGAACCTACTATCCAACGCCATAAAATACACGGAGGAAGGCCATGCGGCTTTGCGCGTTCGTTATCGTAGCCAAGTCGCGGACATTGAGATCTCGGACACTGGACTTGGTATCCATCCAGATGACCTCGAAACGATCTTTGAACCCTTCGAACGAGGCCAGATGCCGAAAGCGCGCGCCTTGCCCGGAACGGGGCTCGGGCTTACGATCACGAAACTCTTGACCCATGTCATGGGCGGGGAGATTATCGTCGAGAGCACGCTAGGAGTCGGAAGCAAGTTTCGTGTACGTCTGATGCTGCCGGAAGCCATGCATTCCGTTGACGATGTCCGTTTAAAGCCTGAAATACGCGGCTACAACGGCCGGCCAATCACGATTTTGCTGGCTGATGACGACCTAAATCACATCGATTTTGTGGGGCAGGTGCTGCGCCCGCTTGGCTTTACCCTGCTAACCGCACGCGATGGTCCCTCAGCCATTCAGCTTGCCTCGGAGGTTGCCCCTCATCTCGCCATGCTTGATATTTCGATGCCGGGGCTCAATGGGTGGGAGGTGGCGGCTTGCCTTCGAAATGATATCTCTCCAACCTCCAAAATAATTATGATTTCGGCCAACGCGCAAGACTGTCGCTCGAGCGACGCAGCTAACCACCTGCATGATGCTTTTTGCGTAAAGCCGCTCGATGTTCAGCAAATGCTGGAAACGATAAAATCTCAGCTGGGAATTGAGTGGGTCTTCGACGACGAGGATGATAAGTTGGCCGCCGTCTGGCGGGATAAGATACCTGCCGGTATTGGCAGTCATCTCGACGAACTTCTCCAATTGGGACGAATCGGTTATGTTCGCGGCATCGAAGCCAAACTTAAGGAATGGGAAGCGGCCGAAGCGGATGCGGCTGCCTTCATCGCCCATCTCCGAACGTTAGTTCGCCAGTTCGAACTAAAACAGTTTATGGAAATTCTCCGGGCCGTAGAGCGGTGAGCAAGATGCCGGAATTTCGCGATACCATTCTCGCCGTGGACGACACGCCCGAATCTCTTGGTCTCTTGACCGAGGTGCTAGAAAAGGCAGGCCTCACGGTTTTGGTGGCGCGAGATGGGGAAACCGCGCTTAGCCTCCTTGATGAAATCACACCAGATCTGGTCCTAATGGATGCAGTGATGCCCGGGCTAGGGGGGTTCGAAACCTGCCGGCGGTTGAAGCAAATGCCGCGTTCTTCACACCTGCCCGTTATTTTCATGACCGGTCTGAGCGAGAGCGAGCATGTGATCGAAGGGTTGGCTGCGGGCGGTGTTGACTACATTACAAAGCCGATCGTGATCGATGAATTGTTAGCAAGAATCCGGGTTCATCTCGCCAATGCCAGGCGAGCATACCGCGCTCTAACCGCCCTTGACGCAACGGGACGCTGCCTGCTCGCAACCGATGAGGAGGGGCAAATCCTTTGGTGCACGCCGCAAGCCGAACAGCTTCTCGCGGCATGGCTCGTACTGGGCACGAGTCTCGCTCCGGAAATCGCCGCGCGGTTTCGAGCCCTTCGTCACGAACCCGGCAAAGGCGCCAGAAGCATCACGCTCGACACCGGCATACGCCAACTTGAGTGCATTTATTTGAGCCGCGCAGGCCCAAATGAGTTTCTGTACCGCCTGACCGAAGCAGAACCGGCCGAGGGGGCGGAAATCCTCAAAGAAACTCTAACCTTGACCGCGCGAGAATCGGAGGTCTTGGTATGGCTCGCGGCGGGAAAGTCCAACCGCGACATAAGCGACATTCTTCGGATCAGTCCACGCACGGTCAACAAGCACCTAGAGCAAATTTTCGCAAAGCTTGGGGTCGAAAACCGCGCCGCAGCCGCGGTGGTAGCGGTTCGGGCGCTGTCCACGAGACTGTAGCCATCCGCGATCTGCCTATATACCGATCGTAACAGGCATTTTGTGCCCGCGCCGATCTCGCCGGCCATGATCGGCCCCTTGCATTGTACCCTTGGCCCGGCGATTGAGCACCCGACGGCGCAGCTTAAAGCGCGAGCGCGCGCTTGAGCGCCGCCTCGTCCAGGCTGGCGCGGTCACACGAAAAGGTAACCGCGCCGCGATCCATGACAGCAAAATGATCGCCTAGCTCGCGGGCGAAGTCGAGATACTGTTCAACCAGCACGATGGCCATTTGCCCGAGGCCCCGCAGGTAGACGATGGCACGGCCGATCTCCTTGATGATGGACGGCTGAATCCCCTCGGTCGGCTCGTCAAGCAGCAGCAGCCTTGGCCGCATGACCATGGCGCGGCCGAGCGCGAGCTGTTGCTGCTGGCCTCCGGACAGATCACCGCCTCGGCGGCGCAACATGCCGGCGAGCACTGGGAACAGCGAAAACACGTCATCTGGTATCGCCTGCTTGCTGTGCGGCAAAGGGGCAAAGCCAGTCTTCAGATTCTCCTCGACGGTAAGAAGCGGAAAGATTTCCCGGCCCTGCGGCACGTAGGCGATACCCCGCCGCGCCCGCTCGAACGGTCGCAGCTGGGTAATGTCGTGGCCCTCCCAGACAATCCGGCCGCGGCTAACCGGGCGTTGGCCGATCAGCGCTCGCAGCAGACTGGTTTTGCCGACGCCATTGCGCCCCAGCACGCAAGTCACCTCACCAAGTTCAGCCTTGATGGAGACCGATCGCAGCGCTTGGGCCGCGCCATAATAAAGGTCGATCGAATCGACTTGGAGCATGCGCTACCGTCCTGGCTTTATCGCCCTAGATAGACCTCGATCACGCGCTCGTTGGCCGAGACCTGATCGATCGAGCCTTCCGCGATCACCGCGCCTTCGTGCAACACCGTGACCTTGACATTGAGATCGCGAACGAACGCCATATCGTGCTCCACCACCACGACGGTGTGATCACGATTAATTTGTTTGAGCAGTTCGGCGGTCTGGCGGGTTTCGGCATCGGTCATGCCGGCGACCGGTTCGTCGACCAGCAGCAGCTTGGGATCCTGAGCCAGCATCATGCCAATTTCGAGCCACTGTTTTTGCCCGTGGGAAAGCGTGCCCGCAACCCGGTCGCGTACTGCACCGAGGCACGCCACATCGAGGAGGCGGTTGATGGCGGCTTGTTCCTTCGGGGTCTCCTGCCAGAACAGCGCCGCCCGCGCGTGTCGATTGCCCTTCAGGGCGAGGCGCAGATTGTCCTCCACCGTATGCATCTCGAACACCGTGGGTTTCTGGAATTTGCGCCCGATGCCAAGGAGGGCGATCTGGGCCTCATCGAGACGCGTTAAATCGTGGACCCCGTCAAAATACACCTCACCTGTGTCTGGCCGGGTCTTGCCGGTAATGACGTCCATCATCGTCGTCTTTCCGGCGCCGTTAGGGCCGATGATGGCGCGCATCTCGCCGGGCTCGACTTCGAGCGCGAGATTGTTGAGGGCGCGGAAACCGTCGAATGCGACAGTAACGCCATTGAGGTAAAGCAGCGCCGGGGTCATCCGCTCTTTCATGGGCGTCTCCTATTCGGCGGGCCTCGTCTGGGAGGCGCCCGCCACCGGTTCGCCTTCACTGTTGATAGGGCGCTTCCTTCCTCGGCTCAATCGCTGCAGCGTGCCCACGATCCCGTGGGGCAACAGCAAGGTCACGGCGACAAACAGTCCGCCCAGCAGGAACAACCAATAGGGGGAGAGCGGAATGACGGAGAAATTGTCTTTAAATGCCGCGAATGCCGGTGTATCGGCGATGAAGCGCGGCGCCAGACCGAACAGCCAGCCGAGGGACAAAGCCGTGCCGCCGGTGAAGAACGTCTTGCCGTAATTGACAAGGAGGGCCCCCACGATCGCGCCGCTGAGCGTCCCGCGCCCGCCAACCGCGACCCAGATCACCGCCTCGATGGAATTGCCGGGAGCGAACTCACTGGGGTTGATGATGCCGACCTGCGGCACGTAGAGAGCGCCGGCGATGCCCGCCATGCAGGCGGATAGGGTGAACACCAGGAGCTTGTAGGATTCGACCCGGTAGCCCAGAAACCGGGTGCGGCTTTCCGCATCGCGTATGGCGACGAGAACCATGCCGAATTTCGAGGCCACGATCGCGCGGCAGAGATAGAAACCAATCGCCAGCGTGACCACCGAGATCGAAAACAGCGCCACGCGCGTGGTCTCGGCCTGGATATTGAAGCCGAGAATGTCCTTGAAGTCAGTTAGTCCGTTATTGCCGCCAAATCCGAAATTATTGCGAAAGAAGCCCAGCATCAGCGCATAAGTGAGCGCCTGGGTAATGATCGAGAAGTACACGCCAGTGACGCGGCTGCGGAAGGCAAACCAGCCGAATACGAAGGCGAGCAGTCCCGGCACGAGCACGACCATCAGTGCCGCGTAGGAGAAATGCTGAAAGCCATACCAATAGGTTGGCAGTTCGTGCCAGTTGAGGAATACCATAAAATCCGGGAGGATCGGGTCGGCATAGACGCCGCGGCTTCCGATCTGCCGCATTAGGTACATACCCATGGCGTAGCCGCCGAGCGCGAAGAAGGCACCGTGCCCGAGCGAGAGAATGCCGCAATAACCCCAAATGAGATCAATGGATAGCGCCAGGATGGCATAGCAGACGTATTTGCCGAGCAGTGATACCACATAGGTTGGAATATGAAGAGCCGAGGACGGTGGCAACACCAAGTTGAGAATTGGCACCGCGACCGCCATGGCGATAAGCACCACGAGAACCGCGATCGAACCACGGTCGAGGGCGCGGATAAGCGGCGAGCCCCTCATGCTTCCACCGCCCGGCCTTTGAGCGCGAAGAGTCCGCGCGGCCGCTTCTGGATGAAAAGAATAATCAGCACCAAGATGGCGATTTTGCCGAGCACGGCGCCCGCATAGGGCTCGAGGAACTTATTGGCAATGCCGAGAGTCAGCGCCCCCACGAGGGTTCCCCACAGATTGCCGACTCCGCCGAACACCACCACCATGAAGGAATCGATTATGTAACCCTGGCCGAGATTGGGACTGACATTGTCGATTTGGGAGAGCGCCACGCCGGCGATTCCGGCAATTCCCGACCCCAAGCCGAAGGTAAGCGCGTCGATGCGGCCTGTCCGAATTCCCATCGCCGCCGCCATCGCCCGATTCTGGGTGACGGCGCGCATTTGGAGGCCGAACCGCGTGAACCGCAGCACCCCCAGCAAAAACACGAAGACCGCCAATGTGAGGAAGATAATCCAAAGCCGGTTGTAGGTGATTATGATGTGGCCGAGCGCGAACGAACCACTCATGAATGACGGGGTTTCGACGGCGCGATTGCTGGCGCCGAATGCGCTACGCACCGCCTGCTGCAAAATCAGCGACACGCCCCAAGTAGCAAGCAGGGTTTCGAGCGGCCGGCCGTAGAGGAAGCGGATGATCCCGCGCTCGATAAGGATGCCGACAAAGCCCGCAAACGCGAAGGCGAGAGGAATCGCCATGGCAAGAGACAGATCCGACAATGCCGGGACGTGGTCGCGGATAATCTGCTGGACCACAAAGGTGGTGTAGGCCCCGAGCATGACCATTTCGCCATGCGCCATGTTGATGACCCCCATCACCCCAAAGGTGATGGCAAGGCCAATGGCGGTGAGCAGTAGCACCGACCCGAGCGAGAGTCCGTACCAGGCATTCTGGAGGCCGTCCCACATGGCAAGCTGCTGCTGGATCGAACCGATCCCGGCTTTGGCCGCCCGCGTCACGGCCTCAGGCGAATCGAGTGGAAGATCGGCCAGCGCCGCCAATGCATCCTGATCGCCACGCAAGCGGATTATCGAGACAGCGGCAAGCTTATCGGCTTCCGTCGCGGTGCTAAGGCGGAGCACGATGGCGGCCCGCGCTTCGGCCAGCGCCTTCTTGACGGACCGATCGCTTTCCTTGGCAAGCGCCGTTTGGAGAGTTGGCAAGACGGCCGCCTCCCGCGACTTGAACACCGCTTGCGCCGCCGCAAGACGTTTTTGGGGATCTGAAGCCAGGAGATTCAACGCGCCTAGCGCGAACTCAACCGCGCGCCGTAGCCGGTTGTTCATGCGCACTGGTTTGAGATCAGCGTCGTTCACTGAAACCGCCGCAAGTCCGTTTGCGGCATCGACGAGACGGCCGGCCTGATCTTTGATGAAGACCTGCTTGCCCGCCGGATCGAAGAGCAGGCGCCCGTCTTGGAGCGCCTCAATGATTTCGAGCGCACGTGGAGCGCCGCTCGCGGCCACGGCGTCAATCGCCTCCTCGGCATCGCTATAGCTGCCGGTGGAGAATCCCTCGAGCGCCGCGTCCAGGCTCTGCGCGTCGCTCGCCGCCGCGGTCAAGAAAACGAGGCCGATGGCGACGATGAGAGCCCGAACAGGTTGGCAAAAAGCATACATCCAAAGGATCCCGGCGCTATCGGAGGCGGCCACCATACCGCTCCCGCGTCATTTCAAAGTAGCGAGGTCACGCACCTCCGCCGCATTTCTTGGTGATGGTATTGTAGTTGCCGCATTTGAGCGTCTTCCAGTCGGCAATGAGATCCTTCGAGCCAGGCAGATATTTCGACCAGGCTTCGCCGGGAACGAGATTCTTGGTATTATAGACCACGTCGAATTGCCCATCCGGGAGGATCTCCCCGATATAGACCGGCTTGGTGATGTGATGATTGGGCAAGACCTCGGCCGTACCGCCGGTGAGGTTAGGCACTTTGATGCCGACGATCGCGTCGAGTACCTTGTCAGGATTGGTTGTGCCAGCCTTCTTGACCGCCTGGACCCAAGCCGCAAAGCCGATGACATGGGCCTCCATCGGATCATTGGTGGTCCGCTTCGGGTTCTTGGTGAATTCATGCCATTTGGCGATGAACGCTTTGTTGGCGGGTGTATCGATCGATTCGAAATAGTTCCAGGCTGCCAAGTGACCAACCAGCGGCTTGGTATCGATGCCGGCGAGTTCCTCCTCACCCACCGAGAATGCCACCACCGGGATGTCGGTCGCCTTGATGCCCTGGTTGCCGAGCTCCTTGTAGAATGGCACATTGGCATCGCCGTTGATGGTCGATACCACGGCGGTCTTCTTGCCCTCGGAACCAAACTTTTTGATGTCAGCCACGATGGTTTGCCAGTCGGAATGACCGAATGGCGTGTAGTTGATTAGGATGTCCTCGTCCTTGACCCCTTTCTGTTTGAGATAGGCTTCAAGAATCTTATTGGTGGTCCTCGGGTAGACATAGTCGGTGCCAGCGAGCACCCACCGTTGCACCCCCTCTTCCTTCATCAAATAGTCGACTGCGGGAATCGCCTGCTGGTTTGGCGCCGCCCCAGTGTAGATGACGTTGCGCTCGCTCTCCTCACCTTCGTATTGCACCGGGTAGAACAGGATATTGTCGAGCTCCTTGAAAACGGGAAGCACCGACTTGCGCGACACCGAGGTCCAGCAGCCGAACACTGCCGCGACGTGATCCTTAGAAATGAGTTCGCGGGCCTTTTCAGCGAACAATGGCCAATTAGAAGCGGGATCGACCACGACGGCCTCGAGTTTCTTGCCGAGCAGCCCGCCTTTCTTGTTTTGCTCATCGATGAGCATCAGCATCACGTCTTTGAGCGTGGTTTCGCTGATCGCCATGGTCCCGGACAAGGAATGCAAAATTCCCACCTTGATGGTCTCCTCGGCCGCGGCTGGCCGCGCCGTGGACAAGCCGAGAGCAGCTCCCGCAGTTGCGGCCACCCACAGCCAGAAGGCGGCGGCCAGCGTCGCCCGAACCTTAATGACACGTTGGCGCACCGGCTTCCTGCTATTCCCCATTCTAGAACCTCGTTTGGTAGCGGCGATGCCCGGAACATCCGGATCGCCCAATTATTAAGCAGGGGATTTTAGAATCTGGCGGGGGGCAGGCAAATAGGGCATTTGACGTATCCCCGACCTCGACTTCCGGTGAGCAGCCCGCCTACCGGCAAATAAGCCCACCAAAATGTTCGATATATTGAGCGATCTCCGCAACGCCCGCGCCCTCCTTCAAATTGGTGAAAACGAAGGGGTGGTCGCCACGCATCCGGCGTGAATCGCGCTCCATGACATCGAGCGACGCGCCAACAAGCGGTGCGAGATCGATTTTGTTGATCACGAGGAGGTCGCTGCGGGTGATTCCCGGACCGCCCTTGCGGGGGATTTTATCTCCAGCCGAAACATCGATAACATAAATCGTCAAATCAGCCAGCTCTGGGCTGAATGTCGCCGCGAGATTGTCTCCTCCGCTTTCGATGAAGATGATATCGAGGTTTGGAAAGCGCCCTTTCATCGTATCGATGGCCGCGAGGTTGATTGATGCGTCCTCCCGGATCGCCGTGTGAGGACAGCCGCCCGTTTCAACGCCGATGATGCGATCTGGAACGAGGGCGCCCGACCGGGTCAGAAATTCCGCGTCTTCTTTGGTGTAAATGTCGTTGGTGATCGCGGCGACATCCCAGCGCTCACGCATTGCCTTGCATAGCCTGTCCGTCAATGCTGTCTTGCCAGAGCCGACCGGGCCGCCAATGCCAACACGCAGGGGTCCATTGAAAGATGTCATGACCGGAACAGCCTCGTGTATTGCGCTTCATGATACATCGAATAAAGTTCGATTTGTGGTGCGGCGGAACCGAGGTCGTCGAGCGAGGCGGCCGCGGCTCGCCGGGCAACCGATGTGATCAAGGGGGCAAGCGCGGCCATCGTTCTTTGACCGTCCGTCTGACCCAAAGGAACGAGCCGTACTCCGGCCGAAACGAGATTGCACGCGGCCGCATGCCCGAGCGCGACGAGCATTGGCCGCAAGGGCACCCGGCCCGCGCAGGCCGCGCCGACCGCGATCGGATAGACGATCGCCCCAGGCTGGCGCATAGCAAGCCAATCGAGCGCGGTGCCAGGCCAGGCAGCTCGTGTCGTCGCGGCAAACGCGGATCCTTGCTGAAGCGATTCGAGTGCCAGTTCGCGGGTGGGACGCAAAGCAAGGCCCATTTCCGCAACGCGGTCTAATTCCTCGCGCCGCCCCCCTTCCGCCGCTCTCCAGGCTGCCGCGGCTAAAACAAGATCAGTCCAACCGCCCCCGGTTTCGAGAACGGTCGCGATATAGTCGGTCAGATCACTGCCTGTCGCGACGGCGCCTGCCGCGGCGGCCCATTCGATTCCGTGACTGTAGCAATAGGCTCCCACGGGATAGGACGGCGATAGCCAGCTCGCGAGACAAACGAGCCAGCCGTAATCCTCGTTAGTGGGTACTGTCGCGGCTGTGGTCATGGCTGTGGCCGCCGCCATAGGCGCCTGGCTCGGGACAAAATGCGCGTTGGGCCTTGGTGCATTGAGCACCCAGCAACTTTACCATCTCCTCGATGACGTGGTCCGGCCGGATCAGCAGCGTTTCTCCCCACACCTGCATGGGCACATGACGGTTGCCCAAATGATAGGCCAGCCGCGGCAAGCCGACCGATCCTGCTGTGATTTCCAGGAGCGGCTCAAGCGCCGCAATGACACGAACGATACCACCGCCTTCCAGCGAAAGGCCGTCGCCCTCGTTCAACCGCGACGGCTCTCTCAAGTCCAGCAAAATTTCCCCACGGCCGTCGTCGAGGCTGAGACGGGCACGCCGGCGGTGGCGGTCTTCCCAGCACAACGTCACCGAAGCCGCTTCCGCCGCCGCTGGCCATGTCCCGGCAGGCAGCACAGAAATGGCGCGACGCATAAGCTCGGGCATGGTTAGAACAGGAAATACCGTTGCGCCAAGGGAAGGACATCGGCTGCTTCGCAAGTCAGCAACTGGCCGTCGGCGCGCACTTCATAAGTTTCGGGATCCACATCAATCTTTGGCGTCGCGTCATTGAGAACCATACTTTTCTTCGAAATTCCGCCCCGCACGTTGCGGACCGCTTCGAGCGGGCGGGACAGGCCGTAGCGCGCGCCGATCCCAGCGTCCAATGATGCCTGGCTCACAAAAAGGTAGCTTGATTGCGTCAAGCACCGGCCGAAAACGCCGAACATTGGACGGTAATGCACGGGCTGTGGTGTTGGTATGCTAGCGTTTGGATCTCCCATTGGCGCTGCTGCGATGACACCTGCCTTCAGCACAAGATTGGGTTTCACCCCGAAAAATGCCGGGGACCAAAGCACGAGGTCCGCTACTTTTCCGGGCTCGACCGAACCGAGTAGGTGGGAAACACCGTGAGCGATTGCCGGATTGATCGTGTATTTCGCGATGTATCGTCGGGCACGGTAATTGTCGTTGCCCGCCGCGTCCTGCGGAAGAGGTCCGCGCTGACGCCGCATCTTATCGGCAGTTTGCCAGCATCTTGTAATAACTTCGCCAATTCGCCCCATCGCCTGGCTGTCGCTGGACATCATGGATAGGGCGCCAAGGTCGTGAAGAATATCTTCGGCGGCGATCGTCTCTTGGCGGATTCGGCTTTCGGCGAAGGCGATATCCTCCGGAATACGCGGGTCGAGATGGTGGCAAACCATGAGCATGTCCAAATGCTCGTCGATCGTATTTGTGGTAAAAGGCCGTGTCGGATTCGTCGATGACGGCAAGACATTGGGCTCCGCCGCGACCTTGATAATATCGGGCGCGTGACCGCCGCCGGCGCCTTCGGTATGGAAAGCATGAATGGTGCGCCCCTTGAACGCCGCGATCGTCTGCTCGACAAACCCACTCTCGTTCAAGGTATCCGAGTGGAGCGTCACCTGAACATCGAGCTGATCCGCGACTGAAAGGCAGCAATCGATCGCGGCTGGGGTCGTTCCCCAATCCTCATGCAACTTCAAGCCGCAGGCGCCGGCCTCGATCATCTCCACTAGAGCGGCGGGTTTGCTCGCATTGCCCTTGCCGAAGAAACCGATGTTTACGGGAAGGCCTTCCGCCGCTTGCAACATCCGCATGATGTGCCAGGCTCCTGGCGTGCATGTAGTCGCTTTCGTCCCTTCCGCAGGGCCAGTACCGCCCCCGAAGAGAGTTGTGATACCGCTATAAAGGGCCTCTTCAATTTGCTGCGGGCAAATGAAATGGATGTGGGAATCAATGCCTCCCGCGGTTAGGATTTTACCCTCACCCGCGATGATTTCCGTACCAGGTCCTATAATGATCGTGACGCCGGGCTGAATATCGGAGTTACCTGCCTTGCCGATCGCGGCGATGCGTCCAGCCTTCAGCCCAACATCGGCTTTCACGACGCCCGAGTGATCGAGGATCACAGCGTTGGTGATGACGGTGTCGGCCGCTCCCTCGGCGCCCGAGCGCTGACTCTGGCCCATCCCATCGCGTATAACTTTGCCACCGCCGAATTTAACTTCTTCGCCATAAATGGTGTGATCGCGCTCAATTTCGATAATGAGCTCACAATCGGCGAGCCTTATTTTATCGCCCGTGGTTGGGCCATACATGCTGGAATAGGCGCGCCGATCAATCGTATTTGGCATGCCCAACGACTCTACAGCTTGCCCATAATCTTACCATTAAATCCAAAGATCTGGCGCGTACCAGAAAACGGCACAAGTTGGACGATTCGCGTTTGGCCCGGTTCGAACCGAACGGCAGTACCCGCAGGAATGTCAAGCCGCATGCCGAGTGCCGCTTGTCGGTCGAAACGTAGCGCCTCATTGGTTTCGGCAAAATGAAAATGCGAACCGATTTGGATCGGCCGGTCGCCTGTATTGGCAACGGAAAGCGCGCGCGAGGCGCGGTCCGAGTTAAGTAGAATCTCCCCTGATGCCGGTATAACCTCGCCCGGAATCATCGAATTGGCTCATGAACAGTGACAAGCTTTGTTCCGTCCGGAAATGTCGCCTCAACCTGAATCTCGTGAATCATTTCCGGTATCCCGTCCATGACCTGCTCGCGTCTGAGCACCAAACCGCCGGCTTCCATTAGATCGGCGACGCTACGGCCGTCGCGTGCGCCCTCAAGAACGAAATCCGTGATTAAGGCAACGGACTCCGGATAATTCAGCTTTACGCCACGCTCCAAACGCCGCCGGGCAACGATCGCCGCCATCGCAACGAGAAGCTTGTCCTTTTCACGTGAGGTAAGATTCATTTGTGCCGTGAGGATAGCGTCGTATCACTATCCGCGCAAGCTCTCTCGTAAACTCCGTCGAGGCCTCGCGCAATGCAGCTTCGTCGCGGTTAAGAAAGCGGGCGAGTAAGACCCCGTTGATAAGGGTTGCGCCGCCGCCGCTATGTGCCGCATTCTGGCGCGCTAATGGCAAAAGCGACTCCGCATCGTCTCCAAAATAGAGCACCGTGGCGAGGCCGGCGGAATCCGCAAAGCCGAATCGCCTTGCGTTTTGCGCGGCGACTTCACCCTTAAGCCGCAGACAGTCCATCCACAAGAGTTTGCCATCGCAGCGCAGTAGCCAGGAGTCACGCAGCTCACCGTGTGTGAGCCGCTCGCCTCGCGCAATCCGGCCGAATATGACCACCTCCGCGGCCAAGAGCCGTGAGTGCCGTGTGACTGACATTTCGAGCCTGCGAGAAAGCCGCGCGCCATCAAAGACGATGGTCTCTTGCGGCAGCCAAAGCAAAAGCCCGCCGCAGTCTATTCGTACTTCGTTCGAAACCATACATGTGCTGGCAAGTGAGCGGTAGATCTTCTCCGCCGCCTGACTTTCGACTCGCAACCGGGCCCCTTCGCCGGTGGTGATCTTTGTTGAGATATCGTCTCCTTCGACAAGCCCCCCGCTCGTGTTAACGAGAATTGCTTCCATCATGTCTGCCCGTGGCACCGATGGAAAAAAAACCCGGCAGGGTGACATCTGGCGTAAGGTTTTTAGTCTTGTCCCTTCTGTTGTTCCGACAACCGTAACCTCCAAATAACCCTTCGCTCGGTTGGTTTTAACGGGAGGCTGCTCTATTGCCGATAATCTGATTGGACCGGTTTTTGTCATTGGAGGCTCTGCCTCATTCTCCGCGGCGAATTTGCCCGCGCGTTCAGCGAGGCCCTTATCTCGCGTTATACTTGAATGGACTTTTCTTCAATGTCCCTGTTGGCACGCCAATTCGAGCAGCGGCATTCGAAGCAGTTCTATGCTCGCTCGGCCATACATTGCTCAGGCACTCACGGCAATTGCGCGACGAAGATCGTGGAATTGGATACGGTCCCGAAAACGCCGCCCTGCATCTTCACCATCTTGACCGCTGCGAGATGGTTGCCGTAGTCGGTAGCACCGCAACAATCCTCAAGCAGCAGGCATTCGAAGCCGCGGTCGTTGGCCTCTCGCATGGTCGTGTGCACGCACACGTCCGTCGTAATGCCGGTCAAAACGATATTCTCAATGCCACACTGGTGGAGGACGAGTTCGAGATCCGTCGCGCAGAATGAGCCCTTGCCGGGCTTGTCGATGATCGGCTCGCCGTCGAGCGGCCTCAGCTCCTCGACGATCTCCCAGCCCGGCTCGCCACGCACGAGAATCCGTCCGCAGGGGCCAGGATCGCCAATCCCCGCATGGATGCGGCGCGACCGCCAGCGCTTGTTGGCCGGTAGATCCGCGAGGTCCGGGCGATGGCCCTCGCGCGTGTGGATGACATGATAGCCCTTCGCGCGCATCGCGGCGAGTACGGACTTGATCGGCTCGATCGGCGCGCGCGTCAGCGACAGGTCGTAGCCCATGGAATCGACGTAGCCGCCCTTGCCGCAAAAATCTGTCTGCATGTCGATGACGATTAGCGCTGTGTTGTCGGGTCTCAGCGCGCCGTTGTAGGGCCATTGGTAAGGATCCGCGTCGATGTAGCGTTCGGCGATTTCGGCGCGCAAATTCATGGGCCACTCCTATTCATCTGACGATCGACAATTCGCCGGGCGCGCCCGCGAGCGTGCGGCCAGGAGAGGACGTCGCGATCATGACGTCGCTGTTGCGGCGGCCGCACCGCGCGCCCCGAGAGCAGAACTGGCAACGACAGCGGCGGCTCCATGCGTGAAACGCCGACGGTCGATTGCGATGCAATAGGTCATTGGAAGGGTCCCTCCCGGACGGATGGTCCGAAAAATGCAGGCAATTGACAGGCCAAGACAGAAGGTTGATTTGTTTCAATAGAAATACGCCTTTGATGTCGTCAAGTGCATACAGTTTGTGCCGTCAAATTGATCAATGGAAGCGGCAATTGCCGTCGCCGCGGCATCAAACTCGAGCCAGTGGCTCGCCCCTGGCAGTGCCCGAAACAGTTCAAGCTGTTCGCGTTCAGATCGCATGCGGTGGCGCGCCGGCCACTCAAGACTGGCTGGGAGCGCCAAACGGGATAACGGCTGCTCTCTCGCCAGCACCGTAAGCGGCCCTGCCGCCGAGGGCCGCCTTCCGCGCCTCAATCGAACGGCGTGCATGCTCGATGGCGAGGGAAACTGGAGCCTGGTCGGCAGCGCTTGATCCATCCGCGAGCTTGTTGACGCAAGACGCGACGATCGCGTGGAATTCGCCCTCCATGGCTTCGAGCTCTGAAAAACCCGCCTTCATTGCCTCATCCGCGATCACCAGGAGCCGGACGATTCGCTTTTGATCGTCTTCGAGCCTCCTGTTGCGCGAGAAGCTAGAGACGAGCGCAATGATCGAGGCTAAGATGCTCACCGGAATGCCCACGAAATAAAAATACTGCTGGAATTCATCAAAAAAGCTCTGCTCGCCGCTCGTGAGATAAGCGGCGACGCCTGGGTGAACAGGCAAAAGAGGATCTTGGTTCTCGGTGTCAGGAGCTTCAATCTGGCTCGCGACAGGCGCGGCCGCAATAAGCTTTGATTTCGCCTTCAATATTGATCTAATCATCACTCCGGCGACGACATTCAGCATTCTTAAAGGAATGACGAAGCGATAAGTGACGGCGAGGCTCTTCACCGTATCGCCGGGGACGGGCGGGCGGCCTCTGAAGGCGCCCTCGGGAACATCAATCGCCTCGAATCCCGGAGATCGTTTGGCGATCGCATCGCCTTCATCGATCTCTAAGATTTTAGGTGCCCGCTTCGTCGCGGCGGCGATCGAACTCACGACGTCCACGGCCTCGCCGGGACCGATTGGGCCAACTGCCAAAACGGCCACCGCGTGGTGCTCGCTGATCGCCCGGCCGACTTCGGAAATAGGTAGAAAGACCCGCTTCACCGCCGAAGGCGCAACATTATAATAATTAAGGATTGCATCGAGGGCCTGCGAGTTATGGTCCTGGGCGGGCCCAGAAGGAATGGCGACGGTCTTGCCCGACAACCCGGAAACAGCCTTCACCGGCGAGCCGTGCGGCAGAATGATCGCAATGACGTCCCGCCGCAAAATAACAAGCGTTTGCCCATTTGTCGGCGGCCGCACGTCGCTGCGCACAAGCGCAATATCAACTCTGCCTTCTTCCAGCGCCTTTGAACTGGCCTCCAAATCTGGGACCGTAACGGTTTCAAATCGGATGCGTGGATGTTCCGCCGTCGTGACCGAGATGAAACTTGCGATGAACCGTTGGGCCATGCCGCCCGCGGGGCCGGTCGTAATGCGCACCGTTGCGCGCGGCAGCCAAAGATAAAAGGCCCCGAGGAGCACCGCCACGATGAGGAAAGCCCCGCCCATGAGCAGGCTTGCAAAACGCGGGATGTGCAGGCCTAGCATCCTAACAACTCCAGACGAGCCTTGCGAGAACTGATTTTGTAGCGGTTCGGCCGCTTCCGGCCAAGGTTGGCCGAGGATTCTGCCAAACTGGTCGAAATGCGACACCCTGCCCTATCAGCCCGCGCCATAATCGACAATCGCGCTCCGATTGGAGCGGATGTAGGTCCATTTCAATGCCTTGATGATTGTCGATGTTGAAGCCATGGGGCGCTCTTCGCCAAGCCAAGGCCGGCGCAGCTCGCACTTTACTAAGAGGGCCATTCTCCGGCCGGCATCGATGAAAAATTGGCGAAATGAACGAGCTCTCCGCGGCGGGCGCCAACCTCCCTCCAATCCTCTAAGGAAAGCCTGATAAGAGCCAGACAAGGAGCCGGAAAATGGGGAAGCGGAACGTTACCATCCAAGAGAAAGTTCGCGAATTCGGCAAGACCGGGGTTATGGCCGACAATGAGCAGCGTCTCGATCCCCGGCGGAGCCCTCTCCAAAACTTCGCAGAGCTCGAAGACGCTGGCGCAATACAAAAGTTCGTCGGTTTCAAAAGGCACTGGCCGGCGAAGCTCTCCTGTTAAGAATCTTAGCGTATCCAATGCTCTCCGAGCCGGCGAAACGAAAGCGTATTCGGGGAAGAGGCCTGACTGTTGGCAAAAGGCGCCAAGGCGCGCGGCATCCCAGCACCCGCGCGGCGTTAAAGGCCGCTCGTGATCGCAGGATTTATCCTGGGCAACGGCCTCGGCATGGCGGATGAGTAGAAGCCGCAACATGGCAGGTCACACTCGTGTGTGGTTGCGCCTCGCCACTTTTCCTTAGGCGGCGTCGCGCTCCCGGAGCTTAGCCTGCCCGGCTTTCCCATGAAAGAAAAAAAGCGATTCTCGTGCCTCCCGTCCTATTACGATTGGCGCCGATGACGGGCGAATCCTGACCTTGAGAACGATACTAAGCCGCTTTAGCTTCCGCGCTCAGCACCGACTTGGCGAGCTCGCAAAGGGTTGCGTCCGTGGCTTTTTCTTCCCCCAAATTTTCCTCCAGAAGGGAGACCGCATCTTTCAACTCGAGTTCTTGAGCGAGGATGCAGAGAGTCTCATAGCGGGAGATTTCATAATGCTCGACGGATCGCGCCGCGCCGATCAGACCCGCGTCCAGGGCGGGGGATCCCCTGAAATCTGTCATGACCTCAGACCCTTCATCGAGAATGCCAATCATCGCGGGACAGGTTTTACCCGTTGGCTTTTTGTCCATCGCCTCGAACACGTCCTCGAGGCGTCCGACTTGGGCCTCTGTTTCGCCCCGATGCTTCTCGAGAGCGGCTTTCAGTCCCTCGCTCTGTGCCGCTTTCGCCATCTTTGGCAGCGCGGCTAATATTCTTTTCTCGGCGAAATACATGTCTTTGAGAGTGGCGAGAAAAAGTTCTTCGAGCGTTCTTGGTTGTTTAGCCATTATTTCCTCCTCGGCTCATTTACTCGAACTTGCATTCCTAGGGTTTGGTTCCGCTACAAGCAGATTCATGCTTTTTAGATAAGGAGAATGAATTTCATGCCCGATGTCAGAGTGATTTGCGCCATTGGTCTTCGGGGCCAGCTGGGTCTGGGCGGCGAACTCCCTTGGGAAGGCCGCGATGAGGCGGTTTTCAAAAACGATGTCTCTAGATTTTTTTATCTTACGCGGGGCCATGTGATCATCGCGGGACCCCGAACCATAGATTCCTTTCCGGATTGGTCGCGATCCGAGCGCACACTGGTTCAGGTCCGCTCTTCGGATGAGCCTGAAAAGATACTTGCGAGATACCCTGACCGCGTCGTTTTTATCGGGGGCGGGCCAGCGGTGTGGGAGGCTTATGCACGCTTCATCGAGCACTGGGATATCACGCGTTTGCCCTACGATGGCGAGGCCGACCGGTATTTCGATCCCCAATGGCTTATAGCGTGTTGAACGGCCATTCACCCAAGCCACACTTCAGCGCCACCCCAGTTCTACTAACATACTATACTAAAGCCGGAACCCAAGAAAGCGATGGGCGTTACCGCATCGGCTGACCAGCAGTGTACAGGTCAGAAGATTAACCTATCAGGAGCTCAAGAATGGGAACCGTGAGTCCGACATTTAACCTCATCTCCAGCGAAAGCGTGGAAGGTACGAATGTCTATGATATGAATGGCAATAAGATCGGAGAAATCGACCATCTGATGATCGATAAAGTATCGGGCATGGTCCGCTACGCAATCATGAGCTTTGGCGGGTTTCTCGGGCTAGGGCACAGCCACTACCCGCTCCCCTGGACCTCATTGAAATACGATACCGGGCAAGAGGGTTATGTCACCGACGTTACCGAACAACAGCTCAAGGACGCGCCTCAATTTAGTGACGATAGCTGGACTGATCGGAATTGGGAAACCAAGTGGCATGAGCATTTCGGAACCCGGCCCTACTGGGAAGAGCAGGAGGCCGTTGGAACGGCGACGCCGAGGCCTGCCAGCCCGGTGCCTCCAGCCGGCTCTATGTGATCCGGGAAAAACCCGCGGGCGCGTGGGAGGAGGGCGCGCCCGCGGTGTTGTGGCAACGAAATTTCTTCGTGCTCAACTGCGAGAACATGTAGACCCTTCCGCCCGTGGTGAATGTGCGCGAACGCACAAGCCTGCCGAGGCCCGGTTCAAGACGCCAAAAGACTCGCAGGAAAAAGCCCGCCGTTTTTGGCGGGCCCAAGTTTGGGGAGGAAGCTGTTAGCAAGTGCTCAACACATCGCCGGGCCAAAAGTTCACTGGGTTTCGATAAATTAATTTCGAGCGACCGCTGGATCGCTCTCGTCATGGCAACCGAAGACGATTTGCACGGGCCCAGGATAGGATTGTTCGCAAAACGTTGAGAGTCGGGAATAGAGGTTAGGTTCCTCGCCATGCAACGGCTTTAAAATGGTTACCGGAACAGCCGCCACTTCACGCCGGTCGTGGCGGCCACGGAAGCGAAGAACAAAATAGGCCGCAAGCAACAGATAAAGGCTGCCCGATACCGCGCCGATCACGCAAAGTTCGAAAAAGAACTCTGCCAAAAAATAATGTGGCGGAATAGTCATGGCCGCGCCCCGCTTCCGCCCGAGGATAATCCACGACGTCGCCAAGACACGCTGCCATAGCGCTGCTCGAGAGCGGCGCGGGAGATGAAGACTTGCGTGCGGCCGCGCCAAAACGAGTTCAAGCGCAAGCCTGTTTGGCCCCAAGCAAGAGTAATGAGAAAAATCAGTATGTTCTCGCCAAAGCGGTGTAAATGTTGTCTAACTGTATGCGGCTCCGCCGCCGGTATATATTCGAAGCCATACCGCCTGGAGATGCGCACGATCTGGGGTGTTTGCTGGGGTGCCCCAAAAGCCATGTTCGCCCGGACCGCCTTGATGTCGGCATGCTCTTTATGCTCGGCGAGGAAACGGGCAAGCTCCCGTAGCGACAGATCAAGGCGATCGCAAAATCGCAGCCTCCATGTCGGAGTACGTTCGCCAGAGCGTGGAATGCGCTCATTCCAAAGATGAAGATCGAGAAAGCGGTCGCCGGGCTCGCAGCAAGTTCCGTCGGCTAAGCATATCGCTTGCTCAAAATGGAGTTCTTGCGCGCGCAAAGCGCAACGAGGATCGGTACTATATTCAAAAATGGCTTGTTGGCGGCGCAGCAGCCGGTCGAGTACCAGATGAGCAATGAAACCAGGATTAGCCTTACCATGAGTCATATGCAGTTCCGCTTGCGCCGCGATCTTTAGAATGCAAGCGCAACGAATTGCGAAACGGGAAAGTTGCGCTCGCCGCGAGTTTTCCTTCAGGCAACTGTTACGCGCGGCTCATCGCTGATACCGCGATACTGGCGATTTCATCCCGCTTCCTCGATGCCGCGCGGATCACCATAGGCCGTCGCGAGAATGATTTTGATGGCAAGCGCTAGCGGAACGGCGAGTAGCACGCCTGGAATGCCAAAGAGGATCCCGCCGGCCAGGAAGCAGAAAATGATCAAGACCGGATGCACTCGCGCGGCGCGGCCGAGAACGAGGGGGGCAATCAGCTGGTCGATCGAGACGCGTAGAAAAGTCGCATAGATCGCATAGCCTGTGACGCCGCCAAACGTATCGCCACTCTGGATCGCGGCGATGCCCGCGATGATGGCGGAAGCTGCGGGCCCGACCACCGGTATCAGTTCAAAAAAACCGGTCATGACCGCCAATAAAGGCGCATGCCGAACCTGCAGCACGAGGCCGAGCCCGACATAGGCGGCGACACCGGCGTAGATGACGATGATGGCGATCCCGATGAGATATCTCCGCAGAAGTGGCGGATACCCGTGCCAAACCCGATCGGTGATGCGCCGCTGCCTTGGTGGAACGAGCCAAAGAAGGCCAGCCTTGATTTGCGGGCCGCCAATGAGGAAATAAGCGAGGAGGACGATGGTAAGGATGACGCCAAAGGCGGCCGTAAAAGCGAGGGCCGCGAGGCTCAAAATTTCCCCGTTCTGCCCAAGCCAATTGCTAATAAGATCGACCGCCTTCTGACCGATTTGCTGGGCGTTCAGGCGTTCGCCAAAAATCCCAATTGTCCCATTCCCGATTAGCCGGTGAGCCGCGTGCGCGATGGTCCCCTCGAGGTTGGTCACCATTGGCAGGAAATCGTGTGTAATGATGGGGTAGACCGCGTAGCCAAAAAGGCCGGCAATTGCGACGATGACGACAAAGGCCCACGCCGCCGCGACCCATCGCGGGACATATTCCACTTTCGCCAGCCAATCGACGGCGGGGGAAAAGACAAAAGCGATTGCCCCCGCGATGACGAATGGCAGCAGGATCGCGCGGACGAGCCAAAGAAAAATGCCGATGCCAACAAATATCAGGAGCGCGAATCGCGGCGAAATGCTCGTGACTGGTGGCTCTTCTGGCGTGTTGGGGACGACAAGCTCCTTTCGTTTTTGCAAAGCTTCGTTCATCGATAGGTCCGCCCCTTCCAGACGCGTCGGCCCATGAGACACCGCCTTACACCGTCAAGGGCCATGAGCGCGCCCGCGGTGTAGCCGAGGGGAAAAAGAAGCCCGTACCAAATTGGGATCTGAAAAAAAAGCCGAGCCTGCGAGGTGCATTCCGAGAAAGGCGGCCGAAGCTGGCAGGGCGAGGGCGAGGGCGACGCAGCCTTCTCCTTCGGCGCAGCTCGCCGCGTCGATAAAGGGAGAACCACGGCTGCCCAAGCCATGAAGATGCCGAGGCATGCAGTCAAAGCCGCCGCGCCAGAGCCACCCATCATGTCGACCAAGCTTCTTGAAGCGCCAAGCCAGAGTGTGTGCCATCCGGTATACATGCGCATGCTAAATAACTTGTCGCCGCCCGCAATGGGTGCTCCGGCGCGCGCTCGGTGACATCGCTCACGGTGTTGTCCTTCGCGGACACAACGCGAAGCTTTTCTCAAGGTTGCAAATTTAAGACTCGCCGCCGTGCCGTGCGCTTCAAGGCCGCTTTGGCTTCATCAAGCGCTCGATTGCGGGTTCGAGCGGCATCACTTTGTCGGCATAATCTTCCCAAGCCTTGCTCTTCTTAAGGAGGGCCGCGGCCGTCGTGATGCGAAAGCGCCGCGGGTCGAGGCCAGCCTTCACCTGCGGCCAGGTCAGCGGCATCGAAATGGTGGCGCCCGGCCTTGCGCGCGGCGATAATGGCCCGACCGCTGTCGCCATGCGGTCATTGCGCAAGTAATCGAGGTAGATACGACCGCCTCGCAAGCGCTTGGCCATGTTCACGATGTAGCGCCGCGGGCTATCCGCCGCCATCTCAAGGCAAAGACGATGGGCGAAATCCTTCGCCACCGGCCAGTCGAGGTTGCCCTTTTCCGAAAAGGCGAGGGGCACAACAATGTGTAGGCCCTTGCCGCCGGTCGTTTTGCAAAAGCCAGCGAGCCCGAGCGCATCGAGCCTTTGCCGCATCTCGCGCGCCGCTTCGACAACGGAGTCGAACGCGACATCGGCGCCTGGATCGAGGTCGAAGACAAGGCGCCCGGGGACATCGGTCCTATTCGGGTAGCAGTTCCAGGGATGCAGCTCAACGGCGGCGACTTGGGCGAGCGCCGCGAGGCCCTCGCTGCTATCCACTTGCAAATAGGGCTTGCGATCGCCCGAGACCTTGACGAGCTTTAGGAGGGGAGACATCCCCGTCATCGCGTGGCGCTGGAAAAATTGCTCGCCCTCGATGCCATCGGGAGCGCGAATGATCGAGCAGGGCCGCCCGCGCAGATGTTCGATCATCCAATCGCCAACCACTCCGTAAAAGTTGGCGAGGTCGAGCTTGGTTATCGCCGCGTTGCCCTCCGCCTCGGGCCACAAAACCTTGTCTGGATTGGAAATGGTGACGCCCATAACGGCCGGTTTGTGCGGGCTCCGGTAGACGGTTGGCTCCGGTGTTTTGGCGGTGGCCTCTACCGGTTTTTCCTCGATAACATCTTGCGCCGGCTTATCCTCGCGCAGTCCTTTAAATGCCGCTTGCCGCACCATGCCGTCACCCGTCCATCCAGCGAATTCGATTTCCGCCACAAGCTCTGGTTTCGTCCAATGAATGTTGTTGGCCGGGCGAGGCGCGTTAAGGCCCGAGAAAGGCGATTGCGTTGCCGCGGCCGCCTTGAGGCGCGGCAGCAAGGTCTTTATTTTAGCCTCGCTATAACCCGATCCCACGCGGCCGATGTAAACGAGGTGAGCGCCGTGGAAGGCGCCGGCGAGCAAGGATCTGAATCTACCCTCGGTCGTCGTCCAGCCGCCGATCACCACCTCATGTCCGGCCCGGCATTTCGACTTTAGCCACGTGTGGCTGCGCCCCGCCTCATAGGGCGCGTTGGCGGCTTTCGATATGATGCCTTCTAAACCCAAATCGCAAGCGGAGCGCAGAAGGGCCTCGCCTCCCGTTTCAAAATGCTCCGTGTACCGGACCACAGGGCCGCCGCGGTGCTCCGACAGCAACGCCTTTAAGCAGGCCTTGCGCTCGCGAAGCGGTTTCTTCCGGAGATCCGCGGCCGTTTCGAAGAAAAGATCGAAAGCGAAGAAAATGAGATCGCCTGTTCGCCCATCGGACAAGGCACCCTGTAGCGCGGCGAAATCGGGAACCCCTTTCGCATCGAGCGCAACGATCTCGCCGTCGATGATACTGTCAGGAAAGCTTTTTGCCCTGGCAGCCATGGCTGCGAATTTGCCGGTCCAGTCGAGGCCATTCCGCGTCTTAAAGGTGGCCTTGCCTCCCTCGACCCGCAACTGCATGCGATAACCATCGAATTTGATTTCATGGACGTAGGCAGGATCATCGGGTGGCCTTGTCACGGCCGTACAGAGCTGCGGTGGTATGAAATCAGGCATGTCTTCCGCGCGCGGCGGCGGAGCGGAGTCCCAAACTGCCTTGGCGCCGCCCACGATCCCCGCGCGGGTCATAAAGGGCGCTGGGGCCTTGCCTCGACCGGTGGCGATGGCCGCCATCGTGCGGCCCGAGGCGACCGAGCGGTCTTCGCCAAGAAGGGCTTCGTCGTTGCCTTCCCGCGCCGCGCCGTCCCGATGTTTAATCAACAGCCAATTGTTGTGCGATTCTCCGTCGCGGCGCTTCATGCGCACCAGCACAAATCCGCCGCGCAGCCGTTTCCCTTTCAGATGGAACTTGAGCTCTCCCTTAGCGAGCGCTTGTTCAGGCGGAATCTTGCCTTCCGGCTCCCAGATGCCGCGATCCCAAATCTGCACGGTACCCCCGCCATATTCGCCCTTTGGAATCGTGCCCTCGAAATCGCCATACTCAAGCGGGTGGTCTTCAACCTCGACGGCGAGGCGCTTAACGCGAGGATCGAGCGAGGGGCCGCGGGTGATCGCCCAAGACT
Source organism: Methylocella sp. (assembly GCA_035622375.1). Classification (GTDB taxonomy): domain Bacteria; phylum Pseudomonadota; class Alphaproteobacteria; order Rhizobiales; family Beijerinckiaceae; genus Methylocapsa. Next base: position 175,711 of record DASPVM010000024.1, on the reverse strand, counting down.
TAAACACATCGCCAACTTCGAGACGCAAATCGAAGTGAAGTCGCCGCGCGGCGTGCTTTTGGATTACGAAACGCGGCGCCCCAGATGGCCCCACCGCCACCGAATTCGCGGGTTCGGGGGTTTTGCGAAAGTCGCGTTTTGACCGGTAGGATGCTAGATTATCGGCCACCCTTTGTACTCGGATCAAGCTCTCGGGCCTCTGCTGGCGAATGTGGAAGGAGAGGCCCGCCCTGAACCCACTTCATTTATTTGGTGGTTGAACCGCGGCGCCGCTCTGCGTATCCGGCATGCCTTGCACCGCCGTGCCGCAGGGCAGAAGCCAGATCAGGCAAGGGCCGCACCCTCACTCAATGCAACTTTCATCAGACCGAAGGTCCTTCGAAAACGCTGACCGTTTTGCCTGCCAACGCCGAGGGAGTCTTACTGTTTCTGGCGCTCGGGAGTCTACCGATCACATTCATGGCATGTCAAATTCATGATATGCGAGCCACAAGAGACCAGCACATGCTGGACGGCAGCAGAGCACGCCACCTTCAAATCACTTCTTCGGGAACCCTCACGAAAGGGGAGAGTTATCGCGCCGGGCTGGCGCTGTCTCCGGCAGGGCCAAGAAAACCAAGACAAAAGCGGCGAGCGCCCCGGCGATGAGCGTGAGGAAGGCCAGCGGGTAGCCGGCGGCCGTGACAATAAGTCCAGTGGCAAGCTGGCTCGCGGCGCCGCCGATCCCCTGGATCGTGCCGAGCACGCCACGCGCCAGGCTATAGCGGCCGGTTCCCTTGACAAGATCGGCGAGGATGAGAGGCAAGAGGGCATCGAAAAGGCCGCCTCCCGCGCCATCCAACACTTGGACGGCGAGGAGCGAGATTGGATGGATCGATAACATGCAGAGGAAGCCTTGCAGGAAGAGCGCGGCGATTGACATCAACAGCAGCGGCCTGCGGCCGATGGCGTCGGCGCGCGTGACAAGCAGGGCCGCCGCCGCCGTTGCCAGCTGGCTAATCATAAGCGCGGCGGAGGTGAGGCTCGTTTCCCAACCTGGATAAGCGAGGGCAAGTTCTTGCAACAGCAAAAGCAGCATCGTTGAGTTGGCGAAATGAAAGAGAGCCGTTGCCGCGGCAAAGACCACCAAGGGGCGCCGTGCAAGAAGCAATCTCCACCCGAAAGGTTTCTCGCCACCTTTGGCCGTGAGCCCACGTGCCCGGCGGTAATCGATGGCGTCCGCTGGAATAGAGAGGGTGGCAACGGCCGTTAGCAGAGCGAAAGCCGGCGCCAAGAAAAAAGGCGCCAACTGCGTCGAAAGCATGCCGACGAGCCAAATGACGCCGGCAATGAAAATATTCCCCGCCCGATCGAACACCGCGTTGCGGCCGAGCCGCGCCGCGAGATGCTCCTTGTCGCAAACGCCGAGGGTAATCGCGGCAATCGTCGGCGCAAAAACACCGCCGAGAATTGCCATTGAAAGATCGGCGGCCAGAACGACGGGCAAAGTGGGTATCCACATGATGAAAAGGCCGCAGGCTGAAAGAATGAAACCGCCGCCAATGATCAGCGCGCGCTTTGTCCGCGTCCGGTCGATCAAGGCACCAACGGCCGGATGCGCCAAGACGCCGGTGAGGCCGCTCGCCGCGAGGACGGCGCCAATGGCGGCCGGCGACCATTTGGCAGCGGTCAGGAGGTAAATATTGAGATAGGCGCCAAGACCTCCTCGCACATCGGCCAGGAAAAAATTCACCAAATCGAGTGGCGTTAATTTTGCACGAGACTCGAAGAGACTCACGAAAGCCATCCGCCAGTTTCACGCCCTATGCTGCGGTATAATCAACAACGTCGCGCCGCCGCCTCGCGTTCGCAAAATCTTGGGTCTCGCAGTCCCGATGTTAGCCCCTCCTTATGTTGCGCCGCAGCAGAGATTATGAAACTGTCGGGGCAATGCCTCTAAAAATTCTCCTTGTTGACAAAGACACGAACCGCGCCGAAGCCCTGAGCGGCAAGCTCACGGCCTCGGGATTTGCGGAGGTGCAGCGCGTGCCAGGCGGCGATGGGATCACCAAGGCCCTAGAAACCGCCAAGCCCGATTTGATTATTGTCGACATGGCCCTCCCTGACCGCGATGTCCTCGAAGATATACGGGCGATGTCTGCGGCCCATCCGGTGGTCATGTTCGCTGGCGGCGATGATCCATCCTTCGCCGAGGAAGCCATCGCGGCCGGCGTTTGCTCCTACAACCTCTCAGGCGTCGCGCTCGAGGATTTAAAGCCAATCATGGCGTCGGCGGTCGCCTTGTTTCAGCGCTACCGGCGTGTTGAGGTCGAACTGGCCGCCACCAAAGCCTTGCTGGAAGAGCGGCGCCTCATCGAGCGCGCCAAGGCAATCCTCATGCGCGGCCGGAAAATGACGGAGCCCGAGGCCTATCGCTTCCTGCAAAAGAAAGCGATGAACGAGAATCGCAAGCTCAGAGAGATCGCCGCGGAATTCGTCCGCCACCACGAGGAGCAGCAGGCATGACCACGAAGCTGCGCATTGGCCTCCTTCGCCTCACCGATGGCGCGCCCGTCATCACCGCCCACGAGTTCGGTTTTTTCGCCGAGGAAAGCATCGAGACGGAGCTCGTCGTTGAGCCATCCTGGGCCAATATCGCCGACAAGCTGGCTTATGGATTTATCGACGCCGCGGTTATGCTGCCGCCGCTCGCCCTCGCGGCCGAGCTTGGACTGCGCGGCAAGCGCCAGCCACTCATCATCCCCTATATCGTGAGCGCGAACGGTAACACCATCACGCTCACCACCAGCCTCGTGGAGGAAGTTAAAGGTCTCGCGGCACGGCAAAATATCTCAACCGTCGCGGCCCTCGCGGCCTGCTTGCGGGCGCGTCAGACGACACTCGGTGTGGTGCACACCTACTCCACCCACAATCTTCTTCTGCGCTATTTCCTTGCGACCGCCGGCGCCGAGGCGGAACGCGACGTCAGGCTCGCGGTGATCCCGCCAGCGAGCGCGGTTGAGGCTCTCATCTCAGGCCAGATCGCCGGTTTTTGCGCGGGCGCCCCATGGGCGGAAGTTGCACGGCGCGCCAAGGTTGGGGCGGCGATCGCAACGTCCTGCGATATCTGGAAAAGCGCGCCCGAAAAGGCTTTTGCCGTCAGCGCTCATTGGGCCAATGAGCATGACGCCGCCCTCGCCGGTGCCATCCGCGCCATGCTTCGGGCAGCAAAATTTTGCGACGATCCAAAAAACGCCTCTTATGTAGCGGCGCTTCTGTCCCGCCGCAGATACCTTGATGTCGATGCGCATGTGATCCTCGCGAACTTGCCAGGCGGGTCGGCCGGCGGCGCTAAATGCGGTTTCTTTAGCGGCGCCGTGACGTTCCCTTGGCGCTCGCAGGGCATGTGGTTTTTGAAAGAGACGCGGCGCTGGGGGCTCATGGATAAAGATTCGGATGCCCGCGAGCTGGTCACGCGCGTCTATCGGCCCGACCTTTACCGGGCCGCCCTGGCGCCTCTTGGCGAGCCGGTACCTATTGGCGATTGGAAACGTGAGGGCGCTCACGACCAGGAATGGAGCCTCGAGGCGGCACCCGCCGCCATTGCGATGCCGCCTGATAGTTTCTGCGATGGAGCCATCTTCGACCCGAGCGAGGTATGGGGTGGCACTGAGGCAGCCAAAATGGGTGCGCTGCACAAATAATGAGCCGCCGCTCGCTTATTGCGCATTTTGGCGCCTGTTTCTGCATCGCAGCATAGATTTCCTGTGGACTTTCCAAGGGACGGAGTGCTGGCACGCCTTTTGCTTTTTAATCACGCCAGCGTCTCTTTCAGACAGAAAGAGCGGGCCAAGACTGCCTAAGGGCGGGCAGATCTTGAAACGTCGGGTTCAACCCGCGGGCCAATGGCGGTTCGCATCCGGAATCAACCGGCAGCGCTCAGCGCTGAGATTGCGAGCCAAAGCCCATGAAAAGTTCCTTTAGCAAGCGCGAAACGACCTGGATTTCGGAGTGGAACCCAGAGGACGAGAAGTTCTGGGAGTCCAAGGGCAAGTTCATTGCCCGGCGCAACCTGATCTGGTCAATTTTGGCTGAGCATCTCGGCTTCTCAGTTTGGCTGATCTGGAGCATCGTGGCCACTAAGCTGCCGGAGGCCGGCTTTGATTACACGACCGATCAGCTCTTTCAGCTCGTGGCTTTGCCCGGGCTCATCGGCTCGTTCATGCGGTTTCCTTACACCTTTGCGGTGCCGCTTTTCGGCGGCCGAAACTGGACTATCGTTAGCGCCTCCCTGCTGCTCTTACCGACGGTCGCGCTCGTATATTTCGTCACCCAGCCCGATACGCCGTTCTGGCTAATGTTGGTCGTGGCGGGGTCGGCTGGCTTGGGGGGCGGCAACTTCGCTTCGAGCATGGCCAATATTTCATTCTTCTACCCGAACCGCGCCAAGGGCTGGGCGCTCGGCCTCAACGCGGCGGGCGGCAATATCGGCGTCAGCAGCCTTCAATTGCTGGCGCCGATCGTCACCGGATTCGGATGGCTCAGCCTCTATTGGTCCTCGCCTTTGGCTTTAGAAGGGCTGTACCTGCAGAACGCCGGGCTTATGTGGCTACCGCTGATCGCCGTCGCCGTGTTCGGCGCCTATCGTTACATGGATAACCTGACGTGCGCGCGATCGACGTTCAAGGATCAGCTGCTCATCGTGAAAAGCAAGCACACGTGGGTGATGTCGTGGCTCTACATCGGTACCTTCGGGTCGTTTATCGGCTACTCAGCCGCCTTTCCGCTGCTGCTCAAGACACAGTTCCCACAGATTACGTTGGGTATTGCTTTTCTCGGGCCCCTGGTCGGGTCCATTGCACGCCCGCTCGGCGGACTCCTCGCCGATAAGGCGGGCGGCGCGCGAGTGACCTTCTGGAATTTCATGGTCATGGCGGCCGCTACCCTCGGGGTCATGTACTACATCGAAATCAAGAACTTTGGCGGCTTTCTTGCCATGTTCCTCATCCTCTTCGTCACGACCGGCATTGGCAACGGTTCGACGTTCCGGATGATACCCTCGATCTTCCGCGCGGAGAAACTCAGGGGGGCAAAGGGCTTGGGCGGCGTGGCTGAGGCACGGGCCCTCAAGGCGGCCGCTATTGAGAGTGCTGCCGTGCTCGGCTTCACATCGGCGATTGGCGCCTGCGGCGGATACCTGATCCCGCGCAGCTTTGGCGCATCGATCGCCGCCAGCGGCGGACCTAACCTGGCGTTGAAATGCTTCCTGATCTTCTACATGACCTGCGTGCTGATGACCTGGTGGTGCTACCTCCGGAAGAGTTTTTTCGTACAGCGCGCCCGCAGCCTCGCCGAAGCACGCGTGTGAGGAGGCAGCCATGAACATGATTGTGGATCCCCGCCAACACCTCGTCGTCATCGGCAACGGCATGGCCGGCATGCGGACAGTGGAAGAGTTTTTGAAGCATGAGGAGAGCCACCGCTTCCGCATCACCGTCTTCGGCGCCGAGCCGCACGTCAACTACAACCGCATCATGCTCTCGAGCATGCTCGCGGGTGACAAGAACATCGACGAGATCGTGATTAATCCGCGCGACTGGTATGAAGAAAACGGTATCCGCCTTTATACGGGCGATCCTGTCGCCTCGATCGATCGCGCGGCGAAAACCGTTACAGCGGCAAGCGGGCTTCGCGTTTCCTACGATCAGCTGCTGATCGCCACCGGGTCGCGGCCGCTGGCGCCGCCGATTCCGGGCCTCGATTTGCCAGGCGTCTGCGCCTTCCGCGACATCGCCGATGTCGACAAAATGCTCGAGGCGGCGCGCGTGCACAAGCGCGCCGTGGTGATCGGCGGCGGTCTCCTCGGGCTCGAAGCCGCCTGGGGGCTCAAACAGCGCGGCATGTCCGTCGCGCTCGTTCACTTGATGCCGACGTTGATGGAACGCCAGCTCGACGCGGCTGCCGGACAGCTTCTGCAACGCGATCTCGATCGGCGCGGCATCGCCTTCTTCACCAACGGCCAAACCGAAGAAATTTCTGGCAAGGAGCGTGTCGAGGGTGTGCAGCTTGCCGACGGTCGCTCGATCCCGGCCGATCTCGTTGTGCTCGCCATCGGTATCCGCCCCAATATCGATCTCGCGCGCGCCGCCGGGCTCGAGATTAATCGCGGCATTGTCGTCACCGATGATATGCGCACCAGTGATCCGGCGATCTTCGCCGTCGGTGAATGCGTCGAACATAATGGCCAGGTATTTGGTCTCGTCGCGCCCCTTTGGGATCAAGCCAAGGTCTGCGCGGCGCAGCTCGCCAGCGATGAGAGCGCCCTCTATGCCAGCCGCGAGCTATCCACGAGTCTTAAAATAACCGGCATTGATGTCTTCTCCGCCGGCGCGCTCATGGCCGCCGATGCGGCGGATGATGAAATCACGCTGCGCGACGATGCGCGGGGCATCTACAAGAAAATCGTCCTGCGCGATGGCAAGCTCGTCGGTGCAGTGCTCTATGGCGATGTCGGCGATGGGCAATGGTATCTGCGGCTGATGCGCGACAAGCAAGACGTCGGCGCCATGCGCGAGCGCCTCGTCTTTGGACGAGCCATCGCGGAGGCGGGAAGCGGCAAACCGGCCGAACCCGATTTTGCGGCGATGCCTGGCGATACCCAGGTCTGCGGCTGCAACGGAGTTTCTAAGGATACGATTATCACCACGATAAAGGAGAAAAACCTCACCTCGCTTGCTGACGTGCGCGCCCACACGAAAGCGTCTGCCTCCTGCGGCCAGTGCACCTGCGTCGTCGAGGGATTGCTCGCCTTCGCCGCGGGGTCTTCGGCAAAGAAAGCGAAGAAAACCGTCTGCGAATGTACCGAGGCGAGCCACGACGAGGTCCGGCAGGGAATCCTCGCGCGCAGGCTCAAGACGATGGACGAAGTGCGCGCCGCCTTCGCCTGGAAGAAGAAGGAGGGGTGCCACAAGTGCCGCCCGGCTCTCAATTACTACCTGCTCTGCGCCTGGCCTGGCGAATACAGAGACGATTCGCGCTCCCGTTTCGTTAATGAGCGGGTCCATGCCAATATCCAAAAGGATGGCACGTTCTCCGTTGTGCCGCGCATGTGGGGCGGACTGACAACGCCGGGCGAGCTTCGCGCCCTCGCTGCCGTCGCCGAAAAATTCGAAATCCCCACCGTGAAGGTCACGGGCGGTCAGCGCATCGATCTTCTCGGCGCCAAGAAAGAAGACCTTCCGGCCATTTGGGCTGATCTCAGCGCGGCGGGAATGGTCTCGGGCCATGCCTACGGCAAGGCGCTGCGCACAGTGAAAACCTGCGTCGGCAGCGAATGGTGCCGCTTCGGCACGCAAGACTCGACCGGGCTTGGCGTCAAGCTGGAGAAAATGTGCTGGGGATCCTGGATGCCGCACAAAGTGAAGATGGCGGTGTCCGGCTGTCCGCGCAATTGCGCCGAAGCAACGATCAAAGATCTCGGTGTCGTCTGCGTGGAGGCGGGGTATGACATCGTCGTTGGCGGCAACGGCGGCATCGAGGTCCGCGTCACCGACCCTCTCGTGCGCGTCGCCACTGAAGAGGAGGTGCTGGAATATACGGGCGCATTTTTGCAGCTTTATCGCGAGGAGGCCCACTATCTCGAGAGAACGGCTCCCTGGGTGGCCCGCGTGGGCATCGATTACGTGAAGAAGCACATCGTCGAGGACTGCGAGACGCGCCGCGCGCTCCACGCTCGCTTCTTACATTCGCAGCGTTTTGCCCAAGATGATCCGTGGGCCGAACGGGCCAAGGGCGCCGATCGCGGCGAGTTCACGCGACTTCCAGAACTCGCCGAGGTGTGAGATGAATACGATTTGGAAAAACATCGGCCCCCTCGACAAAATCCCCTTGCAGGGTGCCCGCCGCCTAGGCTTCAGACACGAAGGCCGCCCGATTGCCGTTTTTAGAACAAGCGGCGGCGTCTTCGCCCTCATCGATGAGTGCCCGCACCGGCAGGGCCCGCTATCCGAAGGCCTAATTTGCGGCACGACCGTCGCCTGCCCGCTCCACAACTGGGTCATTGATCTTCAAAGCGGCCATGCGGCGGCGCCTGATGAGGGCGCGACACTCGCCCTGCCGGTTCGCATCGTTGAGGGCGAGGTTCATATCGGTCTGCCAGCAGCCGTGGAAAGGGCCGCGTGATGACACTGCGCACAACCTGCCCCTATTGCGGCGTTGGCTGCGGTGTCGCCATGGCGGACGGCGTTCTACGGGGCGATCGCGACCACCCCGCAAACGCCGGGCGGCTCTGCACCAAGGGCGCCGCTCTCAAAGATACGCTCTCGGACCAAGATCGTCTGAAGGCGCCGATATTGCACGGCCGGGACGCGAGCTGGGACGAGGCGCTCGCCTTTATCGCGGCGGAGTTTTTACGCATCCGCGAAACCTATGGCCCCGACGCCATCGGCTTTTATGTCTCCGGGCAATTCCTGACCGAGGATTATTACGTCGCCAATAAGCTCATGAAGGGCTTCATCGGCTCCGCCAATATCGATACCAACTCGCGGCTCTGCATGGCCTCGTCGGTCGCCGGCCACATTCGCGCCTTTGGCGAGGATATTGTGCCGGGCTCTTATGAAGATCTTGAAGAGGCCGATCTCGTCATTCAAGCGGGCAGCAATATGGCCTGGTGCCATCCCGTGCTCTACCAGCGCTTGATGGCGGCGCGCGAAAAGCGCGGCACGAAAATCATCAATATCGATCCGCGCCGCACCGTGACGGCGGAGACGGCCGATCTCCACTTGCCCCTCCGCAGCGGATCGGACGTCGCGCTCTTCAATGGGCTTCTCGCCTACCTCGCTGACACGGGTACCATCGATCAAGACTTTATCAATGCGCATGTGTCGGGTTTTGAGGAGGCTGTCGCGGCGGCGCGGCAGTCGGCATCATCTGTCGAGCGCGTTTCAGCGGCAACCGGGCTTCCGGCAAGTGATGTGCTGAGTTTTTACGAATCTTTTGCGCGCACGGAGCGTGTCGTCACGCTTTATTCGCAAGGCATTAATCAATCCTCGCATGGTACCGACAAGGTCAATGCCATCTTCAACTGCCATCTCGCAACGGGGCGTATCGGCCGCGCCGGCATGGGGCCACTCTCGCTAACGGGTCAGCCCAATGCGATGGGCGGGCGCGAGGTCGGCGGGCTTGCCAATCAGCTCGCCGCCCACATGGGCTTTTCACCCGAAGACATCGATCGCGTGCGGCGCTTTTGGAAGGCGCCGCGCATGGCCACGAAACCCGGTTACAAGGCGATCGATCTCTTTGAAGCCGCCGCCTATGGCCGCCTCAAAGCCATCTGGATCGCCGCCACGAATCCCGCCGATAGCATGCCACGCGCGGGCCGCATTCGCGAGGCTTTGGCCAGATGTCCGCTCGTTATTGTTTCCGACGCCTGGCCAACGGACACGACCGCGCTCGCCGATGTGGTGCTTCCGGCATCGAGCTGGGGTGAAAAAGACGGCACCGTGACGAATTCCGAGCGGTGCGTCTCGCGTCAGCGTGCCTTTCGCGGAGCGCCTGGCGAGGCCAGGGCGGACTGGTGGATGTTCGCCGAGGTGGCGCGCCGCATGGGCTGGCAAAAAGAATTTTCCTACGCGGGCCCCGCCGCGATTTTCCGCGAGCACGCCGCTCTCTCGGCCTTCGAAAACGAAGGCCGGCGCGTCTTCAATCTTGGCGGGCTCGCCGATATCGATGATGCCGCCTATGATGCGCTTGCTCCCCAGCAATGGCCTTTTCCGCGAGATGGCGCTCGCCAAAGCGCTCAGCGGCTTTTCGCCAATGGCGGGTTTCCAACCCCGGATGGCCGCGCCCGCATGGTGCCGGTCGCGGTTCTGGCCGCCCAACCCATAAACTGCTATCCTCTCACCCTCAATACCGGGCGCATTCGCGACCAGTGGCACACCATGACCCGCACCGGCCGCGTGCCGCATCTCATGACCCACACTGCCGGGCCGCGCCTCTCCCTCAACGCGCGCGATGCGGCGCGGCGCCAAATCGCCAATGGCGGCCTTGCCCGGGTCTTCAATGAACAGGGAAAGGCCATCATGCGTGTCAGCATCGACGCGGAGGTCTCTTCCGGCCACGTCTTTGCGCCGATGCACTGGAATGATCAGTTTTGCTCGGCGGGTTCAGTCGGCCAGCTCGTTCATGCCGTGACCGATCCGATTTCCGGGCAGCCGGATCTCAAGGGAACCAAGGTCGAGGTCGAAGCGGTTGCCGAAGCCTGGCGAGGCTTTCTTCTGCGCCAGGATGGGGACGGTCTTCGCCATGAGGGTATCTATTGGTCGAAGGCGCCGCTGCCATCGGGCTATTCTTTCGAGCTTTCCGGATGGAGCCCGCTTGAACAATTCATCAAATCGGAGCAGGCTTTGAGGCGTCTGCTTCAGGCATCGGCCGCATCGGAACTGATTTCCTACTCCGATCCGAAAAAATCGGTGTTCCGCTATGCGAGTCTGGCGGGCGGGCGACTGGAGGCTTGCGTGTTTTTCGCCGCGCCCGGGGCCAACTTTCCGGAAGCTCAAGGGGCCGCCGCCTTGCTCGGCAAAGCCATTGGCCCCATCGAACGGCTTTCGCTGCTTGCCGGCGCGGCCGCGGGCGCGGCTTCGGCGGGGAAGATCGTCTGCTCCTGCTTCGCCGTTGGTGAAGAGACGATATGCCAGGCCATTCGCGCGGGAAAGCTCAAGACCGCCACCGAGATCGGCGCCGCTCTTGGCGCGGGCACCGGCTGCGGGTCGTGTATCCCCGAATTGAAGAAGCTGCTTATAGCCGGCGCGGCCAAACTCGCCGAGGTCGCCTAAACCATGGCCGGCGCGCTCGACCATCTCACAATACTTGTGCCGGAGACACGGGAGCTCGACCTTTTCGCTCGCCTCCTGGAGGAGGAAGGAGCCACGGCTCTTCGCTGCCCCCTCGTGCGGATCCTCGATGTCGAGGACAAAGGCGCATGCATCACTTGGATCGAAAAATTGATGGGCGGCGCTTTCCAAGACACGGTCTGGCTCACGGGCGAAGGGCTCCGCCGTCTCCTCGGTATCGCCGAAGAACGGAGCAGACGGCCAGCATTCGTTGCGGCGTTGGCCCGCACGCGCACGATCACGCGTGGCCCAAAACCCGCGCGCGTGCTGCGCGAGCTTAGTCTTACCCCTGATATCGCGGCGCCGGCGCCCACGTCGCAAGGCGTCCTTGACGCCCTCGCCGGCGAAGACATGAGCGGCCGGCTGATCGGTGTGCAGCTCTATCCGGGCGAGGGCGGCCTGCCCCTCGTCGCGAGCTTGCGCGAAAGAGGCGCGAATGTCCATGACGTCACGCCCTACCGTTATGCGTCGCAGGCGGAGACGGATCAGGTGACCGGCGCGATCCGCATGCTCGCCGAAGGGCGCATCGACGTCATCGCTTTCACGAGCTCGCCGCAAGTCGAACGGCTCGCGGAAGTGGCAGAGAAGGCAGGACTTTCGGCGGAACTTCGCGAGGCGCTCGGCCGCGTCCGTGTCGCCGCCGTCGGGCCGGTGGTGGAGGAGACACTTCACGCTTATGGCGTCAAGGACGTGCTGCGGCCAGAGGCGAGTTTTCATCTCAAACCCCTTGTGCGCGCTATCGCTGCGTCGTTTCACCAAGGGTGAGCGAGCTTGTCCTGACCCTCAAACGTCGAGTTCGGTTTGCGTCTTCGGCTGCTCTCGCTTGGCCTTTTTGAAGACGGAGGTGTCTTGAAGAGGAAGATGTAAGGGATTGCTTGGTTTGAAGAGGTCTTCTACGACGACGATCTGTATTTTAGGGAAAGGCTTGTCCCATCCTTCCGGCTTGTAGAAACCGGCGCTTGCCGCCTGCGTCACCATCCCTTTCGTCGGCGGCTCCAGCGTCAAGAACACGCCCATTTTGGCGCCTTCCTGATCGACCGTGACGATGAGGTCCTTTACCATCGCCGGGTTGAGGTTCTGGCCGCCCTTGACGGAGACGATGACTTTTTCGGTCTTCTTGCCGTCGGGTTTGATATAGAGAAAACCATCGACGCCGCCATCGCCGCCTTTCTTGCCGCCCTTATAGGGCTGCGCTTCGATCCTCGCGAGCGCCCATTTCTGGAACTCATATTTGTCTTGTGTGGCGAGTTCGCGAGCGCCGTCGAGATCTTTTGGCTCGCCAAAGATGTCGAAGCGGATACCCGGAAAAGCGTCCTTCAAGCGCCGCTGAATGAGATGGATGGCGAGATGGGTTATATCGATGCCGATCCAGCGGCGATTGAGTTTTTGCGCGGCATGGACGGTGGTACCGCAGCCGCAAAACGGGTCGAGGACAAGATCGCCTTCATTGGAGGATGCGGAAATGATGCGCTCGAGAAGAGCGAGAGGTTTTTGGGTGGGGTAGCCGAGGCGTTCTTTCGCCGTTTGGTTCAGGCGATCGATATCAATCCAAACGTCCGCAACCGTAACCTCCCGGGCTTCAGGATCGAACGGCTCTTGGCCTAGCCGGCGAGGAAACCCACCATCTTTGGGCCAATGTATTAGGCCTAAGGCATCCCACGCATCCATTTGCGCATGCGAATTTCCCCAATGCCTCAAATATTTATTGGGATCAAATCCCCTCCATGATTTGCCACTATCACCTTCCTTAGTGGCACCAGGCGCCGTCAATTCGAACGTCTGATATTTCCTTCCATCGGCACAGGTAATCAACGTGTGAGGAAGTTTCGCTTTGTCAGCTTTCGCCTTGAGACTTCGAAATAGGAAGTCATCCGACTTGGTGTAGTGAAATAGCGTATCATGTACCCGCGGCCACTTGCCCGTCGTGCCCCTCGCGTTAGTACGCTTCCAAATTATTTCTGCTCGATAAAATTCAGTACCAAACACCGCATCGAGCAGCACCTTGAGATAATGGCTCGCGGTCGGATCACAGTGGAGATAGAGCGAGCCCATCGGCTTCAGCACCCGGTGCAATTCGGTGATCCGCACCGCCATCATGGTGAGATAGGCCATCATGTCGTTTTCTTTCAAAAACGACCGCATGGCGCGCAGCATTTCCGCCGCGTCCGAATGGCCCGATTGCATCACCTCGTCAAAGGCGCGCTCGGCCTTCTCGTTCCAATGCCAGGTGTCGTCGAAGGCTTCTATCTGCGCCTGGCCCTGATGCCCGTCCGGCGCTTTGAAGAGCACATTGTAGCTGGCGTTGGAGTTGAACGGCGGATCGAGATAGATGAGATCGACGCTCTCGTCGGCGATGTGCTCGCGCAGGATGGCGAGATTGTCGCCATAAAAAAGCGTGTTGCGGGCGGGAGTCTTCTGCATCACCTTGCTTTGCGCGGCATCGGCGCGGCCTCGGGCGGAGGACCGCTTTGGCGGGGTCAAATCACCGCGTTCCGCAGAAAAGCCCATCTGATGTTTGAACTCAAGGGTCATTCCGCTTGGAAGGTGCTAGCCGGCTCGTTCGGCCGTCATTGCGAGGAGCCTAGCTCCGAAGCAATCCACCTGTTTGAGCGATTTCTGGATTGCTTCGTCGTTTCACTCCTCGCAATGACGAAAAGACACTTTCTCATTGGCCGCGCGCTCCGCGCGGAAAATTCCATTCATCGCACGGCGGCCATCGAGCCGCGTGGAAAAATTGCTGTCAAGGATCGAGACGGCCGCAGGCCGCGCGTTCCCGCGTCCTTGACAGCCATTTTCCTTCGCGGCGAGGCTCGCCATTGCGATGAATGGAGGGGTGCGGCCTGGCGGCCAGCAGACGCGCGTCGTGAGCCAAAGCACGTTGAAGACTCGCCCCTCCTTGTAAGTGCCGCCCCGAAACTTTAACTTCTCGCCATGCTGCAAACCGCTGCGAACTCCGCTGCTGAAAGCCCGGCACCCCTGCCCTCGCTTGCTGGCTCAACGCGGCCTGAGCTCGCCTTGACGCTCGGCTCCGTTGGCGTGCCGGAGCGCGAAATCCGCATGCGCACGGCGCAGCTTTGGCACTGGATTTATCACGCCGGGGCGACATCTTTCGATTCCATGGCGAATGTCGGCAAGGAGCTGCGGGCGGCGCTGGCGGCGCGGTTCACGCTGGCGCGTCCAGAGGTCGCCGCCGAACAGGTCTCGCGCGATGGCACGCGCAAATGGCTGCTGCGCCTTGATCCGATCGACCGCCATGATAAGGGCGCCGAAATCGAATGTGTCTACATCCCCGAGAGCGATCGCGGCACGCTCTGCGTTTCGAGCCAAGTCGGCTGCACGCTGAATTGCACCTTCTGTCACACCGGCACACAAAAGCTTGTACGCAATCTTGCCGCGCGCGAGATCATCGCGCAAGCGCTCATCGCCCGCGATAGGCTGGGAGATTTTCCTAGCGGCAGGCCGCCGCAACAAGGGCTTGTGCCGGAGCAAGGACTTCGCGCCGTCTCCAATATCGTCTTCATGGGCATGGGCGAGCCCCTCTACAATCTTGAGAATGTCGTCGATGCCGTGGCGGTGATGTCCGATGGCGATGGGCTTGCTTTATCAAAGCGGCGGATCACCGTCTCGACGGCTGGCGTCGTGCCGCGCATGGAGGAGCTTGGACGCGCAAGCGGCGCCATGCTCGCGATTTCCCTCCATGCCGTGCGCGACGACTTGCGCGACAAACTCGTGCCGCTCAACAAAAAATATCCTATTCACGAGCTGCTCGCCGCCTGCCGCGCCTATCCTGGCGCCTCCAACGCGCGGCGGATTACTTTTGAATATGTGATGCTGAAAGGCATCAACGACTCCGCCGCCGAGGCGCGCGAATTGGTGCGGCTTTTGAAGGGTATTCCGGCGAAAATCAATCTCATTCCGTTCAACCCCTGGCCTGGCGCGCCCTACGAATGTTCCGACTGGGGCGTGATCGAAAAATTCTCCGACATCGTGTTCAACGCGGGCTATGCGAGCCCGGTGCGCACGCCGCGCGGGCGCGACATTTTGGCTGCCTGCGGGCAGCTCAAAAGCGAGACGGAAAAGTTGCGGGCGCGGGCCCGGCTGGCCGTGGAGTAGGCAACAAGCCAAGACCGCTTTTTGGCCATTGCTTGCCCCTAATCGCGCATTGGCGAAGGTTGATTTGCTGGGGCTCGCTAGGCAGCTTGGCAATATGAGCCGGGCCCGCGAGACGATGGCTTCAGTCTCGCCGCCTACCGCGCCGGCACGGGTTAACCAAAGTGTCGGATTTACGGCAAAATATTGGCTTTTTTGCAAGCTTTGGCATATAAAGGAAGCGCGGGCGTGACTCGCCGCGCGCAGGCGTGATCGAAGCCACTGTGCCCCGGCGTTCCCATTGAAAAATTGAACTTAAAAATACATTTGGAGGGACAGTTCCATGAGCAACGAGGATGCCACGCGGATCATCATCCGCCATGTCGCTGGCTCAAAAGTCAACCAAATCGAACAAATCCCCCTCGACAATCTCACGGACATAACGATCGGCCGCGATCCGAGCTCGAATGTCGCGTTTGATTCCAAACGCGATGACGTGGTGAGCCGCCGCCACGCCGTGATCCGCGTCATCCGGGGCGACGAACTTTCCTTCCGGCTCGCCGATCTCGGCAGCAGCAACGGCACTTTTCTAAATGGCGAGCGGATCACCGAAGAGAAGGAGCTTCTTCCCGAGGATACGGTCGGGCTCGGCAAGGACGGGCTGAAATTCGTGTTCGATGTGCAGCCTCGGCCCGCCAATATGGTCGCTCGCACGCGCGTCATGACTATCAGCGATGCCGCCTCGACGCGCATCCTCAAGACGGCGGAAATCGCCGCCTCGACGGCCACGCAAGATGTTTCCACGAAGTCCATCACGGCGGAGTCGACTGCGCCGAAATTCGAACCGCCGCCGCCAAAGCCTGGGCTTGGCAAGGAGACCGTGCTGCGCTTGCTTTCCGAGGAACGGCAAGCGACGAGCCGCACTTGGACCTCCGTGGCGGCGGGTTTTGCCGCCATTGCGATTTTGGGAGGCGGCGCCTTCTATTGGAAACACCGCTCGGATCTCTCCGAGGTCACCAAGCAGCAAGCGGACCTAGTCGCGAAATTGGATCAGGACCGGGTCGATATTGAGCAGAAAACGAGTGACCAGTTCGGCTCAAGCGCGCAGGACATCGTCAAGCGGTATGGCAACACAACGGCGCAAATCGATCGCGCCTGGCGGCTTTATGATCAGAGTACAGGTAAGCCCGTCTTTCATCAGACCGTTAGCGTGCTGGTCGACAAAAAAAGGCGCGAGCGAGAGACTTATCCCGCCTATGTTCGTCTGCCCGGCAATCTCGGCATTGTGCGTTGGCTCACCCTTGAAGACGATAACCGTACTAACATCGAGATTGGAGGGCGCGGGAGCGGTACCGGTTTTGTCGTCAGCGAGCAAGGCTTCATGCTGACGAATAAACACGTCGCGGCGGCTTGGAATCTTCCCTTTGGCGAGCATGATCGGGCTAACAGCTACCGATATGGCTGGCTGTGGGATTTCGGCGGGGGACCTGGCGCCCGCGATCCAAAGCTAAGAGCCCCGACTCGGATTGATCTCGGTGATTCGGACTACAGATTTCTGAAATATTGGGTGCCGGCTTCTGGTGGCTTTGTGTTCCTTAAGGATTTGGCGTCATTTCCACGGGGCGTCGAGGGTAATGTTCCAGACCCGAGCAAGGGTGGTACCCATACCTTTTTCGGCCGCAACGATGTGCTCGAAGTACGCTTTGCAAATAGTAGTATTAGCGCCAATGCCAATCTCGTCCGTACGTCAAATGATAGTGACGCGGCTCTCATCAAGGTGGATACTCCTCAAGTATTAAATAAAGTTGACATCGCCTCGGACGACATGGTGTCGGTCGGCGAGCCCGTGATGGCGCTCGGCTACCCCGCCGTCGCTGCCGACACCGTCGTGAAGAGTACCACGAGAGAAAACGGCGTTTCTCGGGAGAATGAAGAGTACTTGCCGCTGCCTTTCGTCAGTGAGGGGATAGTTGCTTTGGTTAGCCCGCACGCCCGCACCGAAAACGGCGTGACTTTGGAAGGTAGAATGGGCGACATCATCCAGATGAGCATCAATTCAACAGGCGCGGGCAACAGTGGTGGTCCCGTTTTCAATAAGTCGGGAAAGGTCATTGGCCTTTTCACTTACGGGATCAGTCTCGGTGGCGCCAATACCTCCGGCGCGGTTCCGATTAAATATGGCCGCGATCTTCTCCTCGCGCAGCACCCTTAACGGAGAGGCAGGCGGCATGGCCTTCGCTTCGCCAGAGGCGGATCTAACCATCGAAGGCGCGATGCTCACCCACGTTGGCCGCGTCCGGCAGTCGAACGAGGATTGCGTCGCCTTTGTCATTCCCCCGCCGGCCGATCCGGCCGCGGCGCGCGGCTTCCTTTGCATCGTTGCCGACGGCATGGGCGGACACGCGGCGGGAGAAGTCGCGAGTAGAATGGCCGTCGAGGTCGTGCGGCGCGTTTATTATTCGCTGCAAGGCCCAGTTCCTAACTCCTTAGAGGCGGCATTCGCCAGCGCCAATCGGGCCATTTTCGAGGAGAGCCAATCAACGCCCGAATGCCGAGGCATGGGCACGACTTGCACGGCGCTCGCCATCCGAAAGAACGACCTTTGGTTCGCCCATGTCGGCGATACCCGTGCCTATCTCTTGCGCGATGGCCGCCTCAGCCAGCTAACCGAGGACCAAACTCTCCATGCCGAAATGATCCGCCAGGGGCTGATGGCGGAAGAAGATGCCAAGAACGCCGAAGGCGGCAATGTCATCCTTCAGGCGCTCGGCACGGGTTTGGACTTGTCACCGGCTTTGCCCGAGAGCGGCATTCCGATCGTCGAAAGCGATCTCCTGATATTGTGCTCCGATGGTCTTTGGAACCTCGTCAACGATGGCGAGATCAGCGGCATTGCCGGGCACTTTGCACCGCCAGAGGCCTGCCAAAAACTTCTCGAAAGAGCCCTCGAGGCAGGCGGTTACGACAACATTTCGGTCGGTGTCTTCGCCATCCGCGCCGCTGGGGGCGTCGCCAAGGAGCCTACGGCCGCGACGCGGCCGATCGAGTCGGCGTACAGCGCGACCACGAAGAAACGATGGAGGCTAGCGCGTGGCGCCTGAAGCGCGCACGGGAGAGTGTCATGAAACACCCGCAGACGATGGGGCAATATCAAATTCTCGAGCCGCTCGCCGCTGGCGGCGCTGGCGAGGTCTATCGCGGACTCGATACTAAGCTTGGCCGCGAGGTCGCCATCAAATTTTTGCGGCCGGAACTTGCTAGCGACGCAAGCTATCTCGACCGTTTCCTCGTCGAGGCAAAGAGTCTCGCGCGGCTCAATCACCCAAATATCGCGACCCTTTACGCCTTGCCTTATCACGACGATCAAGTGTGCATGATCATGGAATTCGTGCGTGGCCACACGGTCGAGAAACTGATCGCGGAACGCGGCGGGAAAATCGGGGTTCAGCCAAGCCTCGCCATCATGGCGCAAGTCGCCGACGGCTTGTCCTACGCGCATGAGGAAGGGGTCGTGCATCGGGACATCAAGCCCTCCAATCTCATCATCTCCGAATCGGGCCGAGTGAAAATCATGGACTTCGGCATCGCCCGCGTGCGGGGCAGTGCCCGGCTGACGCGTGTTGGCAGCGCGATCGGTACACCGCTCTATATGTCGCCGGAGCAGCATCGGGGTCTCGAGGGCGACGAGCGCAGCGATATCTATTCGCTTGCGATTGTTCTTTACGAGCTTCTTGCGGGCGCCCCGCCCTTCAAAGGCGCGACGGACTTCGACCTTGCCAAGGCCCACAATGAACTGCCGCCGCCGCCGCTGATCCCGCGTATTACCGGCGTCGAGCCGGGGCTCGAGTCGGCGATCATGACGGCTTTGGCCAAGCGGCCCGAGCAGCGTTTTTCTACCATGCGCGCCTTCAGCGAGGCGCTCGGCGCGTCCGCACTGCGTGGTGATGCGTCGGCAATTATCAATCGCTACATGCGCTCGGCTCAAGGAGCCGCCGTTGATCAACCACGACCGGCGAGGATGCCCATCCACACCCTTGCGCTCTCCCTTGTGCGAAGCCGGATGGCGGCCGCCGCCCGCAGGTTCAGGGGACTTCACCCGGCGGTTCAGGGCGTTGTAGTGGGAGCGGTTATTGCCCTCGGCGCGCTGGGCTTCCTCTTCTATCCCGAGACCGCGGGCCCAACAAATCATTCGCCAACGCCTCCTCGTGAAACAAGAAGTGAGCGGCAGGAGATCGGATTTAAGGTTCCTCCACAAGTTGAGACCGACCGAGCTTCTGGCCACACGCAACCAAACTTCAATACATCGACCCGCGCGCGGGATGAGACCAGCTGCGACAGCACGCTCTTCGACCCCAACGAACCGGGGGGGTGCGTCACACACGACAAGAGCGATCCCGCCAAAGGCGTTCTCCAACGGTCCTATGAAGCAAAGCCTACGCCGCCCCCGGTGAAAGCAGCTCCCCTTGCCGAGACAAAGCTAGCAATGGCTGATTTCGAGGCTGCGGAGCAAATGGGAAATTATGGCGTGGCGTTCGATATTGCCAAAAAACTCGACGCCGCAGGCGATCCGGCTGGCGCCTACGGGCTAGGCGATTTTTATGTCCACGGCTATGGGCGCACCCCCAAAGACCCCACAGTTGCTAGAGGGCATTTTGAACGCGCCGCGGAGAAGGGCTTTCCCCAGGCGATGGTCAAGCTCGGTCTTATGTATTACGAGGGTGTCGGGGGAGAGAAAGACAAGCGGGCCGCCCGCGATTGGTTCGAGAAAGCGGCGGCTTCCGGCGATGAGAAAGCGGCGGGGGCCGCTCTTTGGGCGCTTGGAACGATGTGCAAGCGCGGCGCCCTTGGCCGGTGCAATCCCGAGGAGTTTTATGCCAAGGCCAGAGAGGCTGGCTACACGCCCGAGAAATAGATCTCGTCAAAGGGCCGGCATCGAACCGCCGCCGCCACCATGGTGATGGCCATGCCCTCGGCTCCTATGCCCGCCTCCGTGGTGGTGGTGGAACGCATGCCTGGAAGAGTGATGCCGGTAGCCGTACCTGGCGCGGTGGTGATGGTAATAGCCACCACGGTGGTAATGGCCGTGCCCCCCGAGATAAAGGTTGAGAGGCCCCCATTGAAGGTACTGAGAAGCGGCGGGAGAGGCGTCGAGAATTGCTAAGGCAGCTAAGAGGAGGAGGAAGGGAACAAGGCGCCCGCGGCGCCCTATCAATAGCTTGATCATTTGATGAAACGATTGCATGGAAAATGTGCATTGCTTAGCCAACTCATGGGAGCCAGCCGATCGCCTACGAACTCGTCGTTTATCACATAGCTGAGCTGGCCAAGCAATATCCCAAAAACTTTGGTCCGGGACCCCTTGCGCCAAAATCGCGGATCGGTAGCTTAAAGAGTCGGTGATTGTCATTAAATCGTTGCGCAAATATTCTTTTTTACTGGCTAGGATGGTCCCATAGGATCACTGAACCATGCCGGAGCAGACGACTCTTCCCTTAGCCGAGAGCGGCAAGACGCCGTGGGACAGGCTTTTTGCGGCCGATCTTCGAGCGGTTCACCTGATTTGCTGTTCGGCGCAGCCGCGTATTGGCAGGGCCGCCGCTATTGCCATCAGCAAGCTTGGTAATGGTTGGATCTACCCCATCATGGGCTTTACTATTTTCGCCTTCCTCGGGCGCGAGAGCCTTCGCCTAATCCTGATTGGGGGCCTTAATGCCGGCCTGCTGCACCTCCTTTATCCACACATTAAGCGCCGCATTGGCAGGCCCCGGCCTTTCCAAGCCGATCCGCGTCTGCACTCATTGATGACTGTCCTTGACGAGCATTCGTTCCCGAGCGGCCATATGATGACCCTGTCCGGCGTCCTTGTGCCGGTCGTCCTCGTGTGGCCGGCTGCCGCCTTGTCCGCGGCGGCGCTGCTACTGGCGACCGCGTGGTCTCGAGTAGCAACCGCCCATCACTATCCAACCGATGTCCTCGCGGGCACGCTCATCGGTATCACGCTCGCCTGCCCAATCTCCGCCGGCTTTCTTGCCGTCTGGTGACGTCTCGCGTCATCAGAGCGGCCCTCGGCCACTTGCGAACGAAAAGATCGCGGTCCATTATGCTGCGGCTTTGCGCGGTCCCCTTTGCATCCGGGCGAGCGGGCGCCGGAGGCTTGCATCATGCCCCAAGGCCCTAAGCCTCCGCCACTGGCGATCCGGCGGGCTTTTCTCATATGCGCGGCGGCTGCCGCCAGTTTTTGTCTGAGCGCCTTTGGACTTATCGGGGACGGGGCCCGCGCCGCTGAGGCGGCCAAAAAAGGCCCGGTCGTCTTCGCCGCCGCGAGCCTCAAAAACGCCCTCGATCTTGCCGCCGCCGCTTGGGCAGGCGAGAGCGGGGAAGCAGCTGTCTTAGTTTACGGCTCCTCGGCCATCCTTGCCAAACAAATCGAGCAGGGCGCGCCGGCCGATATTTTTATTTCCGCCGACCTGCAATGGATGGATTATCTCGATAAGGCGCGGTTGATACGCGCGGCCACGCGGCAAAACCTTCTCGGTAATGAGCTCGTGCTCATCGCGCCGAGCGACGCGGGCGCGGAACTCACGATTGCGCCGGGTTTCGATCTGGCGGGTGCGCTCAAGGGCGGCAGACTAGCCGTCTGCACCATAGCCTCCTGTCCCGGCGGGATCTACGCCCAGCAGGCGCTTGAGGCGTTGGGGATTTGGGGTAAAGTCGAAGGAAAGCTTGCGCAGGCCGAGAATATTCGCGGCGCGCTCAATCTCGTCTCTCGCGGAGAAGCGCCATTCGGCATCGTCTATGCGACGGACGCCAAGGCCGATCCTCATGTTAAAGTGGTTGACGTTTTCTCGGAAAGCACGCATGCGCCAATCATTTATCCGATCGCCATTGTCGAGACCTCGGCGCATCCCGATGCCGCGGCCCTCGCGGCTTACTTCTCTACGCCAGCGGCTGAGAAAATATGGGTTGAGCAAGGATTTAAGATCTTAAATGGCAAAGCAAACTAAATTGTGCCAAGATCCGTTTAATTGAGCTCTATGGAGTGGATGCCCCTCCTGACAACTAGCGCTAGTGTACCAAGTAAGAGCCGTCATATACAAGTAGATTTCTAAATAAACGCATTAGGTTAATGGCTTTTTCCACCATGTAGTCGAGCTCAGTTTCCGGAATATGAATTTCCTCTCCGTGCGCTATTTCATTACGTCGTTTTAGTATAAAGATATCAATAAACACTCTTTCTTTTTCGAATTCGTCGGAGTCGACGGCACAAATCGTGCATATATCTCGGATTACGTCTGTGTTTAGATTGGACTTTGTATCAATGAGAACAGTGCTAAAGTTAGCAAATCGCTTTGTCCTAGAGTTTAGAACTTCGTCGAGGAATTGGCACTTCTCTTGGACGCCGGCCCGGCTTCGAAAAAACGCGTCAAGGCGCGTAAGAAAACTATTGAAATAAAATTGACCATGAAGCTCATAATATTTTTTCCTCTTTATTGAGATATGAAGGAAATATTTTATTGCACAAAAACGTATATATCCTTCCCAATGGGCATAGATTAGAGCAACAAAAGCACGAAGTAGAACTCCCCTCACACTCTCGTCCACCCTTCTGATCGTGGCTTTAAGATCAGACAATTCTTTCAAGCGCCATGTGAAATCGGCGTCCATCTGGCTGGATAAATTCTCAGGTGTGAAGGGCTTGCTCATGGACGAAACATCTGCGATCCGAAAGGAATGGTCCGCTGAATCCGAATAGTTCCACGTAAGCCGGGCGCAAAGAGAGCTGACAAGTCTTTACTGCGCCAGAATTGCTTGATCCGACGATTGATAAACTGATCAGCATGCGGTTGCTGAGAAATCTCCTTTATATTTCGGGCCACTCCAACGGCTATACATTCGAACGCACCTAAACTAACTCGCCCTTGATGGTGCCCGTTACTTATTCGCCGAAGAGCATTTGCCCCAAAGCAGTTATTCAGGAGCTCAAAAGTTTGCTTAAAACATCGCTCTGGTTCACTCATATAATGTTTTTCAGCTAGCTTAATCATCCCTTCGTTTATATAGTCTTCTACATCAAACTTGCTGTCATAATCGATATACGTATACACAAGAAATCTTGATGCATATTCCATATGCCGCTGTTGTTCAATTTGGTCTTCCGAGGCCGCAATAACGATTCGGAATGGCTCATAGTCAGAAAGGGTCTTCAGGAACTTAAAGTATTTTTCATTGATCATTATCACTATACAATTACGCAGCTCCTGCGCGTTTGCGGGAGTTCCGCCAGCATTTAGCCTCTGGAACAAATCATATTTTGTCTGGCTATCACTGGGGCGTTTGAGGATCTCTACACTTAATCGGGCTCGCCTAATGGTGAGTTGCAGTGACTTGTCGATCGCGATCTGGCTTCTCGGATGTATATCTGTAATTCTTTTATCTCTCTCCCAAACTATGTTAGCAAGCGATGGCAAATATTTCGTCCCTGTTAGATACGAGGGAGGGAGAAGTGTTTCGCTATTAGGTTCCTTCAGAAGACCCATGAACTCTAGAATTGTTGATACACGCTGCAATCCGTCGATTAGCTCCCAGGTCGAATTTTCCCGTTCGTAGACAAAAATCGAGGGAATCGGGATACCCAAAAGAATAGATTCGATTAGCTTTGATTTTTGTCCAGGCTCCCAACGAAATAACCGTTGGAAATCTGGATTTATTATTAGCTCTCCGTCTTTATACATGTTCACTATTTCGCCGACGGACATCTGATAGGCATCGGTTTTTACTAGTCGTTGCGCTGAGTCTATTTCATCTTGCAACATGATGACCGTCCCTCGATTGAGCTTCCTTTTTTATGTGTCCAACTTAGACCGAGTTGCAGACTGAGAATCTATGTAAAATGCGGCGCAGCACTCGTGTCCTCACAAATGACCACGATCACGAAAAAAGCGTTGAAAACAATGGCAAAATCTGATCCGGTCCCGTGATTTTGCACGAAACGCCATTCTGCGAGGCTTTACGCCAAATCCTGCCGTGATTTTATAGCGTTAGGGTCTAAAATCGTTCCACTTGCACGGAAAGTGAAGGAGACCCTATTTTAATGTATCGTGACACTGCGCACAGAGATTGGAAATTGACCAGTGTCCTTCTTCGAATTATCGCCAAACGAGTGGACCGCAGTCTTGCTTTCCTTAAGGATCGCAACGGTTGCTATGTTCGCGAGCCTGCCATTCGGCATCTTTGTGGCTTATGTGCTGGCCCGCTGGCATTTCCCGGGTAAGACGATCATCGACGGTATCGTCCACCTTCCGTTAGTTCTGCCGCCGGTCGTCACCGGTTTCATCTTGCTGACCCTTTTTGGGCGCAAGGGGTTTTTTGGCGCCTTTTTTGCCGATATCGGCATCGTGCTATCGTTTCGCTGGACGGGCGCGGCGCTCGCCGCGGCGGTCATGGGGTTTCCCCTCATGGTGCGAGCCATGCGTCTCTCATTCGAGGCGACCGACCGG
This sequence comes from Methylocella sp., assembly GCA_035622375.1. Classification (GTDB taxonomy): domain Bacteria; phylum Pseudomonadota; class Alphaproteobacteria; order Rhizobiales; family Beijerinckiaceae; genus Methylocapsa. The sequence continues at coordinate 151,257 of DASPVM010000024.1, read as the reverse complement.
CGGCTTGAGTACGTTTCCCGATCCCTCGGCGCCAACCGTATCTTCACGTTTTTTTTGATCACCCTCCCGCTGGCGGCCCCTGGCATTGCCGTTGGGGCGATACTCGCTTTTGCCAAGGCTCTCGGCGAGTTTGGCGCCACCATTACCTTCGTCTCGAACATCCCCAGCGAGACCCAAACGATTTCCGCCGCGATCTATACCTATACGCAAGCGCCTGGCGGCGATATGCAGGCCATGCGCCTCACTGCCCTCGCCGTAACGATCGCCTTCGGCGCCCTAGCTGCCTCTGAGATCATCCAGCGGCTGGCGCGTAAGCGCCTTGCGCGCTTTGAATAACCGCCGCGATTCAAGGATTTTCAATGATTTTCTCGTTAAGTGTCAGGGCGCACAACCTTCGCACCAGCTTCGCGCCATACGCTCGCCAATGGAGGCAAACGACGAGGCGGAACAATGATACATTCATCGCGCCGGAACCCAAGGACGAAGGCAATGGCCGAAATGCTGGCGCTCATGGCGGCGTCTGACTTGGCATTCGCGGGCTCGCCGCGGCATCCCATCGCCGCGGAGGAGGGGGTGTGGGAAAGCGCAAGCGATTTCTGCGAGGCCCTAGAGAAATTCGCGGCTCATGTCGCGAAAGCCAAACGGCGGATCGGCTCGCACAATCAAGTCCGAGACCGTGCTTTCTAAGAGCATCGGACCTAAAGGCGGGAGGCGCTTTTGGAGGACTCCGATGCCCAACCCAAAAATAGAGAGGCGAGATTTGATTCAAAGCGCGCCGCTCTCGTTTAGAGGCCGCCGCCCGGCATTGATAATCGAGGCGCCGGGTGAAGGTCTGGCGGTTCGATGGCCCGTATTTCTCCATGTCTCATCAAAGGCCTGGCTCATCGACCTTTGGCTTCGACCATGCCGCGGAGCTCTCGGGACCTGAAATTTTATCCGCGATGCCCCGAAAATGCCGCCAGAAGAACCATGATGTCCCACCCGGCATGCGGCTCTTCAACGTGTAGAGACCGCCTCCCGCCTTATCCTTCCATGGCGCTTGCCAAATCTCGAAATCTTTTCCGGCCGCTTCTCGGCCGAGGCCGAGATTTAAAACGCTTTGAACCGCCTCTTGATCGAGGCCAGTTGCAATGCCGAGCCCCCTCCTATTGCGCAGGTCATAGGCAGGATTTTGCAGCTCGGCCAGCACGAGATGAGCGTTCCCTGCTTCGGTCGTGGATAGCGAAGATGGCAAGTCAAAACCCTCGACCATATCGCGCCGGATGAGATCCGTGAGTATAGTGTCTCGCGCATAATCAAGCACTTTTGGACGGATCGTATTGATTAAGGGGAGGTTCGAAACTGCGATCTTTAGCAGCCAGAATAAAAGCCCAGAGAAGTTCTCCTCGAGGAGACGCGGCGCGACGGCATCGAAGCGCTCCGCGATGCGGCGCTGCAGCGCTTCGAAATTTTGCTTGGAAATCCGCGGCCAAGGGTCCAACGCAACTTTCGGCCTTGCGCTTCCGCACAGAGGGATGAGGGGAAATTTTTTCCCGCCATCCGGTCCAACGGTGACAAATTCTTCTCGGGCGCCCGCTGGCCAATGCCCGATGATGTCATGGTCTCCAGGAACATTGAAATGCTCTTCCAAAAACCGCTGGCAATTGCGGCGGCCGAGCTGGAAATCATGGTCGCGAAAGGCTCGGGCGACGAACCCCCCGAAGCCGCCAAGGAGACCGCTGGCAATCCCGAAACGTTGTTCCTTGCCTTTATCCGGGCCGTCATCCGGCACGCGGCTGGGGGCGATCAGGTAACGGCTGCCATCGTTTGGATCGGCGGCGCCGATGATTTCGCTTGGCTTGAAACGCGCTTGGTCAATTAGCGCCGGCAATAGAGTTTTAGCGATGCTCACGATGTCGCGCGCCGGCCGGCCTTGTGGTGCAATGGGCTTCAGCTCTGGGAAGGGCGAGATCATGATCACGGCCCGTTTCGCCTTGCTCGGAGAGGTCTCGAGCTCGAGCGCCTCTTGCGGTAGCGCTTTGCCACCGTCGTGGTTGCTCGCCGCCGGTTGCAATAGGGCAAACCTCGTATATTCGAAGGGATCGTTATCGACGATGCCGCCATCGGCTGTCGTGAAGCAGAACGGCGCCTCGGCGAGAACATCCGCTAACCAGGCAGGCGCTTGGAGCACCTCGCCGCGTCCAGAAGGCCAATGGCGGCCCCTATATTCATCATCTTGCGGGGCGAGTATCGCTCCGATGAGGCGCGGCGCCAATCCAATAGGGAAAGCCGCCGAGGCGAGGCAGCATGTGGCGAAATCCTTCCATCCGGAGTACTCGGAATCTGTCAATCGGCCCGTTTCGATCGGGCGGCCCTTATCCCCATCGGCACGAGATTTTGCCTGCCACTCGCCAAGACCGTGAACGATGTAATGCACCCGATCGCCGTGCGAGATCATGTGATAACAGTCTTCTCCCACTGCTCTGCTGTTACCAAATGGAACCGAGTAAGGAATGCCGCGCAGATTCGAAAGCATCATATAGACGTGAAGCTTTTCTGAAATGTATGGGCGCGGATCTCTGACTTCCTGGACATCAAGCGCGTCAGAGGCAATGCGATCGAGGAGTTTCGAATTTAAAAGAGAGACGACTTGGGGGCGGTGCTGGTTGGCCTCGATGACACCGCTGGTTCCCGAGAAATCCGGCGTGCCTTTGGCGGGTGCTTCAAGATCCGAAGCCTGCAAGAAATCATATTTCTGACCCTGCTCGGCAACGAGTCCCGGCTTTGCGACCCACGTCTCATAAAGCTTTGGCAAATAGCTCTTTATTTTTTGCGCGCCGTCGCGCGGCGGGTCGAACACGAGGGGCGTTTCCTTGGCATCGGCAAGCGCGATCGTGCCGATCGCCGCGGTGATCGCGCCCGCCGAGGCGCCGGACATCACTTTGATCTTCACGCAATGATTGGGGACATCGGGCGCGCCGCGCGCCTTCTCCCATTCGTCGAGCGCTTGGATTAAAAAATCAAAAACTCCGGCCGTATAGGCGCCAGCCGACACGGCGCCCGACATCGCAAGGCCGATTTCGAAGATCTGTTCTTCGTCCCCTGTCATCGTTCCCCCCGGCGTTCGACTTCCTCCCGAAGCCCTTCGTCAAAGGATAGCGCGCTCAGGAAAATTCGCTAGTGTGAGCGAAACTGCCCCATCCCCACTATCTTTATAGTCCGTATCCATTCGCCGGATAAGAGGGCCTTGGTGAACGAAAGATTGCAAGTTTTTTATCATATTCGCAGCGACGCTTCGGCTATTGAGGAGCGCGCGCGCGCCATCGCCATCGAACAAAGCGTCGAGGCGCCCCTCTCCGCCATCCGCGATCCGTGGATTTTATCCGACATTATTGGCGAGGTGGCAGCCATCAAGGACCTTGGCGACGGCTTATTTTCAGTGCGCGTCGATCTTGCCGCCGCGACGGTTGGCGAGGACGCCGGCCAGCTCGTTAATATGCTCTTCGGCAACACCTCGCTTTATGAGGATGTGACCCTCGACGATGCGATCTTTCCGGAAAGCTTGCTTGATACGTTTGGTGGCCCGCGCCATGGCGCTTCGCGTCTTCGCGCCCGCGCTTCAGCGAGGGCGAGGGCGCTCACGTGCTCGGCCCTCAAACCCCAGGGCCTGAGCGCGGAGGAGCTCGCCCTGCTCGCCTACAAGCTGGCGCTCGGCGGTATCGACTACATCAAGGACGATCATGGCCTCGCCAACCAATCCTACAGCCCTTTTGAAGAGAGGCTGCCTGCCTGCGCCGCCTCCGTGCGCAGAGCAGCGGCGGAGACGGGCAAGCCCGCGCGCTATGTGCCAAATCTTTGCGGCCACCTCGGCGAGATCGAGCACCAGCTGGACCTTGCACGCGAGGAAGGCTGCGACACGGTGATGATCGCCCCGATGATCGCCGGAGTCTCCACGCTCGCGGCGTTGCGCGAGGGGTATCCCGATTTCGCCTTCATCGCCCACCCGGCGATGACCGGCACGCGCATCTCGCCTTACCTTTTTGCAAGACTGTTTCGCTTGTTCGGCGCCGATGCCTTTATTTTCCCGAACCCGGGCGGGCGGTTTGGCTTTACCAAAAATGCCTGCGGCAAAATCATCGAGGCGTTGCGCGGACCATTGTTTGGGCTGAAAGCAAGCCTTCCCGTGCCCGCGGGCGGTATGAGCTTGGAGCGCGTCCCCGAGCTCTTGGATACCTATGGCCGCGATGCGATGCTGCTCATTGGCGGCGCGCTTCTCTCGGCTCCGCCTGAAAAACTCGTCGAGGAAACCGCCGCCTTTACCCGCGTTGTCGCCGAGCACTCTTATAAATGAGGCGCGATATGTCTGCCAACTCCGCCGCGATCCACGCACTACGAAAAGCCGGAAAGGATTTTTCTTGGGAAGCGACGTTGCGCCTTCCGTATAAGGAGGAGGGCGCGGCGCCGTTCAAGGCCATCTCGCGGCAGACCTTGTTTTCTGATCCGCGCATGGCGGGCGAACTTCGTTATTTCGAGATTGCGCCCGGCGGCTACTCGACGCTTGAACGCCACGCCCACATGCATGGCGTCGTGGTACTGCGTGGCGGCGGCCAATGTCTCATTGGCACGGCGGTGAACGCGATCCGCCCGCATGATCTCGTGATGATCGAGCCCTGGACCTGGCATCAGTTTCGCGCCGGTCCGGCGGACTGCCTGGGATTTTTATGCCTCGTCAACCGCGAGCGGGATAAGCCGCAGCTGCCACAACCGGAGGATCTGGCTTTGTTGCGGGCGATCCCGGAAGTCGCGCGCTTTCTCGATGGCGGATGAGCGGTATGTAAGGAACTGCCTCGCAATCGGACAAAAATGTTTCACGTGAAACATTTTGGTAAGATCGGCGAATTGCGCGAAATGATTTTTCCGAAGCGGCGCGCGGTAGAAAACCGGTGTTTTGCGCAAGCGTACATTTCGATTAGGGTGTAATTTTTCGCTTTTCGTTTTTATGCAAGGCGCGGGGTGAATCGCCGGACCGTTCGGGGGGAAGAATGAGCGGTGAGGGTATGCCGGATATTTTGGAACCGCTGAAAGAAATTGGCGGCGCGGTTGACCATTTGTTCAACGCTATGGCGGCGGATGTTCAGGTGCCACCTTACCTAAAAAGTTTCTGCATCACGACTGCTTCGGAATAACTAAGCTTGTTTGGAAACACTTTCGTATAGGTGCATATCAGCCACATAGATTGCGGCCAGCCGATCGATTTGTCGCTGGCTGCACTTTATGGCCCCAGGCGGATTGCTGTTGAGAGTAGGCATTTTCTTTTTGCCCCAGCTACAAAGGAGATGATTTAGATCGCCTAAGTCGGCTTCCATGCGGAAAAACCGATCCACCAACGGGCTGCCACTAGAATCGAGGACGAAATGCGCCTGAGGGCGCATAATGAAATCCAGCCGATCTAACCGCCACCTATTGTCATCGAGGAAATCGATGTAGTCGTCTAGTGTCCTTACGCGTTTCGTTTTGATCTGCCAGCCTTTATCAAATTCCATATATGACGCACCCTTATTGGAAAGAAACCTGTAGGCGGAGAGCGCCCTGGAAACTGGATTGCGGATTACCGCGAATTTAAAAGCTGACGAAAAAAAACTGTTATCAATATCTCTGAAATAGGACGCGGGGTGATGGTCACGAAAATGCTGATAGAGTACGGTAGATATAGAAATCCCAGCACATCTTGGTATATGTATAAATAAGATATTAGTTTTTAAACATTCCTCAGGGACGGTACAGTCAGCCATTTTTGCAAAAACTGGCCGAAGAAGCAAACTCCGGGCAACGGCTTCTTGAACATCCGTCCAATAATAGCAGCCCGTTAGCTCCCACAGCAGAGCCCTGATGCAATATCTTAATCTTTTTTCCATGCCTGGATATTAGGCAATTGCGCTGTCACGAAAGAAGCTCGATCGGACAGCGAAATTTGGTGCGAGGATTTGACTTCTGTTCCCTACAGAAACGGTTCGTGAGCTTCATGAGTTCCTTCAACGACATGATGCGGACGAAGTCTCAGAATAGAGAGACTATGGCGTGCACGTTTCGGTAGCCTCTCAATGCTTAGGACGCTGCGGGCCAAAAATTCCGCCAAGCTGGGTAGAAAAATTCAGCGCTTGACTCACCGCCTATCTTCTCGCAGGCATTTTCAAGAGACAAAGTATTGGTGGATCTAGGCAAATTGGCGGCATTTCACTTTTTCGGGGGATGCCGGGGATCCCAAGCCTGTTTTTGAACTTATGCCCAATGGTGCCTCCGTCGCATCTTTCGACCGAGTTTGGATGGCGCTCATCCTCACAGTTCAGTCATTTCTTGGACTACTCGTCGGAACTTTGGGCCAGATCGTGATCGTCTGGCTGCTCTTGAAGCACGCCTTGCCCTGGATCGGCTTTGATCTTTTGGCGCTTTGCCAGCAGCTTGCCACCTACAACCTCCCCTTCAAAATCTTACAGCCTTTCACCGGTGCAGAGTAACGCCCCTAATGCGCCTCGTCCCAGTTTTGCGCCGCCTTGGCATCGACCTGCAATGGCACGGAGAGCGCAACAAACGGCATTGGCGCCTCGCTCATCACCTTGCGCACTACATGGATCGTTGCTTCAACCTCGGCATCGGGCGCTTCGAAAACAAGCTCATCATGCACTTGCAGCAGCATTTTTGCCGAAAGGCGCGCCTTCTCGAGTGCGGCATCCATGCGGATCATGGCGCGGCGGATGATGTCGGCGGCGGAGCCTTGAATCGGCGCGTTGATCGCGGCACGCTCGTTGAAGGCGCGTTCGGACGGGTTTGAGGCGTTCACGCGCGGATAATGACATTTGCGGCCAAAAATCGTCGTCACATAACCCTTATCGCGCACGAAGGCTTTCGTCTGATCCATGTATGCGCGGATACCGGGAAACCGCTCAAAATAGCGCTTGATGTAGGCGCCCGCCTCCTCGCGCGGAATACCGAGCTGATTGGCAAGCCCGAACGCGGAAATACCGTAGATGATACCGAAATTGATCGCCTTGGCGCGCCGGCGCACTTCTGGAGGCATGCCTTGCACCGGCACGCCGAACATTTCCGAGGCCGTCGTCGCGTGAATGTCCTGGCCCTCGGCGAAGGCGGCCCTCAATTGCGGGATATCGGCGATGTGGGCGAGCAGCCGCAACTCGATCTGCGAATAGTCCGCCGATACGAGCTTATGGCCTTCGGGCGCGATAAAGGCGCGGCGGATTTTTCTGCCCGCGTCATTGCGGATGGGGATATTTTGTAAGTTCGGGTCGGAAGACGACAGCCGCCCGGTTGTCGTGGCCGCCAGCGCATAGGATGTATGGACGTGCCCGGTCGCCTTATCGACGAAGGAGGGGAGGGCGTCGGTATAGGTGGATTTGAGTTTCGAGAGCTGACGCCAATCGAGAATGCGCGCGGCAAGCTCATGGCCCTGCTCGGCGAGATCGTCGAGGACGCCGGCCGCCGTCGACCACGCGCCCGTCGCGGTCTTCTTGGCGCCGGGCAGGCCCATTTTTCCGAACAAAATATCGCCGAGCTGCTTGGGCGAGCCGAGATTGAAGCGCTCGCCGGCAAGGCCGTAGATCCCCTCCTCGAGCCTTGCCATGTCTTGCGCGAACTCGCCGGACAGCCTCGCGAGGATGGCGCAGTCGATCATGACGCCGCGTTCCTCCATGCGGGCGAGGACGGCGGACATCGGCCGCTCGAGCGTCTCATAGACATTCGTCATATGCTCGGCGGGCAAGCGCGGCTTCAACACCCGCCACAGACGATAGCAAATATCGGCGTCCTCGGCGGAATATTCGGTCGCCTTATCGATCGGCACGCGGGCGAAACCGATAAACGTGCGTCCCGACCCCGCGACCTCGCCGAATTGGATGGGCTTATGGCCGAAATATTTTTCGCTCAGCACATCAAGGCCATGGTCGGTGCGGCCGGCATCGAGCACGTAGGACAAAAGCTGCGTGTCTTCGATCGGCTCGGCGCAAATGCCGCGCTGCTTAAAGACGAGCCAATCATATTTGATGTTGTGGGCGATTTTTAAAACGCTCGCGTCTTCCAGCAAGGGCTTCAACCGCGCCAGCACCTCCTCCTCAGGTAATTGACCGGGCAACAGACTCGCCTCGCCAAAGAGGCCGCTGCCGCCTTCGGGTTCGTGGCGCAGCGGAATGTAACAGGCCGCATTCGGGCCGACGCAGAGAGAGATGCCGATGAGGCGCGCTTGCATGGGCAGCAAGGACGATGTCTCGGTGTCGAAGGCGATGGCGCCGGCCTCGCGGGCGGTGGAAATATAAGCATCGAGGCGATCGAGGTTCGCCACGGTTTCATAATTTTTGTAATCGAACGTCTCGCCGCGCGCCGCGATGAGGCGCGCCTCGGCAAGCTCGCCCGGTCCGCCGGCGATGGTTTGCCGTGGCGCCGGCTGGCCATAGCGGGCGTTGCGCCTTGGCATGGATTGCGCGCTCTCCGGAATCTGCGAGGCATCGGAGGCCAGGCGGCCCGCATCCTCTCCCATGCGCTTCCTGTTGGGCCAGGCTTGCTCCTCGCAATAGGCGGGATCGGGGTCAATCGTGCTCGCCTCGATCCCATAAGCCTCGGCGGCGCGCTTGGTTATGGTCGGGAATTCCATCGCTTTCAAGAATGCGATCAGCGCCTTGCCATCGGCCGGCTCGAGGCGGATCGCGTCGAGCGGTACTTCGAGTTGGACATCGCAAACGAGGGAGACAAGTTTTTGGGAAAGGCGGATTAGCGCGACGCTTTCAGGGTCGGTGAGGACATCGCGCCGTTTCGGTTGCTTGATTTCATGCGCGCGCGCGAGCAGGGCGTCGAGATCGCCAAATTCGTTGATGAGCTGCGCCGCGGTCTTGATGCCGATGCCCCGCGCGCCCGGAATATTATCGGTCGAGTCTCCGGCTAAGGCCTGCACATCCACAACTTTGTCTGGCGGCACGCCGAAGTAGCCGCAGACTTCCTCGATACCGATTTTGCGCTCTTCGCGCGCCCCCTTGGCGGCAGCTTCGCCGGAGGCGGGATCATACATCGCGATCCCCCTGCCAATAAGCTGCATCAGATCCTTATCGGCGGAAATGATCAAGGCATCGGCGCCACGCCGGCGAGCTTCGCAGGCATAAGTGGCGATGAGATCATCGGCCTCGTAGCGGTCTTGCTCGATCGGTGTCAATCCGAACGCGCGCACGGCGGCGCGCATGAGCGGGAACTGGGGGATTAAGTCTTCCGGCGGCTCGGAGCGATTGGCCTTATAGGGCGGGTAGATTTCCTTGCGGAAAGAGTTCTCGGACTTGTCGAAGATGATTGCCAAATGAGTCGGCTTGATCCCGGCTGCGCCCTCGCGTATGAATTGAAAAATTTTGGTACAAAACAGCCGTAACGCCCCAGTCGGCAGACGGTCGGAGCGATAATTGTATTTCGCGTCTTGACGGATCGATTGATAGTAAGCACGGAATACGAACGATGATCCATCGACGAGAAAGACGTGGCCACCTGTGAGGTCGCGATTAGCGCTAATATTGTATGAGCTGAGCATTATACTTCGCTGATGAAGCTTGCGAAAATTCTATTTCTCACGGCAACTTTATGCAACCAGAGCATCCCAAAATCGTTCTCTTGGCGCGGCGTGGAGCGGGAAAGGGAATAAATCTATATTTCTATCACTTAACGCGAGCGTGCAATGTATTTAAAACCCATAAGCGGGAAGCTATCAAGGCTAGCTCGTCCGTCACGGGGAAGCGGCTTTGTTTTGCAGGGGGTCTCCTTTGAGCGCCGCTTCCCGGCGTGAGCGTCACGGTAAAAAGGCAAGAGGCCTACCATAATGGCACGGACGCGGCTAGATTTCGAGACGATCTTCAATTGCCTGCCGGCACCTTTCCTTGTGATGGACCGGGATTTTAATGTCGTTGCTATAAATGATGCTTTTCTCGAAGTGGAAAAAAGGACGCGTCAGTCTTTAGTAGGAACCAATTTTTTCGAGTCTTTTCCCGCGCCCGGCGAGAGCGTCCAAATTCTGCGTGCTTCACTCGAGGGAGTGCGTGATAAAGCCGCCACCGACGTGACCCCAGCGCTTCCGTTTCGTTTTGACATTGACGGCCATGCGATCGAGCGCTTCTTGAGCTGCACTTACATGCCGGTCGTCGATGATGGCGGGAAGGTCGCTTATATCATCAAGGCGATCCAGAACATTTCCGATGTTCCGCCCTTGAAGGAGCTCTCGGCGCTGCCGGTATCCAAGGAAGGGGCCCCTGAGTCCGGCGGCATCCTCCTTCCAGGAACCACCTACATCCTAAACCAGACTCTGCTTGCGACGGTGCATCACCTGCGCCGGCTCGTCATGCAAGCCCCAAGTTTCATGTGCGTTCTGCGCGGGCCGGATCTCGTGTTTGAACTTGTCAATGTCGCCTTCTCAATGCTGGCCGGCGGCCGAGAGCTCTTGGGCAAAACACTGCGCGAGGGGCTGCCGGAATCCGAGAGCCAAGAGTATCCAAAAATACTCGCGAATATTTTCAAAACGGGCGAGGTGTATGTCGGCCGCAAGAGCCGCATCCTCTTGCAGGATAATCCCAACGCAGAGTTCGAGGAACATTACATAGATTTCGTCGCTCAACCGATCCTTGGCACGCGCGGCGAGGTCGATGGAATATTCATCGAAGGCAATGATGTCACCGATCACGTCAAAACGGAGCAACGGCAGGCGCTGCTGATCCGAGAGCTTCATCACCGGGTGCGCAATACGCTTGCGACCGTGCAAGGGGTCATGAACACGACCGCCAAGACATCGGCAACGATAGACGAATTCCAGGAAGCCTTTACGGGCCGCATATCGTCGCTTGCCAAGACGCATGCCGTCATGACCGAGCAGCTCCACCAGTCCGTGTCCTTTTGCCAATTGCTGGCGCAAGAGCTTGGTCCCTATGCCGATGAGGAAGGCTCTCGCATAAGCCTCGATGGGCCGGCGATCGATTTACCTTCCCAAATAGCCGTGCCCCTCGGCATGGCGATCCATGAACTTACGACCAACGCAGTTCGCCATGGCGCGCTGTCGTCGGAAGCGGGGCGCATTGAAGTTGGTTGGTACGTCGATGATAGAGGCGGCGAGCGCACGCTATTTTGTGAATGGGATGAGTCAGCCGGTCCGCCCGTCAAGCCGCCGACGCGCGATGGTTTTGGCTCGATGCTTTTGAAACGGGTGCTTTCCCAGCAAATCCGGGCCAACGTCAAAGTTGACTTCGCGCCTGAAGGGTTCCGGTTGCGAATGGCCGTGCCATTGCAAGCCGAGCGCTAGGTCAGAAGCGTCACGTCACTCCCCCAATGGTGCCACAATTATCTCAGAGCCATTGCAATGGCTATGGTGCCAGTTTAACCTGTACAGCAGAAGATAAGAGCCCCGCGGCCGTCAGTGGCAAGTGGGGTCAGGAGAGAATCGCCCTATGGAGCGGCAAGTCGCCTTCGGCTCGAACCCGGGCAATTTGGATATGTATTGCTGCCTTCCCGAGGGAACGAAAAAGCTCTTCCCTCTTGTTGTCGCCTTGCATGGCTGCAATCAGTCCGCGAAAGACTTCGATTTAATGAGCGGATGGTCGGAGCTTGGGCGTGAGCATGGCTTTGCCGTCATGTTCCCCGAGCAGAAATGCGGGAACAATCCCCAAAATTGTTTCAACTGGTTCATCGAAAAACACATCAGCAGCGACGATGGCGAGATTGCTTCGATCCGCGCCATGATCGAGAAAATGCTCGCCGAGCATCCGATCGACCGCAACCGGGTTTTTGTCACTGGCCTCTCGGCGGGCGGCGCCATGTCCTGCGCCTTGCTGGCCTTGTTCCCGGATCTCTTTGAGGCCGGAGCCATCATCGCCGGCCTCCCCTATGGGGCCGCGCTCAATCCGATTGACGCGATCACAGCGATGGCATTTGGACCGAGCCAATCCTCCCGGGAGCTAGGCAATCTTATCCGGCGCGCATCACCTCACCAGAAGCGCTGGCCAAAGGTATCGATCTGGCATGGCAGCCTCGATGGGGTCGTCGCTCCGGCGAACGCGCAAGCCCTCGTCGAGCAATGGCTCGATATTCATCAGGTCAGCCAAGCGGGAGGGATGCGCGACGAAATCGATGGCCAAACGCGGCTGTTCTGGTGCAATGGCCCAGGACATGTGGTGGTCGAGCACTATCTGATCCATGGGATGGCCCATGGGTTACCCGCCGAAGCGGGCGCTGCTCTCTATGACTCAGGCAATGGCATGTGGTCGACCATGCGAATCGCCGAAAGCTGGGGGCTTTTGGCCCGCCAGCCGCTCGAAGCCGAAGCGCCTTTCCCGGCGCATGAGAGCGCCAGCTTTTTTGGGTGGCCGGCTTTATGGTCCGCCATGGGACGCGTTTTCAAGTAGCAGCCGCCCAACAACGCTTAGTTTGGTACGAGACTTGGCTTTTTCCTTGGCTCTTCCTTGCGGTGGGATCGGCGGTCAAAGAACAGCGCTTGGCTGATCACCGCTTTTAAACTATCCGTCTTGAAAGGTTTCGTGATCAAAAAGGCTGGTTCGGGCGGGGCCCCGGTTAAAAAGCGTTCTGGGTATGCGGTGATAAAAATAACGGGGACGGAGAAGCATCCGAGGATTTGGTTGACGGCTTCAAGCCCGGAACTGCCATCGGCAAGCTGAATATCGGCGAGGATAAGGCCCGGCCGCTCTCGCTTGACGGCCTCGATGGCCTCGCGGTGGGTGCGTGCCACCTGCGTAATCCTATGGCCTTGTTCTTCGATCAGGTTTTGCAAATCCAGCGCGATAAAAGGCTCATCCTCGATGATCAAAACGTCGGTGCGGAGCTGGTTCGCGATCTCTTTGCCAGCGGCATCGATGAGATTTGCGGCCTCCTCTTCCGTGCAATCAAGAGCGCCGGCGACTTCGCTCGTGTCAAAACCTTCCAAGGAGCTTAGAAGGAAAGCGATGCGCGGGCGCAAGGTGATCGCTTCCAGGTGGCGCTGGGCTCCCGCTTCATCGCTGGTGAAAGACGCCATATCGACATGATCGTTAACGGGGACGGTCGACCAAACCTTGAGAAATAGCCGATACAGGCCGGTCTTTGGATCGGCGCGCCTTGAGAATTCGACCGGGTCGGCAATGATCGCCTCGAGGGTCGCCACCACATAGGCGTCGCCGCCCGCCTGGGTCCCAGTGAGAGCCCTCGAAAAGCGGCGCAGATAAGGAATATACGCTGATATTTCCTGGGATATCGCCATGGAAGGAACCTTTATACTCACTCGATAGCAGGCATCGGTTTAGCCTCAAAAGTTCAAGAGAACTAGCTTTTCCCAAAAAATAAAAATTGCCAAGTAAAGTTCCGTTGAGTGGAACCTCGTGGGCCAGTCCGGCGTTGGGGCTTTGATGAGAGGGCATGCGCCTTATCTGGAGCGGAAGCGGCAAGGGCCGGGCTGAGGATCCGACGGGGTGCCTCGTAGGGCGGCCAGGCTATCAAAAATGAGATAAGCCATGCCTGAGCAGACGAGAGCGAACCGAGACGATTGGAGAAAAAGCCGTGAAGATTTCGATCGCGAGGCCGCTTCAGTGACAAAACCAACAAAGGCCGTTTATCCGCCGGTTAGGGTGGGGGGGATCAAGATCTTTGGCGGAACGGGGTATGATTTTGCCTGTTGGACAGTGAAACAAGAAAGCAGCGCGGGACCTGGCCGCGAGAGGGAGGCAAAAAAGCCGGAAATCGCCGACCAAATCGGCACGCACCTGCGTAATGTCTATAACGATATTCTGGCCCAGCCGGTGCCAAGCCGTTTTATTGAATTGCTCCAACAGCTCGAAAACTCCGCGGAAGGCCGGCCGAGCAAGGAAAGACTGTGATCGCGGCGTCCCGGAAAGCGATGGAAACCGGCACGATGAAAAAGGCCGAGGCACACCGGCCGGCAAGTTCGCAGATAACGGCGGATCTGCTCGGCGTTATTCCTAATCTGCGTGCCTTTGCCGTCTCTTTGTGCGGTAACATTGATCGCGCCGACGACCTCGTGCAGGAAACGCTCGTCAAGGCGTGGAGCAACATCGCGTCCTTTGTCGAGGGCACGAATCTTCGAGCGTGGCTGTTCACCATTCTGCGCAATATTTACTATTCCGAATACCGCAAGCGCCGCCGCGAAGTGGCCGACCCCGATGGTTCATTCGCCGCGAAGCTGGCGACCGTGCCGGCGCAAACCGGCCACATGGACCTCCTCGACTTCCGCGCGGCACTTCAGCGGCTGCCGAGCGACCAGCGCGAAGCGCTCATCCTGATTGGCGCATCCGGCCTTTCCTACGAAGAAGCAGCCGGAGTTTGCGGCTGCGCGATTGGCACGATGAAGAGCCGGGTGAACCGGGCGAGGAGCCGCCTCGCCGAGATGCTGTCGATCACTTCGGCGATGGAATTCGGCCAGGACGGCGATTGGCTGCCGGTCGATCACGCCGAAGAGCCCCGCCCCGCGCATAGCGAGAGCGAGTAGGCGACGAATTGATGCCAAAGTCGCGCGTTTGAATCGTCTAATTCCGTTTTAAGTGGATTTTAGAGCGGCCTGGGGCGGGCATAGTCTCGCCCGTTATATTTGGGCGCGCGGTCGTCGAGGTATGAGGGTCGGCCGGGACGGCGCGCCACGGCAGTCTGCTGCCCGCAAACATGGCGCAACGCTCATTTCAAGCGGGGATAGGGATCGCGCCGGTTGCCATAACCATCAACTGCGGGTTTCTCCAGCGTCATATTGCTGAAAAAACCAAGGTTTTGAAAACGTCGTTGCAAAATCATGCCGACGGTGGCAATTCCTCGGCGCGTTCAAGGCGTGGTACCTCGTCAACTTGGAGAATTTTGTCCGGCGTGGCCTTGAGGTGCCTAAGGACCGTAAGCTCGCTCTTGCCCGATCAATTAAGGGCCGCGCCATGAGGCATATTGTGTTGCGTTTTGCCAAGAACAAAATACTGCAATCAACAGCGTTACGCCTCAGTTCAAAAGGGCTACTCCGGATAGCACTCCCACTGGTAGATCAAGCGATCATCAGCGCGTTGACATTCATTTCAACGGTGCTGCTCGTGCATGTCACATCCCTCGGTGTATTTGGAGAGATTGCATATAAAATGATGATTGGCCTTATTGGGCAAAATTTGGTTTTTTCCTTTATCATCTTACCGATGAATACGATCGCGATTAGTTATGAAAACGAGACTAAGTCTTTTTTGACCGCAATCCTGGCGCTTGTTCTCTTTTCGAGTTGCGTTTTTGCCTGTTTTTTTGCTCTGGCTTTCTACGCAACGGGGAGATATGAAAACACATTAGAAATCATCACGTTTTGTCTGTCATTTGTTCTAACGGGGCTGCAAGAAGCAGGGCGGCGGCAGCTTTATCTATCACCCGCTAGCTTTGTTAGTGTTCTCGTTACCATTACGAGGCACACGATCCCATTTCTTGCACTCTTTGTTTTTTTGGAAAAGGGGCTAACGCTTGCGCCATACCAATACTGGGGGCTTCTTGCGGTATCTTCCGCGTTGGCGCTTATTGTCCAACTCATCTTTTGCAAGACCACCAATACCAACCCCGCGATGATCAAACGCGTCGCCAAATCCTGTTATTTTCATGGCAGTTGGCTGTTTTATCAAGCAGTTCTTGAAGTCATCGCAGGTAATCTTTTTTTTCTAACGGCTGGGTGGCTGCTAACGAGTGTCGAGCTGGGAATCTGGCGCTCCATGCAAACAGTGAGCGGGTTCCTGAATCCTATCCTAATAGCTCTCGAGAATATCGTTCCGTCCCGCGCGAGCCGCTATTATCGCGGCGCGGGCGCGGCGCAAGGCGATCTTTGGTTGCTTAGGGCATTCCTTGCTTGTGGTATTCCCTACCTGTTACTCGCTCTTATTGTAGCCGTATTCGCGAGGCCTCTGGCCTCTCTCTTATTTCCTTCTATTCCGATGGGGTGGGAATGGATCACGCAAAGCTATTGCATTACGCAATCACTTTTGGTGTGTCGGTTTTTCATAACCCTTTACGCCCGCATACACGGCTTCAGCCGCTCTATTATGAAGGCAGCGGCCTGGATATTTTTGGTGGCCCTTGCCCTTGCCTATCCAGTTCCCAAATTTCTTGGAATTTACGGCGCGGTTTGGGGAATTACTGTGACACAAATTGTTATCATCGTTGTTACGATTGCATTTCTTAGAGTTGAGCGCAGAGCTCGCACCGGTCTTGCGCCCGCAAAACTTGTTTAGAAAACGAGAACTCTTGGCAAAGGCCTGAAAAGGTGGATCAAGCTAATCAGCAGGGAAAAGCCACACGCCCGCGCTTGATCAGCTCGCCTCGCGAAAACGCTCGGCCTCTTCGAGATCAACGCTAACAAGCTGGCTGACGCCTCGCTCGGCCATTGTCACGCCAAAGAGCCTATTCATTCGCGCCATGGTGATCGGGTTGTGCGTGACCGTGATGAACCGCGTTTCCGTTTTCGCACTCATCGTATCGAGCAGATCGCAGAAACGGTCGACGTTCGCGTCATCGAGCGGCGCGTCGACTTCGTCGAGGACGCAGACCGGCGCGGGATTGGTGAGGAAGATCGCGAAAATCAGCGACATGGCGGTGAGGGCTTGCTCGCCGCCTGATAAAAGCGTCATTACTTGCGGTTTTTTGCCGGGCGGACGAGCGATTAATTCGAGCCCCGCTTCAAGGGGGTCTTCCGAATCAAGCAATTGCAGCTCGGCCGAGCCGCCGCCAAACAGCATCGCAAATAAGTCCTGAAAGTGCTTTTGAACCGCGTCGAAGGCGGCCAGCAGCCTTTCCCTACCTTCCTTGTTCAGATTGTGGATGGCTTGGCGCAGCCGGCGGATCGCTTCAGTCAAATCGGCCCCCTCGGCGGAAAGCTTGTCGCTTGACGCCAGGATTTCATCGAGTTCCTCCTCGGCCCGCAGGTTGACTCCGCCGAGGCGTTCGCGGTCATTCTTAAGCGCCTCGAGCCGCTTTTCAACGGCCTCAAGGGGCGGAAAATCGCCGCCAGGCTTGATGCCGGCCCGCTCGAACAGCTCTTCCTCGCCACAACCAAGCTCGACCGTGATCATATGGGCGATTTCGTCACAGCGTGCCCGCGCGGCTTCCGCCAGCGCTTCACTCCGGGCCTTTCCTTCGCGCGCCACACTCATTGCCTCAAGGGCTCCCCGGGTCGCGCGGTCAGCTTCGGCAAGAGCGTTCTCAGCCGCCGCGCGCCCGTCGGAGGCGGAGCGAAGGGCGCTTTCCGCGTCATGGGTCTGCCCTTGCAGCGCTTGCCTTGTTGCGAAAAAAGTGTCCGGCGCGGCCAGCAGCTTCTCCAGTTCCTCGAGCGCCTCGGCGTGACGCGCTTGCAATGCGCTGATCTGGCGGCTTGTTTCCTCGTGCCGCGCAGCCCAAGAGCGCTGCTCCTCGCCAAGGCGAGCGAGGCGCTGGGCACGCGCCTCCTGATCACGCAGAAACCCTTGCAAAGCCGCGCGTGCTTCGGCCGCCGCGGCTCTATCCTCGACGAGCACGGCATGCGCGCGCTCCAACCGCTCGCTAAGCTCCCCCGAGGCGCCAAATTCGTCAAGCGCATTCTCCGCATCCGCCCGCTTCTTAGTCGACTCGGCTCCAGCAGCAGCAATGCGAAGAGCCGCCTCCTCAAGCGCCGAAAGACGCGCCGCCGTTTCGCTCAGGCGACGCTCGGCGGCAAGTTTTTCTTCACGCGCTTTGTCAAGGACCGCCATCGCGGTCTTGTGCTTAAGCCGCTCTTGGCTCTCGGCGGCGGCGGCGGATGAAAGGCCGGACTGGGCGCGCGCGGCTTTTGCCCGCTCGTCACACACCAGAGCGCGCGCAGCTTCAACCTCCGCGGCAAGTTCACTTAAGCGATTCTTCTCGGAAAGCCGCCGCGCCGAAGCGGTAGGAGCCTCCGCAGCTTGCGTATACCCATCCCAGCGCCAGAGATCGCCTTCCTTGGAAACCAGCCTCTGGCCAGGCTTCAATAGGGATCGCAAGGCAGCGCCTTCCGTTCGCAGGACGATGCCGATCTGGCGCAGACGCCGCCGAAGGGGAACCGGTGCCGTCACACGGTTCACCAGGGCTTCGACACCTGGGGGAAGCGCCGGATCGCCGGCCGATTCCGTCGCCGCCCAATGAGCTGGCGAAGAGAGATTGGTTGAGGCATCGAGGTCATCGCCGAGCGCCGCGCCAACCGCCGCCTCATATCCCTTGGCGACCGTCATGTCCTCGGTGACGGCCGGCCAGAATCCGCCAGCCGCCGAATTGAGAAGCTTTGATAAGGTTGCGATTTCGGTTTCGAGCGCATGCGCCCGCCGTTCGGCGTTCATGAGGGGGCCTCGCGCCTCGAGCTCATGAGCGCGAGCTTCCGAATGCTGCTTTTCCGCCCGGCTAACCGCCTCTTCTTGCGCCCTGGTCGCTCTCAAGGCGCCATCGAGCGTCTCGTCTAGCCCGGCCAAATCGACAAGCGCCGAGGCTCCAGATAAGGCGCCGCGTTCTTGGGAGATCTTCTCCGCTTCCGCCTGAAAACGTGCTGTATTGGTTGTTTCGTCTTCAATAACGGTTTTAAGCGCGGCGCGGCGCGCCTCGATGGCGGACCGTTGATCTTGCGCCTCGGCAAAATGCTTTTCGCTTTGCGCAAGTTTTGCTTCGGCATTCGAAAGCAACTCGCGAGCCGCGCCGAGGTCGATGTCGGCTCGACCATTATTTGTAAGCTCACCGGCCTCCGCTTCGAGCCGGGAAAGAACATTTGACGCGTCTTCAATCAACGTTTTTTCGCGTTCGATGTCGGTCCCGTTTTGCGAGACTTGGCGCCGCAGTTCTTCCATGCGGCTTTTCGTCCGCCGCTCCTCTCCATCGAGAGCCTCGCGGGCGAGCACGAGCCTATGGAGGGTCGCGCTTGCCTCGGCTTCGGCCTGGCGCCGGGTTGGCAGCTCGTGCGCGATGACCGCTTGCAGTCTCGCAGTCTCGGCCTGAGCCAGGGTTTCTTGAGCGAGGTTCCGCAGCCCCTCCATGAGCCTGAGCTCCGCGGCTTCGAGAACCTCCTCGGCGATTTTCTTCTGAATGAGGACCAAAAGGGCCTCATTGCGGCGGATGTCTTGAGCGAGTGTCCGGTACCGCCCCGCCTGGCGGGCTTGCTTCTTCAAGCTCTCTGCTTGGCCATCGATCTGCCGCAAGATATCTTCAAGACGTTTCAGATTTTCCTCGGCCGCTTTGAGTCGAAGCTCTGCTTCGTGGCGCCGCGAATGCAGCCCCGAGATGCCGGCCGCCTCTTCGAGAATACGGCGTCGCTCCTGCGGCTTTGCGGCGATGATTTCGCCGATTTGCCCCTGGCGAACCATTGCAGCCGAGCGCGCCCCAGTCGATGAGTCGGCGAAAAGCAATTGGACATCCTTCGCCCGCACTTCCCGGGCGTTGATCCGGTAGGTCGAGCCAGCTTCACGCTCGATGCGACGGGAGACTTCTATCGCGTCGCAATCATTGAAGCTGGCTGGCGCCGATCGGTCTTTATTGTCTAAGAAAAGAATCACTTCCGCGTTGTTGCGGGATGGCCGATTACCGTTGCCGGAAAAAATGACATCTTCCATCCCGGACGCTCGCATGTTCTTGGATGAACTTTCGCCCATGACCCAGCGAAGCGCTTCAACGAGGTTTGATTTTCCGCATCCGTTTGGGCCCACGACGCCCGTGAGCCCGGGCTCGATCAAGAAGTCGGCCGGCTCGACAAAAGTCTTAAATCCGATGATGCGAAGCTTCGTTAATTTCATAAGCTAGTGGTCAACCAATCTTCTTAGCTTTTGGTTAACTAGCGCAGGCGCCATGGAACGCATGTCCTGATTTGCCTTCTTCTCAGAATAGGCGATTAGGCGCGGGTACTGGCTTGGGCGCAAGCCCACTCGGAAATTAACTTGTGAAAAGACGAGCGCCCAAAGCTCCGCAAGCGATCCGCAAGAGTTTTGTAAGCCGCGTGCGGAGGGTTCAGCTTACGAGGGCGCTTCCACCTTTCCAGCCAGTGGGCCGGCGCGTGGCTTTTAGCGGCGTGAGAGGAATCAAATCCTCCGCCCCTGGCAGGGGAGGGCCGATAACCTCTCCTTCGCTGTCTTCATCGGAATTTGCCAGGGCCTCGAGGAACCGGGACGACCAATTAAAGACGCTATTGGCGCGCAATGCGTCCATATTCGCTTGCCAGCGCTGTCTTCGCTCCTCGACCGGCATGGCATAAGCTTGGGCGATGGCAGCCGCAGTTGCCTCGATATCATATGGATTGACAATCAGCGCTTCCTTAAGTTCCTGGGCGGCGCCTGCGAATTGTGAGAGGATGAGCACCCCCGGGGTGTCTGGCGATTGCGCGGCGACATATTCCTTGGCGACGAGATTCATGCCATCGCGCAGGGGCGTCACAAGTCCGATGCAGGACATGCGATAGAGTCCCGCGAGCACTGATCGGCTCAAGGATCGATTGATGTAGCGAAGCGGCGTCCAGTCAATATCTCCATATTTGCCATTGATGCGGCCGGCCTCTTCTTCAAGCTCGCGCTGCATGGCGGCGTAAGCCGGCACCTCGGAACGCGACTTTGGAGTGACCTGCAGCATCGTTACCCTGGATCGGGCAGTGCGAGGCGTGCGCTCGAGGAACTTGCCGAAGGCCTCCATCCGGTGCTTGAGGCCCTTTGAATAATCAAGCCTATCAACTCCGATGACGAGGGCTGAATCGGCGATGCTCATTATGGTTCGCTTCACAGCGCCGTTGTTCTCCGCACTGCGCGCCTCCCGTGCGAAGGCATCATTGTCGATTCCAATCGGAAAGGCGCCGATCTTGATCCGCCGCCTATCGATTTCCCACTCATCGCCGGCAATTCGCCCCACGCTCGCGGCAACTAGGCAATCGCGGAAATTGGCGGCATCGCCTTCGGTTTGGAAGCCAATCAAGTCGTAGGCCCCAAAACAATGCAGGATATTTTCGTAAGAGGGTAAGGCACTGGCGACGTCGGGAGCCGGCCAGGGGATATGGAGGAAGAAGCCGACCCTGTTTTTATAGCCCCGCTGGCGCAGAAAGCACGCGAGCGGAATGAGGTGATAATCATGCACCCAGATGAGATCATCCGGGCGGAGCAGTTTAGCTAGCTGATCCGCGAAGCGCTCGTTGACGCGAAAATAAGCCTCGGCGTCACATTCGCATAGCGTGGCGAGATCGAGGCGGTAGTGGCAAATCGGCCAAAGCGTCCGATTCGAGAAGCCGGCGTAATACTGATCGACGTCGCGCCGCGGGAGGTCACAAACTGCAAAGGTTAGGGAGCGGCCGCCATCGTACCAACAACGAACCGCGCAACCAGTTTCCTCGCTTATGCCTCCGGACCAACCAAACCACAGCCCGCCAGAATCCTTAAGAGCCGCTTCAAGGGCAACGGCTAAGCCGCCCACATTTGGGCTTGCGGTTGAGGGCGGCGGTACGCGGTTAGAAACAACAACGACCCTGCCCTTCCGTGTATTGCGCTCCACGCTGCTAGGCCTATGCAAAAGCTCAAGGTTCATCATAGGGGTAATCACCATTTTCAGACGCAATCTAAGCTTTAAACGCACCGGGACAAAATTTGTTCCTGTTTAATTCTAGGTCTAACCTCGTCTTTTGTTGTCAGAGAGGAACAAGTCTACGTTACAATTCAAGTAAACGACGGCGAAGTTACGGCCCACAACGCGTTTTTCGATGCTGAAATGACGAAAAATTAAGACCAACCATCCTCTCACTGGCCGCATTTCTCGCCCGCGGGGGGCGCCCCGGCGGCCGGACTGGCGGCCAATGCGCTTGCATGCTCAAAGTCAATTTCGTATCGAATAGCCGTGTCGTCGGGGTTTGATTTCACTCGCGGCAAAGCGGAGTCGCAGTGTTACTCGCCACGATCGAACCCTTCGTCGGCCGCCATGGTTATTTGGCGGTTTTTCTCATCATTATGCTCGAAAGCGCCGGGGTTCCTCTCCCGGGTGAAACCGTTTTAATACTGGTCGCGGGCTTCGCTGGCGCCACCGAGAACCTTGACATCTCGCTCGTCATCGGTTGCGCCGCGGCCGGAGCAATTATCGGTGACAATATTGGTTTCTGGATCGGCCGAAGGTATGGCGCGAGGTTCCTTATCCGCTACGGAAAGTTCATTCGGCTTCCGAGGAAGAGGCTTAAACTTGGCCAGCATCTTTTCAAGAAACATGGCGCGAAAATCGTCTTTTTTGGCCGTTTTGTCGCCTTTCTCCGCGTGTTCGCGGCGCTCCTCGCCGGGGCCAATCACTATGGGTGGCGGCAGTTTTTATTCTTTAATGCCGCCGGGGGCGTGATTTGGGCGCTGGTGATTGGAACCGGCGCTTACTTTTTCGGCGATGCCATGCGCCGGGTAAGCGGCCCCCTCGGAATTGCGGCGCTAATCGCTATCGTCCTCGGAGTTGGCGGATTTATGTACTTCGTCCACCGCAAGGAAAAGCAGATGGAAGAACAGCTCGCGGCGGCGGCCAGGAAGCTGCAAGCGCTCCATTGATGAGCCGGACTCGAAGTTGGAACAGGTTTCTCCAACGGGCGGTTTTTCAGCCCGGAGGACAAACTCATACGCGGCGGGCAGCTCTTCTTTGTTGTCCTAATGGCGGCTTTTGGCAAAGCATCCCGCTTTGCGCCTTCAGGCGCGTGTGGTGTTCGGTTTTGGTCGAACGCGCCGCTCCCTCAAGCTCGGTGCGCTCCTCGGCCGCCGATATGACCCGCGCCGCTGCAGAAAGGCTGCTCATGCGGCCTTGAACCACGACTCGCCGATAGTGGGCACTAGATCCGGTCTTCGACCAAATATTCTCCTCCTCGGACACGGCGCAGAAGGACCAACCGTCCCTCCACCGGGCGGCTGGCTTCGTAACGTAAGACCGTCGCCATGCTCACCACTGGGTGAAAACGCTCCTGCCCGCAAGAGGCAACGTAGTTAGCATTGTGCGCGAAGCGCCCGCTCGCGCGCAGTTCATAAGAACGGCAGCCGCTAGTCTCAAAGCTCAGAGCAAAAATACCCCCTGGCTTGAGGGAGGCTTCGGCAGCCTCGAAAAATTCAGCGAGGTCGCCAAAATAAGGCACGACATCGAGGGCCGTGATGAGATCAAAGCTTTCGGAATGGCGCCTGAGGTAGGAAATAGCCTCTTCCTCAAAAAGATTGCTGTAGAGGCCGCGTTCACGGGCCTCCTCCAACATGCCGCGTGAGAGATCGACGCCCGTTAATGTTCCGCCAAAGCGTGCCAAGTACGGCGCGGCGAGACCCGTGCCACACCCAAGATCCAGAATGTTCCTAAAGCGCACTTGCGCCGAGACGAGGAGAGAATGAATCTTTTGCGGGACCTTGTAACCCAGCACATCGACAAGATGCGCGTCGAAATGGCTAGCATATTTGTTGAAACTCTCAGCCACGTACTCGCGCGGAGCGCGGTCTAGCTTGCTGCCCTCCAAGGCTTGGACGTGGTAATCTATAACCAAATCTCCCGGTTTGCGGTCGAGCAATGCCTTACCTAGTCGGAGCGCGGAGTCTCCATGCCCATAGCCAATAAGCGCCTGGAATGCCATCCGGCAGACGGCGAAAATATCCTCCGCATGAGTACCGGCTGCGGAATGATAAACCGCGATGGCTTCATCGAAGGAACTCGATATCAGCGCCTCGGTGAGGCGCGCCCTTGCATAGCGCTGGATCGTTGCCGCGTCATTTAAGCCACCTCGGATGGCTTCCGCGAAGGCGGAGGAGGATTGAGCGAACTCCCCAAGCAGATAGCGGACTTGCGCGAGGCACGCGTAAAGCGGCGCCGACGCAGCGCCATGGCTAACAGCTAGCTCAAGGTATTTGGCGCCTTCTTTGTATTCATGGCGGCCGATGTAAATGAGGCCGAGACCCGCCGCCGCGTCCGCGCATACCGGGTTGAGAGCGAGCGCCCGGATGTAGGCCCGCTCGGCCGCTTTCTTATCACCACATTCATCGCTGAGACTCGCAGCACCAAGCCACACATCGACCCGTTGCGGATCCAATGTTAGAGATGCGGTGAAATACTGCATGGCCTGCAATTTTCTTCCTTGCAAGCGCAGGACGCAGCCAAGCTCGAAAAGAACGGCCGGATTATTCCGAGCCTTTTCAGCCGCGGCGCTCAGCATTTGCACGGCCTCGTCAATCCGACCCCGCCGCCAGTACTCGATGCCGCACTGGCGCAGCGCGGCAAGCTCGGATGCACCGTCTTCAAGCGCGGCGGCAAAACGGGGATGTTGAGTTTTGATGATGGCAAGAGAATCCCTGCCGGCCGTGGATGTTGACGGGTGCATTCAATGCTCGTTGAGATTTAAGCTATGCTAGCCCTACTCTATCGATCTAGCGCGTGACTGATCTGCGGCGATTGGCTCACCGGGCCACGCCTTGCCGAGAGTGCTCAATCGATCGCCGCCGTGCGCAGCCGCAAGGCGTTGGCAATGACGCTGACTGAGGATAGCGACATTGCCGCCGCCGCGATGACCGGCGATAAGAGGATCCCAAAAACGGGATAGAGCACACCGGCAGCGATTGGGACCCCAGCCGCATTATAGATAAAGGCGAAGAATAGGTTTTGCCGGATATTCCGCATTACCGCTTCCGACAATCGCCGCGCGCGCAAAATACCGCGCAGATCACCCTTGAGCAAAGTGACGCCAGCGCTTTCCATGGCGACATCCGTGCCGGTGCCCATGGCGATACCGACGTCCGCTTGGGCAAGCGCTGGCGCGTCGTTCACCCCATCCCCCGCCATCGCAACGATATGGCCCCCCCGCCGCAGCTCCTCGACCACCTCACCCTTACCCGCCGGCACTACACCAGCCTTGACATCTTCAATGCCAAGCGACTTCGCCACGGCTTCGGCCGTTGTTTGATTATCGCCAGTTAACATCACGAGACGGATGCCTTCCTCCAGAAGTGCTTTTATCGCCTCAGGCGCGGCTGCCTTGATGGGATCACCAATCGATATGAGACCCGCCGCTTTACCGTCGATTGCAACGAAAACAACCGTGGCGCCGGTCTTACGCAGTTCATCCGCGCTTTGGGCAAGACTGCTAACGTCGGCACCGCTTTCCTCTATGTAGCTCGCCTGGCCAATGACGATAGCCCGGCCCTCGGCCTCCCCGCGAGCGCCCCTCCCGGCCGGCGCTTCGAATCTCGCGGGTTCGGTGAGTATTAACTGGCGTTCGGTTGCCGCGTTGACGATCGCGCTCGCCAGCGGGTGTTCGCTCGCTCGCTCGATGCTCGCGGCGAGCCGCAGGATATCTTGCTCCTCATAGCCTGGCGCGGCTTGGACGGCGATGACCGTCGGCTTGCCTTCCGTCAACGTTCCCGTCTTGTCGACGACGAGCGTATCGACTCTCTCCATCCTCTCCAAGGCTTCCGCGTCCTTAATCAATACCCCGGAGTGCGCGCCGCGTCCGACGCCGACCATGATGGACATCGGCGTTGCCAGGCCGAGAGCGCACGGACAGGCAATGATTAACACGGATACGGCCGCAACAATGGCAAAAGCAAAACGCGGCTCGGGACCGAAGGCCGCCCAAGCGGCAAACGCCAGGATGGCCGTGGCAATCACCAATGGCACGAACCAAGAAGCCACCTGATCAGCGAGACGCTGAATCGGCGCCCGGCTTCGCTGCGCCTTTGCCACCATTTGCACGATCTGCGCGAGCATGGTCTCGCCGCCGATTTTTTCGGCGCGCATGATGAATGCGCCGCTTTGATTGATTGTGCCGGCGATAACCCTGGCGCCAGCATCCTTGCCAACGGGCAAGGATTCGCCAGTAACAAGGGACTCGTCAATGATCGCATGCCCCTCGATGACCGCCCCATCGACGGGCACTTTTTCGCCCGGCCGCACGCGCAGCCGGTCGCCGGCGGCGATGGCATCGAGGCTGACTTCTTCATCGCCGCCATCTTCGCGCAAACGTCTTGCCGATTTGGGAGCAAGACGAAGAAGTGCTTTAATCGCGTTCGAGGTTTGCGCGCGCGCCCGCAATTCAAGCACTTGGCCAAGCAGGACCAGAACCGTGATGACCGCGGCCGCTTCGAAATAGACCGCCACCGAACCCTCTAGCGTGCGGAATGCCGCCGGGAACAGGCCTGGCGCCAGTGTCGCGGCGACGCTATACAGCCAGGCAACGCCGGTTCCGAGCGAGATCAGCGTAAACATGTTGAGGTTACGCGTGGCTACGGATTGCGCGCCGCGCTCAAAGAAGGGGTAGCCAGCCCAAAAGACAACCGGCGTCGCGAATATCAGCTGTAGCCAATTTGAAAGTTGTTCCCCAATAAGCCGATGAAGGCCAAAGAGATGGCCGCCCATCTCCAGCACAACGACAGGCGCGGCAAGCGCCAGCGCAATCCAAAAGCGCCGTGCCATGTCGGCAAGCTCCGGATTTGGCCCCGACTCTTCCGTGATGACCTCGGGCTCCAGCGCCATGCCGCAAATGGGGCAGGAGCCCGGCTCGCTCTGGCGGATTTCGGGATGCATGGGGCAAGTGTAAATCGCTCCCGCCGCCGCGGGCGCCGGCATTTTCGGTTTCTCCGCAATGTACCGCGCGGGGTCCGTCAAAAATTTCGTTTTGCAGCCGTTGCAGCAAAAATAATAAGGCGCGCCGCCATACTCGGCGAAGTGCTTGGCCTCGCGCGGATCGACATTCATGCCGCAGACGGGATCCTTCACAAGATGCGCCGCATCGCCGCAATTGCCGCCATGAGCATGCTCGTGATTATGGTGGTGCTCGTGCAAGGACATCGGCGCGCTCCTCTACGCTTCGCCGCGTTCGGAGAGCTCCGGGGGCAAAGCCGCGGTTGTGACGGTCGTTAGGCTTCAACATAGGTGGAAGCGCCGCGCCTTCCAAGCAAGTGCCTAGCGTCTCCGTGGGGATGACTTCGCCATACCCTATGACGGAACTTGAGGCATATCGGCTCACAGGAGCCACTTACCCAAAACGGCGGACGTTCCCCGTTCTGGCTGCCGGCGAAGGTCGGCCGAAATGGAACGATCCAAAACCAGCCTTGGGCACATACCCGACAATGTGCGTCCGTGTTCGACGGCAGTTTGCCCCAGGCAGCATCGGCGCGGCGTTGAACGGCCCTCTACAAGCGGCCCCGCGATTTTGATGACCGCTCGTCTCTCCTGGATGAGGCTTCCAAGCGGCCGCACGGGAACACGCGACCGTCAATCTGAACGAGGCCAGGACGGCCGGAGCGCCGCGATCATGAGTATGAGCGCAACGGCACGCTAGCCTATGACATTGGCCCCGCGCCATTCTGCTCTAACCAGCCCCTTTACAAGGCGCCATTGCTGATCGGGAATTCATGAACAGAGTAAATACCTTTCCGTCCCATCGCGCCGAACAACGATAAGATTGGGAAACGACTTGACCTCCGCCAACCTAATTGCCGTTGTGCGGTGGCATCAACGCGTAGGGAGGTTAATGGGTCTGGACCCTGTTAGCGAAGACCCGGCCAGTGGTAACGACGGTCAAAATATGCCCACGTTTCTCAACTGATAACACTCTGCCGACTCCAGGTAAAATAGTCCCTCTCCGTGCGACATAAAGCCCTTTTCCATTTTGTAGAAGCGCGGTATCGTTATGAACAAAGCGGAGGACATACCAACCCTCTGAATTGTTGGTGAGAGGAGGCTTACCGATAGGATTGGGCAACACTTCGCGCTGAGGTGGCTTAATCACATTTGGTTGAGAAATAGAGCCTGTAATATCATCCCCGCTTGGGTGCGAATCTAAAAGGTCTTGCTTCCGCTCACCTATACTTGACTGCAGGACTTTCGCATGTTGTGCTCGCGATATGGCTCGCAGCAAGCCACTCCCGTCATTCCCAGTGCCATTTTGCTCTCGGCCGATCATTGCCGTTGCGAAAATTGTTGAACCGATCGCCGTAGCGAGGCCAACGCTGATGAGAAAGCGGTCAGGCGTAAGATTTATGGCCTGGATAATTTGCCAACCTTGGCATTTTGCAAAAATACTTCTAATCACAGGGCCTAAAAACTCCCTTTTTCACACCCCAACTGTCCGGTTATGGCAGCCACCGCATTCATCCAAATGCATAGAAGCCGGCTAGAGCATCGGACCCAAAAGTGCGAACTGGTTTGGGGATAAATCCGATGCTCAATCAAAGAAACAGAAAGGTGATTCTGGCGCGGTTGGAAATCATGCCGCTGTAACGATCTTCTTTTGCCCGTTCCGCGCCCAATATCATTTGCTTTAGTGACGCTTTAATAGCTCACATGCTTATCAAGCGATAAATTTCTGCGCTTCCTGCAGCGATGGAAAGAGACGTCGTCCGAGCATTGTCTCAATTTCGACACTCCCATCCATGAACAAAATATAGGCGCGGTCCCTCAGCCAGCCGCGCTCGACGACTTTTTTCAATTGCTCGGCATGAGCTTGCCGAGGTTGAGTCCGTGCTTGAGAGGTTTTCTCGGTTAGCGCATCAAAAAAACGCTGCAAGGCGCCAAAACCTGTCTTGAGCGACCCGAGAATGGCGACGCCAAAGCCCGTTAGGACCAAGTATTGGGCAAAGACGGGCGCTGGGATAGGACCAGGAAATATTGCGCGGCCTATCGCGCGCTCCAGATATTCGAAAAACTGCGCTCCGGACAGCAAAACCGCCCAACCGAACGCTACGATCATAAACCCGATCCAGGTTAATCTGCCAAAAATCATGAAAAAAGCCTTTCATTGCTGGTTAAAATTTCGACTGACAGGCGAGCAGGGACTATTGTTGAACCGCAGAGGTCCGGCATGAAATTTACGACAGAAGCTACATCGAAGCGAAAGAACCTTGGTTCACCTCGAGAGTTCTCGCTTCGGGACATAAGTAAATTCTTCCACAAGTACCTCCTTAATGATCTCGCCTCCGAGCCGAGTGTTGACCTTCTGGGCGAGAGTCGCCGTAAGGCTTTGCAGGTCATATTTTTGCAAGTGCTCGAAATCGACTTCACTCGCGTACAATAAGCGAAATGCTTCGTCAGCGAGGTAATCATCGGGTGGGATCGATAAATCCCGCAGGGCGTTGGAATCGGCTAAATATATGAGCGCGGCAACGATGTAGCCTTGCACGCTACCGTTGGCGACCATGGGGACATTGAGTGGCGGTAGCTTCCTACGCTCGAGGGTTGCGGCCGGTTTGACAAGCGTCCCATTTCCCGCTGGTGAGGACCGCCACGTAGCACCTATATACACGGAAGCCAAGGTAACTACCGCGATCCAGAGACAGGCGGCAATGAGGAGTTTCATTGAGCGCCCCTCTCAGACACTTTGGGTGTGTAGGTGCCATCAGATTCATACTCTTGGATCGCCCGAGCAACAGCTGCGGCGATCGTGCCAACCGCCTCTAAATGCGTTTTCAGGATGGCGCGGTTTCTTTGGAGCTTCCCATGGAGCCGCGTGAGCGCTGCTTGCGGATCTTTCCTTGGTCGGAGGTCAAACCCTTGCAGGGAACCGATCGCGCGGCTTAATTCGAGAAGCCCATATCTTTTTTTGTGATTGAAGTCATCAAATGCGACCGGCCGGTTATTTACTAAAAGTTCGGTCTCTTTTTCGACGATTTCCTCGATTTTTTCGATCATTATGACGAGTGAGTCAAAACTGGCTTCTGGTCCCAGATCCTTTTGAGCGTTGTGTCCAATTGCGGCACCGCTGTCACCCCGATTGAAATATTTCGGTACAAGCATATTATGTTTGTCTTGGATCAGGTTTACAATTGAAGAGTTGCCGCTAATCTTTAGATTATCGGCTATGAATATTGAGAAGGTATAGCCCGATCGATTCCAGGGCTGTGGCGGACAGATACTGGATCTTGACTTTCAGAGAATTCCTTTGCCGACTTTTTGGGCATGATCTCGAGGCTCACGGTTTTGCTCAGCTCGGCAGCGAGCTGATCGGCGAGAAACGATCGCCAAATCTCGCCAGCGGTGCCGGCACCAAAAATCCCTCCCGCTTCTCGCGGAAGCATATTTTCAACGAGGTTCTTTAACACCAGCTGCTCTATTCCCTTGTACGCTCTCGTGGAAGCATCCACGGGCGCCAGCTTCCCAGCCGCTGTACCAGAGCGTGAGGTGAGATTATTTTCCGTCGGCAAAGCCGCTGCCAAGGAACGATCAAATTCAATGGCATCACCGGCGAGCGCAGGTTTGGCGGACAGCCGCTCCGCCGCCGCCTGGGCTTTCGCGGGATCGGCGGCGCGAGCGACATCAAGCAAGATATCACAGACCGGATGGATTGACATCAAACGACGTCCCGCTTGAGTGCGTTTGAATTGGAAAATAGGCGGCTAACCTTGTCTTAGGCTTAATCCTCCGCCTTGACCGCGATGACGATTGTTTCCTCGCTTTGACGTTGCAAATCGGATTGGGAAACCTGCATTTCTAAAGTGGCGGTTAGCTGTTCGGCACCGCGCAACCGCCTCCTTTCGTCAAGCTCTCGGGAGCTTTGCGCTTCTTGCCGGGCGGCGAGCAGAACCAGTTCTTTCGATACCATCTCTAGCCGCCGCGTCACCGCGGAAGACAATAAGGCTGCCGCTGGTATATCTTCGTAGAGCCAATTCAGCAGCTTACTTTGCTCGTCTCCTAACTGCGCCTGCTGAGCCCGCAGTTCCGCGCACTGCCACCTCGCCAACCTGGCGAGTTGAGTCTGAACAGCAAGAATCCGGCGGAGCTTGCGGAGTTTTTCGTTCATTTTCAATGCCAAAAGGGTCTAATAAACGCGGTCTCGTCAAACCGTTAAAGGCTTCGGTATCGGCATTTGGGGGCGTCTCTCCCACGGGAAGAGGCTTAGCCCTCCAGAAGCCAAGCTGCAAAGGAGACGTGAAATATCTGCATAAAGGGCCTGCATACGGTGTAAAGCAAGAACAGCCCGCCAAGGATGACAGCCGGGGCAGTGACGAAGTAGAGGGAGATTTGAGGGACGAGCTTGCTCGCAAGGCCGATGGCAAAATTGACCACTAGGGCATAGACGAGAAAGGGAATGCTTATTCTAAGGCAAATCAAAAAAGATTTTGACAGGCAATCGGTTACTTGAGCAAGGTCGAATCGCGCGTCAAAAACTGAAGAGATCGGGATTGCCGCGTAGGATGCCGTTAATGCGCGTAGAATTTCCAAGTGGAGATCCGAAAAAAAAATAAGAGCCGTTGCCGTCAGCGTCACGAGCGACGTGATGGGAGGCAAGGGCTCGGCTTCTTGAAGCGGCGGCGAGAGCACGCTCGATAGCCCGATTGACATGGCGATCGCCGTCCCTAATGTTTCAAGGGCGCCGAAAAAAATGCGCGCGAGAAACCCGATCAGCGCTCCGATGAGGCACTCGGCGAGGCACAACTTTGCCAGCGCCGCCGCAGGGAGGTTCGACGGGCTTTTCCCAACAGCATCCAGTAATAGTGGGGTGAGTGCAAGAGTAATAGAGACCGCGAAGAGGAGCCGGACATTGCGGGGGAAGCGCGTGCTTGAGAATCCCGGCATCAGCATCAGACAAAATCCGATCCGGCAAAATAAGATAAACGCCGCCATAACGGCATCGGCGCTAAATAATGTCACGATATTGAGCCAAGCGGCTTTACGTCGATACCGCGTGCGATCTCGAGATGTGACAACACTGGCAGCGTTGGGAAAAGGCGCTCAACAACCATACGCACGTAAGGCCGCGCTTCAGGTGTCGCCACTAAAGCGAAATTATGGTGCTGATCCATTCGCTCACGGACCGCGATAGATGCCTCCGTCCCGAATTTTTCCATGAGTTCTGGATCAATATCAAACTCTACAATGTCGCCTTTGGCATCGCGTTTCAAGCTTTGGTGAAAGACCAAATCCCAGCGATTGCCAAGGCGCATAATTTTCAAGACTCCACCATCTAGGAGGTCGCCACAGATCTGCTGTGCCATTCGCATGCGGACATGTTCAGCCACTTGCTCCGAGCGCCGGACATGTGGCACGATCTCGGCGATCGCTTCCAGGATTAAATGCAGATTACGGATAGAAACACGCTCCGCTAGTAAAAGTTTCAAGACAGCTTGCAGTCCAGAATAGGAGATCTGTGAGGGGCAAATATCATCGAGCAACCTCTTATACTCTGGCCCGAGGCGGTCAAACAATATGCGCATGTCTTTATAAGATAGTAGCTGCGCGAGATTATTTCGTATGACTTCGCTCAGATGCGTAAGCAGAACGGATACATTATCTATCGGAGTGAATCCTTCCCTTTTTAGCTCATTGCTAAAGGCATCCGCGATCCACATCGCTTTCATACCAAAGGCCGGCTCGCGAACTTCATCACCAGGTAACTCTGGCCGCCGTGTATCCCCCAAAATTACAAGCACCTCTCCGAGCCTAAGCTCATGTGTGGCAATTGTAGTTCCGTGCATTTTTAGTTGATAAGACTTCGGCGCGAGTGTTAGACTATCGGAGAGCTTGATGTCGGGAACCACGAATCCATATTGCTTGGCAAATTTCCTCCTCATTTTGGTTACGCGATTAACAATCTCATTATGAGAAACAAGAAGCCGGCTCGATAGTTGCTTTCCAAGGCACAGCTCAATTTCCGCCGATTTCATGGATTCCTTGACAGAGTCACGCGCCTCTTGCTGCTTGCGAAGCTCTGCTTCCGAAACCCGTTTTTGCTGCTCTTCCCGTTCCTTTGCCAGCTGTTTTGGAACCGTGTATCCGGCGAAAGCCAACAACCCGCCAAGAACGGCAAAGGGAAAAATTGGGAGTCCTGGCATAATCGCCAAGGCGAACAGCAGAAGTGCCGATACCGAAAGCGCGCGCGGGTATTTAACAAGCTGGCTGAGAACCGCCCGCTCGGCGGAACCGCGCGTCCCTCCCTTTGATACCAGAAGCGCGGCCGAGAGCGAGACGATTAGCGCCGGAATCTGAGAAACCAAGCCATCGCCAACCGAGAGCTTTGTGAAAACATCCCCGGCTTGCGCGAGCTGCATGCCGTAGCGTGTAGATCCGATAACGATCCCGCCGAAAATATTGACGGCCAGAATCACCAACCCGGCGATGGCATCGCCTCGCACGAATTTCGATGCGCCGTCCATGGAACCGAAAAAGGAGCTTTCCTCTTCGAGCTCCCGCCGCCGCCTTTGCGCCTCCTTGTCGTCGATCAATCCCGCAGAAAGATCGGCATCAATTGCCATTTGTTTGCCGGGTATGGCGTCAAGCGTAAAACGCGCTCCAACCTCGGCGATACGGGTCGCACCTTTGGTAATAACAACAAAATTCACGGTAATTAGAATTGCAAATACAATAAGCCCGATGACGAAATCGCCGCTCATAACGAGCTTGGAAAAACCACCGATAATGTAACCCGCCGCAACGGTGCCCTCGGAACCGTGAGAAAGGATCAATCTCGTTGTGGCAATATTCAACGCCAATCGCAACAGCGTGGCGACGAGGAGAATTGTTGGGAAAGCGGAAAAATCCAGCGGTCGTTCGATCCACAAAGCGACCATGAGAATAAGTACGGAAAGGGCGATCGAGAAAGCAAGGCCGATATCAAGCAAGAATGCCGGGATTGGCAGGAAAAAAATAGAAAGTATCGCGATGATGCCGGCTGCAAAACCGATGTCACGCGCACTCTTCTGCTCTTGCTCAATTGGATTTGCGACCGGCAGCGCAGCCATTCAAAATCTCCATCTTCTTGTCTATTTTCGCGGCTGGACCTTGCGTGGACTTTACGGCCGGCGGCCTAGCCGCGTCGTCAGATGCGCGACCCGTTAAATCGTTCGGACGCCGCTCTGATGCGGCCGAGCGCTTGCATCCTTCTTCGGCGCAGGCCATTTTAATGGCATGGCAACATCCTCAGATCGCCTTCGCGAGTCTTTGCCGCCCGGCAGCAGTTTAAGCCGCCTCAATGACCGATCGCGGGAAATATTCCGGCTGATCGTCGACTCTTACCTTGCCCATGGCGAGGCTGTTGGATCGAGGCACGTCGCCCGGCTCTTGCCTGTACCCCTTTCACCCGCATCGGTTCGCAATGTCATGCAGGATCTTGAAGAGGCGGGCTTGATCTACGCGGCCCATACGAGCGCCGGCCGGCTTCCGACGGAGCTTGGACTTCGTTTTTTCGTCGATGCGCTGCTCGAGATTGGTGACGTCAGCCAGAATGAGCGCCAGCAAATCGAGGCGCAAGTCAAAGCTGTCTCACAGGAGCAAAGCTTTGAAGCGGTGCTTGGCGATGCAATGGCGATGCTCTCGGGGTTGACACGCAGCGCCGGTGTGGTTGCAACAAGCAAAGAAAATTCCTGCCTGAAGCATATTGAATTCATCAGAATTGAGCCTGAGCGCGCCCTTGCCGTCCTTGTGGCGGAAGACGGATCCGTCGAGAACCGCATCCTGCAGATTCCGGGGGGGCTACCGCCTTCGGCCCTGCGGGAAGCGACCAATTATCTTAACGCGCGGATTAGAAACCGCACATTGGCCGAGATAAAGAATGAAATCGAGGCCTCCCGCCAGATCGTGGAAGCAGAGCTTGGCGAGCTGGCAGCCCGCCTGGTCGATGCTGGCATTGCAAGCTGGGCGGAGTCAGCTGGGCATGGCTCGCAGCTGATCGTGCGGGGCCAGGCAAATCTGCTTCAAGACCTTACCGCGATCGAAGATCTTGAGCGAGTCCGTCTGCTGTTCGCTGACCTTGAAACAAAAAAAGATGTGATTGAACTCTTGAGCAGGGCTGAGAATGGCGACGGCGTGAGGATATACATTGGCTCGGAAAACAAACTTTTCTCGTTATCCGGCTCCTCGATGATTGCCGCTCCTTTTCGCGATCGCGAGCAAAGGATCGTCGGTGTGCTCGGCGTGATCGGTCCGACGCGGCTGAACTATGCGCGAATCGTCCCAATGGTTGATTTTACCTCAAAGGTGATAGCGCGCTTGTTGCAGACAAGATAGATGAGTTGCAATGTCTTATTGAAGGGGTAAGGCCGGAGAAAGTTACGCTTATTAGAGCAGAGTGGTGACGTCGGTGGTCAAATGTGACCATGCGGTCTCGAGTTGCTACTCTGGAGTGACCCCATCTCGGGGCTATGAGCGCGGGCGCATGAGCCTCCCAAAAGTTGAACAACCTTATATTGGTAATAAAGAACTATCGGTTGAACGGGAGCTTCTGCAAGTATCGATAAAAGAAGCTTTTGAACTCCTCAACACGGGCCGCCCGAACGAGGCCATCGGCTGCATTGAGCGGTATCAGGACATCGCCGCGCAAAGCGAAGCTGGATGTTACATCTTCGGGCTCATCCATCTTAGTGCCGGAGATCCGCGCGCAGCCCTTGACTGGATCAATCGGGCCCTGAGGCAACGGCCCGGTTTTTTCGAGGCTCTTTCGGTCCACGCGATCATCCTGCAGCGCTTGGGGCAGCCCCATGACGCGCTCTCTTCTCTTGACGAAGCCTTGAAACAAAGGCCCCATGATGCCGAAACTCTCTTCGCCAAGGGCGTGATTTTGCAGAGCCTGGGGCAGCTGTCAGAGGCGCTAATTTGCTATGATGACGCCCTTTCGAGCAACGGGTCCTATTGCGAGGCCTTGACGAATAGGGGTGCTCTGCTCGAGCGCTTTGGGCGTCTCGAGGAGGCCCTTGCCTGTTTCAAGGCAATTGAGAAGATCAAGCCGCACGAAAGCAGCAACCTCTTTAATATGGGCTCGGTTCTGCAGAAGCTTGGCCGCCACCAAGAGGCACTGGCAGCTTATGAAGAGGCGGCACGATGTGGTCCCGCTGACGCGGAAACGGAGCTCAACAGAGGCAATGCACTGCAAAAGCTTGGCCGCCTCGAAGAAGCGTTGTCCGCTTACGACCTATCCCTTGAGTATCGGAGAGGCTATCCGCAGGCTTACTATAATAAAGGGATTGCCTTGCAAGGGCTTAGTAAGCCCAAGGAGGCGCTTGCCGCTTATGAGGCGGCTCTCGAACTCAATCCCTCTTATTACGAGGCGTCCTGCAACCGGGGCAATGTGCTGCATGAGCTGGGCCGCCTTGGGGAGGCGCTTGCTGCCTTCCACCACACGCTGAAAATCCGGCCAGGCTTCTTGCCGGCGCTGACCAACCGCGCCAGTGTACTACTTCAGCTCGGGCGCGTGGACGAAGCGCTTTTAGCCAGCCGCGAGGTTCTCAAGCAACATCCCGAGCATCCACAGTGCCTTTGCGTTCATGGTGCGGCCTTGCACAAATTGGGCCGCTTGGAAGAAGCATTGATTTTCCTTGAGAATGCCATCAAGAACCGGCCAGCCCCGCCGGATGCCTGGCTCAATCGCGGAAATGTTCTGCAGGAACTTGATCGCATCGACGAGGCAATTGCAAGTTACGGCGAGGCTCTCGACCTTAATCCCCATTATCCTGAGGCACTGTCGGGTTTGGGCGTCGCGCTTAAGGAGGCGGGGCGGCTTGATGACGCTCTCGCGAACTTCGACCTTGCCTTAAGTTGCCGGCCAAATTTTGCGGATGCCCGCAACAACCGGGGCGGCGCTCTTCTGCTTAAAGGAAACCTTGGGGCTGGCTTCGCGGATCTTGAGAGCCGCTGGGATCGCTCCAATGCTCCTCCGAAAACCATAACACTTCCTATACCCCTATGGACCGGGCAGGATCCGAAGGGCAAATCGATACTGGTATGGGACGAGCAAGGTCTCGGTGACCTTATTCAATTTTCACGATACCTGATCCATCTCGTTGAAGCGGGCGCCGATGTAACGTTGATGTGCCGCGGCAATATGCACCGCCTCCTGCGCGCATTGCCGGCCTCCATCCGCCTTGTTGAGAGCGTGGATGCGAATGGGCAATTCGATTTGCAGATCGCGCTCATGAGTCTTCCCTATGCATTTCGGACGACTCTCGAGTCTATTCCCTCGCCCGTTCCTTACCTTTCCGCCGAGCCTGCCCTGGTCTCGAAGTGGGCGGAGCGAGTCGGCGCATATGGCTTCCGCGTCGGGGTTGCATGGCAAGGGAATAAATTCATTAATCTCAAGCGTTCCATTCCACTTGCCTGCTTCGCCCCAATCGCCAGGATTGGCGGGGTGAGATTAATCAGCCTGATGAAAGAGCAGGGGCGCCTCGAGGTAAGCTGTGCTGGCGGCAATTTCGTCATCGAAAGCGCTGGAATGGGGTTCGACGCCGGTTATGATTCCTTTATTGACTGCGCCGCCGTGATGGCAAATGTCGATCTTATCATTACCTCGGATACCGCGATCGCGCATCTCGCGGGAGCCCTCGGCAGACCTGTTTTCCTCGCTCTAAAACACGTGCCGGATTGGCGCTGGCTGATGGGCCGCGGCGATTGCCCCTGGTATCCGAGCATGACTCTCTTTAGGCAAGCCACGAGAGGAGAATGGGACCCCGTCTTCGGACGCATTGCGGAAAGCGTTGAGGCTAAGATTGCTAAAAAAAGTTGCGAGATCACGGAGCTCCAACCGCAACAAGCGCCAGCAATACCGACGAGTATCGGCGAGTTGATCGATAAGATTACCATCCTGGAAATCAAAGAAAAAAATATCTCCAATCCGAGCAAATTAAAAAATATCCGTTTGGAGCTCTCCCTCTTGCGCCAGTTGAAATCCGAGCGCGGGTATTACGGCGAGGAACTCATGAAATTTGAACGGGAGCTCAAAGATGCGAACAGTTTGCTGTGGAAGGTAGAGGATGAGTTAAGAGAGCATGAAACGAAGGGAGATTTCGGCACAAGCTTCGTTTCTTTAGCGAGGCAGGTTTACAAAACCAATGACTTGCGTGCTGGCTTGAAAAAAAAGATCAACCTGCTGTTTAATTCCCTGCTCATAGAAGAGAAATCATACCCGACTTATTTTTGCTAAAAGCAAGAGCGAGTTTTTCGAAGCTGGTTAAAGGCGGATCTTCAGAGTTTGGTTCGATAAGCGATTACCCACGGGCCGCTTGCGAAATGCAAGACTTTCGCACCATCGGGCAGCCGCGCTAACGGCCTAAGCGGACGTCAGCTGATCGCCTGTTCCGTGATACGGACGTCTGCAGGTCGGCGTCACTCGGCCACTAAGGGAACAGACAGGATCATCGAGATTCAAGATTTTTGCATTAGCCATCGGCGTAAAGCAACGAGGGACCAAACGGCCTCGACGAGCCCAAACGGCCACGCGCCTTGGAGAAAGCCATACGCCGAACCGAGCGCACATGAACCTGCGAAGGCGAGAATGAACCAGTGGCTGCATTGCTCAAGCGCGTAGCACACAAGCATCATAGAGACGGCGAACAGACCAAAAAGAGCTAG
The DNA here is from genome assembly GCA_035622375.1 of Methylocella sp. Classification (GTDB taxonomy): domain Bacteria; phylum Pseudomonadota; class Alphaproteobacteria; order Rhizobiales; family Beijerinckiaceae; genus Methylocapsa. Next base: position 112,998 of record DASPVM010000024.1, on the reverse strand, counting down.
GACATCCATGGCCTGGAGGAGTCGCACGGGTCAGCCGAGCACGCAACACTTGTCGGCTTAAAGGCCTTCTTGGCCGTTAAGCCGCGGTTGATACTCCGTCGTAACGCCGCGCACTTCGTCGAGTCGCTTGCGCCATGCATCGTCGATGTTTGAATAATAGACTCCATCCAGCAGCTGACAGAAACGGGGATTACGCACGGCGTCAGAGGTTTTTGGGAAATCACTCGCGAACATCCCTCTGAGGTCGCCACAGAAAGCGCAAACAATGAACTTTGTTTCTGAGGCACAAATTCAATTTGGTCGTCGCATTGGCCTTGATCTGGCAGGCAAAACCGTTGCCGTAGCGCGGGCTATGATTGAAGACGCGATTCATTACCAGTTTTACGGACGAAACGATCTAGGTAAGCCGACACCGAAGCAGATCGAGCTTGCGTGTAGATTTGGCCACGACATTTCGATGGTTTCCCGTCGCGTAGGGGATGCAATCATTGATGACATTATGACGCGATTAAACCTTGATGCCATCGTCGGGCAGCGCCTCGCGCCGGGTGTCGTGGTGACCAAAAAGCACGATCGGCTAGGCGAGAAATTCGTAATTTCGTCGATCAGACCGGACGGAACGGTCTATTTTCGCGGAGGCAACGGCGCTAAAGCATGGGCGCGTAGTCTCATCCGCGTCGACAGTTGATCGTCGTTAGTGCAGAAATAAGAATTCTAACCAGCGATTTTTGGCCTTCCGGATCAAGCCATTAGGCCTGTGCAAGAATCAGGTGAGTATGCTGACTTCTGCGTGCCTCGGACCTGCGCCGATTTCCGCTTTCGTGTTGCTGTAAGGGCAGAGTGGACAGCGCCTCGACCCTCCAGACACCGAATTTCATGACGCCAGTCTACCCCCGCCTCCCCTTCCACCGCCCCGCCCCCTTCCCACCGCGCGGCTTGGCTTCGCCGCCGCCAAAATTATGCGGCCCCATCTCGGCATCGGTCGGCTTATGCGGCCGATGCGCGGGCAGATTAGCCGACGCCCCATACTTCCGCGCGCCTTGGAAAGCGCCCGCTTGCGCCTCGACATCGCCCTGGCTCGCCAGCGGATCATTGGCGATCGCAAGTTCCACCGCTTGCAGCCGTTTCAACTCATCCCGGTAGCGGGCGGCCTCCTCGAATTCGAGATTGGCGGCGGCCTCGCGCATCCGCTTCTCGAGATCGGCGATCGCCGCCTTGAAATTGTGGCCTTGAAGAGTCTTCGGCGCGACGAGCCCGGCATCGGCGGTGACGTGATCTTGCTCATAAACAGAGCCCAAAATGTCGGCGATGCCGCGCTTGATCGAGGCCGGCGTGATGCCATGGGCGGTATTAAAGGCGCGCTGCTTTTCACGCCGCCGGCCCGTCTCCGCCATCGCCCGCTTGATCGAGCCGGTTTCCTGGTCTGCATAAAGGATGACTTTGCCATCGACATTGCGGGCGGCGCGGCCAATCGTCTGTATGAGAGAGGTCTCGCTGCGCAAAAAGCCTTCCTTGTCGGCGTCGAGAATGGCAACGAGCGCGCATTCGGGAATGTCGAGGCCCTCGCGCAAAAGATTGATGCCGACGAGGGCGTCGAAGGCACCAAGCCGCAGATCGCGAATGATTTCGATGCGCTCGATGGTGTCGATGTCGGAGTGCATGTAGCGCACGCGGACGCCGTGCTCGTGCAGATACTCGGTTAAATCTTCCGCCATGCGTTTGGTCAGCACGGTGATGAGGCTGCGGTAGCCCCTTGCGGCAACCTCGCGGACCTCGCCCAAGAGATCGTCCACCTGCGCCCGCGCCGGGCGGATCTCGACCGGCGGATCGATGAGCCCCGTCGGACGGATGACTTGCTCGATGAAGACGCCGCCGGTCTGCTCAAGCTCCCAGGAGGCAGGCGTCGCCGAGACATGGATCGATTGTGGCCGCATGGCGTCCCATTCCTCGAACCGCAGGGGACGGTTGTCCAAGCAGGACGGCAGGCGGAAGCCATATTCGGCAAGCGTCGCCTTGCGGCGGAAATCGCCCCGATACATGCCGCCGATCTGCGGGATCGTGACGTGCGACTCATCGGTGAAGACGATGGCGTTATCCGGCAAATATTCGAAGAGAGTCGGCGGCGGCTCGCCCGGCCGGCGGCCGGTGAGATAGCGCGAGTAGTTTTCGATGCCGGCGCAGGAGCCCGTCGCTTCGAGCATTTCGAGATCAAACAGCGTGCGCTGCTCGAGACGCTGGGCCTCGAGCAAACGGCCCGCCGCGCTAAGCTCGGCGAGACGCTGTTTTAATTCGAGTTTGATCCCCTCGATGGACTGCAGCAGGGTCGGGCGCGGCGTCACATAATGCGAGTTGGCATAGACTTTGATGAAGAGAAGATCTTGCGTCTTTTTGCCGGTCAGCGGATCAAATTCGCAGATCGAGTCGACCGAGACACCAAAAAAATTGAGCCGCCAGGCCCGGTCTTCGTAATGGGCCGGAAAGAGCTCAACGGTGTCGCCGCGAACGCGGAAAATACCGCGCGAAAAATCCCCCGCCGAGCGCTTGTATTGGAGGGCGACGAGGTCGGCGATGAGCTGGCGCTGATCAATTTGTTCTCCGGTTTTCACGGTGAAGGTCATCGCGGTATAGGTTTCAACCGACCCAATGCCGTAGATGCAAGAGACAGAGGCGACGATGATGACATCATCGCGTTCGAGGAGCGCGCGCGTGGCCGCATGGCGCATCCGGTCGATCTGCTCGTTGATCGAGCTTTCCTTTTCAATATAGGTGTCGGAGCGCGGCACATAGGCTTCCGGCTGGTAATAGTCGTAATAAGAGACGAAATATTCGACGGCGTTGTCGGGAAAGAAACTCTTGAATTCGCCATAAAGCTGCGCCGCCAACGTCTTGTTCGGCGCGAGGATCAACGCAGGCCTGTTGGTGCGCCCGATCACTTGCGCCATGGTAAAGGTCTTGCCAGAGCCGGTCACGCCAAGGAGCACTTGGTCTCGCTCCTGGGCCTCAATGCCCTTGACGAGTTCGGCGATGGCTGACGGCTGGTCCCCCTCGGGCGCATAGTCGGAGACGACGCGGAACCTGTGGCCGCCTTCACTCTTCTCGGGGCGCGGCGGCCGGTGCGGCGTCCACGGCTTTTTCTCCCTTATATTGGGATCACCCCGTTCGAGAAGCTCTTTCAAAGACTCGGCTGTTGCGGCAGCCCCGCCCTCGCTGACGGAGAAGCGCGGGACGGGATCGTTAAACACCTGCGGCGCTTCCGACACGCCCGGCTGGCGCTGATTCAGCGCCGGATTGAGCAGGGAAGCGAGATGCTCGTCGAGCGGCTTGACATCGGGCCGCGCAGCTTTGGCCCGGGTTTGGTTGCCAAAGGTTCTGGGAGATTTGGCCATGCCGCTAGTATATGGTGTGAATCAATGAAGGACAAAAGCCACGATGCCCGCGGACACCCTGATATCCTCCTAAGCCTCATGGCTTACCCGAGGGAGATGCCGGGATCGGGGCTAGAAACTGAAGCCATCCCTCAATTCGACCGAGGCCAATGTAGACATAGTATCGGGCGCGGGAAAACTCACCTCTGATTAGGGCAAAAAGGGCACCTGCGATTGGCCTCAAAAGCCAATAGATCAAAGTGGTTGGGTAGTAATGGTGTTTTCTTAGGACATAGCCAAAGCCGCGCGAGTAGGCACGCCCTTTTCTCAGCATCGAATCATCCGGGTTCCTAGTGTCCAGTTCTTCATGATGAGCATAGAGTTCTGGGTCGTAGTAAGTCCTGTGCCCGGCCTCAAGCAGTCTCAAGGTTAAGTCCTGACCTTCATAAGCCCACCGGAACTTTGCGCTGCCCGCGCCGAGAGCTTCGTCATAGCCGCCGACGGCAAGGAGCGCGTCGCGGCGAAAGAAAACGACCCATTCGATCTGCGTGATCCAGACATTGGTGCGATCAACCCAAGCCGCTTGCTTCGCAAAACGCCCATTAATGCTACGCCCCGCCTCGTCGGCCGCCCGGCCAGTGATGCTGGCACACTTGTGTCGCGCAAGTAGCTCCACGCCTTTGGCCAGAAACCACGGCGGGTACCAGCAATCATCGTCGGGGAATAAAACAATGTTCCCCGTGGCATGCCACAATCCCTCATTGCGGGCGGAAGTGACCCCCCGCTGCTCGGGCCGATGCAAGCGGCGGATTGGATAAGGCCAATTCTTAGCATCCAAGATACCCGCGAGGCGATGATCGGCGTTTTGATCAACGATGATGACATCAAAGTTCTTGAACTCTTGCTTGCACAAATTCTCAAGGTGGTTTTTCAGGATCTCTGGCGGGCGGCCAAGCGTCCCGATGATGAGGCTAACCTCGGTCTTCCGCTTGCTCGGCGCCTTTGTTTCTCCCCAATGGCGTAACAGATTGGTCAGCATCCATCTCCTCCTCGCTAAGCGCTAGCCGATCCCCTCGCCGGGGTCTCACGATCTTCTCTGTTTAAGTAATTTTTGAAAAATGCCAATACTAATTTATGATCATAAGAAAGTCTGAGCGACTTTTCTCCCATTTCAATTGATTCACCTGAAGCGCGTGTGTAGGGACATCGGCACCCTGAGAGAAAAAACTGGCGCCTGCCTTTTGGAGTCCGACATGGCCCAAATATCAAGAGACGTGAATTTTTACGTGGGTTTCCTGCCGCTTTTTGCGGCCGCCTTCACCGTAGCCAGCTGCAACCAGACTGCTGGGCCTCCAGCGCCAACGGCGCTTGCCAATTCCCGGGTGCCGGCACCCCCGCATTGGCCGCCTTTGCCGGAGGATGCGCCTTGTGCAAAGGAACTCCGGCATTTCCAAGCCGTTCTCGACGGCGACGTCAGCACCGGGAACGTCAACCGCTCGGTTTACGATCAGATTGGGGTGGAGTTGGTGCCCGCTGCCGATGCCTGCGCTGCAGGTAAGGGTGGCGAATCTCTTTCCATGATTCACACGGCGAAAGTGAAACACGGCTACGCGGGGTAGCGCGCGAACATGGACTGAGAACCACTAGGCACGGCAGATCTTTGAAAAAAACAAACGCCTTCAGCCCAGGTTGGAAGCGCGAGGGAATCCGCCGAACTGCCGGTGCCGCCGGCTAAATTTTTTCGAAGGTCCTGCAATGGCTGCGGTACAAAAATTCAGAGCGGTTCCATTTTCAAAAGCGGTCGGAGGCCATTTCTTGATCGTTGAAGCAACTTTTTATGAAAAGATCTCCGCTCTCCTCTTGGAAGGCGCGCGGCGAGCGCTCAATAAAGCCAAGGCATCTTACGCACTCCTTACAGTCAGCGGTGCGTTGGAAATCCCCCTTGCAATGGCCATTGCGCTCGATCATGCTGAGGACGAGGCCGCTCCTTTCGACGGTGCGGTCGCGCTCGGCTGCGTTATGCGCGGGGAGACCTATCATTTCGAGATTGTCGCGAATGAAAGCGCGCGCGCGCTCATGCAGCTCGCTGTGTTGCGTAAACTTCCCCTCGGTAACGGTATCTTGACCGTCGAAAACGAGTCTCAGGCCATAAGCCGCGCCGATCCCCGGCAGGGAGACAAGGGCGGAGAGGCAGTGCGGGCCGCACTTTCCCTCTTTGAGCTCAAATCGCGCCGCGCGGCGGGCCGATGACCAAACCTAATATGCGCTCGGCCGCCCGCCTCGCCGCTGTTCAGGCCCTCTATGAAATGGAGGTCTCCGGAAAAGGGCTGAACGAGACGCGCCGGGAATTTGAATCCTTCTGGATTGGACGCGAAATTGAAGGGGCCCTTTATAAAGAGGCGGAAATCCCCTTCTTCGACGCCATCCTCGCCGGCGTCGTCACCGACCAAGCAACGATTGACCGTTTAATCGATAAAACCCTCGCCTCGGGCTGGCCATTGGCGCGGATCGATTCCGTTATGCGGGCGATCCTGCGGGCCGGAGCCTTCGAATTGGCCAAGCGGAGCGATATCCCGGCGCGCGCTTCCATTAAAGAATATGTAGACATCGCAGCGGCCTTTTTCGGCGAGGAGGAAATTGGCATGGTCAATGCCGTTCTCGATAGCGTGGCCCGCCGATACCGGCCGGCGGAATTCTCCCCCCACTAGGGCAGAAAGAATGCGCCCGTCGGAAGATGAACTGATCGCCAAATATTTTTCGCCTCTCGCCGGACCGGGAGCATTCGGACTGACCGACGATGCCGCTATCCTGGCGCAAGCTCCGGGCGAAGACACTGTCGTCTCGAGCGATATGCTGACGGCGGGCGTTCATTTCTTTGCCGATGATCCCCCAGATTTTATCGCCCGCAAGGCCTTACGGGTCAATTTATCGGACCTTGCCGCGAAAGGGGCAGTGCCACGCGGTTTTCTTCTGAGTCTTGCCCTGCCGGAAGAGTGGAACAGCGCTTGGCTCGGTCAATTCGCGCGAGGGCTCGGCGAGGATGCCGCGATGTTCGGCTGCCCCCTCCTCGGCGGCGATACGGTCAAGATTTTGGGACCGCTCACGATTTCGATCATGGTGCTTGGCGCCGTGCCCCGTGGACAAATCATTTCTCGCCAAGGGGTCGCCGAGGGTGATCTCCTCTATGTCACAGGAACCATCGGCGATGCGGCGCTGGGTTTGATTTTGCGCCGCGAAGCGGAGCGGCCATCCGATGGATTGGGAGGGCAGTTGGGTATCGAGGATGTCGCCTACCTTACCAACCGTTACCTGTTACCGCAGCCGCGGCTCGAAATGCGTTGGGCACTCGGAGCCTGCGCCCACGCGGCCATGGACATTTCTGATGGTCTCGCTGGCGACTTGGCGAAGATTCTAAAGTTGAATGGGGTAACCACGGTCGTCCAGGAAACTGCGATCCCGCTCTCCTCAGCCGCACGCCGGCTCTTAAATCTATCGCCGCGCCTCTTTGAAGCGGCCGTGACGGGCGGAGACGATTACGAGCTGCTTTGTTCTGTTCCGGAGCCTAGGGGCCCGGCCTTCGAAGCGGCGGCCCGAGAAGTCGGTTTGGTGGTCACGGCGATTGGAACGGTAAAGGCAGGGCAGGCGCCGCCGCGGTTCGTGGACGAAACCGGCAAAAACCTGACCTTTAGACGTCTTTCGTTTCAACATTTTTGATGACGGCGGCAGAAAGTATCGGCTTTGCAAGTTTCTTACATTTGCGCATTGCGAAGGATTTTGTATAGGTCTCCGCCTGATCGCGAACAAACAGCCAGGTGCGCAGCATGATTTGGATCGTCATTTTTGCCGGTTTTTTGTCTGTAGCTTACGGATTCCAAACGTCTTTTAATTTGCTGCGCGCCGACGCAGGCTCGCCCAAGATGCAGGAGATCGCGGGCGCAATCGCCGAGGGCGCCCAGGCTTACCTCAAACGCCAATACACAACGATCGCCGCTGTCGGCGGTGTTATTTTCCTCGCTTTCGGTTTCGGCGTGTCATGGCGGCTTGCCACGGGGTTTTTGATCGGCGCCATTCTCTCGGGCGCCGCCGGCTTCATCGGCATGAATGTCTCGGTGCGCGCCAATGTTCGCACGGCTCAGGCGGCATCGAAATCGCTCGGCGCGGGACTTGATATCTCTTTTAAGGCTGGCGCGATCACAGGGCTCTTGGTCGCCGGCCTCGCTCTCCTTGGCGTCTCGGTTTATTTCTATATCCTCACAGGTCCCCTTGGCCTCGCTCCAGAGAGCAGGGAAACGGTCGACGCGCTCGTCGCGCTTGGCTTTGGCGCTTCGCTCATCTCGATTTTTGCCCGCCTTGGCGGCGGCATTTTTACGAAGGGTGCCGATGTTGGCGCCGACCTCGTCGGCAAGGTCGAGGCCGGTATTCCGGAGGACGATCCGCGCAATCCCGCAACGATCGCCGACAATGTTGGCGACAATGTCGGCGATTGCGCCGGAATGGCCGCGGACCTTTTCGAAACCTATGTCGTGACGGTCGTGGCGACGATGGTGCTTGCGGCCATTTTCTTTGCCGGTCAACCGGTGCTGCACGCCGCCATGCTCTACCCGCTCATGATTTGCGCCGCCTGTATCATCACCTCGATCGCCGGCACTTATTTCGTGAAGCTCGGTCCCGATAATTCAATCATGGGGGCGCTCTATCGAGGTCTCATCGCCGCCGGTGTTTTGTCCATCGTTGGACTCGTCATCGCGACTTGGCTCACCGTTGGCTTCGGTGCCGTCGGTGAAGCAGAAAGCGGCGCGTCGATTGAAGGCTGGCGCTTGCTCATCTGCGGTATCGTTGGGCTCGCCGTGACAGGCCTCATCGTGATCATCACCGAATACTACACGGGAACAGGCAAGCGTCCCGTGAAGTCGATCGCCCAGGCCTCGGTCACGGGGCATGGCACGAATGTCATCCAAGGCCTCGCCGTTTCCCTGGAATCTACGGCGCTGCCAGCCCTTGTCATTATTGCGGGCATTATTGTCACCAGTGAGCTTGCCGGCCTCTTCGGTACGGCGATCGCCGTGACCACCATGCTTGGCCTTGCCGGGATGATCGTTGCCCTCGACGCCTTTGGGCCGGTGACGGATAACGCCGGCGGCATCGCCGAAATGGCGGGACTGCCAAAGGAAGTCCGCCATATCACGGATGCTCTGGACGCCGTCGGCAATACCACCAAGGCCGTTACGAAAGGTTATGCGATCGGTTCAGCCGGACTTGGCGCTCTCGTGCTGTTCAACGCCTACAGCCACGACCTCACTTTCTTTGCCGCGAATGCCGATCAATTTCCCTATTTCAAAAACATGGGAGCGGTCTCTTTCGACATTTCCAATCCCTATGTCGTCGCCGGACTCATCTTCGGCGGCATGATTCCCTATCTTTTCAGCGGGGTCGCCATGACGGCCGTGGGCCGGGCGGCTGGCTCTGTTGTCGAAGAAGTGCGCCGCCAGTTCCGCGACAAGCCCGGTATCATGCTGGGGACAGAGCGTCCGAATTACGGCCGCGCGGTTGATATGTTGACCAAGGCCGCGATCAAGGAAATGATCGTGCCCTCGCTCCTCCCCGTGCTGGCACCCCTCGTTGTCTATTACGGCGTGCTGCTGGTCTCCGGCTCGCGGGCCTCGGCCTTTGCCGCGTTGGGTGCCTCCCTTCTTGGGGTTATCGTCAACGGGCTCTTTGTCGCCGTCTCGATGACCTCCGGCGGTGGCGCCTGGGATAATGCCAAGAAGAGTTTTGAGGATGGCTATACCGACAAAGACGGGATCCAGCATTTTAAGGGCGGCGAAGCGCACAAGGCATCCGTGACGGGCGATACCGTCGGCGACCCTTATAAGGATACAGCGGGCCCCGCCGTCAACCCGGCGATCAAAATCACCAATATTGTCGCGCTTCTCCTCGTCGCCATTCTGGCGCATTGAGGCTTGAAGAGGCTGCGCTCGCCGCGAGCGCAGCCTCTTGACTCCTAGCGCATGCCACCTGACGCGACGAGCGTCTCGCCGGTCATCCAGCGCGACTCGTCAGAAGCTAAGAAGACCGCGACGGGGGCAATATCGTCGGGCTGTCCAACTCGCCGCAGCGGTGTAAGCGCGATGGCCTCTTTTTCAAAATCTGTACCAATAAAGCCACCGGCACGCGTCCCCTCGGTTTCGACGACGCCGGGATTGATCGAATTGACCCTTATGTGCCGCGGCCCAAGCTCTTTCGCGAGGACGTGCGTCGCAGCATCCACCGCGCCTTTCGTCGCCGTGTAGATCACCGAATTCGGCGGCGTGATCTCGGTTACCACGGAACTAATATTGATGATGCTGCCGCCGCCGTTGCTGTCGAAGATCTTGACCGCTTCGCGCGTTGCCAGCAAAAGCCCGAGTACATTAAGGTTGAAGTGGCGGTGAAACTCTTCTTCGGTCACAGACTCAATGGGCGAAAAGGTATAGACGCCGGCGTTATTGACTAAAATATCCAGCTGCCCCAGCGCCCTCTTTGTCTCGGCAAAGATTTTCTTCACATCGGCTTCCTTGGCGACGTCACCTTGGATGGCGATCGCTTTGCCTCCGGCGGATTTGATGTCGGCGACAACTCGCTCGGCGGCACCCTTGCTTGAGGCGTAGTTGACGGCGACGGCCGCGCCTTCGGCGGCCAGAGCCTTGGCAATCGCGGCACCTATTCCCTTGGACGCTCCCGTGACGAGAGCCGCTTTTCCGGCTAATCTACTCATACTTACCTCCTCAGCTTATCCCGCGGTTTTGGCGCAGCTAGGAAATGATGCGCGGCGCAAGAAATCTAAGTGATACTTAAAGCAAAAAAATTTGATCTGCCAAAAACGAACTCTTTGAGCGGCGGTCGCCGCGCTTGTCCCTTGCTCGCGTTTCTGCTACGCTCGAGACATGGTGAATGAGTTTTGTTTGCGCCTTTTATCGGCCAGAGCGGTCCGGCTATCGCCAAGGGGCCGGTCCCGCCAGGCGCGCGGCGAGATGGCTCCTTATCCGCCCCTGAGGGCCGGCCGGGTCTATGCCTGGGCGCTCAGGGGACGCTGCATCCAACAACGCCGAAACGCGAACGTGAAAAATTTTTGCCGCGGCACAATCTAAACGTGGCGCACGTTCATTGCCCTAAATTCAGGACGCCAGCCATGATCGAAAAAGCTTTAGAGCCTTCCGCCGCGACAGCGCGGCAAAATTCAGAGTCCGTCGTTATTTTCGACACAACCTTGAGAGATGGCGAACAATCGCCCGGCGCCTCGATGACTTTCGAGGAGAAGCTGCAAGTCGCCGACCTTCTCGACGCGATGGGGGTCGACATCATCGAGGCGGGCTTCCCCATTACGTCGGAAGGCGATTTCGAGGCGGTTTCCGAAATCGCGAAACGGATGAAACGCGCGAGCGTTGCCGGGCTCGCCCGCTCCGCCGCGAAAGACATCGACCGCTGCGCCGAGGCGGTGCGCCCTGCCCTGCGGCCGCGCATCCACACCTTCATCTCGACCTCCCCTCTGCACATGAAATACAAGCTACAGAAAAAGCCCGCCGAAGTCCTTGAGATGGTGACGGCGAGCGTCAAACGGGCACGCAATCTCGTCGAGGATGTCGAGTGGTCGGCGGAAGACGGCACGCGGTCGGAGATTGATTTCCTCTGCCGCTGTGTCGAAGCCGCGATCAAGGCGGGAGCCACAACGATCAACATCCCGGACACTGTCGGCTACGCTGTTCCGGAGGAATATCGCACGCTCTTCGAAACAGTCCGCAACCGGGTGCCGGACTCCGACAAAGCGGTGTTCTCGGTTCACTGTCACAACGATCTTGGCCTTGCTGTCGCCAATACACTTGCCGGTATCGAGGGCGGCGCCCGCCAGGTCGAATGCACGATCAACGGTATGGGCGAGCGCGCCGGCAACGCCGCCATGGAAGAAGTGGTGATGGCGCTGCGGGTGCGCCGCGATAACCTCCCTTATCATACAAGAATCGATAGCACCATGCTAACGCGGGCCTCTAAACTTGTATCGGCGGTAAGCTCGTTCCCGGTGCAATATAACAAAGCGATTGTCGGCCGGAACGCGTTTGCGCATGAGAGCGGCATCCATCAAGATGGTATGCTCAAGAATGCCGGCACGTATGAAATCGTGACTCCCGAAAGCGTTGGCGTTGGTAAGACGTCGCTCGTCATGGGCAAGCACTCTGGGCGCCATGCTTTCAAGGAAAAACTCAGGGAGCTCGGCTATGAACTCGGCGAAAACGCGCTCGAAGATGCTTTCGCCCGCTTCAAGGATCTCGCCGACCGCAAGAAAATTGTTTACGACGAGGACCTCGTCGCGCTTGTCGACGACGAAATCGCGCATGCCTATGAGCGCATCAAGCTCGTCGCGCTGACGGTCATCGCCGGGACGAATGGGCCGCAATCGGCGGCCTTGACCCTCGATATTGATGGCGAGCAAAAAACCCACCAAGCGACGGGGAACGGCCCAGTCGATGCCATTTTCAACGCGATCCTGGCGCTGGTGCCGCACAAAGCCGTGCTCGAACTCTTTCAAGTGCATGCCGTTACACAAGGGACCGACGCGCAGGCGGAGGTCTCTGTTCGGCTTGCCGAGGATGGAAAATCGGTCACCGCCAAGGGGGCCGATCCCGACACGCTCGTTGCCTCGGCGCGCGCTTACATCGCCTCTTTGAATAAACTCATGGTCAAACGGACAAAAACACGCCCCGGCATGCTGGCCGTCTAAGAACCGCGAGACCATCGAGCGGCGGCGCCTAGGAAGCCGGCGCCGTTTCGTTTGCATTTCTGTCATGCTGGGAAGCTAGGAAAGCTAACCTAACCGAACTTGGAGTTGTCCATGACCGAACCGCAGATCGCAGCAGGCAAATTCAACCCAGGCGATGTCGTCACATTGAAATCTGGTGGCCCCGCCATGACGGTCGTCTGCGCCAAAGACGAAGGCGTGCACTGCGTTTGGTATGGCGAAGAAACAGACGAGGTGAAAACCGACGTCATTCCCGAGGTCGTCCTCGACAAAGCGGTCCCTCTCGACGATGACGAGGTCGGTGATGACGAGGATGAAGATGATGAAGATTACGGGGGCAAGCGCAAGAAGCGCGGCAAGAAATAGATTTTTTTTCTGAGGCAGATCTCTCACGTGCCGCCAAGTGGGCAGGCGCGTTCGGGCTCGAGTTACCTCCACACTCCGAAGGAATTGGACGCGCGGCTCGTCTCGGTCATCGCGGTGAGCGGCGTCGCTTCACCCTGACGACAACTTGACCAGTGCTTGCCACTTAATCTATTATTTCGATAGATTAAGTTGACTTTGATGTTCTGCCGTGTGCGCGGCCGTCCTCAACCCCGAAAGGAATTAACCAGTGTTTCGATTTTCATCCTCACGCGCGCCCGCGGGGGGCTCACAACGGTGGCGCCGACGCGTCACCGGCTTGGCAGCAGTGCTGGCCAGCTCGGCGGCCGCACTGGCCGCCCCCACTGCGCCGCCGCCCGTGACGATCCTGACCCTCCCGAGCCCGCTCGTAGGCAAAGGCTATTTCTTCATCACACCTACTGGCGGTCAGAGCACCTACGCCAACGGCCCCGAGATCCTCGACCCTAGTGGCCACGTGGTGTGGTTCCACGCGATTCCTCAGGGCCAGACGGCGAGCGACTTCCGCGTGCAACGCTACCACGGCCAGCCCGTCCTGACGTGGTGGCAGGGTACCGGCCTCGGCGGCCTGTCCATCGGCACCGACTACATCTACAACGATAAGTTCCAGCAGGTCGCGACGGTCAACGCCGGTAACGGACTCAGCGCCGACGGCCACGAGTTCCTCATCACCCCGTGGGACACCGCGCTGATCCTCGCATACACCACCGCGACGGCGGACCTCTCGTCGATCAGCGGTCTGCCTAACCAGACGGTCATCAACGGCGTCGTGCAGGAGATTGACATCGCAACCGGCAAGGTACTGTTCCAGTGGAACAGCCAGGACCACGTCCCTTTCAGCCAGAGCGAGCAGCCGCTTCCCGCATCTGCGAGCACGCCCTGGGACTGGTTTCACATCAACGCCGTTAAGGTCGACACCGACGGCGACCTGTTGATCGACGCCCGCGACACATGGACCGCCTACAAGGTGAGCCGCGCCACCGGCGAAATCATCTGGCAGCTCGGCGGCAAGAACTCCAGTTTTAAGCTAAAGGCCGCGCCCGGGCAGACCCTCGACAGCGCTGGGGAGCTCTTCGCATGGCAGCACGACCCGGAACCGCTCGGCGACGGTACGTATACCTTCTTCGACAATGAGTCGTCCGGAACTGCCTTGCTTGCTTCAAGCCGCGCCATCACGGTACGCCTGGACGAGAGGCGCCACATCGCGACGCTGATCAAATCCGACAATCAGCCTGAAGGGCTGGTCGCGCCGTCGCAGGGCAATGCCCAGACGACCGACCGTGGTTACCTCGTTGTGGGCTGGGGCGCGCTGCCGTACTTTTCGGAATTCGATCCATCGGGCCACCTCATCTTCAATGCGCAGTTCCCCACAGGCGTCAACACCTACCGTGCCTACCTGCTGCCGTGGAAGCGCTGGTAATGCCCGGAGCATCGGGCCTTTATCGACTACAGCAGCTTAGCGTAGGGGGATTCCGTATCGGCGATCGAAATGCGATTTCCCAAACTGGCACGCTGCCGAAGGGCGCGTTCGCCGGCGGAGAGCTCGATGATTTCATCGGTGATTTCATCCTGCCGGATCCGGCGTTCATCCGCGCGCAATTCGTCGAGCATCTTGTCGGCTTGCCTTTTGGCAGCCGCCATCACCTCCATTCGAGCCTGGTTTTCAGCGGCGAAGGAATGCAAGATTGCCCGGCAGACCTGCGCGTGCATGTAATCGCTGGCCAGATCGTGCAGCAGCGTCTCCGGGGGCAGATTCGTGAGCGGGCCGTTGCGAAAGTCAAGACCGATAAACCTGCCAAGATCGAGGGGGAATAGCCGGCGGCGCTCGATCTGGAAGCCGCGCCCCGCTTGCCAATTGGTGAAGGTGACGTCAAGGCTGTCGATCTTCTTCGCGGCGATGCGCTCGAAAAGTTTTTGCAAAATCCGATCGGCCAACCTCGGCGCAGCGGCGGAGTGCGACGGGCCCGGGCTTGCCCAGACAGGCTCAATGGATCGCTGTCGAGCGATGTCGATTCCACGCGAGCCGATGAGAAAAATGTCGTAGTCCGCCAATTGCGTCGTCAAATAGTCAAGCACACGTTCACTGAAAGCCCCGGCGAAGCCCTGCTCGGCGCAAAGGAGGATGAGACCGGCGCCGCCGCTCGGTGTAGCGGCTTCGAGTCGCGCCGATGAGGTTAGCGCCAGAGCCCGCCCGATTGAGCCTGCGATCGTTTGCGCATAGACGTCGACCGCAACGAGTTGATTGCGGGCCAATTGGGAACGGGCCGCCGCCATCCCGCGCATTGCGTTGAAGACCGAGCCAAGCTGCCGCACGCCCTCGATGCGCGCCCTGATATCGGCGAGCCGTTCGGTCATCGCCTTTCGCCAATGTTTCGGGCAAGACGCGCGAGAGCGGCATCGAAAGTCGCCGCGGACGTCTTTGGAAAAGCCCCACTCGCCTGCAGTTGTGCGACCGCTTCGGCGGCTTCGCGGTCGAGCGCCTCATGCAAGCCGCTGCGAAAAGCCGGCAGCTTCTCGACGGGGAGAGCGTCGAGCTGGCCCGACTGCAAGGCCATGATCAAGCCAACCTCTTCGGCAAGCCGCAGCGGCTCATGCTGCGCCTGATTAAGAACAGCTCTAATCCGCACGCCGCGCGTCAGTTGGGCACGCACGCGGTCGTTCGGCACTCCGCCGAACCGGGTGAACATTTCCAATTCAAGGAATTGCGCATAGTCGAGACGCAGGGACGCGGCGGCCTCGCGCAGGGCGCGGGCCTGGGTTTTGCCGCCCACGCGGCTGATGCTAAGGCCGACATTGACCGCCGGCTTCTGCCCTTCGTGGAATAGGCGCGCGTCGAGCACGATCTGCCCATCGGTGATGGAGATGAGATTGGTCGGGATATAGGCGCTGAGATTTCCATTATCGGTTTCGGCGATCGGCAGGGCGGTCAGCGACCCGCCACCCTTGGCGCGTGATAATTTGGCGGCGCGCTCCAAGAGGCGCGCGTGGACATAAAAAATATCTCCCGGATAGGCCTCGCGTCCGGGCGGTTGGCGAGTGAGCAAGGCAATCTCCCGGTGGCAGGCGGCGTGTTTCGTCAAATCGTCCACCACAACCAACGCATGTTGGCCGCGATCGCGGAAATATTCCGCCATGGTGAACCCGGCGAAAGGCGCGGCCCATTGCAGGCCTGGCAGCGATGCCGCGCTCGCGACAACGACAATGCAGCGCTCCGGCGCGCCTTGGGCGAAAATGGCGTCGATCGCTCGGCGCACGCTCGAACTTTTCTGGCCAATGGCGACGTAAATGCAGATCATATCAGAGGAACTCTGATTGATGATGGCGTCCACCGCCAACGTGGTCTTGCCGGTGGCGCGGTCGCCGATGATTAGTTCGCGTTGGCCCCGGCCGAGCGCGAACAGAGAATCGATGACGAGTACGCCGGTCTGCACCGGTTCGGTGACGAAATCGCGCTCAACGATCGGCGGCGCTGGGCGGTCGATTGGATCGTAGCGTTCGACTTGAATGGCGCCTTTGCCGTCAAGCGGCCGGCCGAATGGGTCAACGACCCTCCCGAGCAGTCCGTGCCCGACAGGCGCACGCAGAACATCGCCGGAGCCTCGCGCCCGATCGCCAGCCTCGATCTCTTCTGCCGGATCGACGAGCACGCAGTTGACGATATGCTCGTCGAGCGAATGGGCGAAGCCCATGGCACCCTTGTCGAATTGAAGGATTTCGTCGAGTCGCAAATTTTTGAGGCCGGAAATGCGCGCCACGCCATCGCCGATTTCCTCGACGCGGCCGATCTCTTCGGCGTGTGGCCCGAGGTCGATCTTTTCGAGGGTCTCGCGGGCGTGCCTCAGCCAGTCGCTGGCAATCGCGTCAATGCCTCTCGTCATCACTCAGCTCCGCCAGGATCTTTGCCAAGTCGGCACGCCAGGAATTGGTCAGGACGAAATGTGGCGTGTGCAATTCGAGGCCGGCGATCAATTCCGGGTCGGTCCTGAACGCGACGGCAGGCGTCGCGCCAAGAGCCCTTCCAATCATCGCGGTGATGCGCGCCTGCTGCCCCGCATCGAGCGCCATGGCAGAAACGATTTCGACGGTCGCCGCGGCGCCCATCATCTGGCGGACGTCGGCGGGCAGCTCGCCAATCTTGTCGCGCAGCCAGCGCAGAAAGGCTTCCGTCACCGTTTGCCCTTCTAGGCGTCCCGCGAGTTTGCCGGCGATGGTCACGGCGAGCTTGCTGGCTTGCGCTCTCCAGATCTGCTCAGTTTCGGCCAGTTGTTGCGCCAGCGCGGCTTTTGCCCCTTCGCGTAAGGAGACTGCCTCGGCCTCGGCCTGCTCGAGCAGTGCCCGTCGCGCTTCGGCGGCGTCCTGGCGGGCCTGAGCTAAGATTTTCTCGCGCTCGTCGGCGAAGCTGGCGCTATGCTTCTTCGCTTCCGCCAAAGCCTGTGCCGAAGCATCGCGATCCGCGTGCGCCTGATCGAGCAGACTTTGAATCTGCTGCCGGCGCTCGCTGATCATCGCAGCCACCGGGCGCCAAAAGAAGCGTGCGAGCAGCCAGATAAGGATCAGGACATTGGCCGTCTGGAGGCCGAATGTCCACCAGTCGATTGTCAATGCAGCAGCGGATTGGCGAAGAGCAGCAGGAGAGCGATCACCAGGCAATAAATCGCCATGGTCTCGATCATCGCGAGGCCGACGAATAGGGTGCGGGAAATGGTGTTGGCGGCTTCCGGCTGGCGGGCGATCGCGTCCATGGCCGCCGCGACCGCGCGTCCTTCCGCCAAGGCCGGACCGATCGCGCCAAAGGAAACGGCAACGGCGGCCGCGATAATGCTGGCGAATTCCAACCAGTTCATGAGGCTTCCTTTTCTGGCTTGTCAGGGATCGGGGTCTCCAGCCCTTCGCCGATGAACACCATGGCCAGCACGGCGAAAATATATGCCTGGACCGCGCCGGTCAGCAGGTCGAGCGCCATCAGTGGAATCGGTACAAGCAGGCCGGCAATCGACAGCACGATGCCGATAACAAAGACCCCGCTCATCACATTACCGAACAGGCGCACCAACAGCGAAAAGGTGCGGGTGAGGGTCTCGACGAAATTGAGCGGAATCATCAGCACGCTCGGCCTGGCAAAGGTCTTCAAATAGCCACGCCATCCGCCGGCGCGCAGGCCGAAGAAGATTACCGCGAGGAGGACGAGAAAGGCCAAAGCCGCGTCGGTTTCGACATGGGCCGTCGGCGGCTCGATCCCAGGAACGAGCGAGGACCAGTTGGCGGCAAAAATGAAGAGGAACAAGGTTCCGATAAAGGCACGGTATGGCTCGGGTTCCACGCGCATCGTATCGCGAATCTGGGAATCGACGGTTTCGACCACCAATTCGAAAAAGGCCTGTACGGAGTCGGGGACGAGCCGCAGCCCGCGCGACACGAGAAAGGCGCCTCCACCCAAAAAGGCCATGATCGACCATGTCGACGCGACTGGCGCGCTGATGGGAACCGGACCGAGATGGAATAGGGTTTCGGTGACAAGCGGAGAATTCATACTGCTCGGTCCTTCAGCCGTCGCAGGATTAAGGAACGCGCAACGAAGACACCCGAAGCCGCTGCGAGCAGGGGGCCTGCGCCTCTTTGGCTCACGAGGCCCAAGGCTAGCGCTAACAAAACGAATCGGCAGGTCATAGCGATCATCGCCTTGCCCATGTAGGCGCCCTTGGCGAGCAGCTGGACGCTCATCCAGGCTGCGTAGAGGTAAAGCGCGCCGCCGCCAATGCCAAGCAGGAAAAAGGCCGCCATTCGCAAGACGAAAATCCATGCTGGCGGATCAAGGTTCATGCCTTTTCCACCCATTTCCAGGCCGACCAACAGCCAAATCCGAGGCCGGCCAGCAGGAGCGGCGCGGTCCAGAACAATCCCGAGTGCATCAGACCGTCGAGCCAGCGGCCGAGGAAGATACCAGCCAATGTTGGTGTCACGATCATCCAGCCAAGCACGCCGATCTGCGCCAGCCGGCGGCCAACCGACGTCTCACCCTCGCGCCTCGCCCGTTGTTTTCGATCCGCGTCCCGCCGTGCCGCCAAGACGAGCGGGTCGTTTTCGTCGTGATTACCCGGGACCCTGTTCATTCGAAGGCCCCACGACGATCTGGCCACAAGTGGCGCATGATTTGGCGAATCGCGGAGAGGTGCAGCTTCGCCGCACCAATACGCTCGGATTTCTCAGATTCAAATTGCTCACGGAAGCGGGCCAGAACGGTCTGTTCGAGGCTTGCAAGATCGTCGCCAACCACGGCTTCCCGCGTCGCGATGCTGATCTCTGTTCTGCCGCTCACCGAAAGCACGCCACCGCGCACCGCGCAATAGCGGTCTCTGGAACCCGCACGCTTCCAGCTTACGACCGATAAGGAGAGGCAGGTCAGAAAGTCGGCGTGGCCGGGAAGCACACCAAAGCCTCCACTGGAATCCTCCGCGCGCACGGCGACGACGTCGTCGTCATCGACCACGACCTCGAGCGGGGTGATGATGCGCAGCCTCACGCCGCCACCTCCTTTTTGGTATCGGCCTCCTTGCGGCGCGCCTCGTCGAGCGTTCCAATCATATAGAGCGAGCTTTCCATCCAGTCGTCGGTTTCGCCGTCAAGGATGGCGCGGCAACCCTCGATGGTATCAGCGAGCGCGACGCTGCGCCCGGGCGTTCCACTAAAAGCCTCGGTCACGACGAAGGGCTGGGTTAGGAAGCGCTGCAGGCGGCGCGCGCGCTTGACGATCAGCTGGTCCGCCGCGCCGAGCTCCTCGATGCCGAGCAGGGCAATGATGTCTTGCAGGTCCTTGAACCGTGCCAGTGTCTCGCGCGCGCGCTCGGCAACGCAATAGTGGGTCTCGCCGACGATGAGCGGATCGACCAACGCGGAAGATGAGCTGAGCGGATCAACCGCCGGATAGAATCCCTCGGCGGCGAGCTGGCGCGACAGCATGATGATGCTGTCCATATGGCTGGAAATGGTGGTGACGGCGGGATCGGTGAAATCATCCGCCGGCACATAGACCGCCTGGATGGCGGTGACCGCCGCGCCCGACGCCGAAGCGATGCGCTCCTGCATGGCGGCCACCTCGCTCGCCAGCGTCGGCTGGTAGCCGACGCGTGAGGGCAGCCGGCCAAGCAGGCTGGAGACTTCCGCGCCAGCTTGCACGAAACGGAAGACATTATCCATCAGCAAAAGCACGTTTTGATGTTTATCGTCCCGGAAGTATTCCGCCATGGTCAGCGCAGTCAGGGGAACTCGCCAGCGCGCCCCCGGCGGCTCATTCATCTGGCCATAGACCAAAATAGTGCGTTCCAACACGCCCTTTTCTCGCATTTCCGTCCACAGTTCGTGGCCTTCGCGCGAACGCTCGCCGACACCCGCGAATACCGAAATACCGAGGTACTTCGCGACCATCGCGTGAATCAATTCCATAACCAACACGGTCTTCCCTACACCGGCGCCACCGAACATGGCCGCTTTGCCCCCCTGCGCCAGCGGAGCCAGAAGATCGATGACCTTGACACCCGTCTCGAAGATTTTCGTTGCTGGGGTTTCCTCCGCGAGCCGCGGGGGCGGATGATGGATGGAGCGCCGTGGTGTTTCGGGTGGCAGCGCGGGGCCGCCGTCGCCGATATCGCCCAACGCGTCGAAAAGCCGACCTAAAGCAACCTCGCCGACGGGCACGGTAAGAGGAGCGCCAGAGCCGGACACCACGGCGCCGCGCGCAAGTCCCGACGTCGCCTGAAGCGCGATCGCCCGCGCGGTTGTGCTATCGAGATGGCTGTGAACTTCGAGAACAAGCTTTTGCGGCCGATCCCATGAGACGGTGAGAGCGGTGTTGATGGGCGGCAGGCCCAATTCGCCTTCGAAACGCACGTCGACGACGGCGCCGCGAATCGCAACGACCCGCCCCTCGTAGGCTTGACTTTTCATTTCGTATCCAAATTGTGTCATGCCCAATGCAGGCCGCAGGCAGTCCGCCGGTATCAGCAACCGCCACAGCGCTCGCCCCGCGGCGGATCAATGACATATTAAAACGGGAATTTTGGAATGCGTGAGCACCTTGACCGACTCGCTCCCGAGAACCATTGCGGAAATTCCGTGCCGCCCGTGTGACGCCATCACGATGAGGTCGCAGTTCTTCGAATTCGCGGTATCGATAATTGCCTTGTAGGGACGCTCCTCCTCAACAAGAACAGTCTCGCAGCTTACACCTGCCGCCTTAGCAGCCTCGGCCACGGCGGCTAATATTCGTGCCGCATTTTGATTTGCGGCTTGGATGTACGCCGCCTCAGCATCTTCGATCATGTCGGGCGCAAACCAGTGAAAAGGTTCCGACACGTTTACCGCGATGACATTGGCGGAGACGCTCTTCGCCAAGGAGATGCCATGCTCGACGGCGCTAGCCGCGAGCTCCGAGCCATCAGTCGCGATAAGGATATTTTTATACATGGGGTTTTTTCCGAGATTACGGCGCAGGCATGGAATATATCATAGCAGACGGCAGGCCCTTGATCTTGATCAAGTCGGATCGATGACTGAGAAACTTGTTGCGCTGGCAAGTGTCCACGCGGCCGGCCACGGAAGGCCTCAATAGCAGAGCTCCTGGTCGAAAAAATGCCTAATCCCGCGCCACGCCGTAAAGTGTGCCGCCGAGAAGCAAGGTCTTTCGGATGTTTTCGAACAGGCTCCGAAGGAGCGCCTCCGGGCTTTCGCCGGGGTACTCATGGCGACGTCGGTATAATGACCAATCCTGATGGCGCATCCCCAACCGCTATCGTGGCTACCAGAGTGCGGGTGGCCGTTTCGATAACTGAAATGGTACCCGGCTTATCATCTGTGTTTGCCACATAGGCGCGCTTCCCATCTGGGGTGATTGCCACCGCTCCCGGGCAGGTTCCTAGAGGGATCGTACTTACAACGTTGTTGTCTGCGGTATCGATCACCGAGACGGTGTTACCGCCGCTGCAATTGGCTACATAAGCTTGTTTTCCATCCGGGGTCACTGCTATGGCAATAGGATCCTTCCCGACCGGAATCGTGACCAGCACGGAGTTCGTTGCCGTGTCGATCACCGATACAGTATTGTCCCCCGCGTTTGTCACATAAGCGCGCTTCCCATCCGATGCAATGGCAACGCCCGTAGGGAATAGCCCTACCGGAATCGTGGCTGACACCTGTTTGCGGGCGGTCGCGATAACCGAGACAGTGCGCGAAAGTTGATTGGTTACATAGGCATGCGCGCCGTCAGGAGTAATGGCGACATAATGAGGGCTGGCTCCGACTGTAATCCTCGCTACTACATCGTTCAAAACGGTATCGATCACGGAGACAATTCCAGGGGAGACAGCCGACGTGGCATGCGCCACGTAGACGTGCTTGCCATCCGGGGTCACTGCGATCCCGAGTGGTGCGGGGCCCATTGCAACCTCGGACACTGCCGCGTTCGTGTCTGCAGCAATAACCGAAACAAAATGAGACCCGGCGTTCGCCACATAGACGAATTTCCCGTTGGGCGTGCCGGCTACCCCTATCGGGAGGTTGCCCACCGGAACCGTGGCGGCCACGGTATTCCTCGCTGTATCGATCACCGAGACACTGTTGGACAATTCATTTGCGATATAAGCGAAAGCCGCCGCCTGCGCGTGCCAGGAACCCGGAGTAACCACTACCCATAGCAAGGCCCAATGGGGCGAAAATCTGTTCAGCCAAAGAGGAAAACCGCCAAGTCTCCGATTGCAGCCCACGGTCGCTCCGACAAAAGAAGATTGAGAACTTAATTCATCCTAAGATTCATTGGGTAGTTGATTAGCATCCAGGTACCGGCCCATCAACAAGCCATCGGATACAGATCAGATGCGAAGACGCCTTGCGAACATCGGCCTTATCTACGTACTCCGCGGCCGCGAGTGAAGCGCTCGGAAATTCATCGATTGCGAGGCTCAATGTGGTTCCCGGCGCGGATCAATGATCATGAAACGCCGCTCCAATGTTGTATAACAATATCCGACAAACATTAGTGAAATATCTATATCTTACACATTATTGAATACATGCTTAAGCGTAACCGAATACATTCTTAAGCGTGACAGAATACATATTTCGGGACTTGCAAATTCGCCACAGATGTGTTCTTTTTATGCCAACGTTTATTAAAATTATAAGTAGTAACACGCATTGTTGTAGCGATACGAATAATTGGTAAAGGCATTCAATAATGTTCCGCGCCGATACATTGCCGGCCAAACATAATGGAGTATTTTTTCTCACAAATTCTATTGTTATCCGGCGTTTAGGCCGGCTTCTAATTGACGTGGCCCTCAGTGGCTTTAGCTTTCAGCTCGCAATGGTATTACGGCTTGGCGTGTTGCCTGCCGCTAATGCCGAGATGCCGGCAGATGTCGCTGTCTTTGCGTCCGTATGTGCTACCGTCTATCTCGCGACGGGCCTCTCGTTCAGATCCTGGCGCTTCACGTCCATCCTGGACTTTTTCCAGATGACTCGGGATATCACCATCGCCATCGCCACATTCTTGATTTTGAGCTTCCTTATCGGACGGCTGGCGGATATTCCGCGCTCCGTCCCGCTAATCGCCTGCTTCATCATGATCACGGCGCTGGGTAGCATCCGGGTGCTATATCGCCGCCTCATCGAGCGAACTCAGCCGCTCGAGCCAAATGCGTTCATGCAAAAGGAGCTCTTGGGCGACGAGCCGGCTGGCCTGCTCGTCTATGGGGCCAACGCGGAAACGGAAGCTTTCCTGCGCTCTCTCGAAACGAGGACTGCTCGTTCCTACCTGGCCGTCGGAATCATCGATGATCAACGAATAAGCCGGGACTGGCGTATCCGAGGCATTAAGGTTCTCGGCGGGGCCGCTGACCTGCCGCAAATTGTGTCGAGCTTCGCTATGTCCTCGATTAAGCTTAAAAGCCTTGTGCTTCCAGCGAGCGGTTTACCGCGCTCGCAACTGCGCGAGCTTGTCGATGCGGCCGCCAAGTCTGGGTTGAGGCCTGTCCGCGTTCCCCGCGCATGCGATCTTTTGCGGAAAGCCAATGATGCATTTGCTTTCGAGGCGATACAAGTGGCCGATCTTCTTGGCCGGGAACCTATCGCGTTAAGGCTCGACTCCGTCGATGCTTTGATCCGGGGCAAGTCGGTCGTGGTCACCGGTGGTGGCGGAAGCATTGGTTCTGAACTTTGCAGGCAGCTGCTCAGATACGATCCCGCCAAACTTGTGATCCTCGATCACAGCGAATTCAATCTATTTAAGATCCAAAGCGAATTAGCGGCAATGGGGCACCGTCCCGCGGTCCACCCAGTTCTTGCTTCGGTGCGGGACAAGGAGAGGATCCACGCAATCTTGGCGGAGGCCCATGCCGATGTCATCTTCCACGCGGCAGCCTACAAGCATGTTCCATTAGTTGAATCAAATCCGATCGAGGGGATCCTGACCAATGTCATCGGCACGGCGAACGTGGCCGAAGCCGCCGTGGAAGTGGGTGCCAAAGCCATGGTCATGATCTCGACCGATAAAGCGGTAAAACCATCCAACACCATGGGACTATCCAAGCGAGTTGCCGAGGCCTACTGCCAAGCGATCGATCTTGAGTGCGGGGAACATGATCAGTGCACGCGTTTTTTGATTGTGCGGTTCGGTAATGTACTCGGCTCGAGCGGCTCGGTGGTGCCGGTTTTCGAGGAGCAAATTAAGAACGGCGGTCCCGTCACCGTGACCGATCCCGCGATGACCCGTTATTTCATGACAATACCCGAGGCGGTCGAACTCGTGCTCCAGGGTTCCGTGTTCGGTTTAGGCGATCACGAGCGGTTAGGCGCGGTTCTAGTGCTTGAGATGGGGGACCCCGTTCCAATCGTGGAACTTGCGCGCCGTATGATTTCGCTAGCTGGCTTTGTTCCTGAAAAGGACATCCCAATCGAATTCACGGGTATTCGCGACGGCGAAAAGCTGCATGAGGATCTTTTCGACGATCGCGAAATACTCGAAACGACAGCCGTTCCAGGGATCCGGGTTGTGCGGTCGCCGGTTGAGAGCGCACCTCACATGCGCGACCTGCGCGACCGGCTCCTGCGAGCCGCCCCCCGCGGCGATGCACAACTCATGGTTGCCATGCTGCGCGACTCACTCGCAAAGCTCGGAGCGCCCAGCGAGCCGCCCTGTGGCGGGCATGCGGAGCATCAACGAGGAGTGAAAGGAGCTCTTTATGCTCGCGCCCAGCTTGATCGCGAGGGGATGCGGCGCGCATTGTGCTGACGAAAGAGGAAAGTACCGGGCACGAACCATTTGTCGTTTTGCGCGTTGGTATGAAGTAGACTGTGATTATTTCTTAAGTTTTTGAATTTTAGAAATGCAGATGTTTCAACCTCCGTTCCCTCTGAATGACAGACATGAGCTAGACCGGGACAGTCTGGTTGAGGCATCGGTCCGGGCTGTTAATATCCTCCGGCTGGTTTCGGCAATACGGCGCCGGGCATGGATTTTCGCTGCTTTTTGCCTTTCTAGTATCTGCGTCGGAGTCCTGTACGTCCTGACAGCGACGCCTCTTTATACCGCTTCGGCGAACATCGTGCTCGATAAACGCCAGGTTCGTTCAATTCGTGATGTATCGACGCTTTCTGATACGCCCATGCTGGACGCCCCCGAGATCGTTGAGACCGAGGTCGAAGTTCTGCGCTCCGACAAGGTCGGTATGGCGGTTGTCAAAGCTTTGAATTTACAGCCAGACGATCCCGCCTTTGCAAGCCCGAACTGGATACAGCGCATTTGGTCTTCTGGCCCTTCCTCCGGCCCTTCCTCCGGGGGCGAGCAGGATCTTGCACGGCAACTGCAGGTTTTGCGTGGCTTAGGCCGCAATCTTCACGTTAGCCGCGTGGGACACACTTTCGTGATGCAGGTAGAGTATACCTCGGCCAGTCCTTCCCGCGCGGCGGAAATCGTTAACGCATATGCTGACGCCTACCTAGCCGAGCAGCTTAACCTGGGCATCGAGGAAGCACACAATGCGCAAATGTGGTTGAAGCAGCGGACCGAAGAGCTTCGCCGAATGTCCCTCAGCGCGGATCTCGACGTGCAGAAATTCAAGGCTGAACATGACCTGCTATCGACGAAAGGAATGCTGACCTCCGAGCAACAATTTAACGAGATGATGACCCAGCTTGTCGTCATTCGGGCAACGACTGCACAAGCCAAGGCGCGCTATGAGCGCGTCAAGAATATCATCGACAATCATCAAACCGAAGCAGCGGTGACCGAATCCCTTCATGATCCAGTCATAAACGAACTTCGCACCAAATATCTTGACGCCACACGCCGGTTAAGCGAGCTGGAGCCTAAGGTTGGGCATGACCATATTACGGTTGTTGATCTGAAAGGTGCGATAGCGGAGCTCACCAGGCTTTTATTTCAGGAGTTCAGCCGAGTCGCGGAGACTTACCGGAACGATTATGATGTTGCCTTAGCGCACGAAAAAGCCTTGAACGCCAGCTTGATTAGTGAAAGGAGCGTTGCTGTTAAAGCGAACGACGCCCAAGTTCAACTGCGCCAGCTCGAGCAGAAGGCTGAAACATATAAGTCGCTTTATCAAACTTTTCTGCAACGTTCTCAGGAGACTGGAAAGGAGGAGAGTTTCTCTTCGGTGGACGCTCATATCATAAGCACGGCGAAGCCACCCCTTGCCCCAAGTTCGCCGCGTACAGCCCTCGTACTTGGTATTTCCGTGCTACTCGGTTTGGTGGCGGGGGCCGGTGCCGCCGCGCTCCGGGAATTTACCGACTATGTTTTTAGAACGACCGAGCAAGTGCGCGCCGAGCTTGGCGTTGATGTGCTTGGTCTTTTGCCTATGATTCCATCCGAGTATTCGGAGCGGTTTGCTGCCGAGGTTGCGCCTTTGATGCGCTATGCCATCGACAATCCTTTATCAGCATTTGCCGAAGCATTGCGGGTCGCAAAAGTGGCGGCCGACCAAGCGTTAACCGATCAATCGCCAAAAATCATCGGACTTGTGTCACTCTTGCCCAAAGAGGGCAAATCGACCGTTGCGAAGAACTTCGCGAGCTTGCTTGCTTTTCACGGAGCGGCAACTCTACTAATCGACGCGGACACGCGGAACCCTGCCCTGACACGGGCGATGGGGTGGGAACCAAGGAAAAGCTCGCGACGCGAAGCTTCCGCGCTGCCTCCCTTGGCAGAACTTCTGAGATACGAGCCTGAAAGCGGGCTTTGTATCCTGCCTTGTGTTTATGACAGGGACGATCCTCGCGCCGCAGAGGGACTTACCGCCGCAACATTTAGTGCGTTGCTAAAAAGCAGCGATCAGTCCTACGAATATATAGTCATCGATCTGCCACCCATCGGGCCCGTTGTCGCTGGCCGCGGCATTGTATCCGCGATTGATGCCTTCGTGTTCGTCGTGGAATGGGGAGTGACATCGCGTGGCGCCGTCCGGACTGCGTTGGCGAAGGAACGCTCGATAAGGGAAAAGCTTCTTGGCGTGATTTTGAATAAGGTCGATATTGAGAAGCTCAAGGAATTCGAGCATTTTGCTTCGGATGGTTATTATCGCCAGCAATATCACGATTATTACAATCGAGGCGCGTGAGTGGCCTTGCCTCATCGAGCGTGCTTGGCTCAGCCGCGGTGAGCATGAGGATCGCAATCTTTCCGGCGGACGGAAGGCCATATGATAAGCTGCACGGTCATAGGCTGGTTAGAAACAAATAATAGACCTCCATGCGGAACGGCAGATCGCGGTTGATCACAAGACCATCGGCTGGGCCGATACCGCTCAATCATCTGGCTTAGTCTGATGGATGACGATCACCATGTCTCGTGAAAATGAAACCGACCGCCTGACCAAGGTGTACCAAAATTATACAGAAGACAAAGCGATTCAACGGCGCTGGTCAAGTACTAATCCTGGTAACCGCGCGATGACGGAGGAGCGCGCGCTGGTGCTTGGGCAAATGCTCCGGCAAGATGGATTTATGCCCTTAACGAACCGGCGCATTTTGGATATCGGTTGCGGGTCCGGAGGGGCGTTGGCGAGTCTTACCCAATCGGGCGCTTCATGGAACAATCTCTTTGGCGTGGACCTGCTCGCGGAGCGTATTGAAGCCGCCAAACGTAACTATCCGGGAATACAATTCACCCAGGGGAACGCAGCAGACCTTGATTTCGAAGATAAGTCCTTCGACCTGGTGCTGATATTTACGGTATTTACCTCCATTTTAGATGGGCATATGGCGCGCAAGGCCGCGCGAGAGGCAACACGGGTTTTGAAAAATTCCGGCGCCATCGTTTGGTACGATTTTCGTTATAACAATCCGTATAATCTCAATGTGCGGGGGGTATCGAAACAAGCCATAGGGATGTTGTTCCCCCATTTTACTCTAAAGTTGCGCAAAGTGACCCTTTTTCCACCACTAGCAAGGCGGCTTGGCCGCGCAACATCGACGCTTTATCCTCTCTTATCCAATCTCACATGGTTGACGACCCACTATGCAGGCCTATTGGTCAAGCCGGAAGAATGCGTTGGTTAGCCAGGCTGATCGATGATGTAAGCAACGTGGCATCAGTTGTTCCGCCGCATTCCCGAATTTGGCCGTTTGGAGCGTGCAACAGTTGTATCACCGATAACAGGGGTGGGCTTCGCATAGATCTCGCCACCTGGATGCGGCGACCAACTTCGACTTTCAGTTTGCCCTGGTTGATCCATTTTCCCCGCCGGTGGAACGCCAGCGGCGCTAAAGGCGTTGTACCATGGCCATGGATCAGCGATTCCGGCCGGCCCCAAAAAACACAAAGAGGAACCGAGCAGCGATTTTTTTGCCCCAAAAGGCGGCGTTCGATGCATGCGGAGTATTTCCGATGCACCTCTACAAAAATCGAAGTCAGTGACGGGGAGCTCCGTGAGCGCTTTTAGTCTAGGAGCGGCCGGTTGAAGACGTGGCAACCTCAAAACCATGAGAACATGAGTGGCCCACAAACGATCGCCGTGATGATTGGCCAGCTCGCTCCTGGAGGAGGCAGCGAGAAGCAGCTATATAAATTTCTCGCCTACTGTGATAAGAGCCGCTGGAAACCAATTGTCTATGTGTCTGGCGTGCTCGGCTCATGGGAGGACTCCATCCGCAAGCTCGGCATACCCGTGGTCCTTTTGCGCGGCGGCCGCCTTGCCAAAATGTGGCAGCTCCGCTCGGCTTGTATCGTTCACAACACTAAGTGCTTTTTCTCCTGGTCGTCTTATACCAACGGTTTCGGCCTGGCGTTGAAAGGCCTCCGCGTCCACTGCATCGGCTCGTTTCGCAATGCCCTTTTCGCAGATCTGCCCAAGCAGCATCGTTGGCTTTGGGCATGGATAAGCCTAGCCGGCGTTTCCACCATCGTATGCAACTCACGTGAGACTAAGGCGCAAATCGCGGATCGCGGCGGCGGCCGAAAAAGGGTGCTCTATGTTCCGAATGGAGTCGAGGTCTTCGCTATCGATCAAGTACGAACATGGCGCGAACATTGGCGGAGCCGGCTTGGTTTGCGCGATGATACGATACTGGTACTAGGGCTTGGCCGGGTGGCGCCCCAGAAAAACTACGCCCGCTTCATCGATGTCATCGCGCAGGTAAGCCAGCGCCTGCCGGTCCAGGCCGTCATTGTTGGGCCTGATCAAGGCTGTCTGCCCGACCTCAAGAAGCAAGTGGCGCAGCTTGGCCTTGAGGGGGCGATCCGCTTCCTCGGCAGGGTGCCCAACGCGCATGAGCTCATAAGCGCTGCCGATATCTTACTTCTGACATCCAACCATGAGGGCATGCCCAACGCGGTTTTAGAAGCCATGGCCGTTGGGGTACCCTGTGTGGCCACATGCGTCAATGCTATCCACGACCTAGTTCAACATGGCTCGACAGGATTCATTGCCGGACATAGCGTGGCCGAGCTAAGCCAGTACGTTGCGCTACTCGCTTCGGATGAGGAGCTGCGGCACGAAATGGGTTGCCGAGCGAGGAAAGCTGCCGAGCGAGACTATCAACCAGCTCAGGTTGCTCGCGACCTGTGGAACGCGTGTGAGGCAATGGATTGATTGAGAATGCAACACCCATGTCGATCCCTTCGACCCCTTGCAAGATTGACCCGGGGACCATCTCAGTTCAATTCTATCTCGCGCAATACAATATGACAAAGCAATGCACGAACTCGGAGTGATTAACATCCCATGAGGTGATGTTAGGCTCCAAGGCTCGCCATTGGAACATGGATCTTCGAAAGAAATAAAGTATTGCATATGGAATCGATTTCTAAACTAGGCAAAATGCCGGCCGCGGAAGTAGGCCTATTTTTCGAGCCCGTCTTTGTCAGCGTAATTATGCCGATCCGTAACGAAAGCAATTTTATCGGGCGCAGTCTAGGTGCGGTACTCACCCAAGACTATCTGCACCAATTTCTGGAGGTGCTTATCGCGGATGGCATGTCGGTTGATGGGACCCCTGAAGCCATCGCCCGTGTCGCCGAGGCTCATCCAGAGATCCCTGTTACCGTGATCGAAAACACCGGCGCGATTGTATCCACTGGTTTCAATTTGGCGCTTGCCCGGGCCCGCGGTGGGGTGATCGTTCGGATTGATGGTCATACAATTATTGCGCCCGATTATATCCGCCAATGCGTCATTGCGCTACAAAGGTCGGGGGCCGACAATGTCGGCGGCCGGATGGACGCGGTAGGCCAAACCCGGTTTGGCGAGGCTGTCTCGCTGGCGACAAGCACGCCTTTCGGCGTCGGGGGGGCGAGTTTTCACTACTCGGAGCGGGAAGCGTGGGTAGACACGGTCTATATGGGCGCGTGGCCCCGCCGCGTCTTCGATCGCGTGGGAGCGTTTGACGAGGAGCAGGTCCGTAATCAAGACGACGAGTTCAACTACCGCCTGCGCGAAAGCGGCGGAAGGATTTTGCTTAGTCCAAGTATTAAATCCCGCTATTACACCCGCAGCACACCCACTGCCCTCTGGCAGCAGTATTACGAATACGGCTATTGGAAGGTGCGCGTGATGCAAAAGCACCCGTGGCAGATGCGGCCACGGCAGTTCGTACCGCCTTTCTTTGCCGCGGCGCTGCTCGTTTCCTCGGGGCTAGCTCCCTTCTTTGCCGCTGCCCAATGGGGATTGGGGCTGGCGGTGGGATGTTACACGGCGGCGAATTTAACCGCGTCGGCAATGACGTCGCGATGGCGAAACTGGCGGCTGCTGCCGCTTCTCACGCTAGCCTTCGCAATTTTGCACCTTTCGTACGGGCTAGGCTTCTTGAGCGGGCTTGTTAGGTTCTGGAATCGCTGGGGAAGAAAGGGCATGGGGGGCGCCGGTCTCCCAACACCGCCGATAGCGAGTGGATGATGCAAGCACCAATTCGAGTCTTAATGGTTACCAGCGAGTGGCCTACACCAGACAAACCTTTCCTTGTCCCGTTTCTCGTTCAGCAGGTGGAATATCTCCGCCGGGCCGGCGCCGAAGTGGAGGTTTTTTTTTTCCGGGGCGCGAAGAATCCATTGAATTATTTCAGGGCGTGGTTGCAATTCAACTGGCGATACTGGCGAAGGCGGACCGCCTATGATTTGGTGCACGCGCAAATGGGGCAGGCAGCGCTGATCCCCTGGCCCAAGCGTCTACCCTTAATCATTACGTTTCACGGGTCGGACCTAAATGGGCTCTTTTCGCCTGACGGGCGGATGACGATGCAGGGAAGACTGCTAGTGTGGCTGGGCAGAACAGCAGCTAGGTTCGCCGATACCTTGATTGTTGTGTCTAATGAGATGCGGCGGCGGCTTCCTGCCTCGATCCCGCTCTACATTCTCCCAACCGGCGTGGATCTCGGCTCGCTTACGGACCTCACGCGCGATGAAGCGCGCCAGAAGCTGCGCCTGCCGCTTGACGAGCATCTCGTTTTGTTTGTGGGTGATCCCGCCAACCCGCTAAAGCGCTATGGTCGAGCGCAGCAGGCGATCGCGGTTTTGAACAAAACGCTGCCGGCTCGGCTGATCCTTGGGTGGAACAAAGCACATGACGAAATAATCATGATGATGTGCGCCTGCGACGCCCTCGTCGTGACTTCGCTAACGGAAGGGTCGCCCACGATCGTCAAGGAGGCGCTCGCCTGTAACCTGCCGGTCGTATCCGTTGTCGTTGGTGACGTCATCGAGCGCCTCAAAGGCGTCGATGGTTGCGAAATTGCCTTTGATGACAAGCCTGAAACGATTGCGGCCGCAGTGGAGCGAGTCTTACGCCGAGGTGGCCGAATAAAAGGCCGCGACGCGATAGCGCACCTGGACGAGGCAGCTTTGGCTGAAAGGCTGATCGGAATCTACCGCTCCGTTCTGCGTAAGGCCAAGCCAGAACGCGGCCCGTTGAATCCCGGCCCACAGGAACGAACCCCAGAGTGATGGCGGCAATAAAATCCCATCGAGAATAGAATAATATGCGAGATTTTTTCCTGAAGCGTTTAGCTTTCGTCCGGGAGAAAGCCTGCGAGTTCGGTTAGAGCCACCAAGTCGTCGGGTGCGACGGGAAAAGGAGTTTCTCTGCATGATTAAGACCGGACTTGCTAGGCTGGAAGATCTAAGCACGCGTTCCGCGCTGAAAGGCCTCTTCGGCGGGCGGCGCCAACCATCGATCGCCCTATACGAAGACGCGCTCGGTCTCCCCGATGGTAATTGGTGGGCTGAAGAAATTCTAAAAAATTTCTCGGATGCGAGAGGCGTATATAAACGCACGCAATCGAACAGATTTGCTGATTTTGATCGAGATGTTATTGACCTTATACATGGAAGATTTGCGGGTCAGGCAATTCGACTTCACGACGTTGGATCAAGTGACGCTAGGACATCCTATGACTTTATGAAGGCGATTGTTGATATAATGCCAAATATCACAATGATCGCTTCGGATCGCTGTAACTCAATATTTGTTTATCAGAACGATGAGATAACGGTAACCGTAGAACCAAGCGGCAGCCTTCTTGAAATTGCGAAACCACCGTTTGTTTTCAGCATGATTAGTCATGAGAACTTCGGACTATACCCAATAAATTTTTTAATTCGTGAGCTAATTGCCCGGCCCGCGGCAAAAAAATTGCTCCGCGCCGCCCGTGGTGGGCACCTCAAAGCCCGGCGGATTCCGCTTGTGTGCAAATCAGCGTTGGAACTTGCGCGAACCGATGGACGGTTTCAGATTACCGAATATGATTTGCTTGCTCCGCCGCGGCGTGACGGGTATTTCCACGTCGTCAGAGCGATGAACATCCTAAACCCCTGTTACTTTTCCGAGCCCCAGCTCCACACAATCACCGCAACCGTTCTTCGGTCTTTGACAGAAGGCGGATTATTTGTTGTCGGATCCAATCAGGACGCTGGATCGCCCGTGGCGGGCGCCGTTTACTCAAGGCACCACCACGGATTCCAGCGCGCATCAAATTTTCGCTGGGCGCCACCGGCGATCGAAGCGACGATATTGGGGCCCGCCAATTAGAGATTCCTGGTAATCTTGACCTTGCCTAATGTCACATATGGGGCTTACGCCTCATCAAGCTCCACAGCAGATCACGGTCTGAGTGGTTCAGACCAAAGGCGTATGCAAGAACGGTGTAAACCGCCCCAATTGCGGCCCCCGTTGTTCCGAGAGTAAGCCAGCTCGAAGGCCACCAGAGTTGCGAGATCAATCGGCCAGCCGCCGCGACACTCAGAGTACCAAGGGCGCCAATGGCCAAGGGCGGGTAGAATATCCACCACGGCAAACCCATTATGAACGCGCTGTAGCTCGAGAGGAAGCCGGTATTCCTGACCGTCCAAATGATTGCGCCCGCAGCAGCCACCCCGACGGCGCCCAGCCCGCCCCAGCGGGCGAGCGCAATTGCCAAAACAACATCCATAATGCCCAAGGCAAGCGTCGCTAACCCTTGGAGTTTGACCCGGTTATACGCAGTGAGCACATAGACAACCGGCATTATGGCAAGGTTCACACTCAAGTGGCCGGTGAGAAGGACAAGCAGAAGGTCGAGCGCGATGAATTCAGACCCAAGCCACAGATTCAGCAGCGGGCCACCGAATCCTCCCAGCAGGCCAATTGGGAGAGCCAATCCAATCCCTATTAACTTTACCGAGCGGACAGTGATCCGGCGCAGACCCTCGATATCGCCTACCGCGTAGCGCCCTATGATTGCCGGCCCCAGCACGGTTGTAATTGTCCCTATCATGGTATTAATCAAAGTGGGGAATAGCAGCACGGAGCCGTAGCGTCCTGTCGTCTCGGCGCCGAACAGGGCATTTACGATAAGGAGATCCACTTGTGAAAGTAGGAGAAATCCGATTTGGCTGACTGTCACCCAGCTGCTCAGGCCGATGAACACGCCAAAGCGATGGCGGTCGACGGCACGCCAGTTAACATGCAGTTGCGGCGCTAACCGTCTCCAAACCAATACATCGCCCGCAAGGCCGATGCAGGCCGACACAATGAACCCCCCCGCGACGGACCAAAGGCTTGGAGGCCAGATGAAAAAACAAAGTACGATGACGCCAACCCGGCTGACCGCCGTAGCAGACCGGACAAGGTTGCGCAGATCGAAGCGATGCGTTATCGCGCTAGCAACGCCAAAGTTGCCACTGAGAATTGCCGCGAGGGTAGTGATGCCAACACTCGCAAACAAGACTTGTGTCGCAAGTGCCAATCCGCTTGGAACCTGAAATAATACTGGAAAGCAATAGATAACAACACCTGCCGGGAGCACCAGAATACCACACGCGGCGAGGGAAAGCGCCAATGCCGTATTGAACGTGCGGTTCGCGGCGGCATCATTCCCTTGGTTTAGATCGATCGCTAGAAAACGAATGATCGAAGTGTCAAGACCGGTGGAGATTATCCCCGCGTACATCACGAGCGAGTTAGCTAGCGGGATCATTCCGTAAGCCGCCAAACCAAGATGGCGTATCAAAAATGGAATATACCAGAGCATCAGCGCCGTATTTAAAACAAGGTAGCCAAGGTTGGAGCCAACATTAATAACAAAGCGGCGTCTCGCCATGTCAGGCAGGGGTGATTTTATTGCTAGGCCGGCCCGGCCGCGCATCAATTGGTGGCCAAGCGAAGGCACTCGGGGGCGGTCGGGAAGTCGTGAGTCCTTTTCCGTCATAGAAATGCCGCCGATCTGCTTTGCACTGTGCGCCGCCAACCCAGGACATGCCGGGCTAGAGCTCCACGCTTCACGTTTTTTCGCAACTTGATGTTCGCTTCTGCGAAAGTGCCGCCGGTGAACGCACCCATGCTGTTGGCGCACGCTGACGCAGCACATCCTCTCGCCGATTGGCAGCTAAGCCATCACGCGGAAAGGCTCGCCGCGGGACGACGAGAAGCCCTAGCACCAGAATGTAGGTCGGATGGAGGTCCAAGCCGCCGTCCTTGAAAAACGATGCGAAGTATCCAGCCACACTAACGAGCACAATTGGAAAATAGGCCGCAATTGGCCCTTCGCGCAATCGTAAATCGCGGCGCCACTGAATAAATTGTTTCAAGGCGCTCACAAGGATAGCAATGAACATAAGCAGTCCGATAAAGCCCAGGTCTATTGTTACCTCAATCAGCGGGTTGTGGGCGGCGAGAAAATCATGCTTGTCAAAGTGCGAGGTCACAGCTGCTACATAACGTGGCAGCTCATATACACCGTTTCCCACGCCGACACCAATGAGAGGATAATCCAATATAAGATGCAGGCCTGCCGTCCAAAGCAGGTCGCGCCCTCCTACCTCACTGCCCCCGACATCACCAAGACGATTGTTCAACGAATCCAGCAAAAATGGCGCGAACAAAACGGTGCCCGCGACGAGCATGGCGCCAACGATACCCCATGGACGAAGGGGCTTCCAGAACCAAAATGCAAGCAGCATGACCACTAGCGATAGGGAGCTACCGCGTGAGCCACTGGCAAGTATTAAGATCAAACCACCAATGATAAACATAATGCTCAGCGCCATATGGAGAAGGCGCATCAACCCTGACGATCGCAGGACAGGCCATATCGCGCCAGGGAGCAGCACCGTGAAATAATACCCCAACGCATTCTCATTCATACCGACGATTTTCAGCCTTTCACCGAATTGAAAGCCGGAATCCAGGATTGAAACTGATCCAACGATGACCATGGTCCAGCCAACGAGTGCCATAACACGCATAAACCCATCAACAGCCTTGAGAGATGTAACCTGGTTGACAATCAAGAAAAGCATATTGAGACCAATGCAATAGGAAACGAGTTTTTTTTTACCCGCGATGAGATCCGGAGCCCACAAAAGAGTGACAGTGGCCCACATAATATAAAGAAACAGGAGTATATACACTGAATTCCAAACAATTGGCGAGCGCTTAGAGGGCGCGTGGAGCATCCAAGCCAATAAGGCCAATGCCATCGCTCCGTCACAAACGCTATCATTGATTGGGTCCGGTAGGGGTGGCCGTAGACCGAACGGGAACAGGAAAAAGAAGAGCCCGACGTAGAACGCAATAAGCGGCCTCTGTAGCAAGAAGACGACTATTCCGACTGCTATAACCGTGCAAGCACCTCCTGCCACGAGCAGCAGGGGAAATGTATTACCGAATAGTAGAAGTCCGGCGCTAACACCCGCAAATATGGCAAGCCCGAAGATAACGGCGATGCGATGGCCAGTATGCTGCAACTTGAGTGGAGTTCTAACCATTGCATCACTCCTCAGAAGGGCGGTGGTGCAAGCTCCACGCCGGGCAGAGCTCGTGAAAGCGCCGCGCAGACCGCCTCAAGGCTATGCTCTCGCCGGACATAAGCTAGTCCGTTGCCGCCGAGCCGCGCATTGAGTGGCCGTTGGCGTGAGAGCGCGATTACATCGCGCCGCAGATTTGCCTGGCTGCCGCTTACAAGCCCAAGCTGCTCCCGCTCGATAACCCCGCCCGGGTCCACCGATAGCGATACGATCGGAACCCCGACGCTCCACGCTTCGAGCATCGTGTTGGGAAACCCTTCGAAATCCGACGTATTGACGAGAACCTTACTCCGCGACAGCAAGGCCATAACTTGTTCAGATGGCTGCGGGCCCAGAAACATGAGATTCCGCAAAGCAGCCATCCGTTCCTCTAATGAAGTCCGCTCGTAAAGACTTACAGCCGACTCAAATCCGCCTACGACAGCAAAGCGGAGGTCGGGGAGCGAGTCAGCAAGGTCGAGGAAAATCCCAAGCCGCTTTACTGGGCGAACCAGGGCGATCCAGATGGCATCGAAGCTGGACGCTTCGAACACCCGAGGAGCGTCGCTCAACGAGCGCACGAGGTTCGGCACATAAGCTAGCTTCGTTTGCAGGCGCGGGTTCATCGAAGCCCGCTGATGGCCGTGCTGGACGGTAATTAGATGGGCGGCTGCTAGCCCGAGCGCATAAAGCGGCGCATGAAACCACCTGTTGTACTCGTAAGCCGTCCATGAGTTGCCATGGATGTCACTGGCGAGCTGGTACAAGAAGCACGTGCCCGGGCGGAGCCGGGCGAATGCGCCCAAAAGCCAGAGAAAATCGCTTGGCAGCTGTGCATAAAGCAGGTCTGGGGACAATCGATTCAACGCGTGCCAGAGTGCCGCTAGGCTTGCCGGATGCGACCATGAGGGTGCCGCATTGATACAGACGACGCCCGCTATGATCTTGCATTGCCCCTTCCCTCGCCCGTCTCCATAGATAAGGACGGCTGTGTGGCCGAGCTTAACCATGGCTGCGGCCAGGTAAGCGATTTGAGCTTCCGCCCCGCCGGTCATCCGCGTATCTCCGCCAAGAACATGGAGCGACCGATAACCTGGTGAGAAAAAGCACCATTTCACGCTTTGGTCTCCCCTACCTCGCTATTCCTTACCAGAGCACGGCGAACTCTGGCTAAAGCAAACGGCCGATAAAATCCAAGCTGATACAAATATTCAAGCTGATTGCCGAGCCTAATTCACATTGATGCGTCATCTACCTGAACTCATTTCCAGTTACCAAAAAAGCTTAGAGAAAAGATTTTAGATGTAAAGGAATGATTATTTTCGTGATGAAGTTGCCTCAGACTCGGATCAAATATATTTCGCGCGGCTGAAGCAATGCTGCGCTTCATAGCTGAAACGAACAGTTTTCGGAGAGGTTACGTTCGTTGAGGGCAGCCCGGGTTTTGGCCCACCGCGGGGGGCATGGGCTTCTTTTGGCCAAATATCAAGTAAGTTGGCGGATAGCGAGTTTTTCTGACGCCTGAAACATTGAGGTTTTTCTTCACGCATTCTATTTCTCTGTCCGTGAAATAATTCGCTTGTGAAAAATCCCAGCTTCGTCGGTGTTTCAAATAACGTAAATAATGCAGCGGTCCTCCTTTAGAATTCTCTATAAAAATGAATTTTGCGGTCCGTCTCAGAATGCGGTTAATGGAACTGGTGAACTCGTCTAAGTTCTGCACAAGCACCAATACGCTCTTTGTAAATACGATGTCGAAAGACTCGTCTTTAAATATGTCGAGATTGCCATTATATTGCACAAAATTGCAACGGTCTGATACCTTCCATCGCGCTGCTTCATCCGCCGCGCGTTGGGCAAACCCGTGAGTTATATCAATCCCCGTGACGTTAGCACCTAGCAATGCAAAGAAGCATGACATTTTTCCAGTTCGCGTACCAATGTCTAGTACATTAAGCCCTCCAAGTTCTGGGCCTAGGATTTTATGCAAAGCATACCTGAATTGCCGCTCCCAAGCCATTCCCCCCCATTCTAGGAAATACCTCGTATGAGACAATGCTTCATTTATTTGATCGTTTCTTAATTCGGCCATTCATACCCCGCTTTTCTTTGATGGCGGCCTCGCGTTGACGCTCGGCAAATTTACATTGGCAGACGGCTAGCTCGTAACAGAGTAGCTATAGTCTCTCGCGAACCGCGATCATTCAGACTACTTATCAAATTGGGACCTCGACCGCTCGCTCTATCTTCTCGCTGATGCCGTCAGGCCTTTTCGATCGCAAATAACTCCATATCCCATCGAATTCACAAAGTGCAATTCGGGTGTCTGAACCTGATCTGGGGCGAGAAATCATTATGCACAAAAGACTCGATATTAAAGTCTCGATTATTTTTGGATCGCCGCCCCCACGCCCCCTGCTAAATCGAAACGGGGTGAATGAAGATGCGTATGAGTCTGCCTAAGCGGCGCTCACGGCGATCCGCTCGGCGCTTTGGTCTGACCAGCTTGCGCATTGAACGCACTAAGAGGGAGGGAGTAGTTCCTCTCCCGTTATGTTTTGAATGAGGACTATCGTGCTTTGCCACAAGTCAGACACGATATCTTCCCTACCGAAACACGTGATCTCCACGAGCTGAACATCGTATCTCCGCTGGACAACCACGATATCTTCTGCTTCCCGCCGAGGGAGGGTCCTTCTCCGGACATAGTTGCAACGCTTATGGTCGGTGGTTTGGGTCGGGTGGCAGAGCTCGCGCTTTGTGTAAACTACTTGACACTAAAGGCTGGAGCCGAACTTCTTACATGTGACGCTTGACAGTAGCGGTTAAATGTTATAACATCATTAACTGATATATATCATTATTTCACTATCGTGCTCACCCCTCAACGTTAAGTCAAGATTTCCGTATAAGCGGAAGCAGAACAGGAGAGATAGAGTGAAAGGTTGTCTTCTAAGGAAAACCCAACTGGCCTGCCTCAACGCCCTCATCTGCGGCACCGCACTCTTCGCGCTGCCGGGCTTGGCGAATGCGACTAATTATTACGTTGCAACGACGGGCTCGGATTCAAATCCCGGAACACAATCAGCACCCTTTCTTACGATCACAAATGCATATTCTCGTGCAGTGGCCGGCGACACGATCAATGTCGAACCAGGGACCTATACCGATTACACGCCCGGCTGGGGGATATATCTCAATAAATCCGGCGCGCCCGGACAACAAATCACCTTGCACTCCACGGTTCGTGGCGGCGCAATCGTCGACGGGTCCGCTTCTACCAATCGCATCAGCTGCTTTATTCTGTACGGAACAAGTTACAACACCATCGATGGATTTACGATCCGAAACTGTGCGCAAGGCGGCATATCTATCTATGATAATGGCAGCGTACCCTCGACCAATAATCAGTTCATCAACAATGAGATTTACAATATCTCTGGACCCGACACAGGCCGCACAGGGCAAGGCGGACAAGGGATCCAAGAAGGCACAGCAGCGGCCACTTGCAACAATTATGTTGGCCAAAACTATATCCATGATATTGGCTCAGCGTGGGACAACACGTACGATCACGGCATATACATGGAATGTGGCGGGAATAGCTATGTTAACAATATCCTGGTGCACAATACCCACGGAATGGGGTTGGTAGTGGCCGGTTATTACAATGTAAGCAATGTGAAAGTCTATCAAAACGTTATGGCAAACAATGGAACCTGGGGCTTGGCCCTTTGGACAAGTGGCGGGTCGTTGACGAATGTGACAGTTGCCAACAATATCGCATACGGGAACCAACGTGGTATTGCCGGATGCTCTACCGTTGGAAGCGGAATAGTTCTCTCAAATAATATTAGCTACAATAACTCTGTGGCAAATTATACCCAAGATGGGTGCGGTGGCGGGAGTGCTACCTTCACCAACACGAACCTGATGCAAGCCAATCCGCTGTTCGCGAACGCGAACCCCTCGACGACCTACACCGGGAATCCGGCTTATTTCGAGCTACAGGCGGGCAGTCCAGCGATGGGTGCCGGCATGGCTTTACCCGTCCCCATCGATTACGCCGGTAATCCGCGGCCAAGCCCAACGGGCTGGGATATCGGAGCCTATAACTCCAATTCTGGCAGTACCGCGAGCTCGCCTACACCTGCACCCACGCCCGCGCCGACACCCACGCCCGCGTCTGCGAATCTCATTCAGAACGGAAATTTTGCAAATGGCCTAAACAATTGGAGCAACTGGGGTAACGCATCGATCGGCGTTTTGAATGGCGGCAACGCTGTCCAGGTTGGGCCGGGGGCCGGTGGTATCGGGCAGTCCTTAACCGGCCTGGCTGCCGGCAATTACACGTTGACATTCGCCGGAATGGTGTCTAGCTCTATTATCCCGCTTAGCCCATATGACGCCTATGCTGTTGGCGTCGATTTCCTGGCTGCGAATGGGTCTCTCATTTCGGAAGCGAGAGCCTCCTCCTATTACACTAACACAACCTGGCAAGCTATGACCTTACCTGTTGCCGTGCCGAGCAATGCCTACACCGTTTTGGTTTGGGTTTGGAGAAACGCCGGAAACAACGTCATCTATGTCAGCAATTTTAGCCTCACTCATAATTGAGCGTCGGCTCTCAGCCGCATTGAAGGGGCCTCGACCTGCTTAGGGCCGCGGTCCATCCTTTTGGCATGGCATCGGGCGGCTCGACCCGCTTACTGCATTTGCTGAGGCCGGGCCGGAAACCGGCGCCGCCACCTCCTCGCTCCCACGGAACCATTTAGCCCAGCCCCGGAAGCCCGTGCGCCGCAGGCCAAATCGGCGATTTGATCTTTTTCTACCGAACTGCTTCTTTAGGTCGACCGTTCTGGATCTCTCCGCCTAATTGGCCTTAAATCATGACCGGCAAGAGACTTTGGACTTGCCAGCGTTTTTGATTTATCGGCGCCGTTTTGAAGAGGCTCGAATTCGAGGGAAAGCATGGACATTCCCTTTTTTCGACCGGCGATTACCGCGGATGAGATCGAAGCGGTCGCAGCTGTCCTGCGCTCCGGCTGGCTGACCACTGGCCCCAAGACGCGCGAATTCGAGGAAAGCTTCGTGGCGTTCCTCGGCGGCGGCGTTGATGCCGTAGCCGTGAACTCGGCGACCGCTGGGCTGCATCTAGCGGCAGAAGCCTGCGGCATAGGGCCCGGCGATAGCGTGATCGTGCCGACGTTGACCTTTACCGCGACGGCGGAAGTTATTCGCTATCTCGGCGCGGAAGTTGTTCTCGTTGACGTTGAACCAGGCACTTATTTGATCGATCTCGCCGATGCCAAGCGCCGTTTGACACCCCATTGCAAAGCCATCATGCCCGTACACTTCGGTGGCCTTCCTTGCGATATGAAGGCGGTTCTCAATTTCGCGCGCGATAACGGTCTAAAAGTCATCGAGGATTCGGCCCATGCCCTTCCCGCTCGTCGCGATGGTCGCCTCATCGGCGCTTGGGACTCGGATGCTTGCATCTTCAGCTTCTACGCCAACAAAACGATCACCACGGGCGAAGGCGGAATGCTCGTCACGCGCAATCCGGAAATTGCCGCCCGCGCGACACTTATGCGAACCCACGGGCTCAACCGGGAAGCTTTCGACCGGTTTAGCAAGGTCGGCGCCGCCTGGATTTATGACGTTGTCGCGCCTGGCTTCAAATATAACCTGACGGATATCGCGTCGGCGCTCGGTATAACCCAGCTCTCCAAGGTCTATTCCTTGCAAAAGCAGCGCCAGCAGGCTGCGCTTCGGTATTTCGAAGCTCTCAAGGATTTGCCGCTTGACCTGCCGGCGCTGCCACCCGAAGGAGATCTTCACGCCTGGCATCTATTTCCTATTCGCATCCACGAAGATGCCTGTGCTAGGCGCGATGAAGTTATAGCTGCACTAACCAAGGCGGGAATCGGATCGTCGGTTCACTACCGCCCTCTCCACGAAAT
This sequence comes from Methylocella sp., assembly GCA_035622375.1. Lineage (GTDB taxonomy): Bacteria > Pseudomonadota > Alphaproteobacteria > Rhizobiales > Beijerinckiaceae > Methylocapsa. Next base: position 70,740 of record DASPVM010000024.1, on the reverse strand, counting down.
GACCTATTGGAAGCAACGTTATCCTTGCCAGCCTGGAGAATTCGCGGTTGCCGACCGTTACTTTGCTGGGGCGGTATCATTACCATTATTTCCGGGCATGACGGATACCCAGGTCGAGCGCGTCGGTCTGGTGTTACGCAGGCTTCTCGGGCGATGAGCGCGTCACGATCCGCCGGTAGCACTGCTATCGCTAGGCCATCGGCCGCCACGCTGGCGCTTAAGCGCGCCGTGGACGCCGTTGGCTCTGTGGCCGGCCTCCTCATTCTATCGCCTCTCTTCCTCGCGGTCGCCATCGCGATCAAACTGGATAGTGCAGGCCCAATATTCTTCAGACAGGAACGCGTTGGGCGGGGCGGGCGGCTCTTCCGCATCTTCAAATTCCGTTCGATGATTGCCGACGCGCCGCAGGTAGGGCCAGAGATAACAGTCCGCGCCGATAGCCGCGTCACTCGCGTGGGACGCTTCCTCAGAAAATCCAAGCTTGATGAGTTTCCCCAGCTTATCAACGTCCTCAGAGGAGAAATGTCACTCGTCGGACCACGTCCGGAAGTGCCGCGTTTTATAAAATATTATACACCCGACCAGCGCGCGATCATGTTGTCCTTGCGACCGGGAATGACCGACTACGCCGCAATACTTTTTCGCGACGAAAGCTCTCTTTTGGATGGCAAGACCAATGTAGAGGCATTCTACCGGCGTGAGATTATGCCGATCAAATTTTCCTATTATGAACGCTACAGCTACGATGTGAGTTTGCGCAATGACTTACGGATCATTATTGCGACGGTTTGCCTGCTGATATTCAAGCGTATACCAGGGCGCTTAGGTATCGAACACGAACCCCGGCTGACGAAGCCGCGCTGAGTTCGAGTTCGAGGACGAGGTCACCCTGTCCCATACTTCATTTTTGGCCCTGGTCCTCTTTGATACGCTTCGCCTCCCCCGCACGCTACGGGACAAGGACCATTTCTCGCCGGAACAGGGAGAGGCTCGCCGAGGCCCTGGCGCGGCTACGCCTGAAGATCCCAGTACCGAGGCGGACGCTCATCTCAAGGTCTGAAGGCCGATATTGCCAAATGGAACTCTTTTGTAATCAATGGCTTAGTTTTGCAACACATGCGACATACAAAAGCCCCTTCGACGGGCGGCTAAAGTGGAAAACATTGCATGATTTCTATTGGCTGGGGGACCTGGATTCGAACCAGGATTAACGGAGTCAGAGTCCGCGGTTCTACCGTTGAACTATCCCCCAGCGGAAAGCGCCAATAGTTCAAGTCTATGCGTGCTGGCAAGCCGGCTGTCAACGATCCAGAGAGGGTCCCCTCGCTAAGATGCCGCCCCACTCAAGGGATTTTCAGGATCCCAATGATAGCGCAACGTTTCGAAACGCATGCTAAAGGCATCGACGAGAAGAAGCTTGCCGACGAGACCTTCGCCAAAGCCGACAATTTCGCGAATGACCTCGAGAGCCATCATGGCGCCAAGGATACCCGTCAAAGCGCCCAGAACTCCGATCTCGCTGCAAGCGGGGACGGCTCCGGCCGGCGGTGGTTCGGGGTAAAGACAGCGGTAGGTTGGATTTGGCTCGCCAGCCGCGTTTTTTTCGTAAGGGCGCAAGACTGTCAGAGATCCATCGAAGGCGCCAACGGCCGCCGTCACGAGCGGCCGTCTTTCGAAAAAGCACGCGTCCGAAACGGCGTAGCGGGTAGCGAAATTATCTGACCCATCTGCGACAATGTCGAATGCCTTGACCATGGCCCGAGCGTTTTCTTCGGTGAGCCTTGCCCGGATTGGCGTGACCCTAACGTGGGGGTTTAGCAAGGCGACAGCGGCTTTCGCGCTCTCGGCTTTGGGAACGCCAATGTCTTGCGTGCGGTGCAAAATCTGACGCTGCAGATTTGAAAGGGACACTTCATCGTCGTCGGCGACACCGACTTCACCAATACCCGCCGCGGCGAGATATTGAATGAGCGGCGACCCAAGACCCCCAGCGCCGATAATAAGGACTTTGGCCGCCTTTAGCTTTTGTTGGCCTGGCCCCCCGACCCCTTTCAGCACGATATGCCGCGCGTATCGTTCGATTTCCTCGGCCGAGAAGACGGTATTCTCCATGAGCAAACGAGATGATTAAAGCCGCAGCCTGCCTGCAAATAAAACGTGTTTCACTTGCAGTGAACTGCTGCGCCGGCACCTCATTTGCCAAGTTTAGGCTAGATTTGTTCAACAGTTCGTGTTCAAGAGGGCCCGCGCTTTAAGCTTACCGAGCGTTTAGAAGGAAAAGGCTCTCGAATGCAAACAAAATCCGCTCTGATTGTCCTTGCCGCCTTGCTGATCGCGCCGACCGCCGCGCTTTGCCAAGGCAGTATCCGCGAGCAGCAACAGCAGGCGTGCGAGGACGATGCATACCGCCTCTGCCCGGACGAAATCCCGGATGAAGCGCGGGTTGCTCAGTGCATGGCTCGCCAAAAATCCAAGCTCAGCCCGGCGTGCCGCGCGTGGTTTAGCAGCCCACGCCGCCGATGAGGCTGCGGTGCTCGCTACGCTGCCTGCGCTGATGCCGAAACGCAGGCGCAAATATCGTCGACGATACTTTCGACGAGATCCCGGTCGTCACCTTCTCCCATGACGCGAATGACAGGCTCAGTTCCGGACGCGCGGACAACGAGACGCCCCTCTTTACCGAGTTTTTCCTGCGCTTCTTCGATAACGCGGGCGACCTTCGCATCGGTGAGGGGCCGGCCCCCATTAAACCGGACATTTTTCAAGACTTGAGGGACGGGATCGAAGCGGCGGCAGATCTGGCTGACTGGCTTATTTTGCTTCTTGATGATCGCCAAAAGCTGCAAGGCAGCGACGAGACCATCGCCCGTGGTGCAATGGTCCAACAAAATGATGTGGCCCGATTGCTCGCCGCCAAGGTTGAAGCCGTTTTCGCGCATGTGCTCGAGCACGTACCGGTCACCGACAGCGGTGCGGGCTAGCGAGAGGCCGATGCCGTCCAAATAACGCTCGAGGCCAAGATTGGACATAATTGTCGCAACGATGCCTGGGCATGATAGCTTCCCTGCGTCTTTCCAATTCTGCGCAAGGGCCGCCAGAAGCTGGTCGCCATCGATCAGCTTTCCAGATTCATCGACGAAAATCACTCGATCGGCATCACCATCAAGGCCGATGCCGATATCGGCGCGCACCTCTCGAACTTTTTTGATGAGCGCACTCGGAGCCGTTGAGCCAATGTCCCGGTTGATGTTGTATCCGTCCGGTTCAACGCCGATGGAAATGACCTCGGCACCCAGTTCCCACAAGGCCCCCGGCGCCACTTTATAAGCGGCTCCATTGGCGCAATCGACGACAATGCGTAATCCATCGAGCGTCAGGTTGCGGGGCAGAGTGCGTTTGGCGAATTCAATGTAACGGGCTCGGTCGCCTTCAACCCTCATGGCGCGGCCGAGATCGACCGGTTTTGCAAGTTTAAGCGTGCCTTTTTCAAGGATTGCTTCAATTTTCGTTTCAACCGTGTCGGATAATTTGAATCCATCTGGCCCAAATAATTTTATGCCATTGTCCTCGTAAGGATTGTGAGAAGCAGAGATCATCACGCCGACATCGGCGCGCATGGAATAAGTAAGGATCGCGACGGCGGGGGTCGGCATGGGCCCGAGCAAAAGCACGTCGACGCCGACAGATGTGAAACCGGCAACGAGCGCCGTTTCAATCATATATCCGGAAAGACGTGTGTCCTTGCCGATGACGGCACGATGGCGATGCTCACCCCTTCGGAATACGATCCCGGTGGCTTGCGCGACTCTCATGGCAAGTTCGGGCGTGATCGTTGCATTCGCAAGCCCGCGGATGCCATCAGTACCGAAATATTTTTGTGCCATTCAGCATCCCCGTTTCAAATGAAATAATAAACATAGTTCAATATAGTCTTTACGTAGCATTCTAACAGGGCGTGTGCCTAGTGGCAATTGAGTTATTGTTTTGCTTCATCACATCATTAATACCTCATCACTTTGTGAAATGATGTTACGGAATGATCGGTCCGGGGCGGGCGGGTTTGGAGCAGGGGCGATCCGAACCGCGCAAAAATCAATCTCCATAATTTGCACGAAATTTCCCGCCTTTGTAAGGTGGCCGCTTCCTGAACTGTGGCGGTTGAGAATAACGGTCGAAAAAGTAAATAAAAATTGATGTTCGTTAAAGCCCTATCGTTCCCTTTGATGCGCAGGGCACCGCGCGTCAAGCTTCTCGCGATCGCTGCGATATTGGCGGCTCCAATCGCGTCGGCGGAAGGCATCGCTAAATCTTCCACCCTTCCTTCAGTCTTTGGCGGCACGCAGCTCGCGCAGGGGTATGGACGCCCGCCGGCCGATATCGGCGAACCGGGCGATTATCCTTATGCCGGAGAGCAGGCGGATCCCGGGCAGCTTCTCGTCCGCATGAGTAAGATCGAAAATCAGATTCGGCAAATCAACGGACAAATCGAGCAGTTGCAGTTCGAGAGCCAGAAACTCACCGAGCAACTTCGAAAGTTTCAAGAGGATGTCGATTTTCGCCTGCGGGAAGGATCGCCCGGCGTGCCCCCTAAATACCCGCAAAAGCGGGGCGGGGCGGACGCGCCAATTCTCGGCGAGGTCCAGCCCTCTGGGCGGCCCCCGGCCGAACAGAAAACGCGCGGCGATGCATTCGACCCAGCCGCGAATCCCAACGCCCCTGGCAGCCCTCGGCCCCTCGGCGCCCCGGCGCAAGTGCAAGGAGCTGCCTCGCCACGGGCGGAGGAGGAACCCGCGTTCCACGGCCAAGACGATCCAGGAGCACCGCTTGATCTCTCGAAAGGCCGCTTCCGCAACGGGGAAATCTCACAAGCTGGCGGAAACGGGCAACCAAGCTCCTCCGCCAACAACACGGCGATAGCGGGTTCCGCAGGCTCGGCTAAGGAGAAATTCGATATTGCCTTAGCTTTTTTAAAGCAAAAAGCGTATGAGGATGCAGAGAAAGGTTTCGCGGAATTTTTGCAAAACAATCCGAAAAGCAAACTGGCTCCGGATGCGATCTACTTCCTAGGCGAAAGCTATTATCTTAGAGGGCGTCAAAGAGAAGCAGCTGAGCAATACCTTCGGTTGTCGACCCAATACGCTCAGGCGCCGCGGGCTCCGGAAGGTCTTTTGCGTTTGGGCCAGTCCCTGACCGCTCTTGGCGCCAAGGAACAGGCATGCGCTACCTATGGCGAGATCGCGAGAAAATACCCAAATGCCCCGGCAATGGTCAAGCTTGGCGCGGAACGGGAGGCAAAACGGGCGCAGTGCTGAGCCCATTCGTCATAAACGCCAATTTCTTGGGCTCCTCTAATGACTGGCGGGGTTGTTTTACAGCGAGAGTGCCCGGAGCGACTTTCGCTGGAACGCATTGTTGAGCTGTTCGGACCGCTTACGGCGGCGCGCGGCATTCTTCTGGCGGTGTCGGGCGGCCCCGATTCCGTCGCATTGATGCTGATGGCCAAGGAGTGGGCGTCCCTTCTGGCCGCCGCGCCGCCGGTCGCTGTTGCGACCGTCGACCACGGACTGCGCCGGGAGTCTTGGGAAGAAGCCGAGATGGTGGCGGGCTTTGCCGCGGCTCTTTCGCTCCCTCACACCATCCTGGCTTGGTGTGGTGAGAAACCAAGATCACGGATACAGGAGCGCGCGAGGGACGCTCGATATGCCCTGCTCTTTCAGCATGCCTATTCGATCGGTGCCGATTACTTGGTGACGGCGCACCATGCGGATGATCAGGCCGAAACGGTTTTGTTCCGGCTTCTCAGAGGGAGCGGAATCGCCGGACTGGCCGGCATGCCGGGCACAAGCGAGCGCCACGGTATCGTCTTAAGCCGGCCTTTGCTAAGTATCCCTAAGGCAGAGCTCGTCAGGTTCTGCGAGGCGAGGCACCATCCTTTCATCCGTGACCCGGCGAACCAACATCCGGGCTACGCAAGAACACGGATTCGTCGGTTGGCGCGCCTGTTCGCCGAAGAAGGGCTTGATGCCCAGGCGCTGCGGCGCCTTGGCCAGCGCGCAGCAAGAGCCAACGCGGCCCTCGAGCGGCAGCTTGAAGAGGTGGTGGCTCGCATCAGCACCAAGCGTAACCCCGGCAATTTCAGTGCTAATATTGCGGAGCTTGCGGGCCAGCCAGAAGAAATTTTACTGCGTTTTTTGGCCGATGAATTAAAAGTGATTGGTGCTCCAAAGGCGCTTCGGCTCGATCGGCTTGAAGTTGTAACGGCGAGGCTTGCAAAGTCCCTAGCGGCTGGTACGCCCTTTAAAACGAGCCTCGGCGGCGCGATTATCCGGTTTGAGAGGGACTATTCTCTTCTCATCGAGGAGGAAGGCGAGCGCCGCCGCGGACGAAAGGGCGACCTTCGGCGGCAGCTTTCGTCTGTCACCTGATAGCCAACCTCCCTTGGCAATTGGAAAAACTGGGCTTACATTGGACCATGCCCTATTCCGTGCGGGTGTTCTGTTAACCAGTGACGGCCTCGCGGCCGAAACGATCTGTGGCGAGAACGAAAATGAATCCGAACTTTCGGAATTTTGCGCTCTGGGTAATCATAATTCTTCTCGTCGTTGCACTCGTGATGCTATTTCAGAATCCGGGTCAGCGCGTGCCGTCGCAGGACATCGCCTTCAGCCAGCTTCTCAACGAGGTTGAGCAGGGGCATGTACGCGAGGTGACGATTTCCGGTAATGAAATTACCGGGCATTTCACGGATAACCGTGCCTTTGCGACTTATGCCCCCAATGATCCAACCCTCGTTCAAAGTCTCTACAAAAAGAACGTTTCAATCACTGCTAAGCCACCGTCCGAGAATACCAATTGGCTGATGACCTTGCTGGTCAACGGACTGCCTTTGATCGCGATCATTGGTGTGTGGATCTTCCTGTCGCGTCAGATGCAAGGCGCGGGTGGCAAGGCCATGGGCTTTGGCAAATCCAAGGCAAAGCTTCTCACCGAGGCGCACGGCAGAGTCACTTTTGAAGACGTCGCTGGTGTCGACGAAGCCAAGGAGGACCTCCAGGAAATCGTCGAATTTTTGAGAGACCCCCAACGGTTCCAAAAGCTCGGCGGGCGGATCCCGCGTGGCGTGTTGCTTGTGGGGCCTCCGGGGACTGGCAAAACGCTGCTCGCGCGGGCGATCGCGGGCGAGGCCAACGTGCCATTTTTCACGATTTCCGGTTCGGATTTCGTTGAAATGTTTGTTGGCGTTGGCGCAAGCCGCGTCCGAGATATGTTCGAGCAGGCAAAGAAAAATTCGCCATGCATTATCTTTATCGACGAGATCGACGCGGTTGGCCGTCACCGCGGTGCCGGACTCGGCGGCGGCAATGACGAGCGCGAACAGACGCTTAATCAGCTGCTTGTCGAGATGGATGGGTTTGAAGCCAATGAGAGCATCATCCTGATCGCCGCGACAAACCGCCCCGATGTTCTCGATCCCGCGCTTTTGCGGCCGGGACGCTTCGACCGTCAGATTGTCGTGTCGAACCCGGACGTGGTCGGCCGCGAGAAGATCCTGAAGGTGCATGTGCGTAAGGTTCCGCTCGCGCCTGATGTTGAGCTAAAAACCGTCGCCCGTGGCACCCCCGGCTTTTCCGGCGCCGATCTTATGAATCTCGTCAACGAGGCCGCCTTGCTGGCGGCGCGGCGCGGCAAGCGCGTCGTGACGATGCTGGAGTTTGAGGACTCAAAAGATAAGATCATGATGGGCGCCGAAAGACGCACCATGGTCATGACCGAGCAAGAAAAGATGCTCACCGCTTACCATGAGGGCGGCCATGCCATCGTTGCGCTCAACGTGACCGCCACCGATCCCGTGCATAAAGCGACCATCATTCCCCGTGGGCGGGCGCTTGGCATGGTGATGCAGCTCCCCGAGCGGGACAAGCTCTCTATGAGCTATGAGCAGATGACATCGAGACTGGCTATCTGCATGGGCGGGCGTGTGTCGGAGGAGATTATTTTCGGCAAGGAAAAGATCACCTCCGGGGCGCAATCCGATATCGAGCAGGCCACGAAGCTCGCCCGGGCTATGGTGACGCGCTGGGGATTTTCCGAGGAGCTCGGCACCGTCGCCTATGGCGACAACAACGACGAGGTTTTCCTCGGCTATTCCATTGGCCGCCAGCAAACCGTCTCCGAGGCGACTGCGCAAAAAATCGATGCCGAGGTGCGGCGGCTCGTCGAGGCGGGGCTCGCCGAAGCGACGCGCATCATCAATGAAAAGCGGCAGGACCTCGAGACACTCGCAAAGGGCCTTCTCGAATACGAGACCCTGACAGGGGAGGAGATTGTCGAGCTTTTGAAAGGGAACCCGCCCGTGCGCGATGCCGGTGGCGACCCCGAGCCGCCGCCGCGCGGCTCCCCGGTTCCAACGACAGGGGTGATCCGGCCGAAATCAGGCCCGGAGCCAGGCGGGTTGGAGCCGCAACCGCAAGCGTAGCCGCTGGGACAGGGTTGATGAAACGAACTCGGGCTGCTTCCCAATGGGAGGCAGCCCTTTTTGTAGCTCCCGGAGAAAAGGCGCCCTTCCGGGACCAGGCCAGAGGATGCGGCGAAAGAATTCTTGGCTGGTGATATCCGCACGCGGCATTATGGAAGGTTGATGCACCCAACCCGGCGGAGCTGTCGCATCAGGGCGTGCGTCTGTCGCCGCTGAGATCTGCCGCGAGGCGGTCCGGGAGAGTTGCGCTTCTAAGACCAATCGGTCAACAAAAACCGGCGCTTCACGTGGAAAGCGCCGGTGCCGGATTTCAATCAAAGATAACTGCGTTTGATCGACCGGGACATATCAGCGGCCGGGGGGAGGAAACCGCCCGCTGAAACTTAGTATCACGATTGGCCACCCGTGAGTACAGTGACGGCGCGGCGATTTTGTGACCAACAGGAGTTGTCATTACAGGAGGCGACGGGACGCTCCTTGCCATAGCTGACGGTCCGGAGCCGTGAGGCCGGGATTCCTCGTGCGACCAGGTATTCCTTGGTTGTTTCCGCGCGTCGCGCCCCTAAAGCGAAATTATATTCCCGCGTGCCACGCTCATCGGCATTTCCTTCAATCGTGATGTTGTAGCGGGGGTACTGTTGGAGCCAACTTGCTTGCTTGGCGAGCGTCGCCTGAGCGGTTTGAGACAATTCGCTAGAGTCGCTATCAAAGAAGACGCGGTCTCCGACATTTACAGCGAAATCCTGCGGGCTCCCCGGCGTCGCGGGGGCGCCACTATTAAGGCCAGAGGTCGGCCCATTTTCGGGAGGGGCTTTGGCACATGCGGTGATCGAAAGCGCGGCGCCGAGGATAGCCGCGAGCCTCAATCCGCCAGCCAATCGGAAAAAGCTCATCCCACACTCCTTCTCATTTCTGCGGGTCTGACCTCTAGCCGTACCCCCGTTTGGTTAAAGGAATGTTCCGTCAACCTTGATCGAAGCTAAACAAAAATTTCGGCATTCAAACAAACGCTGTTAAGGTTAACCGATCGTTCATGGCGAGAATACGGCTATGGCGACTTACGCACCACAATCCCAACGGTAACATATGGCCGCGCTCGAGGCAAAAACCCGATTAAAAATTTCACTATGTAAAAATATTTACATTTAAAGCTCTAGAACACTTTTTAAGGCTGTAGAACACTTTTTAAGGCTCGCTTTTCCGAGCGTTTTTTAGACTCATCTTTTGGCTAGCAAATCCTAGCTATTGGTTGCCGCGCCGCGTTAAGTTCTTATGAAGATTTAAAACCGTGCATTCCTAAAGCCCATTGATATGCAATGAGCACGCCCTTGATAATCGGCAGGAGCCAGAGCGAGAGAATGAGCGTTAGCGTTGGCCAAATCGCAAAGTGAACCCAAAGCGGCGCATTGGGCCAAAGCGTTTCGGTGAGCAACATCAGGCCGCCAACGACATGCCCGACGATAAGAATGGTGAAATAAGGCGGCGCATCATCGGCGCGCTGGTGAAAGAACTCCTCGCCACAGCTTGGGCAGCAGTCGTTCACTTTTAGGTAGGAGCGAAACAGCCTGCCCTTTCCGCAGGCGGGACATAAACCACAGCCGCCCTTACGCATCGCCTGCCACACATTTCTCGATGCGCCCGAGGGCTGTTCTTCGGCGGCCCGAAACGCCGCAATGTTTTTCCATCCTGTGAAATTATACATCAATCATTATATTTTGCTGGCCGTCGGAATTTCAAGATTTGCCGGCGGCCAGGGTACTAACACAACGCGACTTTTTAATCCCCTTACTCGGCAAGGCCGGCGAAGCTGGCATGCATAAATCGCGCTGCGATTGGTACAAACGAGGTCAGCTCGGCCGGGCGGTTATCGCGGTCCAGCGGCACCATTCTTCTGAATCGTCGGATCTTGCGAGGGCGAACCGCACGCACTGAGGCTGAGGGACAAGGCGAAAACCGTGCAAAGCAATGCCAAAAAACGGCGCATGAATACCTCCCTTTTTTCTGATGAACGAACCAGACAGAATTCGCTCGGTCAGAAGTATACATTTCAATTGAAGGAGCCAGCAAGAGCTTTGTTGCGTTTTCACTGTCGATCTCGCCTAGGCACGCAGCCCATTCGATCCGTGAAATAACCTCGTTCCCGTAACGCTTTAGCGGCGGGCTTACATGGCAGACCGGGCGATCGCGGCGAGTAGCGCCCCCATCGCGTCGACGGCGGGCCCGGCGTCCGCACCAATCTTATGCCGCCGCACGAGCCAAGTCGGATCGTTGTAGGTAAGCCACACCGCACCCTCTTCGTCTTCCCAGACAAGGAGCTTGAGCGGAAGGTCGATGCCAACGGTCTGCTTCGCCTGCATGAGGGGAGTTCCGGCACGCGGGTTGCCGAAGATTATCAAGATTGTCGGGCGCAAAGGCATTCCCGCTTCCGCCGCACCGGCCGCATGGTCGATTCTAGCGAATATCATCAGGCCTTTTTCGGACAAGGCAGCTTCGACCGCAGCAAGAGCATCGGTCACAGAGCGCGCGCTGCGAATGCTGACCAGACCATTATTCGGCATTGAGTTCTTCCTATCGCTATTTGGCACCGCTCCATTTGGCACCGCTCCGAGGGCGTTGCCCGCCGGCCCGCTCTCCCCTTTTAAGGCGCGAGCGTTTGGCTGGGGCGGCACTGCTTTCGCTCAAAAGCTCGAACCTCAAAGCACCGGCGAGCGGGGCGGCTTCAACAAGTCTGACATGGACAATGTCGCCCAGCCGGTGGACTTGGCCAGTTCGCGAACCAATGAGCGCGTGGCGCGCGACATCGTGCCGAAAATAGTCATCCCCCAGCATTGCCGCTGGAATAAAGCCATCGGCGCCCGTGTCGTCGAGCTTGATGAAGAGGCCGGCATTCGTCGCGCCCGAAATGCGGCCGCGAAAGGTCGCGCCGATCTCGCCGGCAAGATGGGCCGCGATGAGCCGTTCAGCGGTCTCCCGCTCGGCCGCCATCGCCCGCCGCTCGGACGCCGAAATCGCCTCCGCGATCACGGCAAGCTCCTTTGCCCCCATCTTTCCCAGGCCATCATTGCCAAGTTCGAGGGCGAGGATCAAGGCGCGATGGACGATGAGATCGGCGTACCTCCGGATGGGTGAGGTAAAATGTGCGTAGCGCCGCAGGTTGAGACCGAAATGGCCATAATTCTCAACGGCATACTCGGCTTGTGCTTGCGTGCGCAGCACCACCTCATTGACGATATGCTCATTATCCGTTCCGCGCACCCGCCCGAGGATATTGTTGAACTGAGCCGCCCGCAAAACCTGGCCCTTGGCGAGCTTAATGCCAATGGAGGCTAAGAACTCGGAAAGATTATTGAGTTTTTCAATCGACGGCTCATCGTGCACGCGGTAGATGAACGCCTGCCTCTTTAACTCAAGCTCCTCGGCCGCCGCCACATTGGCGGCAATCATGAATTCCTCAATCAGCCGATGCGCGTCGAGCCGCTCTGGCGTCACAACCGACTGAACCGCACCGCTTTCGTCTAAGACGATCTTGCGCTCGGGTAGGTCGAGATCGAGGGGCTGCCGCTTGCGGCGGGCGATTTTGAGCGCCTCATAAGCCTCAAAAAGGGGGGCGATGACCCGCTCTCGCAGCGGATGGGATGAAGAGGCGGGGCTATCGAAAAGCTCCTGTGCTCGCGCGTAGGATAATTTTGCTGCGGAGCGCATGAGAATGCGATGGAAGCTATGGCTAAGCTTGCGGCCATCGGCGGCGATGGTAATTCGAACCGCCAGCGCCGCGCGGTCTTCGCCCTCGCGCAAGGAACAAAGATCGTTCGAAATCCGCTCAGGCAGCATAGGCACGACCCGATCCGCGAAATAGACCGAATTGCCGCGTTCGCGGGCTTCAAGGTCAATGGCGCCGCCGGGCTTTACGAAGGCGGCGACATCGGCGATGGCGACGCGCAGAATAAAGCCGCCTGGATTCGAGGCGCTGCCGTCCCGCTCGGCCTGGACGGCATCGTCGTGGTCCTTGGCATCCTCCGGGTCGATCGTGACCAAGGGCACTTCGCGCCAGTCTTCGCGTCCCTCCAGATCCGCGGCTTTCGCCTGCTCCGCTTCGGCAATGGCCTCAGCGCCGAAAACATGCGGAATCTGATACGAATGCAAGGCAATCAGGCTAATCGCCTTCTCGCTATTGAGGGCGCCAAGCCGTTCCCTGACTTTCGCCGCCGGAAGGCCAAAGCGCGCCTCAGCGAGAAGGTCTGCCGTGACGAGATCCCCGTCTCGCGCGGGGCCTTCATCTCCCGGGCGAACATCTAGCTCGCCGCGATGGAGGCTTTTCTTATCGACCGGCACGATGCGGCCGCCGCCTCCCACGCTGGCGCGAAAAACGCCGATCGAATACATTTTCGCGCGCGGCAGGAGCTTGATGAGGCGGCCCCTATAAGAGGGCTCGTTCGGTTCCGAATCGGGCGATCTCTCGACCCGAAGCAAAGCGCGGTCGCCGGGCGCGGGGGCGGGCGAGTCGAATTTGGACCTTATCCTCGCCAGGATAATGATTTTCGGCGGGGGGCCCTCCGCATCCTCCCACTCAGCGGGGGTGGCGATGAGATCGCCGTCATGGTCGCGAGCTTTGATTTCGGCAAGGACGACGGCCGGCAAAACGCCCCGTTTATTAAGACTCTTGCGGCGCCGCTCAATCGCGCCTTCGGCTTCAAGCTCTTTAAGCATGTGTTTGAGCGCGACCCTGGCCGAGCCTTTGATATTAAAAGCGCGGGCGATCTCCCGCTTGCCGATCTTGCCGGGAGCCCTGGCACCGAGAACCTCGCGCTCTCGCGCGATAAAGGCAAGGATCTCCGCCCGCGATGGCAGGCGCTCAACCGGCCCTTCGCTGGTTGCCGCTATACCCTGACCGGCTCTGCCGCCGGCGCCTGTGATCACCCGTGCGTTGCCTTTCGTGCTTTGGAAACCGTTTTTTCCTCGGACCTTTTTGGCGGTTTTGCCGACGCCAATTTTGCGCCCCTCTGAGAGGAGGGGCGCTTTGCCGGCGTATCCTTCTTGCTTGTGGAGAGGCTCGTTTTCTTTCCGCCGCCACCCGCCGCTTTATCTTCGAGCAGGCGGACTGCTTCCTCAAGGGTCAGTGCTTCAGGCGACACTCCGCCCTTCAAAGTGGCGTTGATTTTGCCCCACTTCACATACGGGCCAAACCGCCCGGTCTGCACGGAGATCTTACCGCCTTCCGGATGCTCGCCGAGAACGCGCCCTTGCGGTCCCGTCTGGCCTTCCATCTTTGCCGCGAGAATTGCAACGGCCTCATCAAGGGTCAATGTGGTCGGATCGGCATCCCGTGGCAAGGTCGCATTGATCTTGCCGTGGTTGACGTAGGGCCCATAGCGGCCCGCCTTGACCACCACTTGCCCCCCCTCGGGATGTTGGCCGAGCTCGCGCGCGGCGGCGCTCGCACTGGCGCCGAACCGCCGCCCCGTCAAACCGCTTTCCTTGGCGACAATGAGATCGATGGCACGGTTTTCCCCTATCGCCAGGATATCATCGTCCTTGCCAAGGCTCGCATAAGTTTTGCCGTGCTGGACATAAGGGCCAAAGCGGCCAATGCCAGCAAGGATCGGCTCCTTGGTCTCTGGATGCTTGGCGACCTCGCGCGGCAAGGACAGCAACCCCGCCGCCTGCTCTAGGGTTATTTCCGCCGGATCGATCATCTTCGGCACGGAAACCCGCTTTGGCTTATCGCCTTCGCCAAGCTGCACATAGGCTCCGAACCGCCCCTCTCGTACCGAGATTTCCTCCCCCGTGCCAGGGTCTTCGCCCAAAATCCGCACGCCTGCGCGCTCGCCATTTTGGCCCGGCTCGGCATTGGTATCGGCAAGAGTGCGCGTGAATTTGCAATCCGGATAATTCGAGCAGCCTATGAAGGCGCCGAATTTGCCGAGTTTTAGAGAGAGTTGGCCGGTGCCGCAGGCGGGGCAACCCCGAGGGTTTGAGCCGTCTTCCTTGGGCGGAAAAATGTGCGGGCCAAGCAGCTCGTTGAGGCTATCCAGAACCTCGCCGGTGCGAAGATCCTTGATGCTATCGAGCGCGGCGGAAAAATCGGACCAGAAATCTCGCAGGACCTGTTTCCAATCGAGGTCATGGTTCGAGACGAGGTCGAGCTGTTCCTCAAGTCCGGCAGTAAAATCGTAATCGACATAGCGAGTGAAAAAGCTTTCAAGAAACGCCGTGACCAGGCGGCCCTTATCCTCCGGGATGAGCCGCTTCTTATCGAGGCGCACATAAGCGCGATCGCGCAGAAGGGCGAGTGTCGAGGCCCAGGTCGATGGCCGCCCAATCCCGAGCTCTTCCATGCGCTTAAGCAGGGTCGCTTCGGTAAAGCGTGGCGGCGGTTCGGTGAAATGCTGGCTCGCCTCGATTTTGTCTCGGCTAAGGCTCTCCCCTTCCCGTATTTCCGGCAGGCGCCCTCCGTCCTCCTCGTCCTCGTCGTCGCGGCCCTCTTGGTAAAGCTTCAAAAAGCCGTCGAAGCGAATGACTTGGCCGGTCGCGCGAAGATCGAGAGAGCGCCCACCCGCTTGGGCCCCGATGTCGACCGTTGTGCGCTCGAGCTCGGCCGATTCCATTTGGCTCGCGATCATCCGCGTCCAGATGAGTTCGTAGAGGCGCATTTGGTCCGCTTCAAGCGCCCCGGCGACATCCCGTGGCCGGCGAGTCAGATCGGTTGGCCGGATGGCTTCATGCGCTTCCTGCGCGTTCTTCGCTTTGACGGTATATTTGCGTGGCGCTTTTGGGACGTAGTCCGGCCCATAGGTTTTGCCGATCACGCCGCGCGCGGCCGTTATGGCTTCCGGGGCCACGTCGATGCCATCGGTACGCATGTAGGTGATGAGGCCGACAGTCTCGCCGTCAATGTCGGCGCCCTCATAGAGCCGCTGGGCAATCTGCATCGTCCGGGCTGGAGCAAAGCCCAGCTTGCGGGACGCTTCTTGCTGCAGGGTCGATGTCGTGAAAGGGGGCGGCGGATGGCGCTTGGCGGGCCGGGCATCGACCTTTGCCACAGCGAATTGCGCCGACTCCAGAGCGGCCTTAAAAGCTTCCGCCTCCCCTCCCGAGCCAATATCGAGACGCCCCAGCCGGTTGCCATCGGCGCCGGCAAGCCGGGCGATAAAAGGAGCCCCAGCCTCAGTCCGCAAATGCGCGGTGATCGACCAATATTCGCGCGAGACAAATTTTTCGATCTCGAACTCGCGGTCACAAACGAGCCGCAGCGCGACGGATTGGACGCGCCCCGCCGAGCGGGCGCCCGGCAATTTCCGCCACAGCACCGGCGAAAGGTTGAAGCCAACGAGGTAATCGAGGGCGCGGCGGGCGAGGTAAGCATCGACAAGAGCGGCATCGATGTCGCGCGGATTGCGCATGGCCTCGAGGACGGCGGCTTTAGTGATCGCGTTGAAAACGACACGCTGCACCGGCTTCGTCCCGAGAATTTTCTTCGATTTCAAGACTTCAAGAACATGCCAAGAGATTGCCTCCCCTTCGCGGTCCGGGTCGGTCGCCAGAATGATGCGATCGGCCGCTTTCGCCGCCTTGGCGATATCACCCAGTCTCTTCGCCGACTTAGCGTCAACGTCCCAGACCATGACAAAGTCCTGGTCCGGATCGACCGAGCCATTCTTTGCCGGCAAATCCCGCACGTGGCCATAAGAGGCGTGCACCTCATAGCCTTTGCCGAGGTATTTTGTGATCGTCTTGGCCTTCGCGGGCGATTCGACGATGACGACGTTCATTCCTTTAAGTCCTCGTTTCCCTGTGCTGCTTTTGGGCCACAACCACGGCACCGCATCCCGAGCATAAGCTTAGCTAAAATCGAGAGCCTGGAGGATGGGCGAGCGCGGGCCGGGTGTCAAATGAGGCGAAAATGTGCCCGCCGCACCGGGCGGGCGCAAAACGGCCCGGACGACATAACTACAAAAACCAAGCCGGTATCCGGCAATTGGCCAAATGTAATTGGTTCATTGCGGAAAATGACCGCCGCGGACACCTTGCCCCCATCAAGCGTGGCGGCCGCGCGTTATTTCCGAAACGAAAGGCTTTGAAACTTCGTGCCTGGTTGCGGATCGATTTCAGGCGCGATTTCAAAGGCATAAGTATCCTTCGCGGAGGCGTTCGCAAAATCGAACGTGCGCCCGGCGTTGCCCTTGTCGTCGGTGCGAATGAGGCCGAGCTGACGAGCGCATTTCAAGGAAACCCTATAGCTTGTGTTAGGCGCTGCCCCAACGAGGTGAACACCCGCGGTCGACGACTCCTCGGTTGCCCGCGCCACCGTGACCGAGCCGCCGAGCTTGGCATCGTCCTTATCGGCGACGTTCTCATTTGAACAGCTGCCTTCGTCCTGGCGCACAAGGGCGACCGTCACCGCCGTCAGCGAGGATAACGGCAGCTGCACCGGGCAAGCGCTCCCATCGCGGGCAGAAATGGTATAATTGTAGGTCTTGTCCCCTTTGCCGTATTTCGTCACCGCACCAACCGTTGCGCTGGCAGCCGCCGCGTCCGCCGACGTCAAGTCCGCGAGCGCGTTATACCAGCAGGTGATTGGATGATTTTCCGCCAACGCCGCTTCGCCTTGGGTAAAGAGCAGCGCGCCAGCCAAGCATTTTGCGATGGTCTTCATGAGATGCCATTATTGTTTGAGCGTTCCCACTCCCGCTTAAACTCGCTTCCCGAAAAAATTGCAACCGAGGCGGAGCCGAGGGTCCTCCGCAAACCGACGGCCCCTCAGGAGGGTGACAGCGGGGATCAGGCTCTTGTAGAACGAAGGCCATGGCGAACACGCTAGACGGCTATCGATTTCCCCACCGGCACCTCCTTGGGATCGACGGGCTCTCTCCCATGGACATTGAGGTGCTCCTTGATCTCGCCGAAAACTCGGTGGAACTTTCGCGTCAAGTCGAGAAAAGGCGTGCCGCGTTGCGCGGGCGCACGCTCATAAACCTCTTTTTTGAGGCATCGACGCGCACGCAATCCTCTTTCGAGCTCGCCGGCAAACGCCTTGGCGCCGATGTCATGAACATGTCTGTTGCGACATCGAGTGTTAAGAAGGGCGAGACCTTGCTCGATACCGCGATCACGCTCAATGCGATGCATCCGGATATTATCGTTGTGCGGCACTCTCTCGCCGGCGCGGTGCATCTCCTTGCCAGGAAAGTCGATTGCGCGGTCGTCAACGCAGGGGATGGCGCGCACGAGCATCCGACCCAAGCGCTTCTCGACGCGCTGACGATCCGGCGCAACAAAGGCGAGATCAAGGGTCTCGCCGTCGCCATTTGCGGCGATATCCTCCATTCGCGCGTCGCCCGCTCCAATATTCTTCTGCTTTCGGCATTAGGGGCGAGAGTGCGGGTTATCGCGCCTTCAACGCTCCTGCCGCCGGGCATCGAGCGGATGGGCGTTGAGGTTTTCCGCGATATGCGCAGCGGCCTCAACGGCGCCGATATTGTGATGATGTTGCGCCTGCAACGCGAGCGCATGCAAAGCGGTTATATTCCCTCGGCGAAGGAGTACTTCCGTTTTTTTGGGCTCGATGATGAGAAACTCAAATATGCGAAGCCGGATGCGCTCGTGATGCATCCAGGTCCCATGAACCGGGGAATCGAGATCGATTCGAGTGTCGCCGACGGCGAAAGGAGTCTCATCCGCGAGCAGGTCGAGATGGGTGTCGCCGTCCGCATCGCCGTGCTCGAAGCCTTGGCGCAGCATCTGCCAAATGAATGAAAAAGCGCCCTTCAAGCAGCACCCAGCGAGCCCGGCAATCGCGCACCAGCCGCTCGCCTTGATCCGCGCCAAACTGATTGATCCGGACGCTCTCACCGTGACGGAGGGCGGGGTGCTTATCGTCGATGGAGTGATCCGCGATGCTGGCGCCGCCGTGACTTCCGCCAATCTGCCGTCCCACGCGCGCATCATCGATTGTGGCGGCGACTGCATCGCGCCCGGATTGATCGACATGCGGGTCTTCGTTGGCGAGCCGGGCGCCGAACACCGCGAGACCATCGCGACAGCGACTCATGCGGCGGCGGCGGGGGGCGTGACGACAATCGTCGCTCGCCCCGATACAACTCCTCCGGTCGATGACCCAGCGGTCGTCGACTTTCTACTGCGGCGCGCGCGCGATACCGGCCGCGTGCGGGTTCTGCCGACCGCTGCCTTGACGGCCGGCCTCAAGGGCATCGAGATCGCCGAGATCGGCCTTCTCAAGCAGGCGGGCGCCGTGGCTTTCAGCGACGGCGCGAGGTCCATCCGCAATGCCAGGGTGCTGCGCCGCCTGATGCAATATGCCCGCGATTTCGATGCTTTGGTGATGCACCATGCCGAAGACCCGGATCTCGCGGCTGAGGGCGTCATGAACGAGGGAGAGTTCGCCTCGCGCCTCGGCCTTGCGGGGATGCCGCGCGAAGCCGAGGCCATAATCCTCGACCGCGATATGAGGCTCGTTAACCTCACCGGCGCCCGTTATCATGCCGCGCTTGTAACAACGTCACTGTCGCTCGATATCATCGCCAAGGCCAAGGAAAGCGGCTTGCCAGTGACCTGTGCCACCTCGATCAACCACCTGACGCTCAACGAAAACGACATTGGCGATTACCGCACCTTTCTTAAATTGGCGCCGCCCTTGCGCGCGGAAGAGGAGCGCCGCGAACTCGTCGGGGGCCTTGCCTCGGGCCTCGTCGATTGCATCGTTTCGGATCATAATCCGCAGGATGTCGAGACCAAGCGCTTGCCTTTCGCCGAGGCGGAGGATGGCGCTGTCGGGCTAGAGACGATGCTTTCAGCCGGCCTTCGCCTTGTCCATTCCGGCGATATCCCGCTTTGCCGCCTCTTCGCCGCAATGACGGTCCGGCCAGCAACAATCCTCGGGCTCCCGCAAGGAAGGCTGAAAGTCGGCGCTCCCGCCGACCTCGTGCGGTTCGATCCGGACGAACCCTATATCGTCGATCCCTCCGAGCTGCATTCGCGCTGCAAGAACACGCCCTTTGACGAGGCGCGGATGCAGGGCCGTGTGAAGCTAACGCTCGTCGCTGGCAACATTGCCTATGAGCGGGAATGAGTGCGCGGGAAGGGATGAGCCGCTTGGGCCATCCTTCGAAATATTAGAGGCGGATGGTCAGGCCGTCGCTTTGCCGGCTTCCATCGCTTTCGCCACCTCGACGAGCCGGCCGGTTTTGACATCGTAATAATAACCGTAGATTGGGATGTTGCCCGGCACCAGCGGGTGGGAACGGATCCGCTGGACGTCCTCGGCCACGCTTTGTTCGAGATCCTTAAACGTCAGCCATTTCACGAAATGGCCGTGGACGCTGCCCGGACCCTGCCCATGATCGTGCCAGCCTTTCTCGTCGATTGTCGCCCCCTCAAGGCTCTTATCGAGTAGATCGCTCATGATGTCGTCATCAAACAAGAGCATGCCGCAGTCGGAGTGATGGACGACAAACCATTCCTTCGTGCCAAGCAGCTTATACGAAATCACCAGCGACCGGATGGCATCATCGCTAGCGCGGCCGCCGGCATTGCGGATGACATGCGCGTCCCCCTCGGAAAGACCGGCATATTTCGCCGGATCGAGACGGGCATCCATGCAGGTAAGAATGGCGAAGCGCCGGGCCGGCGGCAGGGCCAATTGCCCTTTTGTGCCGAAATTGGCCGCATAGGCCTGATTTGCCTGCAAAACCTCGGATAGAACGGACATGGCTTTTCCTCCCAGCAGCCCTTGGAAAAGGCTTGTTATCTGCTTGAGTAGCTCGCGGATCATTGCCTTTGGCATGAGCGCACCTCCACGGCACCATCTTTGCCATAGAGGCGCGGCCGAGACTAGCTTTAACTTAGCTTTAAAATCAACGTCGCGTTGGCGGTTCTGTTAGCTAATTCGAGGCCTTCGGCACTTCACGCTTGCCGGGCAAAATGCCCAAAAACCTCGATCACTTTTTCGTAAACAGGCCGTTTGAACGGCACAATGAGCTCGGCGAGCTGGCCGACATCCTCCCATCGCCAAGCATCGAATTCTGGCTTATGTCCGCCGGCAGGGTGTTCGATATCGATTTCCTGGTCCTTGCCATTGAAGCGCAGCGCGAACCATTTCTGGCGCTGCCCCTGGAAACGGCCCTTCCAATTCCTCCGCACCACGCCGTCGGGCAAATCGTAGCTGTACCATTGTGGCGACTCCGCCAAAAATGTGATGGACGAGACATTCGTCTCCTCGCGAAGCTCGCGCAGAGCCGCTGCGTAGGGTTCTTCGCCCTCATCGATACCCCCTTGCGGCATCTGCCACTCGTAGCTTCCTCCGGCCGGCGCAAGCGTCGCCTTGCCGCGGCGGCGTCCAATGAAAACGAGCCCTGATCGATTGAACAGCATAATACCGACGCACGGCCGGTACTTAAGAGAGTCCATTGTCTTGCGCCTAAAAACTCATTGGCCCGCAAGGTGTTGCATCGGTTTTGTCACAATCGAACTCAAAGGCACGAGGGCAATGCCACGCGTTTCGAGCGAACGGACAAAGCGGTTAAGGACGTCTATAGTGGCTGGAAGGGCACTGGCAACGCCAATGGCGGATCCTTTGTCACGGGCAATGGCCTCAAGCCGCTCCAGTGACCTTTCGATGGACTCGGCTTCAGGCGAGGCATCGATGATAACATCGGCGCGCGCCGCCGCAAGCTTTTGCGATGGCGCCAGCGCGACTGCAAGGCTGCGCGCGGAGGATCCATCATCCAAATAGTACAAACGGCGCGCCGCGAACGCGCGCAACACCGGCGCAAGCGCTTTCTCGTCCGCCGTGAACTTGCCGCCAAGAAAATTGGCGACGCCGGCATAGCCCGTGATCCGGCTCATCAGCCAATTTAAATGGTCGATATTCTCGGCCTTGGTTGCGCCCGTTAACAGCGTGTGGGGGCCCGGGTTATCATTCGCGGAAGAGGCAAGCGGCTCCATGGGGATTTGCAAAAGGAATTCGTGCCCGGCCGCTCGCGCCTGCGCGACTTGCCGGGCAAGGTCAGCCCCATAGGGAGCAAAGCCGAAAGTTACCGCCGCGGGCAGCGAAACAATCGCTGCATCGGTCGCTTGGCGCGAAAGCCCCATGCCGCCGATAACGAGGGCAATCCGAGGAGCTCCTGCGGATGGCTCAGCTTGCCGTGCAAAAACCTCGGCCGAATGAGAACCATCAGAGGCGACAGGCAAAGGTCCATAGGAGCTAGCCTTGACCGAGCGGGGATTGGCGGAGGGAGCCAGCGATTGCCGGCCCAACGCCTTGGCGACATCGATGATCAAGGGACCCGTTGGGGGTGCGTCATTCGGATGCGCGACTATAACGCCATTTTGATTTTCCGAAGAGCTTCGGGGCACGCCCCCCGCCGATGCGGCCACTGCCGCATTTGCCGCCGGCTCGAGAGCGGCCGCTTCCAAAGCCGTGGGTTTTGAAGAGCCGCCACCGGCAGCTGCCTCTGGCTTTGCGGCGACGGGGCTCGTAAGAAGCTCACTTATCGTGGCGGTAGGCCCGGCAACGGCGGCAACTTGGGTGTCCGCCCTCGAAGGGAGCCATAAGGGGCGACCCCAAGTGAAGATGGCCACGGCAAAGGATAGCACAAGGCCAGCAAGAACCGGGTTGCGGAAAGACAGCATCTTTGCCGAGGGCCGCCGGGAGAGATGAAATTGCCCCAAGGGTGTATCAAGATCGTCTACCATCTTCCCTCGCCCCTGCCCCATCCGCCGGGTGTTGCTTCCCTCTGCGTGGCGCGGCGGCGGGAGGCCCGCTGCTTAGTCCTTGATCGCAGCGCCCGGCTCAGCGGCTTTCGCAACGTCCTTCCGGCAAAAAGAGCATTTCACAAGCTTCGCCCACCGCAGCGCGGACCAAAGGCGCCAACAGCGCTCCGGCCTAGCGGCGGGCCTGCTTACAATCGCTGATCAGCCTTGCGCGGAGCCAGCGGCCCAATAAGGCCAACCTCCCGCTGCCGAGCGACGGCACGGCGGGAAGGCGAGGCGGAAGCATCAATTCGGAATTTTCGCCGATTCAGTCCCTGTTTTGCTCATTGCATTGTTCACGCCACGCAGGATGTCCTCGGCGGCAATCAATTGCTTATCGTTCTTGGGATCGGTGGGAACAAACGCTTGCGAGCCTCCTTTTTCATCTTCCCCATTTTTCAAATGCCCCTTGAGGGAAGCTTCACCCTTCGTATCGTCCTTGCCCTTGAGGTCATCGGGAACATCTTGGAGGACCGATACGTCAGGTTCAATCCCCTTGGCCTGGATCGAGCGGCCCGACGGGGTGTAGTAACGCGCCGTCGTTAGCCGGACGGCGCCATTATTTTGACCGAGCGGGATAATGGTTTGGACCGAGCCCTTACCGAAAGAGCGCGTGCCCAGAATGGTTGCCCTCTTATGATCTTGCAGAGCCCCCGCGACAATTTCCGAAGCGGAGGCCGAGCCGCCATTGATAAGCACGACGACAGGCTTGCCCTTCGATAGATCCCCCGGGTGCGCATTGTAGCGCATCGTTTCCTCGGCATTGCGGCCGCGTGTCGAGACGATCTCGCCACGGTCGAGGAAACAATTGACGACGGCGATCGATTGGTCGAGCAAACCGCCAGGATTATTGCGCAAGTCCAAAATGAACCCCCTGAACTTGGAAGCGGGAACGTCACTTTCGAATTTTTGGATCGCCGAACGCACTCCTTCGAAAGTCTGCTCGTTGAACTGCGTGATTCGGATATAACCGATATCATCGCCTTCCACATGAGCGCGGACGGATTTGATCTGGATGACGGCGCGCGTCAACTTGACTTCCATGGGCTCCTTACCGGCGCCACGCACGATCTTAAGGGTGACTTGCGTGTCCGGCGCGCCGCGCATTTTATCGACTGCCTGATTGAGGGTCAGGCCTTGCACATTCTCGTCGTCGATGGCGACAATGATATCACCCGTCAAGATGCCAGCCCGCGAGGCGGGAGTCTCATCGATAGGGGTCACGACCTTGATGAGCCCCTCTTCCTGCGTCACCTCTATGCCAAGGCCGCCAAACTCCCCGCGCGTTTGCACCTGCATATCGCGGAAGCTTTTGGCATCCATATAGCTTGAATGCGGATCGAGCGAGTTCAGCATGCCATTAATGGCCGCCTCGACAAGCTTTTGTTCATCCGGCTTCTCGACATAGTCGGAACGGATTTTTTCAAAAACATCGCCGAAAAGATTGAGATTACGGTAGGTGTCGGAGGCGGCGGCGCGCGCCGTGCCGGCCGGAAAAACCAATGTCTTCGGGGCAAGCGTGACAACACCGGCGCCGAGCACGGTGCCCAATAAGATCGGTAAAACTCTGCGCATCATCCGCGAACCTTTTCTAACTCCGGCTTCGCCCACCAGGGGCCCGGATCAATCGCCACCCCGTCTTTGCGAAATTCAATATAAAGAGTGGGCTGAGGCGCGCCAATGGCAAAGGCCGCAACCGTCTTTACAGACCCATCTCCCATAATAGCGACGGGCTCTCCAGCGAGAATGAACTGTCCTACATTTACGTTGATTTTGCTCATTCCGGCAAGCACAACATAATATCCTTCCCCGGCATTGATGATCAAGAGTTGACCATAGCTTCGGTAGGAGCCGCCAAAAGAGACCCATCCATCACAGGGAGACGCAACGATGGCCGCGGCCCGCGTCGCGACGACCATCCCTTTTTCTGTTCCGCCAAATTGATCCTTGCTGCCAAAGCCACGCTGCAAATTGCCGGTCACCGGGAACGGCAGTAGGCCTTTCGTCTGGGAAAAGGGTGTTTCAGGCGCGAGCCTTGCCGAATCCTTGAAGGGATTGGGAGCTGTCTTAGGCCCTCCTCCAGGAGCGAGCGCGGCGGTCCGTTGATGATCCTCGTCGGCCTTACGCGCCGCCTCCGCCGCCTTGGCCGCCGCGCCAATCTCGCCTTCCATGCGGGCGATGAGCTCCTTGAGGCTTGCGGCCTGTTTAGCAAGCTCCGCCGCGCGCTCGCGCTCGGCGCTAAGCGCCTGCTCCGCTGCTTTTAGCGCCGATTGCCGCGCGTCGACAAGGGCCGACAACCGCTCGCGCTCGGCGTGAAGCTTTGCGGTATCGCTCGAAAGCGTCTCGCGTTCGGTCGCGATCGATTGGCGCAATTGGACGAGATCGGCGAGGTCCGATGCAAGCGCTTCCGTTTCGCTGCGCATTTGCGGCAATACCGCGCCGAGCAGCATTGAAACGCGGATCGCCGCGAGCATGTCTTCGGGTGAGACAAGAAGGGCTGGCGGCGGTTTGCGGCCCATGCGCTGCAAAGAGGCAAGAACCTCGGCGATGAGCGCCCGCCTGCTGGCAAGCGATCGCTTGATCGCATCCTCGGTTCCCGTCAGTGTATCGAGCCTTGCCTCAGTCTCGACGACACGCCGTTCACTTGCGTTAACGTTTTGGGTGGCTTCGATAAGCGCGGCAGCAAGCTTCGCCCTGTCGGCGCGGATAGAGGTAATCTCGGCCTCCATGCGGCGCCGCTGCTCTTGCGACGTTTCGAGCGTGTCTTCCTTGCCGCGCAGCTCAAGCCTTCGCCCTTTAAGCTCGGCGTCCCTCTTTTCGACTTCCTGCGATGGCGGCTGGCCCTGCGGCGGGGCAGCAAAAACACTGGCGCAGAGCAACAGGCTGGACGGAAGCGCTACGAGGGCGAGCGCTTTAGTAGCTGAAAGAATTCCGGCTTGCCGTCCTATGAATGCCACGTTGCCCCTTGCGACTCTTCCGATTGAGCTGCGGCGGTAAATCTTAAGAATATCTTAAAAACGTTAGAAAAAATGGCGTCGCCGCGCCGATCCGCAAAAAACTCTTTAATCGCGGTGATAAGGGTGGCCAGAAAGAATCGTCATTGCCCGGTAGATTTGTTCCGCCACGGCGATCTGCGCCAGGCGGTGCGGCCAGGTCAAAAGTCCAAGGCTCAGCGTGACCGTGGCCAGCGAAAGAAAAACTGGATCGAGCCCATCGGGACCGCCAATGATCAAAGCGGCATGCGAGGCGGAGCTATCGCGGGCATCGGCGAGCAGCGAGGCAAAGCCTCGGCTCGTCATTTGTTTGCCGTGCTCATCGAGCGCGATGACCTTGCAGTCCGCGGGCAGCCGCGCCCCGATCGAGCGTGCCTCTTCTCGTTTACGCTCCTGCGCGGAGCCGGCGCGGCTTTCGGCGACGTCACAAAGCTCGATCGCTGGAAACCCCAGGGTCCGACCGCAGGCGGCCCCGAGCTTAAGATAGCGGTCAAAAATTTCCCGCTCGGGGCCGCGCTTTGGCCGCCCGACACAAACCAAAACCAGGCGCATGAGGGCGCTTTAGCCGGCGCGGCGTTCGCCAGGCCGGTCAGCGCTCCACATTTTCTCCAAATTATAGAACTGCCGAACCTCGGGCCGGAAAATGTGGACGATGACATCGCCCGCATCGATCAAAACCCAATCGCAGTTCTGTTGCCCCTCGACCCGAGGGGCGCGTTGGCGCCCCTTGAGTGCACCGATCAGCCGTTCAGCGATGGCTCCGACGTGAATGTTGGAGCGCCCCGTCGCGACGATCATGGCGTCGGCAAGCGTGGTTTTTCCGTGCAGATTAATGGTGATGACGTCTTCGGCTTTCGCGTCATCAAGCGAGTTCAGGATGGTCTGCACCAGTGGCCTGGCTTGCGGCTCTAAAGAACCGTTCACCAGTTCGAGCGGCGGCCGCGCCGCTTCCGCATGAAACGCGGGTATCAGTGTGTCGATCCTCCGAATCCCCATCAAATGGATGGGTACGGCCGTAAGATGAGGCAAAATGCGGCAAATTTCAATGGGCCGGCTCGGCTTGACCTTGTATTTCGAGAGTGGGCTTCGGGCCGTGACATTCAATCGCCGCGCAGCCGGGGCCGCGGATCGATCTGGACGGTGGCGGTCATCCCGGCCGAGAGAAACACACCTTGCGGTACCTCGTCGATGTGGATGCGCACCGGAATGCGCTGGGCAAGGCGCACCCAAGTAAAGATCGGGTTAACCGTGGCAACTCCTTGCCCATTGGGTTGCGCGTTGGCGACGTTGATGGCGCGCGCAATGCTGTCGACGTGGCCGCGAACGATCTGGCTATAGCCCATAAGTTTGACCTCGGCGGGATCGCCGACCTGGATCGAGCCGAGATTGATTTCCTCGAAATACCCGTCAACCCAAAACGAGTCGGCGTCGACAACGGAAATTATATTCTGCCCAGTAGTCGCGTAGTCCCCAAGCTGAGCCAGCAGATTTGTCACCCAGCCATTGACGGGAGTGCGCACCTCTGTACGCTCCAGGTTGACCCGTGCCTGATTTAGATTGGCCTGAGCTTGGTCCAATTGCGCTTGGGCGGTAACCGCATTCGTCGCATAGGTCTGCTGCTCCTCGACGCTTATCGAGAGCTGGCTAAGAAGTTTCTGCCGGCGTTTTGCTTCGATCTCTGTGTTCTGCAAAGTGGCCTTCGCCTGCTTCACCGCAGCCTCCGTATTGCTGACGGCGATCGTGTAGTCCCTCGGATCGATCACCATCAAGAGATCCCCCTTATGCACGAATTGGTTGTCTTTGACCGGCAATTCGACGATTTGCCCTGCGACTTCAGGCGCCATCGTGACGACATAGACGCGGACGGTTCCATCGCGGGTCCAAGGCGCCCCCATGTAGGCGTCCCACATAGCCCAGCTGAGCGCCGCGGCGAGCCCCACCGTCAACAGAGTGATCAAAACCGGAAGGATCTTTATGCCCCGCCTGGCCTTTGGGAGTACGGGAAGCCCGGGGGACCAAACGGCCTCGCCCTCAGCCGCCGTCTCAGCTTTCTTTGCTTTTGTTTCAACCTCTGCCATGGCGATCCTAGCGAGCGATGATCAGCACAATCGCCGAAAGCACGATCATGTAAACGCAAAACACAAACAAAGCCGGATGCCAAACGAAACGCAATAATCTGAAACGGGCCGCTGCCCGGCGCAGAGTGATGGTGACAAGCCAAGCTACAACCATCATCAGCGACATCGGTGCGATGTAGACGCCAAGGACGTTGATCTCGGTGAACGTCACGCTTCCTCTCCCGCGTCAAAATAAGAAGCGTGCTGGTCAAGCGCCTGCGAGATCGCAAGGATACCGCCGCGTGCCCTTAGAGCAAGAAATGCCTCTCGCCCGGCGCGGGGAAAAGCGGCGAGCCGCTCATCGGCCCGCGCGAGCCGGGCGGCCGCCAGCGCGCTGTCTCCCTGTGCCATGGCGTCAAACGCCGCGTCGAGATCCGGGCCAAGTCCAAGCGCGGAAGCGACATGGCGAAGCCGGATGATTTCGCTACCTGTCGCGAGTGCGGCCACGAGCTGTGAGCGCTGCAGTGGCTCGGCCGCATCGGGCAGCACCGCGAGCCGGCCAAAGATACGGCTTTCCCAATCGCCGGCGCTCCACGAGACAGAGTCCAATGCGAGGCGGCGCAGATCGCGCAAAGTCAGCGCTAAAAGCCGCCGGGTCCGATACGCCGGTGATAGGGGAGGCAGCAAGCGAAATGAAAGCGCGGCGGCGCCGGTTCCCGCAACAATCGCCAGTCCAGCGTTATAAAACTGCTGGGTGTCGTAGCTCATCACGTTCGCCACTTGGACATAGCTGCAGAAATAGGCCGTTATGTAGGTGAACATCACGGTGTGCCGTGGCTGGGTCATCAGAGCTCCACCGGGCACCAAATAGAGACCAATCGCAAGGCAGAAGGCCTCAAAGGTCTCAAGCCCCGGCAGCACTGCAAAAGTGATGATTGCCGAAAAAATAGTCCCGAGAGCGGTGCCAGCCACAAAGTCCATCGCAGCCGCCCATGCCTGATCAGCTCGCGGAGCAAGGAGGATGACAGCGATCGCAGCAAAGGCGATCGTCGTAGCGCCGTTTGGCCACTCGGTCAAAATCCAGAAGAGCGCGGCGGCACTGATCGTGACGAACGCGCGGCCCGCATTAACGAGAGCAGGGAGCCAATCGGGCACGCGAATCTGGACGTTGCCTCGGCCTGGAGTAGAGAGCGCAAAAGCGGCGGCAAGCAGCGCCAGGCCATTGAGCGCATTGGAAACGCCATCGAGCAGCCTCGCTGTCTGGTCGGCGAGCAGCCGCAACGGCGGCGTGGCAGCCGGCAGAGCGGCGAGCGTCCGCGCGGCCATGCCACAGGTGTCATGTACGCCGGCAGGGTCAGCCATCCATTCCTCAGGCACACCATGTTCCGCTGCTGTCAGCTTTCGCGGAATGTTTCGCAGAACGGCGTCCGCCGTCCTCTGGGCCTCGCCATCCGGAAGCCGTGCCAGCAGCACCGCTATGATGCGCCAGCCGACAAGAGCGGAGAATAAGCCGTCGACGGCTTTCTGCAGCACAGGCGAATGATAGCGAAGCTGGGAAGATTCGCCCTTCACCGCCTCGATCAGGGGATCGAGCGTGATGACCCGCCGAATGAGATCCCGCCGGACCGGCTGCGTCTCGGGCATCTCCGGCCCAGCCAGGGAAAGCATGTTCGTAAAGCAACCCATGATTTCGGCCGAAAGCGCCGCGAATGATCCGGCGAGACGGCGCCGGGCGCCGCCGAAGTCGGTCCCCGCGAGAACAATGCCCGCGCTCACAATTCCGATGCAAATCTCGCTCGCTCGCGTGACCGCAAGAAGGAAGACTGCATTTACGTCCGGGCCTCCCGTTGCACCGAGTTCATCGCTCGCAATGATGACGGCCGTGTAGCCCGCCAGCGCCGCGGAATAAGCGGCAAAATTGCGCAGAAGCGTGGCGAGGAGCGCGCAAGTGGCTCCCCACAGCGCGAGCGCGATGAGAAAGGGGGCTCGCTCTTGAGGAAACCATGCCGTGAGCACCACG
Organism: Methylocella sp.; assembly: GCA_035622375.1. Taxonomy (GTDB): domain Bacteria; phylum Pseudomonadota; class Alphaproteobacteria; order Rhizobiales; family Beijerinckiaceae; genus Methylocapsa. The sequence goes on along the minus strand of DASPVM010000024.1, from coordinate 41,427 downwards.
ATGGCAATGGCACCGATTACGGTGCCGATCATTCGGTACCATCCCTTGCGCAAAGACGCACCAAGCTGCGGCTGGCAGGTGATCGCGGCAGTGGTACCGGCCCAAAAGGGATTGTCGAGTTCAAGCCAAAAGGAGACGTAGAGCGCCAGACACACCGAGGCCCAAAGCCGTACGCCAAAAAGCAGCGGCGGGCCCGCTGCTCTCCCCGCACTCGCTAAGGCTGCGCCCCAGCGAGTCCATAGGCTCCTTGCATCAGCCGAACCGTGTTCGCCCAAGGCATGGGTCATCGATCGGCGGGCCCCTTCCCCATGCGAGCCGGGCCTCCGCAGGATTGCACATCATCCCCGCGGCCGGGCCGATATTTTTGATAATCTGATCATGTCGCTAGCCGAACGGCAAGGACTTCGGAGAAGTTTGCCGACCGGCCGCCTCTTCGGCCGATACCGCAGCGATTTTAATATCCACACGCTGCTTCAGCGCCAATCCAGCGTGCGCCCAGACAAATCGCGCCTAAAAGCCAACGAAGGCGGTGGGGGTGGAGAAACGCGCGGAATTCGCGTAGGAAAAGGGCGCCGAACCCTTGGCGGAGCTGAATAAGCGCGCTCACCGGCGGGCAGTAAGGTCTTACCGTTTGGATTTCTGGTTCGATTTCGCCTCAACTTACTCTTTTCTTTCCGCCATGCGCGTTGGCCCAGCGGCGGCGCGGCGAAAGGTTGCGGTGAAATGGCGGCCATTTCTCCTAGGTCCCATTTTTCGCGCGCAAGGGTGGAATACCTCGCCTTTCGCTATCTATCCGGCGAAGGGCCGGTATATGTGGCGCGACATTGAACGGCGCGCCGCGCGCTTTGGCTTGCCGTTCAAGCGGCCGGACGCCGACGATCCGCGCAGCTTTCCCCAAAACAGCCTGCTCGCCGCGCGCATGGCGCTTGTCGCGCTTGAAGAGCCATGGGGAGAGGGCTTCTGCCGCGACGTGTTTTTTGCCGAATGGGTTGACGGACGTGACATCTCCGAGGCGGCGGTGCTGGAGGAGCTTGCGTCACGCTATACCGCGCCGGCGGAGCTGGTCGAGCAGGCGCTCTCACCCGGTAACAAGGAGCGGCTGAAGAAGAGTGTAGAGGAGGCGGCACAGCGCGGACTCTTCGGCGCGCCAAGTTTTACCATAGGCAATGAGCTCTTCTGGGGCGACGACCGCCTCGAAGAGGCGCTGGAGTGGGCGGACGCAATCATCGGGTAATTGACCAGCTCAACAACATTGAGGGCCACTTCGGCGCCGAGTGAAGTTACGGGCGGGCGAAGCTTCATCGGGAGTTCGCACTGCACGATCCTCGGCCCGCGTGGAGCGTACTGTGCGTTCTCTCACGCCGCTTCTCTCGGTTCTTCTGTATGTCAAAAGGGCGCCCGCTGAACCGTGCCGGGCAGCTCAAGGAACATGCAGGAGGAAATCATGCACTCATCTTTTGCACTATCTCCAACGGCCATCAGCACCGCCATTGGCACTCTGTTTGCCGCGGCAGCCGGCCTGGCCAAGACCCTTTTTGCAAAGCAGAAGACTCGCGTTCGCTGCTTCGACGTTCTTTTCGAACAAATACCTGGCGGGTGGTATTAGTTTTGAGTTTCGAAACGGCCTATCAAATCGCGCCAGCGCTCGCCCATTCGAAAGTAAGGAAGCGCTGGCCATTCTATTAGCTGGAGACTGGCGAGATCTTCGCCGCCGCGCCGAACGCAGGCGCTGGGACGTCGTCGTCTCTTCCGAACTCCCTCCATCACCTCCCGCAAGTTATCCCGACCGGCAACATGCCGGTAATCATTCATTCTTCGATTAATGGCCAGGACGCTTGTGCTCAAACTCGCTGATCCGCGATACCTGCATACTGTGCGCGCCGTCACGCCGCGCTGTCCCATCTTATCCTATGGCCACCGGCGTCCGCGCAAATCGTGCCGGGCTTATTTCAAATGTCCAAATGATCGATTGGAGAAAAATTATGCGCAAGTCTTTCCTTTCCGCGGCCCTCGCCGCATTCGTTACAGCCGCCGGCTTCATCTCATCCGCTGCCGCCGGCAACCTCAACTACCCCTATGGTCTAACCGTGGACCAGAACGGCGCGCTCTATGTCGCGAACTTTTATGGCGGTATCGCACGATACGATCAAAATCTCATCTACCAAAGTACGATTACGGCGAATGTGTCATCGCCGATCGCCGTTGGCGTTGGGTTTGGTGGCGCCATCTATGTCGCAAATTTCGGTGGCAACAATGTGACTGTATATAACCGGTCCGGAACACAGATAAACACCATTTCCGATGCATCACTTTATTATCCCTGGAGCTTAACCGTGGACGCGGACAACAATGTTTGGGTCCTAGACTTGAATGGTGTAGTACATCCCTATCTCGACACGGGAACGGCGCTGCCAGCCTATAAGACGGGCGGCGCAAGTATCGGCTCCTGAGGCTCGAACATAGCCGTGTGGGGCGTCCTCAACAGCAGCGGCAGCGGCTGGCATATGGTGTTCCAGAATCGCGGTGAAGCTATCCACAACGGGGCCTCATTTCCCAATGTATTTGGGTATTCAGCGTTTTCTGGTGGGGTGGCGCAGGACTATTCCGGCCAAACCTACATCGTCGACCTCAGCCAAAACGCGGTGACGCGCTGGGCGAGTGATGGATCGTGTGGCGTGAATTTGTTTAATCCGCCAAATCTAGCTTGGGGCATCGCCGTTGACCCGATCCGCCAGCGGATTTTCGTCTCGATGCCGTCAGCGAATCAAGTTGGCGTGTATAATCTCAACACCTTCCAGCTTATCACCACGTTACAGTGATACCGGGTGATGATGGAGCTGACCAGAGGGAAAGGGCGCGTTGTTACATTAGGTAACAAAACAGCTCCCTTTCCTGTCGTAGCGGCGAGCGCCTCGCGAACTGGCTACAACGCAAGTATTTAACGATAGCGTAAGTGTCAGCCTGCGGTAAACTGCCCTGGAGCTTGGAAATTGGTTCTCTTACGGAGAGCGCCGTCGGTTTCTTCCACGGTGACCAGAGGGGTCGTCGTTACGTGCAGAAGGCCTGATCCAGAGACCGCTAAAGAAAAAGCAGTGGCACTAGCGGCATCGGGGAGGTCGGCGAGCAAGATCCAATCATGCGCGCCAAATGAGAAATAAAAAACTTCAAGCTTGCCTCCCAAGTTTTCAACGGCCTTGGTGAGCGCCGCTTTGCGACCCGAAGCCTTATCTTTTTCGAGTCCCTTGATTCCTTCGGCGGTATAGTTCGCCTGAAATAGATATTTTGCCATCGCATTCTCCCGGTTTGTTTTTTTGAGTTGGGTTTTCTTGAGCTAGCGCTAGGCGGCAGCGCGTGCTGCCGTTTTCATCGTATCGGAGACAAGCGAAAATACCGCTTTCCAGGCGTCGCGTACAGCGGGTGTAAAATCTTTCCCGAGGCCTAGCTCAAGAGTCGAGATTAACACCTGACCGACGGTGTCATAATTTGATTCGCTGACGCCACAAGACTTATGCCGCTGGCCGAGAGCATCGATCGCCTGATCAGCGATGGGTGTAACTCGAGGGGACGCCATACATCACGGTAGACCAGCTCTAGTTCCAGTTCTTCTGGAGATAGAAGGTCGATTTCAGTTAAAAAACCAGCGTGGCGCGCGCCAAATAATTTAGAGGCAATCTGCCCGCGAAAGAAATAAGTTTCTGGCTTAGGTACAATTCTCGCCACCCGTTCACGTTGGCTAGCCGAAGCAGTCCAATATCGAACGTCGTTTTTTGTAATCAGTAACGATCCTCCGCTACCTTACACTATTCGTCCGAGCTCTTCGAGCAAACCCGACCACATCTCCGGCACGAAGGCGGTCTCGTAGATGCGTCGATAAGCTGCGGCTTCATGCGCTTGATTCCCTCTTCTCGACGTTTGATACCCAGTATCTCGTCAATGAACGAGCGCCGCACGGCGCCGGAGTATCGTCATACATGGGTTATCGAGGGCATTCATCTGTTTGATGAACGGAGTAGCTTCATCGACGCGTTTTGAGATCGCGCATTTCCGCTAAATCGGCTGAGCGCCTTCACGGCGCCTGTGATCCCTTCACGCCCGCCCCAACCTGCCCGCGATGGCGCAGAAATTGGTCAGCAAGGACGCAGGCGACCATGGCTTCGCCAACCGGCACCGCCCTTATGCCCACGCAAGGGTCATGGCGGCCCGTCGTTGAAATTTCCGTCTCGGTGCCAAAACGGTCGACCGTCCGGCGCGGCTGCAAGATCGATGACGTCGGTTTCACCGCGAAGCGGGCGATGATCGGTTGCCCTGTCGAAATTCCGCCGAGAATGCCGCCCGCGTGATTGGATAGAAACGCTGGCGCGCCATCTTCGCCGCGCCGCAGTTCATCGGCATTGGCTTCGCCCGACAGCGCGGCGGCGGCAAAGCCATCGCCAATCTCGACGCCCTTGACGGCGTTGATTGACATGAGCGCGCCGGCAATCTCGGCATCGAGCTTGCCATAGACCGGCGCCCCCCAACCGGCCGGCACCCCGTCCGCGACAATTTCGACGACGGCGCCAATCGATGAGCCCGCCTTGCGCACGGAGTCAAGATAGGTTTCGAAAAACGCCGCCGCCTCGGCGTCGGGGCAGAAAAACGGATTGTGGTCAACCTCTTCCCAGTCCCACCGCGTCCGGTCGATGGCATGTGGCCCCATTTGCACGAGCGCGCCGCGAATACGCGCGGGAGCAATGATTTTGCGTGCGATCGCGCCGGCGGCGACGCGCATGGCGGTCTCGCGCGCCGACGAGCGCCCGCCGCCGCGATAGTCGCGAATGCCGTACTTCGCGTCATAGGTATAATCGGCATGGCCCGGCCGGTAGGCGTCTTTGATGGTTTCATAGTCCTTCGACCGCTGGTCGACGTTCGCGATCAGCAATGCGATCGGCGTGCCGGTCGTTACCTGCTCGGCCATCCCCTCGTCGCGGAAGACGCCAGACAGGATTTTGACCTGGTCGGTTTCCTGGCGCTGTGTCGTAAAACGACTCTGGCCGGGGCGCCGCCGGTCGAGAAAGCGCTGGATGTCGCTGTCCTCGAGCGGAATCGAAGGCGGGCAGCCATCAACGATGCAGCCGATCGCCGGCCCATGGCTCTCGCCAAATGTCGTGACACGAAAGAGATGGCCGAAGGTGTTATGGGACATGCCTTACCCCTTCTCCCGCATCAGCCGGCCCTTTTCGCGGCTCCAGTCCCGCGCTTTCTCGGTTTCGCGCTTGTCATGCAACTGCTTGCCACGCGCCAGCGCGATCTCGATTTTTGCCCGGCCTTTTTCATTAAAATAGATTTTTAAAGGTACGATGGTCATGCCTTGTCGCTCAGTTCCTTGCGCGAGTTTGGCGATCTCGCGCGATTTTAACAGCAGCTTGCGCGGGCGCTTCGGCTCATGATTGAAACGATTAGCCTGGAGGTATTCGGGGATATTGGCATTGACGAGAAAAACTTCGCCCGAGCGATCGACGCTGGCATAGCTCTCGGCGATATTCGCCTTGCCGGTACGCAGCGATTTCACTTCCGTGCCAGTAAGCATCAGGCCCGCTTCAAAAGTCTCGCCGATTTCGTAGTTGTAGCGCGCCTTGCGGTTTTCCGCGGCGATCTTGCGGGCGCGCTCGGGCTTCGTAGCCATTTAAACAATCCAATATACGCTCTCTCAATCGCGAATGAGCCCAGCATGCACCATAGCTGACCGGATCGCGGTTTGCGCCGATGGCGAGGCTGGCATCATTGGCAGGCGGATGTCGTTGTTGATCTTGCCAAGGAGGGAGAGTGCATATTTCGGGCCCGCCGGATTGGGCTCGATAAAGAGCGCCGCGTGCAGAGGCGTCAATTGATCCTGACCTTTGAGAGCGGCTAGGAAATCTCCGCGAAGACAGGCATCCTGCATGTCGGCGCAGAGTTTTGGCGCAACATTGGATGTCACGGAGATACAGCCATGGCCGCCATGCGCCATCACGGCAAGCGCCGTCATATCTTCGCCGGAGAGCTGAATGAACTCCGCGCCGAGGGCGTGACGCTGCAGAGCGGTGCGCGCCAGGTTTCCGGTCGCGTCCTTGACGCCTGCAATATTCTTCAATTCATAAAGCCGTTTCATGGTCTCGATTGACATATCGATCACGCAGCGCGGCGGAATATTGTAGATGATGATCGGGATACCAACTACGTCATTGACAGCTTTAAAGTGCTGATAGAGGCCCTCTTGCGAGGGCTTATTGTAGTAGGGCGTGACGACGAGAAGGGCATCGGCGCCGGCTTTTTCGGCGAACTTCGCGAGCTCGATCGCCTCCTGCGTGTTGTTCGAACCCGCCCCCGCGATCACCGGAACCCGGCCCCTCGCTTCGCTGATGCACGCGGAGATGACGGCGCGATGTTCGTCATGCGAGAGTGTCGGGCTTTCCCCCGTCGTTCCGGCGGGCACCAGCCCATGAGAGCCATTGACCACCTGCCAATCGACGAGAGCGCGAAAGCGCGCCTCATCGAAACGCCCCTCGTGGAAAGGCGTGACGAGCGCCGTGAAGGATCCTCTCAAAACAGTCTGTCTCCCAAAAGCCACAGTTCCGCCTTTCGTAACGTCCGCCCCAGTGGCGCCTCAATCTCGTTCTTTTGTTGTCCTAAAGTGGCATTCTTAAAGGGCTAACACATAGACAGTAAACCCGCTCACGCAAAGAGCTTGCGACCATCTGGTCGGCAAGTTCCGCTTACGGCAGTGCGTCTATGCTACTCCGGCGCGAGCAATTTACGATCTGTTAAGGAAAAGCCTTTCAATTTTTACCGTTGCCTATCTGCTTTGTAAGGTTGGATGAACCATGCTCACAAGGCACTCTCCCTTTGGGCGCATTTTTTTCGGACGGATCCCAGGCGTCAGCGCCGGCGCCGTTGCTTTTTGCGCGCTTGCCGCCGGCTGGATCGTTGGGCGGCACGAACAGTTTATCTTCGATCGCGGCGAGGAGTTGTGGTCGATGCTACGGCCGCCATCACCACCCACGGCATCTCTCAGCGACTCCCAAAAGCCCGAATATGGGCAAGAAAGAGAAGACGAAATCGCAGCGGACAATACGCCTTTCGCGAAAGCGCCCGCCGACCTCACGCCGCAGAACATGCCGCTTCTCCCGGAGCTGGTTTCGCCCGCCATTCATGACATACCCGATCTCACGCAGGGCCTTTTGTTCTATAAGGCGGGCGCGCTCGCCCAAGGCGATGCGATCGCCGCCGCGGCGCAGGACAACATCGTCAAAACCGCTCTGCAGTGGGTTGCGCTCCGCAACTTCCCGCGCGAAGCGGGCTTCGAGCGGCTGCAGGCTTTCATGCTCGCTCACCCAACCTGGCCAGCCCTGGATTGGCTAAGGAAACGCAGCGAGGAATCGCTCTACGGCGATCATAAAAGCACGGCGCTAATCAAATCCTATTTCAGCGGCGTTGAACCGGAGACAGCGGCCGGCAAGCTCGCCCTCGCGCGCGTCCTTATGGACGATGGCAAGCCCGATGACGCAGCCTTACTGGTGCGTCAGGTGTGGCGCGATGCTGACCTAAACGCAACGATCGAAGCGAAAGTACGGTCCGACTTTGGCGCCTTTCTCGGCAGGACGGATCATAAATACCGCGCTGATCGCTTGCTCTATAAAAACCAAGCAGCGGCGGCTTTCCGCGCCGCTGCTTTGGCGGGCCCCGACGTGCTGGCGCTCGCCAGGGCGCGCGCCGCCGTCGTTGCCGACGAAGCGAGCGATAGACTGCTCGCCAAGGTACCGGCGGCGCTGCGTGCAGATCCCGGCTATGTGTTTGCCCTCGTCCACAAACTGCGCCACGCCGATAAAATCCAGGCCGCGGTTGAAGCACTCTTGCGGGCGCCCCGCGGCCCGGCGGCCCTCATCGATGGCGACGAATGGTGGATCGAGCGCCGTCTGCTTGCTCGCAAGCTCCTCGATCAGAATGACGCCGCGACGGCCTACAAGATCTGCGCGGAACACTCGGCTTCGTCGCATGAAATGCAGCTCGAAGCCGAGTTCCATGCCGGCTGGATTGCCCTCCGCTTCCTCAACGACCCGGTGCGCGCGGCAAAACATTTCGATACGCTCGCAAAGCTCGCCGAAACGCCGATGTCGCGGGCGCGGGCCAATTATTGGCAAGGCCGTGCCGCCGAGGCATCAAGCGGCGATAATGCGATAAGCGCCGCGCGGGAATACTACGAAAAAGCGGCTGCTTTCCCGGCCAGCTATTATGGTCAGCTGGCGCGCGGAAAACTCGGGCTTTCGGGCCTTCCGATCCGCGCCATTTCCGACGAAGCTAGAGATGATGAGCGGGATGATTCGATCAAGGTCGCCGAGCTTCTCTTTGCCGCTGGCGAAAAGGACCTGGCGGCGCCACTCGTTTTCGAAGCGGCGCGCCACCTTGCCGACGAAAGCCAAGTCGCCGCCCTAGCAAGCCTCGTCGCGCGCCTGCACGACGCACATCTTTCCTTGAGCGTTGGCAAAATTCTCGGGCAGCGCGGGATACCCGTCGATACGCTGGCTTTTCCTGATTACGGTGTTCCGTCTTACACGCCCTTGCAGAACTCGGCGGCGACCTCGGTTGTCTATTCGATTGCTCGCCAGGAGAGCGCCTTTGACCCAAGCGCGGAATCCTCCGCCGGCGCCAAAGGATTAATGCAAATGATCCTGTCGACGGCGAAGCGCACCGCCGAGCATGCAGGCATTGTGTTCGACGCCAAGCGCCTCTTAACAGACGCCGCCTTCAATGCTCAGCTTGCCGCGCGCCACTTAGGCGAGCTTTTGGCGGAACACCGGGGCTCCTATATCCTCACCTTCTCGGCTTATAACGCTGGCGGAAAGCACGTCAAGGAGTGGATAGACGCCTATGGCGACCCGCGCAAACCCGGCGTCGATCCAGTCGACTGGGTCGAGCGTATCCCCTTTACGGAAACTCGCAATTACGTTCAGCGAGTTATCGAGAATTTGAACGTATATCAAGTCCGCTTTGGCGAGAAAGAGGCTTCTCTCTCGGCCGACGCTCTGTTGAGGGCTCAAGCGAAGCTCTAGCGTGCCCGGCTCCGGCCGCTTGTCTCGGCATCAGTTTGGAACCCTTGCAACCCCTTGCTTGTTAAAGCTGAAGGCCCAGTGAAGCACTCCCATGCCTCCCCTCGCAAATCACCGCATTCTTGTCGTCGAGGACGAGGCGCTCATCGCATTCGAAGTGGGCGAAGCGATTAGGGAGGCGGGCGGTTCCGTAGCGGGGCCTTTTGCGACGGCTGGCGAAGCCCTCTGGCTCATCGAGAATGAAAATATCACGGCGGCAGTTTTGGATTTGCAGCTTTGGGGTGAAACGTCGGTGCCGATCGCGCGGCGCCTCTTAGATAAAAGCATCCCTTTTTTATATTACACCGCAAACGCGAGTTCCATCGAGCCGCACCTTGCGGCGCAGATCCTTGAAAAACCTGCGACGCCCGAGGAGTTGGTAAGCGCCTTGGCCGCGCTCATCGCAAAGAGCCCGCGATCTCTTCATTAATGGCTTGCAGGCTGTCGAATTCCACGACGTGGGATAATGGCATGGCCAAGTTCCACCGAAGACCCGCCGGGTCGAAGCTAAGCATCACGTCGCCTTGCAAGGAATGGGCGACCATCTGCTCGATTACCGCGGTTCCAAAACCCTTTTTGACAGGCTCGGTCACTGGCGGCCCGCCTTCCTCCCGCCAGCTCAGCCGCAGGCGCCGGCCCTTGAAATCCTCCCCTATGGACCAGCTCACGGTGACTTTGCCCCTATCCTTCGACAAAGCCCCATATTTCACTGAGTTTGTCGCAAGCTCATGGAGGGCAAGGCCGAGAGCTTGCGCCGCCGCCGGAGTGAGGCGGACATCAGGCCCTTCGGTCCGCAACCTTGAGCGATCTTTCCCGGCAAACGGAGCGGTTTGATGGCGAATGAGTTTTTCTAGCGGAGCGCTCTTCCAGTTTTGGTTGATCAAAAGATCGTTCGAGGCCGCAATACCGCGAAGGCGCTGCCCGAAACGTTCTTGGAAATCGGCAAGGGTCGTCGCCGAGCGCGCCGTCTGTGACGCAATCGCCTGAATAATCGCTAAAAGATTCTTCGATCGGTGCGACAATTCTCGCATCAGGAAGAGCTGATGCTCTTCGGCGGCCTTGCGCTCGGCGAGATCAAGGAATCCACCAAGCCCGCCAATAATCTCGCCCGCCGGGCCTTTCTTCAGAGGCGCGGTCGCCGCAAGAACCTCTATTGACGTGCCGTCCGCTCGCCGGAAGCGGAACTCGAATTCAGATCTCTCGCCAGCCAAATTGGCGGCAATTCGCGCCTCGGCCTCAGGCAAGTCTTCGGGGAAGCAGAACGCCGAGACAGGCTTACTCACCATCTCCTCGGGCGTCGTGCGCAAAAGCTCCGCCATGCGCGGATTGGCGAAAATGGTACGAGCCTGAAGATCTATCGCCCAAATACCTTCCTGCGCGGTCGCCGTAATCGTGCGGAAGAGTTCTTCGCTCGCGCGGAGGGCCTCCTCCGCCTCTTTGCGTTCGGTGATATCGAAATTCACGCCCGCCATGCGCTCCGGAATGCCATCGGCGTTCGGAGTCATTTCGCCCTTCGCAACAATCCAGCGTATGGCGCCATCGGGGCGGATAATGCGGAACTCGTCATAAAATGGCTCTGGTGAAAGTTTCAGCCGCTCAAGGTGAAGCGCGAGCCGCTCACGATCCTCGGGATGGACCAGAGCGAAAAACTCACGCCCCGTTTTCGGGGCGGAGGGGCTCCCGTAGGTATAGCCAAGCACCTCATATTCAGCTGCGTCCAGAACCGTTTTGTCATTTATGAGGTCCCAATCCCAAGTGCCCATGCGCCCGGCAGCGAGGGCGACATGAAGGCGCCAAGTCGCCTCGGCGAGCGCTTGCTCGGACTGCTTACGCTCCGTGATGTCGAAATTGACGCCGATCATTCGCGCAGGCTTGCCATTTTCGAAAAGGACTTCTCCCTCGCCCGCGAGCCAGCAGACCACGCCGTCGGGGCGGACAATGCGGAACTCAGCGCGGAAGGGATCGCCCTTGTTTTTCGAGCGTTCAATCATCTCGGCAACAAACCAACGATCGTTCTGGTGAATCGATTGGCGGAAGAGGTCGCCGGCGGGCGCCGAAGCGCCGCGAGGCTCATAGCCAAAGAGCTGGAATTGCGCGGCATCCCAATAAGTGTCTCCCTTGGCGAGATCGCAATCCCAAACGCCCATTTTTCCGGCCGCCAACGCCAGACGGAGGCGGTCGGTGGCTTTGCGGAGTTCTTCCTCGGCTTGCCTGCGGGACGTGATGTCTTGGACGGCGCCCACGCTGCGGACCCAATGGCGCGCCGCGCCTTCACCCTCGAAGGACGCGCGGGCGCGCATGTTGAGCCAGCGGAGGCCGCGCGTTGGATGCTGAAGGCGGAATTCGACGGCGGCAATGCCTTCTCCGGCGGGGTCTCGCTCGCGAGCAATATGCTCTCGGACTTTATCGCGATCTTCTGGCACAACGCGGCTGAGGGCGGTTTCCAGCGTGATCGGTTCGCTCTCGTCGAACCCGCCCATCTCTCGCAGCGCTGGCGACGCGTCGATCAGCTCCGACTGATCGCTTGTCTCCCCGACGCCGATCCCCGCCACGGCAACCGCTTGCGAAAGCCGCTCCTCACTGATGCGAAGGGCGTCTTCGGCAAGTTTGCGATGCGTAATGTCTTCGGCGGCGAGGAGGATTCCGCCGATCTCGCCCGATGCGTCACGCCATGGGCGGCAATCCCACTTGCGCCATTGCACGCTGCCATCGCTGCGCACAAAAACCTCACCATCCGAGTTTTCGATTGCGCCAGCAAGGCAACGCCGGTGCACCGCTTTCCATCGCTCGGAGTTTTCTGGGAAGAGCTCGTAGTGTGACCGACCGACAGGGTTTATTTCGAGTTTATAATCGCGCCGCCAGCGCTGGCTTGCCGCGAGGTAGCGCATATCGCGATCGAACATGGCGATCGCTGCTGGAGCATGCTCGATAAAGAGACCGAGCCTCTCTTCGCTTTCTCGCAGTGCTTGCTCGGCCCGCTTGCGTTTATTAATGTCGCGAATAGCGGCGATAAAATATTGTGGCTTGCCGAAATCATCGCGCTGCAATGACAGCGTAACGGCCGCCCACACGGCGCCGCCATCCTTCCGAATGAAGCGCTTATCCGTCACGATGCGGGCGATCCCGCCGCTGAGGAGTTCGCTCAGAGTGCCGGGATCTTTCTTGAAATCCTCACGATGAACGACGTCCTCGAAGCGCAAGGCGAGAAGCTCGTCCCGGCTATAACCAGTTTTTTCGCAAAGGCGATGGTTAACCTCAAGCCAGGCGCCGTCTAGAGCTACGCGCGCCAGTCCTATCGCGGCATTTTCAAAAATGCCGCGAAAGCGCGCCTCGCTCTCGCGCAGCGCCGCCTCGGCCTGCTTGCGCTCGCTCACGTCGCGAAGAATGACCGCATAAATCTTGCGAGCGCCAACCCTCGCCGTGGAAATTGATGCCTCGATGGGAAGCTCGGTGCCATCGGCGCGCAGCGCATGCAGATCCCCCAGTGCCCGCGGCGCATCCCCTTCGTTTGGGGCTTCGCCAATGCGGAAGAAAAACTCCGGGCGCAGCGAAGGGATGAATCGATCAAGCGGCTGCCCAGCAGCATCCCGGTACGCACATCGAAACAGCCGCGCCGCCGCCGGGTTGAAGGAGATAATTCGGGCATTCTCATCGGCGGTGACGATGGCATCCATCGCCGTCGCCAGGATCGCCGCCATGCGCTCCTGCGATTCCTGCAACGCATCCTCGGCCCGCTTGCGCTCGGTGATATCGCGGCCAGTTCCTTGATATTCATCCGGTTTGCCCTCTGCCTTGGGCAGCAGCCGGTTTGTCCATTCTTGCCAGCGCAGTGAAGAGTCCGCGGCAAAAGCGCGGTGGCGGTGAGTGATGACCGGATTGCGCTGCGTAAGCCCCGCAATCGCCGTACGAATGAACGCGCACTCGGTGCTTGGGACAAGATCATAAAGGGAGGTGCCGAGGAGTTCGGAAGGCGTTCGCCCGAAAGCCCTCGCATAAGCCGCGTTGACAAAGGTCAGGGTGCCGTCCGCGTGGAACCGGCAAACCATTTCGGTCTGATCCTCGACAATCGAACGGTAGCGCGCCTCGCTCGCCGCGAGCGCCATCTCGGCCTTCTTCCGGTCCGCGATCAGCTGAAGTCGATCGACGGCATTGCGGATGGCACGGCGCAGTTCATAAGGCTGCAGACGCGACTTTTCGAGATAGTCCTGGGCGCCCTTTTTCATCGCCAGCGCGGCGATTTTATTATCGGCCTCGCGGGTCAGCATGACCAGGGCGGTCGCCGGAGACTTGGGGTTCGGAATGAGTTCCTCGACGATCGTAAGCTCGTGCATTCCCGGCATTTCGCAATCAAGAAGAACGCAGTCCGGCGCGCGCTCGCGCGCAAGTTCCAGACCGCTAGCGAGCGTCTCCGCTTCGCTGAGCGCAAACGCTTCGCCGGCGAGCGCCTCGCGAATGGCGGAGCGATCCTTCGCGTTTTGGTCAATAACGAGAATATTCAGAAAAGTCATCGTCCGGTGCCTGTGCCGAGACCGCAGCTGTGGCCTTGATCTAAGTCACACGCTCAAGGGCGAAATCCATCGCCCGAACGGGCGACCTTGCGGAAAATTTAGGCGTTGGCAATGCAACAAGCTAAGCACTCGATGCTCCCTGGCATGCGTGCCGTCCCATAGGTCTAGTATTTTTCCTCGACTCATATCTTCGACTTGACCGAACGGTCAATTCCAAACCGCGTTTTAATAATCAAAACTCCAAAGCTACTGCATGGCTTTGGCATATGCCTCGCGCCCGCGCCTTGGAACGCGTCCTCTCATTTGGTTTCACAGAGCAACCAATAAGGACTTTCGAAATGTCCGCCGCACGGAAGACACACAACCATAGATGGTCACGACATGTGATGAAGACGAGCGACGCGCTTGATCTCGAAAAAGGAATCTTTTCTAGCGACGATCCCGCCGAAATCGCCCACTCCTTGAAGCGTTCAGCAGAGCAAAGCAAGCGGCGCAAATCCACGCCTTTCCGCTCCGCGATGTCCATGTTGAATTTCTACATCAATAGAGCTGGCAAGAATTTGAGCGCGAGCCGCAAAAAGATACTCGGAGCGGCAAAAGGTGAACTACGCAGGGATTTCGGCCGCGAAGAGGAGAAGCGCTGACTGACCTCCGCCATGCCGGAAGGCCTTGGCTTAATGATGATTGTTTCGGCCGAGATCCGATTGTTTTGGCAAGGTGGCTGCCCGCCGCAGCTAACCGAGTGGTTTGCAGCGCAACCGCTTCCCGTCGGCGGGGGCGAGCTGCGCGTCGATCGCTACATCCGGCAAAAGAGTGAGGAGATTTCGCTCAAAATGCGAGGCGGATCCTCGGGTCATCCCTCCGCTCCCTTGCGCAGCCCAGACGAAGCCTCAAGGCAAGCGATGGTCGAGGGCCTGGTCAGCGACCCTCGGCAAGCCGCCTCGCTTGCGAACACTTAATTGCGAACTCGGAAGGCTAGCGCAATTATGACCGTTTTGTTACAAAACGGTCATAACAGCCTCAAAAACAGAAGGCGCCTATGAGCGAGGAACAAGAAACCGAACTCAAGTTTACGTGCACGCGCGAGGACCTCCCGAGTGTTAAAGCGTCGCCGCTTCTGCGGCAGGCGTTCGACAGGAAGGCGCCGCAGCGGATCGTCTCTACTTACTTCGACACTCGCGACAAATATCTTTGGAAGAAGCGGGTTAGTTTGCGCATCCGCAAGATGGGCGAGAAGCGCCTGCAGACATTGAAGCAAGAAACGCCCTCGCCTTCTGAACGCGGTGAGTGGGAAAACGAAACGCCATTCGAGGCGCCAGATTTTAATCTCTTGAAGCGAACCCCGCTCGCATCGACATTCAAAAAAAAGAAGCTGCGCAAGGGTTTGCGCCCGCGGTTCGAAATCGATGTCGAGCGGCGAAGCGGAACCGCCGGCAATCAATCTTCAAAAATTGAAGCCGCCATCGACGAGGGAACTATTCTCGCCGATGGCCGCAGACTCGACCTCGACGAGGTCGAGCTGGAGCTCAAGGGTGGCTCCAAGCTCAAGCTCTTCGATTTCGCCCGCGAGCTTTCCCGCGAACTGCCGTTGTCCTTGAGCTTGATCAGCAAGGCGGAGCGCGGTTTCCTTTTTAGCGAGGGTCTCGAAAAACATCCAGCCGCCGCGACGTCGCCAAACCTTTTCAAAGGCATGCGCTGCGAGGACGCTTTCGCCGCCATTTGTCACGTTTGCCTGCATGACTTCATGCTGAACGCGGAGGCCCTGGAAACGGCGGACGGAGTCGAGGCGGTCCATAAAGGGCGCGTCGCCATACGCCGCCTTCGCGCCGGGCTGCGGCTGTTCAAGCCTTTGGTATGCGACGACAAATACAAAGCGCTCGACGACGAGTTGAAATGGCTATCACATCTCTTTGGTGGAGCGCGCGACCTTGACGTTTTTCAAGAAAAAACGTTCTTGCCGGCGGCTCAAAGGGCGGAACTTCCGGGAGCCCCTCGGCTCGCCGACTTCACGGGCAAAAAGCGCGACGACGCCCATGCGGCTTTAAACTCAGCGCTCAAGTCGGAGCGGGCGCGCACCCTCATGATCGATCTTTTGAGCTGGATCGAAAATGGAAGCTGGCGCCAGTCGCAAGCGATTGCGAACGCGGGCACAATCAGCCAGTTCGCCCGTAAGCGCTTGAGCAAAAAACTAAAAAAACTCATGAAGGAAGGCGAGGATCTTGAAACGATCGATCCCGAGGAACGCCACACGACTCGTATCCGGGCGAAGAAGCTTCGCTACATGGCGTCTTTTTTCGAAAACCTTCCGGGTGTCACGAAATCCACGCCTATCGCAAGGCTGCTGAATTGTCTTGAAATGGTGCAAGAGAATCTTGGTGAGCTGCATGATGGCGAGGCGCGCGCGGAATTTCTAGAAACTGAGATTGATAATATCTTTAATTCGGGAGGGCATGCTGCTGTTTTCGCGGCGGGTGCTCTCTCGCAATCTGTGAGTGGGCGTGAAGAGAACCATCTTAAAAAAGCGGCCAGTGCTTTTGCCTCAATCACGAGAATGAAGCCATTTTGATGTTTTAGGCGCGGCGGCGACGGAGGTTCGGTGGCACGAAGAAGTGGTAGCGCCGATCTTCCGCTGCATGGAGGCCGCGTCCCGCAATGGCTCGCCAGCCGCATGACGCGGCTTGGCACGATCATCGCGGAGGCCATTATCCACCACTATGGCCGCGACGAATTCCTCCGCCGCCTCAGCCATCCCTTCTGGTTCCAATCCTTCGGCGCCGTCATGGGCATGGACTGGCATTCGTCCGGCATAACAACCAGCGTCATTGGTGCCTTGAAGCGGGGACTTACGCCGCTCGCCGGAGAGCTCGGCATCCATGTTTGCGGGGGACGCGGCCGGCAATCATTGAAAACCCCCGCCGAGCTTTCGGCAATCGCCGGACGCATCGGCTTCGATGGTTCAGCGCTGGCGCGGTCGAGCCGCCTTGTCGCGAAGGTCGATAGCGCGGCTGTGGAAGATGGCTTCGATCTTTATCTGCACGGGTTCATCGTCACCGATGATGGCCGCTGGGTTGTTGTGCAGCAAGGGATGAATGGGCAAAGCAGGCAGGCCCGCCGTTATCATTGGCTGTCGGAGGGGCTTGAGGACTTTGTCGATAGCCCGCACGCGGCAATTGAAGGCGCCCATCAGGGCGAGATCATCAATCTCACCGACCGCCTCGCAAAACCCTCCAGGAACAGCCAGCTCGATCTTCTGGAAGCTTGCGGGCCCGATTTTATCACGCGCGAGGCTCTAGTGATCGATAATCAAGCGCGGCCATCGACACGGATCGATACCGGGCAGCCCTTCCTTCCGCATCTCATTATGCCCGATCACCATGACGTGCGGCCAAAAGATGTCGTCGCCCGCCGCTTGCAGGCCGCGCTCGCGGCGGCGTCCGATCGCGGGCCCAAGGACTTTGCCGAGCTTTTGCTGGCCCCGGGTGTCGGCGCGCGAACCATACGCGCCCTCGCTTTGGTGGCGGAGGTCGTTCATGGCACGCCGTGCCGCTTTTCCGACCCGGCCCGGTTTTCCTTCGCGCATGGCGGCAAGGACCGCCATCCCTTCCCCGTGCCGCTGCACGTCTACGACGAAACGATCGGCGTGATGAAGTCCGCGATCGCCGGCGCAAAATTAGGGCGCGAGGAAAAACTCGCGGCGATCGCCAGGCCTGACGCGCAGGCCCGGCAGCTTGAGCAGCATGTGGCTTCGCCAGCGGTCGAGGACCTCATCACAGAAGAACAGCGCTCCTCGCCAGCCTATGGAGGCCGCAGCGTTTTTGGCGTCGAGCGCGCGGAAGACTCAACGCTCAGCCATGAACGGCGCGAACAACCTCGCGCGCCGCGCGTACCACGGCCTGCGCCGTGATATCGAATTTTTTGTAGACATCGGTGAATTTCCCCGAGGCGCCAAAATCATGCATGCCGACGAAGCGGCCCTCGAAACCGATATAACGGTCCCACGAAATCTCAACGCCCGCTTCCACCGCGACGCGCGCGGCCGACGCGCCCAGCACGTGATGTTTGTAGGCTGCTTCCTGCTGCTCGAACAACAACCGGCATGGCATCGAGACAACGGCCGTGGGCACACCCTCCTCTTGCATGATCTTGCGCGCCTCGACGGCGAGCTGCACCTCTGAACCTGTCGCGATAATTGTGAGTTTGCGAGCACCCTCTGCTTCGAGCAGCACATAAGCGCCCCTGGCTGATAGGTTTTCCTCGCCAGCATCGCGCCGCAGCGGCGGCAGCGCCTGGCGTGAGAGCGCAATCAAAGCCGCCCGGCGGGGCGCCTCCATAATCAATTGCCAGCATTCCGCGGTCTCGACGGCATCGGCGGGGCGATAAACGGCAAGATGCGGGATCGCCCGCAGCGCCGCCAATTGCTCGACCGGTTGATGCGTGGGACCATCCTCGCCAAGGCCGATCGAGTCATGCGTCATGACGAAGATCGTGCGGATCTCCATCATCGCGGCAAGGCGGATCGCGGGCCGGCAATAGTCGGAAAAAGTGAGGAAGGTGCCGCCATAGGGAATAAGCCCGCCATGCAGCGCGATGCCGTTCATCGCGGCCGCCATGCCGTGCTCGCGCACGCCGTAATGGATATATGAGCCTTTGTATTCGCCCGGCCGGATCTCGACCTGGTTTTTTGCCTTCGTATTGTTCGATGGCGTCAGATCCGCCGAGCCCCCAAGCAGCTCTGGAACGGCATCGAACAGGTGATTAAGGACAGCGCCGCTCGCTTGCCGCGTTGCCCGCGGCGCGGGGTTTTCAAGAAACTCGGCTTTTGCCGCGCCGATGGCGTCCCGCCACCCCGCCGGGAGTTCGCCGCGCATGCGGCGCTCAAAATCCTTGCGCGGATTGTCGGGCGCCTTAGCGACTCTCCCTGCCCATGTCTCGCGTGATAAGCGTCCCCTCGCGCCAATCTCCCGCCAGGCAGCGAGCAAGGGTTCCGGGATCTCGAAAGGCGGGGCTGTCCAGCCAAGCAGTTTCCTCGCCCCGGCAATTTCCTCTTCCCCCGGCGCATCGCTATGGGCCTTTTGCGTGCCTGCCCTCGTCGGCAAGCCAAACCCGATGATCGTGCGGCAAGAAATCATCGAAGGACGATCTTCGACCTTTTGCGCTTCGATGATCGCCGCGCGAATGGCGTCCGTATCGTGACCGTCGATTTCCTGCACATGCCAGTGCGCCGCCCGAAACCGGGCGGATTGATCATCGGAGACGGCAAGGCGCGTCGGGCCATCGATCGAAATTGAATTATTATCAAAGAACGCGATGAGTTTTCCGAGCTTCAGATGGCCGGCGAGCGAGATCGCCTCATGGCTAACGCCTTCCATCAGGCAGCCATCCCCCATGAACACGTAAGTATGATGATCGACGAGATCATCGCCGAACGTCGCGTTCAGGATGCGCTCGGCGAGCGCCATTCCGACGGAATTGGCGAGGCCCTGCCCCAGCGGCCCGGTCGTCGTCTCGATGCCGCTCGAATGTTTATATTCCGGATGTCCTGGTGTTTTGCTGTCGACCTGGCGAAACCGTTTGATCTCTTCAATCGTCATCTCCGGGTTGCCGGTGAGGTACAAGAGCCCGTAGAGCAGCATCGAACCGTGACCGTTCGAGATGATGAAACGGTCGCGATCGAACCAATAGGGCTCCGCTGCGTCGAATTTCAAAAACTCCGAGAACAGCACGGTGGCGATGTCGGCCATGCCCATCGGCATGCCTGGGTGGCCACTCTTTGCAAGCTCGACCGCATCCATGGCCAGCACGCGAATGCAATCGGCGAGTTTGCGCAAATGCGGATCGCGCGGCGCCGGCAAACTCTGGCCGGGCGAACTCGTTGCTCCCATCGATGACCTCGGCTCTGCCACAGCTTAAATGCTGCTTAAATGCTGCGAGGCTTTGACGATCCGCACCGGGATCGGCTTCGCCGCAGGTGTTTTCGCCCTTCGGCATAATGCCAAAGGGGCAGCAGCACATTTAGCTCGGGATAGGAGCCCGCGCAATTGCCTTCTGGAATGCCGCATTTGACAACGCGCAACCGGCCACTTCTCGGGCAAAACTATCGTTTGCGGGGACGGTGGACACACCTTTCCATTCATCGCACGGCGAGCCTTCGCGTATCCGAAACTTTGAAGTCAAGGATCGAGACGGCCGGAGGCCATGTCGCTTCGCGACGTCCTTGACTTCGAAAAGTTTCGATACGCTCTATGGCCGCCATGCGATGAATGGATTTTTTTGCGCACGAGCGCTGGTCAAACATACGCGCGTGGCGAGGCCGCAAAACCAGTGGTATTCTTGGGGTTAGCCAGAGGGGGCGCATGAGCGACACCGGCGAAAAAAGCATATGGGAAAACCTGCTCGGCGGACCGTCAAGCTGGCCGGATGCTTTCTATCAGTTGAAAGCGTTCATTGGTCCTTGGTGGGCTCTAATTTTTATTGCTATCGCGGCCGTGATTCTCGTCTGGTGGAAATCGAAAGACATCGGCGAGCGGCCGGGTGTCAAACCAGCTTTAAGACGATTTACCCGAAAAGCAGTTTCGCAGGCCGAAGAAAATCGCCTCACGCCGAGCTCTTTGGCGACAAAGACCGCGAGCAACAGGCGCTGCTCCTCGATGAACTCGGTGCTTTTGAAGGCGTCGCCACGCTGCCTGTTGATCGAAGCGTGGAATGGCCGGAGGCGGCAAGCGATCCAGCCCGTAAGAAGGCGGAAGAACACGCGCGCGGCTTGTTGAAGCAAATCGGCGCCGATGTCTTGATCTCGGGCCGCGTCCTTCGTCACGGCGGCAAAAGCGCCATGCGGCTTTATTGGACGCCGTCGCGAGAGATCACCGGCCTCAAAACAACGAACAAATATCAAGCAACCGAAACCATCGCGCTGCCCGAACTGTTTTGGACCGACCTTAAACAAATCCTTGGACTGCTCGCCCAAATCCGCTTGGCTGAGCTGACCTTTGGGAAAGGGGGGCACTACGTTGTCGACCAGCTAGCGCCATTGATAGACCAAGTGAAAAAGCTCGCCGCCAGTAAAGTCGGCGTGTGGGACCCCGACACGCTCGCCGGCGTGCAGTTCAACCTTGCGGTCGCTCTAGGAGTTTCTGGTGAGCAGTCGGGACAAAGCGAACTCCTCGCTGAGAGTGTCGAACTCTCCCACAAGGTCTTAGAGCAATTGACGCGCGAGCGCGTGCCGCTCCGATGGGCCACGACGCAGAACAATCTGGGCAATGCGCTCGCGAGGCTTGGCGAGCGCGAAAGCGGGACGGAGAAACTGCATCAGGCGGTCGATGCCTACCGCGAATCGCTGAATGAAAGGACGCGTGAGCGTGTGCCTCTCGACTGGGCTCAGACGCACAACAATCTCGGCCTTACGCTTTGGAGGCTTGGCGAGCGCGAGAGTGGCACGGGCAAGCTAAAAGAGGCGGTCGGAGCCTTTTCCGAGGCGCTGAAGGAATATGCGCGCGAGCGGGTTCCGCTCGATTGGGCCATGACTCAAAACAATCTCGGTAATGCGCTTTGGAGGCTTGGCGAGCGCGAGCGTGGCACGGCGACGCTCGAACAGGCGGTCGCGACCTTTTCCGAGGCGCTGAAGGAAAGGACGCGCGGGCGGGTGCCGCTCGATTGGGCCATGACCCAGAACAATCTCGGCAGCGCGCTTGCGAGGCTTGGCGAGCGCGAAGGCGGCACGGCGACGCTCGAAAAAGCGGTCGATGCCTATCGCGCGGCGCTGAAGGAAAGGACGCGCGGGCGGGTGCCGCTCGATTGGGCCATGACGCAGAACAATCTCGGCAATGCGCTTCGAACGCTTGGCGAGCGCGAGAACGGGACGGCGGCGCTCGAACAGGCGGT
Source organism: Methylocella sp. (assembly GCA_035622375.1). Taxonomy (GTDB): domain Bacteria; phylum Pseudomonadota; class Alphaproteobacteria; order Rhizobiales; family Beijerinckiaceae; genus Methylocapsa. The sequence goes on along the minus strand of DASPVM010000024.1, from coordinate 19,940 downwards.
CGCGGCCTTTTCCGAAGCACTGAAGGAATTGACACGCGAACGCGTGCCATTTTTATGGACGCAGACTCAAGAAAACCTCGCCGTCGCCTACAGCGCTTTCTTCAACAAGACAAAGGAACCTCGCTATCTCGACGTGGCCCTCGCGGCGGTCGATCGCGCTCTCGCAGAATACCGGAAAGCACAAGCAGATTTTTACATCACCAAGGCGGAGCGCCTGCGCCAAGTAATCCTCGACGCCAAAGCGAGCCTCTCCGCCGCCAAGTGACCCGGCCGTTTGAAACCGCCTTCCCAGCCCGTCATTGCGACCGCGAGCGACAAGCGAGCGGGAAGCAATCCAGTCCTTTTACTCTTGCCCTGGTTTGCTTCGTCGCTGGCGCTCCTCGCAATGACGTTTTTGCATGCAATCGCGCCAATCTTACTAAGCACAGAGCGGCGGCCGTCCTCACCTTTGTAAGATCGTGGGCTCCAATCGGACCAAAATGTTTCACGTGAAACTTTTTTGTCCGATTAGACCCGAAAATCTTACAAAATCCGCGTCAGCCACAAAGCGCGCCGGCGTCCGGCCCTTCCGGCCCGGCGACCTCCTTAACGAAGCGCGCCGTGCGGGTGCGCATGGTGACGAGCTCCTCCGCTGCGGTCGGGTGCAGCGCGATCGTCGCATCGAAATCGCGTTTCTTGGCGCCCATCTTGACGGCGATCGCGAGGAGCTGCGCCATCTCGCTCGCGTCCTCGCCAAGAATATGGACGCCCAACACCTTATCCGTCTCACCGTCGACGATGATCTTCATCAAAGTTTTTTCCGCCCGCCCGGATAATGTCGCCTTCATCGGCCGGAAGGACGCGCTGTAGATATCAACGCATGCGTAGATCGCGCGCGCTTCTTGCTCGGTGAGGCCAACGGTGCCGAGTTCCGGCGTCGTGAACACGGCCGTCGGAACGTTGGTGTGCACGACCGCCTCGGGCTTGCCGCCAAAGACGGTATCCGCGAAAGCATGGCCTTCGCGGATGGCGACGGGCGTCAAAGCCAGCCGGTTCGTCACGTCGCCGACGGCGTACACCGAATCGATGTTGGTTTTCGAGAAGGCATCGACCTTGATGGCGCCCAAGGCCTCGCAGGCGACCCCAGCCTTCTCAAGCCCGAGCCCCTTCGTATTGGGCCGCCGCCCCGTCGCGATCAGAACCTGATCCGCCTCGAGGGAAACGCCTCGCGTCAAGCAGACCGTATGGCCTCTATCGGTCTTTTCAATGCGCAGCGGCAACACGCCGAAGAGCAGCTTGACGCCGGCATGCGTGAGCCCATCGCGCACGCCGTGGCGCAGATCGTCGTCGAACCCGCGCAGCACATTTTCGCCGCGCAAGGCAAGTGTCACCGCGCTGCCGAGGCGAGCGAAGATAGAGGCGAATTCGACGGCGATATAGCCGCCGCCGATGATGACAAGCCGTGCCGGCAATTTGGGGAGGTCGAGAATCTCGTTGGAGGTGATCGCATGCTCGCGGCCGGGAATATCCGGCTCGAGGACAGGGCTTGCCCCAGTGCTGATCAGAATAATCCTTGCGCTGATCCTGCGCCCACTCGAATGGAGGCGAACATGGTGGGCATCCTCGATCTCGGCGCGGCTCTCCTCGATGACGACACCCGCCTTGTCAAGGTTGCCGCGATAGATTTCCGAGAGGCTTGAAATTTCCTTTTCTTTGGCGGCGACGAGCCGCGGCCAGTCGAAGTCCACGCCATTGACCGTCCAGCCATATCCGGCGGCGTCCTCGAAATCATCCCTAAAGCGGCTCGCATAGACCAAGAGTTTCTTCGGCACGCAGCCGCGGATGACGCAGGTGCCGCCGATGCGAAACTCTTCGGCGATCATGACCTTGGCGCCATGCGAGGCGGCCACACGGGCGGCCCGCACGCCTCCCGAGCCCGCACCAATCACAAAGAGATCGACATCAAAACTCGCCATAACTCTTGCCCCAGGGGCCACCGCAAGTTGTACTCTTTAGAGTTAACGCACCGGCAAAAGAAGCGGCAAAGATATGGCACCAATGCCCAATTGCGGCAAAAAAAGTTCGCTCTTCTTTGTTGTGGCAATGCTGGAACCTTTGGAGTACACTTGAGATGGAGATAATCCCGTTGAAGACAAAGACGAATTTCAAGAACAAATTCTTGCCTCACGCTCGGACACAGGGGCGCCATATTCGAAGCTTTATTTAAATCGTGTTTCCACTGCCATAAAGGTTGAGAATTCGTAACTCCCCAAAAGATCCCGTAAGTACCGACCCGCGAAATCATTAGCTGTAACCATTTCAATTTAGGCAAGTTCGCCGCATGGTTGATGTGCTTTTCTCATAGCGATCGGCGGCGAATCAGGATGCAATATCCGGCCAAACAGATCCGCGAGGGATAAAAGTGTTTAAGGAGCATCGCTCGGCCCGTTTGCAAAAGCTCCGTCCGGTTGGCGCGGCTCTGGCCAGCGCCTTACTCATCTCATGCGTCTTATGCGCCCTGCCATCTTCAACGGAGACGGCAATCGCCAATGGCGATACGCGCACGCTCAATCTCTATCATACCCACACGGGCGAATCGATTCAGGCAACTTTTCGCGTCAACGGCGCCTTGGACCCGGGGGCTCTCGAAAGACTGAATTATTTCTTGCGTGACTGGCGCAACAATGACCGTACGCGGATGGATCCGCGCCTGTTCGATGTCATCTGGGAAGTGTACCGGACGGCCGGCGCGACCGAGCCGATCCGCATCGTTTCTGCTTACCGTTCGCCGCAGACCAACGCCATGCTGCGCGCCCGCTCGCACGCGGTTGCCGAACATTCCCAACATATTCTCGGCCGGGCCATGGACACGACGATGCCTGGCACATCAATGGAGCGAATCCGCGAGATCGGCATGCGCCTGCAGCGCGGCGGAGTCGGCTGGTATCCTGGAGAAAATTTCGTTCATCTCGATGTTGGCAATGTCAGGGCCTGGCCGCGAATGAGCTATGATCAGCTCGTGCGCCTGTTCCCGGACGGCAAGACGGTCCATCTCGCCGCCGACGGGCGGGCGCTGCCGCGCTACCAAGAGGCTCGCGCCGAGATTGCCGCGCGGGGCGGAGTCATCTCCGATGTACCCCAATACGCCTCGGCTGGCGGCCTGTTCGCCTGGCTGTTCGGTAAACGCGGGGATGATGGCAATTCGGCAGGCGATGCTCTCCCAGGAAAGCCCCCGGCGGCCACGAGGATGGCGAGCGGCGGGGCGCAATTGGCGGAATCGCGCGTCGCGAGCGATAAAGCCACTTCGACGCCGCCTGCGCCCTCGAGCCGCCCAACTCCGGCCCCAACCGTGGTCGCGGCTATAGCGCCTGAGAAGAGCTCGCAGCATAACGAGGCGGCTCCGGGCATTGCCAACGGGATGCGCTTAGCAAGCTTCGGGACCGAGGATGACGGGATCGAACCAGTTCACAAAAACCCAGCTTTGGCCGCGGCTCCTATGCCACCAAACCGCCCCGCCCTGCCTTCGGAAAAAGGTCTCGACATCGCCTTTGTAAATGCGCCAGAGCCGCCCGCCCGCCCCGCCGGCCTTACGCACCTTGCACGGCTCGATCCGGCGCAAGCTTCCGCAGAAGGAACGGGAGACAACGCCGGCGCCACCAGCACAGACGCGCCCCTCGACCGTGCGGCTAATCTGCCCGTAGTGATCACCAAAGGGCCGAAAGATTATGGCCGCATACCTAGCCAGGTGCTGGCCTTCGCCGCGGATATTCCGGACGCGGATCGCAGCATCGCGCTGAGCCGCACGCCCGCTCAAGGGGCGAGCTTGCAGGGCGGCCAACTCACGCCCGCTATCCGCCCGGGACGGGCAAAATCCAAAAACCAGGGCGATAGTTTTGAAAATATCAAACTCATCGTGCCGCCGTCGATCCTTGGTCCCTCATTCACCGGCCTGCGCAGGGCGGCTCGCATCGACCGCGAGGCGCTATCGCATCAACCCGCCGGAGATTATCTCGCGGCTTTCCGCGAGAGCGCGACCGATCTTGATCCGCACCACTTTGTTGCAGCCTCGGCAGATGCGCGTGTCCAAGCGGAGAAAACGACGGGCGAGAGGGTGGCGGCCCCCTGGGATGATGACCGGCCGCAGGGCCCGTAAAAGTAGACGGGCATAGCAGCGGCGCTCGCGCGCGAACCAAGCTAGCTCTACGCTCGCCCTGTCTGATGGCTGCCGGCGGGTTCCCGCCCGAGGTCGCTTCGCCGCCGACTGGAACCCACGAGGACTCAAGCCAATAACCAAGGCGTACAGAGGCGCCGCGATTGTGGAGCGGCGAGCGTGGAACTGGACGGCGGGAACTCTACGGCTCGAGTACGTAGCGCCCGGGCGCGTCGCCGGCCGGCGGATAGGTGGCCGAGCCCAAGGATGGCGGTGGGACCTTTTCGCCGGAAAGCCCAGCCAGCCATTCCTGCCAGGCCGGCCACCAGGAGCCGTCTCGCATAGAGGTCTCCCCGAGCCATTGCTCCGCCGGCGGATGCGTATCGCCGACATGATGGGTTGCGATCCGGTACCGCCGGCCAGGATGGCCTGGCTCGCTGACGATCCCGGCATTGTGCCCCCCCGAGGCGAGGACGAACGTGATACCGGTATCGATCAGGAGAGAAACCTTATAGACCGATCGCCAAGGGGAGACATGGTCCTTCTCCGTCGCGACGGCGAACACCGGAATGCCGATATCGGGCAGCGCGACCGGCATGCCATCGACGAGGTAATGGCCTTCCGCGAGCGCGTTGTCGAGAAACAGATGGCGAAGATATTCCGAGTGCATCCGATAGGGCATGCGCGTCAGGTCCGCGTTCCACGCCATCAAGTCGATCATCCCCGGACGCTCGCCGAGCAGGCACTCCTCGACCCACCGAGACCAGACGAGGTCGTTGGAACGCAAGAGCTGGAAGGCCCCCGACATCTGCCGGGTATCGAGGTAGCCGTTCGCCCACATCATATCCTCGAGATAGGCGATCTGGCTCTCGTTCACGAACAGCATCAGCTCGCCGGCTTCGCTGAAATCGACCTGGGCCGCGAGAAGCGTCAAACTGGCGAGACGGCCGTCACCGTCGCGCGCCATGGCAGCCGCCGTTATGGCCATCAGGGTGCCGCCGAGACAATAGCCGCAGGCGTGCACTTTCCGGCCGGGGCAGATGGTGGAGATGGCATCGAGCGCGGCCATCGGCCCCTCCAGCCGGTAATCCGCCATGCCGGTATCCCGGTCTTTCGCGCGCGGATTCCGCCACGAGATGGCGAAGACGGTATGCCCTGCTTCGACAAGGTACCGGATTAAGGAGTTTTCTGGGCTGAGATCGAGAATGTAGTACTTCATGATCCATGCGGGGACGATCAGGACCGGCTCGGGATGCACATCGGCGGTCTGGGGCGTATATTGAATGAGCTCGATGAGATCGTTGCGCAGCACGATCTTGCCGGGTGTCGCCGCGACGCGGTTGCCAACAGGAAACTCCTCCGTTCCGACAGGCTTGTGCCCCGATGCCGCGCGGCACCAATCCTCGATGAGATTGCTGGCGCCAATCCACAGGTTCTTGCCGCCCGTGGCGAAGGTACGCTCAAGCACACGCGGGTTGGTAAGAAGAAAATTCGACGGCGACCACATATCAAGCACCTGGCGCGTCAGAAACGCGACCATGTTCTCGTGCTGGCGGGATACGCCGCGCAGGCCCGTGGCCGCGCTGTTCCACCATTGCTCGGAAAGCAGAAAGGCCTGGTAGATCACGCTGAACGGCGGATCGCCCCAGGCCGGATCGATGAACCTATGGTCATTTGCGAGGGGCGCCACGACAGGCCTGCAATCGTCCGCGATCGAGCGCCACGCGGCATCGATAAGCCGGAGCCATTGGCATGCGGCCTCGGCAGCCAACGTCGCGCGCCGTCCGGGGGCATTGGCGAGATGCAGAGCCCAGTCGGCATAAGCCATGAGAATGGCGGTGGGGGAGAGCGATAACGTTAGCTTGCCTTGAGCCGCATGCAGGACACGGTCGGTAATTTCCGCGATATCGAGCGGCGCCGGTGCACCATCGTGTAGACGGACCGGCTCCTCACTTGCGCAGCGCGGCAGGCGGTCCGGTGCCGGCGCTACGCGCTTGTCACTTGCTCGTAACACACGAAGCATTCGGATCTCCCGATGGAAGCTCGGTTTCATGCCGCCTGGTGCGCTGCGGCCAGTTTGACAGCCGTGCGCCACAGATTTATGGCGCCACCGGCGAGCAGGATCTCGCGATCATGCTTCGAGAGAGAAACTTTCAGGGCAAGGGGGCGCGGCTCGCCTTGGCCTGGTTGCAACTCCACCTCGACGCTACCACTTCGCTCGACAGCGTCAAGCCAGCCCTCGATGACGATGCAGTCTCCGATACTGAGCTGATCGTACTCGGCCGGGTTCGCGAGCTCGAACGGCACGATGCCGTAGTTGATCAGGTTCTGTTTGTGGATACGGGCGTAGCTCTTGGCCAACACGGCGCGCACGCCAAGAAACCACGGGGCGATCGCGGCATGTTCGCGGCTGGAGCCCTGCCCGTAATTGGCGCCGCCAAGGATCGCGTGGCCACTCTCGCGCGCATTTGCCGCGCGCTTCGCATAGCCGGTATCGATTGGCCGGAAGACGAATTCGGAGATCTTCTCGATGTTGCTGCGATAGGGCAGCACCTCGGCACCAGCCGGCATAATCTCGTCGGTTGAGACGTCGTCCCCGGCTTTGATCAGAATCGGCAGCACCGCGCGTTGCGGCAGCGCCTCGAAGCGCGGCAGTGTCTTGATATTGGGACCTTTGACGAGCGGAACCTTTGCTGCCTCCGCCGGGTCCAGGGGAGCAGCGAACATCGCGCGGCGCGGAAAGAGACCCGCGGGCTCCGCTATACGAGGATAGTCGATCCCCAGCGTGCGGGGGTCGGTGATTTGGCCCGTGAGCGCCGAGGCGGCCGGTTCCATTTTATTCGTCTCGCAAACGCCGGCGCCTCTCGGGGGGTTCCAGGCTCGCCCGGAGGCTGGCAAGCGTTTGCGGCATTGGATTACCGTGTCTCTACGCGGCTTCGGCGAATCCCTTGGCGATGATGTTTTCATTTTAGGGCGCACGGCATCCCGGCAATCGCCCATCCGGCGACTGCCAAAGCCTGCGTTTACGCAAGTGCCGAGCGGCTTTGACTCCATCAGGGTGATTCCCGTCGCCGCTATCCCCGTTCGGTATTTACGATCCCGTCAAGGCGATGGATAATGTTGAGAGCGCTTCGGCCGCAGGCGTCAGGCTTACAACGACCCAGGCGCTGCCTGCGGATGGTGTTATTAGCCCTATCGGCTGTCTCGTGGGTGATCCGTTTATCAACGTGGCCTATATCGGACATCCTGGCGGAAACGGCTTGACCCGCGGCAATTGAGCAGGCTCAGTAAACTACCCCGGCTGGGCATGGAGGAGATTTTGGGAAGGTGCCTATGGTGGTTGATGAACATGCGGTCACGGTGCTGGGCTCTTTACTTGAATTAAACATCCCCGCTGAATATACGGCTGGCGTGGCAGAGAACCTAGCCCTTCTCCTTGCACAAGCAAAATTAATCATGGAGTTCGAGCTTCCCTCGGATGTCGAGCCAGCACCAGTTTTCCGCGCGTGATTACAATCCCTTCTAGGGCGAGGCCGATCGCCGCCGCTGTGCGCGCGAAGCAGATAAGCGCGGAGGCAAGCGTTGCCGCGGCCCAAAGCGTCATCGCGAAACGAGATTCCACCCTCAATTGCTTCACGACGCTTTATGGTGAGGTGGCTCTGGCGGAAGCTAGAACGCTTGATGCGCGTATTGCGAAGGGTGAGGATCCAGGACCACTCGCCGGCGTTCCGTTCGGGGTCAAAAATCTTTACGATGTCGAAGGCTTTGCGACCCTTGCCGGCTCCAAAATCAACCGCGAGAATCCGCCCGCCAAGAGGGACGCGACAGTGGTTGGCCGCCTGCGGCGGGCCGGCGCAATTCCCGTCGGCGCCCAAAACATGGACGAATATGCCTACGGCTTCATCACCGAGAATACACACTACGGTCCAACGCGTAACCCGCATGATACCGCGCGCGTCGCCGGTGGCTCGTCCGGCGGCTCGGCCGCCGCTGTCGCCGCTGGCATGACGCCGTTCAGCCTCGGCACCGACACCAATGGATCGATTCGTGTTCCCGCCGCGTTTTGCGGGGTCTTTGGGCTAAAGCCCACCTTCGGTAGGCTCCCACGGACAGGAATCTATCCCTTTGTCAGCGATCTCGATCACGTAGGTCTTTTCGCAGGCAGCACAGCCGATCTCGCCCTGGTCTATGACGTGATGCAAGGGCCGGATCCTTCCGATAAGAGCTGCGCGCAGCGCCCCGCCGCACCCGTGCTGCCTTTGCTTGACTCGTTTTGCCCGCTTAGGATTGCCAAACTGGGGGATTGGTTCGTGGACGGTGCCTGCCCGGAAGCCCTGGCGGCGCTTGAGGCCGTAGCCGCCGCACTTGGCGGCGGTCCGTCCGTGTCGTTGCCTGAAGCAGGGCGCGCCCGCGCGGCTGCTTTCTGCCTAACAGCGGCTGAAGGCGCGGCGCTTCATTTGGCCGACTTGCGCGCACGCTCCGGCGATTTTGACCCCGCCACGCGCGACAGACTGCTCGCCGGCGCTCTGTTACCTTCCTCCGTCCTGATCAAGGCTCAGCGCGTGCGCCGCTGGTTTCGGGACCAAGCAGCTAAATTATTCGAGCAATTCGACCTCCTTCTGGCTCCCGCGGTGCCATGTGTCGCACCTTTCATTGGACAAGCGACGCTGCGCCTCGGCGACCGCGAGCTGCCCGCTCGAGCAAATATGGGTCTTTACACGCAGCCGATCAGCTTCATCGGCCTGCCGGTGGTCGCGGTTCCGGTTCACGCTCCAGGCAACCTCCCGGTTGCCGTGCAGCTCATTGCTCGCCCCTGGCAGGAGGAAAAGGCATTCCAGGCTGCCGCCTATTTAGAGCGTGCCGGGGTTGTCGGCGCCCATGAAAGCGGCAAAACTCTGGGGTGACGGACTAGAGAGCCTTACCCTTGGCTGTTTGCTAGAAATGCCCGATTTTAGGAAGTCGGCGATGGAATGCGTCGCCTTCGAGGCGCGACCATGCAAACGCCCATCAATTTCCACGGCCATCGACCTCGGCAAGCTTTTCGATGATGGGCTTGGCGGCGATTTCGGCTTTCGTCTCCATCTCGTTAATCAACCTCCGCCGGTCTCGTCCCCCCGGAGACCTCAGCGGGCCGACGCGGCCTTCCCACACCGCGGCGCTGAGCGCATATCATCGAGATAGGGCCTCGCGAACTTGATCGAGTTGACCCGTAAGATCCCTCTCGGCGAGCGATCTGCGGCAGGCCCGCAAATGCTGGATTACGCGCCACGATATGAAACCGAATCCAGAACATGAACCATGCCATGGCATTCCTCAAACGCCGGGCCAACTCATTTAGCGATCGCTAATGATGATTTCTCTTCTAACGAACACTTCATTAGGTCGCTATTGAATTAAAAACCCATCCTCTCTTTCATCGGATCTCAAATGTTCCATGCAAAATTTTGGAACCTCGTTGTTGCCTTGGTGAACGTGGTGTGCCGTTTTTCGGCCGTGACAAACGCGTTATACATTCACTAAATTTCGCTTGCCCTCTACATGTTGTTGTATTGACCCAATACTTACGGCATCACTTCCAATGAGCACGATCATTATCGTCGATGACCAGCCAATTAATCGCGCCATTTACGCAAAACTCGCATCTTCGATCGAGGCGGATGCTCGGGCCGAAGCGTTTGCAAATCCATTGGACGCGCTGGCGGCAATGCTTGAGGAAACGCCAGACCTAATAATTACAGATTACAACATGCCAGGCCTTGATGGCGCGTCCTTCATTCGCCGGGTACGCGCTGAGCCGGCACTGTCCGATATTCCGATCATTGTGATCACGGTTTTTGAAGACAAAGCGCTTCGCATCAAGGCATTAGAAGCGGGCGCAACTGATTTCTTGTTAAGTCCGGTTGATCATTATGAATTTTCCGCTCGTGGTCGCAATTTGCTTAAGCTGCGAAGGCAGCAGCTGTTATTGGCCAATCGAGCGGAAACATTGGAGGCAAAGCTGGAAGAAAGCAAGCAATCACTTCGCGAGGCCATACGCGACTCGAGCGCTCGGCTGGCGCAGGTGATCGATACTGTACCGGCAATGATAAGTGCTACAGACAAGAAAGGCCGCTTCCTTTTTATGAACGCTTATCAAGCCGGAATTATGGGTGTCGATCCTTCCAACATTGTCGGCCGCCCCGCGGAGGAAGTCCTCGGCGCTGCGCTTGGTTCCGAAAACGAAGCAATCGATCAGCTGATTTTTCAAACTGGCAGGTGTGCCGAAAGCTTTGAATTTGAGTTTAGCCAGCACAACAGCCCGGCGCGTGTCTTTCTGGCCAAAAAGTCCCCGCTCAAAGGCGGAGCCAATGATATAATCGGGGTGGTCACGAGTTCTATCGATATCACAAGCCGCAAAGAGGCCGAGCGCCATCTTCACCATGTGGCGCACCATGATAGTATCACCGATCTTCCAAATAGACTCTTCTTTGGAGAGTGCCTATGCCAGGCAATCAGACAGGCGCGTTGCGACAACCAGCGGCTTGCTCTGCATCTTATAGATTTGGACGGCTTCAAGAGCGTTAACGATGTTTTGGGCCACTCGGCCGGAGACGAGCTCCTCGGTGCGATTTCCAAACGTCTCTTATCAATAGAGCAGCACGGGCACCATGTCGCGCGTCTTGGAGGAGATGAGTTCGCTGTATTGCAAGTGGGCCTCCGGGATTATCGCGACGCATCTGAGCTCGCTGGCGACATATGTGCTCTCCTGAGCGAGCCGGTTTTCCTCGGCAATACTCCTGCCCGCGTTACCGCCAGCATCGGCATTGCGGTGTATCCGGATCATGGAGGGACCAGTGAAGATCTGCTCCGGAATGCTGACCTTGCCATGTACAAAGCGAAAGGTGATGGCGGAGACCGGTGCGAATTTTTCAGTGTGAACATGCACCTCCGTGCCCAGCAATCCGCTATTCTTGATGCGCAATTACTGCGGGCAGTGGAACGGATGGAGTTCGAGATATACTACCAACCACAGGTTCGATTAGACTCGGGACAACCGGTCGGCGTTGAGGCTCTCGTCCGCTGGCGTAGGTCGGATGGCTCTTTAGTATCCCCGGCGGGATTTCTTCCAAGAGCGGAGCAAAATGGATTGATTCTCCCGATTAGCGAGTTGGTTTTGCGTGGAGCTTGCAGTCAGGCGGCGGCGTGGCGGCGTTATGGAATGCCGCCATTGCGTCTGAGTGTAAACCTATCCCCTAGCCAGTTTCGAGGACACGATTTGCCATTGCGAGTTGCGCAAATCCTCAATGAAACCGAGTTGGATCCTCGATTGCTCGATCTTGAAATAACCGAAAATATTCTAATGCATGACATTGCGCAGGTCGTCGTCCAACTGGAGCAACTAAGTGCCCTTGGGGTAAGCATCTCGATTGATGACTTTGGCACTGGGTTTTCGTCTCTGAGCTATGTCAAGCGGTTACCCGCTCACCGCCTCAAGATTGATCAAAGCTTCGTTTGTGACGTCATGTCCGATGCAAGCGATAGGGCGATCATAGCAACGATCGTCAATCTCGCGCATAATTTAGGGATGGATGTGGTCGCGGAAGGCATTGAAACCATCGATCAGCTCGAGTGCCTTCGTAGTATGGGGTGTGACATAGCACAAGGGTATTTCTGTGGCAAACCGATGGTCGCGGCGCATTTAGAAACGTTCCTCTTAAAATGGATGTGCTCGGCTAACGCCGCTAACGCCTAGACCCAGGGTGTTTCCGATGTGGCCCCGCAAGGTGCTTTCCACCGTTAAACATTCTATCGAATGGGTTCGGCGCCGGTTACGCGGGCGCCCAGATAGTGAGCATGAAATGACGCCGAACCGGCTAGTATTCGCGGCGGCGGTTCTCCTTTATATGTTTATCGCAAAATCAACGGGAGATCATATGGCGGCGGAGCTTTTCCGCAAAACGCTGAATACTTATATTGTCTATTTTGCGATATCCACGCTCATTATTGCGCATATCATTTGGAAGCCGCAGGTTTCCGTTGGCCGCCGCCTCTGCGCGATGATAAGTGATTTTGGAATGATTTCATACTCGGCGGCCATGGGCGGTATCAGAACTGGGTTTTTTTATCCTTTTTATCTGTGGACGGTGTTTGGCAATGGATTTAGATTCGGGCTTCCTTATCTCTATACCGCCACGGCCATTGGCGATACGGGTCTCTCTATTGCGTTAACTACGAGTGGCGCATGGGAGCGGTTCGAAGGGCTGTCGGTCGGTTTAATTGCCTGTCTGACGATGCTGCCCCTCTATGCTTCTCGGCTTATTCGAAAACTTTCAGAAGCAAAACTTCAGGCCGAGGAGGCGAACCGAGCGAAGACTGCCTTTCTTGCCAATGTTGGCCATGATGTACGAACACCGCTCAATGCTATTATCGGGCTTGGCTCAATTTTGCATGGCCAGCTAAAGGACCAAGGACACAGGCAAATCGTCTCGACGATTATGGACTCCGGCCATTCATTGCTTAATCTGATCAACGGTATTTTGGATATTTCGCGAATAGAATCCGGCCGGATGCAAGCCGTTGTTGAGGATTTAGACATTTACGTGGCAATGAAACGCTTAAAGGCTATGTTATTGGCGCAGCCGATGTCGCCAACCTTGACATTGACGACGCATATCACGGCCCGTACTCCGCGCCGCGTGGTCGCCGACTACACGCATATAGAGCAGATACTCATCAATCTTGCGGCTAACGCAATTAAATTCACTGAAAAAGGATTTGTAGTAGTCACAGCCGACGGTGTCGAAAATTCTGACGGTTCTGTCCGGCTGAGATTCGAGGTCGGCGACACGGGAATCGGCATCCCAATCGAGTCACAAAATCGCATATTTGATCGCTTTGTCCAAGCAGATAACACAATCACGACTCGGTTCGGCGGAACGGGCCTCGGCCTAGCGATTTGCAAGCAGCTTGTTGATGTAATGAATGGACGTATCGGAATTGAGAGTACCGCTGGTCATGGGAGTACGTTTTGGTTTGAAGTCGACGTGGCGCCTGTTGTAGATTTGATGCCAGATCGAGAGACGAGCGAAGGGAAAGCGTTACTCGTCTCGCAGGACGACAGCCTGGCGGCACAGCTGGAACAGCTGGGCCTTGCTACCGTCGCCGTGGATTCCCTTTGCGAATTAGAGAAAGCAATCCAGGCAAGCGAGCAAAGGTTTGGACAAGAGTTCACTATTTTTATCGACGCGCGCGAGCTGATCGACGCGCAAGGCGTCGCCTTACAACGGCTGCGCGCGGACCGGGGCCGGGGAGCCGGCACCGTTCTTGTTTTGGAAGGGGCAAGTCTCTCGGAACTGCCCGTTCCGCTGCGAAGCTTATTCGACACGTCAATAATCACGCCACTGGAGCCGCGCGCTGTCGGGCACGCTCTTGATGTGGTAAATCTTGCGCGGGGAAATGTATCAGGAGGTCCCGAGGAGGAGCGGGCGTGCAATACGGCGGCGAGGCCTCTCTCCATCTTGGTCGCGGAAGATAATCGTACTAATCAGTTAGTCATTACCAAAATGCTGGAAAAAATGGGGCATTCCGTGACTGTCGTTGTTAATGGCCTAGAGGCACTTGACACTCTTGAGGGGAGCCATTTTGACTTGATCATTTTGGACGTGAACATGCCCGTATTGAACGGGCTCGAAACGGCTAAACTCTACCGGTTTTCATTCAGCGGCGAGCCATACGTACCCATAGTGGCGCTAACAGCGGACGCGACTGCCGATACATGGGCTCGCTGTAAGGAAGCAGGGATGAATGGATATATAGCAAAGCCAGTCGACTCTGGCACGCTATTCCGAGTCATCGAGGACGCAATAGCGGCCACGGGCCCCTGCGGTGGACGGACCGGAACGAATAAGTCGCGTACCGGAGTGGAATTTTGTACAATCAGGGACGAAGATCCCATCAATCCCGATACTCTGAAAAATTTAGAGCGGCTTGGAGGGGACGAGTTTGCCGCCGGCCTAATAGCGCAATTAGCGAGCGATGCCGTTGACATGCTCGCGTGGTTGCGAAGCGCTGTCGCGGACGAGGACGTCCAGACCTTTCGTGAGGTTACGCATGCGCTCCGTGGTGCGGCGGGAAATTTGGGGGCCGTGAAGCTCTTTGAAACGTGCTTAGGTCTGAGCGGGATTACGGCGTCTCAAATGGCCGTTCAGGGCGAGGATATTGTTGCGAAACTCGCCAGCGAGGTCGACACCGCCATATTTGCATTGAAGCGCCGGTCGACTACTCGGCAACTCATTGAACGCGTGGAAGAGCGGCCAGGTAATTTTCGCGGAGAGCGATTCGGTCGAGCGTAAAACGGATGCGGGATTATTGTTGAGTACCAGGGCGGGAGCGGGATCCCCGACGTAACCTCCGGAGTTGAGCAGACTGCAGATGCCCCATACGGCGTAGATCAGAAGGTGATAAATCCATCATGGTTTGTATCCACATATCGGTAATAGCTCTAAGTTCCGAGAGCGTCAGTGGATGGATTTGTTGCCGGGCGCGATAAATCGCGTTGCGGGCGCTATGCTTACGCTGATCAGAGATGTATTCGCGCACAGCCGCTTCGCCGCATCCAGCATCTACGACAAGATCAATAACGCCCAAATCACACATCTCTTCGGCACTGTATATCCGGCCGCTTAAAATTATACGCTCAGCTACCGCCGGGCTAATACGCCGGGATAATATACTGTAAGCGCCCATCCCGGGAAATGAGTTGAAAAGGATCTCTGGGAGGCCAAGCTTTACCCCGCGCTCAGCGATAATAAAGTTGCAAGAGATAGCCCCTTCGAGGCCGCCGCCAAGCGCGTCGCCCTCCAGGAGGCCTACCGAGACAATGTTGGAATTGAACCCGGAGGCAATGTTATACACCGCGTCGACGCAGCCATAGGCGTAGCGGCGGATTGCACTAGCGTCCCTAGCTTGAATTTTATCGGAAAAAAAACGGAGGTCTCCGCCCGTGGTGAAAATGCCAGGAGTTCGAGAGGCCAGAACATGATAGGATAGAGGTGCCTTCTCTTCGTGAGAGGCGGCAAGCGCCTGAATTGAGCAGTGAAGCACATTCAGTTCACGAATCAGCGCTGGCGTAAGACTAGTAGAGCCATTTGGGTTCAAATAGCACCAAATGCATTTTGTATTGGGATCGAGCGTTACTTCCAGCTCCTGATAGGTACGGCTCGCAAATCGCATCTGCTCCGAGAGGCTTAAGTCAGTTACTTCTCCTTTCCGGGGAGGGAGCGAATCAGACGCTCCAGGCCGTTGAGCTTGTTTCCCTTCTTGGCCGCCGGGTTCAGGAAATGCCTGGCGCGGTTCCGTTAGTTCGTAATCGAGGTCGTAATCCATGCGGTCGGTCCAAAATGGCGCTCGATGGAAAAGGCTTTCTAAGCGCTTACGCTACGAAGCTTGCCAGAGGCTGAAGAATCGCTCACGCGATAGATTGCCCTTAAATATAAAAACTTAGATCTTTAATGAGCGCTAGGTTAAATACATATTTATTAGGCAATTACTATTCAACTTATGTTCGATAAAATCAACTCCCATTTGGGTGATTTGAACTTATGCGCCAGCCATCGAACTGATCCTTAATTAGAAGGTAAAAAGCGATTCGTTCAAAGGAGGTTTGCCGACTGGCCGCCGAGCGCCGGCGTGATATCTCGGTAAGATTTCCCGCGACCAGACAAAGTTTTCAGATATGGATCGAGCGCTTATCAACGCCGAGTGCGGCCTCGCGCACGGCTTCGGAGAGCGTTGGATGGGCGTGGCAAGTGCGGGCGAGGTCTTCGGCCGAGCCGCCGAACTCCATCAAGACGCAGGCTTCGGCGATGAGTTCGCCCGCCGCCGCGCCGATGATGTGGACCCCGAGGACGCGGTCGGTTTTGCCGTCGGCGAGGATTTTGACAAAGCCATCGGTTGATCGCATGGCGCGGGCGCGGCCATTGGCGGTGAAGGGAAATTTGCCGGCCTTATAGGCGATGTTGCTGGCCTTGAGGTCCTCTTCGTTCAAGCCGACCCAGGCGATCTCCGGCAGGGTATAGACGACGGACGGGATGACGCCGTAATTCACATGGCCGTGCTGGCCGGCGATGATTTCGGCCACCGCAATGCCCTCGTCCTCGGCTTTGTGCGCAAGCATTGGCCCGCACGCCACGTCGCCAATGGCGTAAATGCCAGGTATGTTGGTGGCGAAATTATCATCGATGACGACGCGTTCGCGTTCGAGCGCGACACCGAGGGCATTTAGGCCGAGCCCGTCGGTGACTGGCCGGCGTCCGACGGCGACGAGAACGACATCGGCGTTAAGGGTTGACGTCTCGCCCCCGGCTGAAGGTGCAATGGTGACGGCAACGCCTTCGGCAGTTTTCTCGGCACTCGTGACTTTGTGGCCAAGATGGAAGATAAAACCTTGTTTGGTGAGGAGCCGCTGAAAGTATCGTGCGACTTCGAGATCCGTGCCTGGTAGAATGCGGTCGAGGAATTCAATGACGGTAACGTCCGAGCCAAGCCTTCGCCAGACCGAGCCGAGCTCGAGGCCGATAATGCCTGCGCCGACGACAAGAAGCTTTTGCGGGACTTTGGCGAGCGAAAGCGCGCCGGTCGATGAGACGAGGGTGTCTTCGTCGATGGTGAGGCCGGGCAGCGCGACAGAGTCGGAGCCGGTCGCGATCACGACGTTTTTTGCCTCGATGGTTTGCGCCGCGCCGTCGGCGGATATCACCTCGACGAGGCCAGGCTCCGCGATCCGGCCTGTGCCGTAAAACGCATCGATCTTGTTTTTCTTAAAGAGGAAAGCAACGCCATTAACATTGGCGGCGACGGTATCTTCCTTGTGCTTCATCATGGCGGCAAGATCGAGCTTTGGCGGGCCGGTGATGACGCCAAAACCGGCAAGGTCATGCGCCGCCTCGGTAAATTTTTCGGACGCCTGCAATAGCGCCTTTGAGGGGATGCACCCGATGTTGAGGCAGGTGCCGCCAAAAGTCTTGCGTTTTTCAACGACGGCGACCTTGAGTCCGAGCTGCGCCGCGCGGATCGCGCAGACATAGCCGCCGGGGCCCGTACCGATGACGACGAGATCATAGAGCATTAATTTTTCGCCTTTTTGCTCGCGCGGCGCGGAGGCTGGAGTGGAGAGATCGATGCAAGATTTGAAGTTGCTCTATCGAACGCCAAGCAAATGGGTAGCGATCAAGCGTGACGCCCCGCGACTCCATGAGTAGCCTGCACCCATCCGAAGTCCGGTGTCCTCAGCCGCAATCAGAGTGCCAGATTTGGCTTCCCTCAACTCATAGCCTACGACATACTCGGTCCGGCTGATTCTCTTGACTGTCCCGAGGAGCGATTGGTCAGCGCCAAGCGCCGCCGCGATTTTCGCTTCGCAACCATTACAGTGACGAAGAGAATGATTACGGGCCGCCTCAGCATCAGCGCCGCTGACGTCAATAAGGCGATAGCGCCCGGATTCCTCGACGACGCGACGCACCTCCATGTTGACTGCACTGAGATAATTGGCGTCGACGTCGGGATCACCCGCAACCCCGGCCCCAGCGCTTGCGTCGACGAGCTCAAAGTCGAATACGGCAATTTTTGTCGGGACGCTTTCCCCCAGCGCGGAAACGGACAAAGGCAGCTTACCGAAGGACAAGACCATCGCGAGCGCAAAAGCCGTTTTGAATTTGAAAGCTGGATCAGAACCCATCGAGCGGACCTCCTTCCGGATTGCGCTATTCAACAACTGTTATTCTCCTCAAATGCTAGGTTGTTTCACGTTAGCGTGGAGTACGCGAGCCCCCTCCTCGGCCGTTTGCTTGAATGCGCAAGTTGCCAAAACGGCGTCTGATAAAAGACGATTGCTGCATTGCCGCCCTTAACACAAAAATGCACTTGGGAGGCCGATTCGGACCCAAGGCCACGAACATCTCCTCTTCGCTAAATCTCCAACACGAGGCGTGCCGGATCTTCGAGCGCTTCCTTGACGCGCACGAGGAACGTCACGGCCTCCTTGCCGTCGACGAGACGGTGGTCATAGGTGAGAGCGAGATACATCATCGGGCGGATTTCGATCTTGCCATTGACGGCAATCGGTCGTTCTTGAATCTTATGCATTCCCAAGATCCCGGATTGCGGCGCGTTGAGAATGGGCGTCGACATCAGCGATCCATAAATGCCGCCATTAGTGATGGTGAAAGTGCCGCCCTGCATCTCTTCAATCTTCAGCTGGCCGGCGCGCGCGCGCTGGCCAAGATCGGCAATCGTTTTTTCGATGGCGCCAATCGAAAGCTCGTCGCAATCGCGGACAACGGGAACGACGAGACCCTTGTCCGTGCCGACGGCAACGCCAAGATGGTAGTAGTTCTTATAGACGACATCGGCGCCGTCGATCTCCGCATTGACCGATGGCACTTCTTTGAGCGCGCCAACGCAAGCCTTGACGAAAAACCCCATGAAGCCGAGCTTGGCGCCGTGCTGTTTTTCAAACCCATCCTTGTATTTCGCCCGCAAAGACATGACAGCGCTCATGTCGGCCTCATTGAAGGTCGTCAGCATTGCCGCCGTATTTTGCGCGTCCTTAAGGCGGCGCGCGATGGTCTGCCGCAGCCTTGTCATCGGCACGCGCTCTTCGCGCTGGGCCTCCTCTAGGGCCAAGGGCTCGCGCCGCGCCGGCGGCGGTGGGGGCGGGGCAGGGATGGGCGGCACTACCGGAGCCTTTGCGAGAAAATCGAGGATGTCGCCCTTGAGCACCTGGCCGCGCTTTCCCGACCCTTCCAAGGCGCCAGTATCCACTCCACGGTCAGCGGCAATTTTCGCGGCGGCCGGCGAAGCGGGCATCTCATAGGCCGGGACGGTTTCGCGAGGGGAGCGTTCTGGGGCCGAGGGCGGCGGCTCGGCGGGCTTAGGCGCCGGGGCTTTCCCTTCGCCCTTGGCCTCGCCGGCCGCAGGCCCCTCGCCAATGCGGCCAAGCAGCGCTCCTGGTTTGACCGTCTCACCATCCTTGGCGATGATTTCCGCGAGCACTCCCGATGCTGGCGCATTCGCTTCGAGGGTGACCTTTTCCGTTTCGAGCTCAACGATGGGCTCATCGGCGACAACGGGCTCCCCCGCCTTTTTGAACCATTTTCCAACAGTTGCTTCGCTAATAGACTCGCCGAGTGGGGGAACGCGGATTTCTACGGTCATCGGAATACCCGGGGCTGTTGAGGTTGATTTAAAATGTTTTTGCAAAGATGCCTTGACTTTATGTATCTGCCAAAAAAGCTTTTTCAAATCCACCCGCCTCACGGCCTGTTGCGGCGACTCAGCCTCGGGCCGGCAAGGCGAAAGGTGAAGCCGCGTGGTTTGCATGGATATTGAGTTCTCTTAACCATGCGAGACTTAAGGTTTCAAAATCGCCGCAAAACAAATCATTATGTCCAGCCGCCGGGAAAAAGCCGAATTGTTTGGGTTCATTTGCCAAATCAAAGAGCTGTTTTCCTTGCGATGGCGGTATCACACCATCGTTGCCGCCGTTGACAATCAATAGTGGCGCGCGGATTTTGCTTATCTTGGCTGTATTATCAAATCGATCCAAGGCGAAATATTTAACGGGGAATATTCGAAACTGCTGCTTCGCGACATCGGGTATGGAAGAAAAGGGTGCCATAAGAATGACGCCGCCGACGCCGAATTCGGTTGCCATCTGCGTGGCGACGCCGGATCCGAGGGAGTACCCAAGAAGTATCACGTTTTTTCCTTCAACGCCCGAGGCGATCAGGGCTTTGAGATATGCGCGCCCATCCGCATAAAGCCCTTTCTC
>DASPVM010000023.1:0-2867 GCA_035622375.1 Methylocella sp. | reverse complement strand
ACCACTGTTGAGGATGCGAAACCACGCCCGGCCTCTAAGGCCGCCGGTTCACCCTCTTCACCCGGCCGGGGTAGCCAACCCTCGGCCATCAAACAATTATACTCGCCATCATAGCACAACGGGTTCGCCGCCATAGCCAATATAAATGGTCGCACGGCCGCGCCGCCGCGCCGCCATTTGCAGGCGTGGCCGCATGGAAACCATTCCTAGAGACCCGTCGTTTGCCCCTCCGGGTGCGTCCCGCGGGACCAGCCGGCGCCGAAGCCTTGCAGCAGCAAAAAACACCGCTCCGGCGAGCCGGACTCTTCTCGAGCCGGCGCCGGGCAGCGTTAGCGAGACCCGCTATGTGCTAAAAAATCAGGAACGAGAGTCGAGCGAGAGCCCGATGCTGAAGGCCTTTTGGCGGGTAGCGCCTTCGGTTCTCTTCAGCTTCTTGGCAATTTGCGAAGCCTTCGTCTTTTTGCGCGCCATCGCTTTCAGCTCCCGAAGCTCGCTCGAAGTCCACGCGCGCCGCTTTTTCTTCCTCTTCGCCATAACACCTCCCTAGGATGAAGGGGCAGCTTTTATCCCCAACCGGAGCAAAAGAAAAGCCTTACCAAAAATTTTTATCAGATCATTTTTAGCCCGCATACGGTTGAGAAGCAAACGCTGTTATCACAATCGCGCTAATCGAATGTCTGCGCGGCACATTATTCAGACCTGCCGGTTGTCATGACCAACTTACACACTGTGTCAACCACGGCAGGTCGGCCAGCGGGGGAAACCGTCAGTCCGTCCAGCAAAAAGGAAAGACCCCTACGGCTACAAATAGCGAACGTATTTCTTGAACCGTCGGACGATACGATACTTGCGGGCCGCGGGCGCCATCACTAACTTCGCAGCATCGGCAAATCGATCAGGGAATACGACCGAATGAGTCCGTGCACGGACGAACTCAAGCTCGTCGCCCTCGATAAAGACGACATCGAGGTGATTTCGGCGCATGTCCAGGACGCCCTGGTCAAGGTCGGGGATATCCTCTGGGTACCAAACGATCATCGTTTCGTCGTGGCGCTGAGCCGGTTCGATTGGATGAGCGTGGCCGACGCCGATCCGCAGATAAAGGCGGATTACCGGCGCTGCCGGACGGCGCTCCGCTTCGAGCGGGTCCTCGCCTGTAAATGCCGTAATCTCGATCAAGCCGCCAAGGATGCGCGGCTTAATCTGCTTGCCGTCGAATTCATCGAAGGGGACGCCCCTGGCGGCGCGGTATCGCTTATTTTCTCCGGCGGAGGGATCATTCGTCTTGACGTCGAATGTCTGGAAGCCGAACTCGCCGACCTCGGCGAGGTTTCGACTGCGGCTCTTTGCCCGGATCATTTCGCCGCCGAGGCCGCGCGCGGCTGAGCGGGGTCAAGCAGTCCGCGGATGCCGCGCCGGAGGCGATGAAAACAGCCGCATCAGCATTAAGATTATGAACAGCGTCATGGCGTAAACCACAACCTGCATGGCTGTCGGCTGGTCGACATAGCCAATCAAGGTATGCAGCGCGCGCCCCAAGAAGCTGGAGTCGCTCAAAATCCAGGACGTATCCCACACCGTCTGATCAAGCGCGGTCACGATATTGGCTTGTTCGAGAAACGCGATGGCCTGGGCCGCCATCCCCGCCGCCAGCAGCGCAATGAGCGCACTCGTGACAGCGAACAGATAGCGCGTGGGAATAGTGATGAGTCCGAGATAGGTCAAAAGGCAGACCGAGGCGCCGAGCACGAGCCCGGCAACGCCGCCCGCGACCATCGCCCAGCTTGCCCCGCCTTGGGCCGCCGCGACGCCATAGAGAAAAAGAACAACCTCGGAACCTTCGCGCAGCACCGCGATCGCGACCACGATCGCAAGGGCCAACAGCGACTTCGATCCGGCAACGACGGCCTCGCCGGCCGCCCGCAATTCGGCAACGAGTTCGCGGCCGTGGCGCGCCATCCATACATTGTGCCAGGTGAGCATCAGAACCGCGAAACCCAGAATGCTCGCGTTGAACACTTCCTGCCCGCTGCCGCCGAAAAGCGCGGACAGTCCCCCGGTAAAGATCGCCACCACGCAGGCCCCTAAAACGCCGGCGAGAACGCCCCCGGCGATCCAATAGCCACGGCCGGCTACGCCTGCAGTGACGGCCATGACGATGCCAACGACCAGGCCCGCTTCAAAGACTTCGCGAAAGACAATGACCAAGGCAGCAAGCATGGACGCCTCACATTACACGGGACGGCCAATCATGGCACAACAAGGAAACCCTGCGTTTCATGATGAAAATCATCAAAGAAATTATAATGGCCGGGCTGCTGGGGCCGCACGTAAACAACCGCGTCATTTCCGGCTGGAATGATCTTCTCAAAATGCAGGTCACTGCTTTCAAATTCCGAAACGATCGGATTGAGATTCCTGACGTGAATGGCGATTGCCTTGTTGGGCGGGGCATGAAGCTCCGCCGGTTCGAATTTATGGTCTTGCATCGTCAGCGACAGGGCGACCGTATCGTCAGCCCGCACGGCATTCGCACAGAGCAACAATGCACAACCGAGCATCAGAAAAGGCGCCGTGACTTGCATGATCGATGACGTGTTCCAGGTCTCGCTCAAGCACTTGGGGAAAGGCGGACTTTTTGTCAATCTCTAAAGGGAATTTTAGAATTGTTATAACTTCAATGGACTGCTACCCAGCGCGGAAGTGCGCCGCATCGGCGGCCCATAGAAATTAGTGCAGCAACCAATGGCCATTCGCCTCGACATAAGGTCCGCGGATTTTGCGCACCGGTTTCGCGCATTTCTCGACACCAAGCGCGAGACCTCTGCCGATGTCGAGACGGCCGTGCGCGCCATCGTTAACGACGT
>DASPVM010000022.1:0-12515 GCA_035622375.1 Methylocella sp. | reverse complement strand
GGCGCACCTTCCGCGGTCGGAATCAGGCGTTCGCGCCCACATTTCCGCGGCTTCGCCCCGGTAACGTGTTTCTTGCGACAGGCAACTAGCCAGCGGGCGAAGATGCCCGTAAAGCAACACACAGGACTTCTCTAAGGAATAATCCGGCATATTCGTTGGCGTCGGTTCGGCCAATATCGGACGAGAAAACATCAAAGCGGCAATTGTCGTCATCACTAAATAGATTCGGCTCAACATAGCGGGCTCTTCCAGGCTTATACGATGCGACTGCCATTTGGTATCCAGCACCGCAGGGATGTAAAATATCTGGTTTTCACGGAGACTCGCGCCGCAACGCGCCAGACCGGACTGCACGCGCCGCTCCGCCGAATCTTCGTCCTCCGGCACAGGGAAAGCCAGCAGCCGGTGGCGGTACGGCGGCTACGACCGTATCGTAAACCACAATTGCGGCTGCATCTATAAATATTGATAATTACTCGCTGCTCATATACATCAAAACTCACATCAGGACAACTCCGATCAAGGCGGCATGATGCAAAGCGATCCAGTGCGGGCCTTTGCACGCGGGGCCCTTTGGGCATCGGGCGTACCTTAGGGTTCCTAAGCTTGCCGCTGCCTTTTGTTTCAGCGCGTCCCCCTTTCCGGCGGAGTCTGAAGCGGTTACATTGCGCTGCAGCAGCCGTTCCGTCGTTTTAGCGGCGCAATCGAAAAGCCGCTAAGGATTTGCAAATGGGCCAACAAATCGCGCAGCAGGAATGTCCTTCCGGCGCGCCCCCAAACGGAGCCAACCGGTATTTTCCAAGGAAGTCCGCTTTTGCCGCGCTGGCGCTTGGCTCGCTTGGCGTCATCTATGGCGATATTGGCACGAGCCCGCTTTATGCACTGCGTGAGTCGCTCCGGCATTTGAAGGAATCCGGAGTTGCCGATTCGAGCGTGCTCGGCACGGTCTCGCTTCTGATTTGGGCGCTCTTTTTCACGGTATCGGCAAAATATGTGCTTTTTCTCATGCATGCCGACAACAGGGGCGAAGGCGGCACGCTGTCGCTCATGGCGCTCGCGCAGGCCGCACTTGGGCGCAGCAGCGCCCCGGTCTTTCTTCTTGGCGTTGCGGGAGCGGCGCTGTTCTCGGGCGACGCGGTGATTACCCCGGCTATTTCGGTCCTTTCGGCGCTCGAAGGATTAGATCTCGTGACACCGGTGTTTGCGCCCTATGTTCTGCCGCTGACCATCGCTGTCCTTGTGGCGCTTTTTTGGGCGCAGCGGCGCGGCACGGCCGGCATAGCGGTCTTTTTCGGCCCCGTCATGGCGGCATTCTTTCTGACGATTGCGTTGCTTGGCGCCGCTCATATTCCCGATGCGCCGCAAATCCTCTTGTCTTTCAATCCCCTCAGGGGACTGAAATTTCTCTTAAGCCATGGGCTGCTCGGCTTCCTGGTTCTTGGCTCGGTGTTCCTTGCGGTCACGGGGTCAGAAGCGCTTTACGCCGATATGGGCCATTTTGGGCGAAGGCCGATTCAGACGACTTGGCTTCTCTTTGTGCTGCCCGCGCTGACGCTCAATTATCTCGGTCAGGGCGCGCTCGTGCTCGCCAACCCGGCGGCGGTGGAAAATCCATTTTTTCTTCTGGCGCCGCGCTGGGGGCTTTTGCCCCTCGTCGTGCTCGCGACAATCGCCACGATCATCGCAAGCCAGGCGGTCATTACGGGCGCCTTTTCGGTGGTTCGTCAGGCAATCCAACTTGGACTTCTACCGCGGATGCTGATCCTTCATACGTCTGAAACGCAGGAAGGCCAGATATTTATCCCCCGCATGAACCGCCTGCTGCTCGCAGGCGTGCTGTTGCTGGTCGCGTTTTTCAAAAGCTCGAGTTCCTTGGCTTCCGCCTATGGCATCGCGGTCACCGGGACGATGGTGGTCACGACGGCGCTCGCCTTCGCGGTGGTGCGGGAATGCTGGCGCTGGCCGCTTTGGCTCGCGGCGCCATTTGTGTCGGCGTTTCTTGCGGTTGATCTTGCTTTCCTTGCCGCCAATCTCATGAAGGTTGTCGAGGGAGGATGGGTGCCACTCGCAATCGCCGGCGCGGCGATGATCGTGATGTGGACTTGGGTCCGCGGCACCCGTCTCCTTACCGAAAAATTCCGCCGCGATTCGATCCCTATTCACGATCTCATCCGGCTTTTGGAAAAAACAAAACCCATAAGAGTGCCCGGCACCGCAATTTTTCTGACCCATACGCCCGAGATCGCGCCCCCTGCCCTATTGCACAATCTCAAGCACAACAAGGTCCTGCATGAACGGGTTTGGATAGTGTCGGTTGCAACCGAGAATGCGCCGCGCGTCCCATTGAACAAACGTTTCGAGGTCGAAAAGCTCTCCGAGGATTTCACCCGGATTAACTTGCATTTCGGTTATATGGAAAGCCCGCGTATTCCGGCGGCGCTTGCTTTGTTACGCAAGGCGGGGATGAAATATGATATTATGACGACTTCCTTTATTCTCGGCCGGCGTACCATCAAACCTGCACCCAAGTCGGAGATGCCTGCCTGGCAAGACCGTCTTTTCATTGCGCTCGCCCGCCAAGCGGCGCCCCCGACCGACTTCTTTTCGATCCCGTCCAATCGCGTCGTCGAACTCGGCGCCCAGGTGACGGTTTAAGTCCCTCGCCTCGCGGTGCGGCCGGAGGACAGCGGGGCGCAATCTCAAATAGCCTGGACGGCGCGCGCCTCGCTCTTTACGCGTTCGATCATCGACCGCACGCCATTGGCCCGCTGCGGCGTCAAATGCGCCAAAAGGCCAAGCTTCTCGAATAGGCCGTGGGCGTCGGCAGCGAGGATCTCGGACGCGGTTTGGCCGGAATAAAGCGCAAGCAAGATCGCGACAAGCCCGCGCACGATATGCGCGTCGCTGTCGCCCTTAAAGTAAAGAACGGGACTGCCATCCTGCGCCTGTGCAACGCTCGTCACAAGCCAAACTTGGCTCACGCATCCGCGCACCTTGTTTTTGTCGCAATAGGCCGCCTCATCTAACGGTTCGAGGCCGCGGCCGAGCTCGATCACATAGCGGTAGCGGTCCTCCCACTCCTCCAAATAATCGAAATTCTCTATGATCTCATCGAGCTTTGTGGCGGCCTGCGTGTGCGTCATGACCCGTCTTGCTTTTGCCCGGTCCGCATCGGACGGGGTGCTTCTCCCAACTTAGTCACTATCCGGCGGCGCATCAACAGGAGCGGCGAAGCGTCTTGCCGCTGCTGCCGGGCCCAAGGCGCGCTCAACCCCTTGGACGGACAAGCCCTCGCCGCTGTTCTTCTCCCGCGCTCCGATTGTGTGCGTTCTTGCGCCCGGGTTTCGTTGGATCAATGTGGCCCGGCCGTCAATATCTACCCGCCGAATGGTTCGATCTTACAAAGGATCCAGCAATTCCGCCTCTCACACGAGGGGCTTTTGTCTTTGGCCTTTTGAGATTTTTCGCGGCAACCGGACAAAAATGTTTCACGTGAAACATTTTTAGAATGTTTCTAATAAAATCATTCCGTCAAGAACGCCGCCTGATGACCAGAAATCTCTGGTGCCCATTGAAGGAACATTCCCCCATCTCCTGACACATGCTAGGACGCGGGCTCATATCAAGCAAAGGCGCTTGCTGTTGAGGTTACTCTATGAAAGGGAACATCCGCTGCTTGCGAAGTTCGAGGAACTCCAAGCCGAGCATATAAGCGAACGCGACCGGCTTCGGAGGGTGTTAGGTACACCTACTCGGACAGATTGGGCGAAACGGGGGGAGGGGGCAGTTCCGAGATGGCCGACGAAAGCCTGCTCAACGCCTCAACTCAAACCGAAAGCCGGTTAAGCACTGACGCTCAAAATAATCTTGCGCGGCAATACCTCGAAAAAAAATACGGCTGTGCTGTCGTCGCAAGCGGCCCAGACGAGGTGCCGCCACTCTACTATGTGAAGGATAGCAACGGAGTGGTCCGGTGGGCTGGTCAGCCGCAAGCGTTCGAGCTTTCGTGCAGGGCATTCTCGTTGAGAAGAGGTGGCAATGGGAGCATCCCAAAAATGATTCAAGTAGGGAAACATTTTTTGAAAAATTCGTCTAAAAGCTTGAAAAGCTCTTTACTTGGTAGACACAAGCCATACTGCTGGCCGTCCGGGCCGCGCTGTGCCGTCGGCGCCGGGCGTCAAAGCGGATACCCTGCGCGCGCGGCAGGGCCTGCGAAAAATTGACCGTCGTCTTCCCGTCTTCGCGCACTTACCTCGCGACACGCTTCAATACAACGCCTTCAAGCCGACTCGATCCGCCGAAAGCGCCTCTTTCGCTCACCTAACGGCAGGTCTATCTTCGCCCTTGGTCATGGCGGTCTTCTCCTTTGGCGCGGCCGCCGCGACAGCCGCCGGACTTGACCCATGACCGCCGGGCCTCAATAAACCGGAATCCGGCACGCCGCAGGTAGAGTCCCTATTTTTCAACTATGCTGGGACGAATCCATACTATGAGAGACGACGTCGAAAGCAATGTTACCAAACGGTCCCTTGTCCAGCGAATTGAGCGTTGGCTGGTGGGCTTGGTGATGACGGCCATGGCCTACATGATCGAGATCACCGTGCTGCGTTCAATCCGGCGCGGCCAGAAGAAGTGAAAGCTCGGAAGAACATTGCTTGAGAACAGCGCCAGCGCGGAAATTTCGGCTTGGCCGGCGAATGCGCACCGCTGCGGGTCAGGCTTTGCCGATTTACGTTCGCCGCGCGTTTACCGCCGCCGCATAAAGTCGATAAGCAACGCGGCGGTAAGGACACCTGCGGCCGCTCCGAAGGTCATTGGAACCCAGCCGCCAACCCTTGCTGACATGGCGGTGAGACCAGCAGCAAGTCCTGCTGCTCCCCCCGTCATTCCGAGCGCGAGCTGGCGCCCGGCATGGCGAACGGTGGATTCAAGCGTTGACGCCCGGATATTCACCTCGAGCTTTTGGCCGGGGCGGGCTCCGATCAATCGTTCGACAGCCTCAAAATAGCGGCTGGCCCGCACTTTTATCTTCTGCGACTGGTAGGCAATTGTTTTCGGGTCGAGCGCGGCCCCCATGCTTTTCAATGTCGCTCGCATCAAGAACTTGCCCGCCACTTCGAAGGGATCGAGCTCCGGATCGAGGTCTGCCGTCGCAAGCTGGACCTGCGCGAGCGCTTTAGCACTGAGTGTGAGCGACGCTGGAAGCGGCAATCTGTGACGCAGCGCGATCTCGCTCATTTCTTGCAAGATCGGCCCGATCTGCATCTCGGCGAGCGCAGCGGTGCGATACTTTGCCATCACTTCGCCGATCTCGGCTTGGAGCCGGGAAACGTCCAGATCGCTCCGGTCGGTGGCGTTCGTCATCATGAGCGTGACGTCGGTGAGAAAACCGGCGTCTTCCTGCCATAAGGCCATGAGCAGCAGCAGCATATGCTCGCGGAAGCCGGCACCGATCGTGCCGACCATGCCAAAATCGAGGAAATAAATGCGCTCGTTCCACCACTTGAGATTACCAGGGTGGGGATCTGCATGAAAAAACCCCTCACGAAGGACCTGTTTGTAAAAACTCTCGAGGAGCTGGCGCGCAGCCTGTTTGCGCTCCTGACCTTGCGGGGCCTGCGCGATCGGCCCGCCCTGGATTTCTTCCATCACCAGGAGCCGGGACGTGGAAAGATCCCGATAGACGCCAGGGACGGCAAGGCGATCGTAGCCTTCGAGCACACCGCGCATCCGCTCGATGTTTTCCGCTTCCTGGCGAAAGTCGAGTTCACGGCGCAGCGACGTGGATAAGTGCTTGAACACCGCCTGCATGTCGATAACTTGATTTAAAGCGGGACGGCCACCGACTTTTTCGGCAAAAACTTCAAGCAAAGCGAGATCCTGTTCGATTGTCTCTCGCGCCGCCGGCCGCTGGACCTTGACTACGACGCGGTCGCCTGCCGCGAGCGACGCGCGCTGGACTTGGGCGATCGTCCCCGCGGCAAGGGGTTTTGGATCAATCGAATCGAACACGTCCTCCCACGGAACCCCGAGCTCCTGCTCCATGACTTGAACCACTTCCTGCTCGCTCATCGGCGCGACGTGGTCCTGCAGCATCGCGAGTTCCTCGATGTATTCGGGCGGCAGGAGATCCGGGCGAGTCGACAGTACTTGACCGAGCTTCGAATAGGTCGGCCCGAGTTCCTCGAGCGCAGCGCGCAGTCGCTTGGCCTGCCGGCGGCGGCCGGTCGCTCCCTCCTCGTCAGAGCTGCCGAACAGCTCCCTAAGACCATGCTTGCTCATGACTGCGGCGATCTGCGCGCCCCGCGCTATCAGGCGGGGCTCGGAGGACGCAGTTCCGGTGCTACGGATCACGGCGGGCGTTTGCTCCGCTATTCGATCGCCCGCTGGGGAAGTATTCACGATGATGACAATGCAGCTTGCGTTATGGCTTATTCGGTTGGGGATGTTGCCGAGCAAAAACTCCTTCCGCCCGGCCATGCCAACGTTGCCGACGACGAGGACATCGGCCGCCTCTTGCCCTGCGGCGCGAACGATCGCCATCGCCGGATCGTCATCAATAATAAGCAGCGACCGCCCGCGCTCTCCAGCGAGCTGCCCGGCGTAAATTGCGAGCTCCTCGCTGGCCGCGACTGCCCTTGTATGTTCGGCCGCACCATGCTCGGTCGAGGCTGGACTCTGCGATGTGACCACCTGCACGACGATCAACTCGGCGCCGTAGCGCTCGGCAAATGAGGCAGCCCATGAGACCGCTTGGTCGGCCGTTTTGGACCTGTCGGTCCCCACCATCACACGCCGCACCGAGGCCTCCGGCCGAGCTCCCATCAGTGGATTGGCAGGGTGCTTCATGGCGATCCTCCCATTCGGGGAACAACTCTTAGTTGTCGTACGGTGTCTCAGCTGTCGGCCCCTTCGAGCATGGTCCCAGCTACGATGCGATAGACGCTAATCCAAGCTTGGCGAACGTCGGGCGTAAAATCATCGCCGAGGAACGCCTCGAGTGTTCTCAGGAGGGCGCGGGCAACCTTGTCGTAGTCTGCTCGAGCTACCTTGTAGTCAAGGTGGCGTTTGCCTAGCTCCTGCAGCCCCCCCTCGATCTCTTGTATCCGATTCAGACCCCTAACAAGCGAACTCAGCATGGAGACGAGCATCTTCACCTGCACTGTTAGGTCATCTTTGAAGAGCGGACGCAACTCAGGATTATCTTGGAAAAGGAATGCGTAGAAGAGCTCGACGAACTCCTTCGGCCGCGCGGAGAGGCGAGCGAATGATGACTGTACGAGGTGGATCATATCGGGCTTACTAAAGCCCTCGCAGGGGTATAAGAGCGTCCTTTCGCTCCTGCCTTTGAGCTTCGACTCGATGGGCTGGCCAAGCCGAAGCTCCCCCGGCAGACGGGCGACAACACTCTCGCTCACTAAGATATCCACGCCGAGGTCCTTGGTCATGCCTTCAATACGGCTAGCCGTATTGACCGTGTCGCCAATCGCCGTGATCTGGCATTTCCCCGGGTGCCCGATGCGACCGAGAATCGCGGTGCCGAAATGGATTCCGATGCCGATGCGGAGGGAGATATTGAAGTCGTGCTGAAAAATGGGGCAGAGTCGATGTGCCGCATCTTGCATACCTAGCGCGGCGCGCACAGCACTCCGGCAAGCGCCGGTCCGCCCCTCCTTTCGGATGCCAAAAGCGGCGAAGATGCCGTCCCCGATATATTTGTCGATAAAGCCATTATTATTGAGCACAGCCTCTGCTGCCGCTGTGAAGTGCTGGTTAAGGAAATGCACGACGTCGTAGGGCAAGTTTTTTTCGCTGTAAGACGTGAAGTTCCGGATGTCGCAAAAGAGGACTGCGAGTTCCAGCTCCTTTCCATCTCCGACGTCTACTCCACCTAGCTCGTCGAGGTCTAAGACGATGATATCTTGTGGATTATCAAGAAGCCGGCGGATGACCACGTCCCCGTGGACCGTAGTCTGGCACGCCAAGCGAGTGAAGTGGTCCCAGCCCCGTTTAATTGCCACCTCCTGCTCAATAGGACTTGGGACTGAGACATTAGCGATCCCGTCCAAAATCTGGACCCGGCACGTTGTGCACCGCGCCCGGCCACCGCACTGGTGGAGGTGGGGGATCCTCCCCAAGATCGAGACTTCGAGCAGTGTTTGGCCATCGGGGACGTTCTCCACCGTGGTCTCATGGAAATAGGTGACCCTGTGCATGACTGATGCCTATAGAAAATTATTATACGACCCTATTAATCAGACTGCCAGCGAAGCCAAAGACGTCTGGCGGCTCATCTGTCAGACGTAGGCGTTCCGCAAAGACAGTACTATCTATTTGATCCGGACAGAATAAAGATGCCGCTTACAGGTTACGCCCTTTATTTGCACGAACGGCTTCAGCCACTCGATTTTCAAATCGCCCGCGTTCGCGTCACGGACGCTCAAGACAAGACGGTGCATCTCGCGCAATCGTATGAAATTGAGCGGGAAGTTCACCAAGTGCTTGAGAACGGTCGCCAAGTTCCCGGCGCCGATGCCGAGCGCGACGCACAACAGGCTGTTGACAATGGACATAGTCCTCTTACGGAATCACGCGTTTCGCGTAAGCAGCACCGATCGAGGTCGCCGCTTCCGCAAGTGCAACGAGTTGCATGAAGTAGAAAATGGAACCGCCAACCGATTGGCCAGACGAATGGGGGACCGATCCCAAAAATGCGGAAATATGAAAGGGATCGATTGACATGCGTTCCCTCCTGCGTAGATGCGATCAAATAGCCTTTAATCGGGTATCCAATTGAATTCCATAACCGGCGTTTTTTGACTGGCTCAGAAGGGGAGTGTACAAGCCGCCGGGACTCTTGAGTGACTTCCCCTGCCCTAGCAGACCTACTGCTTAGGTCATTTTGCCTCACAGAGCCCTGGGTTGGCGCATGATACCTTTCGATGCAATCCGAAATCCTCATCTTGAGAAAGCCGCAGCGGAACTTTATAGTGACGAATTGCCCTACCATAATTTTAGCCATGTACTCGCAACATTGGCGGCAGGAGCAGTACTGGTGGACCGTTGCAATAAGGCGGGCATCCCGATTGACGCAGAAGCAGTCTATTACGCGCTCCTTTTTCATGACGCGGGCTATCACGAAAACCATCGAAGCAGGGGTTTTGACAGCAAGGAAGAATATTCCGCCCATCTCGCTGCTCAGTGCCTGCAAGCCGAAGCCATTTCAGAAGACACAATCAGAAAGGTTACAGCGGCCATCCTTAGCACGAAGCGAGACGCTGAGTATTCTTCCAATGAGGAAAAAGCAGTTCGCGCGGCGGATCTCGCTGGGCTTGCGAGCGAATACGAGATTTTTCGGGCCGCTGTCGAGAAGCTGCGCCAAGAGGAGGAGATTGTAACGGGACGCAAGGTGGCTTGGGACGAATGGAAGACATCCGTTAAAGAAACGATCCGTTTCTATTTAGGCCAGGAAATCCGTTTCACCCAATCTGAAGCTTTCGCGGATGATCCAGCCAATTTTCATGCAAAAGCCGCTCAGAATCTATCCCGGTTGCTCGGCGAGGATTAGGCTGTGTTTCTTTAGTTCTCCGCCGCATCGATCATGGCCTCGGCAAGCATGCCATAGACAGTTGTCCAAGCGTGGCGGATCTCTGGGGTAAAATCTTCGCCGAGGAACTCCTCAAGAGTCAATAGGAGAGCACGCGCGATCTTGTCGTAGTCGGTTCGAGCGACCTTATAGTCACGGTGACGTCTACCCAACTCGCGTAGCCCTCCCTCAATCTCTTGCATGCGATTGAGCCCTTTTACGAGCGAACTCAACATGGACACGAACATCTTCGTCTGGGCTGTGCGGTCATGGTGCTGGAAGAGCGGAAGCAACTCTGGATTTCCTATGAAAAGCAATGTGTAGAAGCGCTCAACGAACTCCGTCGCCCGCGTGGAGAGGCAAGCGAACGATGACTGCACAAGGTGGACCGTATCGGGCCTACTAAAGCCTTCGCACGGGTACAAGAGCGTGCCCTCGGCTCTTCCTTTAAGCTTACCCTCGGTGGGCGGGCCAAGACGAAGCTCGCCGGGAAGATGGGCGACAACACTCTCGCTCACTAAGAAAGGCACGCCAAGGTCCTTGGTCATGCTTTCTATTCGGCTAGCCGTGTTGACCGTGTCGCCAATCACCGTGACCTGGCGTTTCCCTGGATGCCCGATGCGGCCGAGTATCACCGTGCCGAAATGGACTCCGATACCGATCCGTAGGGACATGTTAAACTCGCGCTCAAAAACAGGGCAGAGTCGTTTCGCGGCATCTTGCATCCCGAGCGCGCCGCGCACAGCATTCCGGCATATGCACGCCGGGGACTCGCCTCGGGTGCCAAAGGCGGCCAGGACGCCGTCCCCGATATATTTGTCGATAAAGCCGTTATTGTTGAGCACGGGCTCGGCTGCCGCTACGAAATGCCGGTTCAAGAAGTGCACGACATCGTAGGGCAAGTTTTTTTCGCTAAATGTTGAAAAGTTCCGGATGTCGGAAAAGAGCACGGCGAGCTCAAGCTCTTTTCCTTCTCCGACATCTAGGCCATCTAGCTCGTCGAGGTCCAAGACTATGATATCTTGCGGATTATCAAGGAGCCGGCGGATAACCACGTCGCCATGCACCCTCGCCTGGCACGCAAGGCGAATGAAGTCATCCCAGCCGCGCCGGGATGTAACCTCTTGTTCGATCGGGTTCGGAGCGGAAAGGTGAGCAATCCCATCCAGGATCTGGACGCGGCAAGTTGTGCAGCGCGCCTGCCCGCCGCACTGGTGGTGGTGCGGAATCTTGTTCCGGATTGATACGGCAAGGAGAGTTTGCCCATTGGGGACATCTTCGATGGTGACGTCACGGAAGTAGGTGACCCTGTGCATAGCTGATGACCGTGATCGCTGGATCCGGCTTTTAATTCAAAATGCTCGGAACAAGGACCTTATAGCAGATAATAATTGGCCGAAATGTTGGAATTAGCCCGCGGTTCAGCTGGCGGTCGGCCGACTGCGCCATCCACAACGCAAACGTTACGAAAAAAGGCCTGTCTGCAAACAACTTTGTGGTTTTTAGAGGTATCAGCCCGCGCCTCAACACACTGCTGCAATGGCGGCACTCAAATCCGGGCTATAACCGCTGAGCTTGGCCTCGAAACCGGCGCTAACCTTCGAAGCCGAGCGCCGCCCTTACCCGGCGGGAATAGCCATAAACGTCGCCGCGCAATTGGAGCGCGCCGGCCTCATCCACATAGGCGGTGAAATACTCGATATGCACCGGGAGCGGTCTTGGCAGATAGACATAGCGCTCTTTGCCGCCAATGAGCTTTTTCACGCGTTGCTCGCTCCAGCCATTGGCGCGGCCTAAAACCGTTTCGGCGAATCGGAACGGCGCATCGACGCGCACGCAACCGTGGCTGAAGGCGCGCTTTTGGGCGGCGAACAAACGGCGCGTGGGGGTATCGTGCATATAGACGGAGAAATCATTGGGAAACATGAATTTGATGCGGCCCAAAGCGTTTCGCTCCCCGGGGGGCTGGCGGACGACGAGATGGCCCGCGCGGCTGAACACTTCGTAACCGAGGCGGCGGAAATAGCCCGGGTCTCCTGCAGCCCGCGGCAGCATTTCCTTGCGGAGAATCGACGGCGGCACGTTCCAATAAGGATTGACGATCAAAAAGCGCATCGTTTCGGAAAACACGGGCGTCGGCGTTTGCTCCTTGCCGACGATGACGCGGGTGCGCTCGATGACCGTGCCATTGTCAATGACGGCGGCTTCATAATCGGGGATATTGACTTCGACGCGCCGCTCGCCGAGGTCGCGCGGCATCCAGCGCCAGCGTTCCATATTGGCGATGATTTCGGCTTCAAGCCGCGGCGTTCCGCCGCCAGACAGCGCCGCGCCAGACGTAAGCTCTTTGGTGCTTGCGGCTTCGTGCCCCGCCTCGGAACGGCCCTCTAAGCTCAAGTCTGCGCGAATGAGTGCCCGGCGCCCGCCATTACGCGAAACTGCACCCCCGGAATTGGAGGGATAGGGCCCGGCCACAAAGCGCCCTTTGCGCAATTCGCTGAGTTTATCGCGCAGCGCCAAATAGCCCCTTTGCCGCGGATTGAATTTGCGCAATTCCTCGCCCGCCGATTCACCGGCGCTTGAGACGAGGGCCAAGATGACGGCGGGATCGGCGACTTCGGGCTCCGCGCCAATGAGGCGCGAAATCATATGCGGATCGACCCGGCTGCCGCTTGCCTGGCGGCCATAGGCAACAACCGCATCCGTGAGAGCGATATCGGCCGCGGCGATTTCTTTGTCGGTTGAAGCAGAAAATGCCAGCCCAAAACCTTTGAGGTCGAGCCCATCGTCGGCTGCGCGTTTAAGCCGCTCGATAACGGACACGGCTTCTGTGCTGGGCGAGCCGGCGTTCCACCATATAGGGCCGAAATTCCGGGCGGCGTAAAAGGCCGCGATCGCCTCGCGCTCTCTGCGGTGCAACAAGCTAAGC
>DASPVM010000021.1:0-55366 GCA_035622375.1 Methylocella sp. | reverse complement strand
CCCAAGTGCCGCAAATGGATACGCCGTCGAAAGCGGCAGTTTTGATAGCACGAAAAGCCACACAATGGCGCTTAGCGCGAAACACGCCAAGCCCGTGAAGACCGCGGGAGACCCCACGATCGTAAGCGCGAGGCGTAAAGGGTTCTCTTGAGCCAGGGCGGCCGTTATTTCAGGACTCGTCATTCCATACTTGAGGAGCACCTGAGATCCGGAAGACAGCAAAATACTAAGTACAACGATGAAGACGAGTATGAGTTGCATATACCTATTTCCATTCTATCGAGAACATAGCGCGAAGTAAGTAATTAGTTGAGTATGCTAGGTAGCCGCGCCTCCTTAAGCGGCTTGCAGCTGGCGCGCGGGGTCAATTCGGTAAGTCAGCGCCTCGGCGAGATGCGCACGTCCGACCTTGGCCGCGCCATCAAGATCCGCGATGGTGCGCGCCAGCTTTAAAATCCGGTGGAAGCCGCGGGCGGAAAGGTGGAGTCGTTCCGACGCGTCCTTGACTAGAGCTAGTCCCCCGGCATCTGGCTCCGCGACCGCTTCGATGAGATTGGCGGGCGCCGCCGCATTCGATCCGATATTCGGAAGACCAAGGCTCGTATAGCGGGCGAGCTGGACCTCGCGAGCGGCGGCGACGCGCCGCGCAACCTCGTTTGATCCTTCGACGGGCGGCGGCAGCATCAAATCGGCAGCGGATACCGCGGGCACATGGACATAAAGATCAATACGATCCAAGAAGGGGCCCGAGAGACGCGCCTGATACTGAGCCGCGCAACGCGCCGCCGATTGACGATTGCAGATAAAGCCAGGTTCGCTCGCATGGCCGCAACGGCAGGGATTCATCGCGGCGATCAGCTGGAAGCGGGCCGGGTAGACAATGCGGTGGTTGGCCCTTGCGATAGCGACCTCGCCCGTTTCCAGCGGCTGGCGCAGGCTATCCAATACCTGCGGCTGAAATTCTGGCAATTCGTCAAGGAACAAGACGCCGAGGTGGGCAAGCGAAATTTCGCCGGGCCGCGCCCGCGTACCGCCGCCGACGAGCGCCCCCATGGATGCCGAGTGATGCGGGGCGCGGAAGGGGCGGCAATCGGTCAGAGCGCCTCCCGCAAGGTCGCCAGCAATGGATTGGATCAGGGAAATTTCAAGAAGTTCACGCGGCGTCAGGGGGGGCAGGATCGACGGCAGCCGCGCGGCGAGCATGGATTTTCCAGCGCCCGGCGGGCCATTCAGGAGGAGGTTATGCCCTCCCGCGGCGGCGATCTCGAGCGCCCGTTTGGCGCTTTCTTGACCCTTGATATCGCGCAGATCGGGCTGCAAGCGGGCCTGCTTGCGCACCGCCGGACGGGGCCGCGCCATCGTCTGCGTGCCTTTAAAATGATTGACAATCTGAATGAGCGAGACCGGCGCCAGCACATCGAGGTCCGGGCTCGCCCACGCAGCCTCCGCGCCGCTCATCTGAGGGCAGATGAGGCCTTGGCCTCGGGCATTTGCCGCGATCGCGGCGGGGAGCACGCCGGCGACGGCGGTGACGGTCCCGTCGAGCGCTAATTCACCAAGAACGGTATAGTTGGCCAGAGCATCGCTTGGCACCGCGCCCATCGCCGCCATGATGCCGAGCGCGATAGGCAAATCATAATGGCTGCCCTCCTTTGGCAAGTCGGCGGGAGCGAGATTGACGGTGATGCGCTTCGCCGGCACGGCAAGGCCGCAGGCATTGAGGGCGGCGCGGACCCGCTCACGGGACTCGGCGACCGCCTTATCGCCGAGACCGACCACGGTGAACACGACATTGCCGTTAGCGATCTGCACTTGGACATCGACCGGGCGCGCCTCGATACCCTCGAACGCCACTGTCGCAACCCTGACGACCATGCAAGCCCCGTTTTTTCAGCGGGCGGAGCTTAGCGGAGTTTGCAAAAAGCCGCAATAACCTCATACAATAAATGACAGTTGTTATATATCAAGAACTAAGACCGCCGGCGAGGCTGGGAATATCGAGCGGACGGAACCCATAATGATCGAGCCAGCGGATATCCGCCTCGAAGAAAGCGCGCAGGTCCGGCATCCCATATTTCAGCATGGCGATGCGATCGATTCCAAGACCCCAGGCAAAGCCTTGATAAACATCGGGATCTAGGCCGCAGTTTCGAAGAACATTGGAATGCACCATGCCGCAGCCAAGGATTTCGAGCCAGTCGCTGCCCTCGCCGAACCGCATCTCCCCTCCTTTGCGGGAGCACTGAATATCGACCTCCATCGAGGGCTCGGTGAACGGAAAATAGCTCGGCCGGAAGCGCATTTTGACCTCCGGAACCTCGAAAAATGCCTTACAAAACTCCTCCAAAATCCATTTGAGGTGGCCAAGATGCGCCGAGCGGTCGATGACGAGCCCCTCGACCTGATGAAACATCGGCGTATGGGTCTGGTCGGAATCGCAGCGGTAGGTACGGCCCGGGCAGATCACCCGGATCGGCGGCTTTTGCGACAGCATGGTCCGCACTTGGACCGGGCTCGTGTGCGTGCGCAAAACCTTGCGGGTGCCGTCCGGGCCGGGATGGAAGAAAAACGTATCGTGCATATCCCGCGCCGGATGGTGGGTGGGGATATTCAACTTGGTGAAATTATAATCATCGCTTTCGATGTCCGGGCCCTCGGCGACCGCAAAGCCCATGCGCGCGAAAATGACGCCAAGCTCGTCCATGACTTGGCTGACCGGGTGGATGCGCCCGCTCTCCAATCCATGCGTGCGAACCGGCAAGGTCAGATCGAGGGATTCTTCTCTCAGGCGCGCTTCGAGCGCGCTTTGCTTCAAAACCGCCCGCCGCGCGGCAATTTCCTCGGTGATCGCGTCCTTCAGCGCATTGACGGCGGCGCCGCGTTCCTTGCGCTCATCGGGGGGCAGCGCGCCGAGCCCAGCCAGCAAGGCCGAAATCGAGCCTTTTTTACCGAGCGCCGCGACCCGCACCGCTTCCAGAGCCGGCTCGTCCTCGCTCTCGGCAATCTTGATGGAAATCTCCGCTTGAAGCATTTGAAGGTCAGACATGGGCTTTTCCGGAAGAACATTTTGGTGCGCTTGTGCCATGCGCGAACGCCAATGTCTAACCGTTGCCCTGGATTGCTTCGGAGCTCTCACTCCTCGCAATGACGTTCGTGTCGAAGCATGAGGGCGAGGCGGCGCTTCGAATGTGAAGGCCAAGCATAATCCGGGCGTCAATGTTTTGGTGTCGTCTGCGATGGTGCGGGGGAGGGCGCTTTGGCCGCCAACTCTTTGAGTGTTGCCTTGTCTTCCTCTGATAGCCCACGTGCGCCAGGGCAATGCTCTTCGTCGAGGAACGCTTTTGCGAACGCGGGCGGGTAGGGGCTGTCTTTGGTGAAACGAAAGCCCCTGAATATGGCGGGCAAAACTCTTGCGAGCGCAGCCGGGTGGGGGCTGACTTCGGCGAAGGGAGATACGTATTCCATGGGTGTCAGCAACGCGCGAGCCACGTATGGCGCTCCTTCCGCTGCGCAGCCAATCTCCCGCCAAATTTTGGCGAGGCTTTCTTCGTACTTGTCTCGGTCCGGGGAATAGTCTGCCTGGTCCTCCCAAATATCGGCCATCTCGTCCTCGCCCTCGAGAGGCTTGGGGTCGAGGGCCCGCTGGATCCTCTCCATGGCGTCGCGCCTCCGGTCGCCTTCTAGAATTTGTTCGAAAATCGTCTCTTTGAGATCTCCGAACTCAGGGACTGACATTGCGTCTGTGTTGGGTGAGGAGACGCGGGTGCCCTTCCATGTTGCGTCTCGAGCGTCCGCTCTCCAAACGAACACTCCGTCTAGTGATGCACCCTCCAGGTCCGCGCCATTGAGCGACGCGCCCTGCAGCTGCGCGCCATCGAGCGACGCGCCTTGCAGCCGCGCCGAGACGACCGACGCGCCCTGCAGCCACGCGTGATCGAGCGACGCGCCCAGCAGCTGGGCGTCGTTGAGCCACGCGCCCTGCAGCTGCGCGAACTGAAGCGACGCGCCCTGCAACTGCGCGAAGTCGAGCGATGCGCCCTGCAGCTGCGCGCCCATGAGTGACGCACCCTGCAGCTGCGCGCCTTTTAGTGACGCGCCCTGCAGCTGCGCGCCATCGAGCGACGCGCCTTGCAGCAGCGCCGAGACAACCGACGCGCCCTCGAGATAAGCGCATTGGGTTGGATGCTGATGCCCAGGATCCTTGACGTTAGGATCCTTGACGTCACCACACTTGAAGTTTGCTTGGCGAAGATCGGCCTTGTCGAGCTTCGCACGCTGCAAAAACGCGCCGGTAAAATCCGCCCTCCTCAGCTTC
Organism: Methylocella sp.; assembly: GCA_035622375.1. GTDB lineage: Bacteria > Pseudomonadota > Alphaproteobacteria > Rhizobiales > Beijerinckiaceae > Methylocapsa. The sequence continues at coordinate 51,051 of DASPVM010000021.1, read as the reverse complement.
GCGCCGGAAAGCACCGCGCCCTCAAGATGGCGGGCGCGCAGGGAAATCGTTTCGGACGCCGCCTCGATTTTCGCGTCGCTATCGAATTTGACGCGATCGATCGCGTCAAAACCCGGCAGAACAAGCACGTTCGACCAAAGGCTTTTTGGTTTGCGTTCGGCCGGATCAACTTCCCCAGCGATCAGAAATATCCGAGACCATGTAAAAAACGGCCCGGCCCACCAAAACAAAACGTCTGTCTTTTCTCCGGGGAATGTGCCGACGATTGTAACCAACAAAACCGCTGCGACGCTCACCGCGTTGAGTGCCTCGAACCAAAAGCATCGAAAAATGCGCCAACCAAGCCAGCCCTGGCCACCCTGGATCACTGACGACATTTGTTGCCCCTTCACCACTGGGGGCCAAAGAATCCACAGCAGAACAATATCAAGCACAACGGCGATGCGATGCCACCAGCTGATCGCCTCATCATGGTAGGGCAAAAACTGCAATTCAAAGAAAACCAAAAGTGCGATGGGGCCAAAGACGAGGCTGATCCAGGCCACAGTGCGCAGCAAAAACCCCAAGACGCCTCCCCGCACCTCGCGCGGCCCAGCCAAGAATTGCACAAAGATGTTGCTCGGCAGCTGGCGGCGTAGATCCGCGCGAGTCTCATCGTCTGCGATTTGCTCGCGCAATCGCCGGTCGAAATCGCCGACTTTTCCGGCGAGCAGCACAAAGTGCAACAGCACATAGGTATGGACAATGAGGAAAATGGCGGGGCCGAGCCAGAAGAAGCCTTTGAGCGGCAGATCGACATTGAGGAAGGGCAGTTTGACGGGGTGTTCGAGGAAGAGATCGGCGTGAGTGACGCCGCCCGCCGCAATGAGAAGATAGAAGAGGACGAAGATATAGCTGAACCAGAGGCCGCCGCTGACGCTCGCCGCGTCGGCGACGGCATCACGTAGCGCTTGCAGATCTCTCGCCTTGCTGGCGAATTCCTGTGGATCGGCCATCGTCCCCCCGGCCCAAGCTTATGGCGGGAGAAGAAAAAGGCAAGATGGGCTATTCTACACGCGTGCCTCCGATATCTGTTTGCAGCCTTGTAAGATTCTCGGCCCCGACCTTACAAAAATGTTTCACGTGAAACTTTTTGGTAAGATTTTCTCCCGCAATCGGACATTCTCTGGCCATGTTCAAAAAAATCCTCATTGCCAATCGCGGCGAAATCGCCTGCCGGGTGATCAAGACCGCGCGAAAAATGGGGATTGCGACGGTGGCCGTCTATTCCGACGCCGATCGCGCCGCCCTCCATGTGGAGCTCGCGGACGAGGCGGTTCGTATCGGGCCGCCGCCCGCGCCAGAAAGCTATCTCGTTGTCGAAAACATGATCCGCGCCTGCAAGGCGACGGGGGCGGAGGCGGTTCATCCGGGCTACGGGTTCCTGTCCGAGCAAGCGGCCTTTGCGCGAGCGCTCCTCGCCGAGGGCATCGCCTTCATCGGCCCAAACGCCGGCGCGATCGAAGCCATGGGCGATAAGATCGAAGCCAAGCGGCGCGCCCACGAGGCGGGCGTTGCCACCGTGCCGGGGTTTTTGGGAACGATCGAAGATTTGGGCGAGGCGGAGAAGATCGCTGCCGAGATCGGCTATCCTTTGATGATCAAGGCCGCGGCGGGCGGCGGCGGGCGCGGCATGCGGCTCATTTCTTCGCGCGAAGAACTCGCCGAGGGTTTTGCGCGCGCCAGCTCGGAAGCAAAATCCGCCTTTGGCGATGGCCGGGTGTTTATTGAAAAGTTCATCGCGGGTCCGCGGCACATCGAAGTCCAAATCCTTGGCGACCGGCATGGCAATGTCATCCATCTCGGCGAGCGCGAATGCTCGATTCAGCGCCGCCATCAGAAGGTCATCGAGGAAGCGCCATCCCCTTGTGTTGACGCCAAGCAGCGCGCCGCCATGGGCGCGCAGGCGGTCGCCTTGGCGCGGACAGTGGGGTACGATTCGGCTGGCACCGTGGAGTTCCTCGCCGCCGGGGATGGCGGATTTTATTTCCTCGAAATGAATACGCGACTGCAGGTCGAGCATCCGGTGACCGAGCTCATCACTGGTATCGATCTTGTCGACGAGATGATCCGGTCGGCGGCCGGCGAGCGGCTAAGGCTTACACAGGAGGATGTGTCTTTCCATGGCGCGGCGCTGGAATGCCGCATCCTTGCCGAAGATCCGGCGCGCAATTTTCTGCCCTCAACTGGCCGGCTGAAAACCTACCGGCTTCCCGCTATAGAGCGGCGCGATGGCTTTACTTTACGCATCGATTCCGGCGTGCGAGAGGGCGATGAGATCTTGATCCATTATGACTCCATGATCGCCAAGCTCGTTACCCACGCGCCGGATCGCGGTGCGGCCATCGCGGGGGCAAGCCAGGCGCTGGACGCCTTTGCCATCGACGGCGTTGCCAATAACCTTGCCTTTCTCGCCAGCATTTTGGGGCGGGAGTGCTTTCGCTTGGGCAAGCTCTCAACGAATTTCATCGCGGACGAGTATCCGCGTGGGTTCGCGCCTGCTCCGCCAGAAGGCACAATGGCGGAGTTGTTTGCGAGTATCGCGGCGGCGGCCGATCTCGTTTTGAAAAAACGGCGGCGCACGATTTCGGGCCAGTGGCGAGCGGCCGCGCCGCCTGCGCAGTTTCCCAGCTGTTCGGTGATGGTCGCGGAGTCCCGGTACGACATCATTCTCGAGGAGACAGCGGAACAGCTGCTCGTGCGGTTCGAGGCTAGCGGCGGTGTTCACTCCGTGGCCTCGCAGTGGGTCCCAGGGCAACCCGTCTGGTTCGGCACCGTCGACGGCGCCGCCATCGCGGTTCAACTGCGCCCTGTTCTGAACGGTTATCATTTGAACCACGGCGGCTTCGCCGCGGCGACGCGCGTCTTCATGCGGCGGGAAGCCGACCTTGCTTTGCTCATGCCGAAGAAGAAAGCCGCGCTGGGCGCGAATGTCCTGCGCTGCCCCATGCCGTGCCTCGTCCGGTCGATCGCGGTTACCGAAGGCCAAGTGGTCACGCCAGGCGAGGCGCTGTGCGTCCTCGAGGCGATGAAAATGGAGACCGTGATCCGCGCCGATTCCCACGCGAGGGTCACTGAAATCTATGCTCGGCCCGGAGACTTCCTCGCCGTGGATGCCGTTATCATGGCGTTCGCCTAGCCCCGGCGGCTTCTGGCGGATCGGTATAGAAGCGGCTGCGGTAATGCCGGCGATAGTAGGTGAGCGGAATAATGCCGAGCGCGATCGTCCCCATACTGATGGCGGAGACCCGTAAGCCGAGCTGGGGCAGCTCGTAAAGACCGACGCAGGCCACGAAGACGGCCGAGGCCAATGGGATCAGCCCCAAAAAAATAAACGGTTTAGCGCTCGCGAACATGACGTTGCGGTAATACCAGGCGCAGGCGATTCCTGCCAAAGAGTAGTAGAAGGAAACCTGGATACCGATGGCATTGATGAGGTCGCCCATGAGCTGCTTCACGCTCGGCATGGTGGCGGAGGCGGCGAAAAGGCAAAGCGCGACGCCAGCAACCGCAATGCCCGCAAGCCAGGGTGTTTGGAAGCGCGGGTGAAGCCAGCCCATCGGGGCGGCGATGACGCGATCGCGGGCCATGGAGAACAAAAGCCTCGTGCATTGGACAAGCTGCGTTTGCAACGTGGCGATGGTGCTGAGCATGACGGCGAGTATCGCGCAAGCGCTCCCAGTGGCACCAAGACCAGCCTGGCCGAGCGCCGGCAGGAGATCGCCGGCGTTGGCTTCGATGTCTTGCCCGCTCAAAGCCATTTGGGCGGCGACTTGCGCCAGGAGAAAAAGCGCGACGATGACGGCCACGCCAATGATGCCGCCAAGCCCCGCCGCATGCTTGGCGTTCGCCGTCTCCTCGGCGAGATTGGCCGATACATCCCAGCCAAAATAGTAAAAGACCGAGACGAGCATTCCAGCCGAGAATGAGCTTATACTTGCAAAAGACGAGGGCCAAAACCAGTCCCAGGAAAAGAAGGCCGCCGGGGCCGTATGCGCGTGAAAAATCGCGGCGGCGCTGATTATGATGAGGGCACCAACCTCAAACAAAGCAAGCGCGAGCTGCACCCTTGCGGTGGCGGTAATTCCTACATTGACGAGGGTGAGCACGGCCAAAAACCAGACGATACCGATGCCGGTTGCCCAGCGCACATCATGCAAATGCGCGGGCGCGACAAGTTCGAGGGTTGCTTCGGCCGCCGGCAGCGCCGCCGCGACCATGAAGATCGTCGAGAGGCTCAAGAGAGCCCAGCCGGCGATGAAGCCGAGCGCTGGATGCATCGCCCGGCCCACCCAGGCATAGGCGGCTCCGGCATCCGACCGCCAGCGGTTGAGATTGGAGAACGCAAGGCTGATACCGGCCATCGGAAAAAACGCGATGAGTAACGTCGCGGGGCTCGCAAGCCCGACGGCGGCAATAAGAGCGGAGGAGCTGGCGGTAATGGAATAAGCCGGCGCCGAGCCGGCGACCGCCATGACCGCCGTGTCAAGGAAGCTCAGCGCTCCGTGTTTTAAGGAATGCTGCGTATTCATCTCTAACCATTTGACGGACCACGCGCAGGATGCGAGAGGGACTCTATCCTTCTCTTTGCGCGCAGGAATTGCTTGGTGTCCGAGGCTTCCCCTCCTACCACACCGGACGATGCCGTCCGAGTCTTCATCGGTCTATTCATTCTCGGCTACGTGCTGCACGGATTTGAGACGATGAAAGAATCCGGCTTCTGGTGGAATTGGATTATAGCCGCCGTTCTTGTGGTACTGGATTATTTTTGGGTGGATATTAGAACCGCTCTAGGTGTCCGGTTTTCCAACACAGCGGCGCTCGTTGTTGCCGATTTCAGATGGTGGGCTGGCGCGATTATGCTTTGCACGGCCCTCGTGGCGATCTTTCCAATCATACAGCAACTCAAATGGCCATTTTCGGTATCAGGCGTCTCGCAATTACCCGTCGACATTCACGATTCCGCTAAATCTCCTATTCTTGGTCTCGATGATGCAAAGAGATGGCATATAATTAAGTCAATTCAAGACATTTCCGTCACTGAAAACGGACAAAGGATCGACTGCCCATCCGTTAATAGTATAGACTCGCAAAATCAAACAGCCATTAGTTTATTTTCGGAGCTGTATCCATTACTACACTACTCGTGGTGGAGATCAAATTCTCAAGGTGTTCAAACGCCGCCGCATCAACCCTTTGGGGTTGAAATTTTGTTGGGGTCGTTGAGGGAGCCCCATATTGGTGCGCCAAACAGCTTGTCGGTTTGCTTCAAAACGTGCTGCCAGTTCCCATTTCTTTCCGCCAGGACCAAGTCACTGACAATTTGGTCAAATGTAGTAACAAATGCATAGAAATTAGGTATGGAGGCGAGCGCTAGATTGGCAGGTCTGTCTGCGCCTCGTTCCATTAGTTGCGAGCACCTCACTCCACCTGCAGCGACTTCAATTTGCGATGGAGCGCGGAGCGCTCCATGCCGATGAACTCGGCGGTGCGTGAGATATTGCCGCCGAAGCGGTTGAGCTGGGCGATGAGATACTCGCGCTCAAAAACTTCGCGAGCCTCACGCAGCGGCAGGCTCATCAGTTTCTCGCCGCCGGAGCTATTCGGGGTTGAGGGGACGAGCGTGCCAATCTCGGAAGGCAACATATCGGCCGTAATCGGGGACTCCGGATCCCCGCTCGCGAGAATCATCAGACGCTCGACATTATTGCGAAGCTGCCTGACATTGCCGGGCCAGTCATGCGACTGCAGCACCGCCATGGCATCTTCGGCAATGACCCGCTTGGGTAAGCCCGTTGTCACGGAAAGCTCTTGCATGAAATAAGCGATCAATTCCTCGATATCCTCGCGCCGCTCGCTGACCGACGGGACCCGCACCGGCACGACCGCCAGCCGATGAAAAAGGTCCTCGCGAAAGGCGCCATCGGCGATGAGCTTGGGAAGGTCGCGGGACGTCGACGAGATGATGCGGACATCGACATGAACTCTTGTCGCGCCGCCAACGCGAAGGAAATTCTGCTCGACGAGGACGCGCAGAATCTTGCCTTGGGTTTCCTTCGGCATGTCGGCGACTTCGTCGAGGTAAAGCGTGCCTCCATGGGCTTCCTCGAGAGCGCCAACCTTGCGGCCCGCTCCATCCTTGGCTTCGGCGCCAAAAAGCTCCATCTCCATGATCTCTGGCCCGATCGTCGCCGAATTGATCGTGACAAAAGGAGCGTTGGCCCGCGCCGAAGCGGCATGGATATTGCGGGCGGCCAGCTCCTTGCCGGAACCTGGCGCCCCGGTGATCAAGATCCGCGAGTTGGCTGGCCCAACGCGCTCGATGACATGCCGCAGTTGGTTGATGGCAGCCGATCTACCGATGATTTTATTGCTGCGTCCGGCACGGGTGCGCAGCTCGGTGACCTCCCGTTTGAGCCGGAAGGCTTCAAGGGCGCGTTCGGCGACCAGCACAAGGCGGTCGGCCTTGAATGGTTTTTCGATGAAATCATAAGCGCCAAGTTTTATCGCCGAAACGGCTGTTTCAATATTGCCATGGCCCGAAATCATGACGACGGGGAGGGAGGGGTTTTGGTCTTTGACAACTTTCAGCAACTGAAGCCCATCAAGCCTTGAGCCTTGCAGCCATATATCCAGGAACACGAGTGTCGGGCGGCGGGCGGCGATGGCGGCGAGCGCCTCGTCGGAATTTTTGGCGGTCCGGGTTCCATGGCCTTCGTCGGATAAGATGCCGGAAACTATATCCCGGATATCCGCCTCATCGTCGACTATGAGTATATCGCTCGCCATGCGGTGCTTTAGGCTCCCTTTTCGATCAAAGGTGCGGCTGCCTCGGGCGGCTGTTCAATACCACTCCCATCAAATCCGCTCGCATCCTGCTTGCCGGGGCTCTGCCCCACGGGGAAAAACATCCTGACCCAGGCGCCATGTTCGCTTGGCGCATCACGCAACTCCAAACCGCCGCCATGATCGGCAAGAATTTTCGCCACGATCGGCAGCCCGAGCCCGGTTCCCTCGGCGCGCGTCGTCATATAGGGCTCGAGGAGTCTTTGCCGGTTTTCCTTGGGGAAACCCTTCCCATTGTCGATGACGTCAATTGAAGCCACACCCCCGGCGACGGCGACCCCCACGGCAATCTTGCCTTGGAAACCTTCCTCCGGCGAGTGGGCCGCGATGCCTTCCGTCGCGTTTTTCACAATATTTTGAAGAGCCTGGGAGAGCAACCGTCGGTCGAAGGGAACTTCAATTGGCTCTTCTTCAAGCTTCTCCTCGAAGACAATGTCCGGATGCGCAACCCGCATGAGGAAAAGGACCCGCCGCACGCACTCGCTTAAATTGTCGTTTTCAAGGCGGGCCCTTGGCATCCTAGCGAAAGCAGAGAACTCATCCACCATTCGCTTGATGTCATCGACCTGGCGGACGATCGTTTCCGTGCACTGATCGAAGACGTCTCGATCTTGGGTGATCAGCCGGCCGTATTTGCGCTTTAGCCGCTCCGCGGAGAGCTGGATGGGAGTCAACGGGTTTTTGATTTCATGGGCGATACGGCGCGCGACGTCAGCCCAGGCGGCATTGCGCTGCGCGCTTACGAGGTCGGTAATATCATCGAGAGTGACGACATAGCTTTTATCGGCACGAGCGCTCGATTCGCTGGTGATGCTGACGTTGAAAAGGCGGTTAAGGCCGCCACGCGTCAATGAGATCTGCCCGCGGACGAGATGGGAGTGACTGGTGCGCGCTTCGGCGAGAAGATTTGCAATTTCCGGCAAGATAGCGGCGACGGGCTCACCGCTAACCCCTTTCTCAGGGTCTCGGTTCAAAAGTTTATCAGCCGTTGCATTAATTGCGCTGATCTCTCCCTTAGGGCCGACGCCGAGGACCGCAACCGGGACGCCGGACAAAACGGCTTCGGTAAAAAGCCGCCTTTCGTTGATGAGTTTGCTCGCGGCGATCAATTTATGCTGCTGCCGGCTAAGCTCGGATGTCATTTTGTTAAAGGTTTCGCTCAAGTGCGCCAAATCGCCATCGGCTTTTCGCACCGGCACCTGCACATGAAGATTGCCAGAAGAGACCTCGTCCGTTGCGCCGATGAGGCGCCTAATTGGAGCAACGAGGCTATCCGCGAAGGAAAGGCCAAACCAGGTCGCCGACAGCAGCATGATGAGGGCGATCAGTATAAACATTATCGCGAAAGCAATTCTTATGCGGCTTCGGTGCTCGTCGAAGCCCTTGTATTGAGCCACAAGCTTTTGTGCTTGCGGAGGGAATTCGACCGAGAAAGGATCAACGGGCCGGGCAACGTAAAGAAACGTATCGTCGAAAGCGTGCAAGCTGCGCAGAGCAACGAAAGTCCGGTCGTTGTTAATGGTCAGGCAGGCGAGTTCGTCTTTCCTGGCATCCTCAAAATCACCGGGGTCTGGGCGCACGATGGCGCCGCTCCCGGAAGTCCCGATATCGACCCGCTCAACCACCGTTCCGTTAGGTTTCAGCAAAGCGGCGGTCGCAAAGCCAAGGAAGCGCGTGCGAGAAGCAAAAAAATCGCGGAATACAGCCCGGTCAAATTCGAATAAAGGCTTTGCCCGGTCGAGATCAGAGGCGGTTAAGCTTGCCTCCCGCAACAGCGATTTGCACTGCCCCTGTTTGAAGAGATCGGCGGCGGCAATCGTATTTTCGACAAAGCCGCCGACGTCTTGCATAAACGCCGGATTGAGACTGTGCTCCAACGTTACCGAGCCGACCCAAGCCATGAGCAGCGGCGGCGCGGCGGCGACGATGGAGAAAAGCCCGACGATGCGAACATGGAGTTGGGCTCCCGCAGCACCAACACGGCGGGCTGAATAAAGGGTGTAAGCTTCCGCCAGGATAAAGGCGAAAACGAGCAGAATGGTGAGAATATTCGCAACAAAAAGGCCGAAAACAACGGCCGGCGTCTGCTCAACGCGCGTATAGCCGGAAAAAATCAAAAAACTAACAAGGCCTATGAGAAGGGCCAGGATGACGGCGAAGGGGCCAAAGCGAGCGGCAAAACGGGTCCGGCCGCCTTTCGTCTTCGATATTCTCGGTGTTTTATTTTGCTGGCTCATGCAGTCGAGTGGCGGAAAGCGAAACCAGGATTACGCAACGACTGTATCACGCCGACGCGCGATTACGACATTTCCTCGATCAATCCGAATTAATTTAGCCCTCAAACTATTCAACTTTTTAATTTATATTTGTCATGCTCTGGATTATGTTTATCGTTTAAGTTAGTGAAATTGTTATAAGAAATGATATGATATAGTTGATGCGAGGCATCAAGATCTAACCCCAAAGTTTCGGTGCTGGCGGGTAAACGAGTGAACCCTCATATTCAAGCCCATCGCGGCGGTCGCATGCGAGAAGCAAGGGTCCGTCGAGATCAACATATTTGGCCCGAGCGGCGAGCAACAGCGCTGGCGCGATCGCAAGCGAACTCGCCACCATACAGCCGACCATGAGCTCGAAGCCCATGCTTTTGGCCAAATCCGCCAAGGCAAGCGCCTCCGTAAGGCCGCCGGTTTTATCGAGCTTAATGTTGATGGCGTCATAGCGGGGCCGCAAGGCTTCCAGGCCGCTGCGATCATGGATACTTTCATCGGCGCAGACAGGGATAGCGTGGCCCATCGCCGCGAGCGCGGAATCCTTTCCGGCAGGGAGGGGCTGCTCGACTAAGGCGACGCTAAATTTCACGCACGCCTCAAGATTTCGCTCGAGATTCTTCTCGCTCCATGCCTCATTGGCGTCAATGATAAGATTCGTTTCCGGCGCCGCCGCACGGACGGCCGCGATCCGCTCTTCGTCTCCATCGCCCATGAGCTTGATTTTGAGCAAAGGCCGCTGGCGTTCGGCGGCCGCCGCCGCTGCCATCTCGGCGGGGCTGCCGGCGGAAATCGTGAACGCCGTTACGACCGGGCGAGGGGCGGCAATTTTGGCGAGGACATGAACGGGGAGCCCAGCGCGCTTCGCCTCGAGGTCCCATAAGGCGCAATCGAGTGCATTACGTGCCGCGCCAGGCGGCAGTAGGCTTTGCAGTTCTTGCCGGTCCGCCCCGGCTTCGATGGAGGTACGCGCGCTTTCGATCTGCGCGAGGACCAGCTCGGGAGACTCGCCGTAACGTCCATAGGGGACAGCTTCGCCGCGTCCCTCGGCGCCGCATTCTTCAATTCTCGCAACGACAACGACGGCTTCTGTTTTGCTGCCTCGAGAAATGACGAATTTGCCACGAATGGGGAAGCGCTCTATTGAAACGATCAGCTTGCGCATAAGCGAAATCGGGCCTAGCCGCTGAAAAGCCGCGCCATGAGGTAGGCGGCGGCGGCGGCGAGGGACCCGACGAACGCCGTTTGCAACGCGCTTCGGAGAACCGCGACACCCGTGACCTGGCCCTTAACGCCGCCAAAGATCAAAAGCGCGGCGAGAGTCACCACGATGGAAATCGGCAGCGCGCGGGCGACGGTGCTGGAGAAGAAGTAAGGGAAGAGTGGGATGAGGCCGCCAATGATATAGGCTGCGCCGATAGTCGCCGCGCTTCTGAGTTCTCGCCCGGGAAGAGGTTCTTCAAGCCCCAGTTCAAAACGCATCATGAACCGCAGCCAGCACTCGGGATCGCGGGTGAGCTCGGCGGTGACCTTTTCGGCGAGGACATGATCGAGGCCATGCTCCTCCAATATTTCCTGAACCTCGGCGCGCTCAACATCCGGAAGATGTTTGATTTCCGTTTGTTCGCGCTTAAGCTCGGACTCATAGTGCTCGAGGTCAGTCCTTGCCGCCAGGTAACCGCCAAGGCCCATGGCGATCGCCCCCGCCGCGACCTCGGCAAGGCCTGCCGTAATGATGATGGCACTGGAGGATGTTGCGCCGGAAAGGCCCGCCGCGAGCGCGAAAGGCACCGTGAGGCCATCGGCCATCCCGATGACGACGTCACGGACAAACGCCGATGCCAGGAAATGCTTCTCAACGTGCTGCGTAAGCCGCATGCCTATCCAAAAAATCGAGCCCGTTGACGTGGCTGAAGGCAAAACTACTTCGGCTTGCCGCTCCGTGGCAACATACGCCGCAAAACGCCGTCACGCCAAAGGAAATGGTGAGCGAGGCCGGCGGAGGCGTGGAGAGCGGCAAGCATGAGGATGACCGAGGCAATGGTGCCAGGTAAATTCCCAATTTCTTCGCGCAAAGCTTTATTGCCTGGGTCGAAGGCGGGGACCTTGAACAAGCCAAAATAGCTGTCGCCCCGCACCCAGGCGTTGAAGATGCCAAGCAGCACGACCGTGATCAAGAGCAGATAAAGCAAGTAGTGCACGGATTTCGATGCGATTCGCAGGGCGCCGCGATCGGCGGGCGGCAAGGCACGCCCATATGGACTGCGCCAAAAAATCCGCGCCGCAAGCAGCACCGCGATATATAGGCCGAGGGTGATATGGATGGACCGGACAGTGATGCGCGCCATCCCTTCGGGAGCCCAGTCGATCGCGTTGGCAATCAGCCACTGGCTGACAACGAGCACGGTGATCGACCAATGAAACCAGATCGTCGCGGCATCGTAATGCTCAGGGACTCGGGAAGCTGGCTGGATACCAATATGGTACGTCTTTGGAGTCAATGAAGTTAAAGTTGGTCTACCATGAAGCGTGCCGTCAAAACATTGCAATGCCTTCTCAAGAGACATTGAAATAGAAGGTGCCCGAGGCCGGGCGTTGTGGAATCCCGTCAAAACGCCAACTTACCTTATAGGTGCCCGACGACAGCGCGCCCGAGAAGTGGACGATCACGATCCGCTGGTCGGAAGGATCGCCGACAGGCCTCGTCGTTGGAATTGTTACCCCCGCTGAATTCGTGATCTGAACGCTGGCTAAGGCAGCGGGGACGCCAATGCCGAAATAGAGCCGGAGTTCACGAACCGGGCCACTCACCGTCGTCCCGACACCCGGCACGGCGTGATCAAAGCTTACCCCCATCCGGGCGAAAGCAGGGAGTGGCGATGCAAAAAAGGCGAGGCTCCCCGCCCGGGCGATGAACTCACGGCGGTCCAACGAGGTGTCTCGTCACTTACCTCCGCACTTTTGGCTGATTATACTAGCCTCGTGCGAGCCTGGCGCATAGTTGCTGCCGGTAAACCGTTGACCGTGAAAAACAAATACCGCGGCTTCTTTCCACCCTCCGTTGGCGGTCTTTTTGAAGGCGCTGCAGGGAACGCTCGGGCTCGCGAAACCCTCCGGATATTGTTGCAGTGTATAGGTCTCTTTTGCATACGCGATTTGCGAGGCGATACCCGTTAAGCAAACTATGATGGCGGAGATTACGATTGAACGCATAGCCCTCACTCCTTCTGTTTTGAGGTCGCCCAGTTTTAAGTATAGCAGTCTTCCAAGATTTCCATTCACCCACCGGTTTAATCCTCATTGCGGCGGCGGCGTGATTCCAAGGACAGCCGCCGCGGCGAGGACGAACACGCCCAGCACTAGTTCGAAACCTACGCTCCGGCCCAGCCGGTTGATGTGCTTTATTCCCTTGAGCTCCGCACGGCGCAGCTTAGGCATAAAGACAAAGCGGTTGAAATAAGCCAAGGCGAGCATGACCGCGACGATGCCAATTTTCGTGAACAAAGCGTTTCCATATTCGGTATCGAAAAGCACTCCGAACGAGCCAGCGACCCGAAAGCCGGCATTGGCGATACCTGTTGCGACGATCAAAGTCACCGCGACCATCCCCATGGCGGAGAAGCGCAACAATATATCGACGGTGCATAGGCGCGCCTCCTCGGGGGAAAAGCTGCGTTGTTCAATGAGGCCGGAAAGGAGGGGCGGCAGCCCGCCCACCCACGCGCCGGCGGCAAACATATGAATGGCATAGACGGTAATCAGGATGACGCCATAAACGCCGGCACCACCCTGGGCGGCATGGCCGAGCCAAGCTTGACTGATCAGGAGCAGGGCGCCGAGATGCAGCAGGGAAGAATACCAAATCCGCCCATGCCAGGGGAGGAAAGCAACAACCACGGTGACCGCAAAGAGCGCAAAGCGGATGATCGTCACCAAGCCAACCGGCGTGTCGTAAAAGAAAGAATAGAGATCATCCGGATTGATGACAGCGCTGAAATCGCTCGTCATGTTGATGAGTACGAGTGCTGTCCATACGACACCGGATATCGCCAAGACCGGCGCGGCGATGCGCAGCATTATGGTTGTCCTGGCAAGCGTTTTAGTCAGTTGCCCCGGATGGGCGAAGGAATGCTCACGTGGCATGTAGAACCAGAAGAACGAAGATCCAAACAGCACGAACACCGACGCAAAATGGATCCAGCGTGTGATGACGAGCGGCCACCACGTCATCCATAGAGCCTGCCCTGACGCGGTATCCATTTGGCCCGCGGCTTCTTGAGCAGCGTCTTGAGCCGCGTCTTGGGCAAGAAGAAGAACTTGAAAAAATGTCATGACCGCCCCCTTTCAGGGCTGACGACTGGTTGCAAAACCGATAGCCGGCTTGCGGAGTGATGCTCGGCAAGACCGGCGGCGTTAAGCTCCTTTGATTTCAGGAGACCGTGAAGCGGAATGAGCCCGTGGTCGTATGCGTATCCACCGATAGCGCCCGCCAGTTGACGGTGTAGGTGCCGGGTCCGAGCGGGCGTCCGAGATGGACGATCACTTCCTGCTGGTTCGAGGGATTATTGACCGGCTTGCTTGCCGGAACCGCCCCGCTGGGACCTGTGACCGTAAAAGCGGAAAAGGCAACGACCACGCCTTGGGTATACCAAAGCCGGAGTTCGCTCACCGGCCCGCTCACGGTTCCTCCGACGCTTGGGATCGAGTGATCGAGGAAGGCATGCGCGAAGGCGGCGGTCGCAGCCAAGGAAGAGGCCAGGGAGGCGATGAGTAAAGGTTTCACAAGTTTTTTCATGGTGTCCTCGCTTCAAAAGCATGCCAGGGGTCGAAAGCTGTGGATTCTGCGGGGCCGAAGATGGGTTTGCCAAGGGTGTTGGGGAAAAGATCGTCGAGGAAGAAGTCGACGATCGCAAAGACACCGGGATGTTTGCCGCTGCCCTGATTGATCGGGAACGCGCCATAGATGCCGAGCTCGTAATCATGCGCCAAGTAGTAGAGGCCAGGACCGACCGTGCCCGTGGTCTCATGCGTTCCGGGAACCGCATTGATGACCGAGGGGCCAATGTTCGAGACAGGGGTAGTGAGTTGCGCCTCGATGTCGACAATGAAGTTCCTGAGGATCTCCGGCACCTCCCGAACATAACCGTTCATATAGTACAGGCTGTATTGAAGTGTGGCGCCATAGGTCACTAGGGTGGGATTCTGAGTAACCAAGATGTTATTCTGGTAGACGCTTGCCACTGTCGGCACATGATAATCTATCTCGCCGGTCACCGCGATGGGGCGCGCCCAATCCCACGGTAAATCGCCGAAACCTTTGCCGATGAAAATCTTCGGGGTGATGTACGTATATTGAAGGGAGGGGGTGACCTGGGTGATCTGTGAAGTGGCCGTGCCGCCCCATATCTCGGAAACACCCAGGGACACAACGAATTCATGCTCGAGGTTGACCATGACTTGGTCTTTAACCTCGGTCTCAATGCCCGTCCATCCGTTCAAGCGGGGATTGACCTGATGCAGGAAGGCGCTGTCGATGGACACTTCAAGATCAGCGGTGATCCTTTTTCCGTAGAAAAGGTCAAATGAGTAGCCTTGCGCACCATCGAGCGGAGGATAGGTGGTCGTTGAACTGAACGTGTAAGCGAATGCCGGAATGGTCAGTTCGTCGTCGGTACCGGGATCGTCGATGGTGAGCGTGGCGGGAAAGATTCTGTTACCGATGACCGTATGGGCGAAAGCCGGGCCGACGCCGACGAAAAGAGCCGCTGTGGCGAATGCGCCTGCGCAAGCCAAGGAAGTTTTGTGAGACATGATCTGTATCCTCGAGAAGAGAGTGGCTTGCCTTGCTACCGCGCACTGACCGGTGCTGCTTGGGGAACAACGGCTGCTTGGGGAACGACGGCAGATCCTGCTGGGGCCGCTGGCGTAGGGGGCGCTGGAGGCGGCGGAACCATCATGTCGAACCTGTAGGCGAAGCCGACTTGAACCTGGTCCTCGGTCAGATAATGCTGCGCAACAAAAAAGCCGCCCGCGGGAAGCCCGACGACGGCACCCGGATTGGAGAACGGATAATCCGATGTGTGACCGAAGTTCGAATGTCGGTATTCTGCTTGTACCGACCAGTTGTCGGTGATGGCATACTCAATGCCGCCGCCGAACGTGAAGCCCGCGCGTGTAACAGAGATGGTCGAGTTGATGCCGGGAAATCCGGTGAAGAACCCGGTTGTATCAAAATATGTCGTGTTGAAGCTTGTTAGGGCGACGCCACCCGTGCCGAAAACCAAGACACGATCGAAGGCAATGCCGAGGCGGCCGCGGATTGAGCCTTGCACTCCTGAGCTGGAGGTGAAATTCAGGCTTCCGAATGTGTCTCCCGCAAAATCCGCGACGGGTGCATTAACAATTTTGCGCAAGCTCGTGCCGTCGACGGTTCCTTCAATGCCCGCTACGAACCAGGGATTGGGCTGGATATTATAGCCGACACGACCGCCGCCGATGACTCCGTTCGGGCCCCCGCTAAATTGTCCGGCAGCGGGTTCAAGGGTGTTCGCCGTTCCCGTCCAAGAAACATTGTCCGTGGCCCAAGCGTAACCGATCTGGCCGCCGAGATAGACGCCCGACCAGGTGAAGGGCGGAGGCGGCGGCGGTGCAGGTGCGGGCTCGGCCGCGAAAGCGGCACCGGCGAAGGCGATCGCGCCCAGCGGTGCAAAGACGAATGGATGACGCATAGGATTTCTCCGTTGAATACCGAATTGCAAGAACGCTATCCCGAGCGGGCTAAGCGAGGCGCAGTGCCAGGCTTAAAAGATTGAGAACCACTCCGGGTTGGGAGCGCTCATGTCGAATTTGTAGCTGAAGCCAACCTGCACCTGGCTTTGAGTCAACGTGCGGTTCGAGTATAAAACGCCACCTGACAGGCCCGAAACCGTGGAAAGGGCAGTCGTGGCAAGGTAAGTATTTCCCACGGTACCGAAATCGGTAAACCGATACTCGGCAAATACGATCCAGTTGGGGGTAATCGCATCCGCGATCCCGCCCCCGCCCGTCCAGCCTACGCGTGTATTGGAAAAACTGTTGGACGCGTAGAACGGCGCGCCGCCGTTGATCGCGGGTAATGCACTAAGATTGCCTGTGGCGACATAGCTGGTGTTGAAGCCACCGAAGGCGACGCCGCCCGTGGCGTAGATCATGAACTGACCCCAGGCGATGCCAAAACGGCCGCGGATCGAACCTTGGATGTCCGTATTGGTCGATGCGGAAATGATGGTGTCGCCAAAGCCCACGAAATTCGCCACCGCGGTCTTATTCAAACTTGCCCCGTCGACCGAGCCTTCAACGCCGATGACAAAACCGCCGCCCGGTTTGTCGATTTGATAGTTGAAGCCGATATGGCCGCCGCCGATGACTCCATTTGGCGCGATGTAGGTGCTCGGGTTGAAACCGAGGGCACTGACTGGATCGTAGGCTACATAGTACAAGTTATCATTGGCCCAGGCGTAACCGATTTGTCCGCCAACGTAAGGGCCTGTCCAGGTGAACGGCGGAGGCGGGGGTGGCGCGGGGGTAGGTTCGGCCGCGAATGAAATGCTCGCCGATGTGGCCGCCGCCGCGAACGCGCAGGCGCGAGCCAAGAAAGCTTTATAAGCCATGATAGGGATCCTCATCTAACGGTTGAAAAGCTTGGCGCGCGGTAGTTTCGCGGCGCGAAGCGTTGTGCTTTCGTCAGATGAGGGTTGGCGGCGCGCGCGATTGCCAGGTGTGAGCGAGGAGTGGGCGGAACGCGCCGAGGAGCGCTGGAGGCGCACTGACCGACGCGACGACTGGCGCGTAAGTGAGGTGCGATGCCTCAGGCGGGGGAAGGCCAAGGCCGGCCTCTAAAGAGGAACAGCAGCAAAGACAGGCGCAGCAAGGGCAACCGGTGGAGCCATTTTGCGGCGGGCCGTCGCTCGTGTGGCCGGCATGGAAGTGGCAACCAGTGCTCGCTTGTGAAGCCGCCGCGACGTGGTGAAGCTGCGGCGGCAGCAGCTGCGCGAGGCTTCCAAGTAAAACAAAATAAAACCCGACAATGCGCAGCCATCCCCTTGCCGCGGGGCGGGAGAGATACCGGCGAAGTCGAGAGCGGGCTGGCACGCGAAACCCTTTTCGCGGATTATTTTACTTAATGAAAGTTCCTTTTCCTACCGCAAGTCAAGACTCTTCAACCCCTCGTGCGGGCTAAGGTTCACTGCTCGGGCGAGATTTGCTAAGCTTGTGGCTTTAAGGTAACATGTTATTCGATAGGTGAGTATAAAGAATGCAAATAATCTAAATGTATTTGATCGGTACTTGAGCTTGCCTCGACTTTGCCACAAGAGATTGGCAAATATGTATTCGATGTCAACTTTGTTGCGGCATGTTGTTGAGATCGAGGCTGGCTTGAGACATGGATGAAGGTCCGAGATTTTCTAGCCAGCGGCTCGGTGACTCACTTCGGTTTCACCTTGGCGGCCGTTGGACCCTCGAGGCGTCCGACGTGATCGAAACCCGCGCCGAAGGGCTCGTTGCGGAGGGCAGGGCGGCGCGTCGGGTTGTTTTCGATCTCGGCAGTGTCCTGCAGCTGGACACCGCGGGTGCGTGGCTGATCGATCGAGCCCGGCAAACGCTCGACGCGCAGGGCATCAGGGCAAGCCTCGACGCCATTCGTCCGGAATATGAGATCCTTCTCCGCGAGGCTCGCTTCAGGCCCTTGGAAGCGCCGCGCGCAAGGCAGGGTTCTTATGCCGTGCGTCTTCTTGCGGACATCGGCGAAAGCGTTGCTTTAGCCGGGATCGATCTTTATAGGGGGGTGGCGTTTCTCGGCGAGGTCGTTGCGGCCATAGGCAGAAGCCTCGTTCACCCGCTGCGTTTCCGCGCAACATCTCTGGTTGTGCATATGGAAAATATCGCGCTGCGCGGCGCCCCGATCATCGCCCTTATCAATTTTTTGTCGGGAGCCATTATTGCCCAACAAGGCATTTTCCAATTGCGTCGTTTCGGCGCGACGATTTTTGTCGTCGATCTCATCGGCATTTTGGTGCTGCGGGAACTCGGCGTGTTGCTGACCGCGATCATGACGGCCGGGCGCTCCGGTTCCGCCATCACCGCGGAGCTCGGCACCATGAAACTGCGTGAAGAAATCGATGCCCTGACCGTGATGGGGCTCAGGCCTGTCGATTTATTGATTGTTCCGCGCGTGCTTGCCCTGATGATCAGTCTCCCTTTGTTGACGTTCATTGCCGACATCGCCGGAATCTGCGGCGGCATGCTCGTGAGCTGGGTCTATGATGGCATCGGCCCGGCGCGTTTTCTCACGCTCTTGCGCGATGCCATCATTCTGCACACTTTCTTTAGCGGCCTCATAAAGGCGCCATTCATGGCGCTGATCATTGGTCTCATTTCCTGCGTTGAAGGCCTGGCGGTCGAAGGATCCGCGGAATCGCTTGGCCGGCATGTCACCGCTTCGGTCGTTAAGTCGATTTTTATGATTATCGTCGTCGATGGCTTATTCGCCATGTTCTTCGCGGGGATCCGCTACTAATGACGGAAGCGGCTCAGAGCTTGCCAGGCGCCGATCCCGCGCCGGCGGACGCGAAAATCATCATAAAAGTCCGCGATCTCGTCGTCGGCTTTGGCGACAAGCTCATTATGCAGGGCCTTGATCTCGACGTCCGCCGGGGCGAGGTTCTTGGCTTTGTCGGCGGATCCGGAACAGGCAAGTCGGTTCTCACACGTACCATACTCGGCCTCATTAGAAAGCGTAGCGGTCTTATAGAAATTTTCGGCGCCGATATCGATACGCTTTCCGAAACTCAATTCCGCTCGATCGAGCGGCGGATCGGCGTGATGTTTCAACAAGGGGCGCTGTTTTCGGGTCTGACAGTCAAGCAAAATGTCCAGGTTCCCATGCGGGAACATTTGAAATTATCGCCGCGGCTCGCCGATGAGCTAGCGATGCTCAAAATTGAACTAGCCGGGCTTGACCCTGACGCCGCGAATAAATATCCCTCCGAGCTTTCCGGCGGCATGACCAAAAGGGCGGCCCTTGCCAGAGCTCTCGCGCTCGATCCGGAGCTCGTATTTCTGGATGAGCCGACCTCGGGTCTCGACCCCATCGGCGCGGCGGAATTCGACGAGTTGATCGCCACATTGCAGCGCACACTCGGGCTAAGCGTGTTTATGGTGACACATGACCTCGATAGTCTTTATTCGATTTGCGACCGCATCGCCGCGCTGGCGGATGGGAAGGTCGTGGTGGAAGGACCCATCTCGGCGATGCTTGCCTGCGAGCACCCGTGGGTCCGCGCATATTTTCACGGGAAGCGGTCGCGGACTGCCGATGTTGCGGGGCGCCAATCAATAGGGAACCTGGCCTTGGCCGAACCTTTGCGCGACGAAGGGGGTTCCCGTATTTAGTCTCAAGTAGCAAGTCGGGGGGAAGGAAAGCAGGCAAGTTCAGATGGAAACCCGGGCAAATTTCGCTTTGATTGGCGCCTTTACATTGGCCGTTATTGCCGGGGTGGTCGCGTTCCTGGTGTGGTTCTCCGGCGCCGAGAAGGGCGGCGGGCATAAACTTTATAAAGTCGTTTTTACGGGCTCCATTTCGGGGCTCTCGCCAAATGGCGTTGTCCTCTTCAATGGCGTTCCCGTTGGCGCCGTCACCAAGATCGGCCTCATGCCCAATGATCCCTCACGGGTCTATGCCCTCGTCGAAGTGGCAGAGGCAGTGCCGGTCCGCGTCGACACGCGAGCGAGGCTCGAATATACGGGATTTACGGGTGTTGCGTCCGTTGCCTTGACGGGTGAATCGAGTGACGCGCCGCCGCTTGCAACAAACGCCAGAGATCCCGGCGTGATCCTCGCCGAGCGATCGCAATTTCAAGATCTTATCGCGACGGCGCAGCTAATCGCCACAAAAGCCTCGGATTTTTTCGACAAAACAAACCGCTTGATCGATGATAATTCCGCGTCCCTGTCGGAGTCCGTTAAGAATATCGCGAAGTTCACTGACGCCCTCGCCGCCAACTCGTCCGGCTTGAAAGATTTCATGAGCGCTATCGCCGATGTGGGCGCGGCGATCAAGCCGCTCACGGCGAAACTTGAATTGCTCGCTGGTGACGCGGATAAGGTCGTGAAAGCGATCAACCCTGATGATGTCAAAACCATAGTGAGTGATTTTGCCTCATTGTCGGCGAAGCTCGACAAAGCCGCTGATAAAATCGACGGTGTTCTCACGAATCTCAACGGCTTTCTCGCGGCAGGCGATTCAAAAGGAGCGTTTGGCGAGGTGGCGGAAGCAGCAAAATCCCTTCGTAAAGCCGCTAGCGATTTCGATTCCCGCTTCAAGGAAATCGGCGCTAACCTCACCCGTTTCACCGGCGCGGGCCTACGTCAGTATGAGGCACTCGCGGCAGACGGGCGAAGGACGCTAGAGCAAATCAATGAGATGGTCCGATCGATCGAGAACAACCCGCAGCAGTTCATTTTCGGGAAATCGTCGCAAACTCCAAGCTATTCAGGGAACCGCTAGAAGCAAATGCATGAGCGCGGCGCCGCATCGCTTTTCGCGATCCTCCTATCCTTGCAGCTTTCCGCGTGCGCTTCGCCAGCGCCGGCGAACTTCGACCTCGTCGCAACTCAGAGCGCTCTCGCCCAGCGTAAATCCCACGGCCAGCTCGCCGTTTTGCGCCCCGAGGCAAGCAAGCCAGCCGACTCGGACGAGATTGTCGTGCGTTTAGGATCGCAATCGGTTGCTTACCTCACCGGCGCGCGGTGGGTCGAGCAATTGCCTGCCTTGGTGCAAAGCCGGTTGATCGAAAGTTTTCAAAACGCGCATCTTTTGAAGGAGGTCGGGCCGCCAGGGATCGCCGCTGATTACAATCTGCAAACCACTATCCGCAGCTTTGACTTCGACCCTTCACAAAATGTCGCGCTGGTTGAAATCGCCGCGCAGATCCTTTCCTCAAATGGGCGGATCAAGTCTGGCCGCCTATTTTCCGCGCGCGTGCCGGTCACCACGAGCGATCCAGCGACAGTTGCCGCCGCGCTTAACGCCGCGCTGCGGGAGGTCATGCGCGATATCGTCGCCTGGGCCGCGCCTCAAGTTTAGCTTCAAAGCCGGCAAGGCTTTGAATCCCGCTACGCTCGATCTTTTTCGGCTATGCTTGCGAGCGTTCTAAAGCCGGGCTAGCGCGTCTTATGGGCTGCAATTGCGCTTCTTTTTTCGCACGTTTATGTAGCGGCGGACGGGCCCTAGGTGTTGAACAAGGGTGCTGCGGCAAGACGGTTTATTGAGGCGGTTGAGAGTGCGATGACACGGGATATTACGGATAGCATTCCCATTTCGTCGCGCGACGAGCTCATCGCCTATTTAGAGCAAGGAGCGAAGGAGCCAACACAATTTCGAATTGGCACCGAGCACGAGAAGATCCCTTTTTACCGCACCGGCCATAGGCCCGTTCCTTATGAGGGATCCTTCGGTCAGGGGGGCATTGCTAATCTTTTGCAGGGCATGCAAAAAGAGCTCGGATTTGCCCCCGTTACAGACCGTTCCAGGATTATCGGTCTCTATGATCCTGCCAGCGGAGCAGGTATTTCCCTAGAGCCCGGAGGCCAGTTCGAGCTTTCCGGCGCCCCTGTCGAAACCGTTCATCAAACCGAGGCGGAGCTCGATGCCCACTTTGCGGCCCTCAAAAGGGTTGCAGGACCGCTTGGCATCGATTTTTTGGCCCTAGGCATGAGTCCAAAGTGGCGCCGCGAAGAAACGCCCCTCATGCCTAAGCAGCGCTACGCGATCATGGTCCGACACATGTCAAAGGTTGGCACGCTTGGGCTCGATATGATGCTTCGCACCTGCACGGTGCAAGCCAATTTCGATTTTTCGAGCGAAGCCGACATGGTCAAAAAATTCCGCGTGTCGTTGGCGTTGCAGCCGATCGCGACGGCGCTTTTTGCCAATTCGCCTTTCACGGATGGCAAGCTCAATGGCTTTCTCTCGATGCGCTCCGAGATCTGGCGCCATACGGACCCGGCCCGCACTGGCATGCTGCCTTTTGTTTTCGAGCCGGGGATGTCTTTTGAGCGCTATGTTGACTACGCCATGTCGGTGCCGATGTACTTCGTCAAACGCGGCGATACCTACCATGATGTCGCGGGCGCGGACTTTCGTAGGTTTCTACAAGATGGGCTTTCCGAACTGCCTGGCGTGCGCGCGACCCTGGCCGATTGGATCAATCATCTCACGACAATATTCCCCGAGGTTCGGCTGAAGAACTACCTAGAGATGAGAGGAGTTGACGCGGGGCGGAGTTCTTTTCTGCTAGCGCTCCCGGCTTTGTTTACAGGGCTTCTCTATGATCCTTCCGCGCTCGACGCGTCTTGGGACATCGTCAAGGGCTGGAGCGCGCGGGCGCGCGAGCAGCTGCGCGCCGATGTCCCGCGCCTTGGCCTTGCCGCGATGGTGGAAGGCCGGCCCGCTAAAGAGGTCGCACGGCAGATCTTGGATGTCTCCCGGCTCGGCCTTGCCAAGCGAAATCGTGTCAATGCACAGGGGCGCGATGAATCCTCTTATCTTGCTCCGCTCTACAAGGTCCTTGAGGAAACGAACGAAGCCGAGCGCTTGATTGGGAAATTCAAGGCGGAGTGGATGGGAGATATCGAGCGCGCTTTCGAGGAATGCGTTTATTAGAGGGAGGAAAGGCATGGCTTTTGGCCTTCGCTTAAAGACCGCGGCAATCTTTGGCGGCATTTGTTGCGGCACGGCGGCGGCCGCGGATGTTTCGGCCGTCACGCAATGGGCCGGCAAATATCCATCCGAAACCGCCGTTGACCACAAACCCCTGTGGGATCAGCCGGGCATTCAATCGGCGATGCGTGCCGCCATGGGCGAGCACTACTTCGCGCTTTCTCAAGGATCACAGCGCCATCCGGAAGCACCCGTCGCGGATAATGGCAAGGGCCTATTTGCCGCTTGGACCTGCAACGTCTCCGATGATTGCGGCGGCAACCAAATGACGGTTTATCTCGATACGGCGTCTGGAGCCGCTCAGGTTTGCTGGCGCAGCGCGGAGGCTATCGGCGGGCCTGTGCAGGATTTTTGGCTCGCGGATGGCGAAGCAAGCGCGCTTCCTATCAACGGATGCGGAGTCGGCGAGCGAGATCCGTTTGCATCTTGGAAAAAATTTCGCCGCGCGGCAGAAAAATAAGCCGCGACCTATTCCTTACCTTGGGAAATAGTTTAGCGCGGGATAGGAATATTGAGGTCGTTGGCTGGGATTTGCAGCCGGGTTTGCATGGGCCCGCCATCGCCAAGCCGCACAGGCATGGCCGAGTTACCCGCGGAGCCTGGCGGATAGGGCAAGTCCGAGCCTAGGTTGACGCGCACATGGCCGCCAACATGCTCGCAATTTGGAGCATCCATATTTTTTGCGCGCGGCGGCCGTTGCGCGCACCGCTCGCTGGAATTGGGCGGCAATTCTCCCGCTTGAGCGGCCTTGTCAATGCCTGCGAAAATGCCGGCGAGACAGCAGCCAAACCAGAACATAAGCTTTCGTAAACGCATTTGGATGCCAATATTCTTTGCTCGCCCGATTTCTGACCGTACAATGAGGCGACATAATGATACGTTAACATTTATTCCCGCCAATCCCCAAGAGCCGCTTGAATCAAGGAGAGCGCGGCAACGGCTGCGGTATCGGCGCGCAAGATTCTCGGACCGAGGGCTAAACGGATAACGTTTGGAAGTTTCAAAATCCTTTGCCGCTCTGCTTCATCGAAGCCTCCTTCTGGTCCAATGAGCAAGGCAAGGCAGGGGTTTTCACGCGTGCGAGGGCCTTGGCCGAGCGCCGCTAGTGGGTCGGAGAGCGGCGCCTCTTCATCACAGAAAATGAGGAGGCGCTGGGGATCCCAATCATCGAGGGCTTCATCGAGCTTGGCCGGAGCCGCAATGTCGGGAATCGCCAAGATTCCGCACTGCTCGGCAGCCTCAATGGCGTTCGCGCTCATACGCTCAATATTGATGCGATGGGTTTGAGTCCTCCGGGTCAATAGGGGACGCAGCCTCGATACACCCATTTCGACGGCCTTTTCGACCATATAGTCTTGGCGTGCATGTTTGAGTGGCGCGAAGAGATATTCGAAATCTCTAAGGGACTCTTGCGGCCTCGTCATCGCGGTCACCGCCAATGTCACGCTCTTGCGGCCGCACTCGTTGACCGTTGATTGCCACTCCCCGTCCCGTCCATTGAACAGAAGAAGAGGGGCTCCGGCAGAAAGTCTTAACACATTGCGGACATAATTTGCCTGCACACGGTCAAGACTGATACGGGCCGCGCTTTCAAGAGGAGCGCGGACAAATAGCCGTTGAGCGTTGAATTCATAGCGAGCCATATGCCTTAGTGCGGCGGCAGCCGGGCCTTGGGGCAGGCAGGCTTGCGGTTAGTGGTTGCATATTGCTAGAGTCAAGCGTTCTCGCAAAAGCCGGCCATCGCCGGAAATACGTAGAGTTGAAAAACTCGCAGGACCAAATGGAATACCAAACAAGCAAGGGTTCGCGCAATGTTGATGCGTAGGCGCGCCGCCGGCCCTGGCGGGCCTGCCGTTTTTCTCGCGGCTATCGTAATATTTGCCTCGGCCGGTTGGGCATGGGCGGTGGATTGTAATCAGGACATCGGGTCACTGACCAAGAAACGTCAGGGGATCATCGACCAGCTGAATCAGCTCGCCGGCGGTGGCAAGAAGCAGCTCGACCCGGTCGCCGCCTGCCCCAAACTGCGCTCGCTGGTAGCAATTGAACGCCAGCTCGTCGCTTATTTGACAAAAAATAAAGAGTGGTGCGCTGTCCCGGACGAGGCGTTTCAAAATATTTTCGCGAGCTCGCAGAAATCGGCAAAAGTCGCCGAACAAGCCTGTAAAGTCGCCGAGCAGGTGAAAAAGGCGCAGGAGCAGCAGGCGGCCGGGATTGCAAACTCGCCGCAAATAAAACTCCCAGCGGGGCCGCTCTAAGGCGGACCGGAGGCAACGCTTTTCACCGAAGCAGCGCGGCTAAGAGTCATCTCAGTGCCGCACGTCAAAAACGAACGCTCCGATCTTGGTGCCGTCCGTGGCTCGTCAGCTCATATTCCGCTTCTCTCCGAGCTCGTGGCACCCTTTCATCGAGCTTGCGCGCCTCGATCGGCCGATCGGCTGGTGGCTGCTGCTTCTGCCTTGCTGGTGGTCAAGCGCTCTTGCCAGCATCGCTGGCGCAGCTTCGCTGCGCGGCGTGGATCTCTTGCTCTTTTTCATTGGCGCGGTCGCGATGCGCGGCGCCGGCTCGACATACAACGACATCATCGACCGCGATATTGACGTCAAGGTCGAGCGGACGAAAAGCCGCCCGCTTCCGTCTAGGCGGGTAAGTGTTGGTGCCGCCAAACTCTTTTTTGTCGCCCAGTGCTTGGTCGGACTCGCAGTCCTTCTTTGTTTCAACGCGTTCACCATCGTGTTCGCCACCGCTTCGCTCGCGATCGTTAGCCTCTATCCCTTCGTGAAGCGCGTCAGCTCATGGCCGCAAGCCGTTCTTGGCGCGGCTTTCGCTTGGGGCGCCTTGGTCGGATGGTCGGCCGCTTTTGGGTCGCTCGCGCCCGCGCCCGTCTTTCTTTATCTCGGCGCGGTGTGTTGGACGATCGGCTACGACACGATCTACGCGGTGCAAGACGTGAAAGATGACGCCAAGGTTGGTGTCGGCTCGACCGCCAGGGTTTTCGGGCCGCGCCTACGTCTCGGAGTCGGTATCCTCTACGCAGTCTCGGTTATTTGTCTTGAAGCAGCTGTTCTCTCCGCTGGAGCCGGGAGGTTCGCACAAGGAGGGCTTGTCTTCTACGCGCTGCATCTCGCATGGCAAATCTACCGCGTTCAATCGCAAAGCCCGGCGCTGGCGCTGCGCCTGTTTCAATCGAACCGCGATGCGGGCCTTATTTTTTTTTCGGGTTTAGCGACGCAAGTGATTTTCCAGCAACCCTAACGATGAGGCTTACTTTCGAAAATTTACTGAGCAAGCAAGACGATTTTTCGGCAAGGACGGAACGATGACAGGGCATTCCGATTGTTAAGGCCGTAGGAAAGCCATACAGGAGGAGTTCCATGAAATCGGCTTGGTTAGCGCTAGGTGCTGCTATTCTTGTAACCCCAGCGTTGGCGGCGCAATCGAATCATAACCAAAGAGCTCAGCAGAATGAAATGAACCAGATGCCGGCGACTCAAGCCGAGCAGATGAATGACCAAGGGCAATACGGGCAGCAGGGGCAAATGGCTCGCCAAGGCCAAGGCTCCGAGACTAACCGGCAGATTGCGCAGCGTTTGCGTGAGGACCTACAGAAATCTGGTTTCTCAAATGTCACGGTAATGCCCGAGACGTTTATCATTCACGCGCAAGATCGCCGGGGAACCCCGGTCGTGATGGTTGTGAACCCCGAATCGATCGCGGCCGTAGAAGTAAGCAAGACAGGTCGCTCAATGGCGCCGCGCTTTGTTCAAGGCGTCATCCGAGACGCGATGAATGCGAACCTTGCAGATACGCAGGTTAAAAGCATCGATCACCAGAACGTCGGCACAATAAAGGGAATTGGTATTAGTGAGAATGGCCAGCTCTCCTACGTGCTTACGACCGAGCGTGGCCGTGATGTTGCCGTCGGTCCGCAAGCGATCTCCCTGAGCTATAATGATTCGAATGGAACGTGGGACGTCACGGTGGACGCCACCAAGCAGCGAATCGAATTGGCTCCGCAAATTCAGTGGGAACAAAATACGCAGCAGTAATTAAACGGTAGCATTCGCGTTGCCGCAGCGGCCTTTCAAAAAGCCGCTGCAGGCTACCAGCTTACGAGGCCCACGCCGATTTCTCAGGGGATAAGAACTCTAGAAGAAGCGCATTCACGCGCTCTACGTCGTCATACTGCGCCCAATGGGTTGCCTCGTCGAAACGCTTAACCGTCGCGTTGATGCATAATCCCGCGCTTGCCCCGGCAAGCTCCGGGATGAGGTAGGGATCGCGCGCACCCCAAATCACCATTACAGGCATTGTGATTTGGTCAACGGCGAATGTCTTGTCCGCTCGCGCCAAAAGTGCCCTATACCAGTTGAGCATAGCGGTGAGCGCGTTTGGCTGGGACCACGCAGCGCGGTACTCTGCCAAGCTGCTTTCGTTAAAAGCTTCATGATTACAGCTTTGCCGCAGAGCTACGGTGAGGGCTTTGAAATTGTTTCGCCTTAAGGCAAGTTCGGGCAGCCACGGCAATCGAAAAAAACGCGCGTAACTGCTCTTTTTGTGCTGCCAGGGGTCGGTCCGGACGGCGTCTTGCCAAGTTTTGGGGTGAGGCGCGTTCAAAGCCACAAAACGGCTGACGCGCTTCGGGTATTTCGAGATCACCCACCACCCAACGACGCCCCCCCAATCATGACCGATCAACGCGAAGCGCTCCCGGCCGAGGCTATCGGCAAGCCCGATCACGTCCCCGGCTAACGTATCGAGATCGTAAGCGGAGATGCCTTTCGGCTTCGCGCTGAGATTGTAGCCGCGCTGATCTGGCGCAAGGACGCGATACCCCGCTTGTACGAGGTCCGCTATTTGGTAGCGCCAGCCAAACCAGAATTCAGGAAAGCCGTGTAAAAGGATTACGAGAGGGTCTTCCTCACGGCCCGCCTCCGCGCAGTGAAGCCTAACACCGTTTGCGGTGCGGTATGTAAAATGCCAAATCATCGGCCTCGTCATACTTATCATGCTTCGTTGCCTTTGGCGGCCGCGCATTTGGCAGGGCATCTTTGCCGAGACCGAAGCAGTGCCATCCTATCTCTTGGCCGTCCGTGCCTCCCGTGCTTTTTCCATCAAGCTCACGAAACGGGCGAAGAGGTAATGGCTATCGCGCGGACCGGGGGAAGCTTCTGGATGGTGCTGCACCGAGAACGCCGGGTAATCGATCAGTTCCAAGCCGCAATTAGAACCGTCAAAAAGAGACTTATGCGTCTCGCGCGCATTTGCTGGCAGACTGGCTGAGTCGACCGCAAAACCGTGGTTCATCGACACGATCTCGACCTTGTTAGTCGTAAAATCCTTGACCGGGTGGTTCGCCCCATGATGCCCCTGGTGCATCTTGACGGTGCGCGCCCCAATGGCAAGCGCCAGCATCTGATGGCCAAGACAAATGCCGAAGGTCGGAATTTTATGTTCGATAATATCTTTGATTACGCTCGCCGCATATTTACCGGTTTCAGCGGGATCTCCAGGACCATTTGAAAGAAACACTCCATCGGGTTTCATCGAGAGGATTTCTTCCGATGAAGTGGCCGCCGGGACCACGGTGACTTCGCAATCGGCCTCCGCCAGCAACCGCAGAATATTTCTTTTCACCCCGTAATCGAGGGCCACAACACGATATTTTCCCGAGGTTCGTGTTCGATATCCTTGGCCAGGCCGCCAGCCCGCCTGCGCCCAGGTGTAATTATCACTCGCGCTGACGTGAGGGACGAGATCCATGCCTTTAAGACCTGGCCACTCTTGAGCAAGCCGGCGGAGTTTATCGGTGTCGAAATCTCCTGCCGGGGCATGAGCAATCACGGCGTTCGGCATGCCTTTTTCACGGATCAATGCGGTGAGCGCACGCGTATCGACGCCACAAAGGCCGATAATGCCGTGCCCCTCAAGCCATGTGCGAAGTCCAGTCTCTGCTCGATGGTTCGAGGCGGACGTTATGGGAGCCGCGACAATCACGCCTC
This sequence comes from Methylocella sp., assembly GCA_035622375.1. GTDB lineage: Bacteria > Pseudomonadota > Alphaproteobacteria > Rhizobiales > Beijerinckiaceae > Methylocapsa. Next base: position 22,135 of record DASPVM010000021.1, on the reverse strand, counting down.
TTACCTTGCCCGGCGCGGCAAGATTGGTTGTCTCGACATCGTCCTCGTTCGCGCCAACGTTGCCGATATGCGGAAAAGTGAAACAGATGATCTGGTCCGCGTAAGAAGGATCCGTCAAAATCTCCTGGTAGCCCGTCATCGCGGTATTAAAACATACCTCGCCGGCCGCGATGCCTGTCGCGCCAAAACCAGTCCCTTCGAGTACCGTTCCGTCCGCCAAGACGAGGAGCGCGCTCGCCCGCGGCGCCATCCAGGGAGGACGTGCCTGATCTTGCTCCTTCGCGACTGTCATCTTAGATCCCGCTTTCCTAAATGCGATAGAGCGGCGGCCGGGCGCCGTCAACCGGAGGAAGATGGTTATATATGCGCGAGAAATTTTCAAACGAGCTGAAGGCGGCGATGAAAGCCGCGGACAAGCGCCGAGTCGGTACAATCCGTATGATCATGGCGGCGCTAAAGGATAAGGATATCGAGCTGCGCGGGCAGGGAAAAACCGTCGCGGAGGATGATATTCTAGCGTTGCTCCAAAAGATGGTGAAAAGCCGGAAAGAGTCTTTGGAGATTTACGAAAAAGCGGGGCGGAGCGACCTTGCAACGCAGGAGAGCGAGGAAATCGCCATCATCGAGGAGTTCTTGCCAAGCCAGATGAGCGAGGCGGAGGTTGCCGAGGCGATCGGCAAGGCGATTGCTGAGACCGGCGCGTCCTCGATCAAAGACATGGGGCGCGTGGTGGGCGCCTTAAAAGGGAAATACGCCGGGCGGATGGATATCGCCAAGGCGAGTGCCTTGGTCAGAACGCGGCTGAGCAGTTAGGCCGGCATCGGAAATGTTGCATTGCCGCTAAATGACGCGGATGGCCAAAACCGCCTGCTCCTCGCGCAGGGGCGCGGGCGGACGCTCGAGTGGCCGACGGGGTTCCTCGCCAACATGGCGGTGCGGCGGGTTTTCTTGCGGGTGATGACACGCTGGCGCGTCATCACTTGTTTTCGATGATCGTGAATTACAACTCATCCGTCCCAGAGCGGATTGAGAAACTCGCTGTCGAGGCTACGAATCCGGCGGATCAGTGATAGCCGTGAGAGCGATCGGTCCCCGGCGTAAACGAAACACCTCGCAGAACCTCGGCGAAACGTGCGGTTTGAACCGTGCGGAAGCTCTCGTTTGCAGGCAACGTCGTCGCAGCCAGTTTGTCCTGGATCACGACGAACTTATTCGGATCCGCGCCCTGATCGCCGCTGCCGCTCACCGTCGAGGTGATGGCCCAGATCGTCACCGTGCCGTCGTCATTCACCCGGCCCGTAAGATTGCGTAGACCATCGGTGGCCGGCGACCACGGCAGACCCTTATACCCAGTGTTCAAGCCGGTCGGATAACCTTTAATCGTGTAGGGCGTTCCCAAATTCAGCCCGGCCTGCAACGTGTAGACCAGCGTCCACTCGCCATTTTGTAAGACCCATTTCTGCAGGCCCGCCCGGGTCTGAGCGGCGGCATCCGTGTACGTATTCGTGCTCGCGTCATACGTATTCGTGCCGTCGCCTTCATCCGCGACATAGAGCGTCGTCACGTTAGCGAACCAGATTCCGAACGGAAACGAATTCGTCGACGTTGTCGCCAATTCGGTCGGGAAGCCCTTCAGGATACACATGTTGCTGGGTAATCCCGCCGTCTGCACATTCGAGGGAATCGCAAGCGGCGTGGTGGGGAGCGTGGCCGAAGGAGCGGGGAGACCCGTTCCGTCTGTCGCGCAGGCGGAAGGTTGCCCGTTGGCCGGACCATTGTCGATGAAGTAGACGGTATCGACGCCGTTGCCACCGCTGCCCTTTGAGAGATAGACAACATTGTTGAAAATCGTCAGGCCACGGAAATTGTCGTCCTTGCCGATTTTATCCGCCTTGTCTCCCAGTTGGGTGACGTTGAAGCTGCCGAAAGGCGTGGGCGTTCCCGGATTTTGAGCATAAAGAGGCAGGCTCGACTCGAGGAGGCCTTGGGCGCCCGCGGCGACAATGACCAAGGGTGGCTGGGGATTGCCTCCGTTGCCCGCATTGCCCGCGGTGTAGATCAGATTCTGCCATCTGTAAGGATGAAGGATCGCCGCCCGGCCATTATTGCCGCTGTACGCATTGGTCGCCGTGAAATGGAGATCTCCCTCGCGATCAAGGTCGGCGACGACCCGATAAAAGCTGCTCGGAACCGGATTTGTCTTATCGAAGACGCCAGGCGTATTCGAATTGGAGACGTCCAGCGTGTCGATGGGCGCGTAATAGCCCATGAAGGTCACATGGTTCCCGTTAGTCGACAAATTCAGCGCGACTTCGGATTTGGATGAGAAGCTACCAACCATCTGATCTGCGGTCGAAGTCACCCGGGGCTGCGAGCTGTTGGGGACTTCGAACGAGCTGATCCGCTCTCCATGCGGCGTCAACTGGTCCAGCACGATCTTCGAGGTGATGCCGAAACTGCCGTCGATGGGAGCGTTGTTGAAGACGTAAGGATAAACGCCGTTGTTCACTGCCGTGACACAGTTAGCAGGTGCACAGCCGGGCGGCAGCGACGAACCCACGCTGACATTATTGGGATTGTTGTCATAGAGGACCCGGCTGAGCAGAAGATTGCCGGGTTCGGTCCGAAAATCATGGTCCTTGGCGGAAGCGGCGATGACACCGGCAAAGCCGGACATCAACACCGTGCTCGCCAGGAGCCATTGAACATGACGCGCGCAACCTTCGAATTTGGCTGACATTGTTCCTCCCCCTGAGACTACGCCCCAAAAGCGAGGGCGCGGCGGGAACTTGGAGGGGTTATGTGACACGGTTAAGAAATTAAAGCGGCTGGCAAATAAATGGCGCGTCTCAACGGGCCTCACCGCCCAAAGATCTTTCGTGCAAAGGCCCCTGCAATTGTCAGGGGATGGTTGATTGCGGTCAGCAGCAAGCCTGCTATGGTGCTGGGTTCGTGAAATATGCCGAGCTGCCCAAGGACGGTGGCCCGGTCATAGTAAATCTTCTCGCCCGAAAGCCGGTCCTCGGAGTCGAAGGTGAAAATCCCGCATAGCGGAAAGCTGACCTTCTTGCCGGTGGCCGGCAACCCTCTCCAGGGGCCCGTATGGGTGCCGCTGATCGTAACTTCCAGGATCACTGCCTCATCGGTCGCATAGCGGTTCCTGACCTCGATGCAGAAATCGGCTGTGGCGGTCAGCAGGTCCCTGTAGTAAAGCTCGACCTGGTCGCGCCCGATACGATGGTCGCCCCAGGGCTCGTCATCATACCGCGCCTCTGGGCCGAAAGTGCCCAGAATGCCGTCGAGATTATGCATATTCTCAAAACGAACATGCTCCTCGACAAGCCTCAGTCGCGCTTCTATTCGGGCTTTGTCTAACGCTTCCAATTCGCGGCCTCCGTTCGAGTACGGCAGTTCATGGCCAATCGCGGCGCCTTAGTCATGCGCGGCGGTTCAAGCCCTTGGATTAAAACGCGGATGACTCAAAGTTTCACCTTCGAATCAGCCATGAATTCGGCAAGCTCGCCCTTGTCCATCGCGACCACGTTTTCCAGCGCCGGGAATTTTCCACTTCGGACATCGTGGACGTAAGCCTTCGCCGCCTCTCGCATCAAGCGGCCGACGTCCTGATAGCGCCGGTTGTGTTGGAAGTTCGCGGGAGTGAAGCCGAGCACGTCGGTAATGACAAGCACTTGGCCGTCGGTCTTGCGGCCAGCTCCGATACCGATCGTCGGTGCTCGCACCGATTTCGTGACGCGATCGGCGACTTCCTCTGGCACGCGCTCAAGGACGAGCAGGGCCATGCCGGCTTCATCGAGGGCGATCGCATTACGAAGGAGTTCGGCCGCCTCCGCGGCCTTGCGCCCTTTGACGCGCTTATCGTCATGATGCTGCGGCTCGAGGCCAAGGTGACAGCAGACGTCAATGTCGTTCTTCTTTAAAATCTCGACAATTGCAGGCCGCGCACCCTCGAATTTGACGATATCCGCGCCAGCGCCAATGAGCCGCGTTGAGCTCTGAAGCGCGACCTGGGGCGTTTCGTAACTATTGAAGGGAAGGTCCGCGACAATTACAGTATTCGGCGCGCCTCTGCGGACGGCGCCGACGTGGTGGCACATGTCGGCGAGTGTGACATCTCTTTCACTTGGATAGCCCAGCATATTGGTGCCGACGCTATCGCCCACGAGAATGATATCGACGCCGCTTTCCTCCTCGGCTTTAGCGGTGGGCGCGTCATAGCCCGTGAGAACGGCTATCGGCTGCCCCACTTCTTTCATTCGCCAGAATCGCGAAATTTTGTTCATTTCAATCATCGCAGATCGAGGCATCACCGCGGAGTTGCTGATTTAGGTGGATAGGGACATGTTCGATAGCAAAGCGCAGCCCCCAGCGGCAATGATCAAAACGCTTGACGAGGCGCCGGGTTCGGATCGGCAAAAGCCCCTTGCCGATTCCTCCCTGGTTGGCGTTCGCCGCCTATCCCTCACCGATTTCCGCTCCTATGAGTGGCTCGATCTTTCCGTTGACGGGCGCCTCATCGTGCTCACGGGCGGCAATGGCGCGGGAAAGACCAATCTCCTCGAAGCGCTATCGCTCCTTGCGCCGGGGCGGGGGCTGCGGGGAGCGGAACTTGGTGAGTATGCTCGCCGGGGCGGGCTTGGTGGTTTCGCTGTCTCGGCCGAGCTCACTACGGCAGCGGGGGGCGTTCAACTTGGCACAGGTATCGAACCCCGCGCAACCGCCCGCAGATACCGGGTGGATCGCGAGCCGGCCGCGTCAATGCGCGGCTTTGGCAATTATGTGCGCGTAATTTGGCTGACACCGGCCATGGACGGGCTGTTCAATGGACCGCCGGGAGACCGGCGGCGATTCCTCGATCGACTGGTTCTCACGGTTGATCCAGCGCACGCGGCCCGGGTTAGCGCCTTCGAGCGTAGCTTGCGAGGCCGCAACCGTCTCCTGGAGGAGGGGCACAACGCAGATCTCCGCTGGCTCGATGCAATCGAGGAGGAGGCCGCCGGGCTCGCCGTGGCGATCGCCGCCGCCCGTGTCGAAACGGTAATGCGCCTCGGAGCCCTGATAGAAGCGACGAAGAAGGCGTGGCTGCCTTTTCCTTGGGCCGGCCTGGCGGTTGAGGGCGAGGTCGAGCACCTTCTAAAAGATCGCTCGGCCCTTGATGCGGAAGAAATTTTTCGCGGAATTTTGCGCTCGAATCGCGCCCGTGATGCCGCCGCCGGGCGCGCTCTTGCCGGGCCTCAAGCAAGCGATTTTTGCATAGAACACGGGCCAAAGCAGGTACCGGCGGCGCAAGCTTCGACGGGGGAGCAGAAAGCACTGCTCGCGGGGCTGATCGTGGCCCACGCCGGATTGGTCTTTGCCATTAGCGGCCTCGCGCCGCTCGTCCTTCTTGACGAAATCGCCGCTCATTTTGACACGGTTCATCGCGAGGCTTTGTTCGAAATTTTGCTGCGCCTCGATGCCCAGATTTGGCTGTCCGGTGCCGACCCGGCGCTGTTTGAAGTTTTAAAAGGCCGCAGCGTGAGCGTGAAGGTTAGGGGCGGCGAGGTTTCGACTGTTCACGTCGCAAATTAGGACCGCTGAGTAAGTCCAGCGTCTGACGCGCATTTTAACGCCTGGTCGCTTCAGTGAACGTTTTTTCGGTCGACGCTAAGATATTCGGCACGAGCCTTTCGGAAAAGCCGGCCAAAAAACTCCAAATCACTAAAAGCGCGAGAGCTTTGTCCGCCAAAAGGATGTGGGTGGTAATTCCATTGCGTAAGTCTGTGCCTTGCCCTTGTGGTGGGGTTGGCCAGCTGAAAATCTCAATTCCAAGGTCGCGGAATTCCGGAAATATGCTGCCGGTTACCAAACCAGATTGGAGAAAAAAATACACAATCAGTGCGCCACACATTCCCACGATACCGCGCAACAAGATTGTGAGCCAGTGTCCAGCATCAGCGATCGCGCCGAGAGTCATACTCCTCGCGTTCCGTTGTAGAAAAATTAAACGGCTAAATAAGGCACCAAACAAGCCGGAAACTAGTGCTGAATAATCTGGAAGCCAGATCCAGTCATGTTGCGCATACTCACGAGTTAAGAGAACATCGAGATAGAGATAGGCATAGGGGAGTACAAATAATACAAATGCGATAAAGCCAACGACCACAGTTCGGCGCGTCGCCTGCTTTTGAAATAATCGCATTAGAAATTTGCGTTGCCTGAACCATTGCAATTGTTCCAGCGCGTCGAGAAGAAGCATACGAATCGTATTTTCAGCCTTTTCCTTGATTATTGGAGGCGATGTGCTCTCCAACAACTCGTTCGCCGCCTTATCGAGGCTTTTTTTCAATCGATCGGAGGACGGAATTCGCTCGGCCACGGAATGGTTGATTACTCGAGTAAGTTCGACGAAAAGAGTCTCCTTCGGTTCAATTAGGGCAACAAGCCGTTGCAGCCGGTAAGCGTCATTCCAGAGTTCATCCCAAATGTTGTCTGCGTTGGCAGACAGTAGAGATCGAAGAACTCCAGCACAACTGTTTATCTTATCACATCTCCTGCGTATCTCATTTGCTAATTCTGCCCGCTTGTTATGTATTTCACTGAGAATATCTTTTTGCACTACGTCATGATGGCTAAGCGCATAACTATGATCAATTAGTTTTATACGAACATCTAAAGTACTTAGAAAGAAATCGAACATAACCTTGTTCGGCGTAGCTTTATGCGCTCGGTCGGCCAATTTGTGAGATGCGCGCCCCAGAACGGTGGAGTCGGCGGTTGCTTCGGCCATGGCGTTTTCCCTCTAAGAATGGACAAACAAACAAGCGAGCTCAATCCAAGGGGGCCCAGATGTCCGGCGGGCGAGCGTCACATGTCAGGAGTCAACCATAATTTTTGCGATGTAGCGTCCTCTAATTAGGGGAGGACGCCTTGCTTTTTTTGTTTTATTATCATCATCAGCAAAAATCTGCCAAAAGCCGCAGCCTAAGCCTACGGTTGAGCGCGGCGAGGTTTTAACTGTTCACACCGCAAATTAGGAATCTTGGCTTAGCCTCCCGGCCGTGATTTCGGCATGGCCGGTTCCGCCGCGGGCGGACGTTCTTGGAGAGTTAGGGGAAAGTCAGCCGCGCCGCGCCGCCTCGATCGCGGCGACGTCTATCTTCTTCATGCCCATCATCGCTTCGAACGCCCGCTTTGCTTCATCCCCGCCGGCTGCCAGCGCGTCCGTCAAGACGCGCGGCGTAATCTGCCAAGACACGCCCCATTTGTCTTTACACCACCCGCACGCGCTCTCCTGTCCGCCATTGCCGACGATAGCGTTCCAGTAGCGGTCGGTCTCCTGCTGATCGCCCGTGGCGATCTGGAAGGAGAAAGCTTCACTGTGCTTGAAAGAGGGACCACCGTTGAGGCCGAGACACGGAATGCCGGCCACAGTGAATTCAACCGTCAACACGTCACCCGCTTTGCCAGACGGGTAGTCACTTGGTGCACGGTGGATTGCACCGACCGAGCTTTCTGGAAACGTCGCGGCATAGAAGCGGGCCGCAGCTTCCGCATCTTTGTCGTACCAGATACAGATCGTGTTCTTGGCCATTGCTAATCCTTTAAAGATTTAACCCTGTGGCCGGCCCTCTATCTCAAACCAGCGGTGCGGCGGTAGAAGGCTATCTCAAACCTCATTCTTGGTTTCCTACCTCTCGCAATCTGCTGACTTTCGAGAGGTAAAAAGGTTCAAAACAATCGATTAAATCCAGCGCCTGACGCGGCTTTTATAGCTGGAGTAAGCCTCGCCAAACTTTTCCTTAAGGTAGGCTTCTTCCTTGTCGATCACTTGCGTGTGCAAAATCACCGCCAGCGCCGCCGCGGCCAGCAAAAGCCAGATCGTATTAGCCAGAAAGGCGATCCCGCCGCAAAGGAGTACCATCGCGAGGTAAACTGGGTTTCTGCTGATCGCAAAGACGCCGGTTGTCACGACCTCGGTAGGCGCCTTGCGGACATCGAGCGGGGTGTTGACCGCCCGCATCACCCGCACCGCCAAAAAACCGATCGCCAGCGCGGCGCTAATCATGAGAATACCAAGGGTGAGCCTGAGCCAGGTTTCGAGGAGCGCTTGCGGCCAGAGAACATTAAGTAGGACTCCCACCATGATAGCCGCGGCGAGGAGCAGCGGGGGCAGGGGGAGAGCGAGAGGGCCAGCGGGAGCGGTTTCCTGCATGAGATCATCCTTGGGCCGGGTTAAAAGGGCGGAAGCGCGCTCAGATCCAGCGCCGGACGCGGGCTTTATAGTCCCGGTATCTTTGGCCGAATCGCCGCTCCAAATAGGCTTCCTCGGGTTCGATGACGCCTTTTTGCAGAACGCCAGCGAAGATCACGGCGAGGATCAGGGTCCAAAGGGAATTGCTCGCCACCGCAAAGCCGATGCAGAGCAAAACCATTCCCAGATACATAGGATTGCGGCTCCAGGCGAAGATCCCCGACGTCGCGAGGTCGGTTGCCGGCGTCTGCAACGACAGCGTCGTTTTGATGCGAGTCATTTCCTTGGCGGCAAACGCCATGAGATTGAGCGCAATAAAAATGGTCACAAAGCCAATTGGAAGACCGCTATTTCCAGGGAAGAAACCAACCGGCCACAGGTAGTTTAAGACAAGTCCTATGATAAGGACACCCGCGAGAAGGGCCGCCGGCGGCGCTATGACCTGCGCGTTATAGCCCGATCCATAGGCCATTGCCGGACCCTCCCTGGTTGGCAAGCTCAGCGCTGCTTGTTCTTGTTTTTGCGGCAAAGTAGCACAGGTGCGTTTGGGCCGTCCATAAAGTGCGCGCGAGCTTTTTTGCTGCGCGCCGCGCGCGCCGTGCTATAGAGCCGGAGGCCGGCCTTTGCGATGGCTACTCAAGGAGGCATCGGCGGGCGTGGCGGAATTGGTAGACGCGCCGGATTTAGGTTCCGGTGATGCAAATCGTGGGGGTTCGAGTCCCTTCGCCCGCACCAAAGTCTTAAGGAACCGCGTTGTTGGACCTGCTTTTCGGTGGAAAGCACACCGGGCGGGAAAGGATCTTTTTAGATGGAAGTCACGCAAATAAACGCTGATGGATTGAAGCGTGAGTTTAGAGTCGTTCTCGCGGGCACTGATCTTGCGGGCAAAGTCGAGGGTCAGCTGGCTGAATTTCAGGCCAAGGCGCGCATCCCGGGGTTCCGGCCCGGCAAGGTGCCGGTTTCTCACTTAAAACGCCTCTATGGCCGCTCGATCCTCGCGGAAGTCGTCCAGGAGGCCATCAATGAGGCAAATAAAAAAATCATTGAAGACAATCAGCTACAGCTCGCTGTTAATCCAAAAATTGAGTTCGCCGAGGATTCGCGCGAGATAGAAAAGGTCTTTTCCCAGCAGGCTGATCTGGCATTCACCGTCGCCGTTGAAGTGCTGCCGAAGATCGAGGTCGGAAGCCTCGAGGATCTCGAAGTGGAGCGCCCGGTCGCCAAAGTCACGGACGAGGAAGTTGAGCAGGCCTTAGCCAAGCTTGCCGAGCAGAATCGTGCTTACGAACCAAAAGGGGATGAGGCGGCCGCCGCGCCAACAGACAAGGCGACGCTAGATTTCACTGGAAAAATAGATGGTGAGCTTTTTGCCGGAGGAAAGGGCGAGAATGTCGATGTCATTTTAGGCGCCGGCAGTCTTTTGCCTGATTTCGAAACGCAGATTGTTGGAATGAAAATCGGCCAGGAACGGACTTTTCCCGTTGTTTTTCCAGAAAATTACAGTGTCAAGCATTTGGCGGGCAAGACGGCTACGTTCGAGGTCGTGCTCAAAAACCTTGCCACTGCGTCCGAGCGTGCCATCGATGACGAGTTTGCCAAGGGCTTTGGTTTAGAGAACCTCTCGGCTCTGAAGGATAGGCTGCGCGAGACAATCGAGCGCGACTTTTCTCGCGCTTCGCGCGCCAAATGGAAGCGCGGCCTGCTTGATGCGCTTGACGAGAGATACCAATTTAATGTGCCGGAAGGGATGCTGCAGCAAGAATTTGCGGGCATATGGAAAACTGTTGAGAACGAGCAGAAGCAGAGCGGCCGCAGTTTCGAGGACGAGAAGACGACCGAGGAGGCGGCGCGCGCCGAATATTTTAAAATCGCCGAGCGGCGCGTGCGGCTCGGGCTTCTTCTTGCCGAGATCGGCCAAAAAGCCGAAGTTACCGTGTCCGACGATGAGGTGAATCAAGCCTTAGCTCAGCGGGCCCGCGCTTTTCCTGGCCAGGAGCAGGCTATTTGGAATTATTACCAGAAAAACCCACAAGCTTTGGCGGAGATTCGCGCGCCCCTTTTCGAAGAAAAAGTTATTGACTACATTGTCTCTCAGGCAAGGGTTATCGAGAAAAGCGTTCCAAAGGAGGAACTTTTTGAAATCGATGAGGAGAAATCTGAACAGCCTTCTGGCACTACTACGGCAGAGCTAGGATAGGTTTTTTTAACATCGTCAAGGTTTGCCGCCTAATGCACGTGCCCTTTCTCTTGCGGGTCGGCGAATCTCATGGTTTTTTCACTGGCGGAGCGATTTGTCCCGCTGCCTTAAGAGAAGCTATGCCATGCGTGATCGCCATCCTCTTGAAATTTACGACAACTATCTCATCCCGCAGGTCATCGAAAACACGAGCCGCGGGGAGCGGGGTTTTGATATTTATTCGCGCCTCCTGCGCGAGCGGATCATTTTTTTGACGGGTCCCATTGAAGATCACATGGCCTCCGTGATCATTGCAGAACTGCTGTTTTTAGAGGCGGAAAATCCGAAAAAAGAAATCTCGATGTACATTAATTCACCGGGCGGTGTGGTGACAGCGGGCCTTGCCATCTATGATACGATGCAATTCATCAGGCCGAAAGTCTCCACCCTTTGCGTCGGGCAAGCCGCATCCATGGGCTCACTTCTTCTCTGCGCGGGAGCGAAGAACGCGCGCTATGCGCTGCCGAATGCGAGAATCATGGTGCACCAGCCGTCCGGCGGGTTCCAAGGCCAAGCTTCCGATATCCTTCGGCATGCAGAAGATATTATGAAAATCAAAAAGCGGCTTAATGATATTTACGCCACGCACACCGGCCGTGATTACGATACGATCGAGAAGACTTTGGACCGCGACCATTTCATGTCGGCCGAGGATGCAAAGGAATTCGGAATCGTTGACAATGTCATTGTGCAGCGCCCGGACGAACTGCCAGTCGCCGAACTGAAAGCGATCTAAGAAAACCAGGGACAGGGGCGTCAAGCGTTTTATTAGGGTTTCGGGCTTATGTTCTAAGTTCGTGTTTAAGCAACTCCCAAAATTGACCATGGATTTAAAATTGCATTTTGCCCGGCGCAACCGCTGAAATAGGGTTTGTTTGGTATTGCATTTGCCTATAAACAAAAGGACACGGCCCGTAGCCCGGGCAGTCAGTCGCATTTTCGCGCGATTGGGAACGATCCTTGATGCGAAAAGTGGATGCGCCCGGGCAAAGTCCGTGAAACAATGATGGATCTGATACGTAACACGTAAAGGAGGAGTATGCGGGGCTGGTTCGTGTGCTGATCTGCCCGCCGGTGAGCGAGAAAAATCGTCACCGCATTCCATTTAGGATGACCGGGGTTCGCACATGACCCTGGCTGGTATGGAGGCGTTCGATGACCAAGGTCGGCGGCAGCGACTCGAAGAACACGCTATATTGCTCGTTCTGCGGCAAAAGCCAGCACGAAGTGCGCAAGCTCATCGCTGGGCCGACGGTGTTTATTTGCGATGAATGCGTCGAGCTCTGCATGGACATCATCCGGGAGGAGAATAAATCCTCCCTCGTGAAGAGCCGTGATGGCGTTCCAACGCCGCGCGAGATTTGCAAAGTTCTCGATGACTATGTGATCGGCCAGCCGCAAGCGAAGCGGGTCCTATCGGTCGCGGTACACAATCATTACAAGCGGCTAAACCATGCCGCGAAGCATAATGACGTGGAGCTTGCGAAGTCGAATATTCTTTTAATTGGCCCAACGGGGTCGGGCAAGACTCTGCTCGCCCAAACACTGGCGCGTATCCTCGACGTGCCTTTTACGATGGCTGACGCGACCACCTTGACGGAGGCAGGCTACGTTGGCGAAGACGTCGAGAATATTATCCTGAAGCTGCTGCAAGCTTCCGACTATAACGTCGAGCGGGCCCAGCGCGGCATCGTTTACATCGACGAGATCGATAAGATCTCTCGCAAATCTGACAACCCTTCGATCACCCGCGATGTCTCAGGCGAGGGCGTTCAGCAGGCTCTCCTCAAAATCATGGAAGGGACCGTGGCGTCCGTGCCGCCACAAGGCGGACGCAAGCACCCGCAACAGGAATTTCTGCAAGTCGACACGACGAATATTTTGTTCATCTGCGGAGGCGCTTTCGCCGGCCTCGAAAAAATCATCTCCAGCCGCGGCCGTAGCACATCGATCGGTTTTGGCGCGACCGTGCAAGCGCCGGACGACCGCCGCGCGGGAGAGGTGCTGCGCAAGGTCGAGCCGGAAGATTTACTCAAATTCGGCCTGATCCCCGAATTTGTCGGCCGGTTGCCCGTCATCGCGACACTCGATGACCTCGATGAGGAAGCGTTGAAGAAAATTTTAACCGAACCCAAGAACGCGCTCGTCAAGCAATATCAGCGGCTCTTCGAGATGGAGAACACGGAGCTGACCTTCCAGGATGAGGCGCTCAATATTGTCGCCAAGAAAGCCATCGAAAGGCGGACGGGTGCGCGCGGCTTGCGCTCCATCATGGAAGGCATTCTGCTCGACACGATGTTTGAGCTCCCGGGCCTTGATAGTGTCGAGCAAGTGGTCATTGGCCCGGATGTTGTCGAAGGCCGCTCCCGGCCCCTTTATATCTATGCGGACCGCAACGAGAAAAGTGGCGTGAGTGCTTGATCCATCCCACGCCGCCATGACACGGGAGGAGAGACACGGGAGGAGATCTGGTCTTCGGTATATTTTCTTGAAACACCGCGCTGCCGCCGCCATTTATCTGGAAGAGCACGATAGGATTTTAAAATGACTCAAACGCGTGAGCCCGCCCGCCCAGAAACCACCGGCAGCTATCCGGTTCTACCCCTGCGCGATATTGTCGTTTTCCCGCATATGATCGTGCCGCTTTTCGTTGGCCGCGAGAAATCGATTCGGGCGCTTGAAGAGGTGATGAAAGCCGACACACTGATTCTGCTCGCGACCCAAATGTCCGCCGCCGACGACGATCCGGCAATCGATGCAATTTTCGCAACTGGAACGCTCGCCTCCGTGCTGCAGCTTCTGAAGCTGCCCGACGGGACCGTGAAAGTCCTCGTCGAAGGTCAAATGCGTGCAAAAATAAAACGTTATTCGCGCACGGAAGATTTTTACGAGGCCCAAGCGGAGCTGATCAGCGACGAGGTTTTTGATAAGGTCGAGGTGGAGGCGCTCGCGCGCTCGGCGGTCGCCGAATTCGAGGGCTATGTCAAACTCAATAAGAAAATTTCGCCAGAAGTCGTCGCCACCGTCTCACAAATCGAGGACTATTCGAAACTCGCCGATACGATCGCCTCGCAACTCGCCGTCAAGATCACGGAGAAGCAGGCGGTCCTTGAGACAAATTCGGTCGCCAAGCGCTTCGAAAAATGTCTTGCGCTCATGGAGAACGAAATTTCGGTCTTGCAAGTCGAGAAGCGCATCCGTACGCGGGTCAAACGCCAGATGGAGAAGACCCAGCGCGAGTATTATCTCAACGAGCAGATGAAGGCGATCCAGAAAGAACTTGGTGATGAAGACGGAAAGGATGACCTCTCGGAGCTCGATGAGCGCATCAAGACAACAAAGCTGACGAAGGAAGCCCGCGATAAGGCGACTGCTGAGTTGAAAAAGTTACGGCAGATGTCGCCAATGTCGGCGGAAGCGACGGTTGTCCGCAACTATCTCGACTGGCTTTTGTCGATCCCGTGGAATAAGCGATCGAAGATCAAAAAAGATTTGAATGTCGCGGAAAGCATCCTCGATAGCGAACATTTCGGTCTCGAAAAGGTCAAGGAAAGAATCGTTGAATATCTCGCCGTTCAAAGCCGTGCTAACAAACTGACGGGCCCTATTCTCTGCCTCGTCGGACCGCCCGGTGTCGGCAAGACCTCCCTGGGCAAGTCGATTGCAAGGGCGACCGGGCGCGAATTTGTCCGCATGTCGCTTGGCGGCGTTCGGGACGAAGCCGAAATCCGGGGCCATCGGCGCACCTACATCGGGTCAATGCCAGGAAAAATCATCCAATCGATGCGCAAGGCAAAGAGCACCAATCCCTTATTCTTGCTCGACGAGATCGACAAAATGGGCATGGATTTCCGCGGCGATCCATCCTCGGCCTTGCTCGAAGTCCTCGACCCGGAGCAGAACCATTGCTTCAATGATCACTATCTTGAAGTCGATTACGACTTGTCGAATGTGATGTTCGTGACGACGGCGAATACTCTAAACATTCCAGCGCCCTTGATGGATCGCATGGAAATTATCCGCATTGCCGGCTACACGGAAAATGAAAAGATGGAGATCGCCCGCCGTCATCTCATTCCAGCCGGCCTCAAGAAGCACGGCCTCGCGGAGAAAGAATGGTCCATCGACGATAGCGGCCTCATCACTCTCATCCGCCGCTACACCCGCGAAGCTGGTGTGCGAAATCTTGAACGCGAACTCGCCAAGCTCGAGCGCAAAGCCGTCAAGCAAATTTTGACCGCCAAAGCCGAGAAGATCGCGGTTACGAGCGAGAATATTCAAGATTTTCTCGGTGTGCCTAAATTCCGATTCGGCGAAGCCGAGACCGAGGATCAAATAGGCGTCGTCACGGGATTGGCCTGGACCGAAGTGGGAGGCGAGTTGCTCTCCATTGAAGGCGTCATGATGCCGGGCAAGGGTCGCATGACGGTGACGGGCAATCTCCGGGACGTCATGAAGGAATCGATTTCGGCGGCAGCATCCTATGTGCGCTCGCGTGCCGTGGATTTCGGCATAGAGCCGCCGATTTTCGATCGGCGCGATATTCACGTGCATGTCCCGGAGGGCGCGACGCCGAAAGACGGACCGTCCGCGGGCGTTGCCATGGCGACCGCCATTGTTTCGATTATGACCTCTATCCCTATCCGGCGGGATATCGCGATGACCGGCGAAATCACGCTGCGCGGCCGGATTCTGCCAATCGGCGGCCTCAAGGAGAAACTGCTGGCGGCGTTGCGCGGCGGCCTTAAGAAAATCCTGATCCCGGAAGAAAACGCCAAGGATCTCTTGGAGATACCGGACCAGGTCAAGAATGCGCTCGAGATCGTGCCCGTCTCCCGCATGGAGGAGGTCTTGCAGCATGCCCTCGTTCGCCAGCCGGTGCCAATCGTCTGGGAGGAGGACTCCACAAAGCCTCTTGCGCCTCTCTCTCAGGATGAGGACACGGCCGATACCACGGGTGCCATCACGCATTGAGCCGGCATTCGAGGGCGCGCGCCTCAATCGGCGCGCCCTCATCCGCAACGGCCGAGCCCTAGCGATATCTCCATGCGACGCCCGGCGCATTCGCTCTTGACGGCAGATTTGCGAATCAGCTCAAGTCAGCAAGCCAGGAGCATTTTTTGATACGGATGCTGAACTCTTTTACCGCCAGGCGGAGGTTCCGTCTGATTTTGGCGTTCGCCAGCGTCCATTTCATTGGTCTCGCGAGCAGCCCTTTCGCGCTCGCGCAAGGATACCTCAAATCGAAGCATGGCGATTGGGAGGTGCGCTGTGAGAAGCCGGACGGCGCTTTGAGGGAGCAATGCGCGCTTTTGCAAAGCGTCGTCGCGGAAGACAAGCCGAACGTTAATCTCCATGTTATTATTCTCAAGCTCGCCGACGGTAAAAACCGTTTGCTCCGGGTTGTTGTCCCGCTTGGGGTGCTCCTCCCATCGGGGCTTGGCCTTAAGGTCGATGACGACGATGTCGGCAAGGCGGGCTTTATCAAATGCCTTCCGACCGGATGCGTGGCCGAAGTCATCATGGACGACAAACTCATTGATCAATTGAAGAAAGGACAAAAAGCCACCTTCATCATTTTTCCGACGCCCGAGGAAGGCGTCGGGATCCCTCTCTCCATCGCCGGGTTTAAGGAAGGGTTTGATGCTCTGCCCTAAATGCTTCGAAAGCCTCATCATACGGGGCCGGCGCCTCTTGGCCGCGCTGGCCCTAATGCCTCTTTTCGCGCTCGGGGGGTGCGGCGGCTTTTTAGGGACTGCTGACACGCCTCAACCGCAGGCGAGTTCCGAACAAGGCCAGGCGGGAGGCTCGCAATCGCGAGTGCTGGCGATGATGCTGGGTTTTAAAAATAACGATGCTCCGGCCGCGCCCGGCTCGCAAGTCCGCCACATTTTCTGCCCGCAGGTCCTTATTCTAGAGGGTACCGCCGCAAGCCGCGCCTACGCAGGGACGCCCCAGTCGAATACAAATCTGCGGTACCAATATTCGCTCACGGATACCGCGCGCGAATGCACTCTGAATGGCGATGACCTTGCCATCAA
Source organism: Methylocella sp. (assembly GCA_035622375.1). GTDB lineage: Bacteria > Pseudomonadota > Alphaproteobacteria > Rhizobiales > Beijerinckiaceae > Methylocapsa. The sequence continues at coordinate 5,607 of DASPVM010000021.1, read as the reverse complement.
AATTGGCGTCGCTGGCAAAGTGCTGCTCGGGCCGGCGGGGGCGCCAGGTCCTTTTAGCGTGCCCGTCAGAATGGCGATTTTGACCGAACGCGATAATAAACCGGTAACGAGTAAAATCTACCGCGCAACGGTGAACGTCGCGGCCGGGCAGACGAGCGCTGATTTTACGGTCGTCTCTGACCCGCTCGAGGTTCCTTTCATTAAGGATCATGCCGAGGATGATTATACGATCAAAGTCGGTATTGATGAGGGGCCTGAAAAGCCGGCGCCTAAAACCGATGCGAAGCATTAAACTCATAATTAACGCACATAATTAAGGTAAAGAATCTATTTAGTGTCCGCGTCCCCTCCGGATAAGCCATCCGCATATTGCTGGACTTCCTGCTTCTCCCTAAAATTCTAGCGTGCGAATCTGGAGGTTGATATGTTAGAGAGGCGGACTGTGGCGCGGATGCGCTGTTACCTTGGCGGCATCGTCGAATTCGATGGGCGCTCGACAATGAGCGTTTTACTAACCGACATCAGCCGGCTCGGTGCGCGCGCTATCTGCGGCCAAAATGTCATTCTGCCGAGTCACATTAAGCTCGTCATCGCCAAGCGGCAGCGACGGTTTCCGGCGAAAATCATCTGGCAGGCGCCCGATCAATTTGGCTTACGCTTCCTTGAGGATGGAACCGACACAAAGCAAAACTTTTCCTGGTTTATGTCTCTTTGAGTCAGCCAGGGAGCCAGCCGGTAAACGAGGCACGCACCGCAGCAGAAAGCAAAAGAAAACGAACCGTTGAGGCTTGATTTTGGCCTTTGGTGCGTAAAGCATATGCTTACCGAATCTGACAAAGGCCGCCCGTGGCGGATGAATGCAAATGAGGGTGGTCAGCAAGGCAGGACTTATCGCCATCCTCGTTGCGACCGTCTGCCGCGCGATCGCGAGCGAGGCGCCGCCGCCCGTGCCTCTCGCACTTGATGCCACCAATTTGGCGAGCGTGATCGATCCGCTCATGGCGGAGTGGATCGACAAGCAAAAGGGAGCTGGAGCTGTTATCGCCGTTACGACGCGCGACCACCTTATCTTTGCCAAAGGCTATGGGTTCGCCGACACAGCTGCCCAAAGGCCATTTACTGCCGATGCGACGCTCGTGCGGCCTGGTTCCATCTCCAAACTGGTCACCGCGATCGCCGTGATGCAGCTTGTCGATCAGGGTACGCTCGATCTTGATCGCAATGCAAATGATTATCTCGACTTTGTCATTCCAGTACCTGAAGGCGGTGTGCCGGTCACGTTGCGCCGCCTTTTAAGGCATCGGGCTGGCTTCGAGGAACACGCCAAAAACCTCTTTTCGAGGAACCTAATGCCGCAGTCGCTCGGGCGCTGGCTCAAGCGCTCGCTGCCGCCACGCCTTTTTCCGCGTGGCGACATTACCGCGTATTCAAATTACGGTTTTGGACTCGCCGGCTATATCGTCGAACGCGCCTCGGGAGAACCCTTTGCGGATTATGTCGCACGGCATATTTTTGAGCCGCTCGGTATGACCCGCACGACATTCCTGCAGCCAATCCCGGATGTGTTGGCGCCGATGGCGGCCAAGGGTTATCGCTTATCGGATCGGCCTCTCGGATTTTTCGAGACAATTTCCGATACGCCTGCGGGAGCGCTTTCAGCGACCGCAATCGATATGGCGCGTTTCGTGCGCGCCCTACTAAACGGCGGGACCCTCGAGGGCGCTCGCATTCTTTCTAGGGAGCGGTTCGATGAAATGATGTCACCGCCAGGCGATGCAACAGGGGCGGGGTATCTTGGCCTGGCGTTTTTCGGGCTCAAGCGGCACGGCTATGAGACGCTTGGTCATGGCGGAGGAACCATGGCTTTCCTTAGCGACCTCGAAGTGTTTCGGGGTCCTGCATTAGGCGTTTTCGTCTCCTTCGACGGAATGGGCGCGGCGAAGGACGCGCCAGAGATAGTGAACGCCATTGCCGATCGATTCCTGCCAAAGCTCGGCGAAGCTGAAATAGAGGAGGCAACCTCCTGCGCGGACACTTCCAAACTAGAAGGCGTCTGGCATCCCACCCGCCGGGCCGAATCGACTTTTCTAAAGTTTAGCGATCTCATCTCCCAACTATCCATCGCTGTCGATCAGCAAGGGCATGCCAGCGTCACTTCCGCAGCCTGGCCATTCGGCGAACGCTTCTCGCTAAAATGCGTTGGCCCGAATTTATATGAGGGGCCTAGAAACTTGCGTTTCGCCTTCGAGGAAACGAATAGCGGAAAGCTCATTGCTCCCGCGATGCAATTTCAACAAGTCGTCTGGCATGAGAATGCGCGATTTGTGGGGCCGGTGCTCGTGACAAGCACTCTTCTACTCATTTTGACCGTGCTTGCCTGGCCGGCGACGGCGCTCTGGCGACGCTGGCGCAAGAAGACGTTTAGCGAAAACGCTGCGGAAAAGCGCATGCGCGTAATGATGAGGCTTTTGGCAGTGATCGATGTCGCCGCGATAACGGCGGCGCTCATTTTTTTCTTTCTGGCCAGGGATTTCACCCTCCTTGCCGATTCGCTCGATCCTTTCATTGTTCTAATTTACATTCTCGCATGGCTTGGTGTTCTTAGCGCAATTCCAGCCGTCTGGATCGTGGTTTCTTTCTGGCGAAAAAGCGCTGGCAGTTGGTGGGCGCGCGCGCATCATACTCTCATTGCTGCCAGCATGGTGGTTATGGCCTGGTTTTTTGTGACGTTCCACATCGCTGGAACCACGCTGAACTACTGAGAGGCGCCGATGGTGAAGCTGCGTACAGATCTGATTGCCGACTAACGTTCGTTCGCGATGGCGCATTGCCCACCTTGCTTCGTCCCAGTGGATCCCTTAAGCGAACCATTTTAAGACTGGCAGGTTTCATCCATGGCGGAGGATCCGCTTCACGCCGGCATCGTTCGGCGCCACGAAAAAGTGCTCATCGTCGATTTTGGCTCGCAGGTGACGCAGCTGATCGCCCGGCGCGTGCGTGAAGCAGGAGTCTATTGCGAGATTGCACCGGCCGCGCGAGCTGCCGCTTCTCTCAGAGAGCTGGCGCCCAAGGCGGTGATCCTTTCGGGGGGTCCCGCCTCGGTGCTCGATCAAGATGCGCCGCCCGCGCCAGATGAAATCTTTGCCTCAGGACTTCCTGTGCTTGGCATCTGCTACGGCCAGCAGATCATGGCGGCTCGGCTCGGCGGCAAAGTCGCGGCGGGCCACAAACGTGAGTTCGGCCGCGCCGAGGTCGAGGTCTTAAAAGACAGCGCACTGTTTCGCGGCGTTTGGGCGAAGGACGGCTCATGGCCCGTGTGGATGAGCCATGGCGATGCGGTGATCGAACTGCCGCCCGGTTTCACGCGCATCGCGGCTTCGCAAAATGCGCCGATGGCGGCGATCGCCGACGAGGCGCGCCGCCTTTACGGCGTACAATTCCATCTCGAAGTCGCGCATACGCCAGATGGCGGCCGGCTGATTGCTAATTTTCTTCATGAAATCGCTGGTCTTAAATCAGACTGGACGATGCGCGCCTTCCGCACTGAGGCGGTGGCCGCGATTAAAACTCAGGTCGGTGATGGCCGCGTGCTGTGCGGTCTTTCCGGCGGCGTCGACTCGGCGGTCGCCGCGCTGTTGATCCACGAGGCGGTCGGCGATCGTCTCACCTGCGTTTTCGTCGATCATGGTTTGTTGCGGCTCGGCGAGGCGGAGGAAGTGGTGCGCCTTTTTCGTGGCCACTACAACATTCCGCTCATTCATGTGGAAGCCCAAGAACGATTCTGGCAGGCGCTCGCGGGCATCGAGGAACCGGAAGACAAGCGCAAGATTATCGGCCGGTTATTTGTCGAAACGTTTGAGCGCGAAGCCGAAAAAATCGCGCGGGACGGGCGCGGCGCCCCCGAATTTTTGGGGCAGGGCACGCTTTACCCCGATGTGATCGAGAGCGTCTCTTTCAGCGGCGGGCCCTCCGCCACCATCAAATCGCATCACAATGTCGGCGGCTTGCCGGAACGCATGAACATGCGGCTCGTCGAGCCCCTGCGCGAGCTTTTTAAAGACGAGGTGCGAGCGCTCGGCCGTGAGCTCGGTTTGCCGAAAACTTTTGTCGATCGCCACCCCTTCCCGGGCCCGGGGCTCGCCATTCGCTGCCCCGGCGGGGTGACGCAAGAAAAACTCCACATATTGCGCCAAGCCGATGCCATCTACCTTGAGGAGATCCGCAAGGCGGATCTTTATGATGAGATTTGGCAGGCCTTTGCCGTGCTACTGCCGGTGCGAACCGTCGGCGTCATGGGCGATGGCCGGACGTATGACTATGTCTGTGCGCTGCGCGCCGTCACCTCATCGGACGGCATGACGGCGGATTTTTTCCCCTTCGATATGACGTTTCTTGGCCGCACCGCGACGCGCATCGTCAATGAAGTGAAGGGCATCAACCGCGTCGTTTATGATGTCACGAGCAAGCCCCCCGCGACGATTGAGTGGGAGTAGGGGAATTGGATGTCTTGAAGGCTTTGGAGCGAAATAGAAAAAATCGGGGGTTATGGGATGGATTGTTGATTTTCAAGGCCATTGCCAACAGAACCGCTCTCTTTGCGATCGCAAGGAGGCTGAAAACTGAACTTGCTTCGGTGGCATCTCTGGAACGCTGGCAGTAGTTTTCACGATCTTGGTGGGCGCCTGACCGCCACAGGACCTGCGGTGTATGATGATAGATGACGAGAAGACAGCGCCGGACGGTGAGCACACATCCCCGCCTGACCAGCCACTCTCTCCCAACGTGCTCGGGCGTTACACGCTTGGTCACGATCCCCATGACGAAGCGGAAATCGCCGACTACGTGAACGGGCAATGCCGCGGCGACGAGACAGTTCAATACGTCGAGCGCGCATCAAGACTGAGTACGTCACCGGCGAACGCTACGACGCCTGGGATGTTCACACCGATAAGCAGCGGTGGTGGGTGCTGACGAACTTGACGAACCTATATCCGCAAACCCAATTTCCGAGCCTGGACTACACGCTGTCCTTCCACATTGGGCTGATGCACAGGCTTCAGGCCCGTCAGGAGCGCGAGCGCGACCGTGAGCCCGACCCGTTCGAGGAGGTATATCGCCGGCGCAACGAAGTCGCCGATCTGATCGTCGAAGCGATCGAGGCAGAGGAGTTCCAATCGGCCGCCATGCGGCTACGCGAGTGCTTGATAACGCTGATCGGCGCCGTGCGGCGCCGGATCGAACTATCTACTGGCGGAGAGTTTCCCAAGGATGCGGACGTGCCGGGCTGGAACGAGGTTTTGATGAACCATTTCTGTCCCGCCGAGCCGAACAAAACGCTCCGTCAGTACCTGAAGACGACTGCCGATCGCACGTGGCAGCTCGTCAATTGGCTGACGCATGACCGCGATGCCAACAAGACGGAGACGATCATCGCCCACGAAGCGGTAGGCGTTCAGATCGGGCACTTCATTTGTGTTAGCTAAAACTTAACCTGACAGACAGTGTCCTGGCCCCACGGCGAATCGCAAGCCGAGGCGGGGCGCGGAGCGGTTCGGGGTTACGCAGCGCCCCTGCCTCGGCGTCTCATGAGGACACCGACATGACCAA
>DASPVM010000020.1:0-32500 GCA_035622375.1 Methylocella sp. | reverse complement strand
TTCGTAAGGTACCGAATTGCTGCCATAGATCAGTCCCTCGACGCTCTTGAAAAGGTTGCCCCGCAAATCGAGGCACTTCATATCCACATTCCGTTCGGCACCTTCATTATCGCTGCGGTCTCCGCTGTCCTCTCGGAGTCGATCAAACTGCATGACAAGATCTCAGACGCGCTTGGCATCCGGGCTGAGTTCGATGCGCGTTGGATTCTGATCCCGATGGTACTTCTGTCCGGCTCGACGATGGAGCGAAACCGATTTGACCGAATAGCAAGTGACCGCAAGCGGTTGATGAATGATGTTTTCTACAAATACGCCTCAAGCGGAAGAAAAGCGGTTATCGACAAACATCTCATCACTCAAGCTCTTACGGCCTGGTCGTGGTATTGGGTGTGTGTCGAGTCGTTCGTGCTGCTGATCCCGACGGCGGCAGTATTCATGTTTTTCCGCGATTGGGGTACTGCTTCACTTGCATTAGCACTCATGCTGGCCCTGTTAGTAATCATGAAGGTCAATCGAGCGGAGGCTAGTAAGTACGCGGAAGCTGAGGTTAGCGCGATCCTCGCGGACGACTGTAGGCGCCAAGCAGTGAAATCCGTGTTTGATGCGCTATAGTCTACCGAATGGGGTCATTATAAAAACAGAAAACGCAGCTAAGCCAGATGTTCAGGCTTCGCGCGCGTTATCCGATTACATCTCGCGCCTGGAACCAGTGCGATCTAGCTTCGATTACGGCTGCGGTAAGCTGCGTTATGTGAAACCGATCTTAGCGACTACAGAAACGCTGACGGTAGTTGACTCTGAAATTCAGATCGGCCGCACACAAACAATTCATGGGAACATTACGAGCATCAAGGACGTTGCGAGACGATCGAATCACTTAGCGGCAGTCAACGTCATGGAGTTCTCCCATAACCAAGTGGAATTCGATCGTGGGTTCTGTATCAACGTGCTTTCGGTCATTCCTTTTTTTTCAGCTCGACGGCGCGCGCTCAGCCTCATACGCCAAAGGCTTTGTGCCGGCGGCACGTGCCTCTTTGTCGTGCAGTATCGCAATTCGGATTTTTCGCGAATGCGCAAGCTACCGAATGCTCGCCCTTGGCGCGATGGGTTCCTGATGGACTCTTTTCGAGGTTATTCGTATTACGGTCTCATTTCGCCAAAGAAGCTTACCGCGCTAATTGCAGATGCGGGATTCCAAGTCCTCGACCAAACCCTCGATGAGGGACGCGTCTTCTTAATGGCACGCTCGCCACAAAAGCCATTAACAGAAATAGAGGTCGTGGATGAAACAAACTTCAAAATCAGGAAGAAGCTGGACTGTCCTGCATACGCCAGCGTCGCGTCCTATTCATCGTTTCATGCCAGTGCTGGTTAGCTGCGTCTTGCGTAACCTCGCAACTTCGACTTGTAGCTTACCACCACTGCCACCAGGATGGTGCCCAGGGTTGATGAGTATCGTACCATTTCATCTACCAAAGCGGTTGTGCGGCGTCTTCCGCGTTGTCGAGCTGCGCGCGGGCTTGTGTTTACTGCCAAACCCAGAAGAGCATGGCGGTACTTGCAACGCCAATCATCGCGGCGATGGTGACGCATAAGGTCGCGGCAAAGCGGCGCCATCTGAGAGCATCCCGCAAGCCCGTAATGCGCCAGGCAAGCCAAATAGTCCACAGTGCCGCGCCGCCGAGAAGGAGCGCGCGCAGCGGGCCGACGAAAGCGAGGGCAAACCCCTCCGCGCGCAACATTGTGACGGTGATGGCGCTGAGGCCGAGGAAGACTCCGCAACCCGCGACCGGGATGAGGCTCTGGGCCAAATGATGGAATTTTGCGCGAGGCGCCGGACCAAGGAGGCGGGCGGCCACCCAAAGGCATAGGGCCACGGTGAGGCCGATCGCCAGCGTCGTTGTCCCGATGTAGATCAAAAGCACCGCCCCATCGAGAAAGGCCATTTGATCGTTGGCGGCGGGATAATCCGTCAAAATCCACCAGGGCGGCTGCAAGCTCAGGGGCCAGAGGATCGAATGGTCGACGAGCCAGGACGCGCAGGCCTGTTTGAGGCTGACGTACCAAGGGCTGACGCTCCAATGGAAGGCGCCCATGGCGAGGCCCATCAACCCGAAAACGATGAGCAGGCTTTCCCACGGTTTCGGCGTCGCGCCCGCAACCCGCACGATCTCATCGCCCGGCACGCGCGGCGAAAGGCTGATGGCATTTCGAAAGCCGCTGCACCGCCCGCACATATGGCAATCGGCGGCGCCGCGCATCGTTTTAATTGCGACGAGCGGCGCGCAATTAACCGCCCGTACGCCCGCGTTCTTGGAGCGGCGCGAGTGCGCCCATGCCTCTTCATCGACCCGGAAGTGGACAGGCGCCAGCTTTGCCAGCAAGCCAAAGACGCCGTTCACCGGACACAGATAACGGCACCAAACTCTGTGATTGCGGCCGTAGAGGAAGCCGATGATGATCGCGCCAAGGGTCGAGCCGCCGAGAATAAGCAGCGCCGGTTTCGGGTATTGGTAGACACTGACCATCTGGCCGTAGATCGTCGTCAAGGAAAAGGCAACGAAAGGCCAGCCCTTCCACTTGATCCAGCGCGGGACGGCGTAGCCGAGGCCAATCCGGCTTACCGCTTCCGTCAGCGTGCCTTCAGGGCAAAAGAGGCCACACCAAGAGCGGCCGGCCACAACCATGCTGAGGAGGACAAAAGGCCACCACACGCCCCAAAAGACGAATTGGGCGAATAAGGTGAGGTTGTTGAGGAGATGCGATAAACGATCCGGCAAAGGTAAAAACGCCGGAACGGCCACGAGCACGAGATAAATGGCGACAACGCCCCATTGGAGGCGCTGAATCCGCTTTTGGCGGCGGCGCAAACCCTCGCCCGCCCAGGCGAGCCAAGGCGTGATTAAGCCGCCCCGCCCGGCATGAACTTGGCTTTCCAGGGGAACGGCTTTCGCGGGCGGCGCGGGCGGGATGAGAGAAGAAGTCATTTTGGTGGCCAGATTTCCTTCTCACCCTATCATTTGGTATCATTTGGCGACTAGCACCGCCTTTGGCGCATCAGGGTGAAAGTCATCAAAAAAAGGATATTCGCCTGGATCTAGCGTGCGAAAAACGAGAATCGAGGAACTCTTCGGCGCTAGCACCTTCTCCTTATGCAGCTCATTGCTTTCGAACTCCACCGGGGTTTCGCCTGAATTAAGCAATTGTAGCTGAAACCGCTGGTTGGCAGGCACTTCAAGACGCTCGGGAGCGACCTTTCCGTCCTTAAACTCGATCGTGAAGACGGGTTCATCAGCAGCCCAGCCAATAACCACCCCCTCATATGCCTCAAGGAGCATAAGGCATAGGGCAAGCGTTTGAAACCGGCTCATTAGGCCCTTAATATGAACCTTTTTTGCCAATGCCCGCATAGATAAACTGATATTCGGCGGTGAAGGGTTTAAACCACGGAGCAACGCCGGTTTCCTTGTCGACATGCCGCCCAAATGTGGGCGCCATGTTGCCGCCAGGAGGCGCGATGCTGAGAATAAGCCTGTACTTGCCCGGCCCCATCATCTTGACGTTATCCCCATAGTGCGGGCCGTCATTGGCGACCATTGGCATGAGATCGCCCCTACGGGTCTCGTTGCTGTCTAGCTTCGCCAACTCATAAGTGACGGTGAGGTAGGGCATCCAATCCCCCTGGGCAAATCCGTTTTTATTGTCTTTGGCCGCCTTGATGTCGGCTTCAAGGTGAATGTCGGATTCCGTCGCAGGGCGCATCATGCCGGGGGGATCCATTTCGATCGGTTGGAGGTAGACCGCGCTGATCTCCATTCCCTCCTGCTGCCGGGGCGAACCCATGGGGTATTCCTTTGCTGCTACCGCTACGGCATAGACCCCTAGGGCCATCGCCGCGGCTCGAGCACCAACGCGTCTCGGCGAGATCATCGCAAACTCCAGAAAAACTCATGCGCAAGGAAGCGCTTAGCACGTCTTATAGAGTTTGGCGCAAATCATTTCGACACGAACTCCGGTACTGCCGTCGGACCGCCAATTTGCAGCCAAATATTCTGATCTAGTTGCGATTGACGTTTGACGAAATGGTAGCCGGTTTCGCTCCAGAGTTTCAGTTCGTCATTTCTATTGTCGAGGATAAAATCCCCGGCGCTGGTTTTCACGGTAAGAACAGCATGACCTTCGCTGTTCTCATCCTTGACGATCGTCATGAGCAGCGCTTGCCGTGGGAACCCCTCGTCAATAAGGAGCTTGCGCTTCAAAAGCGCATAATCTTCGCAATCGCCGCGCCCATCGGGAGGATAATCCCACTGGTCAATCACCCCCCAATGCTCAATATCCGACAGGGGCCTTATTTCGGCATTCACCTTGTGGTTGACGCGGCTAATCTCCTTCACCGTCTTGGTCTCGTAGCTAATATCCGCCGCCGCAAGCGGCCCACCGCCACATTCTCCCTGATAGCGGCGGCAAAAGTCGGTCCAGCCGAAGGGCGTAGCAACCGGCCCTCCGACCGGAGCAAAAGAGGCGATCGCGGCATTGCTCTTATCCTTCACGCCGGTCACTCCGGGAGCAGCAAGAACGGCAGACCCCGAGACAAGCGCCGCGATCAACGGTAAGATGGCTACCCCTTGCGAGGCATCAAATTTCCAACCGCGCCGCTCAACCATAGCCCGCCTTTCCAGTTCACCGGGCGGGACTGTGGCAGTCTGGCTTTGCGAGTGGGATAAATAAAGCGATTGGATTTGATCTAACTCTTCTCCCGATTACTCAAAACGCCAAACGAGATAAAATCTTCGCCAAGGGAGCAATTCAAATTGCCGATACCTAATCTTTGCTATTCTTGATTACTCGCAATTTGCAGTTTGAAGCGGCATCATGCTGGCCAAGGAAAACGCCACTGGCTTTAATGAAGCGGGCCACTAGATAACAAACGTCTGCTTGGGCCAGTTGGGCGTTGCGCCTTTTTTCTTTGGGCTTTATTGGCCTTGCCTTCGTCCTTTCTCAATCGAGAAGTTTCCTTTGAGAAGTTTCTTTGCTGGGAGGTTTATCCATGAACGGCCTAGTGAGTCCTGGCCATTCCGATCTTGTGGGGCGCGCAGGCGAACCGCGGCTTTCCGAGGATGACCGCCTCGCGCTGCTGCGGGCAGTGAGCGAGCTTGAGCGCATCAGCCTTCCGGTCCGTTTGTGCGCGATCCTCGGCCGGCGAGCGGGGGCTTTCGGATCGGTCCTGCCTGCCTCTTTCACCCACGTTGTAAGCAGGGCGGCCGATGCAGCCATGCGAGGTTGCCTTGATCTTGCCTTGCGCAGTCTCGCGGGGAAATCAGTCACGGACCGGCGGCGTTTGCACAGAAACCTCGCGGGGCTTGCGGGTGCGGCCGGTGGGGCTTTCGGTTTTTCCAGCCTGCCAGTGGAGCTCCCGATCACGACGACGATTATGCTGCGGGGCATTGCGGATATTGGCAGAAGCGAGGGAGAAGATTTTTCCAATCCGCGTGCGGCGCTCGCTTGCCTCGAGGTTTTTGCCCTCGGCGGCAGCGCCGCCTCTAACCAGAGCCATGCGGCTGGGGCAGGGGCTGCCATCGACACGGATTTCAATGAAGGCGCTGTTTTTGGAACCGGTTATTTCGCGCTTCGCGCCGTGCTCGCAAGGTCGGTCAGCGAAGCGGCCAATTATCTTGCCGCGCGCGGGGCAAGCCGCGAAATAGCGCCAGCGCTGGTTCGCTTCGTCACCCAGGTGAGCGGGCATTTTGGCGCTGCTGTTTCTCAAAAACTTCTCGCGCAAAGTGTACCCATTATTGGGGCGGCTGGCGGCGCAGCCATCAATTACGCGTTCGCTAACCATTTTGAGACGGTTGCCCATGGGCATTTCACGGTGAGGCGGCTCGAACGCCGCTACGGGGCACCTCTTGTTCAGGCGGAGTACGAGCGCATCCGGAGAATGGGCGCGTGAAGCCGGCAGCCTCGACACTAAAATAAACTTCCGCTAAGCAATGTGCTCCATAAGGAAGCCCCACCGCTTCCAACCGCAGGAACGGAAATGGTAAAAAAGCTCGCACGGCACGGTCGTTTTCTTTCTTTTTTTACTGCGGCGGCCGCGCCTGCTTTGGGTTTATTCAATCCCGCGCAAGCCGGTTTTTTTGATTTCCTCTTCGGCCCCCAGCCGCAATATCAAGCCGTGAGCCCGCCGGCTGCCTATCCTGGTCATTTCCCCCAGCGGCGCCACCTCACCCGCCCGCGCCAACATGAGCGCGTGAAACCGGCTGCCGTCGCGGTCGGTCCGCAAGCGCCCGTCGACATCATGGATGATGGAAGCTTGAAGCGGGGCGATGTCGTAATGACGCAGGCGGGGATCAGGATCTTCGTCGGAGAAAAAAGCAATCACCATCAGCTAGAGGATTTTCGCAAGATTTCCGAAGTGAAAAAGCTCTCGCAACGGGAGCGCAGTGCGCTTGCGGCGCTCGATGCCTCGGCGCCCGGAGGACCGGCCAGGGCGGGGGTCGTCACCGGACGTTCAGTAGACGATGCTCGTATAGCGGCAGGAGAGCCCACGATAGACGCTAACGGCCGCCCTGTGCGCTTCGTCGGGCCGTAGGATCCTGTTCAAACGCCGCGCGGGCGGCGTAGGTCCAGAGTTAATGGGAACTCCGCCAAGCGCTCCTCGGCCGGCATGGCGAAATGGCCGGGTGTATGGCCGTGATCTATAAAACGGGCGCGGCGGCGTGCTTCGGCCTCAAAGCTGTTGACAGGAAACGTCTCGTAATTGCGGCCGCCCGGATGCGCGACATGGTAAACGCAACCGCCAATGGCCCGGCCATTCCAGCTATCCAAGATATCGATAGTAAGCGGCGCGTCGACGGCGGCCGTTGGGTGTAGGCCATTCGCCGGCTGCCAAGCCTTGAAACGGATTCCGCCGACAGCTTCGCCAGCCACGCCGGTCGGCGCGAGGGGGACGCGGCGGCCGTTGCAAGCGACGATATGGCGCCCTTTTACGAGGCCTGTGACCTTGATCTGCAACCGTTCGGTCGAAGAGTCGACATAGCGTACGGTGCCCCCCGTGAAGCCTTGCTCGCCTATGACGTTCCACGGCTCGAGAGCCTGCCGCACTTCGAGCGCAAGGCCAACTTGCTCGATGAGGCCGCAAAGCGGAAAGCGAAATTCAAACTGCGCTTTGAACCAATCCGGATCAATCTCATAGCCGCTGCGTGCAAGATCACCAAGCACGTCCAGAAAATCCTCCCACACGAAATATGGAAGCATGAAGCGGTCGTGCAGCGCTGTGCCCCACCTTATGAGATTACCTTGCTGCGGCTCTTGCCAGAACCATGCGACCAGCGCCCGCAACAAGAGCTGCTGGGCGAGACTCATTCGCGCATCGGGAGGCATTTCAAAGCCGCGAAATTCGATGAGCCCGAGCCGCCCCGAAGCTGTTTCCGGCGAGTAAAGCTTATCGATACAGATCTCGGCCCGATGTGTATTCCCGGTCACATCAACGAGAAGATTGCGGTAGAGCCGGTCGATAAGCCACAACGGCGCCTGCTCGCCAGCTCGTGGCGTATTGGCCATGGCGATTTCGAGTTCATAGAGCTGGTCGTGCCGAGCCTCGTCAACGCGAGGCGCCTGGCTCGTCGGTCCAATGAACAATCCTGAGAAGAGATAGGACAGGGAGGGATGGCGCTGCCAATAGAGCACTGCACTTTTGAGCAGGTCGGGGCGCCGCAAGAATGGCGAGTCGGCGGGCGATGGCCCGCCAAGGACGATATGATTGCCTCCGCCGGTGCCTGTATGACGGCCGTCCAGCATGAATTTATCAGCACCAAGCCGGACCTGCCGGGCATCCTCATAGAGCCCTTCAGTGACCACGACGAGCTCGCGCCAGCTAGCGGCAGGATGGATATTAATTTCGATGACGCCCGGGTCGGGTGTCACCTTGATCATATTGAGGCGGGGATCGAAAGGCGGCGGATAACCTTCGATGAGCACCTTGAGACCAAGCGATTTGGCGTTTTCCTCGACAGCCTCGATGAGATCGAGATACTCTTCAAGTGTCTTGACGGGCGGCATGAAAACGAACAGCACGCCATCACGCGGCTCGACCGAGAGTGCCGTTCGTACCACGCCATCAATCGCTTCTTGCTCAATCCGTTGTTGTCTTGCGGGTTGCTGGGCCGGTGCGTCTCTCGTAAGGGCGATCCGCGGCGCGCCGCGCATAGGAAGGGCGCTTCGCTCTTCTAAAGGATCCTGTCCGACGATGAAGGGATACGAAGTTTGCGGAATCCAAGGCAATGAGGGCAGTGGCAGCCGGTAGCCGACGGGCGAGTCGCCCGGAACGAGAAAAAGATTGCCCCGCCGCAAGGCCCATTTTTCACTATGCCATTTTATTTGTTTCGAAAAATGCGAGGCTTCAGCTCTGGTGTTCCAGCTCTGGATTGGCAAGACATAGGCAACGGGCTTTGTTAAGCCTCGCGTAAACGTTTTGACCATCCGGCTGCGCTCTTCGGGATCCTCGATCTTAGGATCAAGGGCATCCGTGTTAACAGGCAGGCTGGCCTCTTTGGCGAGCCAAGCGGCTGGATCTTCGAAGGCGGGCGCCACATACTCGGCGTCAATACCAAGATGCTCGGCAATCCCGGCGGCGAGGCGAGCGGCTTGCTCCCTCTCCTCATCCCCCGATGGAAAATTCGCTTCGCCAACGGGCCGAGGCTTGCCGCCTCTCGGCAGCTCCGCGATCAGACCTGGATCATTCCAAATCGGTTCGCCGTCCTTTCGCCAAAAGAGCGAAAATCCCCAGCGTGGCAGGCTTTCGCCAGGATACCATTTGCCTTGCCCATGATGCAGCATGCCATGAGGCGCAAAGCGCTTCTTCAAGCGGCGGATCAACTGATCGGCAAGGACGGGCTTGGTCGGTCCAGTTGCGGCAGTGTTCCATTCGGGTGATTCAAAATCATCAATCGAAATGAATGTCGGTTCGCCGCCGACGGTTAGACGGACATCCTTGCGGGCAAGGTCGGCATCGACCTTCACCCCTAAAGCATCCAGGTTCTTCCAAGCCGAGGGCGAAAACGGAAGTGTGATACGTGGCGCTTCGTTGACGCGGACAACCTGCATCTCGAAATGAAAATCGACATTGGCAGGCTCGACCATGCCAGAGATTGGTGCCGCCGAACTGAAGTGGGGCGTTGCCGCAAGCGGCAGGTGCCCCTCGGCGCAGAACATGCCCGATGTTGCATCCATGCCGATCCAACCGGCACCCGGAATATAAACCTCAGCCCAGGCATGAAGATCAGTGAAATCAGTTTGTGTGCCCTTTGGGCCATCGATTGGTTCGATGTCGGCACGCAGTTGGATCAGGTAGCCCGAGACGAAGCGCGCCGCGAGACCGAGGCGGCGAAGCATCTGCACGAGGAGCCAGGCAGAGTCGCGGCAGGAACCCGATCCGACGATCAGGGTTTCCTCAGGCGGTTGTATGCCAGGCTCCATTCTGATCACATAGCGGATGTCTTTTTGGAGCGCGGTGTTTAGATCCACGAGGAAGCCGACTGTATGGAGGGGACCCCGCGGCAACTCTGCTATTCTCGCGGCTAGGAGGGGGCCACCTGGCTCGGTTTCGAGATAAGGCGCGAGCTGCGCTCTTAGTTCAGGTTCATAAGAAAAAGGATATTGTTCAGCGTAGGGTTCGATGAAGAAATCGAAAGGGTTTATGACGGCAAGCTCGGCAGTTAAGTCCACTTCGACCTTAAACTCAGTGACTTTTTCGGGAAATACGAGCCTTGCTTGCCAATTCCCGTGAGGATCTTGTTGCCAGTTTATGAAATGCCCTCGCGGCAATATTTTCAGGGAGTAGGCGGGGACCCGGGTACGGCAGTGCGGCGCCGGACGCAGTCGGACGATCTGCGGTTCCAGCATGACGGGGCGATCATATTTGTAGTGCGTGAGATGATGGACCGCGGCGCATATAGCCATTTTTCACTCCAACGCCCTAAGAGGGCGCGCACGGATCACTGCGACATCAAGGCACCGGAAAGAGCCCCGCGCGATGACGGTGCTGCTTGCTTACAGCAAATGCTAAGCCAAGTTTTGGCCAATTATTTGTTGGATGGGACTAATTGAGTTCGGGCCTAACCCCGGCCGCAAAAACGCTCGACGGCGGATCAAAATTGAAATTTGATGTATGATCGACATGCTATGAGCGAAAGCATTAGCCGCGGGTCGGCTTGAAAAAGTCGCTAGGTTCAGCTAACTAACCGGTAAGTTATGAGCATTCTCGTGCTGAATAACTGATAACAGTAGTGATTTTCCAAATCTATTGAGGCGGTGGATGATTAAAACTCGGCTGCCCGAAAATTACGCTGACTCATCGAACAACACATCGAAAGCCGAGGCTTCATTTTTCTCCACTGCCACTATTTCTTGCCAATCCGCTAAAGGTCTTCTTGTTGTCATCGATTTCATTTTGATGGCTTCTTCTGGCCTCTTAGCCTACGCGGCGTCGGACTTCGTCTCATTTTTGACACCGCCGGTGCCGGATGTCGCTCTTTTCGCCGCCCTAAACGGAGGTTTCTTTATTTATTCGGCGGCCATGCGTCGGCTCTACCGCCTGCCTGTTCTCTTGCATCCGATGCCCCATCTCGGCAGATTGCTTTCAACTTTCGCCGCCGCGACGGTGGGCATCACCGGCTGCGAATTCCTGCTTTTAGGCAGTAGGATTTTCGCCATGCCGTGGGCTGTCATAGTTGTGCTGCAGCTCGCGTTTTTGTTGTTGTCACGATCTCTTTTCGCAAGGATCGCTCGCGCTGGCCTTACGAACGGCACCGTGGCGGGCCGGTGCGCCGTTACAATTGGTGAGCCGGCCGAGCTTCTCGGTATCAGTGCGCCCTTCCTGTTACAGAGCTTTGGCCGCAAGGAGGTTTCCCGCATTGTCCTGGCGACGCGGCGCAATGCTGGAATGGGAGTCGGATTGAGCGATGTTTTGGCCGAACTTGACCGGGCCATTGCTTTGGCAAAAGACCTTAACGCGGAAGAATTTTTGATCGCGGTGAGATGGGGCAATGAAGATCTTTTGGAAACGGTCCGCGCGCGCTTGAGAGTCTCGCCGTTACCAATCGGGCTTCTACCCGATCGCAGCATGCGATCCTTGCTGTTCCAGCGCGGCGGCTTTGCCGATACGCTGTTTGCGCCTGTCACCATCCAAAGGTGGGCTTTGACCCCGATGGAACGGTTCGCCAAGCGGGCCCTCGATATCGTCGTGTCAACCCTTGCTATCGCATTTTTCGCGCCGGCCTTCTTATTAGTCGCCCTCGCAATCAAAATTGATAGCAAGGGGCCGGTGATTTTTAAGCAGCGCCGCAGTGGCTTAAACGCGAAAGAATTCGTCATTTATAAATTTCGTTCAATGACGGTTCTCGAAGACGGCACCGTCGTCAAGCAGGCGCGGCGAGATGACCTGAGGGTCACCCGAGTGGGCAAGTTCCTGCGACGGTCGAGCCTTGATGAATTGCCGCAGCTCTTCAACGTTTTGAGCGGCGACATGTCACTGGTCGGACCCCGGCCTCACGCCCTTGCTCACGATAAGGAGTATAAGGCGCACGTCGCTGATTATGCCTGCCGTCACCATGTCAAACCGGGTATCACGGGATGGGCGCAGGTTAATGGGTTGCGCGGTGAAACCGCCTCGTTTTCAAAAATGGCGGAACGAGTAAAGCTAGACCTTTGGTATATAAGCAATTGCTCGTTTGGACTTGACCTTACTATCCTGCTGCGCACTTGCCTCGAAGTCCTGCGCGATCGCGCCTACTGAGCGCTCGATATCGCAAGCGCTGCGCTGGCGAACCAACCACCCTTAGCTTAGAATAGCTGGTGAATTGTAATCTATTGCCGGGTTTTTCCGCCTTCGCCGGAGATTGATAATGCCCCCACATGCCGCCGGAGCTGGCCGGCAGATGCTTCTGCCAGATAGACTCATTCGCGGCTATGCCTCCTTCCTTGAAGGCCGCTTCGTTCACGAGCAGGAGCGGTTCCGCCACTTGGCCGCCGAGGGCCAAAGCCCGCGTATCATGTTGATCGGTTGCTGCGATTCTCGTGTTTCGCCGGAAGTCATTTTCGATGCGCGGCCAGGCGAGCTTTTTATTATTCGCAATATCGCGAACCTCGTGCCGCCCTATGGCCCAAACGATGATTTACATGGCACCTCGGCCGCTCTCGAGTTCGGTGTCATGGCTCTGGGGGTCGACCACATCGTGGTCATGGGGCATGCCAGTTGTGGAGGAATTCGCACCTTTGCCGCAAATGAGGTCAATTCGGCCAAGGCGCCCTTGTCTGCAGGCGATTTCATCGGCAAATGGATAAGCCTTGTCGCTCCGGCCGCAGGCAAAATTCAATCACCGGAAAAGTTGCCGTTTGATGAATACGCCGAGCAGCTTGGGCAGGCGTCGGTCGCGCAAAGCCTTCAACACCTGCGCAGCTTCCCGTGGATTGCCGAACGCGAGCGCGTCGGCAGGCTTACGCTCTCCGGCGCGTATTTCGGCATCGCTGATGGAACGCTGCTCGCGCTTGACGAAGATACGGGGCGCTTTGAGACCGTCAAAGTTCTCACGCAAATCCAAGCTCATGTCGTCCCTGAGCGCAAGCTAGTTTGAGACTTTAGCTTTGTTCTTGTTTGGGCGTTGGCTGCCGGCTTCCATGTGAAGACCGGCCACCCTTGCGGCCTGCCTCGGAAGCGAGCTGGTGATTTTGAGCAAAGCTGCGTTTTTCGCTTGGGACACTCCGGCCGCCTTTGCGGGCGATTTCCCTTTGTTTCTCGGCATCCATGGCGGCGAAGCCGCGGTGGGAAGAAGTCTTTTTCTTGAGCATAACGTATCCCGCATATGATCCGCCTGCCTAACTAATGATAGAGATAACGGTTCCATGCTCACCGCTCGCAACTATTGGTAAAGGTTCCGGCACCAGAGTTTTGCGACGGATTGGGACTTTTCCGGCTGTCCAGCCATTTCACGAGCTTATAGCCGCCCGCCCTCAGCGCAAATGATGGACCATTCTTCTTGGGTCACGGGCTGAACAGAAAGACGCGGGTTGTTGATCAACACCATATTCTTCAGCCGGTGATCGGCCTTGATCGCATCAAGTGAAACTGGCCTTCTCAATGCTGTTTTCGCGCGAACGTCAACCATCCCAAACTTACCCGTCGAGTCCGACGGATCGGGGTAGTAGGTTTTGATGATCTCAACGATGCCGACAATCTCTTTCCCGACATTGGAATGATAGAAAAAAGCCTGTTCGCCAATTTTCATCGCCATGAGATTAAGCTTGGCGCTGTGGTTGCGCACGCCATTCCAAAATGTCCCTTTTTTCCCGGCCTTCACCTGGTCTTCCCATGACCATGCCGAAGGCTCGCTCTTCAGCAACCAATACGACACCGGCTTTCTCCGAATTTAAATTACTAGCTTAGGCTTCTCCTACAAATTCGGCCTTGGGCGGGCGGGCGAGCAGTTCCGCAATCGCGTCGTCGATCGTTATTTTCTCCGAAAGGACCGCGTCGACCGCCGCGGTAACCGGCATCTCGATTCTCTTGGCCTTCGCGAGGCTCAACAGCACGCCACACGTGGAGGCCCCCTCGCATAGGCCACTGTGCTCTAAAGCATCTGCCAAGGTGGTGCCGCGCCCGAGAGCAAAGCCGAGGCTGTAGTTTCGCGATAGCGGCGAGGTGCAGGTGAGGACAAGGTCGCCAAGGCCGGAAAGGCCCATCAGCGTTTCAGGCATGGCGCCCTGGGCTTTACCGAAGCGATTAAGCTCGGCAAACCCCCGGGCGATGAGGGAAGCTGCGGCGCTTGCCCCAAGGCCGCGCCCCGCGGCGATACCGCTGGCGATTGCCAGGACATTTTTGGCGGCGCCTCCGACCTCCACTCCCCTGACATCGGAAGAGGAGTAGAGCCGGAAGGAAGGGGCGGCTAATCTCCCGGCAATTGCCGCGGCGAGGCTGTCATCGAGGGCCGCGAGAGTAACGGCGGCTGGCAGACCTTGAGCTACTTCCTTGGCAAAGCTTGGCCCTGAAAGGATTGCTCGCGGATTACCGGGCAGAACGTCTCGAGCGACTTCGCTTAAAAATTTGCCCGTCGCGTGCTCGATACCCTTCGCGCAAAGTATGATGGGGGCATCTCCTCCGATGTAGGGTGCAAAAATCTGCAGGACTTGCCGCATCACCTGCACGGGAACAGCGGCGAGGACAAATTCCACACCGGTCAATATGGCGGGATCGGCGACAGGCGCGACATTCGCGCGCATCGGCACGCCGGGAAGGTAGCGGGAATTGGCGCCAGCGGCCGTCATCTCGGCGACATGCGCCGGATCACGCGCCCAAATCAGGACTCGAGGCTCTGCGTTCGCCCGCGGCTGGGCTGCGAGATTAGCAAGGGCCGTGCCCCATGCGCCGGCGCCAAGCACGCCGATGCGGGGGCAAGGGTGAGAAGGCATAAAATGTCCTCCTTCAATAGGACTCGCGTTTTAGCCAACGAATATCTTGACGTGAATGGCTGTTTTCGGCCAATGCCAGCGAATGTTGTGAAAAGACGCGGCTCAATGAAAGGATCGGCCCTAAGTTCCGCCTGCGAAATGGCTGGCGCGGCCCATTTAATGGCTGGCGCGGCCGGCCAACGCATTGCTAAATCGCTCGCCCATAGGGCACGTTTGCCGTGAAAGCGGGTGTGCCTAATCCCATCATCGAGGCAAGACACCGTCTCCAAATCCGGGTTTACTATGAGGACACGGATTTTTCCGGACGGGTCTACCATGCGTCATACCTCAGGTTTTTGGAGCGAGGACGCACCGAATTCTTGCGTGAGCTTGGCATTGAACACCGGACAAGTTTTTGTGGAAATGGCGGCCGAGGCTTTTATTTCGTCGTCCGCTCCATAAGCGTTGACTTCTTAAAGCCGGCGCTGATGGACGACGAGCTTATGATTCTTACAGGAATATCTTCGCTTGCGGGCGCCTCGATCGGAATGGTTCAGGAAATCCAACGGGGATATACTATTCTTCTGAGAGCCGGTGTTCGGGTCGCGGTTATTGCAAATGGCAAAGCTCGCCGGATCCCGCCGGAGGTGATGGCTAAGCTCATGGCCGCGCCCGCGGGCGCCATGTCCACGGCGCGGTCCAATCCGAGATCACCTTCGTAAAAATAACCTGATATTAACCGCGATGAGTCTGAATTTTCTGGCGTTTGCAGTTTCTCTAATCATTCGGAATGTACCCTATTTGGCCCGCGGAAGCCCAAGAAAAGACGATTTTGAGGGCCAGGAGATATTGAGGGCCAGGAAGATCACTGAAACGGGTGATGTTTCACACCGCGAAGGCAGTAAATTACCCTTAAAGGAATTATCCAATGAATCCCATTGATGTCTCGAGCGCCGGCGTGGCTTCGCCACTTATGGAAGTCTCTCTGGTTGGGATGTTTTGGTCCGCTCATTTTGTCGTGAAGCTGGTCATGGTCGGTTTGCTTTCGGCCTCGGTTTGGTGCTGGGCAATTATCATTAACAAAATACTTTTGTTTTCAAAAACGGACCGGAACATGGCGAAATTCGAAGACGTGTTTTGGTCTGGCGCTTCGCTCGATGAGCTTTACACAACTGTGTCCTCACGTCCCGCATCGGGCATGGCCGCGCTTTTCGTAGCGGCAATGCGGGAATGGCGCCGTTCCGTGCAGGGGGCCACGTCGTCCTTCATGGGGCTTCAGGCGCGAATCGAGAAGGTTCTCGATGTCTCGATCGCGCGGGAAATTGAGAAACTCGAGTCGAACCTCCTAATACTCGCGACCGTTGCTTCGGCTGGGCCCTTCATCGGGCTATTTGGAACTGTTTGGGGAATTATGACGGCCTTTCGCTCGATCGCGGCTTCGCGTAATACATCCTTGGCCGTCGTCGCGCCAGGCATAGCGGAGGCGCTATTTGCAACCGCGATCGGGCTATTCGCGGCAATTCCCGCTCTCATCGCCTATAACAAGTTCCAAGGTGATGTTGCGAAGAAGCAAGCGCGACTCGAGGGATTCGCCGATGAGTTCTCGGCGATTTTATCACGCCAGATCGACCAGCATGCCATTCATGATCGAGCGGCGTAGCGGGCAAGAAGGGCAAAAATTGAAATGAGCGAAAGTTTCAAAGTCATTCATTGAGGATTTTTCACATGGGAATGTCTGGAATTGCGGGACGCAAAGGGAGGCGAGGGCGGCGCGGCGTGCCACGCTACCGTGCCATGGCTGAGATCAACATGACACCGTTCATCGACGTTATTCTGGTGCTCTTGATCATTTTCATGGTTGCCGCGCCACTACTTGCGACGGGCGTTGCAATCGATTTGCCCAAAACGAAAGCGGCAGCGCTTAACGTCGAGCAAAAGCCGGTCTCAGTCGCGGTTGACGACAAGGGCTCGATCTTTGTCATGGATCAGCCCGTGCAAGCGGCAAATCTAGCCGATCGGCTGAAGGAGGCCGCCGCCGCGGGCGCCGACGAACGCATCTATGTTCGCGGCGCCAATCAGGTAAACTACGGGAAAATTGCCGAGGTCATGTCTATCATTACGGCGGCCGGGTATAAGAAGGTCGCGCTGGTGACCGACCCCAATAAGAACTAGGCGCTCATGGCTTTGCCTGAAAATCCTGGCCTTGCGGTTTCGGGCGCGGTCCATCTCTGTTTGCTCGCCTTGGCTGTGCTGTCCTTTTCGCGGACCCCGCCTCTGGAGGAGTCGCAGGAGACGATTCCCGTTGCCGTCCTCAGCAACGAACAGTTCAGTCAGATCATGAAGGGCGAAAAATCGGCGGTTGAGGCAAAGCCCAGTCAGCGTGCCGAAAAAATCGCCCAATTGCCCGATCAAAATCTTCAGCATTCGCCCGTCGATGCCCCGCGGCAAGTGCCCGCTCCGCCTCCGCCGCCGAGCCACGCAGTCGAGGAGAGTGAGAGCGATCAAAATCCGGTCCAAACGCCGGCGAAACAGCATCCCGCCGAGGCGGCAAAGAGCGAGCCAAAACCGGTTGTGGCAAAACCCGCCGTGCCTCGACCAAAGCCGGAGCCCAATGATGGCGAAGAAGCGATGCGGCCAAAAGCAGCGCCCGAAAAGCCGGTATTGAAGTTCAGGCCCGATGAGCTCGCCAAATTGCTTGAGGAAGACAAAAAAGAAAAACCAAAGCCCGTAGCAAAGCCGAAATCGAGCGAACAAACAGAGGCGCCTGACCATAAATTCGACGCTGGAGACATCGCGAAATTCTTGAGCAAGGAACCGCCGCAAAAAAAACAACACAGCGGGCATGAATTAACGCAAGTGGCTTCGCTGGGCGCACCCACCGCAAGTGCGGCGAAAATGTCGCCATCGCTTTGGGATCAGCTCGATGGATTACTGCAAGAACAATACAAGCATTGCTGGAGCTTTGGCAGCCTTGGCGGGCAACAAAAATATGTTCCTGAAATACACGTTCATTATTCTCCCGACGGGGCTCTCATTGGGGAGCCGGTTCTGCTCAATCCGCCATCCGATCCAAATCTTCGCGGCCTAGCCGAAAGCGCCATGCGCGCTGTTCATCGCTGCGACCCATTGCGGATCCCAAGCCAGTACCAACCATTCTACGAGCAATGGAAAGGCCGGATCGTCCGCTTTGATCCAGAGGAAATGTTGTGACGTTTCGTTTTTCCCTGCCGGGCCTTGCCATTCCACAGAAGAGCGCCGTCGCGGGAAAGCTGGCGGCCGCGCTTCTCGCGGGGTTAGCGCTCTTTTGTAATTTTTTGTTGGCCCAAGGAGCTTTTTCCCAAGCGGCCATGGCCCAAGACCGCTATCTCAACATCCACGGGGGCGAGTTCAAGCCCATCGCAATCGCCGTCACCAATTTCGCCGGCGATCCCGCTGCAGCCGGCCAGCTGACGTCGATCATGGCCAATAACTTCAAACGCTCGGTATTTCTTACCCCCCTTGACCCAAAGACCTTTGTCGAGGCGATCAGCAATCCCGACCAACCTCCAAATATGGATGCTTGGCGCATGATCAATGCGCAATTCGTCGTTACAGGCCGGGCCAGCCGCTCGCCGGATGGGCGCTTGCAGACCGAATTCAGGCTGTGGGATGTCGCCAGTGGCTCGCAAGTCGCCGGGAGCCAATATGTGACGGATCCTGACAATGCGCGCCGCGTCGCGCATCTCGTCTCGGACGCAATTTTCTCCCGCATTACGGGCGAAAAAGGTTTTTTTGATACGCGTATTGCTTTCGTCGACGAGACCGGCCCGGCCGAACATAGGCGCAAGCGGCTTGCCATCATGGATCAAGACGGCGCTAATCTCCGCTACATGACCCGTGGCGATGATCTCGTCGTGACGCCGAGATTTTCGCCTTCATCTCAGGACGTCACCTATATGTCCTTTGGCGCCTCCGATCCAAAAGTTCTGCTCTTAAACATTGAAACGGGGCAGCGAGAAGTCGTTGGCAATTTCCCGGGTATGACTTTCTCGCCGCGCTTCTCGCCTGATGGCCAAAAGGTCGTGATGTCTCTCTCGCAGGGAGGGTCCTCGAATCTCTATACGATGGATTTGCGAAGCAAGACCACGACGCGGCTTTCCGATACCAATGCAATTGATACTTCACCGAGCTATTCGCCAGACGGATCGCAAATCGTTTTCGAATCCGACCGTGGCGGCAGCCAGCAAATCTACATTATGTCGGCAACGGGTGGTGATCCAAGGCGCATCTCATTCGGCGAGGGCCGCTATTCCACGCCTGTTTGGTCGCCGAAAGGAGATTACATTGCTTTTACCAAGCAAAAGGGAGGCACATTTGCCATCGGCATCATGCACGCGGATGGGTCGGGCGAGCGGATTTTAACAGAGGGCTACCACAATGAGGGGCCGACCTGGGCGCCAAATGGCCTTTATCTGATGTTTTTCCGTGATCCTGGCGGCCAGGGCGGCGCGAAGATCTTCATGACTGATGTTTTTGGGCGGGCCGAATTCCCAATTCCTACGCCCAATTACGCATCAGATCCTTCTTGGAGCTCGCTCCTCAATTGAAAGAAGCGCGCTTGGCGATGCGAGGCTCGTGGGATCCTGTTGCTTCCATCGCGGCCGAAGGCTTGCAGGGCCCCTGACGAAACTCATATGAGGTTAGGCGGCTATACCAGGAAGCGGCTCGGAACCGATCGGATTCATGGCAGAAAAGCAGGGCGGCGATAGCGAAAACGAGCGGGCGCCCAAGCGGGGCTTGTTCCGGCAATTGTTCAGCCGCAAGGGAGAAACTGGGCACGCGCCCGGAGATGGCACGGGCGGTGAGGACCTTGCCCTTGATGCCGAGGCAGAGACGGCGCCGCAAGCACCCGGCGAGTTAGCCGCTGCGGCCGCCCCTCTAGAAAGCCAACGGCGCGGCTGGTGGGCCCGCCTGCGCCAAGGCCTCTCGCGCACCTCCGGTTCGATCTGGGAAGGTTTTTCGAGCATCTTGAGCAAGCGCAAGCTGGATGCCGAGACCCTCGAAGATCTCGAGGACGTCCTCATTCGCGCGGATCTTGGGGTCGCCACCGCCGCTAGGATCTCCAAGGCCATCGGCCAAGGGCGTTACGACAAAAACATCGAGATTGATGAAGTTAAGGAGATCGTCGCGAGGGAGATCGAGGAGATCCTCGCTCCCTATGCCAAGCCCTTTGAAATTGAGCTCGGTAAAAAGCCATTCGTCGTTCTCGTCATCGGGGTCAACGGATCCGGCAAAACGACAACCATTGGTAAAATCGCGGCGCTCCTCTCCCACCGGGGCCACAAAATTTTGCTGGCGGCGGGCGACACGTTCCGCGCCGCCGCCATCGAGCAGTTGCGGATTTGGGGCGAGCGCCTTGGCTGCCCGGTCATTCAGCGCGAGCAAGGCGGCGACGCGCCGGCCCTCGCTTTCGATGCGATCAAAATCGCGCCAGACCTCGGCGCCGATGTCGTTTTGATGGATACGGCTGGCCGTTTGCAGAACCGAGCCGAGCTGATGGCCGAACTTGAAAAAATATTACGCGTCATGAAAAAAGCTGATCCTAGCGCGCCCCATGCCGTGTTGCTCGTTCTCGACGCGACCGTCGGTCAAAACGCCATCAATCAGGTCGAGATTTTCAGCCGCGTTGCCGGCGTCACCGGCCTTGTCATGACGAAGCTCGATGGGACCGCGCGCGGCGGAATTCTGGTCGCGATCGCACAGCAGTTTCAGCTTCCGGTCCATTTTATCGGCGTCGGCGAGGGCGCCGATGATCTCGAGACGTTTGATGCCCACGATTTCGCCCGGGCCATTGCTGGTTTGGACCAGTGAAGGATGCGCTGGAATAGAGCGCGGCGCCGAAGAGGTTATTAGACAACCCGCGCTGCCTTATGTAATTTGAGCTGCCGCGCGAAATGGGAGAGGTGGCTGAGCGGTTGAAAGCACCGCACTCGAAATGCGGCATAGGCGCAAGCCTATCGGGGGTTCGAATCCCCCCCTCTCCGCCACGCCAGCCGAGTAAGTACCTGTAATTGCTGTCGTTCCTAAGAAAATAAGCCAATAGGTCTTACAATAGGTCTTACAATTGGTCTTACATTGGGCGCTTGCTTGCGGCTACGTGCAAACTTTCATATTCCCCATGCGCGTTGGCCGCCAATGCAAAAACGAGTTGATATGAACTGCGGCGAGCAAATACGCACAGTATGCACAGCCTGTGAATTGATTATCCTTGCGTAGAGCGGGATCGCGTTATAATTACATAATCACCAGTTTATTGTATCTTGGGTCGCCCGTATCTCACTGAGGTGCGGGCTTTTTTATGTCTCAAATATCCGTGCCGTTTGAAAGCTGAGACGCGGCGGCACAGGCCGCGTCTTTATGATCAAGCCCCTGGCTTACCGCTGGGGGCTTTTTTTTATGGGAAAAAATTCATGAACCACCATGCAGTCAAAACGGGAGTGCCGTTGAGCGAGCGCTTGGCCGTCTCACTCAACGAGGGGGGTCAAATAATTGGGATAGGCCGGACACGGCTCTATGAATTGATCAAAAACGGTGAGCTTCAGTCCGTCCGCCTCGGCGGCCGGCGGTTGATCAAAACCGAAGCGTTGCGGGAGTTCATCGGGAGGCTCGGCCAATGACCGGGCCTCTTACAAGCGAAATCCCGGCCCGCGTTGCCGCGCGGGGCCGGGGTCAAATCTCTTTGTCAAGATTGATGGCTGACGATTTAGAGAATAGCAAATCAGCGCCAACAACACAAGCCAATGTCTTGGCGCGCCTTATTTCTATCGGCGGGCAACTGGCAATGGCGGCAATCCTCCTTTTGGAGGGCCGCCAATGAGGCGAATCGATTTCGATCAAATCAACCGGGCGGCTCTGGCGAATCTATCAGCGGTGCTGGCGCGTGTGCTCCCAAGCGGCAAGCAAGTGCGTCGCGAATGGGTTGCCCTCAACCCGCGCCGCGCTGACCGGCATCTGGGGAGCTTCAAAATCAACCGCTACAATTGCCGATGGTGCGATTATGTTGCCTCGCAGGTTATGTTGCGGCGTTCTTGATTGGGCGCTTTTCCACAGAAGGTTGCGCGGCTTCTACGCAACATAATTTGCTTCAGAACGCTCTGAAAACAAGGTCAGCCTCCACCAACACGGAGGAGCGATCATGTTTGAAGAAATCTTCTTTCCCCGGACTGCAGAGAGATATCGAGCAGCGCCGCTTGTCGAGCAACGCGAGCGATATCTTGTGCATCTCGGGAAAACCGGCGCACGACGCACGACCTTGCGAACCGCCTCGGCTGGAGCAAGGGCAGCGGGCCGGAACGGGAATGGATGATCCCGCCCCAAGTCTGGAAATCTGAAATTTGCGCCGGGCTTGGTCCTACGATGGTTGCCCGGACGCTTGGCGGGCGGGGCCTGATTGAGCGCGCAAGCGATGGCTTTCAGCAGGTGCAGAAGATCTGCGGCACTCCCAAGCGTGTCTACGTCGTGACGGCTAAAATATTCGACGGCGGTAGCTATGCAGGCTGAACTTGCATCGCGCCTTCGCCGGGTGATGAAGGGCGACACTATCCCGAAAAGTGGCGTAACGGGCGTAACCGGTTACGTGTCTAAACCATTGAAGTTACAACGGTTACGTGGGTTACGCCATGAAAACAGCAAGGGGGAAAATAATGATGAGGGTGGCGTAACCGATGTCGTAACCGCCGCTTGCGATCTTGACCCCTCAAGTCTCGAAGAACGCAAGGGCATGGCAATGGGCAGCGTGCCGGAACCCTATTTGGACGCTTGGGCAAGGTTCCAATTGCAGCGCCCGGCTGCCTGCGATGAACCCTCTTGGCTTCAAGCCATCAACGACGCGGGCTTGTTCCTGGATCGCTGGGGCGTGCAAGCAGACGCGCTTGGCTTCACGCCGGGCGATCTCTTTGACGCGCCGCATGACGGCTTGGTCTGGTTCATGAAGGGGAGTCCGGCTGTGGCCATGGGGCCGGGCTTCGTCAAGCTTCAGGGCGGCAGGCT
The DNA here is from genome assembly GCA_035622375.1 of Methylocella sp. GTDB lineage: Bacteria > Pseudomonadota > Alphaproteobacteria > Rhizobiales > Beijerinckiaceae > Methylocapsa. Next base: position 10,033 of record DASPVM010000020.1, on the reverse strand, counting down.
GTGGCAGAGCGCCAGAACAAAGGAGCAGCATTGATGACCAAACCAAAACCTGCGGACGAGCCGCGCCTTCCAGTTGGGCGCCCGACGAAGTATGACCCGCGCTTCTGTGCCGAAATCATAGAGTTCATGGGGCAAGGATTCAGCAAGACTGCCTTCGCTGGGCATATCGGCGTAAGCCATGATGCAATTAGTGACTGGGCCAAGCGCTACCCGGAGTTTTCCGAAGCGGTAAAAAGGGCCTCAGCCCTCAGAACCAAGGCGCTAGAAGAGAAACTGCTTTCGGCCAAGACTGGCGCGGAAGTCGCAGCGAGCATCTTTTCACTCAAAAATTGCGCGCCTCATGAATGGCGGGACAAGGTGCAGGTGGATCACACCGTGGACATTGATTTTGCCGTCAGGCCGATTTTTGGCGGCGCCCTCGCAGGGGCGGACTGCGACAGGGTGCTCGATAACGAGGATGACCGCCGCGCGATTGAGGGCGAGGCCGTGGCGGGGTTGCCCAGTCCCACAGCGCGTCCATAGTGCAATCCGTTTGGCAAAATATGGGACCCAAAGCATTTGGGGCTGTCTCTGGTGCACTAGCCAAAAATTTCTACAGAGCCGATTTTTAAAGTCGGCTTTAGCGCGCCAAGCAAAAGGGATGGCAAAGAGACCTCACCGACAAGGTGCGTCGGGAGATTAGGGCTCGCCTCGCCGCTCAGGTTTCAGAGGTTTCACCAGAAGTTGCAGCTCAGGTTTCAGAAGCCAACGCGAAGAGGGCGGTTGATGATGCTGCTGCCCGAGGGGTTGCTTTTGTCCGCGAGCGCCGGCTGATATTGGCTCGGCGTTTGAATTTTTGAAACTTAATCAAAAGGAATCAAAAATGACTCGTGGAGGGAGCCGGGTTGGGGCTGGTCGAAAGAAGGGCGCTACCGGCTTATGACACCAAATGTCCGATCAAATCCCAACTATTACACATCAGATAGACCTGACCATTCCAAAGACGCCGTCTGTCGGATCAAATACCAGCTAGTACACGTGAGATTGCCGAGCGCCGTACCGCACGGAATCGTCCCTGGCGCAGGCGTCCGGTTGAAGAGGAAGCCGCATTGATCATGTTGGCCGGAGCGCGACCACCTCAAAAAAAGATTTGCAAGGGTACAATCCCGTAGCGGTGTTGGCGCACTTTTCCGTAGCGCACGGCGGCTCCTGAGAGATTACCCAGTATGGGGAACAACGAGTCGCTACGACTGACAGCAACCAAGAAGTTCGACGAACTTTAGCCCCTCTTTAGAATTTTGCTCAATCCCGCGAAAGGATTAGGAACATTGATAGCGCGGGAGGGTTTTTTGGCTATTAAGCCCCGCAAGAGCATGCGCGGCATTAATAAGGACATCGGTGACATCGCCGCTTTCAACCGGCAAACCGTCGGCCATATGTCTCGCGGTGAAGAGGAGTAAAGCAATGGTTCCTGGGAGCGTATGAGGCTCGGTTTTCAGAACGGCACGTTCCGCGTCGGCTAGCGCGCTCATGGCTCGTTTCACGGAGCGATCTGCTTCATTGAGCTCGGCGACGTTCACTTTGGCGTCGTAGGCTGCGCAACCGCGATCGAAAACCTCTAGAGCCTTGGCTGCTTCGGCCCTGATTTTTGACTCGACCCAACCAGGCGCGGAGGTCAGCAGCGAACTGATGTGCAATTCAAGATCTTCTCGGCAAAAAAACGTTGCTTCGACACCCGCAATCACGATCTTAGCGCCCTCCCACTTTTCTGTCCGAGTCTGTAACCTTTCGAATTTGTCAACAGCCGCGTCGAACGCTTCTTGGGCTCGCTCTTGCGCGCAAAGAAGATCAAAAATGGGATCGGAAGTCCATGTGACAGGCTCCGAAAATAAGGATAACTCCCGAAGGGAGACCAAGTTAAGAGACGCTAGGTACTCTCGCGTTAATCGGAGTCGCGGCTTAGGTAACACGCTGCCTTCCCTACCTGACATCATTCTCTTCCTCTTGAGGTTAATTTTGAAGCGCCTCAAGAAACAAAAGGGTAGTCCCCTGTCACACACGACACTGTAGTTTTGTAGACTTGCTCAAACCTGACTCCGGTTTCATCGTGCCTCTTCAACCAGAAGGGTCGATGGGGCCAACTAACCACACTTCTTTGCGGCTGCCGCCAGCATTCTTCATTGTAATTCAACGAGTCTATGTGGGGTCGATCGCGCGCGTCCCGATCATGCGCAATGCAGTCAGGCTTGGAACGAAGAAATATTCGCCGCCGCGAGTCTCGACAAACTGTGGGATATCTTCAATGATGAACGGTGGTCGATCTGATGAAGGATCGGCGGCGATGGCAAATTTGGGTTTTGGGCCATTCGTACTGCCAGGTTTTCCGCGTGAGTGATTACCAATGATGGGGCAGGTATCGTTGCCGGAGCGCGAGGCGAATCCGTAATTAATCCATTGTTGTTGGACAAATTCGAACTGCCGGAACAGGCTCGCACAGTAAATCAGCATGCCAATCCCGTGCTCGCTTTCATCTGAAACGTTCTCTGGAGACTTTCCATAGGGAAGTCCCCGCCGCAAGATTCGGCGCCGGTTGTTTAATGTCGAGGCGCTTCCGCCAAGAGGGTCGAGCATGTCGCGCGTATTCGCGCGCCTTATGTGCGATCCAAGGGGGCATTTAGTTCCCTCGGGGTCATCCCCAAAAGCAACTTTTGCCTGTGCCGCATAGCGGGCGTTTGGATCTGACTCTGGGTATTTAAGATTAAAATTTTTCCAGTGCTCTACCGTCGGTGCGGCAGATAAAGGCACGCCATCCTGCCACCGCCCGGCTAATTTTGCCAGCAAGGTTTCCTTGGCGTCGTCTGGATTGTTGATGCCAAAGACGGCGCCAAAGCGATCCGCTGTGTCATTGATGAATTTACGAAACGCGGCAACGTTTTGATGCAGTTTGCGATAGACAAGAAAAGTGCCATTGCGACTGAAGGCGTGCGGCATAGCGGCCCCCGCAATCTCTTGGGCCTCGTCCGGATAGCCAAGCAGAAATTCCCCCGTGGCGAGCGGGCGCCAATTTCCCTTGCCGTCCAGGGCTCCGTTGCCCTCTTGAAACGTTCGTTCAAAGCGGTTTGGATATTGCCCGTCGAAAACCGGATCGCCTATCCCGTCGGTAAAGCCAAAATGCTCTTTTGCTGAGACTGTAAGCGCACCCTCGGAATTCCGCTTCAACAGCGCCGAGAGGTCTTGGTAGGGCTGTTTCGTTTTACCCTTGCGATTGTGGCCAGCAAGCAACCGGACGCCCCCGCTCGTGCGACAAAGCCCTTCAATCACTTGCGTTCTCTCGTCAAGTGCGGCAACTGCTGATCCGTCCGGATACATTTGGGCAAAAAGCGTAATTAGTATATGCACTGCCGCTGAATCTGCGCCGTTGTGACGGCCGCTAGGGACCCAAACTTCGTCCCAGGACTCTTGCCAATTTGGGCCGCTAAAATCATCGCCGAGCATCGGCGCCCTCGCGGCCATTCCGTCCATGAATTCGTCAGGCATGCCGCGCAGTGTCCGAGTCGGCAGGCCTAGCTTGATGAGGCCCTTAAAGGTAAATGCAATATTGACGGCAACCTCGGGTTTCGGGACTTCTATTTTTCCGGTCGGAATGCCCTGTCGTGATGTCCATCGCAACGCAGTTGAGATCATTGGCAATAATTCTCTCACAAACCTGCGGCCCGACTCTCCATCATGGACATGGAAGAGCATAATGCGGCCCTTTGGAAAGCCGAGCCTTCCATAGGCGGTGAGAATATTGCCTTGGATATCGGCGAGATCGAGTTCGACAGGCATCTATTGGGCCTCCTCTAAATGCCGTAGACGCCGGGCGGCTGCGTCGGCGCCTCAAGGTCTTCAGGACGGTTTGCCATAAGAAATTTTCCAAACGCTGCATGAAGTTGTTCGCTAGTATGCGGGCTTCCCACCAAGCCTTGATTGGCGATCGCAAATTGGGCGAATGCCCCTTGCAAATGGAGGGCTTTAAGGATCGAGGGCAGGTTTGTGTCAGGCGCCGCGGGGTAAGGCTTTGCGCCAGCTGCCATGATGCTTGTGTAACCGTGCCAAATAACGGCTCCCAGAGACCCTACACCAGCAAGAAAAAGTATTAGGGCGATGGGCACTGATACAAACGAGCCGGAGGCAAAACCAAGCGCCGCTATGGCCAAACTGATGACCGATGGAACGAGATATTGTTTCCAAGACCATGACGGAAGATGCGGGTCCTCCACATAGTAATCATTAAACGACATCGTCGTTTCGATTTGGCAGCGAGCTATAAACTTCGCGAATGACGTGGCATCGCTGACAGTTTCGTCAAACCCAACGCAGCAGGTGAAGATGCTGCGCAATTCCCCGCTCATAGTGTCCCATAGACAGGTGAGGTAGGTATCGCGTTCGGTGTCTGTGCCATTTGCGGCGTCGAATTCGACCAAAAAGAGGAGGAATGAACAATTGAGATGATCTTGCGGCTGTGCGACCGTCGGGTCGATGTTCTTGAGGAGCATCAACAGAACATTGATCTCTTCGCGCCCGTTGTAAGCGACATCATCGATAATAGCGAAGCGCACAAAATGGTTACGCGTGTTGCGTGCGAATGGGCTTTGCCGACGGCCAATACTTGGCCTTTGTCCGATGACCGGCAACGAAGCGAGCCGCTCGCGCAATACATTGACAGGCGACGTAAATGTGGCGCCGATAGCAATCGGCTCTTTTTTTATTGGGGCGAGGACTGTCAAGAAATAATGTCCGCCGTCAAACGTGGGCATGAGCTAACCCTTTGGTTGCAAAGTTGTATTCAATTGAAGTCCTGCGGCGTGATTGAGCCGCAAGCCTGTAAGGCCATCACGGTTAGCATCGGCATTGACGGTGTCGTTGCTTGGAACGGGTGCGTACCCCTGATAGCCAAGATCGTTCTGCACGCTGCGAAGGGTAGAGATATAAGCGCGGCAGAAATCAGAGGGTGCTAAAATCTCGAATTGCTTTACCAAACCAAGAATAGCCCGCCGCACCCGAAGCGCTGCCTTGATATCACGCTGAGCGGCTCCGGGTGTCGCGTTATAGTAATAATCCGCGTTGATCTGATTAGCCCTTACATAATCTTTGAAGGGTGTGCTTGGAATTGATTGAGGAAATTTCGTGCTGGCCATCCAGGCTATATCGACACCGATCGGATTGCCATCTGAAAAAGCATCCAAATATTGATCCCAAGTACCATTAAAATTGCTGGTGAACAGCAAGTAATCGTTGCGCAGATTTTGCTTTCCTTGACCAAGATCGGGCCATTGATTTCGCTTGATTATGGACCAGCTTGCAAAATGGATAAACATCATACCGCGCAATGGTACCGAAAGTATTGGGATCACGCGGCCGGCCATGTAGCCAAGCCGCTGAGCCCATGTGAGCCAAGGCCGCATAGGTGTAATGACGTTCATGATGTAAGCCTTGCCAGCGATATTGGACATAAACCTCTTCCCAATAAACAAGCCCCTTATGTGCTTGTTCGGAAGTCCATGGCAAGGCCTTGCCTTGAGGGCAAATGGCTTGATAGTATCTGCTAATGCTTCTGACTTATGTACGAGAGCCATCAAACCGTTAGGCTAGGACTCTCGTACTAAAGCGCGAAATGGCGGTTGAGGCCCGATAATCGCAACTGTTCGAGGAACTCATTGAGCCTTAGTCTTGTTGACATTGGCTCTGGATCCGCGGAGGATCTACGAGCTCCAAGTCAGCTCAGAAGAGAAAGGGAGACCAGTGCCCGCGCGCCTCTTAACGGAAGAGTAGAGAGGCATGACCCCTGGCGGAGTAGACTTACTTTTTAAAGCGACGAGAGGAAACTCTTCGGACAGCGGAAGCCGTCCCCGTCGGGCTACTTTCATCTGTTAATTTGCTAATTAGACCAACTTTGCAGCACAGGGACTTAGTAGCCAACCAAGTCTCGTTTTAATTTGCGTCTTGTCGTTCTCCGTTGGAGCTCCCTCGCAATTTCGGCATTCACGACCTCCGGGCCTTGCTCCCATAGGGTCTCCTCGGTCTCCACATAGGTGAGTTCGAGTTCTTCGTCTCGGACGCGACCAACAAGCCGATCCTCGTACCAACTGGTCCAGACTTGCCAGTTCTGTTTTGCGCCGAGGAGCTCCGCTTCTAGTTCCTGCCACAGCGACAGGATCTCGGGTGGTTGACTTTGTTGCCAAACCGGTAATCTTGCGATGAAAGATGCCGATTTGCCGTTTTCGTAATGGGTGGCATCGGCGGAAATCTCTGACCAAAAATTGGGCGCCACGGCGTCGCCAGCGTAAGCGGCGAGGCGGCCGATGTTACGGTCATAGGAATCCGTAGCCATGATCGCGTAATTTCGGGCGTCAGAGTACGCTGCGGCTGAAATAGCTTCGCCAGCCAGGATGGCAGAGTAGACTGCGGAACGAATGGCGGAGACGTTGGAATAGCAGTCGTTTGGGTGGGCGGCCGCGGCGCGAGCGGCAGCTGCGGCGGCGCGGGTCGCGGCGGGCGCTGTGTAGCCGTCAGCGGAGCGTAAGATCACGACAGCGGACTCGTTGGCGGTAGAGATGGAGGAAAAGGGGTCCACGGTACTGCTAGCAGAGTCTATAGCGGCGGCCGCATCAGCCGTGGCAATCGCGATGGCAGTGGCGGACGCAGAAACAACAGCCGACAGGAAGGCACTGGCGGCAGCACGCGTCGTAGGCTGCGTGGGGTACCTTGTAGTAGTCCAGGAAACTACGTTAGCACGGAAAACAGGTAAAACGACAACGGGCCTAAAATCCTTAATTTTTGCCAACTGAACGAGTGGCAAGGCTCGCAAGGCCACACGGGACGCAAGCAGAACCGCCGCCTCTCGTGGTTGATTTGCTAGCCACGCTCCCATATGGCTGCGACCTTCGAAATTGGCCATGGCTTAACTCCAAACGCAAGAATATACCTTTAATATCAATTACTTAATTACATTATGTTTGCGCATCGCTCGAGGGCGACCCGCGTCAATTCCAATTTAATGACAAATAAAATAAATTGGTATTTATCACAAAAACTTGTTTTCGGAAACTATCAAAAAAGCAAAAATAGTGCTGTTGCGAGCGTGTCTTGCGTGCCTGGAAGTGGGGCGCCAAATGGCGACGTGATTACCGGAGACGAACGGTAACCCAGTAAATCCGATGCTGGCAAACAGGCCGGGTTGACGAAGGGAGATAAGCCCCGCGAACCAGTTACCCTTGAGTCACTGCTCAATGGCTGGGCGGCAGAAAAGAGGCCAACAGCAAAGACAATTTACAGTGGGAACCGTGTTCTTGAGCAGCTAGTTGATTTTTTAGGTCACAAGGATGCAGATCGTCTCACACCTGATGATCTCTTGCGCTGGAAGGCAGCGCTGCTTGAAGCTGGCTTACGAACCAAAACGATCCGCGATTCGAAGATGGCGAATTTCCGATTGAGGCAATGTAGCGAAAGATCTGTAAGATTCCGAAATTCGAAATTGATGGGTAAATCGGTAGCAAATTGAAAAATAACGCGTAATTCTCTTACCGCGGACCCTTAACGCAGAAATTGCCAACAAGGTTTGCAATTTCTACCATTCCAAGCCCCCAAGAACTTTGAGAAAAATCCGCAGCAAATTCTTCAAAGTTTTGCGGAGGCGTCATTGTCCCTAACATTTTTTATAGCAAGGCTCGGATCCAGTAGTCGCTCTCAATCGTTTATCGAAACGCGAACATCATCCAAGAATAATGCCTGCTGCGCCAGTTCCACTTATTTCGATGGCGGTGTCCTTTCTGAAAAGCAAGCCATCTCCAGATCTCAATACGGTACAACGCAAATTTGGATCTCTGCAGATAGAACGTCATAGGTTATAATTATTGCAGCCGGACTTCCACTGAATCCATGCAAGGTTAGGTCAGCCGTAGCAAGTCTATCAAATTATAGGTACTACGATTGCAGGTAAACTGATTATTATCAATGTTGATGTTTGTGTAAGTTATCCCGTCTGGAGTGCGCCTCCACGTCCCTTCAATAATTCCGCTGCACGTTGCAGAGATTTTCCTATTGAAGTCAACAACCGTGTTACTTCCCGAATGGCACTTTACGTGGATCTCATTAATCGTTGCTGTAATCACATGGTTTTTTGAGCACCCAAGGACGCCAATGGGCGCATCTCGCTTGTGAAGCTTTCTGAAGCGGGATGAGATTTATCTGAATCGTGGGATTCCCAAATTACCTGGCTTCTGATTCAAAGATTGGATCGAGTCGGAGGCTTTGGCGGATGGCAAGACCTATTCGATAGATTTGCGCGAGCGTGCCGTTGCGCGGGTTCAGGCGGGAGAGAGCGTGCGTTCTGTGGCTCAGATGCTGAACATCAGTCCGTCAAGCGTGGTGAAATGGTCGCAGCGGTTTCGGGCTTTGGGGAATGCTGCGGCAGGAAAGATGGGCGGCCACCGGCCGAGGCTTCTGGTTAGCGCGCATGCGGAGTTTCTCCGGGAGCGGATCGCGCAAGAAGACTTCACCTTGCGCCCCGGAACGGAATTTTTGGTCCGGCCGAGCTGTGCCGAAGGGTACACACCTAGGACCAATTCCAATCCAGGTACACATAATCGGGAGTGCTTAACACCCAGGTGGCATTGCAGTCGCACCGAAGTGTAATCACATGCGTAGAGCCTGCAGCTTCGCTTCACGCACGTTCAACCAAACATATCGGCAAAGAGCTTGGCTTGTTCCGCTCTGCCATAGAGCTCCCAAACCGGCTCTTTCTTGGGCACAACAGGCAAGCGAACCATTGTGCCAGACTGTCGATCCCCACCAAAGATTGGCCTTGGTTTCTTCCCTGGAGGCTGCTTTTTCATTCAAGAGCTAACCTCCGCTGTCTCTGGTTTCGCAGGGATTGGTCTTTTTGCCTTGCGCGGAACAACAACCATTTCCCCAGATGCATTCAATTGCGGGGGTGCGATCCTCGCCTTAAGGGTGACCCGCTCCTTACAGCTTCGTTGCAATTCCATTGTAGGCTAACCGTAGAATGTAGCTGTGCTTGCTGCTGCTGGCGATTTGCACAACGTCCGAGAAGGCATTGCCAAACAAATCTGTCCCGAATCGTCCTACAACCCGCTCTTTCAAAGCCGAAAGATCAACCCCGAACAGGGCCAATCGATCCTTTCAGATTAGCACATGGTTCAAAAACTTTCGACCACATTGCAAGAGTCCATGAAATTGCGCATCAATGGCATCAACATGAACCAAACAGACCTCATCGAGGGCATTATTCTGTCGATCGATCTTGGTAGTGCCCCTTCGCTTGTCTGCCTCAATGTATATCTGCAAAAGTCTGCATGATACGATAGCCATGTAAATGTACTCAAGATATTTTGGCGTATTTCGAGGCAAGTCGAATTGACACATGCGAGGTATACTTATAAACAGAACATGCAAGCCTACTAGGATGGCCAGCGCGTACAAAGCGTACAGGACAACAAAGTCGGAAGTTGGAATTAATAAGGCCACAGTCGTCATTATTATTAAGTACACGCCCAAAAATGCCCCCACCAATGAGTGGGCAGTGAGTATGAGCTTATCGTACCAAGTTAGCGCCACGGTTGAACTCTCCGATTCGGAGGCCTAATCCTTGAAACCGCACTCATTTAAAGGCGAATTTGAAAGCTGGCTTCGGTTGTTTGGACAATGCCCTGCAAAATTTAAGTGCATCTCCCTCGACTTGTCTAACACTTGCTGGGCGATCGTGCGTAGCACGTTAGCCTAGCTGCCGGTGCGACAGTGCACTATCTGCCTGCTTACCGCCCAGACCTTAATCCTATCGAGGAAGTTTTTGCCAAACTCAAAGCAGCCCTTCGCAAGGCCGCCGCACGAACCTTCGATGCTCTCGTTGCAGCCGTAGCAAGGCAATTTTTGTGTGAAGGATCATCTTTCTGCTTTGCGGAACCTCGGTTGCAGTTTAGCATTTTTCTCCTGATTCGAGTTTTGAAATTTAATTTTTCGATCGCTGATTCCGGCACCTTAATTTGCATTCTGC
>DASPVM010000019.1:0-5065 GCA_035622375.1 Methylocella sp. | reverse complement strand
ATGGAATGGCGCGGTTGAACCTTCCTGCCCCAATAAATTCTGAACGGTTGGGCCGGATGGCCACCAACTATCATTCGAGAAACGAAACAATCTGGCCGGAACTTGGCTATGTGCCGGTCGGTCTTGACCGTGCTGTGCAAGAAACAGTCAGCTGGCTCAAACAGGCCTATCCGTCGATTTATGCGGCTTGACGAGCAAGGTTTCTCGCTTGCTCACCATGCCAAAGGCACCTCGCAAATGCTAACACTGCTTATGGATGTAATCCTCGAGCAGGGAGCAGCATTATCCGCAGCAAGACTCTGAGCAAGGCTGGGAGGCCGCGCGCCTGCCCTCGACCCGTCGGCAGGCTGGCGGTTGGGTTGCGAAATTTGAATGATCGACAAGGGAGAACCATCGCTTTAATTCATCCGTGTCTGGCGTGAAGCCATATCGCGCTGAGCATTCTTTAACCTCGAAGGGTCTCTTGCATCCCTTCTGCTAAGTCCATAGATGGAAGGAAGAATCCCAATCCGAGGACCGGGCATTCCCGGAGGATCCTGAGAGCATTCATGTACGAAGATGCGCCGGCGCGGCAGGCCTGGCACGCGACAACAATTGTCATGGTCAAGAAAGGCGGCCGCACGGTCATCGGCGGCGACGGTCAGGTCTCTGTCGGACAGACCATCGTCAAAGGCAATGCCAAAAAAGTCCGCAGACTCGCCAAGGGTGAAGTCATCGGCGGCTTCGCCGGAGCGACAGCCGATGCTTTTACGCTGTTCGAGCGCCTGGAAATGAAGCTCGAACAATATCCGGGCCAGCTCATGCGCGCCTGCGTCGAGCTCGCCAAAGACTGGCGCACCGACCGTTATTTGCGCCGCCTTGAGGCAATGATGCTTGTTGCCGACGCCCAGGCGGCATTAATGTTGACCGGCACCGGCGACGTGCTCGAACCTGAGCAAAGCGGCCATGGCAGTGTGATGGGCATTGGCTCGGGCGGCAATTTTGCTTTGGCCGCCGGCCGCGCCTTGCTCTCAACGGATCTCGACGCCGAGGCAATCGCCCGCCGCGCACTTGAAATCGCGGCGGGGATTTGCGTTTATACCAACGGCAATTTTCTCATCGAGTCGATCGAATCGAAATGACCGCGCGGCAGCAGGAAGGCCCGGATGACCGATTTTTCACCGCGTGAGATCGTCTCTGAACTCGACCGCTTTATTGTCGGACAAAAAGAGGCCAAGCGGGCGGTGGCGATCGCCTTGCGCAACCGCTGGCGCCGCTTGCGGCTCGAAGGCGCGATGCGTGAAGAAGTTTTGCCCAAAAATATTCTCATGATCGGGCCGACCGGCTGCGGCAAGACGGAGATTTCGCGCCGGCTCGCAAGGCTCGCGGGTGCGCCTTTCCTGAAAGTCGAGGCGACAAAATTCACCGAGGTTGGCTACGTCGGCCGTGACGTGGAGCAGATCGTCCGCGATCTCGTCGAAACCGCGATAACCATGATGAAGGAGGACAAGCGCAAGGCCGTTCAAGCCAGGGCGCACCTTGCCGCGGAAGAGCGGGTGCTGGATGCTCTGGTCGGCACCGCGGCGTCGGCCTCGACCCGCGATACGTTTCGGCGCAAACTCCGGTCGGGCGAGCTCGACGACAAAGAGATCGAAATCGAAATCACCCAGCCGTCCTCCGGGGTTCCCATGTTCGAGCTGCCGAATATGCCGGGCTCGGCGATTGGCGCGATCTCAATCGGCGATATTTTCGGCAAGGCTCTTGGCGGCCGGGCAAAGCCGCGGCGGATGACGGTCAAGGACGCCCATGCGCCCCTCGTTCTTGAGGAGAGCGACAAGATGATCGATCAAGATCAAATCATTCAACAAGCGATCCGCGAGGTCGAGAACAATGGCATCGTGTTTCTCGATGAGATCGATAAGATTTGCGTCAGGGAAGGGCGGCTCGGCGGCGATGTCTCGCGCGAAGGCGTGCAGCGGGACCTGCTTCCGCTCATCGAAGGCACGACGGTCTCGACGAAGCACGGAGCGGTGAAGACAGATCATATATTGTTCATTGCATCGGGCGCATTTCACATGTCGAAACCGTCGGATCTCCTTCCCGAATTGCAAGGCAGGCTGCCGATAAGGGTTGAGCTTTTGCCTTTGAATGAGGATGACTTCCGCCGCATCCTCACCGAGACCGAAGCGAGTCTCATCAAGCAATACGAAGCCCTGATGCGCACCGAAGGTGTGGAGCTGGTGTTAACGCCCGAGGCAATCAACGCGGTGGCGCGAATAGCGGTCCAGGTCAATGCGTCGGTCGAAAATATCGGCGCAAGGCGGCTCCAGACGGTGATGGAACGCGTCCTCGACGAGGTCAGCTTCACGGCTTCCGACCGGTTTGGCGAAAGAATAGAAATCGACGCGGCCTATGTCGAAAAGAATATCGGCGATCTCGCCAAAAACGCCGACTTGAGCCGCTTTATTCTTTGACGTTTTAAGGATACATTCCTTCCGCAGAGCTGCGGCCAGGCAAGTTTTCGCGTCAAATATCGCGCCTAGCCCGCGAACCGATCGGGCCGCAGCCGAAGAGGGGGAGCGCCATGCCAATTTCCGACAGCGACGCTGTTAAGTTCGGCCTTCTCGTCATGTACGCAGAAGACATGTACACCGATGGAACAAAAATACCGGTCATTGATCCTCGAATTCGAGAAGCGGGATGGGAGGTGATTGGCTATCTCACGGCGAGAGATGCGATTTTGCCCGAGCGAGCTTCCCTGCTTCCGGGGCAAAAAAAAATCATCAAACTCGGCGACGTTGTTTTTTACGGGTTTCTCGCGCGCTGTATTGCGGACCCGGATCAATATACCGTCGCCGTTCGCGGCACATCGGGGCTTGCCGAATGGATCATCGACGCGGAGTTTCTGCCAATTCCCAATCCTCGGGAACCTGGAACAAAGGTCGAGCAGGGATTTTGGGACATTTATGACAGTATGAGCCTGATAAATCTCGATGGTTCGGTCATCAACGACGTTGCCGCGAAGGGCATTGTTGATAAGGTTGGTAAAGACCGCGTTGTGGTCGCCGGCCATAGCCTCGGCTCGGCGCTTGCGACCTATCTCAGTTTGGAAACAGCCAAGCTTCTCGGGCCTCGCCTTTCGGCTTGCATGTTCGCCTCGCCGCGGACGGGCGATGCCGCCTGGGCTGGCCTCTATGACAAGACCGTCAGCGATTACCGCTTGTTCAATTATGTCCTCGATGTTGTACCATATGTGCCTTTTGACGTGCCGCCCGATATCCAGTACTCGACCTTGAGCAAGGCGACAATAATTCAACCTTCGACGGCGCAGGCCGACGTTCGCTTGGATATTGCTTGTGACCATCACATCATATGTTACTGTGCGATGCTCGATTACGAATATACCAAGCAAACTCCCTTGGAACCTCAGGACCAGTCTCTCTGGGCTTGCGTTATCGGGCCGCATGAGATGAGCTTCAATGCCGAAGCGGCGATAGCGCTCGCTGCCATCATTACTCATCTCGGTGTTGCCAAACAGATCGTAGAATTGCTAAGGGTGAGACTTCATTGGACCGGGAACGCTTAGCACGGAAATGCTCGGCTGCGAGCGTTTTTGCTCACGAGCACGCCTGCCGAGGTGCGCAAGCTTGCGAGCAAAACGCTTGCCACAAGCTTTGCGCCGCGTAATAAGGCCTGCCGGGACGGTTCGTCGGGAGTCTCCGGCTTCATGGCAAAGTTCATTGAACGGGTATTTTCCGGCGTCCAGCCAACCGGTAATTTGCACCTTGGAAATTATCTTGGCGCAATTGTTAAATTCGTCCAGCTGCAAAAGACGCATGACTGCATCTATTGCGTCGTCGATCTCCACGCCATCACGCTGCCGCAGAAACCCGAGGAATTGAAGGCGAGCATCCGCGAGGTCACAGCGGCCTTCCTCGCCTGCGGCATCGATCCAAAAAAGCATATCGTCTTCAACCAAAGTCAAGTTGCGGAACACGCCGAGCTCGCCTGGGTATTCAATTGTGTCGCCCGGATTGGCTGGCTTAACCGCATGACTCAATTTAAGGAGAAGGCCGGCAAAGACCGCGAGAACGCATCCATCGGGCTTTATGCCTATCCTTGCCTGATGGCGGCCGATATCCTTGCCTATCGTGCGACGCATGTCCCTGTCGGCGAGGATCAAAAGCAGCATCTTGAGCTTGCGCGCGACATTGCTCAAAAATTCAACCTCGACTTTGCCTCTGAGATCGCGGCGCTTGGCTTTGGCGACGCTTTCTTTCCGTTGCCGGAGCCCCTGATCCAGGGGCCAGCGGCGCGTGTCATGAGCCTGCGCGATGGCAGCAAAAAGATGTCGAAATCGGACCCTTCGGATTATTCGCGCATCAATCTTTCGGACAATGCGGAAACGATCGCGCAAAAAATCCGCAAGGCAAAGACCGACCCGGAGCCGCTCCCACCGGAAATCGATGGCCTAAACGGCCGCCCTGAGGCCGAAAACCTCGTTGGCATTTATGCCGCGCTTAATTCGCAGACGAGGCCAGATGTCTTGAAGACGTTCGGCGGCGCCAATTTCTCAACATTCAAGACGGCGCTCGTCGATCTTGCGGTCGCGAAATTGGGCCCGATCGGGGCGGAGATGCAAAAGTTGAAAGCCGACCCAGGCTTTATCGATGGCGTTCTGGCGGAGGGTTCGGCGCGCGCACGCGCCCTCGCCGCGAAAACCATGGCCTCGGTAAAAGACATTCTGGGCTTTGTCCGCTAGCCTAGCTCGGCGAGGTAGTCATAGACAACCTCGCCAAGGCCAAGGGTAAGGTCGGTAATATAATGCGTGGCGGAGACGACCTCGCGAACCGGCAGCCGCGCGACATCGCACATGGCGTGTTGGAACAGTTGAATGGCCGCCGGCCCAGACCACGCGCCCTTCAGCGTGACATCTTGAAGATAATAGCGGACAAGCTCGCAAATCCGCGGGGTGCAATCGACATGCGGAATGATCTTGATCATAAATGCGGGCTTGGCGAGGCTTTTGAGCAATGGCGCGTGATCGATCTCGCGGTGCTTATAGCCCATGCTGGCGGAAACGCAG
>DASPVM010000018.1:0-175364 GCA_035622375.1 Methylocella sp. | reverse complement strand
GGCTAAGAAAACCCGGCGCGATTTGGCGTGACGCCTCGCGGAAGTTTTCGCGCCATATTCATGGGCTGGTTCTGGGCTGGTTCAGAGGAATTACCGCTAAACGCGGTTCCCTCTCGGCAATTCAGCGCCGCGCGCCGGATGGGGTGGCAGCTCGTCCAAGATTTTGGCATGTAACGCCATCGACGCCGCCGAGATCGTCGAGAAGGATAACATGAGCTACGAGGCGGCGGGAGGAGAAACGCGATGCATTCGAGCCACATCGAGTATCTGCCCGTCAACCCCATTCTCTTCGGGATTCTATTTGGCGCTTTCGCCATCCTTTTTCTATTCGTGCAAATGGGGGTCCTCAACTACGCCTACCGGCGCCTTGGGCTTTCACCGAACGCCGCCATGATGGTGCTATTGGCATCGTTGCTTGGTAGCTACGTCAATATCCCCTTGGTGCAGCTGCCGAGCGAGCGCATCGAGACGCATGAAGCGGTTGATTTCTTCGGGATGCGTTATTCCTTGCCGGTCGAGGTCGACTGGCCTGGCACCATCGTCGCCGTCAACGTGGGCGGCGCCGCCATTCCAGTCCTGCTGTCGCTCTATTTCCTCGCGCATCACCGCATATGGATCAAAGGGCTCATCGGCTCGGCGATCGTCGCGTTGGCGGTGAACACGGTAGCGCGGCCGGTGCCGGGTGTCGGCGTGACCGTGCCCATCTTCGTGCCACCCCTCGTGACGGCGGTCGTGGCGTTGCTGCTCTCGCGCGACTATGCCGCGCCAGTAGCCTATATTTCCGGCAGCCTCGGCACGCTGATCGGAGCTGACATCCTGAACTTAGGTAACATCAACGCCCTCGGACCGCCCGTTGCCTCGATTGGCGGCGCGGGGACATTTGATGGGGTTTTTGTGACTGGCATTGTCGCCGTGCTGCTCGCCGGGCTGGGACGAAGCCGGCCGCAGGCGGCCACGCCGCCACCTTGGGTTTGATTTCGCGCGGGCTGGGCGGCCCCCGCGCAATAATTGTCCGGCGCGCCAAAAGCTCGCGCCCAAAGAGCGTTTGATGTTTGAGGGGGCCAACCGTTTGATCTCAAAGAAGCTATCCATAGCAATGCGTTGGCGTGACGCAAAGGTTGGCCTATGATACTTTCCACTTTAGGTTCCCTTGCGCCGGCGCAACGCAACGTTGTCCTCGCAAGCTATCTCGGTTGGTCGCTCGACGCGTTTGATTTCTTCGTCCTTATTTTCGTTCTGCCTGACATCGCGAAGGAGTTTTCGGCGGACGTGACGAGCGTTACGGTCGCCATCACCTTAACGCTGGCGGCGCGCCCCCTCGGCGCCCTTGGCTTTGGTCTTGCCGCGGATCGTTTCGGCCGCAAGCCCGTGCTCATGCTGAACATCCTCTGTTTTTCCGCTTTCGGCGCCGCTTCCGCATTTGCGCCAGGTCTTGGCGCGCTCTTCGTCATTCGCACCCTCTTTGGCGTCGCCATGGGGGGCGAATGGGGCATTGGCGCATCGCTTGCGATGGAATCAATCCCGCCAACGGCGCGCGGAGCGGTCTCGGGTATTTTGCAGACAGGCTATCCGAGCGGCTATTTTCTCGCCTCCCTTGCCTACTTCCTGTTTTACCCATGGATCGGCTGGCGAGGCATGTTTCTGTTAGGGGCTATGCCTGCCCTCCTCGTTCTTTTCATTAGAGCAAAGGTGTCCGAATCCCCATCCTTTACGGCCCCTATAAGCCAAAGCGATACAGGGCACTTGCTCCAGATCCTTCGCGAAAATTTCGGACGCTTTACGTATGCCGTCATGCTGATGACGGGTTTCAACTTTTTAAGTCATGGCACGCAAGATCTTTACCCGGCCTTCCTTCAGCTGCAGCATCACCTAAGCTCCCAGGCTGTCGCCGCCACGGCGATCATCTATAATCTTGGCGCGATTATTGGCGGCCTCTCGTTTGGTCCGCTGTCGGAAAGGATTGGCCGCCGTAACGCCATCATGGCCGCGTCTATGAGCGCGCTCCTCTTGGTTCCGGTCTGGGCCTTCGCGACAAGCCCCTTTGTTTTGACCGCGAGCGCGTTTTTGATGCAGGTTGCGGTCGGCGGCGCCTGGGGCGTCGTGCCCGCGCATCTCAATGAATTGTCGCCTGCCAAGGTGCGTGGAACCTTTCCAGGCTTCGCCTACCAAACGGGAAATTTGCTCGCGTCCGCGAATGCCACAATTCAGGCCTACGTCGCTCGGGCAAATAGCGATAATTACGCGCTCGGGCTCGCGCTCGTGACATCGATCACGGCGGCCGCGCTCATTGGCCTCGCGTGGCTCGGCAGTGAGGCAAAGGGCGTGAAATTTTCCGGTGGCCAGGATCAAAGGTGACGTGATGAGCAGCGAGGGAGCCATCGTCCGGGTGATCGTCAGCGGGGTCGTCCAGGGAGTTGGCTATCGCGCCTGGATGCAGATCGAGGCATCGGCCCGGGGCATTTCGGGCTGGGTCCGCAATCGCTCCAATGGAGACGTCGAGGCTCTTCTCGCGGGCCCTTCCGACGCCGTGGAGGCGCTTTGTTCGGCGTGCTGGCGGGGCCCATCCCAAGCATCCGTTTCACATGTCGAAGTCGCCGAGGCGCGAGCCTCGGATCTCGCTGATTCCTTGGGCAAAGGGGGGTTCCGTCAGCTGGCTACGCTGTGATGGCGTGAGCTTGGCGGCCGCGAAGCCGCGGGCGTCGCGTGGGCCGAGATCCGCGCCGCTTTCGCCCGGCAAAAATGCGTCGAAAGCCGCCCAAAACCGCTGACGGTAAATGTCTCGCTCCATCAAGATTTCATGCCGGGCGCCCGGCAGGGTGATGCACTTACCGGCTTTGAGGCGGCTGGCGAAATCTTCCGTGGCGACGGCATCAACGAGTCGATCGTTGCCTGGCGCAACGATCAGGGTCGGAATGGTTATGCGGCGGGCATAGGCGGGATCTTCAAAACGGCGCATGAGGTGGAAGGCGGCGTTTACCCAGCCGATCGTCGGGCCACTAATCGTGAGCTCGGGCAACGCCTCGAGGATTCTAACGCACCGCCCGTGCCGGGCCGCGTCCGAGGTCAGGATATTGCCCGCGAATTGCAGGGAGGGGTCGGGTCCGCCGCCGCCTGGCACGAAGCGCCGGCCTTGTCCGAGCAGCGTGAGGGCTTTTACCGCCAGCCGTTTCGCCCCCGCAATACGCATGCCCTGGAGCCGGATCATCGGCGCGCTCAATACCAGGCGGGCAAAAGGGAGCCGGCCTGCATGAGCCATTTCGAGCAGGATCGCCCCGCCCATCGAATGGCCCAGCGCAAACCAAGGCGGGCGGCAAAAGGGCTGCAGCACTTGCTCGGTGAAGGCTCGAATGTCCTCTCCGAAAGCGCGGAAGTTGCCGACGTGCCCTTTGCGCGGGTTTTTTGCAAGACGGCTTGATGCGCCTTGCCCGCGCCAGTCGAGAATCGCGACGTCGAAATTCCGGCTCAACAGTTCATGAATGACTTCGCTGTATTTTTCAATGAACTCGGTGTGGCCCGGGAATATGGCGACAGTTCCGGCGCAGCCAGTTCCAGCCAACCAATGCGCCGCGCGTAAATGCAAGCGGTCACGCGTCGACACGACAGAGACGATGCCGCCTTCGGGCAGGGGATTTTCTGCTAGAGGAAACAGCTCCATGAGCGGCTGGACTCCATTCGATCAAGCCACGCTCTTAACGAGAGGCCGACTAAGATTTAGCGCCAAAATATTGCCTTTCTTCGGGCTTGCGAAACGAGGCCCATTGCTTACATCACTTTCGCGCGGGCCGCTGCAGGACGCGCAATCGGAGCAAAGGCGCCGCCAAACGATCGGCGGGCATCCTACTCCGGCAATGGTGCAGTAATCTGTCGCTTCATCTAGGAGGATAGTGAGATGCGTCAGTTTGATCTTTCTCCACTCTACCGGTCGACTATCGGGTTTGACCGGCTTTTCAACATGATTGATCAGGCCGCCGGGCTCGAGGCGGTGCCGTCCTACCCGCCTTATAACATTGAGCGCACGGGCGAAAATGCCTATCGAATCTCCGTTGCCGTCGCTGGGTTCGCGGCCGCGGATCTTTCGATAGAGACGAAAGAAAACACGCTGACCATCCGCGGCTCGCGGGAGCGCGAAGCCGAGAATGGGGCAGCAAGGCCGGAGATGCTTTACCAGGGGATCGCCGCGCGCTCATTCGAGCGGCGCTTCCAGCTTGCGGATCATGTCCAAGTGAGCGGAGCGAGCTTGGAGAATGGGCTGCTCCACGTTGATCTTCTAAGAGAGCTTCCCGAGGCGCAGAAACCTCGCCAAATTCCTATAGAATCTCAGTCCGTCAAGCCCAAGGTCGCCTCACAGGCCGCGTAAGTCATCGAGCTGGCATTCCTCTTGGGCCGGCTCAATAGAGATCGGGCGCCTCGAAAAGAGGCGCCCTTTTTCTATTGTATGGCTGGGACTAGGTGGCCGCGCCCTAGGCAGCCTAAGTGTCCGATCCGGACGCGTCGGCTAGTTACCAGGCTTAACGAGCGCGGCCAGGCAGAAGGATACCATCTGATCGAGAGTCGGCTCGGGCTCTTGTTCATACTCGACAATCAGGCGGGGGTGGCAAAACCTAATGCAGGCCGTGTTGATAAGCCTGGCCGCCAGCATTGCATCTCCCTGCGGAAACTCTCCCGCGGCCATGCCGGCCGAAATGATCTGCTCCAAGATCCCCGCCATTTTCTCGGAATGACGGCGCATGATCGCCCAGTTTTCGGTGATCGCCGCCTCGATCAAGTCATGCAGCTTACGATCGGCAATATATTGCTTGTGGTGGGTCTTCTCCACCGAGCCGACTAAATTACGGATCTTGTGCGCCGCGTTTCCACGCGAGGCAGCGATCTTCTCAGCCTCCGCTTCGATCTTGCCGAGGAGGTCCATGCACACGGCTTCATTGATCTCGGACTTGGCCGCGAAGAAACGATACACATTGGCCGGCGACATGTGCAACTCGCGCGCAATATCCGCGACCGTCGTCTTCTGAAATCCGATTTGACGGAACAAGCGTTCGGCCACCTCGATTATCAGCTTATGAGTGTCTTTTTCCTTTGATTCTCTTTCGACTCGCATCGTTTGACCATCCTGCCGAACCTCGGCGGAACTATGGTCCCGACGCGCCGCCTGCGCGTCTCCCAAATGGGCTTTGCGGTCGGAAGCCCGCTCTTTAGCTTCACCTAAGGTGCTCATTGGCTTTCCATTCCATTACTACATCGGGGACAATATGACCCACTTCGGCGGCGTTCGCCTCACCCAAATGGGGTTAATAGTCATCTCACGCATGAAAAACGACTGAGGTATTTGGTCAACTCTCTGTGTTTGTTTAGGTTCGGCTTAAAAGGCGCGACAATTTGTCGCAGTGCCAGTCTTAAGATTTGTCTTTCCGTGCATGGGCGGGAATACAAGGACGCGCGCCCGCCAGCTATTCCGATATTGCTTCTTGGCGGAAGGAATAAACGGCGGCAGCCGCGGCGGCCCGGCGGGCATCCGCCACTTTCAAGGGGCTTAATTGCGACGCGGCCGCCTCCCAGGCGGCCTCGATCCTTGGCCCAGCCCGGCGAAGATCGATGCGGTCTTCTGGCTCGGCGGCCGCCAGCATTTCGCGGACTTGGCGGATTTCCCCGTCGGTGCCGCCGGCATCGAGGGCAAGCATGAAGGCAAGAGCCCCACGGGGGACTTCTTTATTGGTGCGGGCCAAACGGTAAAGATTGATCCATCGCTTGGCCGCGCGGGGCAAATCGCCAGCGAGATTGGCTAAGCTTGTCAATGTGTTGATTTCCTCGGCTGTCAGCGGTTCGTCGAGCGCGAAGAGCGCCTCGCCCCGTTTTTTCCCCTTCCCAGCTTGGTTTCCCCCGAGAGCGCGGATGATGATTGGTTGACAGCCGGCGCCCAAAAAGCAGCGAGACAACTGAAACGGTACTTGTATCCATCTATCAAGCTCGTGGCGTGCGATGCCGCTGGCGCCCAGTTTTAGGGGGTCGGCCGTAATGACGAGGACGAAGCCGTGCTTGAAGAGGCTCCGCGACATTAAAAACACTTCGCTCGCGCGGGCGGCCGAAAGACTATCGATATGATCGAGCGCGATAAGAATCCGCCCCGGAGCGCTGCCCCGGTTCGCCGTGTCTGGCTTTGCAAGGAGAGCACTTATGACGCTGGCGAACTCGCCTGCCTTTCGAATCGAAGGATCGGCATGGGAAAATGGCGCGAGTTCCGCGAGCCTCCCCTTACCTCCTGGCATGGCAGAGAGCCTTTGTTCGGCGTCCGTCGCGCGCCGGGAAAGAGCAGCCACTTCGGCGGACAGCGAATCAACCCGGCGCGTGCGAAAGGACAAAATTTCATTGAGGCCGCGCCGGCGGTCGATGAGATCGGCGTTGAGAAGGTCAGCGCCCCGCCAAACGAGGCGCAGCAGCTGCAAGCCCCGCCAGGCATTGAGTGAAAGCGCGAGCGCCGCGGCTACGAAGAAAAATTCCCGCATGGCCATGAGGATGGCCGTATGGCTGGCGAGCCAGCCGGCAAGCGGCTCCGAGCCGCGCAGCCAGCTGAGCGAGGCCGCTTGCGGGTCGCCAGCAAAGCCCAGCGTGGCGCCCGCGATGAAGAGAAAAAGCGCCAGAACAAGGAGATTTCGCTGGCCCTTTAGGGCGAAGAAAGCCCGCAGCGCGAGGCTCGCGCGCCGGCCAGCGTTATCAGCGTCCTCCAAAAATTCCACCATGTCTTTATAGACAAGGATGGGGTCCCCCTCGGCTCGCATCTTTCCAAGGAGGGCTGTGATCCGGCGACGTTTCGAAGCGGCATAATCGTCGATTTGCGATCCGGGCGTCTCATAAAGAATGGCGTCGGTGAGGCGGGCCCTGCGGACGCTCGCATCATCACGCATGCGTTTTTCGTCGTCGAGTTTATGGCGGGCGGCGTCCAATCTCTCGACAGCTTCCTGGAAAGCCGCGTGCGGGTCGGCCGCCGCTCGGGCGGCTTCATCGGCGAAATGGGGAAATTGTCGGGCAAGGCCCTTGTGCAGGGCAGCCCCCAGGGCGGCGGCCGGCTCTTCGCCAAGTTCGCCCGCGTCAATGGCAACCGCCGCAATGTTGCCAACATAAGGCGAAGTATGAGCCACGCCCTCGCGGCTAAGGTCCTCTACTCGCGTGATGAGTTTTGCGAGAGCAAAACTCTTGCCTGAACCTGAGGGGCCGAAAAGACCAATCGTGAGTGGCGTTTCCGCGCGGCGGTGAGCGATGAGTTCTGCAAGAGGCTCAAGCGCCCCGCCCACCCCTAACTCGTCCACGCCCTGGGGAAGGTCACTCGCGAAGACCGGCTCGGAAAGACTTTCTAACGCCGCAACCGGGTTTCGCGGGACGAATTCGGGCGCAAAGGGTTCCGTCCACTCGGCGCCCGGGATAATCGCGCCAAGATCCCTGACTCTGCTGTCAGTCACGCTTAGTTCCTCTCACGCTTTGGCGTCCTTTCGCCTTAGGTTGGGCCGCTAAAGTAGCGCCGCGGGCATTCTTGCCCCGTCGAACGCAAGTGGCAAGGCGGCCGGTTTTACGAAGGCGCCCGCCTAAATTAGATATGCGAGCGAAAAAAGGCATGGATGCGGCTCTGGACCACTGAGCGCGGCCCGGCTAAACCCGCCACGGTTTTTGCCACTCAAAACGATTTAGGATCTCATGGCACGGCAGTTCATCTATCATATGCAGGGTCTTTCCAAGACCTACCCCGGCGGCAAAAAAGTTCTCGAGAATATCAATCTCTCTTTTTATCCAGACGCCAAGATTGGCGTGCTCGGCATCAATGGCGCCGGCAAATCGACGCTTCTGCGCATCATGGCCGGGCTCGATAAGGAATTTACCGGCGAGGGGTTTGTCGCCGAGGGGGCAAGGGTCGGCTATCTGCCGCAGGAGCCGCTGCTCGAGGAAAGCCTCGATGTGCGCGGCAATGTCATGCGAGGTGTCGCCGAAAAGAAGGCGATCCTTGACCGTTACAATGAGCTTGCCATGAACTACTCGGACGACACGGCCGACGAGATGACGAGCCTGCAAGACGAGATCGAAGCCAAGGGTCTTTGGGATCTCGATGCGCAAATCGACCAGGCGATGGATGCGCTCGGCTGCCCGCCGGATGACGCCGCTGTGGGCAAGCTCTCGGGCGGCGAGCGGCGCCGCGTCGCTCTTTGCCGGCTGCTTCTCGAAAAACCCGAGCTTCTGCTTCTCGACGAACCGACGAACCATCTTGATGCGGAGACCGTCAACTGGCTCGAGGGGCATTTACGCGCTTATCCTGGCGCCATTCTCATCGTGACGCATGATCGCTATTTCCTTGATAATGTGACAGGCTGGATCCTCGAGCTCGATCGTGGACGCGGCATCCCCTATCAGGGCAACTACACGGCCTGGCTCAAACAAAAGCAGAAGCGCCTCGCCCAGGAAGGACGCGAAGAAGAAGCCCGCCAGCGCCAAATCGAGGCCGAGTCCGAATGGATCGCCTCGAGCCCGAAGGCGCGCCAGGCCAAATCGAAGGCCCGCATTCAACGCTATGAGGACCTCGTCGCCAAGCAGAATGAGAAGGCCCCATCGGCCGCGCAAATCGTCATCCCTGTCGCCGAGCGGCTGGGCAATAATGTCATCGATTTCTCCAATCTCTCCAAAGGCTTTGGCGATCGCCTGCTCATCGACGATCTCTCCTTCAAACTGCCGCCGGGCGGCATCGTCGGTATCATCGGCCCGAACGGCGCCGGCAAGACGACGCTGTTTCGCATGATCATCGGCCAGGAAAAACCCGATTCCGGCAAGATCGAAATCGGCGAGTCCGTTCGCCTTGGCTATGTCGATCAATCGCGCGATGCGCTCGACGGCAAGAAGACCGTCTGGGAGGAAATTTCGGGCGGTAATGAGGTCATCTATTTGGGCAAGCGCGAGATCAATTCGCGCGCCTATACATCGGCGTTTAATTTCAAGGGCACGGACCAGCAAAAGAAAGTCGGCCAGCTTTCGGGCGGCGAGCGCAACCGCGTGCATCTTGCCAAAATGCTGAAGTCGGGCGCCAATGTCTTGCTGCTCGACGAGCCGACGAACGATCTCGATGTCGACACACTGCGCGCGCTCGAAGACGCGCTCACCGATTTCGCCGGGTGCGCCGTCATCATCTCGCACGATCGCTTCTTTCTCGACCGCATCGCCACCCATATGCTGGCCTTTGAAGGCGATAGCCATGTCGAGTGGTTTGAAGGCAATTTCGCCGATTATGAGGAAGACAAAAAGCGCCGCCTCGGGATCGATAGCATTATCCCGCACCGGCTGAAGTATAAGAAATTTTCGAGGTAGGATTGCTGCCGTCAGGAGCGGCGGGCCGTTGGCCCGCCGTGCAAAAAGGGCCGGTGAAAAAATTCTTACCGGTTCAATTTCTTATTTCACGTCGCCGCGACGCGTAGATTTCCAAGGCCGTGCAAAATTCGGTAGCGCTTTCGAATGGCGAGCCTTCGGCGTCGGCGTTCAACTGCTCCTGAGCGAACGGCGGGGGCGCAGTTGCGATCATTGCGAGCACTTCCGCGATGGCTCTTATCTTTGCTTTCGTCTTGCGATCTTGGCGCGATGAATAAATCATTGCTCTATCATCCCCAACGTAATTTCCGAAGATGGTTTGCCAAAGCGCCTCATTTTACGTGCGGTTCAAAAATTTATTTGAGTTTAAAAAGTCGTCGATTGAGCCTCTCTAATTCAAGTGGCTAAATCGTGGCACGTTTTCCTTAACGGAAACTGTGATGCTAAAAAGACACAAAATGGCGTTTCCGTCGTCATCTGTTTAGATGATCACAGTTATTTTCACGGGAATTGCCGAGTCCAAGGAACAAGCGCGGCCTTGGCCTGCGGAGAGTCGCCCATCCCAATAAAGCTGACACCGGCGGTTTGGTGCACGTAGAAGATCGTTGCGGAATGCGGATAATTTCACACCAGCCGCGCCTATCGCGCGGAAGAGGTATGATCGGAGCGGCCGCTGAAAACCCTCGTCCGGCTTTGCGGCCTCCTCAGCACGGCCGTAACTACAGATGGACTTTATGGGTCTTTTGCCAATTCATCCAGTCGATGATCTCGGAGTCGTCGGATGCTTCGATTGCTTCAGGGGCCACGCAATCGCAAAAGACGATCAGATTATCGCATGGCCACCTTGCGTTCGGAACCACGAGCCCCTCGTAGTTTAAAAAATGGGCCACTTCGGCAATTTCTTGGGTTCGAAAATATTCTTCCGTCCGTCCCTGGTACGAAAGCTGGCCGTAGCGCGATATATCTAGACCAAGCGAGACAAGATCTGATTTCGACAAACACAATGTTTCTGATAACTCAACCCTCAATTCATACAGTGCGTAACGGATTTTTGACGGAAAAATTGGCTGGCCACGCATCAAGTGAAAATACATTTCTGCAATTGCGCCGTTATGATCAAGGGAAGTATAAAGGACATCGAATGTACTATCGTCCCAGCGTCCGCCAGACGCGCTGCATTGAACGGGATCGCGACCCTCGGGCACTGCGCGCCACGTAGTTCCGCTTAGCGGTTTACGTGGGAGTGCCTCCAGGGCATCGATAAGCCTGCTATCGCGAACCGTCGATCTGGGTTGCATCTCCTAAAGAAAAACCCCAGCATCCAGGCGCTCCAGCACGCGCAAGACTTCAATGGATTTTCCTTGATGGATTAAATCGATCGCGCGGTTCCCTTCAAGCTGTGGGTGCCGGGCATACAGCCAGCCTCGAATTTCATCGGAGGAATAATACTCCTCGAGCCTACGAACAATATAATGGAGGTCGGATAGAATAAGTTCGTTGCGCGGATGCGGCTTCATCGCGCCTGCTTTCCAGCGCGAAACTGTCGCCTTTGATACATCCGTTACGTTGGCGACGTCCGTTCCCTTTAGGCCGACACCCTGCAAGTCTTCCAAGTATCGTGCGATTGTGCGTTGTGCCGTGCTCACTTTGATCCTGCTTTTCCTAGTTGATGCCTGTCACTTGGCATTGCTATGGGCCTTGCTCTCGGCGCGCGACCGGCGCGTTCTTCATGCAAACTTTCTAAAGTCTGCGCATTCTTGCAATTCTCTTGCTATGCTTGAAGCATCGCTCTTTTTTGTTTCATGACCAGATTTTATGAAACGAATACGTAAAAAATCAAGTCAAAAAACTCTACCTGTACAATTTAGCCCTGGAGCGTTTTTGCAATTTCATATGAACCGCATTCGCATGGCAAGTCCGCTAGACAGCTGAAGAAACGTCCTTTTTTCTAGATCCTATCTTCCTAAGGCAGCGGACAGTGGAATTAATTGTTTAGGCGCAGGTAGGTGGCAGGCTGATTTTGGTCTGTGCAACCAGAGCGTAATGGGAAGATGTGGCAGGAGCGGCCGCTGGATTTGTCAAGGACCCGCGCTACCAAAAAAGCTCTCGATTGCACAAGTACACGCGCCGATCTTACGCAGCGCATCACATCTTTGTCCGCAGGCTTGTAAGAAACGACGCCGCAATCTTACAAAAATGTTTCACGTGAAACTTTCTTGTAAGATTAGAGCGCACGATCCGACATTGCCCATTTTCGTCCGCGCCGAAATCAGGACACGCCATGTATGTTCCCGAATATTTTCTCATAAAAAATATAGACACCTGTCATCGCCTCATCAGGGATCACGGCTTCGGAGAATTGATCACCGTCGATCCCGAGGGCGCGCCCTTCGCGAGCCATTTGCCATTCATGCTCGATCCCGCGCGGGGGCAATTTGGGACACTCACCGCGCATGTCGCGCGCGCTAATCCGCAATGGCGGCATTTTGCGAGCGGCAGGGCGGCGCTCGCCATTTTTCACGGCCCCCATGCTTATGTGTCGCCGGAATGGTACGGCACAGAACAAGCCGTGCCGACCTGGAATTACCTCGCCGTGCACGCTTATGGCGTGCCGCAAATCATCGAAGATGCGAATGAGGTCCTTCGCTATCTTCGCGCTCTCTCCGGCGCGCATGAGGCGGCAAATGGCACGGCGTGGCGGATGGAGGGCCTGCCCGAGGACTATCTCGCCCGCATGGTGAAGGGCCTCGTTGCCTTCGAGATGCAAATTAGCCGTATCGAGGGAAAAGCCAAGCTCAGCCAAAATCGCGGCGAGGAGGATCAGCTTTCCGTCGCGTCGGCCCTCGCCAGGTCGAACGACCCGTTCGCTCAGGCTTTGGCGAAGGAGATGCCTGCAAAGCTTAGCTTGGTACGAGCTTGAGCCTCGTGTCGATCGCGGCAAGCACGCGCGTCAGGTCAGACCCCCTTTTCAAGATCAGCCCGGTTGCCGTGATGACGCAATAAAGGCCCTGTCTACGGGCAAGTTTCGGGTTCTTCTCGATCCGGTAAAGGGCAAATTCCGCAGCCCGCCGATAAATATAAAAAGCGGCTCTTTGGCATGAAAAATCAAGCGCATAGTCGCGCCACTCGCCGGCCGCCACCTTGCGCCCGTAGAGGTCGAAAATCTGCCGCAGCTCATGGCGGTCGAAGGAGACAAGGCCAGCCTCGAGAGGTGCCAACGGTCGGCGCTCGGGCGAAAAGTCCGCGAGCGCTTTCCCCAAGGGGGCGCTCGCCATCGGCTGATCTTCGGCTGACTCCATCTCGCTCATGGAAAGTGTGGTAGCTCAAACATCGCCGCTATCGTCGCTCGAAGACGGCAAAACGGCAAGAGGCTTTTCATATTTCCGCAATATTTCGCGCGCAGTCCGGCCTATTGCGGCTGCCGGAGGCTTAGCGGGCAACCCTTGCATCCGTCCGCCAGCGCAACGATATTCGATGTACCCAGATGGCGCTGAGGGGCGCCTCTGGACTTCTAACTCCATTGAATTGAGAGGGAGGCCCGCAGGCATGCCGGAGGCGGTCGGTCACAGCCAAGCTTTTCAGGCGGATGTCGCCAAGCTTTTGCATCTCATGGTGCACTCCGTTTATTCCGACCGCGATGTTTTTTTGCGCGAGCTGTTATCCAATGCCGCCGACGCTTGCGAGAAATTGCGCTATGAGGCGCTCGCCGACCCGACGCTTGCGCCAGAGCCCTTTGTTATACGCATAGAGCTCAACAAAGATGGCCAGAGCCTTACCATTGAGGATAATGGGATTGGCATGTCCCATCAAGATTTGACCGACCATCTGGGGACGATTGCGCGCTCCGGGACGCGGGCATTCCTGGAGCGGATGGGGGATGCGGGCGCCACGGAGGCGAATGGCCAAAAGCTTGATCTTATTGGCCAATTCGGCATTGGTTTTTACGCGTCATTTATGGTGGCGGACCGCGTCGATGTGTTGACGCGGCGCGCCGGAGAGGCTGAGGCGCTCCACTGGACCTCGGACGGCAAGGGGAGTTTTTCCATTGCCTCCCTTGCGGCGGAGGAAGCGCCGGCGCGCGGCACAAAAGTTGTTCTCCACCTTAATGAAGACTCGAAGGATTACCTTGACGCGGCACGTATCGAGCGCGTCGTGCGGGAGCACTCCAGCGCGTTGACGGTGCCGATCGAAATCGTCGAGGAGAAAGGCGTGGCGCCGCGTCGAATCGCCGAAGGCGCGGCGCTCTGGATGAAGCCAAAGGCTTCGATCTCCGAGCATGATTACAAGGAATTTTACCAAAGTCTGGGCGGCATTTTTGACGAGCCAGCGCTCACCCTGCATTGGCATGTCGAGGGCCGCCAGGAGTATACGGTGCTGGCTTTCGTGCCCGGATCTCAGCCCATCGATTTATTTGACCCGGAGCGCAAGGGGCGGGCGAAGCTCTATGTCCGGCATGTGCTGATCACCGATGCCGCCGAGATCCTACCAAGGTGGCTGCGCTTCGTCCGCCTGGTCATCGATTCCTCCGATCTTCCCCTTAATGTTTCACGGGAGATGATTCAGGAGAGTCCTGTCTTCTTATCCATAAAGAAAGCCGTCACGAATCGCATTCTTTCCGAGCTCGTGAAGCTCTCCGAAAATGATAAGGAAAAATTCGCGAAAATCTGGGAGCATTTTGGCGCGGTCCTAAAGGAAGGCCTTTACGAAGATCCGGAAAAGCGGGACGCGCTTTTTGGGATCGCCCGCTTCGCCACTTCGACTCATCCGCAGGGCGGGCGATTGCTTAAAGAGTACATCGCCGATTTGCGCGAAAATCAGACGGCGATCTATTACCTTCTCGGCGAGGATCTCGCGCGCCTTTCGGCGAGCCCGCAACTTGAGGGCTTTACGGCCCGCGGCATCGAGGTTTTGCTTCTTCCCGATCCGGTCGACGCCTTTTGGGTCGCGACCGCCGCCGGCTTCGAGGGCAAGCCCTTCAAGTCTGTCACGCAGGGCGCGGCCGACATCAAATCGATCCCACTCCAGGACCCATTAGGTGAAAAATCGGACGGCGGCGAGCCCTCCGTGGCGGGTCTTGCTACCCTTTACGCGTTGATGAAACAAACGCTTGGCGAGGCGGTCGAGGATGTCCGGCCTTCCGATCGTCTGTCCTCGAGCCCGGCCTGCCTCGTTGCTTCCGACCGTGGGCCGGATCGCCGGCTCGAAAGAATGCTGGCGGCGAGTGGTCGGCTCGCCGCCCCATCCAAGCCGGTGCTCGAAATCAATCCTTCGCATCAGCTGATAAAATCCCTCGCCGGCAGGATCGGCGGGGCCGACAAGGAAAAGCTAGAGGATATCATTTGGCTGATCCTCGACGAGGCGCGAGTGGTGGAAGGCGAGAAGCCCGCCGAGGCTTTTGCTGCTCGGCTGACGCGGGTTCTCCTTGCCTCGATTGGCTGAGTTAGTCATGAGCGGGGAGCCCGCGGTTGCTTTCGGTGCGCAAACGCCCCGAGGCGTGGCGTTTCAGCGCTCCATTCGGCTCTTGCGGGAAGCTGGTATCGAATCGGCCGGGATCGATGCGCGCGTGCTCCTCTGCTCGGCCCTCGGCATCGGGCATTTGGAGCTCATGTGCCGCCCCAATGAGCCGCTTGGGCAGGGCGCGGGTGCGCTAGAATCGTTCCTAAAGAGGCGGCTGCGGAGGGAACCAGTTTCGCGAATCATTAGCCAACGCGAATTTTGGCAATCGCGGTTCAAGATCTCCGAAAGCGTACTTGATCCTCGGCCCGAAACGGAGGCGGTGGTTGAGGCGATCCTTGGCTATGCGGCGAGGTTCCCTCACCGGGATTGGCGGGTGCTCGACCTTGGAACTGGCTCTGGCGCGCTTCTTTGCTCGATTTTGCAAGGCCTTCCAGACTCCTTTGGGGTTGGCGTTGATATTTCGCCTCCTGCGTGCGCCGTGGCTCGCGAGAATCTCGCTGCTTTGGGCCTCTTGGATCGGGCTTGCGTCATTTGCGGTGATTGGGCCTCCGCCTTAAGCGGTAAGTTTGATCTGATTGTCGCAAATCCCCCTTACATCGCGCGCGGAGCGATCGCTCATCTCGTGCCAGAGGTGCGGGATTATGACCCGCGCGTTGCCATCGACGGCGGCGGAGACGGTTTGACGTCCTATCGCGCCATAATCCCGGCCTTGCCCCTGCTATTGGCGCCGCAGGGATGCGTTGCTTTCGAACTTGGCGAGGACCAGTACCTTGATGTTCGGCGGCTTCTCAGCGGCAGCCTGCAAGCAAGCTGCGCCGTTAAACTCGACCTTCGCGCCCGAGAGCGCGTCATTTTGGCCTGGCGCTAGGGGGAATGGTAAGTGGTAAATTGGCCACGCGGTGCGATTAACAGAGATATTTTTGCAAAAGGGCTTGGCGTTTTCGCATAAAGCGATTAGGTTTTCTGCGAGACTTGTTGCCGATGTCGCAGTTTCAAAATCGTCGAGGTCAGCTTCCGGCGCAGTTGCAGGAGTAGGGTCGCGCCGGAACAATTGATTTCCGATTTGGACCGAGCCGTTGCCCCGGCGATTCGGGGCAAGTATCCCGACTCTGAGACTCTAGATATGAGGGTCGAGGGCGGTTGCCGCGGCGGTTCCGCGAGCACCTTTGCCACTGGCTGGAGAAGCTGATAGCGCTTCGCGTTTTTGCACATAGAAGGCTTTAACGAAAGGCGGCCAGCAGCCGTCCGGCCGGAGTGGCTAAGTCCGCACGATAGTGCGATCATTTTGGATGTGGTACCACCCAAGGACTATAGATGAGACCTGCACAGAATAATAAGCGCATGCGAGGCCGTCCGAATAACAACCGAAAGGGATCGAATGCTCTTAGCCGCTCTTATGAGTCGAGCGGCCCGGACGTTAAAATCCGCGGAACGGCGCATCACATCGGTGAGAAATATCTTCAGCTCGCCCGCGACGCGCAGACCTCTGGGGATCCGGTCATGGCGGAGAACTACCTCCAGCATGCCGAACACTATTTCAGGATCATTGCCGCTGCTCAGCAAGCGCATCAGCAGGGTCTTGCCAACTACTCGCGTTCGCCAGGGGAGCCAATCGCGGAGGAGAACGAAGAGGACGGAGCTTTCGCCGGCCTTTCGGATCGATTCGCCTCGCCGAGCGAGCGTTTCTTTCCCTCGGCTCAGCCCAATTACCTTTCGCAGTCTCAGCCGGGCCCTGCGCAACCTCCTGAAAGATCCAGCCACGAATATTCAGACCGGCAGCCGAGCGATCGCCCGGGGCAGCCCCGCCCGGAGCGAAGCGGACGCCCAGAACGGCCTTTCCAAGAGCGAAGCTACCGTGACCGAGAGCAGCAATCCTATCCTGAGAAATTCGGTATGGATCAACGCAATGGCCGCGGGCGTGATCGGGACAATCGAATAAGCCACGGCCGCGGTGCAAGCGACTATACGAGCGAGTCGCAAATTCGGCTCGATCCCGCCGGGGAGAAGGGGCTCCCCGAAGCGGGCATGGCATCGAGCACGCTCCCGGCGTTTATTACGGGGCCCGTTAGGGCCTTGCCTGAATCCCACGAGAGTGCGCCGCCGAACGAGCCGTTGGCATCGAATCTTGCCGGCCCGGATGATGCGGAGGACACCGATGGCTTCCATCGTCCGCGCCGGCGGCGACGGGCCAAGACTGTGGGCCCACGGCTGGATGACGCGCAGAACGTGGCGGCCAACGCTGATGATTCCATGCAAGACTGAACACAGCCTCAAGGCCGATAAAGGGGTTTCCCGGCCATCAGGTAGCTGAGAATGGCATCGGGCCAGCCGAAGGGCTCTTGAGAAGCGGCGCTTTCGCGGGGCCGGCATAGGGCCAGGGAATCGCTCGGCGTGACGACAACGGTGGCTGTCTACGGCCATGATTGCTTCGCCTGCACTCGGCCTACCCTTTTTGAATTTCATTCCTACATCAAAGACGAAAAACGGCATCGCAAGCTAGCTTTTGTGCGGGTTCAAGCCAATCTCCTTGCGAAGGCTGAAATGCTGTTTGGAAGCACCTCATGAACATTGAAAAATTCACCGAAAGAGCACGAGGTTTCATTCAAAGCGCCCAATCCCTCGCCGTCCGGTCCGGGCATCAGCAATTTACCCCAGAACACATATTGAAGGTTCTCCTCGATGACGAGGAAGGACTGGCGTCGGGCTTGATCAACAGGGCGGGAGGACGCGCCCGCGAGGCCTTGCGCGAGACCGAGGCTGCGCTTGATAAGCTTCCAAAAGTGCAAGGCTCTGGGGCCGGGCAGCTTTATCTTCCGGCGGCGACCGCGCGTATCTTGGATAATGCCGAGAGGATCGCGCAAAAAGCGGGCGATTCCTTTGTCACGGTGGAGCGGTTATTGCTCGCATTGGCGATGGAGAGAGAGGCGGAAGCCGGTAAAATTCTAGAGCGGGCAGGGGTCACTCCGCAGCTTCTAAATGCTGCCATAGAAGATTTGCGCAAGGGCAGAGTTGCCGATAATCCAACGGCGGAGAACGCTTACGATGCGTTGAAAAAATATGCGCGTGATCTTACCGAGGCCGCACGGGCAGGCAAGCTTGATCCTGTCATCGGCCGGGACGAAGAAATCCGCCGGACCGTTCAAGTTTTGTCGCGGCGCACGAAAAATAACCCGGTGCTTATCGGAGAGCCTGGTGTTGGCAAGACCGCCATTGTCGAAGGCCTCGCCTTGCGCATCGTTAATGGCGATGTGCCCGAAAGTTTGCGTGATAAGAAACTCCTTGCCCTCGATATGGGCTCTCTCATTGCCGGAGCAAAATTTCGCGGTGAATTTGAAGAGCGGTTGAAGGCGGTTTTGAATGAGATCACCGCCGCGGCTGGCGGAATCATCCTTTTCATAGATGAAATGCATACGCTTGTGGGCGCGGGCAGGGCGGAGGGCGCCATGGATGCCTCCAATCTCTTGAAGCCAGCGCTTGCCCGCGGCGAACTCCATTGCGTCGGCGCCACCACGCTCGATGAGTATCGCAAGCACGTCGAAAAGGACGCGGCGCTGGCTCGCCGCTTCCAGCCGGTTTTCGTGTCGGAGCCAAGCGTTGAAGACACGATTTCCATTCTGCGCGGCCTCAAAGAAAAGTATGAGCTGCACCATGGCGTGCGCATTACCGATGGTGCGATCGTCGCCGCCGCGACTCTCTCAAACCGCTACATCGCGGATCGATTTTTGCCGGACAAGGCGATCGACCTTATCGATGAAGCGAGCTCTCGTCTGCGCATGCAAATCGATTCAAAGCCGGAAGAGCTCGATGAGCTCGATCGGCGTATCATTCAGCTGAAAATAGAACAGGAGGCTCTGAAAAGAGAGACCGACTCCGCTTCGAAAGAGCGTCTCGAAAGGCTTACCCGGGAACTTGCGGAATTCGAGGAGAAATCCGCCGCGTTGACGGCGCGCTGGAACGCGGAAAAGGATAAACTCGGCTCGGAGCAAAAGTTCAAGGAGCGGCTTGAAGCTGCCCGCAATGAACTCCTACAGGCTCAGCGCAAGGGCGAATATCAACGCGCTGGCGAACTCGCGTATGGCATTATTCCGGAGCTCGAAAAGAAGCTTGCCGCGATCGAGGCGCAGCGCTCGGAAGGTTTGGTCGACGAGGCGGTCACGGCAAATCACATTGCGCAAGTGGTATCACGCTGGACAGGTATCCCCGTCGATAAGATGTTGGAAGGCGAGCGGGAAAAACTTCTCCACATGGAGAAGGCGCTCGAGCGCCGCGTCATTGGCCAGGATGAAGCGGTGCGGGCAGTATCGACCGCCGTGCGGCGGGCACGCGCTGGCCTGCAGGATCCCAATCGTCCGATCGGCTCCTTCATGTTTCTCGGACCGACAGGGGTGGGTAAGACCGAGCTCACCAAAGCCCTCGCCGAGTTTTTATTCGACGATGAAGCGGCGATGGTGCGCATTGACATGTCGGAATACATGGAAAAGCACTCCGTCGCCCGCCTCATCGGTGCGCCGCCTGGCTACGTCGGTTATGAAGAAGGCGGCGCCCTCACGGAAGCCGTCCGCCGCCGGCCTTATCAGGTCGTGCTCTTCGATGAAATCGAAAAAGCCCATCACGATGTATTCAATATTCTTTTGCAAGTCCTTGAAGATGGCAGACTTACCGATGGACAGGGCCGAACCGTTGATTTTCGTAATGTCTTAGTCATTATGACGTCGAATCTTGGAGCCGAATTCCTCGTGCTCCAACAGGAGGGCGAGGATTCCTCAGCCGTCCAGAGCGAAGTCATGCAAGTTGTGCGCGCGCATTTCCGCCCCGAATTTTTGAACAGGATCGATGAAATTGTTCTATTTCATCGCCTTCGGCGCGTGGATATGGACGCAATTGTGGATATCCAATTTTCTCGCCTCGCGCGCCTTTTGGATGACCGCAAAATCATGCTCGATCTGAAGCCGCAAGCGCGCTCTTGGCTCGCCGCGAAGGGCTATGATCCTGCCTATGGGGCGCGGCCCTTGAGACGGATCATTCAGAAGAACGCCCAGGACCCGCTGTCTGAAATGATCCTTGCCGGAAAAATTCATGACGGCGAGAGAGTCGTCATAAATTCCGATGGGGATGGACTATTGATCAATGGCGAGCCTGTAAGCTCAGTGGATGCATGAGTTTTTCAGGATCACATTATTCTGTTGATTGATCGTTCAATTTCCTTTCGGGGGTGAAAACCGTCCTGCCAAGGCTTTGAAAACCGAGCCGATTTTGCTAAAATACTTCGTTCTGAGTTTCTACTTTATTGAAGTCCCAAGGCTTTTTGAAAGCCGAGAAAGCTCCTTTGTCTATGTCAGTCGTCAACAATCCGGATGACCCGGCGCCGCTTCCTTTGAACTCCGAAACGCAAGGCACTTACGACGCCGATTCCATTAAGGTGCTACGTGGGCTTGACGCCGTGCGCAAGCGCCCCGGCATGTATATCGGCGATACCGACGATGGCTCCGGCTTGCATCACATGGTGTACGAAGTCGTCGATAACGCCATCGACGAGGCTTTGGCTGACTATGCGAGCTATGTGAGTGTCGCCTTAAACCCCGACGGGTCAGTCACTGTTACGGATGATGGCCGGGGTATTCCCACGGACATTCACAGCGAGGAAGGTATTTCTGCCGCCGAGGTCATCATGACTCAGCTGCATGCCGGCGGGAAATTCGATCAAAATTCTTACAAAGTTTCGGGGGGATTGCATGGCGTTGGCGTGTCTGTCGTTAACGCGCTTTCGAGCTGGCTGCGATTGCGGATCTGGCGGGAGGGAAAGGAACATCTTATTCATTTTGAGAATGGCGACGCGGTAACGCCGCTTCGCGTTGTTGGGCCCGCGCCCGTGGCGGAGGGTCGGCCCAAGCGGGGTACCGAGGTGACTTTCCTGGCATCCCCGAAAATTTTCTCAATGGTCGAGTATGACTATGCGACAATTGAGCACCGGCTGCGCGAGCTCGCCTTTCTCAATTCGGGCGTCCGCATTAGTTTTGCGGATCTCAGAGGGCCGGAGGTCAAGCGGGAAGAACTCTTCTATAAGGGCGGCCTTGAGGCCTTTGTCCGTTACCTTGACCGCGCCAAGGCACCGCTCATCCCTCAGCCAATCCTCATCAAGGGAGAGCGTGAAAAGATAACGGTTGAGGCCGCTCTGTGGTGGAACGATTCTTACCATGAGCATATCTTAGCTTTCACCAATAACATTCCGCAGCGCGATGGCGGGACACACCTTGCCGGATTGCGTACCGCTCTCACGCGGCAAGTCACAAGCTATGCCGAGCGCTATGGTTTTTTGAAGCGCGAGAAAATCGATCTTACGGGCGAGGATTGCCGCGAAGGGTTGACCTGTATCCTTTCCGTAAAAGTTCCCGACCCGAAATTTTCGTCGCAAACCAAGGAAAAACTCGTCTCGTCCGAGGTGCGGCCAGTCGTTGAGAATTTCGTCAGCGAAGGGCTCGGTGCTTGGTTCGAGGAACATCCTCAAGAGGCGCGGGTCATTATTGGCAAGGTCGTGGAAGCGGCGCAAGCGCGGGAAGCCGCCCGCAGGGCGAGGGAACTGACGCGTCGTAAGGGTGCGCTTGATGTTGCCAACCTTCCAGGTAAGCTTGCAGATTGCCAGGAGCGCGATCCGGCCAAGGCGGAACTGTTCCTTGTGGAAGGAGACTCGGCCGGTGGCTCAGCCAAGCAGGGGCGCAACCGCGAATACCAGGCGGTGCTGCCGCTGCGCGGCAAAATATTGAATGTTGAGCGCGCCCGTTTCGATAAAATGCTTTCTAGCCAAGAGATCGGTACGCTAATCACGGCGCTTGGCACGGGCATTGGACATGATGATTTCAATATCGATAAACTGCGTTATCATAAAATCATCATTATGACCGACGCGGATGTCGACGGCTCCCATATCCGCACGCTTCTTTTGACATTTTTCTTCCGCCAAATGCGAGAATTGATTGACCGTGGACATCTCTTTATCGCGCAGCCGCCGCTTTACAAGGTGAAGCGCGGTAACTCGGAACAGTATTTGAAAGACGATCGCGCGCGTGAGGATTATCTCATCACCAACGGCCTCGAGGCCGCTGTCCTGCGAACGGCGAGCGGTATGCAATACTCTGGCTCGCCACTGCGCGATATCGTCGAAGAGGCAAGAGCCGTCGGCCAGATGCTCGCCAGCCTGCATTCGCGCTATTCCCGGCAGGCCGTGGAACAGGCGGCTATCGTTGGCGCGCTGAAGCCGCTCGCGGCCATGGGCGAGGGCGAGGCGGAGGAGTTGGCGGAAGCCATCGCCGCCCGCCTCGATCTATACGCCGAAGATATGGAACGGGGCTGGAGGGGTCGAATAGAAGATCATGGATTCCTACTCGCTCGAGAATTGCGCGGGGTGCGGCAAATTGCCAATCTTGATGCTGGGCTTTTGGCTTCAAGCGAAGCGCGTCGGCTCAATGACCATTCCGCTTACCTGCAAAGAGTCTTTGGAGAAGCGAGTATTTTTTGCTTCAAAGGAGTTGAAACTCGGATGTTGGGGCCGAGCGGGCTTCTGGAGGCGGTTTTCGCGGCGGGCCAAAAGGGAATAACCCAAATGCAGCGCTACAAGGGCCTCGGCGAAATGAATCCCGAGCAGCTTTGGGAAACAACTCTCGACCGTGAAGCCCGTACCCTGCTCCAAGTCAGGATCAAGCAAGAAGACGACGCGGAGGATTTGTTTGTGAAGCTCATGGGGGACGTCGTTGAACCTCGGCGAGACTTCATCCAAGAAAACGCTTTGAGCGTTGATAACCTCGATGTGTGATGATTACTTTCAGGCTTAGGCTCTGGGGCTGGTAGCGCCTTGGCTTCGGCTGCCATGCCGGGTCTACGCGGAGCCGAAGGTTTTTAGACCAGGAGCTTGCTTTGCTCCTTGACTAATCTTGTGGTTGTCTTGCCGCGTGCAGGCCTTAACTGAAGTAGGCAAGCACGGCTTTGGGCTCTTTGAAATCAAGCGCAGCTGTGCTACGGGATCTTTGAGGTGTATACATGCGTTTTGCTGCTATCTGGCAAAAGCGAGGCCTGTAAATTCGCCCCTGAAGATTGGTCTGGCTATGTATATTGTTGCACGAAATATCAGCGGACCACGGTTGCGGTGTGAAGCTTTGATGGTCGACAAAAAAACCTTTACTCCATGGCCACCAGTCACTCAGGAAGGATGGCGTCGAGCCTATAAGTTTCGTGACCGTCTCATGGCCGAGGTCGTCCGGTTAGAGGTCGATCCCTTAGGCGAAGAGCTTAAGGTCATCGAAGCGGTCTATATTCGATAGACTATAGACCACGGCGGTTCGCGCGAAGTATCGAGAGCGGCAGCGCGGCTCCACTCGCTTCTAATGACGTTGTGTCGTCGATAGCGTAAGTAGACCGAAGCGCTCTATTGGTTCACCAAGTTTCGCTTTCCACCATCGCCGCCGCGGTGCTGGAGGCGAGAGACGCCTTGATTTGGACAGACAAGGTATGAGCAAGGTGAGTCACGAATGGTTCTTGGAAAAGGCTCTCGTGGTCGCCTGAAGTTACGAGGGTTTCGAGGGTCGAGACATACTGTCCCCATACAGAATTTGGGGAGTGCGGTAGGGCGGGATGCAGCTGGTGCGGTTGAATGAATGTAACTTTTCCGGGATAAAAGTTCGGCCGATATGTAGTCAGCGCTTTTAGTTGTGCCCGTCCGACTGCGTCTATTAGAACGAGTTCTTTTTTTGTATCAACGAACAAACGGCGGCGTGATGGAGGAGAAAAGCGCGCGGGTGATGATCTCCAGCGGCGGGTGACAAACCAATAGGTAAACGCCACGCTATCGATAAAGCGGGCCCGGAGGAACCAGCCTATTCTGTATTTTGCTCTTTGGCGAGCTACGCTTAGCTGAACTCGGAACGGCCATTGCCGAAAGTCGGGGTAGCTGTCGAGCAGACCCAGGAAAACGACGTTTCTGCCAGTTTGCATCAGCCGGTGAGCGACCGCGAAAGCGACGACTCCTCCCAAAGAGTACCCCAGCAATATATACGGACCACGGGGCTGGCACCGAAGAATAACGCTGAGATAGTATTCAACCATATCTTTCATAGAAAGATGCGGTTTATCATCGCGCCTCAGCCCCCTTGGAGGAACGGCGGCAACGCGCCCGTCAAAGTTGAGCAGTCTTCCAAGTTTGATCAAATTGAATGTACTGCCGCCTTGCCCCGGGATTAGGAACAGAGTTGGAATGGCTGCTCCGTTTTTCGCGATGACGACCAATTTTTCTAATTTCCCAAGTTTGGCCGAAGTAAAGTCCTATTTGGTAACGGTTCTTTACCTAAGGCGGCGTTTAATATTAAAATATTTTAATTTAAACTATATGTCAAAATGTTTTGTTTAAATACATAGCGGAAGTCTAAGCAAATCTGCTGTTATAAAGCCTAAGTTTGGAGGTTTACTTTCTAATTTAACAAGTTATTTCCAAATGAGTTTCAACAAGCAAAAAACAATACTTCATGTCTCAACCAATGGGGATAGGGTGAATATTGGAAATGATAATTGAATAATATTCCAAAACGCTGATGAATCATACTTTTTTATAATTGCCAAGCATTTAACGGGCGAGGACTTGGTTCTCACTTTCGACCATAAGTGAACTTTTGATCTAACTCATTGAGGGAGGATCGAAGAACGAACTTTTAACGGACAGACATCGGCAGGGCAATGGCCTTTAGCCGAATGGGCGCGTTTATGCTGGACCGGTGTGGAGGACAGGACCTCTACCAGGGTCCGCCGCGGCCTTGTCAAGCCGCCACTCGTGGTTTCCATTTTGACCGGCTGCGGAATGCCACAATCGCGCAGTGGACAGGCGGCTCGCCGCTCGCAATTGGTCAAGCCGTCCGCGGTAAAATAGCGATAAATTTTTCGTTAGGGGCAGCTTTATCGCCGTTTTGATTAAGCTGCCGAACCTGAAACCCTTGGAAATCGTAGGCGTTAACGCGGTCATCGAACCATAAGTGGAGAGAGACTAATGGTAGGTAACCTTCTATATTGGGCGATCGCGTTCCTCATCGTCGCGATCTTTGGCTTTGGTGGCGTGGCGGGCACGGCAATGGGCGGCGCTCAGATCTTGTTCTGGATCGCGCTGGTCCTATTCATCATTTCGCTCATCACGAGCTTCGTCGGCCGCGGCCCGCGCACCCTTTAGGGGACACGGACTATCGAAACGACAAATGAAAGGCAAACGGCCCGGTGCACCTGGGCCGTTGTACGTAGGAAATTCTCCCCTTCCTTAGGTGGGCTAAGCGTTCTCGGCAAGCCTTAAGGATTCTCTACGGTCAAATAAAACCCGCTCGTGAAAAAATAGGCCATAAACCGGTTGGCCAATAGCAGGCGCCCAAGGCGGCCAAAACTATTCAACGACTGCCAGCGAATGAGTGGCTTTATAAACCCGGCCTCAAGAAGCAGCTCCTTCCAGACCGCGGGATCTTGATGCTTGTCCCACTCTATGCTTCTCGCGATGGGATTCTTTATTCCTAGCGCCTGAAAGAAATTATGGCGAGAACAGTCGAAGATGATTACCACAGCACCAGGATTCAACATGTTTTTCAATTTATGGAACAACTGCAGGTAGACCATACGTGATTTTTTATCGGTCATTAGAGTGCTGCAAGCAAGCTCGTCGAGATGATTGATGGAGGCATGAGATACCACAATATCAAATTTTTTACCTGCAGGATCAAAATCTTGGAATGTAACCGGCACCATGACCACACGGTCGCCATAGCCTAAAGCCATATGCGCAGCGGCAAAGCGTTCGCTGACGCCTGCGGATGATCCCGCCGCTTCTGGCTCAAGGCAAACCGCCTTGGCTGCGCCTCTGTCAACCACATAGAAGCTCAGGAGACCGTCGCCACCGCCGATATCTAGGACGTTTCTTCCTAAGAAAGATATGCCGCTGAAAATCGCATCAAGAAAATTCCGAAGATTTCTCTCGTTCGAATACAGCCCATGCTCAATCATGGCCGAATAGAACGATTGGCTTTGATCGTTCGGCGTGCTCGACATGCCGGCCTTCATTCAAACTGTGGCTTTAGCTTGTAGAGGGAACCAGCGAGCCCTCTGGGTATTATGCCGGAATCCCCTGAATGGAAAAATAACCCTGGGCTTAACCGTCGTACACAACATCAATGTGGATCCTGCCTGAATCTGAACCCGTTGGCAACCAACCTTCGAGCTTATTATGGTGGTCCCGCGCCAGAGGGGGGCCACGCAGGGCCAAACCATCACGGTAATTGATTGATAATATTCGACCGGATGGCCTGCTTATAACTAAACCCTATCAGGCATCCCCGGTATGGGGCTATGAAATAGGTGCTCGACGTCGAGCATGTTTATGATAGTTTTGTGTCGTGGGCGGCTTTGTGTCGGCGGGCAGAATTAGCTTTGGTTGTTTCATGACGAACCGCGCAAGAGGTTTGCTGGTCCACTGCTTTACGGCCTGCGGAGCCGCGCTCGGCTTGGCGGCGCTGTTTGCCGCGGCGGATGGCCGTTTCACGACCATGTTCGCTTGGCTTGGCGCTGCTTTTATTGTCGACGCGGTCGATGGATCACTCGCCCGGCGCTACCGCGTCAATGAAATGGTCCCCTATATCGACGGTGTCGTCCTTGATCTGGTCGTCGATTTTCTCACTTATGTCATCGTACCGCTCGTTGCCTTGTGGCGTTCTGGCTTAGTGGCGCAGCCGGTCGTCGTCGTGCTGTGTTGCATTGTTTGCGCGGCCACCGCTCTTTATTTCGCCGATCGCAGGATGAAAACCGCGGACCTTTGGTTCCGCGGTTTTCCCGCCATATGGAATGTCCTTGTCTTTTACCTTTTGGTGTTGCGGCCCGGACCCGTCGCCGTCACAGCGGTTATCATCGGCGCCGCGTGCTTGATGTTCGCGCCCATCGTTTTTGTGCATCCCCTGCGTGTCGCACGCTTGCGTCTCATGACAATGACGGCAACAGGGGCGTGGAGTGCGGCCGCCGTTGCGGCGCTTGGGCAGGACCTTTCAGGAGCCGGCATCTTGACTAAGAGCGCGCTGGTTGTCGTCGCGATTTATTTCTTAGCGTTGCCGCTCTTCCGCAACCTGCCTTAACCTCTGCCGCCGCAAAAAGCGGAATGCCACTCGTTTTCTTGCATAAGCGCACAAAGTTTGCGTTAGAGGAAGGCGCCGAAGATCCCCTGCAAGGAGGCTGCGGAATGTCAGGAAACGGGCAAAATGAACTTCGCCATGCGGCAAGCCCTTATCTCCTTCAGCATGCACAAAATCCGGTACACTGGCGGATGTGGGGAGAAGCAGCGCTTCAGGAGGCACAAGCGCAGGGCAAACCCATCCTCCTTTCGATTGGCTATGCCGCCTGCCATTGGTGTCATGTGATGGCGCATGAAAGCTTCGAGGATGAAGCGACCGCGGCGGTGATGAATGAGCTCTTCGTCAATATCAAAGTCGATCGCGAGGAACGCCCGGATATCGATCACATTTATATGTCGGCATTACATGCATTTGGCGAACGCGGTGGCTGGCCGCTGACGATGTTCCTTACTCCCTCCGGTGAGCCATTTTGGGGCGGGACATATTTCCCGAAAGAGTCAAGCTACGGCCGGCCCGCTTTCGTGACGATTTTGCGGACGGTTTCCGCGGCCTTTCGTTCCGAGCCCGCGCAGATCAACAAAAATACAGAGATCATCAGCAAACAGCTGACCCGGCCGCCGCCAAGCGTGAGTGCCAGTGAGCTCCGCCTCTCGGAGCTCGATGAACTCGCGCCAAGGGTCGCAGGGTTGATCGACCCCGTCCATGGCGGGATCGTCGGCGCGCCGAAATTCCCCAACGCGCCCATCCTCGAGTTTCTTTGGCGAGCCGGCGGCAGGCTGGGAAGGGAGCCTTACCGAAATCTCGTGAGATTAACGATGGAAAAGATGTCCAAGGGCGGCATTTACGACCACCTGGGGGGTGGCTATGCCCGCTATTCGACGGACGCGCGCTGGCTCGTGCCGCACTTTGAAAAAATGCTCTATGACAATGCCCAAATTCTCGAACTTTTGGCGCTCTGCCACCATGAGTATCAAAGTCAAATTTTTGAAGATCGAGCTGTCGAGACGGTGGCCTGGCTCGAACGCGAAATGACAGATCCTGGCGGCGCGTTTTGCGCGAGCCTAGATGCTGACTCCGAC
This sequence comes from Methylocella sp., assembly GCA_035622375.1. Classification (GTDB taxonomy): domain Bacteria; phylum Pseudomonadota; class Alphaproteobacteria; order Rhizobiales; family Beijerinckiaceae; genus Methylocapsa. The sequence goes on along the minus strand of DASPVM010000018.1, from coordinate 147,364 downwards.
GGCATAGAAGGCAAATTCTATGTTTGGACTTTTAATGAAATCAAAGAGGTGCTTGGCGCCGAGGATGCCGCTTTTTGGGGCCGGTTCTATGACGCAACTTCGAGTGGTAATTGGCATGAAGAGGCTCGCGGTGAGCGCGTCATCGTTCTAAATCAGTTGAACGCACCGGAAGCAGCACCAGCGGAAGCAGAACGGCTTGCGGCCCTGCGCCTGAAACTTTTCGAGGCCCGCGAACGGCGGGTGCGGCCGGGCCTCGACGACAAAATCCTTGCCGACTGGAATGGGCTCATGATTGCGGCTCTCGTCCGCGCGGCGCCGATTTTTCGAAAGCCGGGCTGGGTTGCATTAGCCGCGAGGGCTTATGATTTTGTTATCAATACGATGCAGTTTATCGACGAGCGGGGCAATAAGCGACTGGCGCATAGCTGGCGGCGCGGTGTCCTTATTAAACCGGGTCTTGCCCTCGACAATGCGGCGATGCTCACCGCGGCGCTCGCGCTTTACGAGGCGCGCCATTTTGGGCCGACTCTTCCACGCGATTATTTGTCCGATTCGGTGAGATTTGCAAAAGCGCTAAAGGCGTATCACGCCAATCCCGCGAGCGGACTCTTGACCATGCCGGCCAAGGATGCTTCCGATGTGATCTTGCATCTTGCGCCAACCACCGACGACGCAATTCCAAACGCGCACCCCCTTTATTTGTGCAGCCTCGTGCGCCTGGCGAGCTTCACGGGGGACACCCAATGGCTTGCCCGCGCCGACGCCCTATTCGCGGCCTTGGGCGCGCCCGTGCTTGCCAATCTTATAAGCCACGCGGGTATTTTGAATTCGTTGGATTTCCGCCTCAGGGTCGAGGAAATCATCACCGCTGGTGAGGGAAGGCGGCCCCTTTACGAAGCCGCGCTCATGGTTCCCTTTATAGGCCGGATTGTCATGGACCTCGACCGCCCTGAGGAAATACCACAGGGGCACCCGGCGAAAGCCCAAATTGACGCCGCTGGAGCTGGCGCGGCCTTTATTTGCTCGGGCGGAGCTTGCCGCTTGCCGGTGCAAACAAGTGAGGCATTGCTGGAGGCGGTCGGATATGTTTAATGATCCCACCTTCGAGCATGAGCAAATGGAATGAGTTTTCTGTCAAGCGCCATTGGGCATTTCGTCAATTTTATCGTCATGCTTTCTCATGCGGTTAATGTTCTACTCCGCAATTTCATCTTAATCGCCTTTGTGCTGGCGTTTGCTTACGGCATATTCCGCCTCGCCCAAAACGGTTGGCGCTATTTGCGCGGCCGGCCGATGGATTCGGCGCCCAGGGATGGCGGCGATTAGTCGGCCGCCTGATTGGTTAAAAAAAAGTAAAATATTTCACTCTAGGCTCTTCACAAATTTGGTCCAATATGAGAACATATGTGCAACGTTGATCGAACAGAGGAGAACTAATCATGAAAAAGCCGCAATCAGTCGCCCGCAAACTCAGCCGCGCTTCAGCCGAAAACGCCCCTCGGGCCATCGACATCAATGAGATCGCCAGCAACCCTACCGCCGCCTATATTGCGCAGATGACGGGCGAACTCGCCAATCTTGCGACGGGTGCTCGTTTTCAGAGTCTGGCGCACCTCCTAGCGAGGGCGCAATTTGAAGCCGAAATTTGGTCACGCCACGCTGGTTAGGGCTCTAGATACGTACCGCATTTCAGTTTTCTATTTTGGTTTTGAATACTCGTTCTTTAAGTAGTTTTACTTTCAGCGTAATTTCCCCGAATAACGCGGATCCGGCTTTTGCCTGCGCGGGCGCTTGAATATTCAGCAAGCGCCGGCGCGGCGGGGCGGTCTCGATGAGGCAGCAGTCCCGCCGGCCCATGGCGCGGCTCTTCAATTCGTATAGGCTCGCGCCTCACAGGGACCATCTGCGACTTATCGATAAATTCCGCGCCTTCGCTGCTGATGCGCGGTTAGGGCTGCTCGGACGAGGCCTGTTACGTATCAGGCGCCAATTGCCTCAAGGATCGGAGGGACCGCGCGCATCATGCCGGATAGCAGAGGATGAACGGAACGATCAAGGAAGCCATGGTCAAACGCCTTCACTACGAGAGCCATCAACGGCTTCGAGCGTATCCCGCCGATTTCGTCACAGCCTACAATTTCGCGCGGCGGCTCGAGACCCGGAGGGACTTACCCCTTTCAAATGATCTGCAACTTCTGGACTTCTCACCCAGAACGATTCAAACCCAATCCGCTCCAGCTAAAGCTGGGACTAAACAGCTAGCGAGCTTGGTTCGCTCCGCAGCCTTAAGAAAAACCAGCGTGCTTCTTGTCGGGGGCTTTCTTGATCTCGGGGCCGTGGTGGACGGCATCTGGATGAAGCACTTCCTCGAGCCTGTTGTGTTCAAAAATAATGACGACAAATATCGAAAGGAAAAAGGGTAGCAACAGATAGAAGAACCTGAACACGAGCAAAGCCGCCAGCACCTGCGTATTGGGCATCTCGGGCATGGCGGTGATGAAAAACCATTCGAAAACACCAAGGCCCCCTGGCGCATTTGACCAGAGGGCCGCGGAAAACGACGCGATGAACACAGCAAGGACTACGAAATAGCCGGGGTTTCCGGCGCTCGGCAGGGCGAAATAAATAATTCCAGCGGCTCCCAGGAGCTCCGCGGGCGCCGCCAGAAACTGGCGAAACGCAATGCCCGGTTTGGGATATTCCAGCCGGAATGATTTTATCACGAGGGGCCGGAACCGGAAAATTGAGCCGAGGACGTAGAGCGCCACTCCCGCCAAAAATACGACCCCGATCAGGCGCGCCGTGACCGGATCCGTCAGAAACCTGAACCTTTCCGGCAACATCCCATGAAAGCGGCCTAATTGTTCGGGCTCGAGGACCGAGATGATACCACCGAGCAAAACCGTACCCAGAGCAAACGTGAGAGAGCACACAGCGACCAAAATGGCGACCTGCGCGGCGCTCAAGCCCTTCGAGTGGTAGGCCCGGTATCTCACCATGCCACCCGAAAAAACCGTCGCGCCGATATTGTGGGCGAGCGCGTAGGTTGTAAACGAGCAAAGAGAGATAAATAGCCAGGAGATATGCTTGACGCCGAGGTAAAGCAGCGCGATACGATCATACCAGGCGAGCGCGGCATACGCCAAAAGGGTGGAAAGGCCGGCGAAAATATAATCTGTGACGGAAATCGTTTTAAGGTATTCCCAAACCTCGGGACCGACGGAGACGCCTTTGAATTCGCGACGCAGAAACCATAGCGAGACCGCGACCGCGGCGAAGCCCACCGCCGGCCAGAAAAAATCAAGAATGCGCTTCATCACTTTTCGGACGCCCATGCCCAGCCGCGCCGCCACCGAGCACCGGCCTTAAACCGGCTGGCATCCCTGCACCATGCGGGGCCTCAAGGCAAGGCAGAACTTTAATTTGTTGCGCGTTCGCCACAGCGCCAAATCTTCGCCTTCTTGTAATCTATAATACTTCCTGTCAGCGCTCAGACAGGCTAAATCAAAAAACTTTTTTCGTTCGCCCGTAGGCCCGGGGGGTCGGATATGAATTTTGTGAACCAACGGCATTTTCCATCGAAGCGCGGAGCGCTTCCCGCGCACTATTGGCATAGGTTCCGCTCGTTCTTCCGCGCTGTTACCGTGGCGGTCGCCTCTCTGCTTGCCAAGGCCGCCATGGTCTCGCCAGCGCTGGCGGGCCCGGCCTTGTTGATAGAAATGCCTTCGGGGGCGGTCCTCTATGAGGACCGGGCGACAGCGCCTTGGTATCCCGCCTCAGTGACAAAGCTGATGACCGTTTATGTGGCGCTGCGGGCGGTTCGCGACCACCGAATTGCGCTCGACACGCCTCTTATGGTGTCGGCGCGCGCGGTGGCGGTGGCGCCCTCAAAGATGGGCCTGCGGCCAGGGACGCTCGTAACCTTGGAAAACGCCCTGAAAATGCTGGTTGTGAAATCGGCAAACGACATGGCAATCGTAATTGCAGAAGGTGTCGCGGGATCGGTCGAAGCCTTTGCCGAGGATATGAATAGCTCGGCGGCCGAACTCGGCCTGACGCAATCTCATTTCGTCAACCCGAATGGGCTGCCCCATCCCGAGCATGTCTCCTCGGCTCGCGACCTCGCAATCCTTGCTCGCGCACTCTTTTTGACGTTTCCGGAGTACGCCGATCTTTTTAAAATCGACGCCATCCGCCTCGGCGATGAGATCATCCATAACCATAATGACCTGCTTGGCCGCTATCCTGGGATGGACGGGATGAAAACGGGCTTTACCTGCGCGGCGGGATTCAACATCGTCGCCAGCGCGAGCCAGAACGGCCGCCAACTGATCGCCGTGGTGCTCGGCGCGCCGAGTGCGCGGTCGCGAATGGTTATGACGGCGGCACTCCTCGATCGCGGTTTTGCCCGCCTCGACCAGCCGGTTAAGGCGCTGGCGGATTTGCCGGCGGGCCATCCGGCAGCGGCGCCCGATATGCATCAGACGGCTTGCGGCAGGCGTAGCAGAGCGGTGGCACAATATAGTAGTGAAATCGCCCGGGTGATGGCGCCGCTTCTCGCCCGCCAAGTGCCGTCTCAGGCTCTTCCGGCGCCTCCACCCGTCGCGGCTACGGAAACGATTGCGCGCCCCTTGCCAATCGCGCCACGCATCACTTTGGTGCCGCGCCCGGTTTTTGATCCTGTCCCGGTGTCCGTAGGAGCGCCGCTGGGATACACGGGCCTCGTCGCGCAAGCGCGCCCCGCCCATTCTCCCGTTGGCACGCCGCCGCCGCCTGAATTGGCCGCCGCCTATGCCGAGGCGGCGCCACCCCAGGCCCAATTGAGCTTGCCCTTGGCTCCGGCTTTTGACGCGCTGCCGATGAAAAATCTCGAACCAACGGCCGCCGCCACGCCGCGCGTGGGAAAAAAACGCGCTCACAACCGAGGCAGGAACGCCAAAGCTGCCCTTCACGCGGCGCGAGCCGCGGCAAAGCACGCCGCGAAGCTTTCCCATAGCCGGGTCCCCGGCAAAGCGCCGGCAAAGGAAGCTAAAAGCTTGCCGAAACAAGCCACAACAATCAAAATGGTATCCTCGAAACCTGCCGCAGCAAAGCCAGCGGTGCATGCCAATAAGACGAAGAGCAAGAAACCCGAAAAGCACGCTGCTCGGTGAGCGCGCGGCAGATCGACGGCGTGGCCCATGAGCCCGCAAGCGCATTCGCTTCAGCGTCGGCCGCCGCCACCTTTCCCTTTGACGGTTTTGACTGGCTTCCTCGGCGCCGGAAAAACAACCCTTTTAAACTGCTTGCTGCGCGACCCGGCGGCGGCAAACAGCTTTGTTATCATCAACGAGTTCGGCGATGTCGGTCTTGACCACATCCTTGCCGAACCGATTGACGGCGACGTGCTGCTATTGGCTTCGGGTTGCCTCTGCTGCTCGCTGCGGGGCGATCTCGTTACGGCGCTTGAAGATATCCTGCGCCGCCGCGACAACGGTCGGGTTGCCCCTTTCGAGCGTGTCATCATCGAAACGACAGGGCTTGCTGATCCCCTCCCCATTCTGCAAACCCTAGTCGCCCACCCCTATCTGCACCTGCGCTTTAAGTTCGGCCAAGTTATTGGTGTGATTGACGCTCTGCACGGAAATGCCACACTCGACCGGCACGAAGAGGCGGCAAAGCAAGCCGCCGTAGCGGACCTCATCATGTTTAGCAAGATGGACCTTTCTGGCGCTCAAGGAGAAATTGCGGTCTTGCGGGGCCGGCTCGCCGAGCTCAATCCAAATGCGCCAATCCTGGATGCCTCGCGAGGCGAGGCGACAGCGGCGCGCCTTTTGGGAGTGGATGTTTCGGCTCCGGATCGAGGCCGTCACCTTATCCGCCACAACTTTTGCGAAAAAAGCCCCCAAGACCAAGAGCGCCGCCATCACCACAACCATGGCATCCGTTCGCTCTGCCTCCGCCACGCGCAGCCCATGCCCGCAACCTCTCTTGAGCTTTTCCTCAAAGCTCTTCTCGAAGGGTACGGCGGAAATCTTTTGAGGCTGAAAGGTCTTATCGCGCTCGATAGCGATCCCCTCGCCCCGATCGCCATTCACGGTGTTGGGCGTATGCTCTATCCGGCCGAGCAGCTCGCCGCTTGGCCCGATGCCGACCGGACGGCGCGTATCGTCTTGATCTTTGAAAATCTCGACCCAGCTCTCATCGAGGGCCTTTGGCGGGCGGTGATTGTCCAAACAAGGACGGATGGGTTTGATGCAAGCGCCGTGGGCGAGAACCCGCTTGCCCTGCGCAGGGGAGGGCTTTTGGCCTGACCCGGTCATTCTTCGAGCGCGGGAAGAACCGAGGCGAATCGATGGCCGAGAAGCAGCGGCTTGATAAATGGCTCTGGTTCGCGCGCGTTGCCAAAACCCGGACACTCGCGGCGCGTCTGATCGCGGAAGGCCATGTGCGCTTGAATAAACGGCGCGTTGAAACACCGGCTAAGGGTGTCTCGCGAGGAGATGTCGTGACAGTTGCCCTGGAACACCGGGTGCGCGTGTTGAAAGTCCTCGCGCCCGGTTGCCGCCGCCAAGGGGCGCCGGATGCCGCTCACCTCTTCGAAGAATTGCACGCCGGCTAGGCTGTGACGAAAACACCGGGGACTGCCGCGCAGAATTTTGCGGGGCGCTTGCAACTACCCACCCCGCCGTATAAATATTCGTAAGAGCCCAATCCCTAAGGCTGATCGGCCCCCGTCGAGCCCGCCGCTGATCATCCTAGCAAGACTCTACTCTTGTTTTATAAGCCCTGGCAGCATATCAGCTGCAGAGAGCGTTTTTTAGGCCTTTCCCGCTTGCGGAAGAAACCATGACCTATATCGTCATCGAAAACTGCATCAAATGCAAATACATGGACTGCGTGGAAGTCTGCCCCGTGGACTGCTTCTACGAAGGCGAAAACATGCTTGTGATCCATCCAGATGAATGCATCGACTGCGGCGTCTGCGAACCCGAATGCCCAGCTGAGGCAATAAAGCCGGATACCGAACCTGGGTTAGAGAAATGGCTGAAGCTAAACGCCGACTTTGCCCGCAGCTGGCCGAATGTGACCGTTAAGCGGGAAGCCCCGCCCGAGGCAAAGACTTTTGATGGATTGGCGGGAAAATATGAAGCTTACTTTTCGGCTAATCCGGGTCAGGGTGACTAGGTTTCGCTCGCCAAGCCTTGGCAAAGCTTGCCGCGGGAACTGCAACAGCTTCTCGATAGCCGGAAATTCTTGCGAAAAGCCTACCAGTTTGCAGCATATTTTTTGATTTTTGTTCAAAATCGTGCAATACTCCTTTGATGGTAGGGAATTCCACAATCCACGAGGGTTGTCGCGGAAGGCGTTGCAGTGGCCGGGAAGGCCGGTGTTGTGGGCCGCCACCTACTGCTAAGTTATAGGCTTTGGAAGTTTATGTAGAAGCAGTTCCGCTTCGGGCTTTCTAAAGCCGGCGCCGAGGCTTCCAGGCCGGAATGGACAGTTTGGGTGATGGGGGGTGTTGGTTCCCCCCACCGGTAGAGCCGTCCCGTCTCCAAAGCGGGGCAGGAAAAAGGAGCGCGCTGTAATGGCGTCCGTCAAGAAAACTTCGAGATCATCGACCGCAAAGCTGGTGAAGCGAACTCAAGCGCGCGGGGCGAAAGCTTCAAAGACGTCCCCTGGCGCCAAGCCAAAAACAGCTTCGGTGGCAGTAAAATTGGCATCGGCATCGAAAGCGAAAAAGCCGGCTCGAGGCACCGCGGAGCCAAAGGGTTCCCGCGTGAAATCCGGCGCAGCTTCAGCCCCTAGCGCGAAGGGCCGCGCAAGGGTGGGCGCGTCGGCGACGAGGACGAGAGTGGCAACGGCCCGAGTTGCAACGGCGGCGAGAGGCAGCAAAGCTGCTGCCTCGCCGCACGCAACCGTGTCCCGCGCGCGATCGACAGGGCTCGCCGCCTCAAAAACCGCCGCTAAGGCACGTCCCAACGCCGCGGCCAAACGATCCCCAACCCCAGCCAAGGCTTCAGGCACCAAAAAAATCACGGCAAACGCCAAAACGGTGGCGAAAACCCGCCGTGGCAGTATTCAGGGGCCAGTAGAGCAAGCCGCCGCTGTGAGAGCCAAGAAGCCAACGGCCGACAAATCAACCGTGGAGGCGTTGCTTGCCTTTAAGCGCAATGCAGCCCGCCTGGAAGCAGCAAGAAAGCGTGATGGGAAGGCCGCCGCCGAGCCAGCCGCGGTGCCTCTCGATCTTAACCTAAACCTTAAGTCAAACGAGCTAGGAAAAGTGAATAAACGAGCGGAGAGGAAAGTATCGGTGCCGGTCAATTCTAGGAAGGCAGAGGGCGACGCGCGCCAGACGGTCCCCGCGCCACAAGCTCCTGATGTTCGGCACGCAAGCCCCCTTAATGCGGCCGGCAGGATACCGGGAACGGATCGAACCGAACAGAACGTGGCTGCCACTGCCGACGGATTAGGGAGAAGCCTGCCAGCTAGCGAAGCTCAGGGCATGGTCACAAACGCGTCGGCTATCCGCCCGGGCGAGAGGTCCGCACCGCCGATACCAAAGGCTGCCGCTAAGACGACATCCCGGCCCTCCTTCAAGTCGGGAGAGTTCGTCGTCTATCCCTCGCATGGTGTGGGTCAAATTCTTGCCATTGAGGAGCAAGTCGTTGCTGGGTTCAAACTCGAACTTTACGTCATCAGCTTCATCAAGGACAAAATGATCCTGAAAGTTCCCACCCCGAAGGCCGCAAGTGTCGGGATGCGCCAGCTTGCTGATGCGCCAGCCGTGAAGACGGCCCTCGACACGCTCGCGGGCCGGGCGCGCATCAAGCGGACAATGTGGTCGCGGCGGGCCCAAGAGTACGAGGCGAAGATCAACTCCGGTGATCTCAAAGCGATCGCGGAGGTGGTGCGCGATCTCTACCGCTCAGATTCGCAGCCCGAACAATCGTACTCGGAGCGGCAGTTGTACGAGGCGGCGCTTGATCGGATTGCCCGTGAGCTTGCTGTTGTGCAGAAGCTCACCGAGACGGAATCGTTAAACCTCATCGAAGCGCAGCTGCAAAAAGGGCCGCGCCGCGGCAAGGCCGAGGAAGTGGAGTCGGAGGAGCCCGAAATCGAGGAGGCAGCTTAGCCCCTCTTTCCCGGCCGAAGACCGGGCGGCAGGATTGGGGCCTGGCGATGCATACGCCAGGTCCCTTTGCTTTTTTGCCAAGAGCAGCGCTTTGACCTTGCTCGCTGGTCTACCACAAAATCCTTGAATTGACTGGCGGCGGGCCCATATGCTGCGATGGAAAGCGTTTGCGGAGGATGCCAAGGTCGTCGGGTCCCCCGGCACGTGGGCGGGTCTCGACAAGACCGCTCCTAGGAGATACCTAAATGCTAAACAGTAACCATCACACGCTGTTAACGAATGAGCAATTGGCGAGTCTCGGCGGTGGTAGGGTTGCTTATTTGCGGCCCATTCGTTCTGAAGAGCTTGGCCGCCTTTTTCCTGACGCCCCGGCGATTCAGCCAGGCCTCCAGCTCTTTGCGCTCCTCGGTGCTGATGGCAGACCAATTATCGTGACGGATTCGCGCGATGCGGCCGTTGCCAACGCTATGCAGCATGAACTCGAGATGGTGAGCCTTCATTAGAAGGGTGGTGCGGCTGCAAATCTGGCAATTTTTCGAGGCGGAAGGTACGTCTCGGTAAGCCGCCGGCTAAGTGTGGCAAGGCACGAAGAGATAGATATCGAAAAAATATTCGAGCGGGTGAAAATAGGACCCTTCCCAGCCTTGCTGGCGCAGAGCCGAGGTCACAAATCCATAGTTTCTTTCGGTATCTGCAACAGTTTCCACCTCGGCAATCGTATGGAACGGGCCGAGAGTGCGGCTTTCTTGGCAAATTCCTGGTTGATGGTCAGGTGCTGGTTTCCTCTGATCCGTCTGATACTTATCGGGGCGGGAGGGTCCAGGATAATTTTGCGCCGCAACTGCTCTGGGTAGGAGAAAAGGCATAGATGAAATAAGTCCTAAAAGGATTATATGCCTGTGGTCCATAGTTTCCCTTTCGGTGTAACCGTGTAAGGGATGAAGCAGCCAGAAGGATAATGCGGGGATTATGAACGCCGCCCGAATGATTGCTGTGGCGGAGGCGCGCAGGCGTATTTTGGCCGCTGTCCCGGTGAACCGGCCGGTCGAAACCATCGCGCTCGGCGACGCCTGTGGGCGTACGCTCGCCACCGATCTTGCGGCCAAACGCACGCAGCCGCCCGTGGCCATGTCGGCGATGGACGGCTACGCTGTGCGCGCCATCGATACGGCAAATCCTCTGGTAAGGCTAAAGCAGATTGGCGAGAGCACGGCGGGCTGTGGCTTCAAGGGTGTCGTCGGCCGCGAGGAAACCGTCAGGATTTTTACCGGGGCGCCCGTGCCCAAAGGCAGTGACGCGGTTTTGATTCAGGAGAATGCCCGCCTCGAGGACGGCATCGTCATCCCCCTAGAAACGGTGGCGAGCGGGAAAAATATCCGAGCGGAGGGCATTGATTTTAGCGCGGGCGATATCCTGCTCAACGAAGGGACGCGCCTCACCCCAGCAAACATTGGCCTTGCCGCCGCGATGAATTACGCGGAGGTGACGGTTGTAAAGCCTCCAAGGATCGCCATCCTCGCGACCGGCAACGAATTGGTGCCGCCGGGCGCAGAGCCCCTACCTGATCAGATCATTGCGAGCAATTCTTTTGCGATCAAGGCGCTTGTTCGTAATGCGGGAGGCGAACCGCGCGACCTTGGCATCGCTCGCGACGAAACCGGTAGTCTCGACCACGGTATTGACGCCGCGCGGCAAATAGGCGCGGATGTTCTGGTGACGATTGGGGGCGCCTCGGTTGGCGATTATGATCTTGTTGGGCCCCTGCTAAGGAAACACGGCATGGAGGTTGATTTTTGGAAGATCGCCATGCGGCCCGGAAAACCGCTCATGCATGGCAAGCTTGGCGATATGACCGTTCTTGGGCTTCCTGGCAATCCAGTCGCCGCGATTATCACCGGGCTTATCTTCTTGAGGCCGCTCGTGCGCGCGCTCTGCGGCGACAAGGAAGCAGCGTCCGATCAAAACGAAGCTGCCATCCTCGGCAAGCCCTTGCGCGCCAATGATGGCCGCCAAGATTTTTTACGCGCGGCATTGCAAAAAGGTGAGATGTCGCTGCCCGTGGCAATGCCTTTTGACGTGCAGGACTCCTCGCTTTTAAGCGTCTTTGCGAAGTCGCAATGCTTAGTTGTGCGCGAGCCTCACGCGCCCGCCGCTGAGGCCGGTGACCATTGCCGGATCATGCGGCTGCGGTTTTGTTGATTTTTGCACCGCGTCTGGATTGCGCCGTTGTCTAACCTAACGCGCCGCCCTATGTAAGAGGTTTGATCGTAAGTATCCCCGTTGGACGTTTTCACATGGGCGAGACAACGCGCGAGAGGCTTTTAAAAGTAGCACTTGTGGCATTTGGCGCCATCTTCCTTCTGGTTTATCCGCTTGGTTCGATTTGGCCGTCAGGCTGGGTGTGGCACGGCGGAGAAGGCAAATATTACTTGCAGATGATCTGTGGAATCTATGCCGTTCTAGGCGTCTATCTGATCGCCGCAGCGCGAAATCCTTCAGAGCATCGCAGCCTGATCTCGTTCGCGATCTGGTCGAGCGTCGTGCACGCGGGCATCATGGCGGCCCAGTCCATCCATGACGAGCACGAGAGAGGCCACCTTATTGGAGATGTGCCGGCACTATTGCTCGTAGCCGCCGTGCTGTGGTTTCTGTCCCCGACGACAAAAAACCGGCTAGGCACAGCATAGCAAAACCAACTCATCTAGATTTCTATACTGCCCGGAGGTATGTAGGTCGAAGAAAAATAGCTGCGGGCGCCGCCGAGGCTTTCGATGGATGCCTTGGTCTTCTTTGCGCGATACGCCCCGCGCCGCGACATCGAGCCGGACACGCTACCACCGGCACAAGACACCCAAGGTGGCACCTGTGACGGCACAGTCCCAATTGGCGGGAGATATCCTGGCACCCGCGAACTCTTTTCCAGTGACCCCGCTGCATAGCTCCATTGCCTTAGTGTAGCCGTATGCCGGCGGCAAGGTGCTGCAAAGCTCAATATCGCCCGAGGCTGTAATAGGCACTGGGCTCCCCCCTGGGGCAAATGTGACCCGGAAAATTCGGGCGTCGCAGTCATAGGTCTGAGGATCGTTGGGCCAGGTGTACGCTCGGGGGAACACCTCGTGCACCGTGTCGTCTCCGATGCAGGCATTTGAAGCAGCGGTTCGGCTGCAATGTCCAAATGGAGGCTCCGCACCCGGGGCGTTCTCATTGGTGCAGACAGTATTGGGGCAGCTAGCCGCAACGATGAATCCACGGCATGCGCACACCGCCTGTGTATTCGGCAGATGCCAGCACGCGTCGCCATCGGAACAATCCAAGTCGGTGGAGCATGGCTTGCCGTAATCCCCTTTTCCTGTCGCTGGATCATAGTTCCCTGCCTGGCAGCAATACTGCCTCCACGCGCCACAGCGGGCGTCAGTAGAATTCGTACAGGCCGCACTAGGTGCGGTCGGGTACTCGTATCTTCCACAATTGGAGAAGCAAGCGACGACGCTATCCGTGCTGCCCTGGATGAAAAACGCCAAGTCTGAGCGCTTGAGCTGAAAATTAACCGGGCAGTTTCCGCGAAGGTCCGCGCCCGCTACGACATTGGGAGACTTACACCAAAATATATCTCCAGGCGAATATGGGTTGCCGGTTGAGTGAGAACCGAGAGGCGTGATGTCCACCGAAAGGTTCGCTCCATCCACCACGCTTACGTCCCAGTATCTGAGGGGAAGCGGTGGTGAAGGCGGTTGTTTTGCTGGTGGGTCCGCCAACGGGCCGCAGTTGAAACAAAACTCAGCCAAGGTGGCGGGGGCAACTCCTGCAAGCAGTGCCGCGCTGCAGTTGACTTTACCACCGCAATCGCCGGTCTCGCACTGGGCGATGTCTTTGGCCGCGTCAAAACGGCATCCCGTTCGTGCCCAAAACCTCACCCCCTTGTTTCCCGCCAATATGGTATACTCCCAGGAAGCTGGGATATCCAAAGTTAACCACTGCTGTGGCTCCAGTACCCAGGATCCCCCCCTCTCTACGGGTTTCACCGGAGTCGGGCCAAAAGCCCCGAGCAAGATCGTCTCGTCGGACTGGTTATAGAACTGCACCACATTCAGGCCTGGCGGTGGTTCGGCGGGGATGGGCGGTTCGGCAGCCCAGCAGACCGACCAATTAGAGGCGAGCCCCAAAATACCCGCAATCGTCCTCGAAGTGATAGCGCTCCAGATACTGCTGGCTAGCCCGGCTCGCTCCGCCTGACTTACGGCTTTTGTCACCAAAGACCGATCCGCGTTGGCCATTTGAATTCTGCCATTTTCCGCTTCTGTTATACCTTGTACCACCCACCAAATTCGCTTGACAAGCGCCGCTTGCCGATGGCCTAAGCCCTCATGAACGCAACGACTAGCGTGGATCTCCTCGTCATCGGCGGCGGCGTCAATGGCGCCGGCATCGCCCGTGATGCAGCGGGCCGCGGCCTCTCCGTGCTGCTTTGCGAGCAAGGCGATCTCGCTGGAGCAACATCATCGGCGTCGAGTAAGCTCATCCATGGCGGCTTGCGTTACCTCGAGTACGGCCAGCTCCTATTTGTCAGGGAGGCGCTGATCGAGCGGCAGGCGCTTCTGCGCATCGCTCCGCATATCGTTTGGCCAGGGCGCTTCATTCTGGTTCATGATAAACGATTGCGGCCCGCGTTACTGATTGAGGCTGGTCTTTTTTTTTATGACCATCTCGCGGCCCGCGGTCCCCTCGCGCGCTCCCGCCGCCTCGACTTTCGTAATTCGAAAGAGGGTATTCCTCTCAAACAGCAGTTTAAGACCGGCTTTGCCTATTCCGATGCCCAAGCCGATGACGCGAGGCTCGTCGTCCTCAATGCCGTCGATGCACGCCTGCGCGGCGCCGAGATCCGCACGAGAACACGTTGCGTCGCTGTGCAGCGTAGTGGCGGCTTGTGGCAAGCTTCGCTCCTCGATGTACGCCGAGGTGAAAGGCGGATGATATCGGCCCGCGCGCTTGTTAACGCGGCGGGTCCTTGGGCGGAAGAGGTTGCCTTGCTCGCGGGGCGCAAGGCGCCGCAAAAACTTCGGCTTGTGAAGGGCAGCCACATTATCGTGCCGCGTCTTTACGCGGGGGAGCATAGCTACGTTCTCCAAAGCAAAGATCGGCGCATCATTTTTGTAATGCCCTACGAAAAAGATTACTCGCTCGTCGGCACGACAGAGGTTCCTTTCAGTGGGGATCCGGCGGAAGCGCGCATGGACACGGATGAGGCTGCCTATCTTTGTGCGGCTGTATCGGCTTACTTTCGTAAACCTCTCATGCCAAGCGATGTGAAGGCGAGTTTTGCGGGCGTGCGGCCGCTTTACGATGAGCGGGTGCGGGGCGGATCAGCGGCGAGCCGCGGCTATGTTCTCGATGTTGACGTACCGCCGGGCGGCCCGCCACTTCTTTCCGCCTTCGGTGGCAAGGTCACGACCTACCGGCGATTGGCCGAGGAGGCTGTAACAAAACTCGCCCCCTACCTCAACCCGCCGCGGCCAAAACCTTGGACAGCCGAGAATCCGCTTCCGGGCGGTGATTTGGGAGTGGGTGGGTTCGATGGTTTTTTGGCGGCCTTCTCGAAGAGATACCCTTGGCTTGGCACTGGTACAGCAAGGCGCTTGGCGCGTGCCTATGGGACGAGAGCCGAGATGATCCTTGGCGGCAAGACGAGCCCTGATGGTCTTGGCACGCATTTTGGCGCCGGTCTCTTTCAGTCGGAGATCGATTACCTCCTCGCCGAAGAATTCGCCATCACCGCCGAAGATGTCTTGTGGCGGCGATCGAAGCTCGGCCTGCATCTGTCAAGCGAAGACGTTGCTCGAGTTGCCGAATATGTGACGGCTGCCTACCCCGAAGCCGAGCGCTCCAATGCCTGAGGGAAAAGCGATCCTTGCCATTGACCAAGGCACGACATCCACGCGAAGCTTGATGTTCGGCGGCGCGGGCACCCTGCTTCACACCGCGCAAAAAGAGTTTACGCAATCCTATCCACAACCAGGCTTCGTTGAGCACGACCCGCGAACGATCTTCAACGACGTGCTCCAAACGGCGCGCGATGTCATTGCGCGAACGCCGGTACCCATTGCCGCGATCGGTATCGCCAATCAACGCGAGACGACGGTCATCTGGGACCGCGCCGATGGCACGCCGGTCCATCCCGCCATCGTCTGGCAAGACCGGCGCACGGCCACCGACTGCGAGCGCTTGCGGCAAGAGGGCGTCGAGCCGCTCATCCGGGACCGCACGGGCCTCGTCATCGATCCCTATTTCTCGGCGACGAAAATCGCCTGGATCCTCGATCACGTTTCTGGCGCGCGGACGCGCGCCGAGCGCGGCGAATTGGCCTTTGGCACCATCGACAGTTTTCTTCTCTGGCATCTAACCGGCGGCGCTGTGCACGCAACGGATGCGGCCAATGCTTCGCGCACCATGCTTTTCAATATTCACCGCCAGTGTTGGGATAGCGATCTCCTAAAATTATTCGACATTCCCGCGGCGCTCCTTCCAACTGTTAGAGACAACAGCTTTTTATTCGGTTTGACCGCTACGGGCCTCTTCGACCGTCAAATCCCGATTGCCGGAATGGCGGGCGACCAGCATGCCGCCCTTATCGGCCAGGCCTGTTTTGCGGCAGGCGCGGCGAAGGCGACCTATGGGACGGGCTGCTTTCTCTTGCTCAACACCGGCGATGCCGCCGTGCCTCCTCCCAAAGGCTTGCTGACGACCATGGCCTACCGGTTGGGCGGGCGCGCCACATATGCGATCGAGGGCTCGATTTTCGCGGCGGGCGCGACGCTCAAATGGCTGCGTGACCGACTCCGCCTCTTCGGCGACGTTACCCACACAAGCGCCATAGCGGCCTCTCTTGCCGACACCGGCGGCGTCTATTTCGTCCCCGCTTTCGCGGGCCTTGGCGCGCCCTATTGGGATGCCGAGGCGAGGGGCCTTATTTGTGGCCTGACGCTCGACTCAAAGCCCGAGCATATTATCCGCGCGGCGCTGGAATCGGCTGCCTATCAAACCCTCGATCTCCTCGCAGCAATGGGGGAGAAAGAATCGCCGCGCGCGCTGCGCATCGATGGCGGAATGGCGGCGAATGATTGGTTCTGCCAGTTTCTCGCCGATATCGTGAGGGCGCCCGTCGAGCGCCCCTTGGTGCTTGAAGCGACTGCGCAAGGCGCGGCCTACCTCGCTGGCCTTACCATTGGCATGTTCTCCGGCCCTTCGGCTGTTTCCGCCGCGTGGAGGCCAGAGGCAAGATTTGAAGGGCGGATGGATGCCGCCGCCCGGGAGCGCTTGATTAAAGGATGGAAGAGCGCCATCGCGCGGGCTTTGAGGGGCGAAAATATTTGAGAAGGGGAGGGAGAGCATGGAGATCGAAACGCCACTGTCGAATTTTGTGTCGCGCCGCGATTGTCTCACGCGGGCCGCCGCAACCGCGCTCGGCTATACACTCGCCGCCGGCCCCGTTCGCGCCGCCGCCATCAAAACGGATACGGAGGGTCTCACGATCGGTACGCCATCGATCCCCGTCGAGGGCGGCGAAATGCCCGCCTATGTCGCAAAACCCGAGTCCGCCGAGCGGCCGCCCGTTATCCTCGTCGCCATGGAAATTTTTGGATTGCACGAGCACATCAAGGATGTCGCGCGGCGCCTGGCGAAACTCGGCGCCATGGTGGTCGCGCCGGACTATTATTTCCGCCTTGGCGATATGACGAAAATCACCGACATCGACGCGCTGCGGCCGCTCGTCAACAGCAAGCCGGACAGCGAGCTCTTCGCCGATCTCGATGCGGCGGTGGCGTTTGCGAAAGCGCAGGGCGGCAATAGCGACCGGCTCGGCATCGTTGGCTTTTGCCGCGGCGGGCGCACGGTTTGGCTCTATGCGACGCATAATGAAAACCTCAAGGCGGGCGTGGCTTTCTACGGCAGCCTCATGGGGCCAATAAGCGAGGCCATGCCGAAGAGCGCCTTCGACCTCGCGGATGAGGTCAAGGCGCCAATCCTCGGCCTTTATGGCGGCGACGATCCCGGCATTCCGCCCGATCAGGTCGAGGCGATGAAGGAGAAGCTGCAAGCTTCTGGGAAGGTCGCGGAGTTCAAGATTTATCCCGGCGCGCCGCATGGGTTTTTCGCCGATTACCGGGAAAGCTATCGCCTTGAGGCGGCGCAAGATGCCTGGGCCTCGATGGTGGCCTGGTTCAGGAGATATGGGGTGCTGGATCAAGGCCTTTGAGGGCGGGGCCTCGCGTTGGGAGACCCCGCCGCTCCAGAGCTTAATGGAAGATCACGGCATTGGCCGAAGTTGAACCGGCGTCGCCGCCGAAGCTGAGAATCACCGGCACGGGATTGGTGGTTCCGGTCAGGCTGGCGTGCTCGGCCGCCGCGCCCAAGGCGTAGCGCTTGGCGCCCGTCGGCACGATGCCGACCTGCAGATCGACACCATCGACTGTGCCGAGGAAATAGAACGGCCCATAGCCGCTGCCTTGGAAGGAGCCGGCCGGGATCGTCGTCGAAAAGGTGCCCACGGATAGACTGACCGCCTCGTCGGGCGGATAGATGCCCTTGCTGTCATGCCCAAGGGTGAACTCGCCGAGAAGCCCGAAGACATCGGTGTTGGGCGTCTTGCCGAAGTCGATCTCGAGCGCCGCTTTGAAGGCGGCGAATGGCGTCGGCGCGATGGCGATGCCCCAGGAGCCATTCCTCACCCCGACCGTGGCCGTGACCATGTTGCTGGCAGTGGCGATCACCGAGACGTCGGTGTAGCTTTCGAGCGCTACATAGACGGATTTCCCGTCCGGGGTGACCGCGACGCCACGGGGGTATGAGTCGATCCCCAGGCCAACCGTAGCCGTCAGCGTGTTGCCGGCCGTGGCGATCACCGAGACATAGCTGGACGTATAGTTCGTTACATAGACGAATTTCCCATCCGGGCTGACCGCGATGCCAAATGCCGGACCTGCCGCCGGAAAGACCGTCGCAGTGACCGTGTTAATGGCCGCGTCGATTACCGAGACACCTGTGCCCGCGACATAGACGAATTTTCCGTCCGGGCTGACCGCGATGCCAAATGGCCCGAGCCCCACGCCGACCGTGGCCATCACCGTGCTCGTGGCGGTGGCGATGACCGAGACAGTGTTGGAACTAAAGTTCGCCACATAGACGAATTTCCCATCCGGGCTGACCGCGACGCCGCCTGGACCGCTCCCCACACCGACGGTCGCCGTCACCGTGTTGCCGGCCGTGGCGATCACCGAGACAGTGTTGGAGCCGGTGTTCGTTACATAGACGAATTTCCCATCGGGGCTGACGGCAACGCCTAGTGGCGCAAGCCCCACGCCGATCGTGGCCGTGACCGTATTCGTAGCGGTGGCGATGACCGAGATAGTGTTTGAATCCTCGTTCGCCACATAGACGAATTTCCCATCCGGGCTGACCGCGACGCTTACTGGGTCGCTTCCCACAGCGATCGTCGCAGTGACCGTGTTCGTGGCGATGTCGAGCACCGTTACCGTGTTGCTGCTCCAATTCGTGAGGTAGGCGAACGGCGCCGCCTCCGCCGGCCGCGCCGCGGCGGCCTCCAAGATAACGAGCGCAGTGAGAAAAGTCGCGGCTCGGCCAAAAGCCTTCAAACGATTGCCGCGAGTGTGGTTGCTTTGCATGAGAACCCCCTATCTATGCCAAGCGCGCGCTCCGCCGCCGGAGTGTCGGCGAGAACCAGCGCCGCCCAATGAGGGTAATCTGGAGGTTGGCGCCGCGCATCCGACGAAAGTATGAGGTTTTCAAAAATACCGGTGAGTGATTGTTGCGGGCGGAGCCTCGCGCGCTGGCCGGAGGCTCCGGAGTCCTGGCTTAAGGGAAAGTCAGAGCGTTGACCGCAGCCGGGCTGGTGCCGTTGCCGATAGTCAACGTCACCGGCACCGGATTCGTGGTTCCCGTCAGATTTGGCCCAAACGCCCCCTGGCTCACTTCACCTGAGTGAAGCTTGTCCCACTAGAAGACTCACTTATTCCGAAGTGATTTGGCGGGGCCGGGTCAACCTCCACCACCTTTCTGGAGAGTGTGTCGATTATCGCGAGCTCGTTGAGGGCGATACTCAGCACATAGAGATGCGTCTCATCTAGGCTGAGGGCTAGCCCAGCGGGTTGTGCCACAACATCGATGCTTGCCACCAAAGTCGACGCACCATTCGCATCTACCGTGTACACCTGGACTTTGTTGTTTTTGTCATCCAAGATGTAGTGGATTGTTCCATCGGCGGTGTAGACGTCTGAAAGGAACCCTTGCTGGGGGATCTGGGCCACCGCCAGGCCGGTCGTTAGATTGATCATCCAGACGACGGTGGACTCTGTACTAGCCGACACGAAGGTGTAGTTTTGCGCCTTCGCGGGCTGGGCGTTTAAGGCTGTCGCCAGCGCTAGTACAGCCCCTAGGGCCGCAAATCGCGGTGCCCAAAAAGCGCAGCTTCCTTTGTTGTTATTGCGATGCATGATATTCTCCTGATGTTGAGACGCCTCCCCAAAAGCCGCGAAACGAATTCAATCCATTGCCATCGAAGCCGGGGAGCCGTGAATTGCTTTGACTGATCGAAGGTCCACGCGGCGAATCCACCCGCGCGGGCAATAGTGGCGCTTGGCCTAATATGGCAGTGCCCCCTGATAATTACCGGCGGGGTAAAAGTTGCAGACGACATAGGTCCAGCCGGCCGATCCCGTTGCCTTGCCGCAGCCCACATATGTCGTCGTCCGGTAGACCACCTGTGTATAGTGACCACAGAACTTAGTTTGCGGTGCCGTACAGCCCGGTGGCGAATTACTCGCTCCATTTCCGAAAGTGGCAGGGGCAGGGGGAGGGGGATTTGGAGCACTATCTGCAGCATAGCTGTAGTATTGCTTCTCGCTAATCCAAGAAGCAACGGCGTCGGTTCCTGGGGGGGTCGTGACAGTCGTGGGGTACCCAGTCCCGGAGAAGATATTCTCCCCGAGGTACTGCTGGGTGTAGTAGGGATTATTGATCGTCCAATAGCTGTTGGTCGCGGGCGAGGTCCCGGGTGTCGCAGGTAAAGAATCGCGGTGCATAAAGACGTTGTTAGCAGCGAGGTAGTTCGCCCACTGCTGAGCGTAAGTGGTCAGGTTGGGGTCCAATGCGAGATTTGGGATAGTTGGAGTGGTTGAAGTCGCCGACCGCTCGGCGTTGATGGCCGCCAGTATTGCGGTCAGCTCGGCTGATGTGAAGTCGGCCGACGCCGGCGTGGCGAACAGCACAGCTGCCGCCGTAGCGATACAGGAAGTAGTGATACAGAAATTGATTTTCATGGTCCGTTCTTCCCTTTGTGATTTTTGTGATGGGCCGGGGTAGAAAGCCCCCTCTCCCTCGACCGCGCTCGTTATTCGGCCATTTTCAATGGCTCGCGGCGCCCTTAACTTTCTCGTGCGTTAAAAAATTGCGGATCGTACAAATCGCAGAGCGCACCGTGAACTTATAGAATATTAACGTGTAAGATTCTATGCAAAAATCTTACAGAAATGTTTCACCTGAAACATTTCTAGAATTATTCTAAAATGATTTTAAGACAGTGATTATACGCCGTTTTTCAGAACCGAAATTTCAGTGGTTAACAGTCCCGGCCGAGCCGGAACGGCGCAAGCCATAAAACGGTGAGTCACAGCGCGTGTAGACCAGCGCCAAGACGGCGAACAAAGTTAATTCTGCAGGATAGTTTCTCGCAAGCTATTTAAAGTAGGATTTATCAAACTGTGTTGTTTTAGCGCCGATTTTTTTTTCGCGGGTTTGTTAGATGAGCATGGGCGGCATACTGGGTATCGGTTCTGACTCAAAGGCCATTCTTGACGCCCTGGATAAGGCTCTTGCCATGATCCAGTTTGATCCCGCGGGCAAAATTCTTTCTGCCAACAAAAATTTTTGTAAAATGATGGGCTATCAGTCGAGCGAGATCGTCGGGCAACATCACAGCATGTTCGTCGAGCCGGATTATGCGCGCAGTGCAGAATATAAAGAATTTTGGGCCAAGCTCGCGCGTGGCGAGGTGGACGCGCGCTTATTCCGGCGCATTGGCAAGGGCGGCAAGGCGGTTTGGATTGGGGCCTACTATAGTCCCGTCTTTAATTCAAAAGGTAAAGTCGTAAAGGTCGTTAAGGCGGCATCCGACATTACCCGTGATAAAGTTGCATCCACCGAAAATGAAGGGCGACTCAACGCCATTTCGCGCGCCCAAGCCGCGATCGAATTTAAACCCGATGGCACGATCCAATTTGCCAACGAAAATTTTCTCAACGCGATGGGCTATAGCCTTGACGAGATCCAGGGCAAACATCACCGGATGTTTGTTGATTCGGCCTATGCGCAATCGACGGAATATCAAGAGTTTTGGAACAAGCTTAGATCCGGCGAATTTATCGCCGACGAGTTTCTCCGCATTGGTAAAGGCGGCAAACAGGTCTGGATTCAGGCTTCCTACAATCCCATTTTTGACCCGAACAAGCGCGTCGTAAAAGTGATCAAGTTTGCCACAGACATCACAGAGCGTGTTCGGGCCGTGAAGGAAATCGGCGACGGGCTTAAGCGCCTTGCTGAAGGCGACCTTGTTCAGCGAATCGATCGTCCTTTTATTCCCGCGCTCGATAAGCTGCGGGTCGATTTCAATTCGGCGTTAGAGCAACTTGAAGGGGTCCTCAGCAACGTCGTCAGTAGCGCTGACCAGATCCGCTCCGGTATTCAGGACATTGCGGCCGCAGCGGAGGAATCATCGAAGCGGACCGAACAGCAGGCGGCGAGTCTTGAAGAGACAACTGCGACCGTTGTCGAGCTGAACACAACCGTCAAGCATTCGGCCGAAGGCGCGATCGAGGGGCGTAAACTCGTCTCTTCAGCCAAAGTGGAGGCTGAAAAGAGCAACGAAGTCGTCCTAAAGGCTGTCGGCGCCATACGCAGGATCGAAAAATCGTCCGAAAACATCGGACAAATTATCGGGACCATAGATGAGATCGCATTCCAGACCAACCTTCTCGCCCTCAATGCAGGCGTCGAGGCGGCGCGCGCCGGAGAGACCGGCCGCGGATTCGCGGTTGTCGCAGCAGAAGTGCGCGCGCTGGCACAGCGTTCCGCCGAAGCGGCAAAAGAGATCAAAGCTTTAATTTCGACCTCGATCTCAGAGGTCGGATCGGGTGTCAATCTCGTCGTTGACACGGGCAAAGCGCTTGAGCGGATCACATCGCAGGTCGTGGAACTTAACAATGTCGTGTCGTCATTTGCCGACCGTGCATCGGAGGAATCTTCTGCCCTCGAACAAATTAGCATTGCTGTCGGTCAGATGGATACGAACACCCAAAATAACGCCGCGATGATGGAGGAAGCGACGGCTGCGACTCATAGTCTGCGCAATGAAGTCGAAGAGCTGATGCAATCCATTGCGGTGTTCAAAATTAATCAGACCAAAAGACGAGATCGCCCTCAAAAGGAGCGCACGCAAAAAAGTCGTTTGAAGCTGTCACGTGGGACAACGAGGCTCGCAGTCACGCGGGCATCGGTTACACAAGGCGCGACAGCGCTAAAAGTCGAAAATGAGCCGATTGAAGAGGGTGGAAGCGAGTTCTGACGTACCCAAAACTAACCTTGCCTACACAAGCAAAGCTGAAACGGCAACGTTCTGCCGCGCAGCGCGCACTTCGTGCAGTAGCGCGCCTCGCAACCAGCAAGCACTGAAAGCACGCTTTGCATGCAACCTTTGATTCAATTTTTGTGATCACGACGCAAACTTGAACTTTACCTTCAAAACTATGCGCTCAGGGCTAGCAATTCGCGCTTTGCGGACTAGGTAAAAATAAAAGCGCGGGGCAAGGTGATGAGCGTCGTTGAGCAAGCCAGTCAGCAGCAGGCGTTGAAAGACGCCAAGTCCGATTACACCATTCCCCAAGGTTTCGAGAACTATACCGAAGCCGAGCATCGCATCTGGACGACGCTTTATGAGCATCAGGCGGCCATTCTGCCGGGGCGCGCTTGCGATGCCCTCCTGCATGGCCTCGACGCGCTCGACTTGCATGGCCAGGGCATTCCCAATTTCGATGAGCTGAACGAGCGGCTTTACTCATTGACGAAATGGCGGGTCGTCGCCGTGCCGGGTCTCGTGCCAGACGCCGTGTTCTTCGAGCATCTCGCCAACCGGCGTTTCCCCGCCGGCAATTTTATCCGGGGCGCCGATTCTCTCGATTACATCGAAGAGCCCGACGTCTTCCACGATGTCTTCGGCCACGTGCCTATGCTCACCGATCCGGTCTTCGCCGATTATATGCAGGCCTATGGCCAGGGCGGGCTGCGCGCGCTCACCTTTAACAGCCTTCCGAACCTCGCGCGACTCTATTGGTATACGGTCGAATTCGGCCTTTTGCAGACGGAGCAAGGCTTGCGTATCTATGGCGCCGGCCTTGTCTCGTCACGCACGGAGACGGTTTTCGCGCTCTCGTCGGATTCCCCCAACCGCATCGGCTTTGACCTCAAGCGGGTGATGCGCACGCTCTACCGCATCGATGATTTCCAGCAGGTCTATTTCGTCATTCCCTCCCTGCAATATCTGCTCGATATCACGACAAAAACGGATTTTGCGCCGCTCTACCAGAAACTCGCAAAACTGCCGGATATCGCCATCGAGGCGATCGAACCAAGCGACTTCGTCTTCACGCGGGGAACGCAAGCCTATGCGCGAAGCGGCGGCAGGCAAGGACATGCTTAGCGGCGGAGGAATACGAAATGCGAGACAAGATTATCGTCGTCACGGGAGGCTTTGGTGTGCTGGGCCACGCGATTGCCGAGGCCGCGCTGGCCGCGGGTGCTTATGTTGCGCTCCCCGGCCGGGAGGAGAAGAGTAGCCTCCCCGCACGGGATCGATTGCTCACGATGATGAGCATCGACCTTACCGATTTCGAGGCCGTGAGACAAGCCTTCGAAGTTGTTATGAAGCGGTTCGGCCGGATCGATGGCCTTGCCAATGTCGCGGGAGGCTTCCGATGGCAAACACTCGCCGATGGCGAACTTTCCACATGGCAAGATCAATTCTCTATGAACCTCATGACGGCCGTAACAGTGACGAAGGCGGCGCTGCCGCATCTGCGCGCCTCGCAAGGCGCGATCGTCAATATTGGCTCGGCCCCCGCTCTGAAAGCGGGCGCTGGCATGGGCGCCTATGCCGCCTCCAAGGCGGGCGTGCTGCGGCTGACGGAAAGCCTCTCCGAAGAGGAGAAAAATTCCGGCGTACGGGTAAATGCAGTCCTGCCGACAATCATCGACACGCCGCGTAATCGCGCCGATATGCCGAAGGCGGACCACTCGAAATGGGTGAAACCCGAGGACATCGCCAAAACTATTCTGTTTCTTCTCTCGGATGAAGCAAAAGCTATCACCGGCGCGCAAATCCTGGTCGCCGGGCGCACGTGACGTCAAGCGAGCGGCCGGACGCCGGTGAGGGGCAGGCGGTGCGTATCCTTCAACGTGATCAGCACGATCGAGGATTTCACATGCGACACGCCGGCGTGCGGCAGGATGAGATCATTGATGATGCGCGACAGGCTTTCCAAGTTCGGGACAACAACTTTCAAAATGTAATCGGCGTCGCCGGTCAGCGCATAGGCTTCTTGGATTTCCTCGACGGCATTGACGAAATCAGCGAATTTTCTCGCATTATCCTTGGAATGAAGCGAGATGCTGACCTGAATGAGGGCAACGAGGCTAAGGCCCAGGCGCTTTGCATTGAGCCGCGCGGAATAGCCTTCGATAACTCCTTCCTCCTCGAGCCGGATGCGCCGGCGAGAGCATTGCGAAGGGGAGAGCCCAACCCGTTCGGCAACTTCGGCATTGGTGAGGCGCCCGTCGGCTTCGAGCGCCGCGAGGATTTTCAGGTCGAACCGATCTAGTTCACATTTTTCGTATGGATCATGCATTTTTTATTCGATCCGTGCAATAAACCGCGCAAATATGTTCATTATTCATACATCTTGCGTTCGTTCCGCGCTATTCTTTCGGACGATCGAAAGGGAAAGAAGCATGGGACCGTTTCCGCACGATGCGCCCCCGGCCACGATTAGCGCGGAGAATCCCGCTGGCACGGATGGTTTTGAATTCGTTGAGTTCGCCCACTGCGAGCCCGCGCGGCTGAAGGCGCTATTTGAGCAAATGGGGTTCGAACCCGTCGCGCGGCACAAATCGCGACCGATCGATCTCTACCGCCAGGGCGGCGTCAACTATCTCCTAAACGGCGATCCCACGAGTTTCGGCGGCGGCTTTGCCGGCTTGCATGGTCCCTCCGCCTCGGCGATGGCATGGCGCGTGGTCGATGCCGAACACGCTTTTCACCATGCGCTGGAGCGCGGCGCCAAGCCCTACCAAGGGGAGATGGGCGCGAAAAGCATCAATGCCCCGGCGATTTTTGGGATCGGCGATAGCCTCATCTATTTTATAGATCGGTACAATAGCAAGGGTTCGCCCTATGAGGGCGAGTTTGAATGGGTCCATGAGCGCGATCCATCGCCGACAGGCTGCGGGATCGAGTACATCGATCATCTCACCAATAATGTCTTCCGCGGCAGCATGGAGCGCTGGTATCACTTTTACCAGCATCTCTTCAATTTCCGGCAAATCCGCTATTTCAACATCTCCGGGAAAATGACCGGGCTTTATTCGCGCGCGCTGACGAGCCCCTGCAGTAAAATCCGTATCCCCTTGAATGAATCCGCCGACGATAAAAGCCAGATCGAGGAGTTTCTGCACGAATATAAGGGCGAAGGCATTCAGCATATCGCCTGCGGCTGCAAAAACATCTATGCCAGCGTCAAGCGATTGGCGGCGCGCGGGCTCGCCTTCATGCCGCCTCCGCCCGACACTTACTATAAGAGGATCGGGGACCGGCTCCCTGGGCACGATGAGCCGCTCGAGGCATTGCGGGAGAGCGGCCTGCTCATTGATGGCGAGACGGTCGAAGGCGGGAAGCCAAAGCTCCTGCTGCAGATCTTTTCCAAAACCGTGATCGGCCCGATCTTCTTTGAGTTCATTGAACGCAAAGGGGATGAAGGTTTCGGCGAAGGCAATTTCAAGGCGCTCTTTGAGTCGATCGAGGCAGACCAGATCGAGAGGGGCGTTCTCTCCGCTTGAGGAAGCGGCTTAGGGACTTTTCTTGGGGAGGCTTCTTGCCCAAAGATACTCGGCATAAATAGCCGTGACGATCAACGTGATTGTGAGCGCCGCGAGGCAGGCGACTGCAAGCGCGCCGGCGGCGGGTAGTTCATAGGCACGATAGATGAACTGCGGCGTTTGCGACGTGAAAGGGCTGAAATGCGTCAGCCAAGCAAGGGCGACGCCGAGCCAGGCGATGATCGTCCAAAATAAAGGCCCCAACTGGCCACGAAGATAAAAGAATAGCGCAACGGCAATAAGCGCATATTTTACTGCGAGGACAAGCAAAAACGCCAGCTGTTGCGGGCCGCCGTCGCGGATAAAATGATCCACGTCATGCCCCAGGCCGAGCATTATTATTAAGAGCAATAGCCTGGTTAAGGTCTTTTCTGGCATGTCGCCTCCCATGGCCGGGTGCCCTCCTGATGCTCAGTGAGGGGGCACTATGTATAATGCCAAGGGCCCTACGAAAAGCTCAAGCCCCACTTTGAATGATTTTGGGTTCAACATGCCGCATAAATATATGCCGGGTTTTGGCAACGATTTTGAGTCCGAAGCTCTTCCCGGGGCCTTGCCGCAAGGCCAAAATTCGCCGCAGCGATGCCCTTATGGGCTCTACGCCGAGCAGCTGTCAGGTACGCCGTTCACAGCGCCGCATGGTATCAACGCCCGCTCCTGGCTTTACCGCATGCGGCCCTCGGTTCAACATGCGCGGCGATTTTCGGCAACAAGCCTGCCGTTTTGGAAAAGCGCGCCTGGCGAGCTTTTAAAGAACCTGCCCCTTGGTCAGTTGCGCTGGGATCCAATCCCCATCCCTGACGCCCCCTTGACCTTCATCACGGGTATAAGAACCATGACCACGGCGGGTGACGTACGAACCCAGACCGGCATGGCGGCGCACGTCTATTTCGCAACGCAGCCGATGGAAGACGATTATTTCATGAATGCCGATGGAGAGATGCTTATCGCGCCACAAACGGCAAGCTTGGACATAGCAACGGAGCTAGGGCGCTTAGCGGCTGAGCCCGGCGATATCGCCGTGGTTCCGCGTGGGGTAAAATTCAAAGTTGGCCTCCCCAATGGGCCTGCGCGCGGCTATGTCTGCGAGAATTATGGCGCGCGTTTTACACTGCCCTCGCGCGGTCCGATTGGCGCCAATTGCCTTGCTAATCCGCGCGATTTCAAAACCCCGGTGGCGGCTTATGAGGAAAAGGAAACCGGTTGCCGCCTGACGATCAAATGGTGTGGCGGTTTCCACATAGCGGAGACTGGCCACTCACCGCTCGATGTCGTCGCTTGGCACGGAAATTACGCCCCTTATAAATACGACCTTCGCACATTTTCACCGGTCGGCGCCATTCTCTTCGATCATCCGGATCCTTCCATTTTCACGGTGCTGACGGCGCCCTCCGGCGAAGCTGGCACGGCTAACGTCGATTTCGTGATCTTTCCCGAGCGCTGGCTCGTTGCCGAACATTCCTTCCGGCCGCCCTGGTATCATATGAATATCATGAGCGAATTCATGGGGTTGATTTTCGGCCAATACGACGCCAAGGCGCGCGGCTTTGAGCCGGGGGGCATCTCGCTACATAATTGCATGTTGCCGCATGGGCCCGACAAAGAAGCTTTCGAGCGGGCCGCCACGCAGGAACTTAAACCGCACAAACTTGAAAATACCCTCGCCTTCATGTTCGAGACGCGATACCCACAGTTCGTGACCGACTTCGCGGCCAAGCTCCCGCAGCTGCAGACGGATTACCCCGGATGCTGGGAAGGGTTGGAAAAGCGCTTCGATCCTTCCCGCCGCGATTGGTAAAGATCTGGGAAGCACGAATGAAACTGGCGAGCCTCGCCAATGGCACAAAGGACGGGCGGCTCGTCGTCGTCTCGCGCGATCTTGCTTATGCCACTGACGCGGGGGCGATCGCCGGCACGTTGCAACAGGCCCTCGATGACTGGGCGCGGGCAGCGCCGCGCCTCGAAATGCTGGCGCAAGCCCTCGATGCGGGCGCTGTTCCCCGTACCCGTTTTCGCGAGCATGAGGCGCTTTCGCCCCTTCCCCGCGCTTACCAATGGGTCGACGGCTCTGCTTACTTGAGTCATGTCGAACTCGTCCGCAAGGCGCGCGGCGCGGCGATGCCGCCCGAGCTATGGAGAGACCCACTTCTCTATCAAGGCGGCTCGGACACGTTTCTACCCCCGCGAGCTCCGATCAAAATGCCGGATGAGGATCTAGGGATCGACTTCGAAGCCGAAGTTGCCGTGATCACCTCCGAAATCTTTATGGGCGCGCGCGCTAACGAGACGGGCGAAGCGATCGCTCTCATCTTACTTGCCAATGATGTTTCATTGCGCAATCTTATTCCCGCCGAACTCGCAAAAGGGTTCGGCTTCTTCCAGTCGAAACCGTCCTCGGCCTTTTCGCCGGTCGCGGTCACACCCGATGAGCTCGGCGCCGCGTGGGATGGCGGGCGCCTTCATCTTCCTCTATCTATGTATCTTAATGGCCAGCCATTTGGCCGGGCAAATGCCGGCGAGGGGATGCACTTCGATTTTCCTCAGCTTCTCAGTCACGCGGCGCGCACGCGAATCCTGGGGCCGGGGACGATCCTTGGTTCTGGCACGGTGTCGAACAAGGAAGCCGATGGCAGCCCAGCCCTCCCCATCAAAGAGGGTGGGGTCGGCTACTCGTGCCTGATCGAGGCGCGAATGGTGGAAGCCCTTCGCTTCGGCTCGCCGGTAACGCCTTTTTTACGGTTTGGCGACACGGTTCGTATCGAAATGAAAACGGCGGCCGGCCAATCGATTTTCGGCGCGATTGAACAGACGGTTGAACGCTATGAACACAGAGGGTGAGCCGTGTCTCTATGGGTACTGGCGGTCGAGCGCCGCCTACCGCGTGCGGATCGCGCTCAACCTTAAGGGTGTCAAGGCACGGCACATCCCGGTCGATCTGCTGTCGGGGGAGCAACTGCAGCCGGATTTTCACAGCCTTAACCCGGCTAGCCTCGTCCCGCTATGGCGGGAACGGGACGGCTTTACGCTTGCCCAATCCCTCGCCATCATCGACTATCTCGACGGGAAATATCCGAGCCCGCCCTTTCTCCCAAAGGACGAAAGGCGAAGGGGCTTATGCCGCGAGATTGCCTATACAATTGCCTGCGATATCCATCCCGTGAACAATCTGCGCGTCTTGGAAAAGTTAACGGCCGATTTTGGCGCTTCGCCCGTCGCTCGCGTCGCCTGGATGCGACACTGGATCGCCATCGGCTTTGACGCCGTTGAAGCACGCCTTGCCGATACGGCCGGTCAGCACGCCGTCGGCGACGAAATCACTCTCGCTGATATTTTCCTCGTGCCGCAAGTCTATAATGCGCGCCGGGTCGGCCTTAATCTGGCACATTATCCGAGGATCGCTGACGCCGATGCCGCGGCGCGGTCCTTGCCGGCTTTCGCAGCGGCGGCCCCGGAATCGCAAGGCGATACGGTCGTAGCGGCGGCAGGCATGTGAGAGAGCCAATATCAGGCGAGGCCAGCGGGCAATACTTGCGTGGCCAATAAGCCTTACGTAAGAAAAGCTGTTGTAGATATGGCCGTGAAGCCGCCCGCCCTCGCGGGTGCCCGCAGGAATTTTTCGAGTAGGCGCCGCCGGTGGAGGCTGGCGAATGCTCTTGTAAGAGCTGAACTCCGCCGGCTTCAGATATCGGGGAATGAATGGAGATAACGCCATTAGCCCTCGAAGGCGTATTTCTCATAAAGCCGCGCCGCTTTTCCGACGCGCGCGGCTATTTCGCGGAAATCTATAATCGACGCCGTTTTTCTGACGCTGGCATAAAAGCCGAATTTGTCCAAGACAATCAGTCCTATTCGAGTAAAGCCGGAACCGTCCGGGGGCTTCACTTCCAATATCCTCCATTTGCTCAGGCAAAGCTTGTAAGGGCGTTGCACGGGCGGATTTTCGATGTCGCGGTCGACCTGCGCCGGGCCTCCCCGACCCTTGGCCATTGGATTGGCCAGATCCTCACCGCCGATGGTGGCGAGCAATTATTTATTCCCCGTGGCTTCGCGCACGGATTTTGTTCCCTCGAAGATGATGTGGAGGTCGCCTACAAAGTCGATGCGTTCTACTCACCCGAATGCGATAGCGGGCTCATCTGGAACGACCCCGCGATCAATATCGACTGGCCGATCGATGCGGATTCGGCTATTTTGTCCAATAAAGATACAAATCTTGGTTTTTTCAAAGATTTCAATTCCCCGTTTAATTAATAAAGGCGGATCTCGATTGACCTCTGCTCTCGGAGAAAAGAAGCGCATCCTCGTTACCGGAGGCGCCGGATTCATTGGCTCCGCCGTGGCGCGCGAGCTCATCTCCCATACGCCCCATCAGGTCCTCGTTGTCGATAAGCTAACCTACGCGGGCAATCTCGACTCCTTGGCGCCGGTGGCCGGTGATCCACGCTACGCCTTTATCCGCGCTGACATCGCCGACACACCACGCATGAAAGAAGCGTTCGTGGCCTTCCGGCCGGAGGTCGTGATGCATCTTGCGGCGGAAAGTCACGTCGATAGGTCGATTGATGGCCCGGCGGATTTTATTCAAACGAATGTGGTGGGAACATTCGTGCTGCTGCAAACCGCGCTTGATTACTGGCGGCGTCTCCCCGAACCGCAACGCAGCGCCTTTCGCTTTCACCATATCTCAACGGATGAGGTCTTTGGCTCGCTTGGGCCGCGGGGATTTTTTAGCGAGAAGACGCCCTATAGCCCAAACTCGCCTTATTCGGCTTCAAAAGCTTCCTCGGACCATCTCGTCAACGCCTGGTTTCATACCTATGGCTTGCCGGTGGTTGTCAGCAATTGCTCGAACAATTACGGTCCTTACCATTTCCCCGAAAAACTTATTCCTTTAACGATAATCAACGCGCTCGAAGGCCAGCCGCTCCCTGTGTACGGCACGGGCGCCAATATCCGTGACTGGCTCTTCGTCGAGGACCACGCGCGCGCGCTTCTTACTGTCGCCATGCACGGCAAGCTCGGCGAATCTTATTGCATTGGCGGTCATAACGAGAAGAGCAATCTCGAAGTGGTGCGCGCCGTCTGTGATCTCATCGATGAGCTTGCACCGAATGCGAAAATCCAGCGGCATGCCGATCTCATCAATTTTGTCACAGATCGGCCCGGCCATGATCTGCGTTACGCCATCGATCCAAGCAAGATCGCGCGCGAGCTCGGCTGGAAGCCGCTTGAGACTTTCGACTCGGGACTTCGCAAAACCGTCGAATGGTATCTCGAAAACCGCAATTGGTGGGAACGCATCCGGTCCGGGGTCTATCGCGGCGAGCGCCTCGGTATTGTGGCCTAGCGCCCCGCAATCCACGGGCCGGGCGAGGCCTAGAGGGAAGGTAGTATCATGCGGAAAGGGATCATTCTGGCGGGTGGTTCAGGCACGCGCTTGCACCCGCTGACGCTTGTCACGTCGAAGCAGCTGCTGCCTGTTTACGATAAGCCGATGATCTACTATCCGCTGTCGGCGCTCATGCTTGCCGGCATCAGAGAGATCCTCATTATCACGACTCCGCACGATCAAGCCGCCTTCAAAAATCTTCTAGCTGATGGCAGCCAATGGGGGATCAAACTCGAATACGCGGTGCAGCCTTCCCCCGATGGGCTAGCGCAGGCTTTTCTCATTGGCGCGCATTTCCTGCAAGGGCAGCCGGCTTGCCTCATCCTGGGGGACAACCTTCTCTACGGCCATGGTCTTTCGGAAACATTGCGGCGGGCCAATGCATCGAGCGGATGCGCCACTATCTTTGGCTATTCGGTTGATGAACCCGAGCGCTATGGCGTGATCGAATTCAATAAAGATGGTGATGTTCTTTCCATCGAGGAAAAACCGCAAAAACCGAAATCGAACTGGGCGGCGATTGGAATTTACTTTTATGACACGGATGTCGTCGATTTGGTCCGCATGTTAAAACCATCAGCGCGCGGCGAACTGGAGATCACTGACCTCAACAACCTTTACATCAAAGAGAAGCGGCTCAAACTCGAAACACTGGGGCGCGGCTTCGCCTGGTTTGACGCGGGAACACACGACTCATTGATGGAAGCGGCGGAGTTCGTGCGCGTTTTGCAAAATCGCCAGGGCCAGCTGATCGCCGCGCCAGAAGAAATCGCCTATCTCAACGAATGGATCACGAAGGAGGATTTTCAAGGCGTCGCGCTAAAACTCGCGAAGACGAAATATGGCGCCTCCCTGCTAAACCTTTTGAGGTCGAATTAACTTCCGGCGCCGCCCGGCTGGTTCATTCACAGACAGTGGCGAGCCTCGGGCAAAAGGGGGAAGGAACGCCCTAAGGCAGCCGCCAAAGCGTGGGCCACCCTTCCCCTGCCACTCGTTACCACCAGCCGGGATGCCAGCGATGCCAACGGTGCCAGCCCCAACCCGGCCCGTAGTAGTGGAGCGGCGCCCAATATGGTGTTGGACGCCACCAGCACCGATAGGGGCCGCACACCCATCGCGCTTCCTCAATTGTTGCGGCTGTTCCGGAAGCGGTCACGACACCAGGATCGATGGCGGACATGGCGGAAGCACTCGCTTCCATCGATATCGCAGAGCCGAGCCCGAGAGCGGCAACAAGGGCAATTCTTTTGACGGTCGTGTTCATGGCGAACTCCTATTTTGTATGGCAGAACGCAATGTAACTCGAGTGTGCTGAATGGCCCCCGAACTTCGTATTCATTTGGTGTTTAACTCGGTGGGCCGCGATAACGTGCCGTAGACAGCGATGCCTCTCGCGCTTAGCGCGTCCCGCGGCAAAGCCAATGAGAACACTTGCGCTTACCGTTCAAAAAGGTTCTTTGAAAGGCCGCAGATCAAGCTCATGAGTCCAGGCGCTTCTTGGCTGGCGATGCACGGCGAGATAGGTTTCGGCGATCGCGTCCGGGTCGATCAGCTCGCCGCTTTCTTGGGCGGCGGAAAATCCGGCAAAAGACTGGCGCGCCCGCTCTCCCTCGATCACACCGTCGACGACCACATGGGCGACGTGGATTCCGTGCGGTCCAAATTCCCGTGCAAGACCTTGCGCCACGGAGCGTAAAGCGGCCTTGGCGGCCGCAAAGGCCGTGAACGGAGGTTTCGCGCGGAGTGATGCGGTGGCTCCCGTAAAAATCACCGTTCCTCTTGCCTGTGGGAGCATCCGGCGGATCGCTTCCCGACCGACGAGAAAGCCAGCATAAGCGTTTTGACGCCACGTGGCCTCGAATTTGCCCCCTGTAAGCTCGAGAATGGGTTTTGCGAGAAAGCCGCCAGCATTATAGACCACGAATTCAAGGCCCCCTTCTGCCGAGGCTTTATCGAAGAGCGCCGAAACCTGATCTTCTTTTGTTGCGTCCGCGACGACGGGCTCGGCGCGGCCGCCCGTCCTTCTAATCGCGGCGGCAACCGCATCGAGGCGCCGCGCCGTCCGGCCCGAGATAAAAACGCAAAACCCTTCTTGCGCAAAACGGCGGGCGAGGCTCGCGCCAAGTCCTGCTTCGGCGCCCACGCCAACAACCAATGCGGTTCCGCATGACATGAAGCGACTCCGCGGTCGAAAATTAATCTATCGAGAGGCCGCTGGAAAGTTCCCTCCAGCGCCTCCCCACATCACCGAAAAGCTGCCTTTAGGGAAGCGCCTTCGCCTCAAGCCACGCCCGCCACCACTGCCTTTTTCAGGAGCGCCTCGGCCATTCGAATGCTGGCGATATCGATCAATCGCCCGTCGAGGGAGACGGCGCCCTTGCCAGCCTTGGCCGCTTCCGCCATCGCATCGACGATGCGGCGCGCCTTCTTCACCTCCGCTTCGGAGGGAGTAAATACTTGATTGGCGAGCTCGATTTGCGAGGGATGAATCGCCCATTTCCCCTCATATCCCAGCACGGCGGCCCGCCGGGCCGCGGCGATGTAGCCATCGGGATCGCCGAAATCGCCGAAGGGACCATCGATTGGCCGTAGGCCATAGGCACGGCAGGCCACCATCATGCGGGTCTGCGCCGCGTGCCACTGATCGGCCCAATAATAGGCGCGGTTGCCCGAGCTATCCTTATCGGCGAGCACACCGTAGTCGGGATTGACGCCGCCGATGACGGTCGTTCGCGCGCGCGTTGACGCGGCGTAGTCGGCGACGCCAAAGGACATGGCTTCGAGGCGCCGGCTCGACTGGGCGATGGCTTCGACATTCGCCATGCCGAGCGCCGTCTCGATGAGAACTTCAAAGCCGATCCGCTTATCGCGCTTCTTGGCGGTTTCGATTTGCGTGACCAGCATATCGACGGCGTAGACGTCGGCGGCGACGCCCGCCTTGGGGATGAGGATCATGTCAAGACGCGGGCACGCCTCGACGATATCGACGACATCCCGGTACATGTAATGCGTATCAAGCCCGTTGACGCGCACCATCATCGTCTTGGCGCCCCAGTTGATATCGTTCAAAGCAGCGACGATGTTTTTGCGCGCCTGCTCCTTATCATCGGGCGCGACAGCGTCCTCGCAATCGAGGAAAATAATATCGGCGGCGGATTGGGCCGCTTTTTCGAATAAGCCTGGGTTTGATCCCGGGACGGCAAGCTCGGAGCGGTGCAGCCGCGGAGTCGCCTGCTCAATGATTGTGAAGCTCATGCCTAATTCCTCCCTTACGCAGGCTTCTACCTGCTTAGCCCGTCGAGCCTAGACCGCTAGCAATACAATTGATCGACAGCAACAGATTTGATTTATAGGCCTCCATGGCTGCCTCCGTTTCGCACGCGCGGAAGCGGCGCAGCAGCTCGACCTGGTGGCGGTTCACTTGATTGATCGTCGGCAGGCGATGCGCCAGCCTCGCCCTGTAAGCAGGAAACCTCTCGCCGATCTCACGCTCTTGCGTGACCCTCAAAATCATCTCGCATGTTAATTTTAGTTCTTCTTCGATGAAGGTGAAAATTGCGTCGCGCTTGGTGGCATCGGTGACGAGGCTCGCGTATTCGCGGGCGATTTTCAAATCAACGAGGCAAAGCGTCTTTTCGACCTCGCCCATCACAAGCCTGAACAGGCGGGACTCCGTGAACATGCGGCGTAACAGCGCCTCGCCGCGTTCCTTTCTCACAGCGATAAAATTCGCGATACCGCTGCCAACGCCGTACCAACCAGTGACGGCGTGGCGGTTTTGCGACCAGGCGAAGACAAACGGGATCGCCCGAAGATCGGCCAGCGAACGGGCGCCAAAGCGGCGGGCCGGGCGCGATCCGATGTTGAGAAGCGAGATTTCCTCGAGCGGGCTTGCCGCTTGGAAATAGGTCAGCAGATCGGGATGATTGATAAATCCCGCATAAGCGGCATAGGCGGCGCCGGACAGCGCCTCCATCGCTTCATCGAACTCCGCTCTTGAAGCGGGCACCTCCCGCCGCTCCGACTCAAGAGCATGCTGAAGGACGGAGCTGGCGAGCACCTCCATTTGATAAGCCGCGGTGCCACGATTGGCATATTTATAGGAGACGACCTCGCCCTGCTCGGTGACACGAAACCGGCCATTGATC
Source organism: Methylocella sp. (assembly GCA_035622375.1). Taxonomy (GTDB): domain Bacteria; phylum Pseudomonadota; class Alphaproteobacteria; order Rhizobiales; family Beijerinckiaceae; genus Methylocapsa. The sequence continues at coordinate 111,501 of DASPVM010000018.1, read as the reverse complement.
GAGCCCAATGGCTGCGCCGCGATAGCCTGCGCCGCCGGGACGCCACCACGGCTGACGGAGCCGCCGCGTCCGTGGAAGAAAGTAATTGGAATTCCGCTTTCGGCGCCTGTTTTCGAAAGCCGCGCCTGCGCCTTCGCCAATTCCCAGTTGGAGGAGAGAAACCCTCCGTCTTTGTTCGAATCCGAATAACCGATCATGACTTCCTGCACGCCGCCTTGGGCCCTGGTGCTGCGCCTGACGACCGGGACCGACAAGAGCTCGCGCATGATGATGGGCGCGGCGCGGAGATCGGCGATAGTCTCAAACAGTGGCACGATCGGCAGGGTGCAGGTCTCGATGCCTGTCTTGTCATGGAAGAGGCCGGCTTCCTTAGCAAGGAGATAGACGCCGAGAACGTCGGCGGCGGACCGCGTCATGCTGAGGATAAAACAACCGAAAGCCTCGCGGTCGAAAGCCTTGTCCCGGTCGCTCGCCAGCGCAAACATGCCAATTGTCTCAAGGGCATCGGGAGGAAGATCGAGCGGCGGCCGCTTATCCGGCAGCGGCCGGGAAAGCTCGGCGATGATCCAGTCTTTCCATTCCGGCGACGCGGGATCTGGGGGCTCGCCCTCGCTTTGGCCGGCTCTCGCCCGCCAGAGCGCTTGCAAAGCGCCAGTCAGACGCGTGCTATTGTCGCGCAAATCGAGGCGGACTGTCCGGAAGCGGAAGATTTCAACGGCCCATCGTAAAGGGCGAACGAGATCTTTAGCGAGCGCTTCCCCGCTCCCTTCCGCCAGGGCGGTCTCGAGCACGCGAAGGTCGGCAAGAAACTCATCCGCGGATGGATAGCCAACGGCGCCGAAGGCATGGCCGCCTTCGATGCGATCGATGGCAAGCTGCAACCGCCGCAGCATGCAAGCCATGAATTGGCGGTAAGGCTCGCCCGCATTGCGTTGCCCGGCACGCGCGCATTCTGGATTGGCGAGGGCGGCCGCCAACGCCTCCTTGAAGGCGGGCGAAGGAGGTAACGCGCGTTCGGCGATCGAGAGCATTTGCAGCAGAAAGAGGAGGCGCTGCTCGTAGTGCCGGAGACTCGCCAACGCATTTTGCTTAAGGGCGCGGCGCGTGACATCGTTGGTGACGAAGGGATTGCCGTCGCGATCACCGCCTATCCAGGAGCCGAACTGGAAATACTGCGTTAGAGGCGGCGGCTCGTCAGAGTAGAATTGCTCGAGAGAGTGATCGAGTTTTTTCAAAAGCTCGGGGACGCCATCAAAAAGCGTTTCTTGAAAAAAGTGCAGCCCCCAAGCCACCTCCTGTTCGACCGTCGGCTTTTCAAGGCGCAGCTCGCCCGTCATCCAGAGCACGGCAATCTCATCGCGCAATTTATCGATGATTCCAGCCCGCTCGCGTGCCGTCCATCGCGGTTGTTCAAGATCGACGAGGAGCCGGTAAATGCGGCGGTGGTTTTCCAGGACAGTGACGCGCTTTGCTTCGGTAGGATGCGCCGTTATGACAGGCCTCACCCGTGTCGATGAGACCAAGCGAGGAAGCTGCTTTTTGCCGATGTTGGAGTTGCCTGGTTCGGCGATGACACTGGCGAATGTTCCTTGGACGTGCGCCTCGCCGCGCACCCGCTCCGTTTGGCGGCGCAGCCTCATCGCCGTGTGCTGTTCGACAATCGCGAGAAGTTGAAACCAGATTCCATGTGCTTGAAAAACTTTCGCAAGCACATCCTGGGCAAGTTCACCAGGCTCGGATTTTCCGCGCAGAATTGCCGCGACTTCTGGGTGCTCGGCATGCACTACTTCCGCGAGCAACTCGAAAAGAAGATCGGCCGTTTCCTCGCCATCGAGGGCAGCCTGTATGCTGCCCGGCGCGTTGCCTATCTCAAACCCTTGCCGGCCAACTCTAAACTCCTTCATGGACCGTCTCCGCCCGGCCGAGCTTGATCGCAATTATCCAAGGTTTTGGGCCGCGTCACTCATCCAATGCCGGCGCTAGGCCACGGAGGGCGTGCGCCCTCGGCTTCCTATGCGAGAACTTTGGCCACGGTCGAGCCGAGCTCGCTTGGCGTTGGCGCGACGGTCAGGCCGTAGGATTTCATGATTTCCGCCTTTTCGGCGGCGCTATCGCCACTCGCCGAGATGATGGCACCGGCATGCCCCATGCGCCGGCCCTTCGGGGCTGTCAGGCCCGCGACATAGCCGACGACAGGTTTCGTCATATGGCTCTTGATCCATGCCGCGGCCTCGGCTTCTTGCGGACCGCCAATCTCGCCGATCATCATGACCGCCTTGGTTTCTGGGTCGCGCTCGAACAGCACCAGATGGTCGAGAAATGAGCTGCCATTAATCGGGTCGCCGCCGATGCCAACGCTCGTTGTCACACCGATTCCAAGCGCTTTCATCTGGGCGGCCGCCTCGTAGCCGAGCGTGCCCGAGCGGGAAACGATGCCGACGGAACCTTGTTTATAGATGTGGCCGGGCATGATGCCGAGCATCGCCTTACCGGGGCTAATAATGCCGGCGCAGTTCGGACCGACCATCATCGTGCGGTGATCACGCTGATAACGCAAAAGATAGCGCTTCACGCGCATCATGTCCTGCGCGGGAATTCCGTCGGTGATCGAGCAGACGAGTTTGATCCCGGCGTCCGCGGCTTCCATGATCGCGTCGGCGCAGAAAGCCGGGGCGACGAAGGTGATGCTGTGCGTCGCGCCCGTTTGCTTGACGGCTTCCTTAACGGTGTTGAACACAGGCAAACCGAGATGGGTCGTGCCGCCCTTGCCTGGCGTTACGCCGCCGACGACCTTCGTGCCATAGGCAATCATTTCCTTGGCGTGAAAGGTCCCCTTGTCTCCGGTAAATCCTTGAACGATAACCCGGCTTGTTTCATCGATAAGAATGCTCATGGGTACGGACTTTCCTCGAAAAAACGGTGGGCAGGAGCCCTTCACCGCGGGAACACAATATGAGCGCCTTGCTCAAGCGCTAGGCGAGGGCGAGGGGCGGGAATGCACGCGCCTCTCAACGAAGTTAAGCCGTGCGGGCTTCCCGTTTCGGCGCCGTTGCGGCGGCGTCGACCGCTGCTTTAGCCGCATCAGCGAGCGTGTCGGCCGAGATAATCGGCAATCCACTCTTCGCGATGATGGCCCGTCCCGCCTCGACGTTTGTCCCTGAAAGGCGGACCACCAAAGGCACATCGACATTAAGTTCCCTGCACGCTTTGACGACACCTTCGGCGACCCAGTCGCAACGGTTGATGCCGGCGAACACGTTGACGAGGATTGCCCGGACATTGCGATCTGACAACACGAGGCGGAACGCCGCGGCCACTCGCTCCGGCGAGGCACCACCGCCGACGTCAAGGAAATTCGCGGGGCTGCCGCCGGCGTATTTGATCGTATCCATCGTCGCCATGGCGAGACCCGCGCCATTGACGATACAGCCAATATTGCCGTCGAGGCCGACATAATTGAGATTATGTTCCGCTGCTTGCACTTCGCGCGGATCTTCCTGCGAGTGGTCGCGCATATCCGCGATATTATGCCGCCGGAACAGCGCGTTATCATCAAACGACATTTTCGCATCGAGGGCGAGAACACGATCGTCCTTGGTGATGACAAGCGGATTGATCTCAACCATTGTCGCGTCGAGATCGCGGAAAGCCCGGTAGCAGCCGAGGATACTTTGCGTTGCCCGGCTGACCTGCTTCAAGGTGAGACCGAGACCAAAGGCGATTTCGCGCGCTTCAAAGGATTGCAAACCCACGGCAGGCTCGACGACGACTTGTAAAATTTCTTCGGGATGCTCCTTGGCAATCTCTTCTATTTCCATGCCGCCAAAGCGGGAGGCGATGATCCTCACCCGCTCGACTTTCCGGTCGAGCACAAAGCCGAGGTAAATTTCCCGCTCGAAGGGTTCGGCCACCTCAATATACACTCTCTGGACGACCTTGCCCTCAGGGCCAGTCTGGTTGGTCACGAGTGTTTTGCCGAGCATTTCTTGCGCCGCGGCGCGCACTTCATTGTAAGTTTTGCAGAGCTTGACACCGCCTGCCTTGCCGCGGCCGCCGGAGTGGATTTGGGCTTTCACGGCCCAGTGCCAGCCACCAAGCTCGGTCGCGCAATAAACCGCCTGGTCTGGGCTATAGGCGACGGCCCCATGCGGTACCGCGACACCGAAATTCGCCAAAAGCTCCTTGGCCTGATACTCGTGAATGTCCAAATTCCCCTCCCTGTCCCACTGAGGCGATTTCCTGATCTCGTAGCGGTACGTTCCTCTTTGCAGACGCGCCCGGGACGTTGGCCACAACGCAGTTCGTCATCAACGCTTATTGCGAAATTTTTCGCTTAGCAACCCTCACTTTGCGGTGAAACGAGCAAGTCAAGGGTGGCGCAACGGCCCCTAAGCGCTCTCACTTTGTAAAGAATCCAACTTTAGATCTTGGTGCGGCGCTGCGTCGCGGCGAACACGAAAAGTATTATTGCCAGTTGATGGATACCGGCGCGAAACCTCACCCAACAGGCTCCGCCAGTTGCCAATTGCCGGATTTTCAAGGTAAGGCTTTCCGCAAGCCAGTAGGCCTCCTCACTAACGATTGATGCGATGACAGTATCGCCCAATTCATTTTCCGGCGTAAGCCCTCAATCCAGCGGGTTACCGCCGATTGATAACCCGCGAAGGCTACTTCGCGAGATGTTCGACGCGGCCGTCGATGCCGCCCTGCCGTCCAAATGTTTGGCGCCTTATCTGCCGCCGCCGCCGAAGGGCCGCACGATCGTTGTTGGCGCCGGCAAAGCTGGCGGTGCTATGGCGAGGGCTGTCGAAGACCATTGGCAAGGGCCGCTCGAAGGCTTGGTCGTGACGCGCTATGGCCATGGGACTTCTTGCAAGCAGATCGAGGTCGTCGAGGCAAGCCATCCCGTTCCCGACGCCGCAGGGCAAGCGGCGGCGGGGCGAATCCTCAAGATGGTGCAAGATCTGACCGCCGATGACCTTGTCTTGTGCCTCATCTCGGGCGGTGGTTCGGCGCTTTTGGCGCTGCCTTCCGGAAAGGTTACCCTTGCCGATAAGCAGGCGATAAATAAGGCTCTCTTGAAAAGCGGCGCGACGATTGCCGAGATGAATTGCGTTCGCCGTCATCTCTCGGCGATAAAGGGGGGCAGGCTTGCCGCCGAAGCCGCGCCCGCGCGCGTCGTGACCTTGATGATTTCCGATGTGCCTGGCGATGACCCCTGCGTGATCGCCTCGGGACCTACCGTCGCCGACATGACGACGTGCGCCGATGCGGCCGCAATTTTGCGGAAATACGAGATCGCTATACCCGACCATGTCGCCGCTCATCTGAACTCGCGCGACGCGGAAACGGTGAAACCGGGCGATCCGCGGTTGAGGAACGTCTCCAATGTGATGATCGCGACACCACAAAAGTCGTTGGAGGCTGCGGCAAAAGTTGCCGGCAAGGCTGGCATCGCTCCGATGATCCTCGCCAACGACATCGAGGGCGAGGCGCGTGACGTCGCGCTCGTGCATGCGGCGATCGCACGCCAAGCCTTTCACCATGGCCAGCCCGAGGTTCCGCCTTGCGTCATCATTTCTGGCGGGGAGACGACAGTCACCGTGCGGGGAGGAGGGCGCGGCGGCCGCAATGCAGAATTTCTGCTTGCGCTTGCCGTGGCTCTCGATGGGCTTTTTGGCGTTTATGCTTTCGCTGGTGATACGGATGGAATCGACGGCACCGAAGACAATGCCGGGGCGCTTCTTGGTCCAGATACACTGGCGCGGGCCGCGAAAGCGGGCTTGTCTGCCAAGGCGATGCTCGCTAACAACGACGGATACGGTTTTTTCTCGGCGCTCGGCGACCTGGTCGTGACCGGGCCTACCTTGACGAATGTCAATGATTTCCGCGCAATTCTCGTCCTTGAACGCTGCAAGCCGGAACCGTTGGCTTAAGCGGGCCGTGCCTGATTGGAGCAGTCTAGTCTTGCCCATTCAACGTGAAAAAACCCTGACGCGACTAAGCCAGTTGCGCTTGAGGCAGTGGTTTTGTTAAGAGTATCCTTCGCATAAAACTAAGGGAGAAGCACTATGCCGGGACGCCACTTTCTGTTTGTACCAGGACCAACAAATGTTCCTGATCGCGTAACCCGGGCTATGCTGGTGGCGATGGAGGACCATCGCTCTTCGAAATTCCCTGAACTGACGCTTCCTCTCTTTCGTGATTTGAAAAAAGTTTTCAAAACCGCCGAAGGGCAGGTTTTCATCTTTCCTTCGTCCGGAACGGGCGGCTGGGAAGCGGCGCTTTGCAATACATTGTCTCCCGGGGATAAAGTTCTCGCCTCACGGTTTGGCCAGTTCAGCCACTTGTGGATCGACCTCGCGCAGCGGCTTGGCCTCGATGTGCAAATCTTGGAAGAAGAATGGGGCACGGGGGTCAAGCCCGACAAAGTCGAGGCTGTGCTGCGCGCCGACAAGAGCCATCAAATCAAAGGCGTCCTGGCGGTCCAGAACGAAACGGCGACGGGCGTGACGAGCGACATTGCCGCCGTCCGTAAGGCGATGGATGCCGCCGGCCATCCGGCGTTGCTTTACGTCGATGGCGTCAGCTCTATCGGAAGCATTGATTTCCGCCAGGATGATTGGCGGGTCGATCTTGCCGTTGCGGGCTCGCAGAAAGGTTTGATGCTTCCGGCGGGCCTTGGCATCGTCTGCGCCAGCCAGCGTGCTCTGGCGGCCTATAAAACCGCGGGGTTGAAACGCGTTTATTTCGACTTCGGCGATATGATGAAAGCCAACGCGACGGGCTACTTCCCTTATACGCCGGCCTTGCCGATGCTCTATGGCCTTCGCGAAGCGCTCCGCATATTATTCGAAGAGAAACTCGAGCGGGTCTTTGAGCGCCATCACGTGCTCGCCAGCGGCGTGCGCGCGGCTGTAAAGGCGTGGGGGCTGCACCCTTGCGCCAAGGAGCCGAAATGGTACTCCGATACCGTCACCGCGATCGTTGTTCCACCCGGCTTCAACGGCGCTGACGTGATCGACGCAGCCTTCCGGCGATATGATCTTTCGCTTGGCGCTGGCCTGTCCCAGGTCGCTGGAAAAGTCTTCCGGATTGGTCACCTTGGCGATCTTAATGATTTGATGGTGCTTGGTGCCCTGGCCGGTGCCGAAATGGCGATGCGCGATGTTGGTATTGACATCAAACTCGGCAGTGGTGTTGCCGCGGCGCAGGATTATTTCCGCTCGACCATCATGGCGAAAGAAAAGAAGCCGTCCGAACAGGAGCATTTTGCTCAACTGCATCCCGAGGGCGTTCTCAACGACTGATCCATGCAAGGGATGCCGCGGCTGATCCTCTCGCCGGCGTCCCTCGCCTTTATGTGCTTTGGCCGTGTCCTCAAGAGACATTTGTGGCGGGGTAAGGTCTGAGCCGCCGTGAGAGTGCCTGAAACTCTGAGGGGCAAGGTTGGGCCAGTGAGTCATTGAATACAAGAAAGAGCACGACGTGCAGCATTCAATCGTTTTTCTCGATCGCTCGACACTCGAAGCTAAGCTGCGCAGGCCAAATTTTCCTCATAGCTACAAAGAATATGAGGTGACTTCGGCGGATGAGGCTGTCGATCGGCTGAAAGACACGAGTATCGCCATCATCAATAAGGTCCCAATGCGCGAAGCTTCTCTTGCCAAGCTTCCCGCCCTCAAGATGATCGCCGTTGCCGCCACTGGCACGGATGTTGTCGATAAGGCTTACTGCAAGGCACATGGGATCATTGTTTCGAATATCCGCAATTACGCGTTCAATACCGTTCCAGAGCATGTGTTCGCTTTAGCCTTTGCTCTGCGGCGTAACCTCCTTGCTTATCGGGACGATGTGCGTGCTGGCCGCTGGCAGCAATGTGACCAGTTTTGTTTCTTTGACCATCCAATTCGCGACATGACAGGTTCGACGGTCGGCATTGTCGGCTATGGCGCGATTGGCAAAGCGGTGGCGCGCATCGCCAGCGCCTTTGGTCAGAAGATCCTTGCTTATGATGTTATTCCGCAACCAGGCTTGACGGATTTCGAGACACTCCTGCGGGAAAGCGACATCATTACCCTTCATCTGCCGCTGACCCCAGAGACGAAGAATATGATTGGGCGGCGTGAATTGGGGCTCATGAAGGAAGATGCCATCCTCATCAACACGGGCCGCGGCGGTCTTGTCGATGAGGCCGCGCTGGCGGAAGCGCTGACAAACAAAACCATCGGCGGCGCGGGGTTTGATGTGCTCACGGTCGAGCCACCGAAGCAGGGCAATATTCTCCTCGATCTGCGCCTTCCGAATTTCATCATTACACCGCATGTCGCCTGGGCAAGCCGCGAGGCCATGCAGATCCTCGCGGATCAGCTGATCGACAATATCGAGGCCTTCGTGGCGGGCACCCCACGGAACGTCGTCGAAGCTTAAATCCAAAATGTGGCGGGAGGGACCATGCCGTCCGACATCGAAATTGCCCAGCAAGCGCATATGCGCCGCATCAGTGACGTCGCACGTGAGAAGCTAGGGATCGGCGACGAGCATCTCGATCCATATGGCTGGTACAAGGCTAAAATATCGCTCGACTATATCGATAGTCTCAAAGACCGGCCAGATGGTAAACTCATTCTTGTCACCGCGATCAGTCCGACACCGGCCGGAGAAGGTAAGACAACGACGACGGTTGGTCTTGGTGACGCACTCAACCTGATCGGAAAAAAAACTTCCATCTGCCTTCGCGAGCCTTCGCTTGGTCCCGTTTTTGGCATGAAGGGCGGCGCTGCCGGTGGCGGCTACGCGCAAGTCGTGCCGATGGAAGATATTAATCTGCATTTTACCGGCGACTTTAGCGCGATCGCTCTCGCCCATAATCTCCTCTCCGCCATGATCGATAATCACATTCATCACGGCAATGAATTGGGCATCGATGTGCGGCGGATCGGGTGGAAGCGCGTCATTGATATGAATGATCGCGCGCTACGCCAGATCACTATCGGCCTAGGCGGTGTTGGCAATGGTTTTCCGCGCGAGGATGGATTTGATATCGTCGTCGCGTCGGAAATCATGGCGATCTTCTGTCTTGCCACGTCGATCAAGGATCTGAAGGATCGGCTTGGCCGGATCGTGATTGGCTATACGCGCGACCAAAAGCCCATCCATGCGGCCGATCTGAACGCCCATGGCGCTATGGCGGTGCTTTTGAAGGACGCGCTAAAGCCTAATCTCGTGCAGACGCTCGAAAATAATCCCGCCTTCATTCATGGCGGACCTTTTGCGAACATCGCGCACGGTTGCAATTCCGTTCTCGCAACGAAGACGGCTTTGAAACTGTCGGACTATGTGGTGACTGAGGCCGGGTTCGGCGCCGACCTTGGTGCCGAAAAATTCGTCGACATCAAATGCCGCAAATCAGGCCTGCGTCCGCACGCCGTGGTCATCGTGGCAACGATCCGTGCCCTCAAATACCACGGCGGCGCGGAGCTCAAAGAACTGAACACCGAAAACCTGGATGCGTTGGCCAGGGGAGTCGCCAATCTCGAGCGCCACGTCAACAATATCCGGATTCACTATGGCTTGCCGTGTATCGTCGCGATCAACCATTTCACCTTCGACACCGATGCCGAGATCGAGCTTTTGAAAAAGAAAATGGCGCATCATGAAGCGCCGATCGTCGTGTGCCGGCACTGGGCGGAGGGCGGCAAGGGCGCCGAGGAGCTGGCGCACACCGTCGTCGACATGCTCGACAAGGTGCCCGCCGCTTTCCAATTTGTTTATGAAGACGAGGCGACGCTGTGGGAAAAGGTGACGGCCATCGCCACGAAACTCTACGGCGCTCGCGCGGTCACCGCCGATTCCAAAATTCGCGGGCAGATCAAAAAGCTGCAAGACGGCGGCTACGGCCACTATCCCGTTTGCATCGCCAAAACCCAATATTCGTTTTCGACCGACGCGGGCTTGCGCGGCGCGCCAACCGATCATGAGATCAATATCCGCGAAGTCCGGCTTGCCGCCGGCGCGGAATTTATCGTCATGGTCTGCGGTGAGATCATGACGATGCCAGGCCTGCCGAAAGTGCCGGCCGCGACCAAGATCGATCTTGACGAAAAGGGCAAGGTTGCCGGGCTTTTCTAGCAGAAAGGCGGCGCCCGGCGGCTACTCGCGCACGCCTCGAGCGCGCTATGGAACCGGCAACCCGCTTAAGAAAATTGCCAATACCGGCCATATTGGCTGTCGTCGGAGGCGGCTTCCTGCGAATATCGGTTTAGGATAATAGCTCCATGAACTTCAGTCCTTGGTCCGATGCTACCGTGGGGCAACTACGTATCAGCAGCCGGGTGGGAACAAACATTGTGCACGGCGTCCAAGTCCGCCAGGAAGATCGTGCTTTCGGATGGAGCGAAATAGGAGGCAAGCGGGAGATCATCCTCGAACCGCTGGGTCCGATCGACATCAAAGCTGAACTTCGCTTGGGGACGACGCATCCCTCTATTCGCGGCGACATCGAGATCGGCTTTATTCAAACTCTAGTCCGTTGTGAGCGGGAAGCAAAGTATGGAGCTACTCCTCTCTCACCCCCCGTCGATACCTTCCGCCGCAGGCATAGCGCCTATCCCGTCAAAGATGGCGAAGGTAAGCCTTGGTACAACGACGGCAATCGCAATGCCCCGAATGCGGTCCTGCGCCTGCCCGTTGCGCCCCTGGGCAAATATGCTTCTGCCGGGAGAACATTTTTCTCTCCCTTCGTTGCCGTGTATGACAGACCCAAATTTGGCTTTCCGCAAAAGATTGGTCTGAATTCCGTCCAATCTGTAAATTTCAAGGACACGTTTCTGACATGTCTCGCCGTGAAGCACGGCGGCGTTTTCTTTGCTTTGCACTGTGTCGAATGGAACATGCTCGCTTCCATGACGGCCCCGGCGAATCCATGGGGAGGCATTGCCATCATCAGAAGCGACCCCATCCCGCCCCCTTACACTCGTCCCTCCAATATCGTGCTGAGCGGAGATTCCGCTAACAAGTCCGAGAAGATGGAATGGCTGCACTGGGATGATCGTGGTGGGGTTAAGACAGTGCTGATCAGATAGTAGTGCTGATCAGATAGTTTTGATCTTGGCTTTGGGTTCAGCAGAAGCTTGACCCAGCCGCCCGATTGCAAACCCATCCTCGGAGGGATCCCGCTTTGCTGGATCTGATGCGACCTTCAGCTCGCCGCTCAACAGCGGGAACAAGCGGGCGAGAGAACTCTTTTAGCTTAAAACGCGTTTTTTACGGCTCGCCGTTGCGTGCCGAGGCCTCACGGCGGGCGGAGCAAAGCTGTTCGAACGATATCATCACGGGGAAGCGGATTAACTCTTAGCACATTGCCTGCCAGGCGCGACACCAAGGAGAATGCCATGAGAAAGATACTCGGCGTCTACAGCGCGCCTAGGCCGCATTGGGTCGGAGATGGGTTTCCCGTCCGTTCACTTTTCACATACGCAGCCCATGGCGAGAATATCAGCCCCTTCCTGCTGCTCGACTACGCCGGGCCGGCCGAATTTAGCCCGGCGGACCAGCCGCGCGGCGTCGGCAGCCATCCGCATCGTGGCTTTGAGACGGTTACCATCGTCTACAGGGGTGAGGTGGAGCACCGTGATTCCACCGGTAAAGGCGGCGTTATCGGACCTGGCGACGTGCAGTGGATGACCGCCGCGGGCGGCATTTTGCACCAGGAGTTCCATTCCCAGGCATTCACCCGCCAGGGCGGCACGTTCGAGATGGTGCAGCTCTGGGTCAATCTCCCGGCGAGAGACAAGAATGCGGCGCCTGCCTACCAGACCCTGCTCGACCGGGACATCCCGGCGGTAAACCTGCCGAGTGGGGCAGGTGCAGTGCGAGTCATTGCTGGCGAATATGACGGCCATCGCGGCCCCGCGCATACTTTCACGCCAATCGATTTGTGGGATACGCGGCTGCGCCAAGGATTTAGGGTGCCATTCAACCTGACCGATGGCCACACCGTCGCGGTGGTGGTGCTCAAGGGGAAAGGGAAGATCAACGGCGAGGCCATCGTTCGCGAGGCGGAGCTTGTGCTGTTTGACCGATACGGCGGAGAGGTCACGGTCGAGTCGGAGAGTGACACGACGCTATTGATCTTAAGCGGCGAGCCTATCGGCGAGCCGGTGGTCATGCATGGACCGTTCGTCATGAACAAGGTTGATGAGATCGGGCAGGCGATAGCCGATTTCCAAAGCGGCCGTTTTGGGGAAATTGCCGTCTGAAGAAACTGTGGCAGGCGGTGCATTTGGGCCTGGCTTCGCGGAGGATAGCTCAGCTGCCCGTTTCGACCTTGCTAGATTTGCAGAAAGGAGGCGTGCTCGGATGCGCTGTGTGCGCGTGCAATTTCCTCGCGAATATTCTTGCCGTTCTTGATGAGCTGCAGGAGATTGTCCAGAATCAGCACGGAGGTCAACGGGCCTACGCCGCCGGGAACGGGCGTGAGAGTGAGATCGAGTTCGGTCAAGGCGGCGCTGTCGACGTCGCCCGAAAGCTGACCGTCGATGAAGCCGATCCCGGCATCGATGACGACCTGACCGTCGCGAAAATACTCCTTGCCGAACCGCTTCGGACGGCCCGTCGCGACGAAGACGATTTCCGCCTCGCGCGAAATCCGCGCAATGTCCGTCGTGCCCGAGTGGCAGACGGTGACGGTGGCGCCGCCACTGATGAGCATGTTGGCGAGCGGCCGCCCAACCGTACGCCCTCGCCCGATCACAGCGACGCGTTTGCCGGCGATTTCGGTCACGGACGAGGCGAGCACGATGCAGGCTTGCGGCGTCGCCGGCACGGTGAAGCGTTGCTTCGCGCCATGCTGAACCAGCGCTCCAAGATTCGACGCCGACAGGCCGTCGACGTCCTTCTCCGCGGGGATGAGGTTGGCGAGATCGAGCTCGTCGGTCTGCGGCTTGGACGACATGACGAGGATTACGCCGTGGACATCCGGGCGCGCGCAAAGGGTTTTGATGGCTCGCGCGTCGTCGTCATCGTCGCGCACGCCGGAGAGATCGACGGCCTCGAACGCGCCACCGACCTCGTTCGTATGCTTGCGTTTGACCGCAACATAGCTCCGCGCCGCGGAGTCGCCAGAGCAGACAATGGCTGTGAGCTTCGGCCTGATGCCTTGCTCCTTCAGCGCCGATATGGATTCAACGAGCCGTGCCTTGCGCTGGGTTACGATGTCCTTGCTATAGAGGTGCCTCATGCAACCTGCTCTTCGATCGCGCCTCCTATATAAAAGGCTGCTCGGGGCTCGGATGCGCTTCCGGCTTCGCCCAAATTTTCCTCTTCGTCGCGTAGAGCAGCGCGGCGTATGCGGCGAGGAATAGCAAGACTCCAAAGCCAAGCTGCTTGCGTTCCTCAAGTTTTGGCTCCGCTGTCCACATCAGGAACGCGGCCACATCCTTTGAATACTGTTCCACCGTTTTTGGCGCGCCGTCCGTATAATCGACGGCACCGTCGCTCAGCGGCTTTGGCATCGCGATCTTATGACCCGGCATGTATTCATTCCAGTTCGGGTCGTTGTCGTTGCTGTAGCCGTTGAGCAGCGCAACGATGTAGTCAGGACCTTGCTCTTGATACTGGATGAAAGGATCGAAGAGGAACTGCGGAAAGCCGCGTTCATAAGAACGAGCTTTCGCCAGGAGGGACATATCCGGCGGTAAAGCGCCAAGCGCCGCCACGGCGGCCTGCGGATTGGCGAACATCCATGGAAAATAATCGGATGGCCGGCCCGGGCGGTCGAACATCTCGCCCGCGTCATTGGGACCGTCCTTGATTTGATAGCTTGCCGCCAGCGCCTTGACCTGCTCGGGAGTAAAACCCGGCCCGCCCGGATCGGAAAGGTTGCGGAAAGCTATCATTTTCAGCGAATGGCAGGTCGAACAAACCTCGCGATAGACTTGAAAACCGCGTTGCAGCTGCGCCTGATCGTAACGGCCAAAGGGGCCTGAGAAAGACCATGCCTGGCGGGGCGGTTTGAGCTGTTCATGCTTTCCAACACCGCTTTCGCTGCCAGACTCGCCCTCGGCTTTGACGCCTGTCGCCATAGCGGTGATGAGCGCCGCCAGCCCCACTCCCGCAATCCATCTGCCCGGATTGCGCAATATCGCTCCTTCATGCCTCATCGTTCGTCCTCATGTAAATAAGACCTAGTGAGGCTCGCCTAGGCGCATCGGATCCGCGGTTTTTGCCTTCGGGGAGTTACTGAGCACTGAGTCGTAAATCGAAGCGGGCAATGGCTTTATTTTCTCATATTTGCCGAGAAGCGGCAAAATCACAAAAAAATGGAGAAAATAATAGGCGGTGAGAGCCCGCGCCGCGATGACATAAACTCCTTCGGGCGGTTGCGAGCCCATATAGCCTAGCAGCACCACACATGCGATAAAGAGCCAGAAGAACACGCGGAAAAGCGGCCGGTAGCTCCCTGATCTTACGCGAGAGGTATCGAGCCAGGGCAAGAATGCGATGATGAGAACCGCGGCAAACATCGCCGCCGCGCCGCCAAGCTTATTGGGAATGGAACGCAGGATCGCATAAAATGGAAGGTAGTACCATTCAGGTACGATGTGCACCGGCGTTTGAAGGGGGTTTGCTTCGATATAATTGTCGGCGTCACCGAGATAGTTTGGAATGTAGAATACGAACCACCCGTAGAAAACGAGAAAACACACGAGGGCGAAGCCGTCTTTCACCGTGAAATAGGGGTGAAAAGGTAATGTGTCTTTATTTGAGTTTTTCTCGATGCCAGCCGGGTTGTTCGATCCGAAGACATGCAGCGCCCAAATATGGAGAATGACCACACCGGCGATCATGAAAGGCAGCAGGTAGTGGAGCGAGAAGAAGCGGTTGAGCGCCGCATTGTCGACGGCGTAACCGCCCCATAGCCAGGTAGTGATCGAATCACCGACAAAAGGAATTGCGGAAAAGAGGCTAGTAATAACTGTCGCCCCCCAAAAACTCATTTGCCCCCAGGGCAAAACATAGCCCATGAAAGCGGTGGCTATCGCCAGGAGGTAGATAATCACGCCAAGGAGCCAGAGAACTTCGCGCGGTTCTTTAAAGGAACCATAGTACATGCCGCGCGCCATATGGATATAAAGTCCAAGAAAAAACATCGACGCGCCATTGGCGTGCATATAGCGCAGCAGCCAGCCATAATTGACGTCACGCATGATGTGCTCGATCGATGCGAAGGCGAGCGTGGATTGAGGCGTGTAATGCATGGCGAGCACAACGCCGGTCACGATTTGCGCCGCCAGCATGAAAGAGAGGATGCCGCCGAACGTCCACCAATAATTGAGATTGCGGGGATTGGGAAAAGCCACAAACGATGTATGGAGAAGGCCAATAAGAGGAAGGCGCCGTTCAAACCATTTCGCTAAGCGGCTCTTTGGGACATAAGTTGGCTCTCCGCTCATTTATACTTTCCCGGATGGCTCGTTGGCCGCAGTGGCCAGGGTTAGCTTTGTTAAAAACCAAAGATCTTGCGCGCGCGCGACTCATCCTATCGTCAGCTTTGTATCGCCGACAAACTTATAGGGCGGCAAAGCGAGGTTGTACGGGGCTGGCCCCTGACGGATGCGCCCGGATGAGTCGTAGACGGAACCGTGGCAGGGGCAAAAATAGCCGCCCTCGAAAGGGCCATCATTTTTAAGTGGCACGCAGCCAAGGTGCGTGCAAATTCCAATGACGACCAGCCACTCCGGTTTTTGTACCCGCGACTCATCGCTCGCCGGATCACGCAAATCGCCTAAAGGCACCGTCCTTGCCTCTTCAATCTCCTTGGTGGTGCGATGGCTGATAAAAATGGGCTTGCCCCGCCATTTGACTGTGACAATTTGTCCTTCTGGAATATGAGCGATATCGACCTCTGTTGAAGCTGCCGCGAGCGTGGTTGCATCGGGGCTCATCTGACTTATCAGGGGCCACGCCGCAAAGCCTGTCGCGACGGTGCCCATCGCGGCCGTCGCGATGTATAAGAAATCTCTTCTTGTCGGTTCTTGTGCGGTCGTACTCGCGCTCATCAGATCCTCAAGGGGAGCAACTCTTTCCACTATCGCATAATGGAGCGGCATCAGGGAAGCAATAGTCATGGGAAAAAGCGCACCTTCGCCAGGCTTTACGCATGGCGGATCATAGCGCGAAAACTACGCCGCGATGATTTTATCAAATCAGCTCTCGAGCAGTTTAAGAAGGCATGCAACAAAGCGATGTCGCGCCCCTGATGGTGGCGCTTTACCAGCCTGATATTCCCCAAAACACGGGCACGATCCTGCGCATGTGCGCTTGCCTCGGACTCTCGGCCGCGATCATCGAGCCTGCCGGATTCCTCGACAGTGACAGGAATTTCCGCCGCGCTGGAATGGATTATTTGGCGCATGCCGCAACAGGCCGCTTCGCGGATTGGACGGCTTTCGACCAATGGCGGCGCGCCGAGGGGCGGCGCCTCCTGCTGCTCACGACAAAGGGGAGCTTGCCCTACCTGGATTTCCGCTACCGTTCTGGTGATGTCCTCCTCGCCGGCCGGGAATCGGCCGGAGTGCCGGCTAAGGTCCATGAGGCAGCCGATGCGCGCCTCGTCATTCCCCTTAAGCCGCCAATGCGCTCTCTCAACGTTGCGGTTGCCGTGGCGATGCTTGCCGGCGAGGCGATGCGCCAACTGCGCCCCGAGCCAGCTAGCTGAGCCGGAGGTCCGATTTTTAAGCAGCGTCCTACGAATGGAGGGTGCGGCGAGGCCAAATTTCTGCCTCAATGGTTAATCCTCTGCCTCGCTCCACCGGTCGAGGCGATGGATCAAGAAGTGCGTTTTCGCACAGAACGATATGGTTAATGGGTCAACTATTCTTTGCTCCGTTACGCTGCCCAGGGAGGGCGTCATGTCGAAGTTTCTCGATCACGCAAAACAACTCCTCTACTTGATCCTGCTCTGCATGCTCGTGTCTCTGGCCTTCTTCGACTTCAACAGTCTAAAAAGCGCTACGCAAGATCTCTTGAAGAAAGCCGGTACTGTCGAGTCCGTCGCTATTGGTATCACTAAGGTGGAGTTTGGTCCGGAACGTCTCGCGGTTACCTTCAGCGAGCTCTTCGGCGATGTTCCGAAGGAAAAGCAGCGACGGGCTTTGGAACTCATCAAGGAGCTAGACAAAGAGGAGTTCATACGGCTCATGTATGTTGGGCAAATCAAAGATCTCTGCGAATATGAGGCGCCCGCCGATCCGCGAATGATGCGCGACGTCGCGAGCGATTACAGACTCGCCGAGAAGAAAATCGCCACAATGACGGACAACGCTGAACTCCTAAGACGCAAGATGCGCGACGCTTCGAGGGAAATAGCGGAGAGAGGGCGAGCCGAAAATGGACGCCCGCTGCGTTGCTATGACATGCAGCTGACTGAGGACGGAAATAATGTAAAGACCGCGCTTGTTGGCAATTTTGCTGAAATTCTCAAAAAACTTTTGCCGCCCGATACCACGCCCGAGCAGCAGATCGCTTCGAGATAGAAGAAGCTCCCGCGGCGCGGCTTGATCTGGCGCAATCAGAGTTTTTTCAATCCCGCTATGCTCGGACGAAAAGCCATATTTTTGGGGTTTCAGATGCTTTCCGACCGTGACCGCCAGAGGAGTGAGACTCGAGCGTGGTTCGAAGAGTTGCAGGATAAAGTTATCTTCGCCTGCGAGGCTCTTGAAGACGAAGCCAAAGGGCCGTTCGCTAGGACGGGCATGTCGCCAGGGCGATTTGCCATTAAGCCTTGGACACGTTCGGAGGCCGATGGCGGCGATGGCGGCGGCGGCCGCATGGCCATGCTCAGCGGGCGCGTTTTCGAAAAAATGGGCGTCCACGCATCTACGGTCTACGGCAATTTCCCGCCAGAATTCGCGACGCAGATTCCGGGCGCGGAGGAAGATCCGCGATTTTGGGCCTCGGGGATTTCTCTGATCGCCCATCCCTGGAACCCCAATGTACCAACGGTCCACATGAACACCCGCTTTGTCTTCACGACAAAGGCCTGGTTTGGCGGCGGCGCCGACCTGACACCTATGCTGGACCGTCGCCGGACACAGACCGATCGAGACGGTCTTGATTTCCACGCCGCCATGCGAGAGGCATGCGAAAGCCACGGCAAGGTTGCCGATTACGCCAAATTTAAACAATGGTGCGACGAATATTTTTTCCTAAAACATCGGAATGAGCCGCGCGGCATTGGCGGAATTTTCTACGATTATTTGGACTGCCCCGATGGCGATGGGAAGCTCTTCGACGCGCTCTTTGCTTTCACACGCGCCGTTGGCATGGCTTTTCTGGGCATCTATCCCGAAATCGTGCGCCGCAATTTTGGGAATTCCTGGTCGGAAGCCGATCGTGAGGAGCAACTCGTTCGCCGCGGCCGTTACGCCGAGTTCAACCTGATCTACGATCGGGGCACGATTTTCGGCTTAAAGACGGGCGGCAATATCGAGGCGATCTTATCGTCGCTGCCGCCGTTGGCGCGTTGGCCATGACCGGCCTAGCTTACCGCGCGTCCCGGCAGCGCGAAAACGTCCACATTTTGTGGGCGGCGAAGTTCCAGAACAGCACAATACCGGTCGTCCCGACCTGCGCGATCAGGTACGGGATTTTTGCATAATTGACGAAAAGTGACATAAACAGATATGTCAAGCCGAAGCCTGCCGCCACCACAAGGGCGAAGCGTGTTCCCGCGGCATGGTGGGGAGCATTGGATCGAAATACATGCTTACGGTTAAGGCTATACGATACGAGACCGCCTGCGGCGTAGCCGGCCAAGGCCGCCGGCACCGCGGCGATCCCTGCAAACTGAACAAGGACAATCAAAACAGTAAAATGCATGCCAGTCGCGATGAAACCAACAACGACAAAGGATGAAAACTGCTTTAGAAGGAAAATCATGGCGTGATGGGGCAAGAAAGTCCCGTAAAGAAGTTGATGTCACTCTACCAAGAATAACAATCTATTTCATCCTTCCCTTGCTCAGCGCTGGCGAGCGTTCGAAAACTCTTTCAATAGGAGGATATGATGAATATTTTTTCGCGTTTCGCTTCGGTGGGGTTGCTCGGCGTCTCGCTTCTTGCATTCGCCACGGCTGCGTCATGGTCGGCTCCGGCTAGGCTAGGCGTGCTTGAATGCAACGTTGGGGCGGGCATAGGCTTTGTCATCGGTTCTGGCAAAGATGTTTCCTGCGTATACCGCCCGCCGCGAGGGCGGCCTGAATATTATTCGGGCGCGGTCAGCCGTGTCGGCCTCGACATTGGCATAACTGGCCCGGGCAAGCTAGCCTGGGCCGTCGTCACCGCGCCGCAAGCCCCTTATGCCCTCGCCGGGGATTACGCCGGCCCGGGCCTCGGATTGGTCGTCGGCACTGGCATTAGCGCCAATTCGCTCGTTGGCGGTAACGGAGGCTCTGTGACCCTACAGCCTCTCACCACGGGGGGTGAGGTGAATGGCCTCAATTTGTCGGCGGGCATTGGCGCGCTGTCGTTGCGGCCGGTGGCGGTCGCGACAGCCCGGCACATGCGCCGCGCTAATGCGCAATCCGGCGGAATCTGACGGCGCGCCAAAGGACCGCCGCCGGGGCTGAAGAAGTTGCCGTCTCGCGATCCGTTCTTTATCTGAGGAAGATCACTTGAATACCGGCGGCGCTGTAGCGGTGGCGTCGGGGCGTCACGAGCTGCAAAGGTCTTCCATGCCGGCAACAACCCCGCCGTCGCGCGCGCTGCACGCCAATGTCTTGATTATCGGCTCTGGCCCCGCAGGCTACACGGCGGCGATTTATGCGGCGAGAGCCATGCTGGAGCCGGTCCTCATTGCCGGCTTTGAACCAGGCGGCCAACTCATGGTGACGACGGACGTCGAGAATTATCCGGGGTTCGCCGATCCCATCGCCGGCCCCTGGCTGATGGAGCAGATGAAGGCGCAGGCCGAGCATGTGGGCACAAAAATCATCGCCGATTACATTGTCGAGGCCGAGCTGGCAGAGCAGCCCTTTCGGTTGCGGGGCGATAGCGGTGAGGTCTACACCTGCGACACCCTTGTCATCGCCACCGGTGCAAAAGCAAAATGGCTTGGCCTTCCTTCGGAAACGAAATTTCGCGGCTATGGCGTCTCCGCCTGCGCGACTTGCGACGGCTTCTTCTTTCGCGGCAAGCCGGTCGCAGTGATCGGCGGCGGCAATACGGCGGTCGATGAGGCGATCTACCTTAGCGCGATTGCCTCCAAGGTGATGCTCATCCATCGCCGCGACTCTTTGCGGGCCGAACGCATCCTGCAAGAAAGGCTGTTCAAACGGGCGAATGTCGAACTCATTTTTCACCACGTCATTGAGGAAATTTGTGGCACCAGCAATCCGCTGGGTGTGACGAATATAAAACTCCGCAATGCACAAACGGGCGCCACGCGCGACGTTGAAGCAGAAGGCATCTTTGTCGCCATTGGCCATGAGCCGGCGTCTAGCCTGTTCAAAGGCCAGCTCGCAATCAAGCCGAATGGATATATCAACGTGGCGCCTTACTCGACGGCGACGAGCGTGCCGGGTGTGTTCGCCGCCGGCGACGTGGCTGATGATGTTTACAGGCAAGCCGTTACAGCGGCGGGACTCGGCTGCATGGCTGCCATGGAGGCGGAGCGCTATCTTGCCGCGCGAAGCCACGCCCGGGCCGTTGCCGAGTAGGCTTGCCGTTGAGGAGAGGAAATTATCATGAGAGATTTGCGGAGAGCAGTTTTTGCACTTTTTCTTGGAGCGGCGGCTTTTGCCTCGGGCCCTTGCTTGGCGCAGGCCGTGCAGCCGCCAATACCTCACGGCGGGCCCATGGTCCCGGCGGCGCCCAATGTGGTGCCACCAAAGGCCGCTCCAAAACAGCTTCTTGATATCAACACGGCCAGCGAGGAAGAGCTGCGCGCATTGCCGGGCGTCGGCGATGTCCGTGCCGCCAACATCATCAAAAACCGCCCCTACAAGGGTAAGGATGAGCTCGTTCAAAAGAAGATTATCCCCGCCGCCGTCTATGCGAAAATCAAAGACCAAATCATCGCCAAGCAAAAGTAACGCGCGCCGGCGCTAGAGAACCGCCGCGCCGAAAGCCAAAGGACGTTTCATGTTTCCAAAGCCCGTGGCTCGTTTGGACATCAATAGTTACGCCTATGAAGTAACGCCGATGATCAAGCCGGCGGGATTTCGTGAGTATGACGCGCGCTGGCTCTTCGAAAAAGAAATCAACCTCATGGGCGTCGAAGCCTTAGGCCTCGGGCTTGGCACTCTGCTGCATGAGATGGGCGTTACGCCGAACCTCGTTACGGGCCATGATTTTCGCGCCTATTCCGCCTCCATCAAGCAAGCCCTGATGGTTGGCCTCATGGCGGCGGGCGTCAGGGTGCATGACATCGGCCTTGCCCTTTCGCCCATGGCCTATTTCGCGCAATTCGACCTCGATTGCGAAGCCGTCGCCATGGTGACGGCTTCGCATAATGATAATGGCTGGACCGGCGTTAAAATGGGTGCGCAGCGGCCGGTGACCTTCGGCCCCGATGAAATGGGCCGACTGCGCGACATCGTGCTCGCCGGCAACTTCCACTATGCGGAGGGCGGTGCTTACCGTTATGTGGCGGATTTCCCGGCGCGATACATCGCCGATCTTTTGAAGAGGCCGAAGATCTCGCGCAAACTCAAGGTCGCCGCCGCCTGCGGCAATGGCACGGCGGGCGCCTTCGCCCCAGGGCTTCTCGAAAAGCTGGGTTGCGAGGTGGTGCCGCTCGACACCAACCTCGATTACACATTTCCGAATTACAATCCAAACCCAGAAGACTTGCATATGCTGCATGCCATGGCGGCAAAAGTCTTGGAGAGCGGCGCCGATGTAGGCCTCGGCTTTGACGGCGATGGCGACCGCTGCGGCGTCGTTGATAATAAGGGCGAAGAGATCTTTGCCGATAAGATTGGAGTCATGCTGGCGCGGGATCTTTCAAAGCTCCATCCGGGCTCGACTTTCGTCGTTGATGTAAAATCGACGGGGCTATTCGCCACCGACCCCGAGCTCTTGAAGCATGGCGCCAAGGCGGACTATTGGAAAACCGGACACTCCCACATCAAACGGCGGGTGGCAGAACTCAAAGCGCTCGCCGGCTTTGAAAAGTCCGGGCACTTCTTCTTCAACGCGCCGATCGGGCGCGGCTATGACGACGGCCTTCTCACGGCCATCCATATCCTTGAGATGCTCGATCGAAATCCCGGCAAGTCGATGGCGGATCTTTATAGCGCTCTGCCAAAAACATGGGGCTCGCCGACCATGTCGCCGCACTGCGACGATGAAGAGAAGTATGCCGTGGTCGATAAGGTCACGGCGCGCTTTAAGGCGATGCAGGCTAGGGGGGAGTTTTTGACGGGCCAGAAAATCCGCGACCTCGTCACCGTCAATGGCGTGCGCGTCATGGTGGATGACGGCACGTGGGGGCTGGTGCGCGCCTCCTCCAATAAGCCGGAACTCGTCGTCGTTGTCGAAAGCCCAGTCTCCGAAGCGCGCATGCGCGAGATGTTTTTTGCGGTCGATAAAATCCTGCGGGAAAACCCCGAGGTCGGCGAATATAATCAAACGATATAGCGGCTGCCCCCAAAAGCTGGTCACACCGCGTCCCGCATGTGCGACCTGCCGGTATGCCTCGTGAGCTGCGAGCAAAAGGCCGTCATCGTGGAACCCTCTAGAGCGAACCCGCGTTTTGATGCGGTAGTGTGCGGCTGTCTTGGCTGAGCTTGCCGCTCGCTTGCGGGCTTCCAGCGGGGGTTGAATCATGGCTGTTCGATTTGGTGATATTTTGACCACTAGTGATATTTTGACCAAAAGCCGAAACATACCCGACCACGCAGGAGAATCCCTGTTCCGCACGCTTGCCGACCTGATGCTCGCTCTTTGCTGGATGGCGGACGCGGACGGCTGGATTTTTTGGTATAACCGGCGCTGGTATGGGTACACAGGAACGGCCCCCGCGAAGATGCAAGGTTGGGGGTGGCAGTCGGTGCTCGATCCAGCTGCTCTGCCGCAAGTTTTAGCCAGGTGGCGGCAAAGCTTGGCGACGGGCGAGCCCTTCGAAATGACGTTTTCCCTCAAGGGCAGGGATGGCAAGTTCCGTCCTTTTCTAACCCGCGCCACGCCGGTGCGTGCGCCAGATGGTCACATCATCCGCTGGCTCGGCGCCAACACGGATGTGAGTGAGGCGATCGAGCGGGAAGGCTTGCAGCGTCAGGCGGAGGAGCGTTGGCGGGCGCTAACCAATGCTTTACCGCACATCGTTTGGGTGCACGCGCAGGACGGATCGTGCATATATGTCAACAAGCGGTTGGAGAATTACACGGGGGTTCCAGCTGAGAAACATTTTGGGGCTGGTTTTCTTGATTCCGTCCACCCAGATGACCGGTCCCGCGGGATCGAGGCCTGGCGAACAGCATTAGAGGAGGGAACAGGCTTTGACCTCGAGTTGCGCCTGCGTAGTGCGCGCGGCGAATACTGCTGGTTCGAAAAGCGGGTGCTGCCTTTACACGATAAATATGGCGTCGTGGCGCAATGGATCGGCACTTCGACGGATATCGACGATGCCGTCGAGGCGCGTGAGCTCTTAAAGCGCAACCGCGCCGAGCTCGAGCGGCTTGTCTATGAGCGCACGCAAGAGCTGCAACAAGCTCAAGAAAAGCTTCACCGAAGCGAAAAGCTGACAGCGCTAGGGCAGCTGACAGGCGGCGTCGCGCATGATTTTAACAACATCATCCAGGTCGTGACGGGGGGCGCCGAGCTCTTGAAGCGTCCGCAGCTTTCCGAAGAGAAACGTAACTTCATCCTGGAAGGCATTCTTCGCGGCTGCGCCAATGCCAAGAAGCTGGTTGACCAGTTGCTTGCCTTTGGCCGAAGACAAGCGCTGCGTCCGGAAGTATTTGATTTGAATAAGCGGGTGGAAGGCCTCGCCGACATGCTGCGTCATACCCTGGGCTCGGGCATCAAAGTCGAGACGGAGCTTGCTCCAGATCTTTGCCGCGTGTATGCCGATCCCAGTCAGCTCGAAGTTGCCGTGCTCAATCTTGCCTTGAACGCGCGTGACGCCATGCCGGATAAGCGCGGCACTCTAAAACTTTCGGCGCATAATGTTTCTTTCCCGGCGGCGCCGGATCGCCAGGCCGGCGATTACGTATGTTTTGGTATTGAAGACAATGGCGCCGGCATGAGCCGCGAGGTTCTGGCGCGGGTCTTCGAGCCCTTCTTCACGACGAAGGAACGGGGCAAGGGCACCGGGCTTGGCCTGGCCCAAGTTCACGGCTTCATCAAGCAGTCCGGTGGCGATGTTGAAGTCGATAGCGAACCGGGAAAAGGGACGAAGTTTGCCCTTTATTTACCTTGCGCCATGGCGGAGCATGATCGCAGTGCCTTGGACCAATCGTCCGCGATGGTGGATTTGCGCGGCAAGAGCGTGCTCCTCGCTGATGACAATGCCGATGTCGCGGCCATCGCGGCGGACTTGTTGGAGCAACTCGGTTGCGCCGTGTGCCGCGCGGCCTCTGCCGAGGAAGTGCTAGATATTTTAGATAAAGGGGCGGAGGTCGACGCGGTTCTCTCCGATATCGTCATGACCGGAATGAGCGGGATCGAGCTTGCCGCCAAGCTGCGCCAGCAGGATCCCTCCTTCCCTATCGTGCTGGCGACCGGCTACAGCCAGATGCTGGCGCGCTGGTCCGACGAGCTGCCGGCCGAGGTGGTCCACAAACCCTATAGCGCCGTCGAAATCGAGGCGGCGTTGCGACGCGCATTTCAAGCAAAAGCGAGAGCGAAGGCAAGGATCTGAGCTCTAAGCTAACTTACTATCCCTTGCGAGTCCGCTTGGAAAACCCCTTTGGGCGCGATGCCCGCCACTGTTTGCCGCTTGCCGGATTTTTGTAAAACGGCAATGCTGACGTAACGGAGGCGGGAGCGGGCCCTGATCGAGATCAAAAATCGCGATGATTTGGAGGCGTGGCTGAAAGACAAGCCGCGCGAGGTCGCTGTCATGATCGCGGCGCGGGCCTCGCTGCGGGCGTTGCCTGCTATTCACCACGCAAAATCAATCAGGGACTTTGAACGAGTTGTTGCTCTCCCGGTTTTTCGTGCTGCCGCCATCGCCTGGGTTGCCGCCGTCTATCTTAATCGGGCTAACAAGTTGAACGCCGTTGGTGCGGTCGAGGCCATCGGCAACGTCCTAACCAATGACGCTTTGGCCACCGCCACCCGTGCCGCTGCCCGCGCCACTGCCCTCGCTGCCTACGCCGGCGTCGACGCCAGGTTCGCCGCCGTTGCCCCAGCCGCAGACGCCGCGCGCGCAGCCGCCGACGCAATCGCCAGCATCGCCTCTGTGGACGTTAACGTAGCCGTTTCCTGGACTGCAGTTTCTAACGATGCGAGCCGGATTGAAGAGGGGGCCGACTACTCCTTGACAGCGGAGATGGAACTCTGGCCCGAGAGCTCCCCACCGGTAGAGCCCCCTTTTTTCGGACAAGTCCGCTCGTCCTGGAACGATTTAAAACAGGATCTTCTCAGTGTCGGCCAAGACTGGGACGTCTGGACAAACTGGTACGAAAGCTTCCTCGCAGGCCGCATCCGGTTCGACGGACAAAAAGTCATCATTTCCACAATTCGCGAGGAGGGAGAGCTTCCCTATGTCGACATCGATGAGGATCTTTGGCAACAAGGCCCCGCCGCCGTCAACGCCGAGATCAAACGCCGCCTCGCGGCGCTCCAACCTCCCAGCACCGTTCCCGAAATTCCGCCGCAGCGACCAGCGGCTCTGGAGCCCATTTGGGAGAATGCCACGCTTATCCTTCCGCAGACCCTGGTAAGCTCGGATGGAGATCCTGAAGCGCTCGGTTCGGCCCTAAAATCTCTGCGGGCCGAGATCGCCGAATTCGTCGATGACCTCGGTTCAGACGCCAATGTTGATCGGCGTGTTTTGGCATATTTGCGACGGCTCGCGGATCGCATCCCTGACCATTCCCCTCCGCAAAATGAGTTATTTCGCATTGCCCATGCCAAGGAACTACTGGAATCTTATTCAACGAGCGCAGACGAGGAATGGCCGAGCTTTTTAGCTAAGCGATTGCATGCCCTCCTTCTGTATTACGACCGGACGGTTCGCCAATTTCCAAAGTGGCGGGAGTTTGTGCGCAATGCCGAGCGCGAGCATTTGACCCCGCAACAAGCGGCTCAACTTCCAGGTCTCGCAACTTCAGCCATTGAAGCATTTTCCAACGAAGACGCAGAAAAATTTATTGATCCGGCTATCCCCCGGGCCCTCCAGGCGCTGCAAGAGCCTTTACAGCAGAACGATCAAAGTGCTGAGGTGCAACTGCCTGCGGTAATCGAATCTCGGAAGGCAAGTCTCGCGGAAGATGTGCTGGAATCCATAAACAATGTTGTAAAGCGCATTGTTGAGGCCGTCCTTCGCACGGCAAAGGACATGGCAACCGGCTATGCGGACGAAGCTCGCAAGAGCTTTGTGGAGGAATCGAAGCGGCTCGGTAAAGAAACTGGTCCAGCCATCACGAGATGGGTGAAACGAGCCCTGTACACCGGGGGCCTCATAGAAGGTTTGATTCACCTCGCCCCGAGCGCTTTTTCGTGGCTCGAGGCTATCAAGCCGTTCTTGAATTTGCACTGATCTCCGCTCAGTTCAAGGCCGCCGCATTTTTTCTGATAGGCGGCCATAATCCGAATTGGCGATAAAATTCGCGCATTCCCGAGCCGTGAAATGCGCGAGCTCGCCCGCGCGCGCCTACGGCGACGTATTGATCAACCCAGGGAAACTCGGATTGACGGGCTGGAAGGTAAAATCATTGCCTGGCACGGGGCTCAGGAAGCCCGCGGCCGCGACGACTGTTGGCACATTCAAAAAGTTGTTGTTGAGCGCGGCGGCGACAGGCCCAAATCCCCAGTCGCCCCAAGGATCCTCGTCTCCAATGACACGGCCGATGACGCGATGGCCGCCTTCGACTTGCTGAAGCTGGCCGCCGATCTGCGCGAGACGCGTATTTCCCATCGACGCCATGTCGAAGATCCAGGCGAGCAGCGCGCCATTTGTCAATTCTTCACCCAATTGCTGAGTCTTGAGGAAGAGCCGGCGGTGCTTGAAAGTGTCAGCGCCATAGGGGAAACTAAAATGCGTCGTTGCTGGCGTGCCGCCATTGTTGACGGCAAAATTGTAGTGGAGCTGCTCCTCGGCAAGGATGGCTTGGATTGCCACCAACGCGTCGCCATAGAGGCGAAGCTCCTCGGCGTGCTTCACGGCATTCTCGTAGAACGTCACGAACAGCGCCTCGCCCGTTGCGAGAACACTGAAATAATCAGTGAGGCCGGCAGCTTCCGCCGCCGGCACTTCAAAGAGCGCCGCCGCCGCGGCGCCCACGGCGAGCGCGCCCGCTCCGCCAAGCAATTGCCGCCGCCCGAAGGCGCCGGGCAGAATGCTGGACGCCCCAGCTTTGCGGGTTTGAGAGGGGTGTTCCAAGTCGATTTCGCGCGTCGTTTCAAAAGCAAATTTTTGCGTCGTAGACATGATCTTCCTCCGCAGTAACTTTGCTGTTTGCTCGCGACAATTTTTGCGAGGCGGTTGCATAACGCGTGGCTACCGTTTCGGTTCCTGGATGCCCTTGGACGAATGCGGCGCCTATCCGCCGCGCGGCCCATTCGGGAATTGGTGGAAAACGGCAACGGTCTCAGCCTTGGCGGGCCATCTGGTTCACTGGACGGTTCACTGAACTCCTGGCTGGTGAACTTGCCCCTCCCCCAGCACGCGTCTGGCGGCCGCGATGATCGCGGGCTGCGGCTCCTTGATGGGCGGCATCACTTCGTGGCGCTGCCAGCCGCCGCCAAGGGCTTTGTAAAGATGGGTAAGCTGCTCGGCCGCGGTCTGCTCGGTGCTTGCATATTGCTCTTCGAGCTCAAATTCTTGGCGCTCGGCGTCAAGAACGTTGAGATAGTCCGTCAAGCCGCGATCGTAGCGGTCGGTCGCAAGCTTCGTTGCCTGGCGCGCGGCATTACGCGCGCGGCCCAGATCTCTTAGGCGCTGCTGCGCGGCGGCATAGGCCGCGACCGCATCATCAACTTGCCGCACGGCGGTCAAGACCGTTTGCTTATAATGGACGAAAAACTCGTGGGCTTGCAGCTCGGCAATATCAGCGGTGGCATCGAGCGTGCCGAAGTCCAGCACGGGCCAATAAAGCGAGGGGCCGGCCGCACCGATGAAAGTGAGCGGAACGGCCGAGGATGAGCGCGTCCCACCCTGGCCGCCGAGCGCGCCGCTGACGATCAGCCGCGGAAAGAGATCGGCCGTGGCAACGCCGATGCGGGCCGTTGCCGCGGCAAGCTGGCGCTCCGCCGCATGGATGTCGGGGCGCCGGCGTAAGAGATCTGGGGGCAGCCCCGGCTGCACCCGCGCCGGAAGCGCCGGGAGCTTGCCTGGCCTCGCCAGCTCCTTGGCGAGCTCCTCTGGGAACTCGCCAAGCAAAACCGCGATAACGTGCTGGCTCGCGGCGATCTGGGCCTCTAGCGGCGCGGCCTCCGATCGCAAGGTCTCCAAATGACGCTGCGCCAATGCCACATCAAGCTCGTTGGTGATGCCTTGCGCGAAGCGCGACTTTTGAAAATCGTAGCTGCCCTTGGCAACGCCGATGTTCTGGCGAAGGATGGCAAGTTCTTTTTGAAAGGCCCGCATATCGAGATAAGCGCGGGCGACATCCGCCGCGACCGTGACCAGCACCCAGTCGCGCGCGCTGGCGAGCGCCTCCGCGTCATCGGTTGCCGCCTCGAGCATGCGCCGGAATTTGCCGAAGATATCGAGCTCCCAGCTGGCGTCGAAGCCGCCGACGACCGTGCGTTTGCTTAAATTGTCGGAGTTTTCCGCCGACCTCAGCACCGGGGAGGCGCGGCCGAGCGTCATATTGCTCCCAGTGCCGGCGGCGCCGCCCGCGTCGAGCTCTCCCGCGGGAAGAGACTGCCCGATGACCACGAGCTCTTGGGTCTCCGCCTCCTCGATCCTCGTCAAGGCAATCTCAAGGTCGAGATTGGATTCAAGGGCCCGGGCGATGAGAGAGTCGAGCTCCGGATCATGCAGGCTTTGCCACCAGTCGAGGAAATCGGTCCGCCTGCTTGGGGGGGCGCGGCTTTCTTTCTGCTCGGCCTCCACCACTGGCGGCAGGAACGACTCGGGCAGCGGCAGGTCCGGCATATGGTAGTCCGGCCCAACCGTGCAGCCGGCGAGCCACGCGCCAAGCCCCAGGGCGCTCAGCCCCGATAAAAGCCGCGCACGAGATCCCTGGCTCCTCGTTCCGATTGATGGTGGCATCGCGGCCCCCCTCGATCACGCCGATGCCGGCAGCTGTCCCGCGGACGCAGTCTCGGCCGGCGCCGCTTCCGGTTCCGGCGGGGCCACACTAAAAACGGCTGGAACGAAGAACAAGGTCGTGACTGTGGCCACAAGAAGGCCGCCGCCCGCCCGCCCGAACTCGGCGTTTTGCTCGCCCGCCTTCCCCGAGCGCCAGCGGCAGGGCACCATGTTATCGGGTCGCGGTCACCAGCACGGGACGCAGCCGCGTGAAGTCCGCATCGAGGGCGGCGGGGCGGCGGAATAGCAGCCCTCTCCCGACGCTTGCGCGCGAAGCTAACCACCAAAACGCGGTTCGACTTCGCAGCCGTCAGCCGCCGTGCTAAAGCGCAAGGGAACCCGTGAGCTCCGCGTGCATTTGTTTGAAGGGGCGTAAAGGTGGAGTTCTGTCATGTCACAAGCGAACCGCGCTTCGAAAGCTAAGCGTCCAAGCAAAGCCGTGTCCGTGCTGGGAGCCACCGGGGCTTCTTTGGCGGCATCGGCCAGCGGATCGGTCGCGGCTATCCCGGTCGCGGATATACCGCCGCGCGACACCATACCTTTTCAGATCTTTCTCGGTGAAGAAGAAATCTCCGATGTTAGCTTGGCGACGTTCCATCTTTTCGACAAGGAGGAACTTGGAGTCTTGAGGTCAGGGGTACAACTTGCCCGAGGGGGTTGCGGCTGCGGACACGGTGGGTGCGGCGGCAGAGGCTGTGGTGGCTGCGGCGGTGCCAGAGGCTGCGGTAGTGCCTTCAGAGGCTGCGGGGGTTGCGGAGGGTTCAGAGGCTGCGGCAGGGGTTGCGGCTGCGGCTGGGGTGGCTGCGGCGGCTGCGGGGGCTGGGGCTGGGGCTGGGGCGGCTGTTGCCTGTCGTGGGGTGGCTGCGCCTGGTGCTAGACCGTGCAGTTTTTCGATTTTGGTGAAGGCACGCAGCTCGGGGCCGGGCGAATGCTGGGCCTGCTTGCGGCGATCGCTGGCTCCGGTGCACGCCGCGCGTGCCGAACTTGCCCAAGCGGTCGCCAACCTTGTCGAGAAATGCTAGATTTATGGCGGGTGAGCTGGATGGCGGCACGCGGCCGCCTCGCACTGGCGGTCACGGTTCTGACGTGGCGTACATGAAGGGGCGCCTATTGCCCTCATTGACAGGCGATCACAGAAACAGCTTTATACAAGATAACGGGAACGGCATTCTGCGGTTCGCGCCCAATTTCAGCGTCTATGTGCTGCCACCCGATATTGTCTGCCTTTATTCCGAGGACCGGAAGTTCTTTCTCCATGGCGAACTCTACTATGCGCTTGCCTCCGCCCTAGGAGAAGGCGGAAAGAGCTTTAGGGAGCTCGTTTGCGAGCTGGAGCGGGATTTTCCGCCCGATAAAATCCAGGAAGCTTTTAAGCGGCTGGTCGAGCGCCGCTATGTCCTTCCGGCATTGCGGTCGTCGAACGGCACGATAGCTGCGTATTGGGCGAGCCTCGGCCTGGCTCCGGAGACTGCGGATAAAAATCTTCAAAAATGCCGCGTGCGCATTCAAGCCATCGATGTGGAAGGGGAAATGGCGCTCGGCGCCGCCCTGAGCGGGCTAGGCGTCCGCCTCGCCCGGCGCTCGCCCGGCCTGACGATCATGCTCGTGAACGATTATCTCGAACCGCGACTGGCCGAATTGAACCGGCGGCATTTGCAGGACGGCGCGCATTGGGTGCTCGCTCAGCCCTCAGGGATTTTTCCCTTAGTGGGCCCGGTGTTCAGGCCGGGCGAGAGCGCCTGCTGGATGTGTCTTGCGGAACGGATGAAAAGGAACCGCGAAGTCAAGGCGCTCCTCGACCGCAGAGGGGCGCGCTGCCTGACTGTTTCATCTCTCGCCCGGCATTGCTTCGGGCAGAGTGGCATCCAGCTTATGAGCGTCGAGATTGCGAAAGCTGTCGCCAGCGATTTTCGCACGCCGTTGAACGATCACATTTTCAGCCTCGACCTCTTAGGCTCGGCCATCCAACAGCATTACGTGACACCCCGCCCGCAATGTCCAGCCTGCGGCCGCAAGAAGCTGCGCGACCCCCGCCGTAGGCCAGTGCCAGTTGAGCTCGGCGCGGGCGGCAAAATGGTCAAGGTGCTTATGACGAGCGGCGGATACCGTAGCGTTTCGCCGTCGGCCACGCTCGCGCGCTTCCGCAAGCACGTGAGCCCGCTCACCGGCGTGGTCTCTCATCTCGAGCGCATAAAGGCTGATTTGCCTTTGAATACCAACTACTTTGCTACACACAATTTCGCCGGGCCGGCCGATACGATCAACGAGCTCAGGATGGGGCTGAGCGCCGGCAGCTTCGGCAAGGGCAGCACTGCCGAACAAGGTGAAGCCAGTGCTCTCATGGAGGCAATCGAGCGCTATTGCGGTATTTTTCAGGGTGACGAGATCAGAGTAAAGCGGCGGCTCACGGATTTCCGGCCGGGCGAGGCCATTCCTCCGAACAAAGTCCTGCTGTTCAGCGGCACGCAATTGCGGCGAGGCCAGGCGCCAGCGCCCAGCTCTGACAGTTGGCCGGCGATGCCGCGGTTCTTCGATCGGTCGGCCGAGATCGAATGGTCGCCGGTCTGGTCTTTGCGAGATGAACGCTTCAAATATCTTCCGACAAGCCTGTTATATTTTTTCTACACGGGTGCCGCCGCGTTCGCGGCCGATTCAAACGGCTGCGCGGCCGGCAACATGCTTGAGGAAGCAATCGTCCAGGGATTCCTTGAGCTCGTGGAACGGGATGCCTATGCCATCTGGTGGTACAATCGCTTAGAGCGGCCGGAAGTGGATCTCACTCAGTTCGACGAACCCTACGCCCGCGACCTCCCGCGACAGCTAGCTCAAACCGGACGCCGGCTTTGGGTGCTCGACATCACCAGCGATCTCGGCATTCCGAGTTTTGTCGCGATAACGCACTGGACGCAAAATGGGCGGGAGAATATCGAATTTGGTTCCGGAGCACATTTCGACGCGCGAATTGCCATCTTGCGGGCGTTGACGGAGCTTAATCAGTTTCTATCCTTGGGTCTCATGGACGGCGGCACCGGCGAGAAGTCGAGCCTCGATGGCACCACCCCATTGCGGCTGCGGGATCATCCTTACCTGATACCGAATGGAAATCCGGCAGTTCAACCTGACTTTGGCTTGAAGTTTGGACATCTCGACGCGCATGAGCAGGTGACAGCCTGCGTCTCCCTCGTGAAGCAAGCAGGCCTCGATTTCCTCGTCCTCGATCAGACTCGCCCCGACATCGAAGTCCCCGTGGTCAGAGTGATCGTTCCGGGATTGCGGCATTTCTATCGCCGGTTCGCGCCCGGCCGCCTGTACAATGTGCCGATAAAGCTCGGGCTGCGTGATAGGCCGCTCAAGGAAAACGAACTCAATCCGATTCACCCCCATACCTAAAGGTCCCGTCTTGCGCGCCTCCGGAATCAAGCCAGGGCGACGGGCCGCTTTGTCCACCCTTTTCGCCCGGCTCCGTAGCCACGTCACGATCGAAGCCCGTGTGGGCGGAGAAATCGCCGCTCGCTTCGGCGGCCACTCAGTCGGTTTGGGAAGGTTCAGCCCCGAAGTCGCGGATCACGCCAAGGACCTGCACAAGGGCCTGCCGCTGGCCTCGTTTGCACCCGGCGGCCGAAACTTCGGTAAAGAGATCGATCTATTAGTTCGGCGATTGGCGAGACAGGGTCTATTGGAGTACCGCCTGGGGCGGCCACAAAACGGCGCCGACCTGGCAATCATCGAACCGCAGGTTCCCGATTATTGGCCGCAAGCGCCGCAACTCGACGATGGCGATACTCTTGTTCTCTCGCGGTTCGGGTATATGCGACGCCGAGGCAACGAGATGGTGCTGGAATCGCCACGCGCCGGCGCATTGTTCAAGATTTGCGATCCGACGATCGCGGCCCCCATTGCGATGCTCTCCACCCCGCAGCAAATCAAACAGCTGCGCCGTCGGGATGGTTTCCCGGGGGTGACATTTCTCGCTTTGTTGGTGGATTGCCAAATCATCTTGAAGACCAATGATGCCGACGAAAGTAGTTTGCGA
Source organism: Methylocella sp. (assembly GCA_035622375.1). Classification (GTDB taxonomy): domain Bacteria; phylum Pseudomonadota; class Alphaproteobacteria; order Rhizobiales; family Beijerinckiaceae; genus Methylocapsa. The sequence goes on along the minus strand of DASPVM010000018.1, from coordinate 78,038 downwards.
CCCGCCGAGGGACGTGACAACTTTGTCCTTTGGGAATTTCACGATCTTCTGTTCCACGCGCGCAGCACGCAAGGCAGGCACGCCAATCCCCTTGGCGGAGTGTATCCTTTTATGGGCATTATTTCTCCCCTGCCGGCGGTACGGCCCCAATGGTCTGGAAAGAAAATCAGTCTGCGTAAGTTCTCGGCCGCGCATCAGGAGGAAATCTCGGCGTTCGCAAAGCTATTGCGGGAACGCCACTCGGCGCGCATTTTCGACGACCAACGGCCAATCACACTCGCCGAGCTTTCGCGATTTCTCGATCATACGGCGCGTGTTCTGTCGGTCTCGAAAGGCACCGCCGGCCACGACAGCGGCGAGCCAGCGGATACCCACGCGGTTAGGCCCTATCCCTCGGCGGGCGCGAGCTATGAGCTCGAGCTTTATCTAGCCATCAATAACTGCGAGGAGCTTGCCCGAGGTTTCTATCATTACGACGCCGGCGCTCACGCGCTGGCGCCGATCCGCGTTCCCAAGAATGAGCTCGAAGCGTTGCTGAGGGAAGCACAATATGCGATGGGGGTACAAGCTCTGCCCCAGATCTTGATTACGATCGCGGCGCGCTTTGGCCGGGTTTCGTGGAAGTACAGCTCGATCGCCTATGCGCTGATCCTCAAGGACGCAGGTGTCTTGACTCAAACGCTCTACCTGACGGCGGCCGACATGGGGCTAGGCGGATGCGCGATTGGAATTGCGAATATCGATCGCTTCGCGAAAATGACGGGGATCGAGTTCTATGTGGAAGGTCCGGTCGGTCAATTTGCGATCGGACGATGCGCGAAATTGGGGGCTCTCGGTTGACAGCGCGGTTTTGCCGGGGCTATCGGCCATGCTATGGCCGGGTTACTCGCGCAAAACGTAATACCCGAGAGGTTTGCGGCGGCGTCTATCTAGCAGCCCGAATATCGCGCCTTGAGGATCCATGCAGTGTACGATCCAAGCCCCCCCCGGCACCGTGGCCGGACCATAGAGGATTTCGCCGCCCGCTGCCTCCACGCGCCTGACCACCGCTTCGACGTTGTCGATGTTAAAATAGTAAAGCCAGAAGGGAAGCGCCAATGCGGGAGGCTTGGTGAACATGCCACCGATCGTCTCGCTCGCGGCGGAGAACTGCTGATATGTCCCCATCGCACCGACGTGGGATTGTGTTTTTTGCCAGCCGAATAGCTCGCTATAAAACGCGAACACCTTCTCCCAGTCCGCGGCGAACAATTCGTGCCAGCCCACGCGCCCCGGCGTGCCCGGCTCGATGGATTCTCCCTGGCGGGGCTTCAGCCCCCTGATAAGCGCAAGCGTTGCCATTTGCGGGTCGGCGATGACCGAAAAGCGGCTTATGCCGGGGACGTCCATTGGAGGGACGCGCACCGCCCCGCCGAGTTGCTTGATCCGGGCGACGGTGGCATCCACGTCGTCGACGCCAACATATCCCATCCAGTGCGGTGCAATGCCTGCTCTCCTCGCTTCGTCCGGCAAGTTCATCAGCCCAGTAACGGGGACATTTGTCGCGGTAAAGAGGCTATAGGGAAAGCCGGGCATCGAGGCGCCCCGCGTGCCCCAGCCAATCACATCGGCATAGAAGGTCTTGGCGGCTTCAATGTCTGTCGTCATCAGCTCGTACCAGACGAAACGGCCATCGGAACCGGCCATGTCTTTCCCCTCATTCGTGTCGGGAGTAAGGGCCCGCGTTGGGCCATGCTAACCCGCGGCACCGAGATCGACGTCAAGAACATTGGTCGTTGACAATGGGAGCATTAGGTCTTTAGGTCTCTGACGTTACACAAGAAGTCAATCGTGACGAAAGCCTATTGAGCTTCCCGCTTTTGCCGGTCAACCGAACTCAAGGGAATCGAAGAGCTCCTCCGGGTGGAGGCGTTAGGGTGACGACCTCGCGTTCTTCGTCACATTACAGCGAATCAACGGCCTCCTCTTGATTTTTCAAGAAGAAGCGAACGAAAGTGAGCTTCGGCGAAGGAGCGTCAGCGGCCGGTGGCCTCGTGGCGGAATGGTTACGCAGAGGACTGCAAATCCTTCTATCCCGGTTCGATTCCGGGCGAGGCCTCCAACAGCCGTGATGACATCGGTCAGCCCTGAGTGCTCGGCCTCCAAGGAAAACCTTTATAGCATAGCCTTAACAAGCAGACCGCCCCCTCGGAGGATATATGTCTGGGACAAAATTTGACGTGCTCGGCCTTGGCAATGCCATCGTCGACGTGATTAGCCGCACGGATGATGACTTCCTCGCTGCCCGAAATCTCCGCAAGGGCAGTATGCAGCTGATCGACGAAGCCGCGGCCCAGTCTCTTTACGAGTCAATGGGGCCGGCCACGATCGTCTCTGGCGGCTCGGCCGCCAACACCATTATTGGCGTTGCAAGCCTTGGCGGCGCCGGCGCTTTCATTGGTAAGCTTAAGGCAGACGAGGCCGGCAGGGCATTCGCGCACGATATCCGTGCCGCCAAAGTTGCCTTTTCGACCGCCTTCGCCGAGGACGGGCCGGCGAGCGGCCGTTGCCTCGTTCTCGTAACCCCTGATGGCCAGCGCACCATGAGCACGTTTTTGGGGGCATGCCAGCATCTTAACGAAGAAGATATCGACGAGGAGGCGGTTAAGAACTCTTCGATCGTATACCTCGAAGGCTATCTCTGGGATCCGCCGGCCGCCAAGTCAGCCCTCGCTCGGGCGGCGAAAATCGCCCGCGCCGCCGGGCGGCGCGTCGCACTCACCTTATCTGATTCCTTTTGCGTTGACCGCTACCGGGATGAATTTCTCGGCCTCGTGCGGTCGGGCTCAGTGCAGATTTTATTTGCCAATGAGAGCGAGCTGCACGCGCTCTATCAGACGGCTGATTTCGCCACGGCCATAGACCAACTGCGCGCCGAAAATATTCTCGCCGCGGTGACGCGCTCCGAACGCGGTTCGGTGGTCGTCACCAAGGACGAAGTGCTTGCCGTGCCGGCATTCCCCGTTGACGCGGTGGTTGATACGACGGGCGCCGGTGATCTTTTCGCGGCCGGTTTTCTCGCTGCCCTTGCCAAGGGCAAAAACCTTGAGTTTTGCGCTCGCCTTGGGGCTCTTGCCGCCTCGGAGATCATTCAACATATTGGGGCGCGGCCGATGACGGACCTTGCGCGGCTCGCCGCGCAGAATGGGTGCTCTTATAGGTAAACAAGCCCCGCTTCTTCGCCGAAGAGAAATCGTCCTGGGACGTCAAGCAACATTGGAGAGAGGTATGAAATTTATCTCGCGCCGCGACATTGTCACGGCAGCTTCCGCCGGCGGTCTCTTCGCTCCTTCGGTTGCCGCGCAGACTCTCGAGCCACAGCGGGCTGGCAGCGGCGGTACCGATCCAGGGCCGCGCGATCTCAACCGCGTGCGGGAAAACCCTGATATGATGATGCCGCCCGCCACCGATCATGGCACTTTACCTAATTTGCGCTTTTCGTTTGCCGACGCGCATACGCGCCTCGAGTCTGGCGGCTGGACTCGCCAGGTGACCGCTCGCGAACTCTGCATTTCGAAGGATATCGCCGGCGTCAACATGCGGCTCAATCGCGGCGGTATCCGGGAGCTGCATTGGCACAAAGCCGCCGAATGGGCGTATCTGCTCTACGGGACGGCCCGTATAACCGCCATCGACGCAAGAGGAGGAAGCTTTATCGATGACGTCGGTGTCGGTGATATTTGGTATTTCCCGGCGGGAATTCCGCATTCCATTCAAGGCTTGGGCGCCGATGGGTGCGAATTCCTGCTCGTTTTCGATGATGGCGAGTTCGACGAGGACAATACCTTTCTTTTGACGGACTGGTTCAAGCACACGCCAGGTGAGGTGCTCGGAAAAAATTTTGGCGTCGACTCCTCGCTTTTTGGGCACACTCCAGACCCAAGCACGCGTTATATTTTCGCCGCCTCGCTCCCCGGGCCGAAGGAAAAAATTCCAGTCGTTACGCCCCCGGTTCAAAGCTTCAGCCATAAAATGGCGGCGCAGCAGCCCGTTCGAACCGCCAGCGGATCGGTGCGAATTACCGATTCCAGTATTTTCCCGGTTTCAACGACGATCTCGGCGGCGCTCGTCGAGGTCGATCCTGGCGGCATGCGGGAACTGCACTGGCATCCAAACGCAAATGAATGGCAATATTATCTCGAAGGGCGCGCCCGCATGGGAGTGTTCGCCGCCTCCGGCCAGGCCCGCACCTTTGATTTTCAAGCGAGTGACGTCGGCTATGTGCCTTTCGCGATGGGACATTACGTCGAAAATACCGGCCCTGTCCCGTTACGCTTCCTCGAAGTGTTCAAAAGCCCTTACTACGCCGATATCTCGTTAAATCAATGGATGGCCTTGAGTCCTCGCGACCTCATTGAAGCTCATCTTGAGCTTGACCATAAGGTTCTCGATTCACTGCGCACAAGCAAGGCGCCCATCGTGCCCGCCTGACTCTTTCATTTCGGATGGATCGCCGAAAAAATCCGCGAGCAGGAAACTATAAGATGCCGCGCGCGTCTTAAAGATATTAGGCGACCTATCAAAGGGAGGCTGCCATGGATTCCGAGGTCGCTAAACCAGGCGGGCCTGATTTGCGGCAGGGGGTTCCACTCCAAGACCTTGCCGATGGGGGCATGCTCACCGGAACCGTTGGCGATGAGCCTGTGCTCCTTGCCCGCAGCGGAGGAGAAATTTTCGCGATCGGCGCGGTCTGCACCCATTACAGCGGGCCGCTGGGCGAGGGTCTTGTGGTGGGCGAGACCGTGCGCTGTCCCTGGCATCACGCCTGCTTCAGCTTGCGCACTGGCGAGGCGCTACGGGCTCCAGCCCTAAATGCCGTTTCTTGCTGGCGGGTGAAGAGCCAAGACGGCATGGTTTACGTTGAGGAAAAACTTGAGCGGCCAGCGCCACCGAAATTGGCCAAAGCCAGCCTGCCGCGCAGGGTTGCCATCATCGGCGGCGGTGCAGCGGGCAACGCGGCCGCCGAGACACTGCGCAAGGAAGGCTTTTCTGGTTCGATCACGGTTCTTAGCGCGGATGATACCCTTCCATATGACCGCCCAAACCTTTCGAAGGGGTTTCTTGCTGGTTCGGCTCCCGCTGATTGGATCCCCCTCCGGTCTGCCGATTTTTACAAAGACCAAGGCATAGATCTTCTCCTTAACACCCGCGTCGCCGCGATCGATCCTGCGAGGCGGCAGTTGCTCCTTGGAAGCGGAGAAGAGGTTGCCTTCGATGCGCTCCTCTTGGCGACCGGGGCTGAACCCGTGCGGCTTTCCATCCCTGGCAGCGAGCTTTCGCAGGTCCATTATTTGCGCACGCTCGCTGACTGTAATGCCTTGCTCGCGGCAATTCCGGCTGTGCGGCGGGCCGTCGTCATCGGCGCGAGCTTTATTGGCCTTGAGGTCGCGGCCTCGCTGAGGGCGAGGCGGATTGACGTCGATGTTGTTGCTCCCGAGGCGATACCGATGGAGCGGATCCTCGGGCCGGAGGTGGGCCGGTTCATCCAGCAGCTCCACGAAAACCATGGCGTAAGATTCCACATGGGCACGACTGCGACCGCGATCTTTGAAGGCGCTGTTGCTTTACAAAATGGCCAACGCCTCCCGGCGGATTTGGTTATCGTCGGAATCGGCGTTCGCCCGCTGACAAGTCTCGCCGAGCAAGCAGGCCTTCGTGTCGAGCGCGGTGTAATCGTCAATCAATATTTAGAGACGCAAACTCCCGGCATTTTCGCGGCCGGCGATATCGCCCGCTGGCCAGACCCGATTTCGGGGGAGGCCATTCGCGTTGAGCACTTCGTTGTTGCCGAACGGCAGGGGCAAACGGCCGCGCGAAATATACTTGGTGCCCAAGAGCCCTTCCATCAGGCTCCCTTCTTCTGGAGCGAGCATTATGACGTCACGATCGCTTACACTGGTTCCGCGCAAAGCTGGGATAGGGTGGACATTGATGGAAGTCTCGCGGGGCATGATTGCACGATCAGCTATTTCTGGTCAGGCAAGAAATTGGCTGTGGCAGCCATAGGCCGCGACCGGCAAAATCTCGAGGCAGAAGCCGCTTTCGAGCGTGCCATGGCAGCGGTCTCTTGAAGGCTTAAGAGGGCAAAGCGTCGCGGTCGGCGAAAATATGAATCTTTCCGCGCGTGGCGACCCGGCAAGCGGGGAGAGCCTGGTCGTTTTCGAGAACTCGCCGCAAGATGGCGCGTTTCTTTGGGCCGGAAACAAGAATGAGGATGTCCCGACTCGATTCCAATGCAGGATAAGTCAGTGAAATCCGCGCCTCTGGCTTCGCGCCAATAACGGCCGTGGCCCAAGTATTTCGTTCATCAAGCGCCGTGTTCCCTGGGAAGAGCGAAGCGATATGCCCATCTTCTCCGAGGCCAAGCAGAGTAACGTTGAAGAGCGGCCGCTCGGGATCCAAAAACCGGCCGCCGTAGTACGCCTGCAAAGCTTCCTCATATAGCGCGGCGGCTCTTTGCGGCGTTTTCGATCCTGTCAAGATCGGATGGACCTGAGAAAACGGTATTGGAACGCGATCGATAAAAGCTGCGCGTGCCATTCGAAAATTATTGTCTTCGTGGTCCATCGGGACAAACCTCTCGTCCCCCCAGAAGAGACGCACCTTCCGCCAATCGATGGAATAATCCTTTGACCCCAAGAGTTCATAGGCTTCCCTGGGGGTGGAACCGCCGGAAAGGCAAAGACTAAACGGGTCAGGCGCAAGGTTGATGGCATCGCTCAGAAATGCCGCGGTGGCAGCGGCGAGTGATTTTGCATCCTCTGCGATATTGATGAGCGGCGCCGGTGTCATACAAACTTGCGGGTTCAGCTCGAACGGCGTTCGACGTGGCCGCCGAATTTCGACCGCATTGCCGATAGAAGCTTGTCGCCGAAGCTATGCTCTTCCCGGGAACGGAAACGCTCGAAAAGAGAAGCGGCGAGGACATTCGCGGGCACCGCTTCCTCGATTGCCGCATCGATTGTCCAGCGCCCCTCTCCCGAATCCTCAACGGCCCCTAGGAAATTTACGAGCTCGGGATCTTCGGCAAACGCCATGGCGCTGAGATCAAGAAGCCATGATGAGATCACACTACCGCGCCGCCAGACCTCGGCGATATCCGCGAGGTCGAATTGATAGCGCTGGCCCTCGGGAAGGCTGGAGTTTGCCCGGCCGCGTAAAATATCGAAACCCTCCGCGTAAGCTTGCATGAGGCCGTACTCAATGCCGTTGTGGACCATTTTGACGAAATGGCCGGCGCCCGAGGGACCCGCATGGATATAGCCTTGTTCAGCGCGCCGATCCCGTCCCTGCCGATTCGGAGTCCTAGGGATAGAGCCTGGGCCAGGCGCCAGAGCTTGGAAAATCGGGTCAAGCCGGTCAACGATTGCCTTCGGACCGCCGATCATCATGCAGTAGCCGCGGTCAAGCCCCCAGATGCCGCCCGAGGTCCCAACGTCCACATAGGAAATCAGCTTGGCTTCCAGCGCCTTCGCCCGCCGGATGTCGTCCTTGTAAAAACTATTGCCGCCATCGATTAAAACGTCGCCGACACTCAATAAGCCGCTCAAGGAGGTAATCGTCGTCTCGGTGACTTGGCCGGCGGGAAGCATGAGCCAAATGGCGCGAGGCGCGTCCAGCTTTGCGATGGCATCGGCTAAAGTCGCGGCCGGTGTCATGCCTTCCGCGGCAAGATCGGCGACCGCCTTTGGTATTTGGTCATATACCACGCAATGATGCCCGGCTCGATGAAGCCGCCGGGCGATGTTGCCGCCCATGCGGCCAAGGCCAATGATTCCAAGCTGCATAGCGAACCTTTTCTTGCGAATCGTTTTCAACTTCTCCGAAGAAGCGGCTAATGAACTAAAACGCGTCACACGGCGGAAAGTTCAAGTTCTCGCTGCGTACCCTCCCGCCGACCCTGGATGTCTATATGTGTAAAACCGCTCGCGTTTCCACGTCCGTCAGCAAAGTTTCTTTTTTAGAAACGCACCATGATTGCTTTTCAAAGTCAAACCAGCCTGCATTGGATACTTGGGCTGCCCTTTGCGGGCATGCTGCTCTCCATCGCGCTTGGCCCGCTTGTCGTTAAAGAGTGGTGGCACATCCATTACGAAAAGGCTGCTGCCTTCTGGGCACTATTAACGCTCGCCGGGCTTCTCTTGACAGTTGGCGCCGAGCAGACCGCGGCAGCCTTGGTGCGTACCATCGCGCTCGAATATCTTCCCTTCATAGCAATGCTATTTGCGCTTTATACCACCGCAGGCGGTATTTGTATTGAGGGAGAATGGCTTCCGACACCTCTTTTTAACACAAGCATCCTTGTCATGGGTGCGCTTACCGCGAGCGTTATTGGCACCACGTGTGCGTCAATGATTCTTATCCGGCCGTTGTTTCGCGCCAATCTCGGGCGCACTTTTGGTGCCCACCTAGGTGTTTTTTTTATTTTCATTGTGTCGAATATTGGCGGCTCCTTGAGCCCGCTCGGAGATCCGCCGCTTTTTCTCGGATTTTTGCTCGGTATTGATTTTTTTTGGCCGCTGCGTGCGCTTTGGCCAGCCACGCTTTTTTCGGTTTCTCTGCTGTTGCTTCTATTTTTTGCCGCTGACAGTTATTTATTTTCGCGCGAGATGAATACTCGGGCCGCCGCTGGAAGAAGCTTTAGACTTGGAAAGAGCGGCCTCGCCAACGCCGCCCTCATTGCCCTCGCGGTTGCGATCATCGCGGTAAGTGGTGTCTGGCATTCGCGCATTGGCTTCGACATCCTTGGCACGCGGATGGAACTGCAAAATATCGTCCGTGAATGCTCACTTTTGGCTATTGGGCTCGCGTCCATTCGCTTCACGAGCCCTGCCGTAAGGGCGGCCAATGACTTCGATTGGGAGCCGATCCGCGAGGTCGCCTATCTTTTTGCCGGCATTTTTATTTCGATTATTCCGGTGATGACGATGCTGCATGCCGGCGTGGAGGGGCCGTTCCGCCCCGCAATCGGCCTCCTGCACGACATTGATGGAGCCCCCATCAGCGCCGCCTATTTTTGGGCAACGGGGCTGCTTTCATCTTTCCTCGACAACGCACCGACCTATCGCGTGTTTTTCGAGCTCGCTGGCGGCAGTCCAGATGCGCTGATGGGACCATATTCTAAGACACTACAGGCGATTTCTCTTGGCGCCGTTTTCATGGGCGCCAATACCTATATCGGCAATGCGCCAAATTTCATGGTTTATGCAATCGCGCGGCAGGTGGGATTCCCCATGCCGTCATTTTTCGGTTATATGATTTGGTCAGGCAATATCCTTCTGCCCCTCTTTGGCGCCGTCACTTGGCTGTTTTTTATGTGATGAAAAGCGATCAAAGGAGCTGGTTCATTGACCGCGCTCGACCCATGGTGCAGATCCATAATTAAGCGAGATTGAGACGACGGTTTGGCTCAAAGATCAGCCTCCAAGGAAATACCTAATTCGGCTCCAAGCCCGCGGCTCGTAAGCCCGCAGCCGCGCGAAGAGGATGCCGAAGCATCGCTGCGCCCCTTATTGCTGGCCGAATTCACTGGCCAGGAGGCCGCCCGCAAAAACCTTAAGATTTTTATCGAGGCGGCAAGAGCGCGCCGAGAAGCGCTCGATCACGTCCTTTTCGTTGGCCCGCCCGGGCTTGGCAAGACGACGCTTGCCAAGATTGTCGCCCGTGAGCTTGGCGCCTCTTTTCACTCGACTTCGGGGCCAGTTATTGCCAAAGCCGGTGATCTGGCCGCGCAGCTCACTGGGCTCGAAGAAAAGGATGTTCTCTTCATCGACGAGATCCATCGCCTCAATCCGGCTATCGAGGAAATCCTTTATCCCGCGATGGAGGATTACGAGCTAGATCTCATCATCGGCGAGGGGCCGGGTGCCCGTTCCGTCAAGCTTCCCTTAAAGCGGTTTACGCTGATCGGCGCGACGACCCGCGCGGGCCTTTTGACGACGCCCCTGCGCGACCGCTTTGGTATTCCCATTAGGCTCGAGTTCTATACGGTTGCGGAACTTGAAAGCATCGTGCGCCGTGGCGCGCGTGTCCTTGGCATCGGCATCACCGGTGACGGCGCCAATGAGATTGCCCGGCGGGCGCGTGGCACGCCGCGGATTGCTGGCCGTCTGCTGCGCCGGGTGCGGGATTTTGCGATTGTCGGCAATGAGCCTGAAATCTCCCGGGCCGTCGCCGATGAGGCGCTCGGCCTGCTCGAGGTCGATGCGGTCGGCCTCGATGCCATGGACCGGCAATACCTCAAACTCATTGGCAATTCCTTTGGCGGCGGTCCGGCTGGGATCGAAACGATTGCTGCCGCCCTGTCGGAGCCGCGCGATGCCATCGAGGATATCATAGAGCCGTTTCTCATCCAGCAGGGCTTTGTCCAGCGTACCCCGCGCGGGCGCATTCTAACATCGCGCGCCTTCCGCCATCTTGGCCTGCCGGAGCCCTCGGCGGATAGGCCGCCGCTTCCCCTGTTTTCGGGCGAAGACCGCGAGGGGGATGATTAGGGCGGGATACCGGCGCATGGCTCATTCCAGCCGACCGTCCGCTCGACGTATGCGAAACAGCTCGGCATTCGCGACCTGTTCCGCCAACGCGCCAAACGTTATGCCGATAATTGCCCACATGATGAGCTGTGACTCAAACGACGCAAGGCGAAATTGCCAAAGCACGGCAGCCGGAAACCCGTCTGGCACTTCGTTAAAAGAGGGCAGCAGAAATCCGAATGTAGCAATGGCAATCAAGTAAGCTGCAGCAGCGACTAAGGACGCGTAATACGCATCACGTTTAAAAAGGAGCCTCTTGCGCAGCATGATGGCCCCAACCATTGCGCCGATCGAGATAAACACCATGGCGAAATAGAGAGCCGTGCGCGCGCCGATCGTCTCGGGGTCGCCGACGGAGGGTGGATTTGCCGGATATTTCAAATTTGGCGTGATAGTGAGCGCGATGGCACCCAAGCCTGCTAACAAAGCCGAAGTTTCCTTAATTCGCAGTTCGCCGATGCGGCGGTAAGCGAGGGCGAAGACGAGGGCAAATAGACCCCCGAGGGCAGTACTGTATAGGATGACGCCCGTGAAAAGACCGATGCCCGCCTGGACTTGCCGGCTGACCAGCTCCGGCTCGCGGGCGGCCTCGATTAGTTGGGCTTCAAAGGCAATCGCACGCTCTATTTGGGGCTCGCCAGCGATCTTCAAAAAAACGAAGCACAGCAAACCCGCGACGGCGCCGGCGAGCATTCCTCGTGCCAGCAGAACCCCAACCCTCATAACGCGCTCCTCTAGTGGCAGGGGAAGGCCAGAAAATGGCGCCCATCATGCACGAATTCGTGCGCGTAGGATCCGGCAATGAGCGAGACCGCGCCTTGTTCGACGCCAACAAAATAAAGCGCGAGAATAAAAAGCAAGCCGGCAAAAATCATCCATGGGAGAAGTTCACGGATTGGGATGGCCGGCGGTTGTGTTGATAATAGGGATGAGGTTGTATCTGTCATTCAGGAGGTCCCCAGGTTTCGCTCAGGGGTGCAACCATAAGCCAGCGAGCAGAACAGTCAACGCGGTCATGGCATTAAAGGGTTATCAAAATTCGCCCGCGATGGCGGACAAAAGGCATTCTTTCCAAGTCATGCGCGAAAAGCTCCCTCAGCATTTGCAGAATCTTCGCGAAATTCCGCCAAGCATCGTTGCGCTTGGCTTCGTTTCGCTTTTAATGGACGCCTCATCGGAGACGATCCATGCCCTCCTGCCGGTCTACCTCGTAACCGTCTTCTGCACGTCTATGACGGCTGTCGGTATCATCGAGGGCGTCGCCGAGGCCACGGCTTCAATCGTCAAGCTGTTTTCCGGAGCGATCTCGGATTGGCTTGGCAACCGGAAATTGCTTGCGGTTTTTGGCTATGGCGTTGCCGCCCTGAGCAAGCCTATCTTTCCGCTTGCCCCATCGATCGCCTGGCTTGCTGCGGCGCGGTTTATTGATCGCATTGGCAAAGGCATTCGTGGCGCGCCTCGGGATGCTCTCGTGGCGGATCTCGCGCCCCCACATCTGCGCGGGGCAAGTTTCGGACTACGCCAATCGCTCGATACCACCGGAGCTTTCCTCGGACCCGCTTTTGCCATCGGGTTGATGTGGCTCAGCGCCGATAATTTCACGCTCGTCTTCTGGTTCGCCGTCCTACCCGCGTCTCTTGCCGCCGCTCTTTTGGTCGTCGCCGTTCATGAACCTGCGCGAGCTTCTCGGCATCGGGAGGTGCGATTACACCTGAGCCTCACTCAACTAAAGCAGCTCGGATCAAATTTTTGGCTCGTGGTGGCTGCGGCGACTATTTTCTCGCTGGCGCGCTTTAGCGAGGCATTTCTGATTCTTCGTGCGGAAACACTTGGTTTGCCGCTTGCCCTTGCGCCCTTGGTTTTGATAGCGATGAATATTGTATATGCCCTTTCGGCCTATCCGGCCGGCGCCTGGTCGGATCGCTTTGGCCGGATGTCGGTGCTAAGGCTGGGGTTCCTGTTTCTAATAGCGGCGGACCTTGCTCTTGCCTTTCCCCAGAATCTCGCGGGAGTAGCCCTAGGCATTTTGCTCTGGGGTCTGCACATGGGGCTGACGCAAGGCCTGCTCCCAGCGCTTGTTGCCGATACGGCGAGGCCCCAATCGCGGGGAACCGCCTATGGCGTATTTAATTTCTCGAGCGGGCTGGCGCTGCTTGCCGCAAGTATCATCGCTGGTGAGCTCTGGGATCAACTCTATCCAAGGGCTACTTTTCTCACCGGTGCCGGTCTGACGGCGCTTGCTTTACTTGGCTTAGCTGCTGCAACAAGGCGATCGCCAGGTCTTGGTTCTCTAGATCATGGGTAACTGCCGCAAATTGAGCCCGAAATATTTTTTTACAATTTCTGGTGAGGCTTGAAAAAAATCGGCTTATCTCCTTCGCCTCGGCACATAAGTATGTTTGACGCAATTGACATTGATACAGAAGCTTCGGGATCTCATGCACGCTATAGTCCGCTTCGCTCCCTCCCCCACTGGCCGCATACATATCGGGAATGCCCGCACGGCGCTTCTGAACTTCCTTTTCGCTAAAAAAAACCGCGGCCAGTTCATTCTTCGTTTCGATGATACCGATGTGTTACGCTCCAAGGAAGAGTATGCCCAGGCGATCGAGGTCGATCTTGAGTGGCTTGGAATTATCCCCGACCTGACCTTCCGCCAATCCGACCGGTTTACCCTCTACAACGCGGCGGCCGCCAAGCTGCGGGAGGCCGGGCGCCTCTATCCCTGTTATGAGACCGCTGAGGAGCTAGAGCGCAAGCGCAAACGCCAGCAGGCGCGCGGCGAGCCTCCGGTCTACGATCGGGCGGCACTTCGCTTGGCGAGCGCCGAGCGGGCGCGCTTCGAAAGCGAAGGCCGCAGACCACATTGGCGCTTCAAACTCGATCACGAAACCATTTGCTGGAACGACCTCGTGCGCGGAGAGTGCCATATCGATTGCGCCTCACTCTCCGACCCTGTGCTTGTGCGCGAGGATGGCACCTATCTTTATACCTTGCCCTCCGTGGTGGACGATGCGGCGCAGCATGTCTCACACATTATCCGCGGCGAAGATCACGTTACCAATACAGCGGTGCAGCTGCAGCTTTTCAGACTTTTGGCCGGGCTGGAGCGCCTGCCCTTGTTTGGCCACCACAATCTTCTAGCTTCTGTAACTGGCGAGGCGCTATCGAAACGGACCGGTTCCTCATCCATCGCCGTTCTTCGTGATGCTGGGATAGAGTCCCTTGCTGTGGCCGCTGCCGCTGTTCTCACCGGCTCTTCAAAATCGTTGCATGCGATCGGCAGCCTTGGCGAACTGATGGTAGCGCTGAATCTTGCCGAATTATCGCGAAGCGTGGCAAGGTTTGACACCACCGAGCTCGCGGCATTGTCGGTGCGCACTTTGCATCTCTTGAACTATGAGGCGGTGCGGGAGAGGCTCGCCGCGCATGATATCATCGGCTACAAGGCGCCGGCGTTTTGGCTGGCGGTGCGAGGTAATCTCACGAAGTTCCTCGATGCCGCCACTTGGTGGCGCGTCGTTCAGGGTGAGATAACTCCTGTCGTTGAGGACGCCGATTTTCTCGACGCAGCTCGCCAGCATTTGCCGGAGGAACCTTGGGGGGATGACATTTGGGCGAATTGGACCGCCACACTGAAGCGCATTACCGGCCGGAAGGGGAGGATGCTTTTCCATCCGCTGCGGCTTGCCCTGACGGGCTCAGAGAATGGGCCGGAGCTTGCCGCTTTGCTGCCGCTCATCGGGCGCACTAAAGTGGCGGCACGATTATCCGGACGCGCCGCTTAACGCCATCCGGGCCCACGACCTCAGCCGTTTGCGGCGCCGCCGCCGGCATTGCGTTTTCCTTCTCCGCATTGATGTCCGTATGCGGCGTTGCATTGGATCGGCCAAGGTCGGATTTCGGTTTAGCAAGCTCCGCCGATGTCTCGGGAGTGACGAGAATATCGCTTTTGCGGGCTCGGCCGAGCCAATCTTCGGCGCCCGCGAGCGCTTCAGCCCAGGTTTGCCCTGGCGGTTTACAGGTACAGGCCGGATCGAAGGTTTTTTGAAATTTCAAGGCATTCGGCAATTCCGAGTAGGGTACGCCCTCGGATAAAGAGACGGCGGTACTGATGTCACTGTAGGGTGAGCGCGTATAAACGTTCACGTCGGCATTTGGGCAAAGCGCCTGGCAAAGCCCGGCCAGCTGATCGGGATCGCTTTCATTTGCCGAGAGGTTGATTGGGAAAAAGCCACCATCGCAGCTGCGGACGCAGACAACTTGCGAGCCGCCGTGCGGGAGCGCATCTTCACCGGGCTGGGGGAGCACTTCCTCGAAATGAGGCTGAGGGGGGGTGGCCCCTTGCGGTGTGAATGGTTGGGTGAAGACTCCTAGCAAAGCATCAAAGAAGTTGCGTTGTGGCGGTGGCGAAGAGGCCGACTGCCCTTGGCAGTAAGCATTGTACCGCGCAGTGAGTTGCTGCTTTACTGCTGAGTTGGAGTCACCATTGCCGTAGCGCGCGAGGCTAGACTGCAATTGAGCGATTCGGGCGTTGATCCCTTGGCATTGCGGCGGCAGAGCTTCGAACATAAAAAACTGGGCCCTATTGCAGCCAAGCGCCCGCCCCGATCCGATTAGACGGTCGAGTTCCGCCCGTTGGTTCTGAACGCCGGACCCAAAGTGATTGGACGGTCTTTGCGCCGCCACCTCGAGTGCCCTTATTTCGGCCGCCAGCTTTCCGCAATCGACCGGTTGCGAAGTGGCAAGGCCGGTGAGAAAAAAAAAGGTTGCGCTCGCCGTGAGCACTCGGCGGTAGCCGGTCGCCTGCGGCAAGAAGGGGGGTAGGAAAGCTGATTTAAAGCCTGGCGAAACTTTCATTATTAACCATTCACGTGGCGATCGGCGGCGGCGCGGGCTACAGTTCGAGCGCTTATCGAAGTGCCGACACGGAGAGAGTGCTGCCGGTTCATGGCCTTACCGTGGCCAAGGCGCATCACATTATGCTTGCGTCCTTGTGCGCACCCGTCCGTGGGAGGCCTTGCGCAGCTCATTTGTTCCGGTTGCCGTTTGATTGCTGTGTTTTCGCCTCAAGCTGAACCTTCAATGCCATCAACTTGGCAAAGGGCGAGTCTGGATCAAGCGGTCTATCAGCCGCTGGTTTGTTGCTAGTCGAGGTCTTGCCGCCACGGCTTTGCGCGGGTTTATTGCGAGCTTCTTGATGGCTCAACTCGCCCGCGCTTTGGGTGCGGTCGCCGAAATACCGGCGCTTTTCCTCATCCTTACGGCTCGTGCCTACCGCCGGAGGCGCTTCCCAACGCTTGCGCGGGGTCGATACGGTGACGGGGCCATGTGATGGGTCACGATCGTTTTTGGAATGCTCCCCCCGGGCTTCTGCTACGGATGAGGATCTATCGCGCCGCTCGAACGGTTTTTTGCGTGGCTTGGAGTCGGCGTGCCGGAATTGCTGCCGGTGCGGCCGCCAGATCTCGATCAGCGGCTCTTCGGTTTCTTCGCTGGCTTGCGTCGCGGTATCGCCAGCAGCCTCCATGGCTAGTGGGGGAGTTGCATTGTCTGAATCCGTGGCGGGCTCTGGTAGGGCCGTCTCTACGGAGCTTGGCACCGATCTCTGTTCCTCGCCGCCATCTTCGGGAGGGCCAATTTGTGCGTGCTCGTTTATATCCCCAGCAGGGTTGATCTCGTGCGACGATTCACTTGTAGGCCGGGGTGTTTCCCCTTTTGAGAGGGCAACGGTGATGGCCGGGCCCTTTCGCTGCTCGCAGACATATCCCAGCGACCGCAAAATGGAAGAAAAGCTTTCCCCAGCGCAACCCGCCAGCGACGTCATGGCGACAGTCACACTGAAACCATCGCCGTCGGCCGCGCCTTGCGGCGGTTCGCCAGGGCTAATGCCAGGCCGGTAACTCACCGCTGGGCGAATGAGGTCAGCCAGCCTTTCTAAGATATCCACTCGAACGGCGCGCTCACCGCAGACCCTAAAGCCCGCGGCCCGATAAAGATTCCTTTGAACCTCCTTGTCGGCGATCAAGGAGGTTCTTCCCGAGGCGGCGAGATGGAGGACCTCATCTAGACCTTTGCAGCCATCGCCGCCGCCATGTCGCAACGCGAAGAGCTGGGCGGCAAGCGCGCGCGGAGCAGGTTTGATCAAAGCTGGCAAATAGAGATGGTACGCACCAAATCGCACGCCAAACTTGCGTAGCGAAGCCCGGTCCTCCTGTGATAGGCTTTTCACATCGTTGGCGATACGGGTGCGATCGAGAACTCCCAAAGACTCGGCGATCTGAAACGCGACCCCCCGTACAAGGCCCACGAGGCCTTCCCCCTTTTCAAGCTCCGCCAGTGGACCCAGAAGCTTCTTGATGTGCTGCTGCAACCATAGATCGAGGCGGCGTTGCACCATCTCGAGCGCCGCGCCCGAAAGCTGCTCGTCGGTGAGCAGCGTAATGCTTGGCTCAAGAACATGGGCCCCGGCAACGATCTTGGCGACCGGCTCGCCAAGCCACCGGATGATACCCTCGTTTGTCAGGATGAAAGCTTCATCAACCGCCTCGCTGACGCGCGAAGCGCGTCCTTCGATCTCGCTCGCCAGCGCTTTTTGCGCAGCCGCGTTGAGGGCCTTGGCGGCCTCGCCAACCGCCGCCGGGTCCGGCGTGAAGCGAAATCCGGTGAGTTGCCCAACGTGTTGGCCCGCGACTAGTACATCACCGCGCGGGGTGATCTCGGCTTCCAACATGGCGTTCTCCCTTAGGCGGCGCATAAGGACACTTGCCCGGCGGTCAACAAATCTCTGGGCCAACCGCTCGTGCAAGGCGTCCGATAGTTTGTCCTCTACCTGACGCGTGATACTCTGCCAATGGTCGGGGTCGCGCAACCAGCCGGCGCGGTTGGCGATGAAGGTCCATGTCCTGATTTCCGCGATCCGCGCGGCCAGGGTGTCGAGGCCGCCGTCCGTGCGATCTTGCACCGCCACGTGCCGGGCAAACCAATCTTCCGGGATGTAGCCGACGCGAACGACATAGTTGAAAACCGTCACGACCAATTCGCCGTGCGCCTGCGGTGAAAGCTTGCGGTAATCAGGGATTTGGCAGCACTCCCAGAGCCGCGCCACATCTGCCCTCGTCTTTGTTTTCCGCTGGACGTTGTCATCGCGGGAGGCGAATTCGAGCGCTGCTTGATCTTCAGCGACTGGCGCACGTGCCAGCCCCGGAGCCCTCGGCAATGTATCGAGCGAAGCCGCAAGCGCCGAAAGGGAGGAAAAATCGAGATCGGAATTACGCCATTGCAGTGTTTGAACGGGATCAAAGCAATGGTCTTCCAACTGCTCGATCAGCGCTTCATCAAAAGGCGCGCATCTTCCAGTCGTGCCGAAGGTTCCGTCGCGAAGATACCGGCCCGCACGGCCAGCGATCTGTCCAAATTCGGCGCTCGTGAGCCGCCGGTGTTGCCAACCGTCAAACTTTCGCTCCGCCGCGAAAGCGATATGATCGACGTCGAGGTTCAACCCCATTCCAATGGCATCCGTCGCGATGATGTAGTCGACTAGGCCGTTTTGGAACATATCGACTTGCGCATTGCGCGTGCGTGGCGATAAGGCGCCAAGAACGACGGCCGCGCCACCATGCGAGCGGCGTATCCACTCGGCGATCGCATAAACATCATCGACGGAAAAAGCGACGATCGCGCTGCGCCGCGGCAGCCGCGCCATTTTCTTTTCGCCCGCGAAACTTAACTTGGATAGCCGCGGACGCGATGTGATACGAACGCCGGGCAGCAATTCGCGCATCATCCGCTGCATAGTCGCCGCGCCGATCAGCAAGGTTTCACTGCGGCCACGGCAATTCAGAAGGCGGTCAGTGAAGATGTGGCCGCGGTCAAGATCCGCCGCCAGTTGTATCTCATCGACCGCGACGAAGGCGGCATCGACCTCGCGGGGCATGGCCTCGACCGTGGAAACCCAGAAGCGAGGCGCCTCGGGTTTGATTTTTTCCTCGCCGGTGACGAGCGCGACGGCGCCAGCGCCTGCCTTTTCGACCACGCGGTTGTAAACTTCGCGAGCAACAAGCCGCAACGGCAGGCCGATCATTCCACTTGGGTAGGAGAGCATCCGCTCGATTGCATAATGTGTCTTGCCGGTGTTGGTTGGGCCCAGAATCGCCGTGACCGTGCTCACGCTGGCGGGTGAAAATGATCGGCCACCTGGGTGGAACATGTTCATCGGTTAACCGGGAAGACAGAAGGCGGTTGCTTACCAGTTTGTCAGCGGGACCGCCGCGCAAAAACATAGGATTTTGGTTGTCAACGCCGTCTCGCCCGCCAGGCCTTTGCTGGCAAGCTATCTTTGCTAGTTTTGTTATCCAAATGTGTATCAAAACAGAGGCGTTCTGTCTTGGAGAGGAAGCTCCTTAAAGGCACAGCTTAAGCTTCGAACGGGATACGAACGAATCACGTCCGAATCGACGACGCCTCGAAAATCCCGATTTGTTCACCACAATATTTCGTCTATCGCGGTGCTTAGGTACATATCAATTGTAATAAGTGTCAAATCTTAGAAAACCCGGTTTTCGTTCGGGCGAACCCCTGGCCGAACAAACGGTCCTCCTTTGTCAACGGTGAAAACGACGTGGCAGGAAAACTGCCCACATTAATTTTTGAAATATAATCTCAGGATGCGGTCCCGGTAATTGATCAAATTGGGGTAGCTCTCTGCGGTGGATCTCAGCGGAGTTGTAAAAACTGGGGTTAAAGCTCCGGCCACGAAAGCAAAAATCGCCGCATCCGCACCGCAGGGATCGTTTCCCATTAAATAATCCGTATCGCCGATCAAAGTCGCCAGCGCGTCGATATCGCGGATCGCAAGTAGCGCCTGCTCCTCTCTTGTGTGCCGGCCAAACCCTTGCAGGTTCAGCGTTTTATCGATTTTGCGGCGAACCATGCTGGGAAGGAGCAGGCGCAGCGGGGCGGGAAGGGAACGGAAAAACTGCGCCGGGCCTTTGGCGAAATTTTCCGGATCGAGCCAGCGGGTTGCTAGCAAAGCCAAATAAAGGTGCTCCTCGCACATTTTTTCGACAGCCCAGGCGGTCGCTTTTTGTTCAGGCGTAAGCTTTACATCGAAGTCGAACCCATATTTTTTCTCGATGTAGAATCGAATCAGCGTCGAATCAGCGACGATTGTTCCGGCGTCATTCAGGTAAGGCAGCTTGCCCTTCGGTGCCTGGCGGTAGCCGTTCCGGTCCTCTTGAAACGGCAGCGCAGCGAATTTTAACAGCAGCATCGCCTTTGTGACGAAGGGGCTCGCATCTGGAAGGCCGAAGTAGGGCCCAAACGTGTAAAGGGTGATCATTGTCATCTATCCTAAACGAGCGCGCGCTAACAATCAGTCGGAGGACGTCGGTGTAAAATGCGAGGGCTCGATCGAGAACGCGACAGCATCGATCACTGCTCGGCCGGCAAGCGTCATAAGTGCAACATGCACGGGCACGACGACCCGGGCTCGAGGTATGGGCGCGAGCCAAGCCTCGATATCCTTGTTTTCAGCCATGAATTTCGTGGATCGTGAATCCCGCTTATGGCCAGAAATGGGAATGTAACGCGCGGCGCAGACCGAGACCGGACCGGAATATCCATCGAGAGAGACGTGTCTTTGTCCAATGTAGTGGAGAATAATATTAAAGCGCACATAGCCGTCGTAGACTGGTATGGTTCGGTTACACGCGGCGGGCCCGACGAGGGGTTCGCCATCTGGGACTGCCATGATCAGCGCGCTGGTCGGGTCAACGATATTTCGTTTCTGTGCCTCGCTGACGGGAATGCGGCCTTCCTTATCCTCAAAGGGCGGGACAATCTCTACTGATCGGACGTTGCCTGATTCAAGGGCCATGCGCACAGTACGCGTCCCGATGGAGTTCGCCGAGATTGTTGCAAAAGAGGAAGGCAAGGGCGCTCCCTTTCGCAATGATCCCGCGGACGTGAGGCCGAGCTTGATGTCGGCGACCATGGCCGCAATTCCTGTCAGCTTCGCATTAAGATCGACTTTATAATTCTCGGGTGCGAGGGTTCCGGAGGCCGAGACCTCGCCGATATGGAATCCCATCAGGCTCACCGTATAGCGGGCGCGAAACTCATCGGCGCGGGCGCTCACAAAAACTGAAAGAAGCGCGCTTGCGGCGACCGCGGCAAGGTGGAAAGCTTTGCTTTTACGGGTTGCCATTGCTACCGGTTGCTTAAGAGCACATTTCGACCCAAGTTTGAACAGCGCCCGACTCAAAAAATATGCAAGCGTAAACTTTACTTTGCAATCGCTTTGCGGCGCGTGGTGCCCTCTTAGCCATGCCGTTGCATTTAATGGCTTGCTAATCCCGCTGGTTGTAGCCTATTGCGGTTTTGGTGCCAGAGAAACCTCGATCGCCATATGGGGGTGTTTTTAGGTGCAAAACAGATCTTTCCTAAAAGCGCTATGCGGCACCGCCCTGACGAGCGGTTTCCTCTTTTTCCCTGGGGCGGCGCACTCCATAATTCCCGCGCAAACCGCGCAAACGTCGCTTTCCGGCATTTGGGAATTGTCGGTTGGCGGCGCGAACAGCAAATGCCGGCTCGCGCTCCAGATGAAGCTAGAGCCCTCCTCGAATCTTCAACCCGTCAGGATTCCTCTTGCGTGCTTGCGGGTGCTGCCGGCCCTTGTTGACGTCAACGGCTGGGCCGTTACCACCGATGGCCATCTTCAACTGGATGATCGCGGTGGGCGCGCCATCCTGGACTTTACCGAGAGAGGCTCCGGCGAATTTAGTGCCAGCGGCCCGCAGGGTGAGGTTTACTTACGTTCCGCAGCGTCAGGCGGCCTAACCAACGAGGAAACTCGACCGGCGCCCGTGGGGAAGGCGAATGCCGCCGTTAACCCTGTGCCAAAAGAAGACCGCGTAGCCGCGGCGGCTGATGGGGCTGCCGGCCGTTACTCCATCCTGCGCGAAGGCGGCAAAGATACCGGGTGCATGCTGACTCTGGCTGATCCAGGCCACGTTAAAGGTGCCGCCAAGGCCTTGCTTGCTCCGGCCTGTCGCGATCAAGGCATGGTCATCTTCGATCCCGTCAGCTGGCAATTGATATCTGGCAGGCTGGTTTTGACGGCGCGTAAAGGCCACAAGGCCCACTTCGACCCGCAACCGGATGGCACCTGGAAAAAAGACCCTGCGGAAGGCAAAAGCCTTACCCTAAAAAAACAATCGTAAGCGCGGCAACCTTCGAACCGCCGCGCTTACGTCGGTAGGCATGGGGCTCATTCCGATGCTTCAGCGGGTGGCTTTTTCGGACCGCCGTGCGACGCGTGGCCGCCCTTACGCCCAGCTTCTGAAGCCAGAGCATGATTGCGGGAGAAACTGCGCTTATTTGGGTTCACGCTTTGGCCGCCCTTACGCCCCGCTTCCGCGGCGAGCCGCGGATTTTGCGAAAAGCTACGCTTCTCGTGAGGCACGCTTTCGCCGCCCTTCCGTGCGATCGCCCTCTGTTTCTCCGGATCCATCGAGGCGAAGCCGCGTGTGGCCGTCGATTTTTTTTGTTCCATTGAAGAGCTCATCGTTCCTCTCTGAGTACATCTTGTCTTGTCCATAGAACGTCTGGCAGCGGCAGAGGTTGCTTAAATGAATTAAGTTTTAGAGAAAGCTGGGCTGGCGATGCCTTGGCCATTGCTCAGCCCGTCATTTTATTCTCGTTTTTGCTTTTATTGTTGAGACAACTTTTGGTTGTGGGGCGGCGCCGTATCGTTACCTTACGGCTCGGCCGATATTTGATCGCATCAATATTTTCCGAAACGCTCCGCTGTGCTTTTGCTGGCCCAAGCCCATTCTGATAGGCGCGCTCAATATGAGCCAAGATAATAATGTGGTCTTTTTTGGCGAAGTGGAGTTGAAAGATTGTGAAAGCGATCGACCCGGCGAGGAAAACTTAGCGCGAAGAAAGATGTTAGATTCATGGAACTCATCGGCAAATGGGAAGGTCGATGTCTTACCGAAGCGATGCAGGCGGTACTCGCTATGTTTTCGACGATCTCCGTACGCTGATGGCGCGTGCCTCGCCCGACCGGGCGGGCGATAGGCTGGCGGGGCTTGCGGCGGGAAGTCGCGAGGAGCGCATCGCGGCGCGCATGGCGCTCGCCGACGTTCCACTTACGCGCTTTTTGAACGAGGTTCTTGTCCCTTACGAGGCCGACGAAGTCACGCGGCTGATCGTTGATATGCATGATAGGAACGCATTCGCTTCGGTCGCCGCGATGACCGTTGGCGAGTTCCGCGATTTTCTTTTGTCCGACCAAGCAAGCGGCGAGGCGATCTCGCGGCTTTCTCCCGGCATCACGCCGGAGATGGCGGCGGCGGTTTCGAAATTGATGCGTAATCAAGACCTCATTGCCGCTGCAAGAAAAATCAAAGTGGTAACCCGCTTTCGCACGACGATTGGGCTAGAGGGGCGCCTCAGCGTGCGCATTCAGCCTAACCACCCCGCCGATGATATTGCCGCCATCGGAGCGGCAATCCTCGACGGGCTCATGTATGGGTGCGGAGATGCCTGCGTTGGAATCAATCCAGCCTCCGACAGCGCCAAGCGTGCCCTGCTGCTGATCGAGCGCATTGACGAACTTCGGCTTCGCTTCGACATCCCGATGCAGTCCTGCGTTCTTGCGCACGTTACAACGCTATTGCAAATCATTGCGCAGAACGCCCCTGTCGACCTCGTGTTTCAATCAATTGCTGGGTCGCAGGCCGCCAACGGCGCCTTCGGCGTTAATCTCGCTCTCCTCGATGAAGCCCATGACGCCGTGCGCTCTTTGAACCGGGCGCCAACTGGCGCCAATCTGATGTATTTCGAGACGGGGCAGGGCGCGGCCCTATCGGCGCAGGCGCATCATGCTGTCGATCAGCAAACCATGGAGACTCGCGCCTATGCTGTCGCCCGCCGCTATGCGCCTTTGTTGGTCAATACGGTTGTCGGCTTCATCGGCCCTGAATATCTCTATGACGGAAAAGAAATCCTTCGTGCCGGACTCGAGGATCATTTTTGCGGCAAGCTCTTGGGCCTGCCCATGGGCGTCGACATTTGCTATACAAACCACGCCGAGGCCGACCAAGATGATATGGATAATCTCCTAACCCTGCTTGGTGTAGCTGGTTGCAATTACATCATGGGCGTTCCCGGCGCCGATGACATCATGCTGGGCTACCAATCCACCTCTTATCACGACGCGCTTTATATACGCTCGGTGCTAGGCTTGCGTCCCGCGCCGGAGTTCGAGGCTTGGCTGCAAGCAATGGGCGTAATGGACCCGCAGGCGCGCATCCGGCCAGACGCATCGGGCCATGCCGCGCGGCTTCTCGAAGCAGCGCCATGACACAACCGGAAGGAGACTTCTGGAATTATTTGCGGGCTCGTACGCCGGCGCGAATCGCGCTCGGGCGCACCGGAGATTCCTTGCCAACTCGGCGCGTCCTCGAATTCGAACTTGCTCACGCAAGCGCGCGAGACGCCGTGTGGGCGCTGCTGGACAGCTCGGCGCTTCTTTCGGAGCTGAGCGCATGGCACCCTATCGCGGTGCGGAGCCGCGCGGCTGACCGGCTGAATTTTTTGCAAAGGCCAGACCTTGGCCGCCTTCTTTCGGATGAATCGGTCGAGGCTCTGGCGTTCGGCTCGTTCGACGCAGTGATCGTCATCGCCGACGGGCTCTCGGCACGAGCCGTTCAATCCCAAGCCGTGCCCTTATGCCGCTTGCTCATTTCTGCCGCGCCGGATGTTTCATTTGCTCCCCCCGCCGTGGCCCTGCAAGCGCGCGTCGCGTTAGGCGACGAAATTGCCAAGAGGCAAGGGGCCGAGACAGTCATCGTGCTCATCGGCGAACGTCCCGGGCTATCGGCAAGCGATAGCATGGGCGCGTACATTACTTTTGATCCGCGGCCGGGTGAGACCCGCGATTCGGACCGCAATTGCGTATCGAATATCCGGCCTGGCGGCCTTTCCTTGGCGGAAGCCGCCCGGCGCATCCTCGCGATCCTGAAGTTTGCACGGGCAATCCGGCGGACCGGCACCTTGCTTAAAGAAGACGAGGCTCTCGCCGCCTTGCCTCCCCCTCTCTGAGAGCTCTCCTGGGAGGTCTCAGTCCCGGTTTTGAAGCGGTTTCAAAATTTCTTCGGCCTTAGTGAAGAGCTCGGGCGGAATTGCAAGATCGGCTGCCACGGCGTTTTCCTCGATCTGCTCAGGCCGAGAAGCGCCGATAATTGCCGCCGACACTTCCGGTCGGCGTAGCACCCACGCAAGCGAAAATTGCGCGAGGGACACGCCCGCGTCGCTCTCCGCGAGGTGCCTGACCATCTCCACGGCGGCCAAGACAGGCGCCTCGAGCCAGCGTTTGGGCATCATGGTGCCCATCGATCCGTGGGACGCCCGTGAGTCGACGGGCGGCCGGGCGCCTGACTTATATTTGCCGGTGAGCACGCCTTGGGCGAGCGGCGACCAGACGATTTGGCCAATGCCAAGTTCCGCACATCTTGGAAAAATTTCGGTTTGTGGGGCGGGCCATAGTAGCGAATACTGCGGCTGGCTGGAGACAAAGCGAGCGACTTCAGGCATGGCGGCGGCCGCCTCGATTTTATCGAGCGGCCATTCGCTAAAGCCGATGTAGCGGGCTTTGCCTTTGCCAACGGCATCGGTCAAAGCCGACATGGTCTCTTCCAAGGGCGTATTCGGATCGTATCGGTGGCATTGGTAGAGATCGACATAATCGGTTCTCAACCGCTTCAGCGAGGCATCGAGCTGCTTTACAATCTGACGGCGCGACAGCCCTTTGTCGAAGAAACTCATTGGAAAAAAAATTTTTGTCGCCAAGCGATAGGAACCACGGGGGATTCCCTCGAGCGCTTCGCCGAGCAAAGTTTCGGCGGCGCCGCGGCCGTAAATGTTCGCCGTATCAATGAAATTTATTCCAAGGTCGAGCGCTTTGCGAACGCAAGCCACCGATTGGTGCTTCTCGATCCCCCCAGAATAGGTGAGCCACGACCCGAGGGTGATGACCGGTACCTGTAGGTCGCTTGCGCCGAGCTGCCGGTATTTCAATGACTTTCTCCGCAAAAGAGGATGCAGACTGACGGCCAGGCTACGACCTCCTTAAGGGGCCCACCTCCCAATAGGCGCCATAATTAGGCCTGGTCACATCTTTGGCAACCGGATGGCCGGCACCAACGGTTTTCTAGAGCGTGTCCAGCAAAGGTGAGTACCGGGTTTTGCATCCAGACACGCGATAAAACAATGAAGTAGAGCAAGATGACGATTCGGAGAAAGGTCATCTTGCTCTACTATGATCAGATGATTTAAACTAAAATAATTTATTTTAATATAATTTACGGTTTCCCAACGGCGTCGCGCGACAAGATCAATTTTTTGCACGCTCGGCTGTCCGGGCTCACCCACAAGAAACGTCTTAAACTTTGCGATTAGAAAAATCGCGTTTATAGACGTAAGGATGACCCCATGAGGACAAAACTTGCGATGACCGTTGCCCTGCTGCTTCTACCCATCGGCAGCATCTTTTTTTTTTGCACCCAAGCGCGAGCGGACTTAATCCTTATCTACAGCGGCCCGCCATTCGGCACGTTCCTCGATCCCACCCTTGATCCCAACTACTTCACCAACGCCCCGCTCCGCCAGTTCTCGATCCCCCCACTCTCCCAAGCGCTGCTGTTACCGATAATCCCGTCGTCGCAGTCTACGACAGCACCGCCAATGTCACATGGATGTCGGATCAGTTCCTCTTTCAAGAGCAATATTTTGCGAACTACTATTTCTTATCCACACTGGTCGGCCGAGAGGTCTTTATTCCTGATGGCAGTCAGCGTCTCGTGACAGCTAACGATTTCTGGTACAACACACACACAACTCGTTCGGTTGCATCGATGTCGGGTGTTGTCGCATGGATTGATACCCTTAACGCAACGCGCGCGGTACCTGGGCGTAACCGGATGGACGCTGCCAAAGGTCGCTGACGCTCAAAGTCTTTGGACTCAGCTGACGACCAATTATTCGCCAAATCCTACCGAAAATGGTGTCCCTTGTACGACACTTATCTCCGAAGGTATTACCGGCTGCGGCTATTATGACCAAAATGTCGGCCCCTTTGCTTACCTTGCGCGGGCCGGCTGGGCTTCAGACTTTGTAGGCCCTGGGAACGGCTGCTGGTACAATTTTTTTGCCTCCATTCCGAAGGGTCAGCTAGACTCGTGTATAACAAATAAGTCCATAGGTCCTGAGGCCATTGTGATAGTCCCAGGGTATATGGGTCAAAATCAGCAAAGCGCACCTCACACCGCTAACGAAAATTTCGCTTATCCAAACGCCGTCGTCCGCTGCAATGTCTTCAATGTCCCGGTCCGAGGTAAATCCGCGAACTTTCGGCGCTGCTTCTAGACTAAGGGATCCGTTGAGTTTAGAGCGGGTTGGGGAAAGGGGGAAACAAGGTTCCCGCCCCCATTCCGCTTTAAACAGCCCGCGCCAGCGCTTTCGCTTTGGCATTATGCCGCCAAAGGTATGCGATCCGTCTGCCGAAAGACAGCCTCTCGGGTGAACTTTATCCGCACGCTGGTTTTCACTGTCACCAACATGGGAAGCCCCGGGCCTTGCTAAATCAGTCCAAAAGGAAATGTTTGGAGAGCTTCAATCCTTGGCCTTGATAATTCGAGGTCTTGTCGCTTCCGTAGAGAAATTGTGGCGCCTCCGTCATCTTTTCATAAATGAGGCGCCCGATGATTTGCTCATTCTCAAGAAAAAAAGGAACTTCGTAACTGCGAACTTCGAGTACGGCGCGCGCGCATGGAAGATTGCCGGCTCCGGCGCCAAAGCCCGGATCGAAAAAACCCGCGTAATGCACGCGGAATTCGCCCATGATCGGATCGATCGGAACCATTTCCGCGGCGAGGTCGGGCGGGATCCGCAACCGCTCACGCGAAGCGAGGATGTAAAACCCATCGGGGTCCAGAATGAGCCTTTTGTCTGGTCTTGCCCGGACGGGCTCCCAAAAATCGGCGGCGCGGTAGGAGGCCGATTTATCGATATCCAGAATATCGGCGTGTTTCTGCGCCCTGTAGCCGATGGCGCCCGCATTGTCCTCCTCGTCGAGGCCAATGCGAAGAACGAGCCCGCCGTGCCGCAAGTCTAAGTCGCCATCAACGAGGGGTATTGCTTTGTGGCGCTCGCGCAGCTCCACCTCGCCGACCGGGAACTCGCTGCGACCGAGCTCTTGCGAATTGAGCCTGCGGAAGCGAATCTGGTTGAGTTTCGAGCCCTTGCGCACCCGCACACTAAAGGTGCGCGGTGAAACCTCGGCGTAGAGGCGCCCGGCATAGCCACGCGCGACGCGGTCGAACACGTCGCAGTGATCCGTCGAGAGGCGCGTGAAAACATCGAGCCGTCCGATTGAGCTTTTGGGGTTGGCAATGCCCGCGATATCCTTGGGCAAATTCAAATATTCGATCAGCGGGATGATGTAGACGCAGCCGCGCTCGAGGACGGCCCCCGTGCCCTCGAGGCTGATGGCTTCATCGTCGCTCTGCAGGGCACGCAGCCTGTTTTCGACCGTCTCGTTCCGCCCGGGAAGAAAGCTCGCCCTGATCCGATAGGCCCGAGGACCGAGCCGCAGATCGAGGCTGGCCGGCTGAAGCTGCCCGGTTTCGATCACCGTTTCTGCTTGGATCATCTCGCGGCGGATCATCAGTGCGATTTTTTCGCGCGGGAGCAGGCCAAATTGGGTGCCGAAATCGTTAGAGAGCGGTATCGGGCCCGCGGCGCTCGCTTGGCCGCCGCCAGGATCCGCGAAGAGAGGGGACATACTGCTGAACATATTCTCACAGCCTCGTCCACGGCAAAGGGGTTCCTTGACACCCTAATGGATATCGCAAGGATGAGCCTGCCGTTTCCTCGTTATCCCCGCAATTCCTTCGCGGCTTGAGATATCGCAAATCAACGGTTAAACAATTCCTTGCCTGCGACAGGAGGAAGGCAGGCTCGAACGGGCGGGACGGAGACAAGAATGAATGCCAGAAGGCAAACGCCTGACTTCACGGCGCTGCAGCCAGCAACGCAACTCGTCCATGGCGGCACGATGCGCTCACAATTTGGCGAAACGTCCGAGGCGCTTTTCCTGACGCAGGGATTTGCCTATCCCGATATGGAGACGGCGGAAGCGCGGATGAAGGGCGCGGAGCCCGGCTACGTGTACTCGCGCTACGCCAATCCAACGGTTGCCATGTTCGAAGAGCGCATGGCTCTGCTCGAGGGAGCGGAAGCGGCGCGCGCGACGGCAAGCGGCATGGCGGCGGTCACCTTGGGGCTAATGGCACAGCTTAAGACAGGCGACCACGTGGTGGCCGCTCGCGCAATGTTTGGCGCCTGCCTTTATGTCGTGGAGGAAGTGCTGCCCCGTTTCGGGGTTGCCTCGACACTCGTCGATGGCAACGACCTCGCACAGTGGCGGCAGGCGATGCGGCCAGCAACGAAGCTGCTGTTCTTGGAGTCGCCGACGAACCCCTGCCTTGAAGTCTATGATATCGCGGCAATCGCGCGGATTGCTCACGACAGTGGAGCGCGTCTCGTCGTCGATAATGTTTTCGCAACGCCGATTTTTCAAAAGCCGCTGAAGCTTGGGGCCGATTGCGTGATTTATTCGGCGACGAAGCACATCGATGGCCATGGCCGATGCCTTGGCGGCGTCATCTTGGCGAACCGCGATTTGATCGAGAACGAGATCCACGGCTTCTACAAACAGACAGGCCCCTGTTTATCTCCATTCAATGCCTGGGTTCTTTTGAAATCACTTGAGACTCTCCCCTTACGGGTTCGCCAGCAAGCGGAAAGCGCGGCGCGCATCGCGGAGTTCTTAAGCGGCCACCGCCATATTGCGAAGGTACGCCACCCCGGCCTTCCCGATCACCCGCAAGCGGAGATTATTAAGCGGCAGATGTCTGGAGGCGGCACGCTTGTTGCGTTTGACGTCGTCGGCGGCAAGCCCGCGGCCTATGCGGTGGGTAACCGGCTCTCCGTCATCAAGATCGCTAATAATCTCGGCGACGCGAAAAGTTTGATTACCCATCCGGCAACGACGACGCATCAGAGGTTGTCTCCCGAGGCTCGGGCCGCGCTGGGGGTTGGCGAAGGCTTGTTGCGCCTTTCGGTCGGGTTGGAGGATGCGGGCGACCTCATCGCCGATTTAGATGCGGCGCTCTCCGTGCTCGATCACCTCGATCTTGCCGCGGAGTAAAACGATGCGGCCATTTCCCCAGCTTGACGCAGGCTCGCGGCTTTCCTACTTAGCGGGCATCGTCGAAGCACATTTCCCATTCCTTTTCCGCGAGAAATGCCATGGCTACCCTGAAGGTGACAGATGCTAATTTCAAATCGGAAGTCGTGGGAGCGGCGGGACCCATCATCGTCGATTTTTGGGCGGAGTGGTGCGGGCCATGCAAGATGATCGCGCCGCATTTGGAGGAAATCGCGGCGGAACTTGCCGGTCAGGTGACGATTGCTAAGCTCAATGTCGATGAAAACCCCCATATTGCCAGCCAGTTCGGAATTCGCAGCATCCCAACGCTGATGATGTTCAAAAACGGACAAATGACATCCCAAAAAGTCGGCGCGCTGCCGAAGAGCGAGCTCAAGCGTTGGATTTCGGAAGCGATCTGAGCGGGAGAGTCAGCTTAGCACGCGGGGCAGGACGATCGGGAGAAAGTGCCTATCCAGCGACGTTTCGCCTATATTGCGCTAAGTGTTTTCACGAGCTTGCAGGCGGGTCGGCCCGGGTGGCGCATGAAGAGATATGCGGTCAAGGAGATTTTTCTATCCCTTCAGGGAGAGGGCGCTCAAGCCGGGCGGGCGGCCGTGTTCTGCCGTTTCGCGGGATGCAACCTGTGGTCCGGCCGCGAAGAAGACCGGGCCGATGCTGAGTGCCGCTTCTGCGATACCGACTTCGTCGGCACCGATGGTGTAGGCGGCGGCAGGTTCGCAAGCGCCGGGGAGCTTGCCGCGGCGATTGAGGGGGCGTGGCCAGCGGGTGCCGATCACCGCTTTGTTGTCTTCACTGGGGGCGAGCCTTTATTGCAGCTGGATAACACGCTGATTAGTGCCGTTCACGCACGCGGCTTTGAAGCGGCCGTCGAGACCAATGGAACACTGCCGCCGCCCGATGGTCTTGATTGGGTCTGTGTTAGTCCGAAGGCCGGCGTTCCATTGGTGGCCAGGGCGGGGTCCGAGCTCAAATTGGTGTTTCCGCAGGACGGCTTACACCTGGAGGACTTGGCTGGCCTCGCCTTTGCGCATTTCTGGCTGCAGCCGATGGATGGCAAGGATCTCGCCAAGAACACCGCCGCGGCCATTGCTTATTGCTTGAAGCACCCGCGCTGGAGGCTCAGTTTGCAGACGCATAAGTTCGTCGGGATACGTTGAAAGCCACGTCTTGAAGATTTCACAGGCCTTCCGCTTCGAGGCGGCGCATTATTTGCCGAACGTTCCCGAGCAGCATCGTTGCCGTCGTCTCCATGGGCATTCCTACAGAGTCGAGCTACGGCTTGAAGGACCGGTCGATCCCGCGACCGGTTTTGTCGCGGATTTTTTAGAGATCGAATCTCGGTTCGGATCTTTGTTTGCCCAACTCGATCACAACTGCCTCAACGATATCGAGGGGCTTGAGAATCCGACGGCGGAGAATATCGCGGTTTGGATTTGGCATCGGATCAAGCCTTCGCTTCCAAAAATGGCGAGCATCGTAGTTTACGAGACTTCGGATTGTTTTGCGGAGTATAACGGCGAGTAGCACCTACGCCCCTTTGTCTTTATCTTGACATGTCTTTCCCTAATATTATCGGTTGAGGCAAGAATGGGGGAAACGAGCATGGCGGCGGTGCGGCATCCGCGGCATCATCAGGCCAAGTCGGGCCGGCTTCGGCCACAAATAGATCCACCGCGCTTCACCCAGGCGCCCACTAGTTGCGGCAGCCATGGAAGCCGATGTCAACAACGCGGATGGCGCGCCGGCGTTCTTCTACCACCTCGGTGATGTGGTTTACTGCAATGGCGAGACCAGCGAATATTATCCGCAATTCTACTTGCCTTATGAGTTCTACCCCCCGGCGAATTTCGGCATCCCAGGCAACCACGACGGCGATCCGCTAACGACCCCCGATACACCTCGGCCGTTCGAGCCAAGTCTTTCGGCGTGGAAACGCAATTTCTGCTCGGATAACGGCGAGATCACAAATGAAGCAGGCGAAAGGCCGCGCCACGCTGCAAAGCAGCCTAATCCCTATTGGACTTTGGAGACGCCGAAGGCCAATTTCATCGGGCTCTATACAAATGTTCCAGAGGGAGGCGAGGTCCAAGACGACTAAAAAGCGTGGCTCGTTGGCGAACTTAAACACGCCGCCCGCGACCAAGCGAAAGCTCTCTTTTTATGTCTACATCATCCCGTGTTCTCAGCGGATGCTCATTACAGCGGCAGTCCGGCAATGAAGGAGCTTTTGGACGCCGCCGTGCAAGAGAGCGGCGCCTATGCCGATATTGTATTTGGCGCGCATGTGCACAACTATCAGCGTTTTGCGCGAACGATCGCCATTCCGGCAGAAGGATGATCCGGAAGTCGTCCTCGAAAACTATGTCGATGATACGCATGGTTTCATGCGCGTCGAGATCGACGATGACACAATACGGCTCGCTATATCGCGGTGCCACGGCCGCATGATCCGCCGGAGACGCCGCCTCGTGTCGCGGATTTATTCCAGCTGCAGTATAAACCAAATAAGCTCATTCGCTAGGCGCCGATCGGTTTCTGCTAGACCGGCAGTCCGTTTTGTCGGCACGTGAATGCTTGCGGGGCTAATGATTAATGATCACGGCCCTTTCGCGCAGTTCCTTGAGGCGCCGCTCGGTCTCCGCATCCATCCGCGTCGCGAGAATTCTCTGCGAGATGACGGAGCGAATAGCGCTGTCGTCTTTGGCGCTGCCCTTGGCGCAAACGGCGATCATGACAATCCCCTCGGTTGAGCGTTGCGGCGCCGTGAGATGCCCGGTCGGAGTTTTGTCCAGCAGCTGCCGAAGACCTTCGTTCATTTCATGGGATGTTTTGATCAGGGGGTCGCGAACCGTGACGTCATGGAGTGCGCGAGCCAGAGGAACGCCAGTGGAGCAATCATTGAACTGCTGGCGCAATTGCTCGGCTTCATGAGCGCGCTCCGTCAGGGAAGCAGGTGTCGTTGAATGCGGGAGAGTAAGAATGATTTCTCGAACAGTATATTCCGTTCCCGCGGCGGCCTTTCCGCCTTCTTTTGCGAGCTCGGCGCGCACCTGTTCTTCGCTCGCCTCAACCCCCTTGTTCAAGGCTTGCACCAAGACGCTAAACTCCAAGTCGGCCCGGAAATGCGCCTTAAAATGATCTGGGGAAACGCCGGCGTGCTCGAAATCCGCCAACATTGCGTCAGGAGTGAGCTTCATTTCCTGTGCCGCTTTGAGGATTTGCTGCGATAGGTCAGTATCCTTGACAGAAATGCCAAACTTGCTGGCTTCTTGAAATTCGAGGCGGTCCTTGAATAGGCTTTCCATGGCGGCATCGCGCGTTGCCGGCCTATGCATCACACGGAGCATTTTTATCCGCTCGGTAAGATCGATATCGGTAATCGGATCTCCATTGATGCTGGCAACGATAGCTTGGGCGTGGCTAGGTTGGCACATGCCCGCGAGGAGAGCGGGTACCACGATCCCTAAGCACAGCACAACCTGGAAGGGGATACGACGGGTACGAGCGAATTGCATAAGATTTTTCATACGCATAAGGAATTCGAGTTTCATGAGACGGTATACCCGCATGCTTCGAGACAATCTAAACTCTGTGCGTTCGATCCAGAAATCAATACTTTGTCACGAAATTGCCGCTGCCCACATTGTCTAGGGCAGTCGCGCTCACGAAAGCCTGATTGAAACTCGCTTCTCCAAGTGTGCGCAGCTGAAACGTGAGAAGAACGACTTGACTACGAACGAGAGAGGCGCTTCCGTAGTCCTGGTAGATTGAACTATAATTAAGGGAAAGGGATGTACATTCGTCTTGATAGCCTCCGCCGATACCGTAAGCGGCCACCGCAAAGGGACCTGGATAGGTAAATCCAGTCAGGTCCGCGGGGTAGTACTGGCGACTCATGTCGAACGTTATGTTTCCCTGGACGAAATAGTTATCGCTTAACTTATAGCGCGACGATAAGGCCAAGCCCTCGCGGCGCACATCATAGCCGATGACGGGTTGCGCCTGGTAATCGGCGAATGCAACTTGGCCTGTGAGCGCGCCAAAATTGTAATTGAGAAGCAGATCGATGCGCCGCGCCTCCAAGGAGTTTACGTCAAAACGGGCTTTTGCGACAAAGGCAAATATTGGATTGGGAGCAATCGTTAGGGAGGTCACATAGTCAGACAGACGTGTATCAAGTCCTGAACTCAATCCAACATTGGCCGCGTCCGGCGTCGCATAGGAGTTTGTGCCAGCGATTTGATAAGATTGGCCGCCCATAAGGTTTATGTAACCGCCACCCTTGAAATTCATCGTGAACTGAGCACCGTAATTGGTGCGAACACCAGTTTCAAAGCGATCATATCCTGAGTACTTGCTCCAATCAAACAAATTAGCCGTATCGAAGACAAGGCTTTGCGCGTCGAGATTGACATTGGAGGAAGAGCCGAGCTCGCGGTCCGGTCGAGCGATGATTTGTCCGATAGGTTCGAAGACCATGGACGCGAAACCGATGTTCGCGAAGAATGGATAACGATATTCGATTCCTAATCCTGGAATAAAATTGCCATAGAAACTCGGGTTCGTGTTACCCACGAAATTTACCTGCGAGGCATTGGTATAGCTGGAGAAGCCATACTGCGATGCAAAAGTGTAGGTGTTGGTTGTGTTAATATCGAGCCACTCGCCGTTGGCCCTGGCGAAGGCAAAGGGCGTGAAGACTTCGCCGATGGGATCGATGTATTTGCGCTGCCAAGAGGCCTCCAGTGTCGCTCGCGTATAATCGCCGCCAATGCCACGCAGCAAGCAATCACCTACGTTTTGGCCAGGAACGTAAAGGCCAAGGGGATTTGTTTTCGTGACTGTGCTTTGGCAGATATCATAAAGCCCATAAGCGCTGTCGAGGAGACGAGGACCAACCGCCTGATAACTCGCCGAACTCGCCGACAGGCTCGTCAAATTAAAATCAATCTCCGCCTGGCCGCCAATGCCATAGGATTTCGCAGGATCAATATCGAAGACTCTATTATAATCCCAAACCGGATGGGCGACGGCTTGTTGTGCTTGGATATCGTGGCTGGATAAACCTTCAAACGAGTAACCCCGCAAATCGAAATAACCGCGATCGGCTTGACCCGTCAGGTAAACCGTCGATGTCGTCTCGCTAAAGTAAGTTGACGATAGGGTTTGGGTGGGTATGTGATAGTCATTGATGTACCATTTGTCCGAAAGGAGAATGAACTGCCAGCCGAATCGCCACGCATCGGATAGGAAGAAATCGCCCTTGCTTTCGAGGGAGCCGCGCAAGGGTTCCGAGCGCGAGCCATAGGGCGATTGAGGGAATACCGCAGGATTTTGCTCGTCGATACCGGTCGCGCGGATGAAATAGACACCATTCTCGAGCCTCTGGCGCCACTCTCCTTTGGCGAAGAAACCCTCTTGGGAAAAATAAGTGGGAGTAAAGGTGAAATCATAATCAGGGGCAAGTGCCCAATATATGGGAATACCGACGCCAAAACCGGCTTGGTTGGTAAAAGCAAGATAGGGCGTCAGAATGCCCGATTTGCGGGTAACGGTGGGGTCGGGCGCTGAAAACAGCGGCACATAGGCGATGGGTACGCCCAAAAACTCGAGGGTGGCGTCCTCGTAATAAATCATTTTCTCATCGCTTTTATGGATGATGCGCTTGGCGCGCACCTGCCACAGCGGCGGTTTGTCGGGATTATCCTTGCAGGCGTTGCAGGCGGTGTAACTGCCCTTATCGTAAACCGTGGTCTCGCCCTCTATCCGCTCGGCGCGCGGCGCGCTTAGGTAAGTTTTGTATGTACCCGCGCCGAGTGGGCTTCCGGGAAGGGGGGAAAACGGTTTCGGAGGCGTATCCGCGCGCAAGCTTTGGATGAAACCGTCACGGAAATCATCGGTGAGGTCGAACACTGCGGCATGGAGAACCGTGCCATCCGTCTCGGTCAGCTTGGCGTGGCCCTCGGCGTAGACGCGGCCAGTTTTCCGGTTGTAAACCACGCGGTCGGCCTCAAGGACCCGGTCTTTATAATAAATCCGGGCGTTACCTTCAGCGGAGACGATGTCTTGGTCGGCGTCGTAGCGCAGCTCATCCGCTTCGACCAGCATTTTGGCGGGCTCTTGCGGGTTTCCGCTCGCATTCGCTGCCGCTGCCGGCCACGCTCGCATTTCGCCGGCAGCAAGGGAGATCGCGAGCGGTAGGGCCAGCTTGGCGAAAAAACCCCAAATTGAAAGCGCCCTGCGTGCACTCGAGTTCACTCTAGCATTCGCGCAAGGTTGCGTTATTTCCGGCGCAACGCGCGGGAGCGGGGCAAAAATGCTTTCGCGCGCGGGGCAAAAACGCCGCCCCATCAACCGTCCTCCTGGTTCAGCAGGGCGAGCGCGCCGAGCAGGCTGGCGACCACAGCGGGCGACCACCCGGCGATGACCGGATTTAGCAAACCCGAGCCGCCAAGATCGCCGATAAATTTTGTCGCCGCAAAAAGCACAAACCCAGCACTCACGCCGCCAACAACCATTTTTCCAACACCACCAAAGCGGAAAGATCTTAATGAAAAGGCCGCGGCAACGAGAACCATCGCGATGAACAGCAGCGGCCGTGCCAGCAGCGCATGCAGCTGGAGCTGGTAGGCCGTTCCATCGAGGCCGGCCTGCTCGGCTGCTCGGCGCAGTGCCGGCAAGTCCCAAAGTGGGACCGAATCTGGGGCCACTACGCCCCGCAAAACTTCTTCTGGGGATGTGCTTGCCGCAAGTAAAAAAGTTCCAGTCGCGAAAGTTTCCTCCCCAGGCGCCGCGATCTCGGCGTGGTTAAATTGCCAGACGCCGGGCCAAAGTCTTGCAATCCTCCCGTGAATGCACTCTTCGAATATCCCATTTGTATCGAAAATATAGGCAATCGGAGCCGCTAGTCGGATTCCATCGACCGAGACCGCTCCAGCATTGATAAATGCTTCTCCATCGACGTTCTTCTGCCGTATCCATAAACTTGTATCGTCGCTCTGCCGACCGTTTCGGCCGAATAGCTGTGCCTCGATGGCTTCGCTGCGATGCTTCATCTCCGCGGCTATGGGGTCAAACAAAATAACCGACCCGGCTCCCAGGCTGAAGGCGATAACGAGCGGAGGGAGCAAAAAGCCCCACGCCGAGAGGCCGATCGCCCGCGCCACAAGCAGCTCCGATGTTCGTGTCAAGTTTATGTAGGCCGCCATGGTCCCGAACAGAATGCAAAAGGGCATGATTTGTTCTGAGACAGAGGGCGCTCGCAGGAACGAAAAATAGGCAATGCGTCCGGTGGTTATCCCCGGAACCTCTCCTGCCCGCCGCAACATTTCGACGAAATCAACGACATAGATCATGCCGGCGATCATGAAAAACACAATGCCGATAGCCTGCAGGAACCGCCAGGATAGGTATCGGGTGAATGTCCAGCTCATAGGGGGCGCTCCGCTCTCTAGGCCTCAGGAGCGCACAAGGAGCGCAAGCAACCGCGCAATCGCGGGCTGTCCGCCGCCATATTGGTGTTTCCGTAACCGGCTCAAGACTCAGCTACCCGCCCGTCGGCGGCACACTCTTAGAGCAGAATTTTCCTGCCCTACCATGAGTTACGCTTTTTCCGAAGTTTTAGAATGCTCAAGCAGCACGACGTGGCGGTTTTGAGGCGGTTGGGGGCATATTTAGGATTGGTGCGGGCGGCCGGAATCGAACCGGCACAGGCCTTTCGGCCCAACGGATTTTCTTACCACAACGGCTTTCGCCGCCTCGCTAGAAGAACGAGTTCGTGGTCTGGACTATCCCTTCACCGTGGCAACCGCAAAAAAGAGCGCGATCGCTTTAGGTGCCGCCCGTCTAGTCTCTACACCTTTCCGCCAGCCCTTCCCCGGCAGACTTGGCTCGGGATTGCCACTCACGAGGGTTCCCCGAATTTGGGCAGTTCTACATCCCCGGTTTCCCGGCGAGCACTCAAATTATTTTAAGTCCGTTGCGTCTACCAGTTTCGCCACGCCCGCTTTAGAGCGCGACGAGTTATAGTCGCCAGGGCATTATCGGCCAAGGGGTTTCTGAGGGAATGCTGGTTTGCGGGCGGGGTGAACCCGCTTCGGGGGCGCGGTAAGACGCGTTGAAAATATTGATTTTGGCGTCTTCTTGGTAGACTGTGAACAAAAGCATGCGGTAGGTTTGCCTTTGGGCGGCGGGCATGCTCTATCCAAGCAGAGGTGTTCGGGATGACATGGCCCGCATTCGTGTTTTGGGGGTTGATCGCGCTTGGAATAATCGCGCCTGGCCCACTTCTCTTGCTTTATTTTTTTTTCAGCTTTGGCGCTTTCACAGCGCTCAATCTTATTCCGAGCGAGACATCGACCGTTGTTCCCCAGACTGCCTGCGCGGCTTTCCTGGTCCTAAAAATATTATTGTCACCGGGGCGGATATCTCGTGCGATTGACGCGGCCATCGATCCAGCCGCGCTTGGATTTCTGTTCGGATTTCTCGCCTATGGGCTTTTTTCGTCCTTCGTTATGCCCCGCTTATTCGCGCATATGGTCGATGTCGTGCCAATGAGCAACAATGTCCCATGGCCCGTTCCGCTCGTGCCCACCGGCGGTAATTTCAACCAGTCTTTGCTCACAACGCTTTCGGTCGGTGTCGTCCTTGCATTTTCCCTTGCCGGACGAAATGCGGCATTTCGGCAGCATGCTCTTCGCTCTTTACTGGTTGGAGGGCTAGTTCTAATCGCTACGGGTCTTGCCGATCTGTTGGTGCCGGCGAGCGTCCTGGAACCGTTCCGTAATGCTTACTTGGTTAGCGTCGATAATGAGGTTTTGGGTCATCGCCGTTTGGCGGGCCTGATGCCGGAGGCTTCAGGATTCGGTCCCTATTGCTTGGTGCTCGCGATGAATCTTTTTTTTCTTCGCCCGTGTTTCGCGGATCGCATTTTGCGCAATATTTTCGCCCCCGCCGCGGCGATGGTTCTTTTTCTCATGGCCGCGCTTTCCACCTCTTCGACCGCTTATCTCGGTCTTGCGGCTTTCTCGCTGGTTCTGGCGGCAAATTGGTTGCGGCGCGCTCTTTCTTCCAAAGCTTTGGGGCGAGAGACCCTGACGCTTGAGGCTGCCGCCATCGTGATCGGGCTGATCGCCATAATCGCTGTATTGGCTTTCGTCCCTCACGCTGCCGATCCATTTTACACCATGATTGACGCCATGATCTTCAAAAAATCCCAGTCGGCATCCTACATTGAGCGGTCCATGTGGACCCGTACCGCGCTGCACGCTTTTTTCGCGACGGACGGATTAGGCGTGGGTCTTGGTTCCGCGCGGTCGTCGAACTGGTTTGCGGCCGTATTAGGAAACACAGGCATCGTTGGAGCTGCTTTTTTAAGTTGCTTTTTCTTGCGCCTATTTTTGTTCCGGTGCTGGAGCAAGAATCCAAAGACGGTTGAGTTTGTTACCGGCCTCCGGCTGAGCCTGGTACCATTGGCCTTGATGATGGCGGCCTCTTGGACCCTAGCCGATTTTGGAGCAGGGACGGGCGCGTTATTGGGATTGATCGCGAGTCTTACAGCGCCGACCCGGTCTCTCGCGGCTTTCGCTCAGAGCCACGAGATCCGCGCGCAGTTTCAGGAAGAGCCTCGCATACAGTCAGCCGATGGCTGAGCCGCGCGGCTTTTTGCTTTCGCATGCTCCGCGAGCTACGAGGCGAGCGGCGCGAAATCGTTGGCCTTGGCGACCGCCAATAATAGTTGCGCTGTTGCTAATGCCGCATGCAACAATATCCGCCTCCCCTCAGCCGCAATCCCTGCTGCCGCCTCTACCCCCGCCACGGCCGGCGGGCCCGCCGGTTGTTTCCACGCCGGCACCGCCGGCGTGGGCACCTGACACAGCCACGCCGGTCGAAGCGCCGGCGGTAGAACCATCCACGCAGCCACGCCACCTGCCCCCTGCCGCACGCAACAGGATGCGCGAGTGTGCGGCGGAATGGCAGAAAATGAAACTATCCGGCGCGGCCACGGACAAGATATGGTATGATTTTGCTCAGGTTTGTTTAACGAAATAAAAAATAACAGCGCTTGGCTCAACGGTGCACGCCAACGTTATCAACCCGCTACGTGCCGCCGACCCAAGCTGATACCAATCACACCAAATCCTGCACCCTCACCCGAGACGGGCACTTGCTTGCCAATAGCTAAGCGTCGCGGCGAGTGCGTTGAATATAGCCGAAACCGCCGCCCGCCGTGTTGCGCTGAGACTGTCCTTTAGACTGTCTCCGGAGCGGCCGGAGGAGGCGGCGCCGGTTTGCGAGTTGCCGGTTTGCGGGCTATCTTCTTGGCGACGGCCTTCTTCGCCGGCGCTTTGCGAGCCACCTTTTTTGCTGCAATCTTTTTAACGGCTGACTTTTTTACCGGCTTCTTCGCAACGGCTTTCCGGGCCGTTTTTTTTGCTGCGCTCTTTTTTACGGAGGCCTTTTTCGTTGCGCTTTTTTTCGCGGCCGTTTTCTTCACGGCCTTCTTGGTGGTTGCCTTCACCATGCTTCAATTTCCCTCTCATATTTTAGCCGTTCGTACAATCACGGCTAAGGGCCTGCATAGCGTAGCGTTGTTCATCGGCGGCGCAAGAGGCGGTCCTTCACAAGCGCCGCAAATACCTTTGGTTCATGCAGCAAATGATAGGTCGAAGTGTGCTCAAAGAAGCTTGCGACGATATCATCCGCGCGTGCCACAGCCGTACTTCGCGTTGCGCGATGGTGTGGTCAAAAACAAGCACACCTAAAGCGACCTAACATGCTTGGGCGAGTGTGTTTGCATCGCGCGCAAGTTTTTGTCTGAATCAAAAAACCATTATTTTTAAAGGCACTATTGTTATTGGAAAAAACGGATCGGCTGCAGCGGACGATTCTGCTTCACGACCGCGACGGTGCACGGGCTTGATTTTTTTCGGCATGCAAATCGAACAAGTTTGATGCGATCATTTCGAATTTTTCAATATGTTTTCGTCCAATCAAAAAAGCCGCTCATCGCGATAAAAAAAATTTGTTAGATCGAAAAAAAATTGCGCAAGTACGCTCAAGAGATCCAAGCAAATCGCGCAATATCGCGCGAATCACCCGAATCACTTGAGACGTGAAGGACGTTTTTAAAGCCCTAGTTTGGCTTTTAGAATCTCGTTGACCGTTTGCGGATTGGCTTTGCCGTCGGTCTCTTTCATGACCTGGCCGACGAACCATCCAAGCATCGCAGGTTTTGCTCGCGCCTGCGCGGCCTTTGCTTCGTTGGCGGCAATGATTGCGTCGACCGCCGCCGCGATGGCGTTCTCGTCTGTCATCTGCGTCATTTGCCGCCGCTCCACGATCTCGCGGGGATCGCCGCTCGGCTCGTCTGTAATGAGGATCCCCAAAACATCTTTTGCAATCTTGCCCGAGATCGTCCCCTCGGAAATCAAGTCGACGATGCCAGCAATTTGGCTTGGCCTGAGGTGGGTTTCGGGGATCGGCAGGCCCCGTGAGTTGGCGAACGCGGCGACATCGCCATTGATCCAATTGGCGATGAGTTTCGCATCGCGTTTCTTACCGTCAAATTTGACGGCCTCTTCAAAAAAATCCGCTGTCTCTTTATCCGCGACAAGGACGTCCGCGTCATAAGCTGAAAGGCCATATTCGGCGATAAAGCGGGCTTTTTTGGCGTCTGGAAGCTCTGGGAGATAGCCGGCTAGCGCATCAACATAGGCTTGCTCGAATTCAAGGGGGAGGAGATCGGGGTCAGGGAAATAGCGGTAATCATGCGCCTCCTCCTTCGACCGCATCGAACGGGTTTCGCCGCGGCCCGGATCGAACAGCCGCGTTTCCTGTTCGATACTACCGCCATCCTCGATGATGCCAATTTGCCGGCGCGCCTCCGCCTCGATCGCCTGGCCAATGAAACGGATGGAATTGACATTCTTGATCTCGCAACGTGTGCCGAGCGGCTCGCCAGGCCGACGCACGGAGACGTTCACGTCGGCGCGCAACGATCCTTGCTCCATATTGCCATCGCAGGTGCCCAGATATCGCAAGATGGTCCGAAGCTTCGCCACAAAGGCTTTGGCTTCATCCGCCGAGCGGAGGTCTGGCTTGGACACGATCTCCATGAGGGCCACGCCCGAGCGGTTGAGGTCGACGAAAGAGTTAGTTGCCGATTGGTCATGGAGGGACTTGCCAGCGTCCTGTTCCAAATGAAGCCGCTCGATACCAATCTCGATTTGCTCGTCTGGCGATAGGTCG
This sequence comes from Methylocella sp., assembly GCA_035622375.1. GTDB lineage: Bacteria > Pseudomonadota > Alphaproteobacteria > Rhizobiales > Beijerinckiaceae > Methylocapsa. The sequence goes on along the minus strand of DASPVM010000018.1, from coordinate 35,915 downwards.
ATGGCGATGGACCCTTCGCCTACGACCGGATTTTTATATTGAGAAATTTGATAGCCCTGCGGCAAATCCGGGTAAAAATAGTTTTTTCGGTCGAATACCGACCGCAAATTGATTTTGGCTTTGAGGCCAAGCCCGGTGCGGACGGCTTGGGCCACGCACTCCTCATTGATCACCGGAAGCATGCCCGGCATGGCGGCGTCAACGAGAGAGACATTCGCATTTGGGAGCTTTCCGAATTCCGTGGAGGCGCCGGAAAAGAGTTTTGACTTGGAGACCACTTGGGCGTGGATTTCCATACCAATGACTATTTCGAAATCACCGGTTGCGCATTTTATCAATTTTCCGGGTTTTGCGCGCGGGTTCATAAGTTTTTGTCCTCTGAGGATCGATGAACCATGATAGCGCTCTCATGAAGAGCGTGTCGCGTAAAACTTAACGCCGCGGTGGTCGATGGGACAAAAAAAGCCGCCGTGGCAAAGACCACGGCGGCGCAAGCCTGCTTTAAAGCGGAGCCAACCCCTCGGCTCGGCCTTGAGCAGTCTTACTCAGTATTTGGCAACGAGAGGCGAGGTAAACGGCGATGCAAATTTATAGGTCAAACCAATCCGGCCCGTTTGCATGGTCTCTCTTGTCGTGTGATTTGGGATTGCGATGGTGATTGGATTGCCGAAGCCGGCATCGTTGTAGCCGCGGGTCCCAAAATCATAATACCGATATTCAATCCGCGCGGTCACATTGCCCCAGAATGCATATTCTAGGCCGCCGCCGACATCCCAGCCGTAGCGGTTCGAGGCGAAATCGCGGGTGACAGGGAAGCCAGTCACACTTGTTGGGAAAAACTGAAAATTGACCTGATTGCGAATATCACCGTAGGCGAAACCACCAATGGCGTAGACCAGCAAGCGATCGAAAGCCAAGCCAGCGCGGGCGTCAACCGAACCGAATTCACGAACCGAAGTCGTTAAATAATAGAGTGGAGCTGCCGAGGCATTTCCGGTAATGCCGGCAAAATTATATTCCGCCTGCACGCCGACGACGAAGGGCCCGGAGAGCTGATAGTTGAAGCCGAGGTGAAGGCCGCCAAAGGGACCAGTACCGTTATAAGTGTCGGAAAAATTATAGAGTTCGAAAAGATTCACATTCGAGGTCTCAACGCCACCGCCGACGTCGAGCCCTAGCTCAAAACCCGTCCATGTGAAGGGTGGCGGCGGTGGGGCGACGGGTGCGGGCGCTAGGTCCGCAGCAAAGGCCGGCGCTGCGGCGAAAAGAATGCCGGCCGCGCTCCCGGCCAGGTACTGTGTGAACTTCCCCTTCATCGAATCGCTCCCTCTGTCGTTTCGCTCAGCCGTTGTTGTCAGTAGCAAAGTCTTACCACTGGGTGGAAATCGAACAAGACAACAAGAGCCACAGTGGCGATTTAAACGGGCGTCCACGTTGCAATTTTGATCACTGTTGTATTTTTGCTGCATGCTCACGCCGTCATAGAATATCACCAGTTCCTGGGGACTCCCACGGCAACTTGACTTGTGCTTGAGGCAATGCCACTCGCTGCTTTCGCTAATTAAGAAGAAACTTCGGGATCGAATGTCCAAGGCTCTCGTTTTCCCCGGGCAGGGTTCGCAAGCTCCTGGCATGGGTAAGGCTTTGGCGGACGGATTTTCCTATGCCCGCCAAGTTTTTGCCGAAGTTGACGATGCCCTGGGCGAGAAACTGTCTCGCCTTATATTTGAAGGCCCGCTCGACGAACTGACTCTGACGGCCAATGCGCAACCGGCGCTCTTTGCCGCCAGCCTCGCTGTTATCCGAGTCCTTGAGAAAGAGGCAGGCCTTGAGCTTTCGCGCGACATTCGCTTTGTTGCCGGCCATTCGCTTGGCGAATATTCGGCACTCGCGGCTGCAGGCGCGTTCAGCGTTGCCGAAGGCGCCAAACTTTTGCGTGTTCGAGGTCGCGCCATGCAAGAGGCTGTGCCCGTGGGTTCTGGCGCAATGGCGGCACTGCTCGGACTTGATTGTGCCGCGGCCGCCGCCATCTCGGCGGAGGCAGCATCACCCGGGAAAGGCGAGGTTTGCGAAGTCGCCAACGATAATGGTGGTGGTCAGGTTGTCGTGTCGGGATCGAGCGCCGCCGTCGCGCGGGCGACTGAGATCGCGAAGGCTCGGGGGGCGCGGCGCTCCGTGCTTCTGCCTGTATCGGCACCGTTTCATTGCACCCTCATGCAGCCCGCGGCGGATGCCATGGCCGCGGCGCTAGCGGCTGTGGCCATCGCCTCCCCTTGCGTACCGGTCGTGTCAAACGTCTTGGCGGCGCCGGTCACCGACCCCGAGGAAATCCGCAAGCTCCTCGTCGCGCAGGTGACCCGCTTGGTGCGCTGGCGGGAAAGTGCCGCTTATATGGCAAGCCAGGGGGTATCATGCTTTGTGGAATGCGGGAGCGGCAAAGTACTGAGTGGGCTGATCAAGCGGATTGTCCCTGAGGCGCGCAGTGTTTCTATCGGTAGTCCCGAAAACCTTGCGCTCTATAAGGAAACCGTGGAAAGTTCTTAGGGAGTTAGCGGCTTAAATGTTCGACCTGAGCGGGAGGACAGCTCTCATCACGGGGGCAAGCGGAGGTCTCGGCCAGGCCATGGCGCTTGCTCTGCATCGACAGGGCGCCACCGTTGGCTTGTCGGGCACGCGCCAGGAGGCGCTTGCCGGGCTAGCGGCCGAGCTTGGCCCCGATGTTCATATCTTTCCTTGCAACCTTGCCGATAAAGCCGCGACAGAAGCGCTCGTTCCTGCAGCGGAAGCGGCGATGGGAAGCATCGATATTCTTGTTAACAATGCTGGCATTACTCGCGATAATCTTTTCATGCGTATGAAGGATGATGAATGGGAGGCGGTGCTAAACGTCAACCTAACGGCGATTTTCCGGCTCTCGCGTTCGGCCGTCAAAAGCATGCTAAGAAGACGTTTCGGCAGGATTATCGGAATTACCTCCGTTGTCGGAGTGACCGGCAACGCTGGCCAGGGCAACTATGCCGCGACGAAGGCTGGCATGATCGGTATGTATAAAAGTCTTGCGGCTGAGGTCGCGAGCCGCAATGTGACCGTCAATTGCCTGGCGCCCGGCTTTATCGAAAGCCCAATGACCGATGCCTTGAATGAAAAACAGAAAGAAGCAATCCTCGCGAGGATTCCGGTGGCACGTTTCGGAACCGGCGCCGATATCGCCTCGGCGGTCGTCTATTTAGCCAGTTTCGAAGCCGCTTATATCACTGGCCAGACTCTTCATGTAAACGGTGGAATGGCAATGATTTGAAGATGATAAAGGATTTTTTGTAGCCCGTGCGCTGGCTCTCGCCAACCCAATTGAAGTGTGTTACCAACCGCCCCAGCGGCTGCACGTGCCACGAGTTCCAGCCGTTCGCAGCAGCGCCGCCGATGACGCTGGTTACGTGAAACCGATTTGAAAATATAAGGATCAAATACCCATGAGCGATGTCGCCGAGCGCGTAAAAAAAATAGTGGTCGAGCACCTCGGCGTCGATGCCGACAAAGTCGTCGATAGCGCCAATTTCATGGAAGATCTCGGGGCTGACTCTCTCGACACGGTCGAGCTCGTCATGGCCTTCGAAGAAGAGTTCGGCGTGGAAATTCCCGATGACGCGGCTGAAACGATCGTGACGGTAGGGGACGCCGTAAAATTTCTTGAAAAAGCCTCCGCGGCCTAAAGGGTCCTTGGCTCGAAAGCCAAGGGGATTAAATTTCCAGCATTACCGTCTGCCTTAAGGAGCGCCAGATCAACGGCGCCAGCGGCAGCAGTGCACCAGCAAAATAATAAGAGCCGCAAGGTCGAAATATGCGCAGGGTGGTCGTCACGGGTCTTGGCATGGTCTCGCCGCTTGGGTGCGGCGTCGAGACCAGCTGGCGCCGCCTCCTCGCCAGCGAAAGCGGTGCGCGGTCTATCGATACCTTCGACGTTTCCGACCTTCCGTGCAAGATTGCCATGCCGGTCCCGCGAGGTAACGGCGAGGGTTGCTTTGATCCCGATCAATGGATGGAGCCGAAAGAGCAGCGCAAGATCGACGATTTCATCCTCTACGCCGTTGCGGCGGCAACGCAGGCGCTGGCCGATGCCGGGTGGAAGCCCTTCACCTACGAGGAGCAAATTGCGACGGGCGTTCTCATTGGTTCCGGGATCGGCGGCCTTGGCGGTATTGCCGAGACCTCTATCGTCCTTAAAGAAAAGGGTCCCCGCCGCGTTTCCCCCTTCTTTATTCCGGGCCGGCTTATCAACCTCGCCGGAGGTTATATCTCCATTCAGCATGGCCTGAAAGGGCCGAACCATGCCGTTGTCACTGCCTGTTCATCCGGCACGCACGCGATCGGCGATGCGGCGCGTCTTATTGCGCTAGAAGATGCCGAAGTGATGGTGGCCGGCGGAGCGGAGTCGGCCATCGTGCGCATTGGCATCGCCGGATTTGCCGCTTGCCGGGCCTTATCGACGGGATTTAACGACCGGCCGAAGCTTGCCTCGCGTCCCTACGATAAGGACCGCGATGGCTTCGTGATGGGGGAAGGGGCAGGCTGCGTTGTTCTCGAATCCTTGGAGCACGCAAACGCACGCGGCGCGAGGATATATGCCGAAGTCATTGGTTATGGGATGTCGGGCGATGCTTTCCATATCACCGCTCCCGAGGAGACCGGAGATGGTGCCTACCGCGCCATGGCCGCGGCCGTGAAGAGGGCCGGGATTTCGCCGGGCGATATCGATTACATCAATGCGCATGGAACGTCGACCCCGCTTGGCGATGAAATCGAACTCAACGCCGTCGAAAGATTGCTTGGTAACTGTGCCCGCTCGCTGTCGATGTCGTCGACCAAATCGGCAGTCGGCCATCTTCTTGGCGCCGCCGGCGCGGTCGAGGCGATATTTTCGATCCTTGCAATCCGTGACCAGATAGTCCCTCCTACCCTCAATTTAGATCACCCCTCCGTGACAACGGATGTCGATCTGGTGCCCCACAAGCCGCGCTCACGCCAAGTTGATTTTGCCATGTCGAATTCTTTCGGCTTTGGCGGCACGAATGCCTGTCTTATCTTCCAACACCCGGGTTGAGAGAAGCACGAACGCGGCCAAGTAGCCCTCGGGCGAGACCCGATTTCGCCACATTTCCAAGGCCGAATAGGAGGGGCAGCCATAGGGCGGGGGCGCTGCCGCTAAAAAGCCAACGTCAATTCCCGGCAAGCTCCAATGCGCTGATGGTGACATGCCTGAGACTCCGGATGCACCTGAAAAAAAAGAAGGACGCTATCCCAGCCCGCTGAACCGGCAGGGCGGCGCGGAATCTCGCGTCGGCCGCCGGTCGGCGCGCAGAGTGACGCCGCAAAGCCCCCATGAGGCTTTGCAACCTGACGCGCCGCCGCCGCCTCCTCCGCCATCGAGCCGTGGAGGCCGCTCGGTCCGGGCTTTAAGTGGGCTGCTGTCTTTTCTGCTGGTTGTCGCGCTCGGAGCGATGTTTGCGCTGGCCTGGAGCCAAGCGAAGTTGCGAGCCCCAGGCCCGCTTGCCGAAAGTAAAGTCCTCTATATCGCTCCAGGCACCGAGGTATCGGACATCATCGACGAGCTCGACCGGGCCGGCATCATCGACAGCCCGCTCTTTTTGAATACGGCTTTGCTGATCGAGGGAAACCGCTCGAAGGTCAAGGCAGGCGAATATTTGTTCAAGCAAAATGCGAGCCTGCGCGATGTCATCGATACCCTCGTGAGCGGCAAGCAAGTCCTCCACGCGGTTACGATACCGGAAGGTTTAACGAGCGAGCAAATCGTCGATCGTCTTCGCGAGATTGATGTCCTGACGGGAGACGTGGCTGACGTCCCCAAAGAGGGCAGCTTGCTGCCAGAAACCTATAAAGTGGTGCGCGGCACGGTCCGGGCGGACCTCATCAAGAAGATGCAGGATGACCAAAAACGGGTCGTCGAACAGATTTGGTCGCGACGCGCCAGTGACCTTGCGCTCGGCTCTCCCTACGAATTCATCATTCTCGCATCGATCGTCGAGAAAGAGACTGGCAAGGCTGATGAGAGGCCGCACGTCGCCAATGTTTTCTTGAACCGCCTGCGCAAGAGAATGCGGCTGCAGTCGGACCCGACGACGGTCTATGGTTTAATAGGCGGCAAGGGTCCCCTCGGCCGCGGGCTCACGCGCTCCGAGATCGATACCCCGACTCCTTATAATACGTATTTGATCGACGGCCTCCCCCCGGGCCCCATTGCAAATCCGGGCCGCGCGGCGCTGGAGGCCGTCGCAAACCCCTCGCGTACGCAGGACCTTTATTTTGTCGCCGATGGCAGCGGCGGTCATGTATTCTCCGAGACCCTTGACCAACATAACCGCAACGTCCAGCGCTGGCGGCAATTGGAAAAGGACACCAAGGACAAAGAGGAACAAGCGGCGCCAGATGGCGAGAAGCCACTACCGCCGCCAGCACCACCTGTACAGCGCACGGGCCCAAGAAAAAGCGAACATGCGGTCCCACCGTCGGTTTACGGCTCGCTGCCGGCGGCAGCGAGCGGGCAGGGCGAGGCAAAAGGCCAGCCAGCATCTCTGTCAAGGATGCACGCGAGTTCGGCCATCGAGAATACTGTACGCGATAACGGCCCCAGAGCGAACACGGCGGCAAAGCCGGCGGCCATAAGCGCCTTCGCCTTCGGACCGGGGCTCGATGAACTCGGTATCACTCTAAGCGGCAGTGCAGCGACAGCCGCTGCGATCCTCGATGGCCCAGGTGTTGACGATCCTAGCGCACCTGGTGCGATGACGGGAGCGATGTTCGCTGGCGAGGCGCCAAGCCGGGAGACCTTGACGGCCGATGTTTCTCAAGAATTGCCTGACCAACCAGCGCCGCCCGGCGGACCTGCCCTTTCACAACAGCCTGCCGTGAGACGGGCATTCGACGCCTCGCAGGGGACGCCGCTCGATCCCTTGAGCAACAAAACTTATGATTTGAACTACGCCAAAACGGTACCGCGACTGCCTTAGCCTGCCCTATTCTTGCGATTATGCCGCGAGAGCCGCCTCCGGGGATTTCACCTTGAGGCCGAGACTTGCTGCAATTGCCGGATGCGTAATCTGGCCGCGGTGGATGTTGAGCCCGCTGCGAAGGCCCGGATTATCGGCAATTGCGGAAAGGCCGCCCGCGGCAAGGGCCAATCCATAGGGTAACGTTGCATTGTTAAGCGCATGCGTTGCCGTCAGCGGCACAGCACCAGGCATATTTGCGACACAATAGTGGAGGACGCCGTCCTTAACATAAATTGGGTGGGTGTGCGTCGTTGGATGCGAACTTTCAAAACAACCGCCTTGGTCAATTGAAATATCAACGAGAACGGCGCCCCTTTTGAGGGTTGGCAGCATAGTATTCGTAATAAGCTTTGGCGCCGTCGCACCCGGAATGAGGACGGCGCCAATGATCGCGTCTGCGGCAAAAACCATTTCCTCGACTGCCGCGGACGAGGCAAACCGCGTTTTGGCGCGCCCTTGGAACATCTCGTCGAGCTGACGCAGCCGGCGCAATGAGCTATCGGCGATGGTGACATCGGCGCCAAGGCCAATCGCCATCCGCGCGGCTTCCGTACCAGCCACTCCGCCGCCAAGGATCGCGACACGAGCCGGCAGAACTCCCGGGACGCCGCCGAGCAGAATGCCGCGGCCGCCGCTTTGCCGCTGCAGCGCCAATCCCGCAGCTTCAATGGACAGCCTTCCAGCGATTTCGCTCATCGGCGCAAGCAGCGGCAAACCTTGATCCGCAGCCCCGCAAACAGTTTCGTAGGCGATCGCCGTGCAGCCGGAAGCAAGCAAACCTTCGGCTTGCGCGGGGTCGGCGGCAAGATGCAGATAGGCAAATAATAGCTGGCCTTCGCGGAGGCGCCGCCACTCGCTCTTCTGGGGCTCTTTGACCTTGATGATGAGATCCGATGAAGCAAAAATTTCTTCCACGCTGCCGGCGATTTGCGCCCCCGCCTTGCGGTAGGCTTCGTCCGGAGCGTTAATTCCGGCGCCTGCGCCCCGCTCGACGCGAACGGCATGGCCAGCGGCGGCGAATTCGCGGACGGCTTCCGGAGTTAAACCGACCCGGTATTCTCCTTCTTTAATTTCTTTCGGAATGCCAACTTGCATGGAAACGACCTCTGGGAAAAATGAATTGTATTCAAAATCTCAGCTAGCTAAGCAAGAAACGTACTAATTTCATCCAAAGAAAGTGAGCCTCTTACGGATGCCTCTTTTACGCTCATGTGGTGCCTGATGTGCCCACTCACAACACATCGGGCCATCTATAAAGCATTCACGCTACTGTCATCTCAAAGGAATTATCTTAGGAGGGTCTCTTGAAGCCGCAGTTGGAAAAACGGGCGGGTGCGCACGGCAGAGCTAGACCAAGCGGCGCGTTAGTGGATTCTGCGGACGTGGCGAAAGTATTAGCAAAACCTTTTGATGCGCCAGCGGCGGCGGAGGCCCAGGTCCTCGAACCGAACCAAGGGGCAGCCGCAGCAATCACCGAGCCAACTGGCGCGCTGCCTGAGCTTCTGGCAAAGCTATCGCCCTCCCGCTTTATCAACCGTGAGCTGTCTTGGCTCGAATTCAATCGGCGAGTCTTACTCGAGGCTTCTAATCACAATCACCCACTTCTCGAGCAATTGAGGTTTTTATCTATTTCGGCGGATAATCTTGACGAGTTTTTTATGGTCCGCGTTGCCGGGCTTCGGGGGCAGCTGCGTGCTGGAATAGCGGCGCCCTCGGAGGATGGACTCTCACCGCCCGAACAACTCGTGCGGATTCGCGAACGCGTTGCCCTTCTTGCCGCCGAACAACAGCGGCGCTGGCGGGAATTACGAAAAGATTTGCGAGAGGCTGGGATCGTGCTTCTCGATCCGCCCGATCTCGGCAAGGCCGAGGTGGAGTGGCTTCGCCAGCATTTTTTTTCTCATATTTTCCCCGTGCTGACGCCGCTTGCCGTCGACCCCGCGCATCCTTTCCCGTTCATCCCGAACTTCGGCTTTACCATCGCCCTTGAACTGCAGGCGCCAGGAGATCAAAAGAATCGCAAAGCTCTCATACGCATGCCCGCCAAAATTCAGCGCTTCATCCGCCTGCCAGACGAGTTCGGCGGGAAAACCCAACGTTTTGTTGCGCTCGAAATTGTAATCGGGATGTTCACCCAAGGCCTCTTTCCGGGCTACCAGGTGCGCGGCCACGGGCTATTCCGAATCGTTCGGGACAGTGACCTCGAAGTCGAAGAGGAGGCGGAAGATCTCGTGCTGCTTTTCGAAAGCGCCCTCAAAAGACGGCGCCGAGGCTCCGTTATCCGCGTAGAATTCGATAGCCTCATGCCGGAGGAGTTGCGCACCTTTGTCGCCGAGGAACTCGACGTGAAGGGCGAAGAGATTTTTGTCCTGGATGGCATGCTTGCCCTGAACGAGCTTTCGGAGCTTGTAAATCTCGATAGGCCAGATTTAAAATTCAAACCCTATAATCCGCGTTTTCCAGAGCGTGTCCGGGACAATGGGGGGGACTGTTTTCTCGCCATCAAACAAAAAGATCTGGTTGTCCACCACCCTTATGAGTCGTTCGATGTCGTGGTCCAGTTTCTGAACCAGGCCGCGGCGGACCCCAACGTCATCGCCATCAAGCAAACGCTCTACCGGACTTCTTCGGACAGCCCCATCGTGCGCGCTCTCATCGAGGCGGCGGAAGCCGGAAAATCCGTTACCGCGCTCGTTGAGCTTAAGGCGCGCTTTGACGAGGCCGCGAATATTCGCTGGGCGCGCGATCTCGAGCGGGCAGGCGCGCAGGTCGTTTTCGGGTTTATTGAGCTAAAAACACATGCAAAGCTTTCGCTGGTCGTGCGGCGCGAAGCCGGGGCACTCGTAACTTATTGTCATGTGGGAACTGGAAATTATCACCCGGTGACGGCCAGAATCTACACGGACATCTCCTTTTTCACTGCCGACCCCGTGATCGGGCGCGACGTATCTCGTATCTTCAATTATATAACGGGCTATGCCGAGCCCGACGGGCTCGAGCGAATGGCCGTCTCGCCGATTTCACTCAAAAAGCGGTTCCTTGACCATATTGCTCAGGAAATTGGCTATGTGAAAGCTGGCAAGCCCGGCGCGATCTGGGCAAAGTGCAACGCACTCGTTGATCCCGAAATCATCGACGCGCTCTACGAGGCGAGCGGGGCTGGCGTTAACATAGATCTCATCGTTCGCGGAATCTGTTGCCTGCGGCCAGGAGTCGAAGGCCTTTCCGAAAATATCCGGGTGAAATCCATCGTTGGCCGCTTTCTCGAGCACGCGCGCGTCTACTGTTTCGGCGGAGGGCACGATCTCCCGCATCCGAAAGCCCATGTCTATATCTCCTCGGCCGACCTTATGCCTCGCAACCTTGACCGGCGCGTTGAGGCGCTTTTGCCCATCCTCAATCCAACTGTGCATGAGCAGGTTTTAGGGCAGATCATGGTTGCCAATCTAATTGATAATCAGCAGAGCTATCGAGTATTGCCGGATGGTTCGAGCGCCCGCATCAGTCCGGCCGAGAATGAAGAGCCATTTAATGCGCACTCCTACTTCATGACCAACCCAAGTCTGTCGGGCCGTGGAAAATCCGTCAAGCAATCAAGCCCCAAAAAACTCCTCCAGCATCTTGACGTCCGCTGATGAAGGGATCGCCGCCCGGGGCGCGCTGGCCGGCGCTGAGGAGCCGGTGGGCATCGTCGATGTGGGGTCGAATTCCGTCCGCCTCGTCGTCTATGAAAAATTAAGCCGCTCGCCGACGCCAATCTTCAACGAGAAGTCGCTATGCGCGCTCGGCAAAGGTGTCGCTACAACCAAAAAACTTCCAAAGGCCGGTATCGAGAAAGCGCTCGCGGCTCTGCGCCGCTTCCGGGTGCTTTGCTCGATCATGGGTGTGAAAAACCTGCACGTTCTTGCGACGGCGGCCGCCCGCGATGCTTCGAATGGACGCGAGTTCCTGTCCGCGGCGACGGCGGCGATTGGTGTTCCCATCACGCTGTTGTCTGGCCGGCGTGAAGCCGAACTGTCGGCCTACGGCGTCATCTCGGGGATCAGCAGGCCGGACGGGGTCGCGGGGGATCTCGGTGGCGGCTCACTGGAGCTCATCAATGTGAAAGGCGCCGACGCTGGCAAGGGCGTAAGCTTGCCGCTTGGCGGTCTGACGCTGATGGATGCCTCCTCCCGCTCGCCGCGCGCCGCGGTCAAAATCGTCCGCGAAGCCCTCGCCGAATCTGGGATGACAAAGCGGTTGGCTGGACGCACGTTTTATGCGGTGGGAGGCACTTTTCGGGCGCTCGCCAAGCTTCACATGAGCCAGCGCAATTACCCGCTTCGAGTGACGCATGGCTACGCCATTAGCGCCCGCGATGCCGCCGATTTCGCGGGGCTTGTCGAGCGGGCCAATGCCGAAACGCTGATGTCGATTGATTCCGTCAGCGCGGCGCGCCGGCCGCTCCTCGCTTATGGCGCTGTCGTGCTCGACGAAATCATACGGCGAGCCAAGCCGCGGCAGGTCGTGTTTTCAGTCGCCGGCGTGCGGGAGGGCCTTCTCTATGAAATGCTCGGGCCTGCGCGGCGTCGGGAGGACCCGCTGATCGTCGCCGCGGCACAATTCAACCGCCTTTTCTCGCGCGTCCCAGAGCATGCCGAAGAGCTCCTCAAGTGGACGAACGGCTTTATCAACTCCTTGCAGGACGACGAGAGCAAGGAAGAGCGCCGGCTTCGCCATGCCGCGTGCCTGCTCGCCGACGTGCATTGGCGGGCCCATCCGGACCACCGCCATGAAGAAAGCATCAACATCGTCGAGAATGCCGCGTTTCTCGGCGTCGATCATCCCGGCCGGTCGTTTCTAGCTTTGGCGGCTTCCTACCGCTACCTTGGAACAGATGCCGATGTTAGCCCGCAATTACGGGCGCTCGTGTCGCCGCGAATGCTCGAAAACGCGCGCATTCTCGCCGCGGCCACGCGTGTTGCCTTAGTGATCTCGGGCGCAATGGCGAGGGTGCTGCCCCTGACGTCCCTTCTTTGTGCGAAAAGCGGTTTGACCTTGTCATTGCCGCGCAGCCTCGCCGCCCTCGCCAGCGACCGGTTGCAAAATCGGCTTAATCAGCTGGCACGTCTTGTTGGGTGTGAGGCGATCGTAAGGATCGTCGATCGATAGCGAAGGTTCGCAGTTTGCTAACTTCCCGCGGACGTGCCGCGCAGTGACCTCCACTGCGATGACAAAAGCGCGCATGAGGGCCGCAAAATTTGGGCGGTCAGGGCGTCCGTCCCGTTTTGGGCGATCGGAGCGTGCCAAGCCGGGAACATGGATGAAGCCGACGGCGTGGGCACGACCGCGTGCAAGACAAAAATAGAGCGCTTCGTTGCAGATATAATCGCCCGCGTTGACTGACGCTTGGACGGGCAGCCGGGCATGCCGGTAGGCGGCTTCGATCGAGCGATAGGGGAATGTGGACTGCAGGGCGTGCGCCCCGCCCGGGCAGATCGCCCGGCGAGGCGCTCGCTGGCGGCTGGCGTCGAAACGCAGCGTGCTTAGGCGATTTGCTGCCCGCGCTTCGATGATAAAAGCCTTGCGCCGCGCGGCAAGGCCGAAAAGCAGAATGATTTCCGGCTTTAAAGCGCTGGCAAGTTTATCAAGCTCCCGCAAGACTCCCTGATACTCAACCGGCAGCACCGCGCTGGCGATTGTGATTCCGAGCCGCGCAAAACGTGCGCGGTGGTCGCTCAGTGACCAGATGAGCCGCGCTGTCGGATTGTCCCGGACTCCAGGAAACCGTCCAAAGCCGACGATAAGAACGCGCATTAAAGCCGCCAGATAGTGCCGGCTCGCCCATTTTCGCGAATTTTTTGCCAAAAAATGCCAGTCGCGACAAAGCACTCATTTGGGAGTGGGCGAGGATCGGAGAAATGAATATAACGAGTTTGCAAAATTGGTTAAGTATTTATGGTTAAGACGCAACGAATGAAAGGCATAGCGCTGTCGTTATGTGATCTGACCTAAAGCTTTCCAATATTGTTTTTGATAACTTTTATTTCGCAAGAGAGAATACCATGAGAAAATCGCTTCAACCTCTCGGTTTGGCGGCCTGCCTCTTCATCCTCGGCGCCGCGACGGCTTCGGCGGGCGTAATGTCCGACAGCATGTTTATGGTCGGCGGCAATCACGGAGCCGCCGCGCCTGGGACGGCCGCAGTTGGCGGCAGTAACGGAGCTCCGGCGCCGGAAATCGGCGCATCCATGCTTGGCCTTGCTTTGGCCGGTGGTATCGCCGCCTATTTGCAAAGGCGTCGGCGCGGTTAACGAATGCCGCCCGAATCCGCGGCTAGCCCTACAAATGGTTAGCCGTGGAGGCACTCAGTGCGCCAACGCCAGTACTCACGGTATTGAAACTTGGCCTGGCGAGGGCCGGTGCCAATGCCGCTAATCTGCAGAGGGTGGCGGCTCAGTTGGCGCTCGCTGGCATCCCCCGAATGGGCCTTGGCGCAACCCCTGGGCGTTCTTAGAAATTACCCTGATAGCCAAAATCGCGAAAGCCGCACTAATGGCCGTTATTGGCGATGTCGATCAAAGGACAGCCAATCGTTGCTTTTTCATTTTTGGGGGAGTTGCGATGAATAAGATCGTAAAAATAACGAGTTTGATTGCCTGCCTCTCGGTGGTCGGCGTTACCGCCGGTTACGCGCAGAGTGCGAGTGTCGGGAGCGGCCAAAGTAGCGGCGTGATATCAAGTGTTCTCAATAGTTTGGGATTAGGCGCGACGGGTAAGGGCGGTAGCGGTGGCGGCCACGGTGCACCCATGCCAGAAATTGGCGCTTCACTGCTTGGCTTGGCAATCGCAAGCGGTATCGCGGCTTATATCCATAAACGTCGCCGCGCCTAGTCTTCGCAGCAGGACTTATTAAGAAGTTCTAATTAAGAACTTCCGAACACACCGTGCGCTGGCTCTAAGGAACTTTCCGGAGGAGCCAGCGGTTAATGACGAATTTTGGCAACTAAAAAATTATTTTTTCTAATTGGAAACGGCGCTTTCTGTGAACATTATTTCTTTGAGGGGGTTTATGCCAACGAGCCGAACCTCTCCACTGAGGCTCAGGCTTACCGACGCCAATGTTCTGCTGATTTTTACGTGCGCGCTTTTTGCTTTGAGCCTCGCGCAGCGATATTTCAGCGTCATCCTCCAGCCAGGGCTATGGACCGAATATGGCGCCTCTATTACTCATGAAGTCAATGCCGGCGAGCTCCTCGCATTCTTGGCGATTGTCTCGGTTTTAGGAACCGCGCGGGAAACCCCTCGCCTTAGCAAAACGGACCTCGCCATTCTCTCGGCGTGCTCCCTGCTGTTCTTGTCTTCCAAGGAAAGCTTGCCCTTCGTCGGCGCTACCCTTGCCGGTCTTTATTTCTGGCGCCGTTATCCCTCGAGCCAAGATCTATCGTCAGTTGGGCAGTTGTGGCTGGCCATCTCGATCTATCGAGTCTGGGGACGCCTTATTTTCAAAATCGTTTCGGCGCCGATCGTCGCCGCCGAAGCGCTCATAATCGCCAAGGCCGGGCAGTGGATGGGATATGATCTGACTTTGGATGGGCTTCGCATCAATGCGCCGAGCGGATGGTTTGTTTACATTTTGGAGGGCTGCTCTTCCTTCCACAACATTTCTCTCGCCGGGCTATTGTGGTTGTCCCTTCTCAAGCTCGGAGGGGCTAGGGTCGACCGTTCAAAAATATTCGCGCTTGGGATTGGGGTCTTTTTCATCATCTGCCTAAATGCCACGCGGATCTTGCTGATGACCCCCTCCGAAGAGGCCTATCACTACTGGCACGAGGGAAGCGGCGCGGCATATTTTTCATGCGCAACGCTTATTGCCATCGCGGCCCCAACCCTTTTTTCTCTGAGATCGAAGCGATCATGATCGGCTTGCGTTACGCTGCCACCCTCGTCATCGTCGTGGCCTTGGCTGGGGGTATCTGGACGCGGTATGTCTCTGCTTTGCCAGGGCAATCCCAACCACCGGCTCCAGTGGAAGCTGCTTTCGCGCATGCTGGGCTCGCTTTGACGGGGAGCTTTCAAGAACCTCTCGGAGGTTTGACGGGATTTGAAGTTTCTTTTCCAAAATGTCAGGATGCGATAGCCGTTCTCCCCGTGCCAGCCCGCAATACGACGATAGCACCAGCAGAGTATCGCTATGGAGGAAAGAATTATAACGTTTCCTATTTATATAACGGTACAGTCTATTCGCAGAACTGGATCAGTTACAAATTAAGCCTCTTAAATGTTTACTACCGTGCTCGGGCTCTAGTCAGCCTCAGCAAGCCTGAGGAATTTAAATATTATTATAAAATATGGGCTTCGTTCGGCTGTGCCTCCCTCACGTCCGCCGATGTATCCGCCCTGGAGCGGGCCTTGGTAGCCATCGCAAAGTAAGGGGCTTGCCCCTTCAACATCAGCAAAGGCCAAGCCCTACCCCAACATCTTTGATGAGAAGAAAAAACACGCGCCGGCCTCAGAAAAGGCTCTTTCATTAAAGCAAGCTTAAATGCCTTTGTGAGATGAGCATTCCCATACCAAGAGAACTGACGGGTGCCATTGGGAATCGAGCTGCCTTTCCTGTGCAAGCTTAAAACAAGCTTTAGCAGGCGTTTCCCCGCGGCGGTCGGAGCAGCGCTTGCCGCTGCCTTCCTGCTCTCCGCGGCCGGCTGTGCCACGAGCGGCCTTGCGATCCTTGGCGAACCCGCCGCCGAACCCCACGCCACGGGTATTTTCGTCGTCTCGACCCGCAAGAGCGAACATGACTCAGCGGAGGACTCGGTCGCGGACGAGGCCCATTATTCCCTGCAGCGCATTAGCATCCCGCCAAGCCACCAGCCCGGAAAAGTTGAGCGGCCAAGCTTCGGCCAGGAAAATCCCCAAGAGCATTTTGTAGCGGCCAGCCGCCGCGGCATCGATGAAGCGGGTTTCTATTCCGAGCTCACGAGTCACTTGTCCGGCAGAATTGGAAGCAACCGGGACATTCTGCTTTATGTGCATGGCTTCAACGTGCCTTATGATGAAGCGCGTTTTCGCCTCGCCCAGATCGCCAATGATGCCCGTTTTGGGGGTGTTCCCGTGCTTTACACCTGGCCGGCTACAGGCAGCCTGCTGGATTACGGCGCAGCCAAAGAAAACGCCACCGCGGCAAGAGATACTCTCGCCCACGTGCTGCGCCGCCTCGGTGAAGTTCCGGACGTGGGCCGAGTGCACATTCTTGCGCATTCCATGGGCGCTTGGCTGACAATGGAAGCTTTGCGGGAGAATGCCATCTCCGGCAGCCCGGACCTGAATGGCAAACTTGGCGACGTTATGCTTGCCGCTCCCGACATTGATCTTAAGGTTTTCCGTCAGCAGCTCGCACGGCTCGATCCCTCCCATATCGCCGTCCTGGTCTCGGCGAGCGACCGCGCCCTGTCGCTTTCGCGCTCTCTTGCCGGTGATCGGCCGCGCCTTGGAGGGCTTAACTTGCTCGATCCCCATGACCGGGGGATCCTCGATGAACTCGGCGTCAAAGCCTATGACCTATCGACGCAGTCGACGGGTCTCATCGGGCATGGCACCTACGCGGATGCGCCGCAAGCCGTTCGCACGATAGGTTTCCAAATTACGGAGCAGCGGCCCCAGGACGCCAATGTTCAGGCGGTGCTTGGCGATCGGCCCGTTGATCCTAAAATCATGGCCACCCCGCTTGCCCCGCCGGAGGCGTCAGCGGGTTCGGCTGCAGCCGAGGGGACAACAAGCCGAGTGCCTTAAAAATAGGCCACTCTGGCGTTTTCGCTTCTCGGTTCGCGGCGTGCTTAAAAAATCATGGAACTTTTTTCCTTGGTGGCCGTTTTCCATAACGTTCGCGAGCGGTGGGCTTGCGTTCTTTTCCGAACAGCTTCGGGTCTGCAGTTCACGTTAGGAACTATTCTTGTTTTGTCGTGAAAGCAGGAGTTTAAGTTGAATTTTTCGTGAGCACATCTCGGACTGGACTACTTATTACTTAAAAATAGGAATTTCTTTTTGCAACGCTCGTGTAAGCCCGATCGGCGTCTTAAGTATTTTCTTTATATTGACACAATTATATGTGACATAACTATCCTCTTTGAAAGAATTTTGAGGATATAATCCGGGTGTGTACTTTTTTGCAAAAGGAATTTTCTCATCCTAATGGGATGTCGATGGTTGATGACAATAAAAATATGTAGTATATGCTATTGACATCATCGGAGTTGTAGACTTATAGTTTTTCCGCAAACGATGGGAGGGCTGTTGCGCTTGAGATAGCTCGCGAAGGATTTCTTCCTGACGTCAAAATCCGGACCAGCGCCAAATTATAAGGGTGAGCGAGGGCGTGCTATGTGTCTGATCACGGAGATAATCCAAACCTGCTCGCATGAGAAAGTGGCAAACGCTGCGGTGGCTTCCGTGGGGCCTGAATTCGCGGGCAGGGTGGGTGCGACGGCCGGCGCGCAGGGTTTATCGATCGGTGCTTTCACCGTGCGCACGGTTCGCGAATTCGCAGATCGCCTGGGAGAAGAGGAACGCCAGCAGCTGCGGGAAGTGATGGAACGCGCGGACCAGCCATTGCTGACGGGGCTCAAGCATATATTGCAGCCCGCTCTTGAAGCAGACTAAGCATCATCCAAGGGCTTCTATGCCAATAGAGCAGCCCCTCAAAAAAGGCTGGCTGCTGCGGCGTGGTAAATCGCCTGGTGGATCTTTAATGGTTGATTAGCAGTAATTGGTGCGCCTCGCATGAAAACCTACCGCTCGGAATCGCCGAGGAAAATTCTTGGTCCCTTATTCCCGGAGGTCACTTGCTTCCTCTAGTTTGGCGCGTCCTTTTCGCTTGGGCTTTGTTCAGCCGATGACTTAATACAGGGCGGTACCGACGTAAGAGATAAGGAGCATTTTGGATGAATAAGCTGGAGCGGCCGCGCGAAATTATCGAATATTGCTTGAAACCGTTGGATTTAAACACCTCGACGGAGGAGTATAAAGAGGCCTTCCGCCGCCTTGAGCATGTCATAAAAACACTTCAAGTGATAGCGTCGAGGAACAAAAAACCCGTCGCGATCGATTTCTCGAACATGAGAACGATCAACATCAACGAGGCTGCCCACGGGGACGATGTCTGACCGGTTTGGGGTTTATGGCGGTCCTTGGACGCTTGACGCAGACCCGATGTCTGCCGAAAAGCAACGCTTCCGCCCGAGGCGGCAAGCCGCCGCCGCGAATTCCATTACTGGCAAATGAGGCCTCGCGTCACATAGACCCGTCCATCGGGCCCGATCATCCTAGTGACGCGAACGCAATCCTCGTCCTCTCCCGGTCCGGCGCGGCCGAGCTGAATTCCTGGTCCAACAGCGAGCGGCGCGACGGACGCCTTGGCCACGCTTGTCTGCTGGCTTGCGCCAACAGCCTTAAACTTAGGTGTTAACGATAGCGGGGCAGCGAAAACGGCCGCTCCAACACAGCTGATGCCCACGCACTCGATAGCGTGTTTCAACACTTGCTTTCCGACAGCTTTGCGCGGCTGCATCATGGTCATTTCCCGTTCCTTCCCATCTGCGAATTGAGCGCTCGATAGGAGCATATTTGTTGGATCCCGCCTGTGCGCCACGGCACACCCCAACCCTAAACGCGGGCCGCGCGGAAAAGTTGCGGCGAAACAACAAAAAACCAAAAAAAAGTTAAAGTCCCATAGTGGCCGCCGTATTTTTGATTCAAATGGTTAAAATTTCGCTTTCACGCAGCTCATTGGCACGCCCATACTGGAACAGAGCCGGCATAATTGCCCCAGCTGTCGAAAACCGGCCGTTGCTGCCAATAACAACCGTTGTAGTAGACAGGGCCATAGGGATAGGGGGCGCCGGCAAGCGGCCCATAGATGAGACCGACCTCGGTCGCGACAGGCACGCCCCAGCCAGCATAGCCCCAGCCCGGGCGCCAGTAACCGGCATGCCAGCGGTAGGCGCCGCGCCAGCTGTGCGCCAAAGCGGGCGTCACCGATGTGGCTAGGGCGGCGCCAAGGAGTAGGGGCGTGGTCCACTTGGCGATATTTTTCGATTTTCTCATCATCTCTATCCTTAGATTAAAACTCTACCGTTACGCGGGTCTCAGCTAGGATGTTGCCAAACGTCCGCCCATGCCCGCGCATGCGATTTCAGCAAAGAAAAGGGGGCTTGGCCAGAACCTTATGCGCTAAGCCACAGCTGCGGCATTATGGTCATGGGCGGCTCCGCCGTAATCTCGATGTGCGATCGGCCACCTGGTCTTAAAGGAGGCCAGAAACGCGGGAACATGGGTTGCGGGCATCGGCCGGCTCAAGAAATAGCCCTGCATTTCCGTGCACCCCGCGCTACGCAGCATTTCGATTTGCGTTGCCGTCTCAACGCCTTCCGCTGTCGTGCGAATGCCAAGGCTTGCGCCGAGTCTCGTGATCGCGCGGACAATGGCCATGCAATCGTCTTTTTCGCCAAGCTCCGAGACAAAAGAGCGGTCGATCTTGATCTTATCGAAGGGGAAAGCCCGCAGGTAGCTCATGCCAGAGTAGCCGGTACCGAAATCGTCCATGGAGATACTGATACCAAGAGCATGTAGTTTCCGCAGGGTGGCGAGATTTGTGTTGCTTTCCTCAAAAAGGATGGACTCGGTAATTTCGACGTCGAGGCGGTTCGCTGGCAAGCCGGCGCGGGTTAGCGCGGTAAGAATAAGGTCGACAACATTGCCCTTTTTAAATTGCACGGGGGAGAGGTTCACGGCGATCTTCACCTCGCTTGGCCAGGTCGCCGCATCGGCACAGGCCTGCCGTAGAACCCACTCGCCAAGCGGCACGATGAGGCCGATTTCCTCGGCAAGCGGGATAAACTCGAGGGGGGGCACCATACCGCGCTGAGGATGACGCCAGCGCAGCAGGGCCTCGAAGCCGGAGACGGCGCCGGATTCCAGCGTGACCAGCGGCTGGTAATGAAGTTCGAATTGTCCTTCGGTGAGCGCGGTGCGCAGATCAAGCTCCAAGGCGCGCCGCGCCCGCAGCCGTGCATCCATCCCGGGCTCGAAATAGCGGTAAACCCGGCGGCCATCCTCTTTGGCCCGGTAAAGGGCCATGTCGGCATTTTTCAGAAGTTCCTCGGCCGTGTCGCCATCATTTGGCGCAAGCGCAATGCCGACGCTTGCCCCAATGACGATTTGCTGCTCATC
The DNA here is from genome assembly GCA_035622375.1 of Methylocella sp. Lineage (GTDB taxonomy): Bacteria > Pseudomonadota > Alphaproteobacteria > Rhizobiales > Beijerinckiaceae > Methylocapsa. Next base: position 15,645 of record DASPVM010000018.1, on the reverse strand, counting down.
GATATCATAGGGCTCGCTCAGCAGCTTGACGATGCGGTCAGCGAAGGCGCCCGCCTCCGGCGCTCCCGCGAGACCCGTTTGCAGGATGGCGAATTCATCGCCGCCGAAGCGGGCGACGGAGTCGGTCTCGCGCAGGCACATGCAAAGGCGCTCTGCGACGTTCTTAAGCAATCCATCGCCCGCCGGATGGCCCAAGGTATCATTGACATTCTTAAAGTGATCAAGATCGAGATAGAGGACGGCGAGATGCTCGCCGTGCCTGCGTAAACGCAGGAGAGCTTCATTAAGCCTCGAGAGGAAAAGCATCCGGTTGGGCAGGCCAGTGAGCGTGTCATGCTCCGCCATGTAAGCAATACGGGTCTCGGCCCGCCGTTTCTCTGTCACATCGATCACGGCGATGAGTTCCGCCCGCCGGCCTTGGAAAACCGTCGTCCGCCGGTAGGTCAAGACATCGATACGAGTTCCATCCGCTTTAACATGCTGCCAGGGGTGGCTTGGGCCTTCGCTCATATCGCCGATGGCATCGCGAATCTTATCCCTATCCTCCTCCGGCAGGATATCCGGCAGGGCCAGGGTTAGAAACGCCTCATGATCGTAGCCGTAATGCTCGGTAGCGGCCTCGTTGACGGCGAGAAAGGCAAGGCTCTCCGTCGCGCAGAGGAACATCGGCACGGGATTTCCTTCGAATAGGAGGCGAAAGGATTCCTCCCTTGCCTTGAGGTCGCTAATGTCCGTAAGGGTCAACGCGACGAGGTCGCCCGTCGTCGCGATGCTGACGCTGAGGCTGATATCGCCACCCGAGGCGCGCGGGAAATCAATCTCAAACCGTTCGCTGCCGCCGCGATTAAACCCCTCGGTAATGCGCGTCTTCAGTTCGCCCATCGCGGAAAGCGCGCAGATCTCGGACAGGCGCCGGCCGCGCAGGTCTTCGGCTGGCCCGCGAAGAAGCCCGGCGGCACCTTCATTGAGCGCCGCGATGAGGAAATCGCAAGGCGCGCCGGCCGCGTCGCGGATAACGGCGAGCGCGACCAGCCCTTCCCCCGTTGCCTGGAACATGGCTTCGACGAGGCTGAAGTTTTGCTGGCGCTTATGGAGATAAACGAGGCATGAGGAGTCCGATTCTTGGCCAGCAGCCAGAGGGACGGCGACGAGATCGTAGACATAAACAAGGCCGCCGACGACCCCGTAGGCGACCGTTTGCGCGGGCCGCTGGGTCCGCAGAACTTCATTAAAGAGCTCGCGCAGCGCGCGTGCTCGGTCGATCGAAAGCTCGGCGGCGGTGAGCTGATTGGCGCGACAGCCGATCCACGTTTCAAATGTTTGTCCCGCTTGCTGAATCCGGAAGTCGCCCGCTTCATTCATTTGGACCAATGCGACGTTATCCGTCATCCCGCCAGCTGCGGCGGGCGAGACCTCGGCCGCCGCATTGGCTGTTTCGCTTGCCGCCAATTGCCATTTGAGGAGAGCCGAATCAAATTCGAGCGATTTCCACGGGTTTGCCGATTTCAGCCGCGCCTTGGCACCGGTATTATCGTCGAAAGGCGGCCCTGGCTTCTCCGGCTCTTTCGAATCGACCTCGACCATTATCCGCGCCGGCATCCCGTCCTCTCACGCTGTGCTCGCCCAATATGCCGGCCGATGATTGAGACTTGGCGCTCAGCAAATGGAGAGTTTTATCTTATTGGCGCCTCCTGGTGCGGGCCGTTACACGATGCCGATCGAGGGCAAGGGGCTATTAAGGAAGGCGAGCAGCGCTGCTGGAGCTCTTACTCTTCGCTGTGGAGCTTAGGCCGAGATATTTCTCGAATCCTGTCGAGCTTAATGCAGCTAATCTCAAGTATATTTTTGAAAGAAGCTAAAATGCCGCAGTCTAATTATCACTATTTTTCTTGCAAGAAATCAGTTTTTACCGCATTTGGAAGGAGCTTCGGGGCTTCTGCCGCCAGGTCTTGAAGATAAACTGCTGGGGGCAACAAAATTTGGGAGTAGAACGATTGGGTGAGATTCTCGAGATCGCGAGTTTCGTTGCAACGCCGCTCGGCGCGGTGATCGCCGTTGCCTTTGGCGCCGCAGCATTTTTCTATGGCCGCTGGGTACTTTCAAACTAAGTAATCTTTTAAGAAGAGCTCACTCAAGAGCGTGGAGCCTCCCCGTTGACGGAAATTGCGGCTGCTTACCGCGCTCCTCATCACGAGAGGCAGCAAGGGCGCCCCTGGGCGCCTTCGTCGTTTCAGGGTTTCGTTCAGTTTGCGTTGAATTGAGCCGGCAGGTTTCAATCCGTCCGCGCCACGACTTTTTCGAGGGCCACAAAGAACTTTTGCCACCCGGCCTGGGCGCCCTGGTAGGCCTGTTGCTGATCCGGCCGGAAGCCTGACTGCTCCATGCGCACATGGGTCCCCGTCCTCGTGGGAATGAGAGTCCAAGTGACGACGCTCTCGAGACCATAGGCCGCCCAGGTGTAAGACAGCGTTTTGTGCGGCTCGACTGTCAGGACGTGGCAGTCGACAGCGCCCCAATCAGCACGAAAATTGAAGCGGTGGCCCACAACAGGAATGAAGTCGTTCTTCATGAGCCACTCCTCAATCAGGTGAGGCTGCGTGAGCGCGCGCCAGATCTTTTCCGGCGGAAAAGCTATCTCCCGTTCGACGACGACGGAGAGCGCTTCGGTCGACGTTTCGTTCATTGGTCCATCCTTTTCAGTAGATCTTCGAGGTCGTCGATCCGGCTCTGCCAGAACTGGGTCATCTGGCTTGTCCAGTCGATTAGGGGTGCAAGCGCGCCGAGCTGGGCGCTATAATGGGTCTGTCGTCCCTCGTGGCGGTCGCGCACGAGCCCGGCCTGCCTCAAGATCCCGACATGCTTCGACACAGCCGGCTGAGAAACCCCGGATTGAGCTGTTAGGGCCCCGACGGTTTGCTCTCCTTCACGACACAGCCTCTCGAAGATGGCCCGTCGCGTCGGATCGGCCAACACCTTGAAAAGAATGTCATGAGGGTTTGGTATCATGATCAATTACTGGCTGGCTATCGATCAAAGCTAATCCATGACAATGTTTGATTCCGGTTTGATTCCGTGGTTGAGCTTCGGCTTGCAGACTCGGCTAGGATCACTGTTTAAAGGGGCGCGTCTGAGTGTTGGGCCTTTTGGAATATATAACCTGTTGGCTATTGATATACTTATAACCGTCGAGATATTTGTCCGTCAAGGAGAAACTTTTTGTTGCAGAGCTGCGGCGGCGCGCCGTGCAACGATTTCCCACTCATTTTGAAAGGCGGCATTTTCCGCATGCAAGGCTTCGACGAGCTCATCTGCGGCCGCCGCGGGAGAACCGCAGCCAAAGGGCGGTTCTGGAGCATACTCCATGGCGAGCTGCGCTCGCTTGGCGCGCTCTTCACCAAGGAGTTCCGCCGCCAGGGTGAGCCCGAAGTCGATGCCAGATGTCACGCCAGCGCCCGTGATGCGATTACGGTCGATGACAACGCGCTGTTTCACTGGCGCCGCACCGAAAAAAGCAAGATGTTCAATTGACAGCCAATGGCAGTCGCCCGATACCGGAAAGAGACCGGTGGCGGCGAGCACGAGCGAGCCCGTGCATACCGCTGACGGGCTCACGCGTTTTCCATACGGGATGGATTTCGAGCTCCGGAAATCTCGGAGCACCTCAAAAGGGCCGGTGAGATCGAGCTGCTAGAAGCGCGGGTAGAGCAGCATAACGACATTCATGAAGGCCCGCAGGGTTCAAAAATCCGCCTGATTTCCAGATGGCAAAGGTGAGGGCCTAGGCGCGGGCGTAGCGGTCGCCCGTCCCCCAGCAGAGGCAATAGCCCAATAAGGCTGCCTTGCAAGCTAGCCGGCTATGTCGATGATGCTTTTTAAACTGGATCGGAAGCACAATTATGATAATATCTATAGAAAATGTGTATATGGAGGTCCGGCATGTCGCTTTGGTACGAGGACAATTCGCTTGCCATTGGGAAAACGCCGCTTGTCCGGCTCAACCGGATCACAGACGGCGCACGTGCGACGGTCTTGGCGAAGATCGAGGGGCGTAATCCGTCCTATTCCGTGAAATGCCGCATAGGGGCGTCCATGGTTTGGGATGCCGATCGCCGGGGACTTCTTGGTCCAGGTAAGGAGCTCCTCGAGCCAACGAGCGGCAACACAGGCATTGCCCTCGCCTTCGTTGCCGCAGCACGCGGCATTCCGTTGACGCTGACGATGCCCGCCACGATGAGCCTCGAGCGGCGCAAACTTCTCGTTGCATTCGGAGCCAAGCTGATCCTCACTGAAGGCACCGCGGGCATGAGTGGGGCCGTGCGGAAAAGTGAAGAGATCGCTGCCTCGGAACCCGATCGTTATGTCCTTCTTCAGCAATTCAAGAACCCGGCAAATCCCGCCGTTCATGAACGGACCACGGGGCCAGAGATCTGGCAGGACACCGGAGGCGAGATCGATATCTTCGTGTCGGGGGTCGGCACCGGCGGAACTATCACGGGTGTCTCGCGCTACATAAAGCAAACCCAAGGACGGCCTCTTGTCTCGGTTGCTGTCGAACCATCTGCAAGCCCCGTGCTGAAGCAGCACCGAGCCGAACAACCGCTCAAGCCCAGCCCTCACAAGATTCAGGGAATCGGCGCCGGATTTATTCCCGACGTCCTCGATCTTTCGCTCGTCGATGAGGTCGAACAAGTGACGAACGAGGAGGCAATGGAATACGCCCGGCGGCTGACGCGAGAGGAGGGCATCTTATCGGGAATTTCAAGCGGGGCAGCTGCTGCCGCAGCTGTACGCATCGCAAAGCGTCCCGACAACGCCGGCAAGATGATCGTCACCATACTTCCCGATTCCGGCGAACGGTATCTCACAACGACCCTTTTCGAGGGCTTTTTCGACGCGAAGGAACTCGCCGCATGAACATGCAAATAAGGGAAAACGAGGACGTCATTGCGGCGCTCAGCTTTTCGCTCATCAGTGATATTGCGGCGCAGTTGCGCGATCTGCGCTCGGCATCTCAAAAGAGCCGCTATCACGGGGGAGCAATTCCGGAGCTGCCCTCTCGTGAATTGATGATCAATATCGTCAGCGGACTGGTTGCCGCCCTCTATCCGAGGCACTTCGGTCCTGCCAGGTTAACCGCCGAAAATACAGATGCTTTCGTCGCTGATAGGCTCGGTATTGCTCTGCGATTGCTTCAGGGACAAATTCTCAAGGAACTCCAGCTTGCGGCAAACGGAGATCAGCGCTCCGATGTCGATCACGACAAGCGGGCTTACGAGATCGCGAGCGAATTTGGTGCCCGCCTGCCAAAAATTCGAAAATTGCTCGACACCGACATTCGTGCCGCTTACGCGGGCGATCCCGCGGCCAAAAGCATTGACGAAGTCGTGTTCTGTTATCCGGGGATCGCCGCAATCATCCGCCACCGGCTCGCTCACGAGGTCTATCTGCTTGGCTCCCCTCTACTTGCCCGCATCATTTCCGAAATTGCGCACGCCGAGACAGGTATCGACATTCATCCCGGGGCACAAATCGGCGAGAGCTTTTTCATCGATCATGGAACGGGCGTCGTGATCGGCGAAACTTCCCTAATTGGCCGGCATGTGCGGCTTTATCAAACGGTCACGCTCGGGGCCAAGCGATTTGAAGTGGATGAGCGTGGCGCCTTGGCCAAAAACTATCCTCGCCACCCGATCGTCGAAGACGATGTCGTCGTCTATGCCGGCGCGACTATACTTGGCAGGATCACCATCGGCCGAGGCTCCACGATCGGTGGCAATGTCTGGCTCACCGAAAGCGTACCGCCAGGAAGCATCATCACCCAGGCGAAGGCGCGGACCGAAGTGTTTGATGGCGGCAGCGGAATTTGAGACACCAGCAGTCACCGGACCCGCTTGCGACTATTTCTGTTGTTTTGCCTAAAAGCAGATGCGCCGAGGGCTTCTTACCACATAAACGGGAACACGCATTACTTGTCCGCCGCCATAATTTGTGCCGTAGAAAGAGCTATGGTCCTTGATCATCGCAATGCAGATCATGTATGACTTCGTCAGTACTGACAGATTGGTTATCGCTTACTATAGTGGTCGGTTGAGCGATCACAACTTTTTTCTTGCGGCCAGATTTGCATTCTGGAAATAAATCTCCCAACAACTGCTTTGGATCAAGCGGCGGTTTGGCGGCTACGGTTATTTTCCGGCCCGTCCCGCGATCATCATGTAATTGACATCCATATCGTGCGAGAGGCGCCAGGCGCTGGAAACGGGGTCGTAGATGAGGCCCGCCTCATGCTCGATCCGCAAGCCCTTGCTGCGCAAGGCGGCCGCGAGTTCAAGCGGCGTGATGAACTGCCGCCAATTATGCGTGCCGGGAGGAAGCCAGCGCAAAATATATTCCGCCCCGACGATGGCGAAGGCAAAGCTTTTTAAGGTCCGGTTCAAAGTCGCGAGGGCGACAAGGCCGCCCGGCCGCACCAAGGCTGCCGCATGGCGCAAAAACTCCCGAAGGTCGCGTACATGCTCAATGACTTCCATGGCGAGGACGGCATCGAAGACTTCGCCCCCGGCGGCGGCCGCTTGCGCGGTTATGCAGCGGTAATTGATGGAAAGGCCTCCCCTAGCGGCGTGGTGGCAGGCGACTTCTATATTGCGGGAGGAAGGATCAATGCCGGTTATCGAGGCACCTAGGCGCGCCAACGGCTCGCAGAGAAGGCCAGCGCCGCAGCCAATGTCGATGAGCCGCAGGCCGGCGAGCGGCGTCCCGGAGCGCCAATCGCGCGGCTCCTTCTCGTTCGAGAAGTGGACGCAAAGGCGCTCACGTAAATAGGCAACACGCACGGGATTTAACTTATGCAATGCACGCATGGATCCTTTAGGGTCCCACCAATCGGCGCCGAGCCGGTCGAACTTTGCGACGTCGGCCTCGTCGATGGTCGGGTCTTTGTGAAAACTTTCTCGATGCGTCATGGCTCAATTCCCATTGACTTCAAGTTCCGCCCTTTGCATTGATGCGCGCCATGGCGTAAGCGCGGGTGCGCGCTCCCTTGCGAATCCGAGAAAGGCGTAGATGTCCCGGCTCGTCATGAAATTCGGCGGCACGTCGGTCGCAAATTTAGAGCGCATTCGCAATGTTGCAAGGCACATCGCGCGGGAGCGGTCGGCCGGCCATGATGTCGCCGTCGTTGTTTCCGCCATGGCCGGCAAAACCAACGAGCTTGTCGCCTGGTGCGAGGGGGCGTCGCGCCTCTACGACCTTAAAGAGTATGACGCGGTCGTCGCCTCCGGCGAACAGGTCACGGCTGGTCTCCTTGCCATCGTCTTGCAGGAAGAGGGGATTCCTGCCCGCTCCTGGCAGGGGTGGCAAATTCCCATCCTTTGCTCGGACGAGCACACCTCTGGGCGGATTTTGCAACTCGATGCCGAGCCAATCCTGGAAGGATTCGCTCTGCGGCGGGAGGTCGCCGTCATCACCGGGTTTCAAGGCCTGCACAAGGAGAGCGCACGGCTCGTGACGCTAGGGCGGGGCGGTTCCGACACGAGTGCCGTTGCCGTCGCTGCCGCGCTGCGCGCCGACCGGTGCGATATTTATACCGACGTCGACGGCGTCTATACGACGGATCCGCGGATCGTTCCGAAGGCGCGCCGTCTCGACCGGATCGCCTTTGAAGAAATGCTCGAAATGGCATCGCTCGGCGCAAAAGTTCTGCATGTGCGCTCCGTCGAGCTAGCCATGGCCCGTAAGGTGAGGACTTTCGTGCGCTCATCGTTCGACGACCCGACCAATTCAAGCCAAGGCACCCTTATTTGCGGCGAGGAGGAGATTGTGGAAAATCAGGTGGTCACGGGAATCGCATTCTCCAAGGACGAGGCGCAGATCACCCTGCGCCAGCTGGCCGACAGGCCGGGCATCGCCGCGGCCATTTTCACGCCCCTTGCCGAGGCGAACATCAACGTGGACATGATCATCCAGGTCGCGTCGAAAGAGACGGGCGTCACCGATCTGACATTCACGGTGCCTGCTGCCGATTATGCCCGCGCCCAGACGATTCTTTTTAAAGCGCAAGGGCAGATCGGCTTTTCCGATCTGCAAGGGGCGGGTGACGTCGTCAAGATCTCGGCCATCGGGGTTGGCATGCGCAGCCACGCCGGCGTTGCCGCGAAAGCTTTCAAGGCTCTCGCCGATAAGGGCATTAATATTCGCGCCATCACGACCTCGGAGATAAAATTCTCCGTGCTTATCGACGCAGCTTACACGGAGCTTGCGGTGCGCACCCTTCACAGCATCTATGGCTTGGACAAAGCTTGAGTAGTAGCGTTTGCTTGGTCTGGCTTTTGCTTGAGACCGTGAGTTAATGAAGGCCATACTGCTAAGCCTTGGCGTTACTCAGCCCGATCCATCCCCTCGCATGGCTACAGCGAGGCGCGCGGCTGCGATGCAGCGAGGATGAGATAAATATAAACGGTAAAGTCCTGCGCTGACCGGATTGCCAGCACGTGACCAGAATGATTTTATTGTGTTTTCGAAAGTTGGATAAACGAGATGACGTCGCGAGCCGGGAAAACCCGCGGAACTCTGTCGCGGCGTAACCGTTGCAGAGTCGCGGTGTACTGGGCCTAAAAGGAAACACTCTTTACTCAGTTGTAATTAGGAAAGTTGATGTTCGGCTCGCTCGGCGGTCCCCGTTTACTGCTGCGGCGGCTCCGCGAGGTCATGGCGGAGCCTGTCAGCCCGCAAGCGAGGCTCGACAAGATCGTTGTCCATATCGCGGCGAACATGGTCGCGGAGGTGTGCTCGGTTTACGTGCTGCGTGCTGATAGCCGGCTCGAACTCTACGCTACGGAAGGCCTCAATCGTGAGGCGGTCCACTTGACGACCTTGCGCACCGGCGAGGGCCTCGTCGGCCTCATCGCCGAAACAGCCGAGCCGCTAGCGCTTGCCGACGCACAACTCCATCCTTCCTTTATGTACCGTCCAGAAACAGGCGAGGAGATTTACTCCTCTTTCCTCGGCGTGCCCATCCTGCGGGGCGGCAATACACTTGGCGTGCTGGTGGTACAAAACAAAGCACGGCGCGCTTATACGGAAGAAGAGATCGAGGCTCTCCAGACAACGGCGATGCTGCTCGCCGAAATGATCGCCTCCGGCGATTTGCAATCCATTGCACCGCCAGGCGGGGATATCGCTCTGCGGCGCCCGCTCGCGCTGAAGGGGACTCCCATCGCCGATGGGGTGGGGCTAGGTCACGTTCTCCTTCATGAGCCCCGGGTTATCGTCAAGCAACTCGTCGCCGAAGACGCCAAGCGAGAGCTGGAAAGACTAGAAAGCGCCATCGCTGCGATGCGCCACTCGCTCGATCTCTTGATCGAAAGCGGCAATATGGGACCCGGCGAGCACCGGGATGTCCTCGAAACCTTTCGGCTCTTTGCCCATGACCGAGGCTGGTTGCGGCGCCTGCGGGAAGCCGTGGCGACGGGACTCACCGCTGAAGCCGCAGTCGAACGTGTACAGAACGACACAAGGGCGAAACTCCAGAGGCAAACGGAGCCTTATCTGCGCGAGCGCTTGCATGATCTTGACGACCTCGCCAACCGCTTGCTGCATCAGCTCACCGGGCAGGTTTTCGTCGCGCCGCATGAAAACTTGCCAAGCAACGCGGTCATTGTTGCGCGCTCGATGGGACCGGCCGCCTTGCTCGAATACGAACGTGGAAAGATCCGCGGTTTAATCTTGGAAGAGTCTGGCGCTTTGAGCCATGTCGCGATCGTCGCCCGCGCGCTTGGCATTGCCGCCGTCGGCAACGTCGCCAACATCGTCGATCTTGCCGAATCGGGCGACGCCATCATCGTGGATGGGGTCTCCGGCGATATCCATCTGCGGCCCTCGCCTGATATCGAGCATGCTTACGCCGAGAAGGCGCGGCTTCGCGCGCGCAAACAGGCGCAGTATCACAAGCTCCGCGACGTGCCTGCGATCACCAAGGATGGCGTTGCCATCGAGCTTGCGATGAATGTCGGCATGGTCGTCGATCTGCCGCACGTCGGCGAGACCGGCGCCTCATCCGTGGGTCTCTTCCGCACCGAGGTGCAATTCATGCTTGCCTCGAGATTGCCGAAAATGAGCGATCAAGAGGCGCTTTATCGGACCGCGCTCGACTCCGTTGGCGGAAAATCCATAACCTTCCGCACATTGGATATAGGCTCCGATAAGATTCTGCCTTACATGGCGAAGGTTCAGGAGGAGAATCCAGCGCTTGGCTGGCGTGCAATCCGGATCGGCCTCGATCGCCCTGGGCTTTTGCGCTCTCAACTGCGCGCTCTGCTGCGCGCTGGCTCGGGCCGCGACATAAAAATCATGTTTCCGATGATCGCGACGCTCGATGAGTTCGATAATGCCAAAGGTTTTGTCGAGAGCGAGCTCAAACATCTCAAATTGCATGGGAGAGAGCCCCCCACCCGTGTCAAGCTCGGCATCATGGTGGAAATTCCCTCGATGCTTTGGCAACTCGAGGAGGCGTGCAAGCGCGTTGATTTCCTTTCGGTCGGCTCGAATGACCTCTTCCAATATATCTATGCGGCTGATCGCGATAACAAACGCGTCTCGTCGCGCTTTGATACGCTATCGGCGCCGATTCTCAAGGCTTTAAAACAGATCGCCGATTGCGCGCGGGACGCCGCGGTACCGCTCAGCCTTTGCGGAGAGATGGGCGGTAGGCCGCTCGAGGCGATGGCGCTGCTGGCGCTCGGCTATCGCAGCCTCTCGATGTCGGCCGCGTCGATTGGGCCCGTCAAGGCGATGGTCCTCGCGACGAGCTTGAAAGAGACTCGGGACTTCGTTCTCGCGCTGCTCGACGAGCCGGGCGGCGGGCAGTCCCTGCGCGACAAATTGCGCAAGTTCGCAAAAGCCCGCAACATCCCCGTTTGAGTCCTTTCGTCCGCTGAAGTTAACGAAACTCTTACCTTGTTGGGGCAGATTTAAACCATGGTGGTCTATAAGCGCTGGCGCGCAGTCCTTTTCCATTCGGCGCTGTATTGCGTCTCGGGTGCAATCGGCGGCTACTTTATATGGCATGCCCTCAACGGCGAGCGTGGCCTCAAAACCAAGGACGAATACGAGCACAAAATCACGGCCTTGCGAAACGAATTGGACTCTTTGAAAGCGGAACACGTTTCCTGGAGCCACCGGATCGAATTGATGTCTGGCCGCCAGATCGATCGCGACCTTCTCGACGAAGAGGCCCGCGCGCTGCTCAGCCGCGCCAACCGCAACGATCTCGTGGTGTTCTTGCCGAAGAGGTAAGAGCTGACGCTTCGCTTACCGGGCGGTCCATTTGCGGTGGGGTCCAGCCCTAGGTCATGGCTGGCATGGGACCTAACACTCAACCTGATCGGTCATCTCTTCGCGCGTTCCTATGCCACGATTTTCCCATTCGTGCGGAATTTATTGCTGATGCCAAGGCCGGCGAGAAAGAGGAGGATGGCGCAAGAAAGCGAGAAGGCAGCCCAGAAGGCCGTTGCCGCCACCCTCCTCTTCGCAAGCGAAGCCCGCTGTGCGGGTTGACTGCCCTCGAGATCCGCCGCGGCGTCAATTATCGAGAAAACTCCGCAGCTTCCGCGACCGTGACGGATGCTTCAGCTTGCGCAGCGCCTTCGCCTCGATCTGCCGGATGCGCTCGCGCGTCACGGAGAACTGCTGGCCGACTTCTTCCAATGTGTGGTCGGTATTCATGCCAATGCCAAAGCGCATACGCAAAACGCGCTCCTCGCGCGCGGTCAGGGAGGCCAACACGCGCGTCGTCGTCTCGCGCAGGTTGGACTGGATCGCCGCGTCGATCGGCAGCACGGCATTTTTGTCCTCGATGAAATCGCCGAGATGCGAATCCTCTTCGTCGCCAATCGGCGTCTCAAGCGAGATCGGCTCCTTGGCGATTTTTAAGACCTTGCGCACTTTTTCAAGCGGCATGGCGAGCTTTTCAGCGAGCTCTTCGGGGGTCGGCTCGCGGCCGATCTCATGGAGCATTTGGCGGGAGGTGCGGACGATTTTGTTGATCGTCTCGATCATATGGACGGGGATACGGATCGTGCGCGCCTGATCGGCGATCGACCGGGTGATCGCCTGCCGGATCCACCAGGTGGCATAGGTCGAAAATTTGTAGCCTCGGCGATACTCGAACTTGTCGACGGCCTTCATGAGGCCGATGTTCCCCTCCTGGATCAAATCCAAGAACTGCAGCCCACGGTTGGTGTATTTCTTGGCGATCGAGATGACGAGGCGCAGGTTCGCCTCGACCATCTCTTTCTTGGCTTGGCGGGCCTCACGTTCGCCCTTTTGAACGAGGTGAACGATGCGGCGGAATTCCTGAATTTCGAGCCCGGTTTCCGTCGCCAGCCCATGAATATCGCCGAGCAGTTCCTTGATTTGCTCCTTCGAGCCCGCGACAAAGTCGCGCCAGCCGCGCCCGCCGAGCTTTGAGACACGCAACAGCCATTTCGGGTCGAGCTCGGAGTTTTGGTAGTTTTTTAGGAAGTCCTCGCGGAGAACGCCAAACCCCTCCGCAAGACGCAGAAGTTTCGTCTCAAGCCCGATCAGCCGTTTGTTGATGTCGTAGAGCTGATCAACGAGCGCCTCGATGCGATTGGGGTTAAGCGACAGCGATTTGACGTCGCAAACGATTTCTTTTTTGAGGGTTTTATACTTACGCTCCTGCGCGGGTGTCAGTGTTTCGTTTTTCAGCTTATTGACGACGTTCTGATCCTGCAGACGCCGTAATTTCTTGTAAGTGCTGGCGATCCGTTCAAATGTTTCGAGGACCTTGGGCTTAAGCTCGGCTTCCATGGCCGATAGCGAGACCGAATTTTCTAAATCGTCGTCGTCGTCAAACAAGTCGTCGGGGACAGGCGCATCCCCCTCTTCCTCGCCAGCCGGCCGCAGCCGCGCCGGCGGGTCGATTGGCGCGGTCGCGGGCGCCTGCTGCGCGGCGGCGAGCGCCTCGGCGCCCTCGGGGGACGTCATGTCGATCTTAGGTGCGTTCTTTCCGTCAGGGCCGGCATAGGTCGCTTCAAGATCGATAATGTCACGCAGCAGAACTTTGCTGTCGTTGAGTTCGTCGCGCCAGATGATAATGGCCTGAAAGGTCAGCGGGCTCTCGCAAAGGCCGGCGATCATCGCCTCGCGGCCGGCCTCGATGCGCTTGGCAATGGCGATTTCGCCCTCGCGCGACAACAGCTCGACGGAGCCCATCTCGCGCAAGTACATTCGCACCGGATCATCCGTACGGTCGGCAGGTTCCGAGGAGCGCGTCGTCAGCGCTCTTGTTTGGACGACCTCGACCAAGTCACCGCCTTGGCCTTCCTCTTCCTCCTCGGGGCCGTCCTCGGAAGCCGACTCTTCCGGCTCCTCGTTTTCGATGACATTGATGCCCATTTCGTTCAGCATGGAAAGGACGTCTTCGATCTGCTCGGAGTTGACTTCCTCGGAGGGAAGCACGGCATTTAATTCCGCATAGGTCACGAAGCCGCGTTTTTTCGCGAGCTTGATCATCCGCTTGACGGCGGCATCCGTGAGATCGAGCAGGGGGCTATCGGCGACCTCGACGGTGCCGCGCTCCGCCCCTGAAGTCTCACTGTCTTTTTTCGCCATCAACGGCCTCCACAATGTGCAAAAGCGGGAGTTGTCATCGCCACGGAAAATTTAAACAACCGATTCCCATACCGTTTTTCGCTCGGGCGTTTGGCGGTCGAGGCCAAACATCCGAAGGTGCACGGCCCAAGCAGGCCTTCGGCGCTAAAGGGTTCCTCGCCCTCGTCCAGATGGCACGCCAAAGCCCTCCACGGCGGCCTCGATCCCCGGAAGGGCCGCTATTTGCGCCTGGATATCTTTGAGACGGCCAAGATTAACCTCGCTACAGTCGTTACCTAGAGCGGACTCGGCCAATTGCAACTCCTTATGTAACGCTTTGCGCCTACGATGCAAGCTCAGGGCCTGCTTCAAAACCTCCTCGGCATCCGCTTCGGCGGCCTCGGGTTTTAGATACCAATGCGGTGCCCGCGCCGCCAAGTCATCAAGCTTTGCCAGAACGGGCGTGTAGCCCATTTTTTGCAATGCGGCGCGAAGGCATGCCGCGTCTTGGCTCGGCTTGTCAAGCTCCGCCGGGGCGATGCTGCTCGTGAATGAGGTCACGAGAGCATCGCGCAGCCCCGCCGCCTCGCCGTTTTCAAATTCCGTTTCGGCCAGGATTTCGGAATATTTTTCGATAAGGCCCGGATGACCCAGAAGGAGCAGCAAGATCAACCCTTCCCTAGGCGCCAGGGCGGTTCGTCCGGCGTGCAGCAAGGGGGAGCGCGCCAGGCTTTGGCTGACATAGAGCGGGCTTTGCAAGAAACTCGGTGTTTCCCGCCCATATTTTTTTTCGCCCGCCGGAGCCCGGAATCCCTGTTTCTGGGGCGAGCGCGGGTTGAAAAACCGATAGAGGTGGGAGCGAAACTCCGCCCGGTAATGGCGGCGGAGCGGTTCGTCCTTGATTGCCGAAGCGATTTCATTAAGGCGCCGTTCGAGCCCGGCGCGGCGCTCAGGTGTTTCGAAATTTCCGCCCTCGGTCTCGCGCAGCCAAATAAGGTCAAAGAGCGGCAACGCTTGCGCCAGGAGAGGCGCGATCGCCGCATAGCCGCCGGATCTAACGAGATCATCCGGATCTTGCCCCTCGGGCAGGAGGGCGAATGCGGCGGATCGGCCCGGGCCTATCAAGGGCAGCACGAGATCGATCGCCCGGTGGGCCGCCCTATGCCCGGCCCGGTCACCATCAAAGCAAAGGACCGGCTCCTCCGACATGCTCCACAAAAGCGCGCAGTGCGCTTGCGTCAAAGCGGTGCCGAGGGTTGCCACCGTTGCCTCAAATCCCGCCGAGGCCATGGCAATCGCATCAACATAGCCTTCGACGACAAAGAGCTTATCGCCCGCATGAGCGGCCTTGCGGGCACGGTGGTGGTTGTAGAGGACCGCGCCTTTGCGGAATAGCTCAGTCTCGGGGGAATTGAGATATTTTGGCTGAATATCGTCGCCCAGGGCGCGGCCGCCGAAGGCGATTACCCGCCCCAAAGGGTCGTGGATCGGAAACATGATCCGGTCGCGGAAACGGCCGTAGGGAACGGCGATCCCCTCGCCGTGGATTAAAAGCCCGGCGTCGATCATCGCTTGCGCGGTAACGCCCCGCGCCGCCAGCGCGTCGCGCAGCGCATATTTTTCGGGTGGCGCATAGCCGAGCTGGAAACGCCCTTGCGGTTCGCCATTAAGACCGCGCTTCTCGAGATAGGCGCGCGCCTTGGCCCCTCGGGCGCCGCTCAGCTCAGCCGCAAATTGATCCGCCGCGAGCGCCAACACCTCGTGGAGGCTAGCCCGGTTTTGTTCCTTTCTCTCGGCCTCGGGGGAAAGGCGGGGCAGGGCGAGCCCGGCCTCGGCGGCGAGCCGCTTGACGGCCTCCGGAAATGTGAGCCCCTCGGTCTCCATAAGAAAATCGAAAATATTGCCATTTTTTCCGGCCGAGTAGTCGAACCAGGCCATTTTTTGATCATTGACGAAAAAGGAGGGGGTTTTCTCGGTGTTAAAGGGTGATAGACCCTTCCATTCGCGCCCAGCGCGCTGAAGTTTTACGCGAGA
>DASPVM010000017.1:0-293153 GCA_035622375.1 Methylocella sp. | reverse complement strand
CCGATATTCCGCTAGTAAAAAACCGTACCCCGCCTTTGTATAAGAAGCGGCAACCGGCGCGATACTTACCAAGCAGTCGCCGTTGCCATGAAAAAATACAAGCGTGAATGGCTGACCCGTCGCCGGTACATACCAGCCCTTGAGGGCGAGTCCATCTTCTGTTTCAACGGATAATTCTTGAAATCGAGAATTAGGATAAGCTCGCGAAGGAGCGACGTAGAAGCCGTCAGGAAAATAAAGAAGACGCCTTTGACACACAAACAGGGTGGCGAGCGTTACTCCATAGGCGAAAGCAACCGCGCAGACGCTCAAGATAAAAAACCGTTTCAACCCTAACCTCTCACGCATCAAGCGATATGGCGCCGTTCGTCAAGCCGCGAATGCTTCGTTCATGTAGGTTGCAATTTGTGCTAAATGCTTTGGCATCAAGCCCGTGGCGGGCGAAGCGGCTGCCGGCCGGCCGATATAGATCGGCCGTTTGCTCAGGCTGCCCGCCTGCGCCAGCACCCACTCGAGGTAAGGCTCAACGAACGTCCAGGCGCCCATGTTCTTTGGCTCCTCCTGGCACCAAGAGATTCTGGCCCCCTTGAAGCGTGCCAGCGTGGCAACGAGCGTTTTTAAAGGAAAAGGATAGAGCTGCTCGACACGCAAAAGGTAGACGTCGTTGATCCCTCGCTTTTCGCGCTCCTCAAAAAGATCATAGTAGACTTTGCCCGTACACAATAGCACACGGCGGATTTTACCGTCCTCGGCGAGACGCAGAGTGTCTTCCGCCGCATGCTCGGCATCATCGAGCAGTATGCGATGGAAAGACGTGCCGGCCGTGAAGGCATCCAGCTTGGAGACGGCGCGCTTATGACGGAGGAGGGATTTTGGTGTCATGAGGATTAGCGGTTTACGGATATCGCGATGCAATTGCCGCCGCAGGATATGGAAATAATTAGCCGACGTCGTGCAATTTGCTACCTGCATATTATCCTCGGCGCATAATTGCAGGTAGCGCTCAAGACGCGCCGAGGAGTGTTCAGGCCCCTGCCCCTCGAAACCATGCGGCAGCAAACAAACGAGCCCCGACATACGGAGCCATTTGCGCTCACCAGAGGAAATAAATTGATCGAAGACGACCTGCGCGCCATTGGCAAAATCGCCGAACTGCGCCTCCCACAGGACAAGCGCATTCGGCTCCGCGAGCGAGTAGCCATACTCGAAGCCGAGGACCGCTTCCTCGGAAAGCATGGAGTTGATAACTTCAAAATGCGCTTGTCCATCGCGAATGTTGTTCAATGGGATGTAGCGGGATTCATTTTCTTGATCGATGAGGACAGAGTGGCGCTGCGAGAATGTGCCGCGTTCACTATCTTGCCCCGACAACCGGACCGAAAAGCCCTCATCGACGAGGGAGCCGAATGCGAGCGCTTCGCCCATTGCCCAATCGATTCCCTCGCCCGTCTCGATCATTTTGCGGCGGTGCTCCATCAAGCGCCGCAAGGTGCGATGCAGGTGGAAATTTTGCGGGATATTCGTCAGCCGGAGGCCGATTTCGGTGAGCCTTGCGCGATCAAGGCCCGTTTTGCCGCGCCGGTCTTCCTCGCTCGCCGATGCCGCGCGGAAGCCCGACCAGCGCCCATCGAGCCAATCGGCCTTGTTGGGCTTGAAGGATTGGCTCGCCTGAAGCGAGGTCTCGAGGTGGTGCCACCAATTGGCTTGAAGCTTGGAGACTTCACCCTCCGTGATAATCCCTTCGCCAACAAGCTTCTCGGTATAAATTTGTAGCGTCGTCTTATGCTCACGAATTTTTCTATACATGAGCGGCTGGGTGAAGGAAGGCTCATCGCCTTCGTTGTGGCCAAACCGACGATAGCAGAACATATCGATGACAACTGGCTTGTGGAATTTTTGGCGGAACTCGACTGCGATCTTTGCCGAGTAGACGACAGCTTCGGGGTCGTCGCCATTGACATGGATGATCGGCGCCTCGATCATCTTGGCACTGTCTGAAGGGTAGGGCGATGACCTTGAATGGCGCGGCACGGTGGTGAAACCGATTTGGTTATTGATGATGAAGTGGATGGAGCCGCCGGTGCGGTATCCCTTGAGGCCGGAAAGGCCAAAACATTCGGCAATGACACCCTGGCCGGCAAACGCCGCATCACCGTGAATGAGGAGCGGCAACACCTTGTTACGGTCGATAACGTCGCGCAATTGGTCCTCTTTAGCACGCACTTTGCCGAGAACAACAGGATCGACGATTTCGAGATGGGAAGGATTGGCGGTGAGCGAAAGGTGAACGCGGTTGCCATCGAAATCGCGATCCGACGAGGCGCCAAGATGGTATTTGACGTCTCCGGACCCTTCGACGTCATCGGGTGTAAATGACCCCCCCTTAAATTCGTTGAATATCGCGCGATGGGGCTTGCCCATGACCTGGGAAAGCACATTGAGGCGCCCGCGGTGCGCCATGCCGACGACGATGTCCTGGACGCCCAAGGCGCCGCCCCGCTTGATGATCTGTTCGAGTGCCGGCACCATGGCCTCGGCACCATCGAGGCCGAACCGCTTCGTCCCGGTATATTTGGTATCAAGAAACTTCTCGAAACCCTCGGATTCGACGAGCTTCACTAGGATCGCGCGTTTGCCTTCCTTGGTGAAGCTAATCTCTTTATCAGGTCCCTCGATCCGCTGCTGCAGCCAGCTTTTTTCGGCCGGATCGGAAATATGCATGAACTCGAAGCCGATGGTGCCGCAGTAAGTACGCTGCAGAATTTTCAGCATCTCGGGGATTGTCGCGTATTGGAGACCGAGCACTCCGTCGAGAAAAATATTCCGATCGTAATCGGCTTCGGTGAATTTATAGGCAGCCGGGTGCAACTCCTCGCGGCCGTTTCGGGACTCGATCCCCAACGGATCGAGGTTGGCGTGGAGGTGGCCGCGCATGCGGTAGGCGCGGATCATCATGAGGGCGTGGATCGAGTCGCGCGTAGCTTGAAGGAGGGCGGCGTCCACCGCGCGATCGGCCTCTTCCTTGAGCCTTGCGCCAATGCGGGCTCCGATTTCGCCCCAATTGCTATCAAGCGCGGATATGAGTTCATCAGTGGGCGGAGTCAGGGGTGCCCGTGGTTGCCACTTTGGCTGGAGGAGCGGCGCCGCATCGCCGATTTCCGAGAAAAACTGCCGCCAAGAAGGATCGATTAAAGACGGATCGCGCCGATAGCTATCTTGCAAACTCTCGATGTAGTGCGCGTTGGCCGCGTCGAGGAAGGATGTGCGCGCAAAAGCCGTGTTCAAGGCTTGCCGGCCGGCGCTAGCGCCAGCCGCGCCATTATTGCTGTCATTCCCATTTCGGCGCGCCATTGTTAACCCCTTTTAAGTGTGAATTTACCGGCGAGGCCGTTGCGCCGGGCCCGCCGAAGCGAATTCGTCATGCAATTCAAATTCCCAGACGGATAAAACATCGTAAAACATGGCGGATGCTTGAGAGGCGTCTATTCCCTAACATGAGCCCGCGTGATGGGCTTCTCAAGGGGACCTAGCCACGCAGCACATGAGAGAGGGTTTTGCCGAGCTGCGCTGGGGTCGGCGCGATGACAATACCCGCCGCTTCCATCGCGCCGATCTTGTCTTCGGCGCCCCCCTTCCCGCCAGAGATAATGGCGCCGGCGTGGCCCATACGCCGGCCGGGCGGCGCGGTGCGGCCCGCAATGAAGCCGACAATAGGCTTCTTGCGGCCGCGCTTGGCTTCGCCCGCCAGAAAACTTGCCGCCTCCTCCTCGGCCGAGCCGCCGATTTCCCCGATGACAATGATCGATTTGGTCGCCTGATCGGCCAGGAACAACTCTAAAACCTCGATGAATTCCAACCCCTTGATCGGATCGCCGCCAATGCCGACCGCTGTCGTTTGGCCAAATCCTTCTTGGGAGGTCTGAAAGACAGCCTCGTAAGTCAGGGTGCCTGACCGCGAGACGATGCCAACGGAGCCTTTCTGGAAGATATTGCCGGGCATGATGCCGATTTTACATTCACCGGCGGTCATGATGCCGGGGCAATTTGGGCCGATGAGGCGAGACTTCGAACCTTGCAAGGCGCGCTTGACCTTGATCATGTCCCCGACCGGAACCCCTTCGGTAATGCAGACGATCAACGGAATTTCGGCATCAATTGCCTCGCAGATTGCGTCGGCGGCGCCAGGCGGCGGCACATAGATAACGCTGGCGTCGGCGCCGGTCGCCGCGCGCGCCTCGGTGACCGTATCATAAACCGGCAAGCCGAGGTGGGTAGCGCCGCCCTTACCAGGCGAGACACCGCCGACCATGCGCGTCCCATAAGCGATCGCCTGCTCGGAGTGGAATGTCCCATTCTTGCCTGTGAAGCCTTGGCAGATAACTTTCGTGTCCTTATCGATGAGGATCGCCATGCCTCACGTCCTGCCTGTTGCCGCGACGATTTTTTGCGCGGCGTCGTCGAGATCGTCCGCCGGAATGAGATTGAGACCGGATTGGGCGAGGATGGCCTTACCCCTTACGACATTCGTTCCCTCAAGCCGCACTACGAGTGGCACGGAGAGACCTGTTTCCCTCGCGGCCGAGGTGACGCCTTCGGCGATCACATCGCATTTCATGATGCCGCCGAAGATGTTGATGAGGATGCCTTTAACTTGGGCGTCGGAGGTGATGATTTTGAAGGCTTCCGCAACTTTATCTTTGGTCGCGCCACCGCCGACATCGAGAAAATTCGCCGGCGCGCCGCCATAGTATTTGATGATATCCATCGTCGCCATGGCGAGGCCCGCGCCGTTCACCATGCAGCCAATGGTGCCGGTCAGGGCGATATAATTGAGGTCATATTTCGAGGCTTCAATCTCACGCGCATCCTCTTCGCTTTCGTCGCGCAGCGCGGCCACATCCGGGTGGCGGTAGAGCGCATTGTCGTCGAAGGAAATCTTTGCATCGAGGCATTTGAGCTGCCCATCGGAGGACACGATGAGCGGGTTTATCTCCAAAAGAGCCATGTCCTTGGCGGTGAAAGCCGTGTAGAGCGTCGAGGTGAGCTTCTCGGCCTGTTTGGCGAGATCACCGGCAAGGCCAAGAGCGGCAGCGACGGCGCGGCCATGGTGCGGCATGATCCCCGTCGCCGGATCGACGGTAAAATGCGTGATCCGGGCAGGTGTCCGCTCGGCGACCTCTTCGATGTTCATGCCGCCTTCGGTGGAGACGACGAAGGCGACGCGGCCCGCCGATCGGTCGACCAGCAGGGAGAGATAAAACTCCTTTGCAATGGTCGCGCCTTCTTCGAGATAAACCCGGCCGACGTGCTTGCCCACTGGACCTGTCTGCACCGTGACAAGGGTCCGCCCGAGCATTTCTTTAACGAAGTTACTCGCCTCGGCTGGCGATTTCGCCAGCCTGACGCCTCCTTTTTCCCCCGCCTCGGGCTCCTTGAAATGGCCACGGCCGCGGCCGCCGGCGTGGATCTGGGATTTGACCACCCAGACCGGTCCGCCGAGCTCCTGCGCCGCCGCCAATGCATCAGCGCCGCGCAACGCGACGACGCCGCGTGGCACGGGAACGCCAAATTCCCTCAAGATCGCTTTAGCCTGATATTCGTGAATGTTCATTGCGATCCCTTGCCGGACGGATTCTTCGGATCATCGCTTCAGTAAGCAGATTTTGCGCCAAGCTCATGAATGTCCCTTTTCGGAAAGGGGCGGATGCAGCGTTGCAGCTGCCGCCGCTCAAAACTGCGGCCTTGTATACCTATTCGGTTCAGTCTTTCCAGGGGTCGAGCTCGGCTTTCCGGGCCATTGCGACAGCAAATGGCCGCAATTTATGCAGGATCCTCGCCGAGGCGGCGTGGCAGGCAAGGACTTCGGGCAAGCGCCGGTGGCCTGGGGCTCTCATCGGCGCCTCCCCCGCTCAAGAGGATACCTCGTTCGCGCAGCCAGCCTTCCATCTTCGTCCTCGCAAAGGTGCGCACGGCTTCTTCTACGGGCGAACAGCCGGCCGGCACCACGGACGGGCTCTGCGGGCAATTCCATCCCGGCCTGCGTCACATCGCAAGACGAATATTGATGGTGGTAATATAGGCATTCAGGCAGCGAGCGCTGGATTGATCGCCTTACATGCCTCGACCAGGGTCCGTACCGAAGCAGCGGATTTCTCGAACATCGCTTTTTCGGCCGCATCGAGCGTCACCTCGACGATTTTCTCAACACCGTTGGCGCCTATGATCACTGGCACTCCGACATAGAGGTCCTTGATCCCATATTCGCCATTGAGCCGCGCCGCACAGGGGAAAACGCGGCGCTTATCCTTAAGGTACGACTCGGCCATCGCGATGGCCGACGCGGCCGGAGCGTAGAACGCCGATCCCGTCTTTAAGAGAGCGACGATTTCACCGCCGCCCTTGCGTGTGCGGTCAATGATCGCGTCAAGCCGCTTTTGCGTCGTCCAGCCGAGCTTGACCAAATCCGGAAGCGGAATTCCCGCGACAGTCGAATAGCGCACCGATGGCACCATGTCGTCGCCATGGCCGCCGAGCACGAAGGCCGTCACGTCTTCAACGGAAACCTTGAATTCCTCGGCAAGGAAATAGCGGAACCTCGCCGAATCCAAGACGCCCGCCATGCCAACGATCTTGTTGGGCTGGCATTGGGAAGTCTTTTGCAGGGCCCAAACCATGGCGTCGAGTGGATTAGTAATGCAAATGACAAATGCGTTCGGAGCATATTGCTTGATGCCGGTGCCGGCGGCTTCCATGACCTTGAGATTAATTCCCAGGAGATCGTCGCGGCTCATTCCAGGTTTTCGCGGTACCCCAGCCGTGACGATGACAATATCGGCGCCCGCAATCACTTCGTAGCTGTTGCTGCCGGCCAACGCGGCGTTGAATCCATCGACAGGGGCAGATTCGGCAAGATCAAGCGCTTTGCCCTGTGGCGTTCCCTCCGCAATGTCGAAGAGCACAATGTCCCCGAGCTCCTTTAGCGCGGCGAGGTGAGCCAGGGTTCCGCCGATTTGACCGGCTCCGATTAGTGCAATTTTGCTGCGCGCCATGTTGCTTATCCCTGCAAATTCCGAGCAACCGGGAGTCTAGACCATAGTGGGGAATAGGTGAAGCGATTAGAGGATGACCCCATGAATATCAGGTTCCGCAATGGCGCTATGATCGCGGGCACCAGAGGGCACTCTCTCGCCGTATGGCCGGGCAAAATAGCCGGCCGAGCGCATTTCCATAAGGCGCGACGCCGTCCGCTTAAACTCAAACGATACAAAGCCCTGATTGCCCTTGTAAAGTTGACTGGGCTCGGCATGGGCGGAGACGATGAGTTTAACTTGGTGATCGTAAAAGGTGTCGATCAAAGTAATGAACCGCTTTGCCTCATCCCGGCGTTCCTCGTCAATTACTGGAATGCCATCGATGAGGACGATATGAAACTGCCGCGCGATGGCCAGAAAGTCGTTGGCGCCGAGCGGTCTTTGGCAGAGGTCCGAATATTTGAACCGGCCGATATTGGCAAACGCCTCGGGCACAAAGACCGGGCGGCCAAGGACATTCAGAGTCAAGGGCTCGCCACGGGCGACGCCGGTGAGCCTCTGGAAAGCGTGATTGAGCGCGGTGATCGCATGCGCATCCGCCGGGACGAAATATAAGGATTGGTCTCGCGGCTTCCGCAAGCGGAAATCGGCGGCGGCATCGAGCCGGACGATATTCATTCGCGCGCGGATCATTTGAATGAACGGCTGGAAAAGTCCCCGGTTGAGGCCGTTCTCGTAGAGGAGCTCTGGCGGCACATTGGAGGTTGCAACAATGACAATGCCGCGAGCCAGCAGAGTCTCGAAGAGCCTACCGAGGATCATCGCGTCCACGATATCCGTAACATGGAATTCATCAAAGCACAGAAGCGAGGCTTCGGCCGCGAAAACATCAGCAATGGCGGCAACCGGATCGGAACCATTCGGCCGCCGCTCTTTTCGCCAATGGTTGATCGCCTGGTGGACTGAAGTCATGAAGCTATGGAAGTGCTGGCGTTGTTTGCGGGGAACAGGAGCGATGTCAAAGAACATATCCATCAGCATGGTCTTACCCCGCCCAGCATCGCCCCAAATATAAAGGCCACGGGGAGAGGGCGCCGTAGGCCCTTGACTCCGGCGCCCTGATCCCGGGCGCCAGTCGAATGGTCCAGAACGCCGGCCGCTGTCCAGGAGCGCCGTGCGTAAATCCTCGAGGTGCTGGAGGATGCTCTCTTGGCCGGCATCATGCGTGATGTGGCCGGCGGCACTTTGGCGGGCGTACGCGTCGAGTAGGGATGCAGCCACCGCGGCCTCAAAGAAAGCGGCCTGGCAGCGAACAGCCGGGCATGTGAAGTCCGGCGGCATAACGGGCATGCCGCGAGTGCCAATATGTCTTAATTTTGCCGAAATGCGCAAGTGTTCGCGATCGGATCGAGCCTCGCGAAAGCTAGCGGGGATACCCTCGTTCGATTGAATCGGTCTTTGCGCAGGCGGAAATGAGCATGGAGGTTCGGCGCTTTTAAGAAAATAGAAACTCTAATGAGCTGTGACAGAATCTGCCTTTTTGTTTTCGTATTGGCAAAATACCTTTTCTGTCCAGCTTGCTTTCAGGCTGTTCGCAACTGTAGGGTATGAGCGCCCGCCGAAGGGAGAAGAAAAAAATGTTCAAAAAGGGTGGACTGGGTATTGCCGCCGTTTGCCTCCTTCTTTTTGGTTCTTCTTTCCCCACATCGGCCGGTTCTTTCATCTCAGGCAATCTTGTTGAGGCGGTTCCAAATCCAATCATCCCCGTTGTCGTATTTGGCAGAAATAGCCGACGTAGCGTCGATGAGTTTGCGGCTGAACAAAAACTTGACGCCGCCGTCCTCCATATCAGGTTTGCGGCTTCCGGCCTTGTCGAATGCGGCGATGCCCATGGCGCCGGGCAGTTAACTCTCGCCAATGATGTGATCACCACCGCCGCGCACGTCTTCTTCGATGAAAGGGGAGTGCCTCGCGCGAAAACCTGCTATTTCGCGCTCGAGAACCGCGGCAAAGAGACGCGGATACCGATTGAGTCTGCTTCCATTGTGGCGGGGAGCAGGGATCCTTACGCCATAGCGGCGGTGCATGATTGGGCGGTCGCGCGGCTTTCGCGCCCCGTTGAAGGCATAACCCCTTTCACCCTTGCCGAAGGGGCGGCTCCCAACGAGCCAGTGGAATTCGTCGCTCGCGGCCATATCGATTGGGGGGACGGACGGCGGCTCTCGATGGAGAAATGCCACCTCTTCGATCAACTTTCTGTCGGATCGGAAGGAACGAGGGAATTTTCCTTCGATTGCGAAACGGGTGATGGCGCATCAGGCGGGGCGGTGGTCATGTCCGCCGATAAACCCGTTATCGGCGCGATATTGGTCGGATGGCGCAGCAACAAGCCATTCCGCTCCGCGCCATTTTCGAAATATCATTATAATTTTGCCGTGACTGTCGAGGGCGCCTTCAAGAAAGCCGTCGTGGCGGCCGCAAGCAAGGTCATGGTGGCAAAATAACCCTGAGCAGTTTCTGTTGGAGATTGGTCCGGCCAAAAAGGCCGACTACCAGCGCATCAAGGCGCTGCCCCAAGTCATCCCGGCGCCGATCGCCATCATCGCGATCAGATCGCCGGGTTTGAGACGCCCCGCCCGGTTGGCTTCATCAAGCGAGATGGGGAGCGAAGCACTCGAAGTGTTACCATAGCGGTCAAGGTTCAGCCAGCACTTTTGCAAGGGAATCCCGAGCCTTTCCAAAACTGATTCCACGATCCGGGCATTCGCTTGGTGAGGAACGATATGATCGATATCGGCGACCGAAAGCCCATTGGCGTCGAGCGCTTCTAAAATGACTTCAGGCAGAGCGCGAACGGCAAATTTATAAATCTCGCGGCCGTTCATCGCGATCTTATCCATCCCGCGGGCCAGGACTTCTGCCGATTGCGGATGCTGGCTGCCGCCGCCAGGGATCGACAAGATGCCAGCCGCCCTGCCATCGGAGTGAAGATGGGTTGTCAGTAGGCCGCGGCCATCGCCTTGTCCTGGCCCGACGACCAGCGCGCCCGCGGCATCGCCGAATAGCACACAAGTATTGCGGTCATTCCAATCGACGAGGCGGCTCAAAAGCTCAACACCAATGACGAGCACGCGGCGAGCCCGGCCGTTCCTTATGAATTGATCCGCAATGGTCAGTGCATAAAGGGAACCCGCGCAGGCCGCTGAAATGTCGAAAGCGAATGCACGCCAAGCGCCGAGCTTGGCTTGAATAATCACCGCACAGGCCGGCAACGGCATGTCGGGCGAGATTGTCGCCGTAATGATCATATCGAGGTCTTCGGCCTTTGTGCCCGACATGGCGAGCGCATGGCGAGCGGCGATGATAGCCATATCCGAGGTGACTTCTCCCTCGGCCGCGATCCGGCGCGCTTTAATCCCAGTGCGTTCCGTGATCCAGGCATCAGTCGTATCCACGAGCTCCGCAAGCTCGTGGTTTGTCAAAATCCGCTTGGGAGCGTAGGAGCCGGTCCCGAGGATTTGGGCGTTCGTCAAAACACGGCCCCTTCTTGCGGCGGGGCCTTTAAGCCCCCGTCGATGAGCCAGGGACGCTCGCCATCCGCGGCGCCGCAGCAGGCCCACCGATAGCCGCAAACCCGAGCTCGCGCCAGTCCGGCGGCAGGCTCTCTCCTCAGAATATTAAGGGATGATAAACCGACGGCCCGGCGCGGCTTCGCGAGGTTTTCGGAGCGCTCAGGCTTTTGCGGGATCAGATGCGGAACTTACCGCCTTCTGCCATTGCGCAGCTGCGCTTCGCTTGGATTAAGCTGGTAAGTTTTCTGCAAAAAACCGATTGTCTCGCGAGCCCCCCGCAGGTATCGGTTATCAACGCGCGGTCTAATCGCGGCAACCGTCCAATTCGCCGCACCCATTGCACTATCTCTAGGTTGGATCACAATTGCGTCAACACGCTCAAATCCGGGGCATTGTTTGAGAGCCCGCAAACAGACTTGCTGCAGCTCCGCGGAACTTCTTACTTCTCGTCGGATACTTTCGGCTGTCATTCTTTCTGCCTGCCATGGAGCGGGAGAGAAGGGCCGACCACTTTGACCTCTCGGAGGTTTCTTTGTGGCCGCGGTCGAGCCGGTGATTTAGCGGGCAACCCTTGGCCGCCCATGAGGAGCTGAACGCCATAATGCCGCTTCCGTTCCATGGTCCAAAAGCCCGCCAGGCTGCCGTTCTATGGCCAATGTTTGGCGGATATGATGGGGGACACTGAATAAAGCCGCGTGGACATCACGCATAGCTAGAGATAATGCAAGGGGGATTAGATGCGAATATTTTTGGGAATTGTGATCGGCATCGCTTTGACTATAGGCGCTGCTTACATTGCTGATTCCGCACGGGGAACCAACGCTTCAGCAGAAATCTCCGACCGTCCCTTTGTTAACTGGGATGTGATCGACGACGAGCTCAAAGCGCTATCAGCCATGCTTGGGGAGAAATGGTCAAGCATAACTAAACAGGCAAAGGAAACCACAACAGGGACCGATCAGGCAAAGGAAAAATGAAAGGGATTGGACCTCGCGGGCGAAGATCGCCTCGGGATGTCACTTAAAGGTCATCATTCAATTCTCTCGTTGGGGTAGACGCCCCATAAATCGGTTTGCTCGATGTAGCCGTCAAACCCCGCGCCGGAGACATGGCACCAGGTGCCATCGCAACCGCGGACGTTCGCAATGACGTTGGATTGCAGCTTTGCAGCGGGCGGCGATCCAGAGCTGGCTTTGCTGTAGAGAATGGACTCGTTGGCTTTCTTCCATGGCGTCACAAGAGCCGTCCGGCGGCCAGAAAGGAGAGAATGCAAGACCCAACCTTCTGCTCCCTCGGAGTCACGGATCTTTCGCCAGATTTCGAACTCCGCGGTAATTTCGACAGGTAGACCGGCCCGTTGAAAAACCCAAATCGTGCGATGCTCCTTCGACGGACCCTCGCGCAGATTTACGCGGTCCGATTTTAAGCTCACATAGCGGGGAACCGGCAGCCCACTTACCGAGCCGGTCTGCTCCGTGGAGGCGATGGTTGGAGCGGCGATGAAGGCCAGAAAAAAATAAAAGAATTTTTGCAGATGCCTTCCGGCCCATGTTTCATGTTCCCACCGCGACTTCGTCAAAATAGAGGACTCCGGTTTGGAAGTTTTTGCAAAATGCCTCGCAGGCGGGGCAATCCCGGCGCGTTCTTGCCTTTGATATCTCATCTGCTACAGAAGCGAAGCGAACGATTCTTTTCTTTCTGCTTAATTCAGAGTTAAAGCCAAGTGAAGGACGGCGGCTAATGGTGGAGTCGTAATCAGACAGGGATTATTTTTTGGCGTTCTCCGGCAACTGAAGGGCAGCGAGGATGAGCCGGAAAAAAGCATTTGTCATCGTCACTCGAAAGTTGCCGCAAGTCATTGAAAGTCGCATGTGCGAGCTTTTCGAGACACAGCTCAATGCTGACGATAAGCCGATGCTGCGCGAGGCACTCGCCAGCGCTTTACGCACGGCGGATGTTATCGTCCCGACCGTTACCGATAGAATCGACGCGGCGCTAATTGGACAAGCCGGCCCGCAGATGAAACTCATCGCGAATTTTGGCAATGGCGTTGACAACATCGATGTAGAAGCCGCTCTTGGGAGAGGGATCACCGTCACCAATACCCCAGGCGTTCTCACAGAAGATACGGCTGATATGACGATGGCTCTCATCCTTGCGGTGATACGGCGCATCGTCGAGGGAGCAAGGATCATCGCAACCGGGGAGTGGGCCGGTTGGTCGCCGACTTGGATGCTTGGAGGCCGGGTTGGAGGTAAGCGCCTCGGCATCGTCGGAATGGGGCGCATCGGCCAGGCGCTTGCGATCCGCGCGAAAGCATTCGGCCTTGAGATTCACTATCATAACCGCAGACCCGTCCCAGCATCGATCGCGGAGCCTCTCTCGGCGACTTACTGGGACTCGCTTGATCAGCTGCTCGCTCGCATGGATATCGTTTCTGTCAATTGCCCGCATACACCGGCAACCTATCATCTGCTTTCAGCGCGCCGATTGAAACTTCTCAGGCCCCACGCCATCGTTGTGAATACCGCGCGTGGAGAAATCATCGATGAGAACGCGCTGACGCGTATGCTTGAGGCAGGCGAGCTCGCCGGCGCCGGGCTTGATGTGTTCGAGCATGAGCCGGCGGTATCTCAAAAGCTGATCAAGCTTGCCAATGCAGGAAAGGTGACACTCCTTCCTCATATGGCCTCGGCGACGGTGGAAGGCCGCATCGAGATGGGCGAAAAGGTCATTATCAACATAAAGACCTTTTTCGACGGCCACCGCCCCCCCGATCGCATATTGCCCGGTATGTTTTAGCTCTACCGAGCAGCGTTTTGGTCCTTCTTGGCCTTTACCCGCCACTTTTCTCGCGTGGCGCGCTCCTCGGCATACGCAGCCTAATGCTGCGAGTGGACATCTGGCGGCGGCGGCTCCGGCGGTTCCCGTGATAACAGATCGATTTGCGCTTCAATAGTGGCGGGATCGCTCCAGCTGTTATCCTCGGCGGGGAGCCAGCGGGCCCTGACATAGCCCCATCGGTCGATCAGAAACTCCGCATGCATTTTGGGCACCCTGACGACGTCTTGCTGGCGGTTATGGAAGCTGCGCGTAAAGAGGCCAAACGTTGCGGCAATATCATCGACCTGATGCTCATCCGCTAACAGGATTTTTGCGTTCGCGAGGCTGCGTAGCGCATCGCATTCTTGACCGGGAGCGACCAAGACGATTTTCGTATCGAGCGAGGCGAGGCGCTCGCGGGCGCCGAGGAGTTGCTCGAGGCGGGTCCTATCCTCCTGCGCGGACTCTGGCGTGCAAGAAAGGAGCGCGACAAGCACGGAAGCTTTGCCGCGATAATCGCTGAGTAGAGTTATTTTACCACTTTCATCCGAGATTTGGAAATCCGGCGGCCCGAGCCAGTACTGGCGTGGCTGTATCTTGGGCTCGATAACTCGTGCTTGATAGCCGACGGCAAAAGCGCCAAGAAAATTAATGATATCCCAGCGATCGTCTTGAGTTAGCACATCGGCAAAGGCGGGCATGCCCGACGTAGGGATGCCATGGCTGATCCACCAGAACAAATCGCCGGGCGTATGCAGCGCCGTGTGTGGCGCCGACAAATCAGCTGGCTTAACGGGCAGCCCGGCGCCGGCAGGCCCATCGCCGTGGCCGCTCGTGCCATGGCAGGCCGTGCAATTATCCTCATAGTGTTTCAGCCCCGCCGCGATGGATGTGGCCGCGTAAGGAATATCGGTCGTCTGGTATGTACTCGGGAAGGCAGGCACGGAAATCGGCGGCATGGCTAGGGCGCACCCGCTGGCAACGGTGGCCGCTCCCGCCCAAAGAAGGTAGTTCGGCCGCAATCGCGAAATCAACTGCCTCGGCAGCAAACCCGGCCAAACCGAAAGCGCCATCAAAATCGGGCCGGTAAGGATAAGAAGACTGCCGGAAACGACCAGCGCCCACATCCACCAGGGCGTGCCTTTACCGAGCGTTGCCACGATCGAGAAGCGGAAATGTAGCGGCCAGACGATATCTTCGTGAGCGGGCGGAGAGAGGCCGGCCATAACCGAAGCGATAAACACAATCAGCACGGCCATGACGGTTTCGATTTTCACCCGTCTCGCATAGCTGAAGAGAACCGAGTCGCTTGCTTTTACCTCAAGGGCCGGCAGCAGTTTGGCTTGTAGGCCATTCGCGATGAACAAAACACCCGCAAGCAGTGCGAGCTTCAGGCTAAGCAGATTTCCGTAGACCGTACCAATCATCGCTGGAACATTGCCGACGAGATACCAAGTAAGAACAGCGCCCGTGATAAGAATAATCACCATCGCGACTTTAGCGACATTTGAAAACCGCCGCAGGATTTGAGGCGCGAAGGGCCGTGTGTCTTCCGTCACGGTCCCGACACCGATCAGCAGAATGAGGGCGGGAAGGCCGCCGAGCCAGGCACACAAGGCAAGGCGATGGGCGATCGAAGAAAGGAGTCCGAGCCAACGCGGGTCAAGCGTCGTCGGGTGGCTCGCGAAAGGCAAGGCGGCCTGACCAAATGCCGCGGTAACAGCAGCCGCCAGCAATAACTTGTCGGATAGAGATGTTTTTTCGAGCATCATCCAGGCGGCCAGCGCTAAAGCCAGCCCCGTGAGTCCAGCGACGAAGTGAAGCGTGACGATATGGCCGACCCCGGTTTGGACCAGATAGGCCTCGATAAGCGGACCGCTGAAAGAAAAAGCATGTGAGTCGGCGGCGGCGGCGGCGGCGGAGGCGGCGCCGATGACCCCAAGCGCATCGGCGATCACGCCGACGGATGCCGCCACGAGGATGAGCACCACGGCACGCGCTCGCCAGAGTGCTCCCCCCTTGGTCAAATGCGCATCGCGGGTATACCAGTTGAGAACCCCACATCCGAGGATAATGGCCGTCGCGAGGGTGACGACGGATCGCAGAAGATCAAGCGGGTCAATCATGCGAGAGCTCGAAGTGCTTTCCGCTATGTTGTTTTGTTTATCGTAAACGATAGCTTGTCATCAACGACATGCCCGTCCACCGAGAGAACATGATAGCCAATGTTGACGGGCCCGGCCGGAAGATCATCGGGGAGCGTGGCGACGAGGAGGCGGGGATCGGAGCTATCGCCGCGCGAGCTGAGCTGGATATCCGCGCCCGCCGTGGGAACAATCCATACGCGGGCGAAAGCTGGCTCGACATTCTCGTTGAACCAGAGCTTTAGCTCTTTTGGAGCCGCGTCCACAACCGAGCGCGCCGCCGGCTCGGACTTTACAAGGCGTGAATGGGCCTCCACCCTGGAGATTGCGGAGGTGGCACCGATCCATCCAAGAAAAGAAGATAAAAAGACTCTCCGGTCGGCGACGCGTCCCATCCCTGGCTCCTTGATTAACTCGCTAGCCGGCTAGAGTAGCCAAAAGAGTAGCTAACTCAAACGAATTTCGGCGTGATTGTTTTAGATCAAATAACGATTATCCGTCCAGTCTATTGCCCGATCCGGAAACGTGGCAAAAAAGCCATACCCCCTTTGCAAAGCGCTCGTTTTGCCTCCCGATCGTTTGACAAAATTTCAATATCGCGTGAACCCTAAGCCTCATAAGAAGCATGGAGGGAGAGTTCATGACGGGTGTTCTCAGAATCTGGGCTGCTGCGCTGATTGCGGCCTTTACCATTTCGCGCGCGAGTGCCGCGGATTTGACCCCGGCGCCGGAACCGCTTCCGCCGCCTCCGCCGCTATTCTTCCTGCACGTTGGCGCTCTCGGGATTTTCTTCGAGCCCAACGCACAGTCGACCGGCGGCGGTTTCTTCAACTACCTGCCTATCCCGGCTAACGCACTTCCAACCGGGAATGCCCAGGGAGCCATCACAAATGTCGCCATCCGGCCAAATTATACGCTTGGCCTAGAAGCCGGCTGGTTCGTGACGCCGAATATCGCCCTTGCCATTTCGGCGGGTGTCCCCCCGATCGCCCACCTCAAGGCAACGGGTTTGACCCTCGTTCCAGAATTGGGGACGAATTCCCTGGGCAGTGTGCGCCACGGGCCGGCGATGTTCCTGCTGCAATACCATTTCAACAATTGGGGTCTGTTGCAGCCCTTCATCCCCGGAAATTTACAGCCCTACCTTGGTGTCGGTGCCGTCTATTTGCTGAACTTCGGCAACATCAATGACGGCATTCTAACCAACCTTGCAGTCGATCAAAACTTCGGCTTTGTGGTCCAAGGGGGCATTGACTACATGCTCACGCAAAACTGGGGTCTCTTCGCGGATGTGAAGCATCTCTGGCTCTCAACGGACGTTTCGGGTGACCTGCTCAACCTCAACATTCCGATCAGGACACATGTTCAGCTTGATCCCTGGGCGGCGAGCGCCGGCATCACCTTCAAATACTAAAATCGAGAATATAGCCGGCTTGGCTTCCCGCCAAGCTGGCTAACGGATAGAAGGCGGCGACATGACTCTTCTACCGAGAATCTTTGCGTCAGCTTTTGCTTCCCTGGTGATAGTTCCCGCGATTGCGGCTGATCTAACCGCTCCCGCCGAGGCACCCGAAGCACCACCGATTTTCTTCGTCCATGCGGGAGCCTTCGGTGAGTTTCCGGTAACGAACGCCCAGCCGACGGGCGGCGGCGCCTTCGCCAACATCAGCAATGTCGCGATCAGGCCCGTCTATTCCTTGGCCTTGGAAGTAGGCTATTTTGTCACGCCAAATATCGCCATTGCCGTTTCCGAGGGGGTCGCGCCGATCGCGCACCTCAAGGCGACGGGATTTACCCAGGAGGCGCTTTTCGGCACGAACCTCTTAGGTAGCGTGCGGGAGGGCTCGATTAGGCTGCTCCTCCAATACCACTTCACGCAGTTTGGCGCCTTTCAACCCTATGTTGGCGCCGGAGGCAGCTATTTTGTCAACCTTGGCAACATCAGCGACGGCATACTCCAGAATTTCTACGTCGACCAGAATTTCGCTTTTCTTGTCCAAGCGGGCGCCGATTACATGTTCACTAAGAATTGGGGCGTCTTCATCGATGGTAAGAAGGCGTTTTTCTCAACCGACGCCGGCGGCACCGTGTTCCTTCCGTTCGTGGGATCCGTGCCGGTCCGTTCCCATATCGAGCTGGATCCGTGGGTTGCCTCCGCCGGCGTTACGTTCAAATATTAGGATAAGAGGCGAGGGCTCAGCCTTGAGCGGCTGGTTTTGGCGGGGCGCCCCGCGCCACGCCAACTTTCGCGGGACGCAGGACGCGATCGCCAATCGTGTAGCCATCCTCGACCACCTCTATGATGGCACCATTGGGCGCGCTATCGCTTGGCACCTCGAATAGCGCCTCGTGAAGGTTTGGGTCGAACTTCGCACCCTTTGGCTCGAGTTTTTTCACGCCATATTTGATGAGCCGCGATAAAAAATCCCGCTCTGTCAGTTCAATTCCCTCAATCAAGCTTTTGAGCCCGCTTCCATCGAGGTTTGAGGTGTTGGAAGCCGCGCTCTCCGCGGCACGGCGCAGGTTGTCGGCAACCGACAGCATGTCTCGCGCGAAGGAAGCGATGCCATAAGCTCTTGTGTCGGCAACTTCGCGCTCCGCGCGGCGGCGTTGGTTCTCCATCTCGGCCAGGGCACGCAAAAGCCGGTCTTTCAGCTCAGCATTTTCGCGCCGCAAGCCCTCGATGATGGCGAGTGGATCCGCCTCATTGGGTGCGGCTTGCTTGCCCGGGCCGGCGGGGACTGGTTGTTCCACGGCAGACGCGCTCTGAACTGGCGTGGCCTCGTCTTCGGTTTGGTCGGTTCCGTGTTCGTTCATGATCCCTCTTCGAATGGATAAGCGTGCTGAAAACCAAGTGGTGATATTAGTTTTCCGGCGGCAAAATCAAGCGTCGTCGTCGGCAGTCCTCGGACGGCCGGCTGCCTGGCCTTTTATCCTTGCCGCTATGAACTAATGAAAAATCGACGTCTCGACAAACGGTTACGAACCAATCAATTTCCTTTGCCGTTCTTGCCAGAAGCTTCCGCCAAGGGCTCGAATATGCGCAAGACCGCTTGCTTTATTGACGCTTGCTTTTGGGCCGATGTGATTTTTTCCCCCGCAAAATCAGTGACATAGAAAACATCAACCGCCTTTTCGCCAAACGTCACAATATGCGCCGAGGCGATATTCAAATTCTGACGCGATAAGACCGCCGTCAATGCATATAAAAGGCCCGGGCGGTCAAGACCTGTCACATCGAGAACAGTAAAGCGATTGGAAAGAGAATTGTCGATCGAGATTTCCGGCGGCACGCGGAAAATACTGCAGTCTTCGCCCGATTGCCGCGTGCGTTCCACGATCATGTTTTGAAGCCGGATCTGGCCGCTAAGCGCCCGTTCCATAACAAGAAGAGTATTGTTGGCGCGCCGTAACTCGTCTTCGTCATAAGGGAAAGCGCGTGAAACAAATATCGTGTCGAGGGCGATGCCATCGGTCGTTGTGAATATTTGCGCATCGACGATATTTGCATCGGTTGCTGCGCATGCTCCGGCAATTGTCGACAACAGCCGCACATGGTCGGGTGCTATGATGGTGAGTTCGGTAATGCCTCGGTCGTGATCTGTACGCACATGCGTAATCGGCCGTGGCATTTCGATTTCCGTCATGTTGAGAAGCTTGGCGTGGAGGATCTTCTGTTCGAGTGAAGCTTTCAGCCAATAGGCTTGCGGGAGCCGCGCCGCATAGGCGTCAAAATCAGGAGCTGACCAGTCCGGGAGCGCGGCCCGCAACTGCTCCCGGGCCTGGGCGATCCGGTCCTTGCGGTAAACGGTCGAATGGCCGCCGGTAAGAATGACCTCCGTTTCCCAAAAAAGGGTTCTCAAGAGTTCGCTTTTCCAATTGTTCCATACACCAGGCCCAACGGCGCGGATGTCGCAGACGGTTATAACGAGAAGCATTTTGAGGCGCTCAAGCGTCTGAACGCGTTTTGCGAAATCGGCAATGGTGGAAGGGTCGCCAAGGTCGCGCCGTTGCGCCGTGTCCGACATGATCAAGTGATTGGCGACGAGCCATACGACGGATTCCGTCTCGGCGGGAGTCAAGCCAAGCCGAGGGCAAAGAGATCTCGCGACTTCAATCCCGGCGCTTGAATGGTCCTGCATGCGCCCTTTGGCGATATCATGGAGGAAAAGAGCAACATAAAGTGAATTTCTATGGGAAATGGACGTGATGATTTCACTCGCCAACGGGTGTTCCGCGCTAAGACGTTGTGCTTCGATTTCCGCGAGTATTCCTATCGAGCGGAGCAAATGCTCATCAACGGTATAGTGGTGATACTTATTGAATTGCATCAATGCGACGATACGGCCAAATTCGGGGACAAAACGCCCAAGTACGCCTGCCTCATTCATGAGGCGCAGAACGATTTCCGGTTCGTTGCGGGACGTTAGAATTTCCAAAAATAACTGGTTAGTCTCGGGATCCGCGCGCAATTTCGCGTCGATAAGCTTCAGCGATTGGGTAACGTGTCTCTTGGCATCCGGATGAATAGCGAGCCCGTTACGATCCGCGACCCAAAATAGACGGATGAGGTTAGTCGCGTCGCGAGCGAAAACATCGGAGTCTTTCACCGTGACGCGGCCATTCTCGACGAAGAAATCTCGGGTGAGCTGGGCCACTCGCTTGCGGCGGAATGGGAATGGGGCAAAGCGATCGAGCATTGCAAAGGGCTTTGCTTGCTTCTCCTCTAGCGCCGCGCAGACGATTGCCGTCAAATCACCAACATCCTTTGCAATCAAAAAATAGTGCTTCATGAAGCGCTCGACCTTGGCAAGACCGCCCCTCGCGGTGTAGCCGAGACGCTCGGCGATCCTGTGTTGATGGTCGAAACTCAGCCGCTCTTCCGCTCTGCCTGTTAAAAAGTGCAAATGGCAGCGCACTTTCCAAAGATAGTCCTCGCAGCGGCAGAATAATTTATACTCATTGGCGGAAAATACTCCCACGGCGACAAGATCGGCGGCCTCGCGCAGGCGATAAACATATTTCGCAATCCAGTATAAGGTATTTAGGTCACGCAGGCCGCCTTTGCCGTTCTTGACATTTGGCTCGACGAGATAGCGGGAACGGCCCGCAAGCGCGATGCGCTCGTCCCGTTCGGCGAGCTTTGCCGCGGCGAATTCAGCCGCGGTGCCGCGCATCACCTCCCGCTCGAACCGGCTTCGCATGGTTTCAAAAAGCGCCCGGTCGCCAAGGATCAAACGTGCTTCGAGAAGGGACGTTCTAATCATCATGTCCCTACGCGCTTCCGCGATACAATCTTTGATCGAGCGCGTTGCGTGCCCAACCTTCTGGCCGAGGTCCCAGAGCGCGTAGAGAATTGACTCAACAATGGGCTGGGCACGTAGTTGCGCTTTGGGAGCAAGCAAAAACAAAAGATCGATATCGGAGTGAGGCGCGAGCGTCGCGCGGCCGTAGCCGCCGACTGCCGCGATGGCGAGTCCATCACTAGCGGCGTCGGGTCCAATTGGATGAAGGAAAGTCGTCACATAATCAAAGAGCTCGCGGATCAAATCGTCCTCAATGTGAGCGAGCCGGAGAGCACAGGATAAGCCGCCGCCTTCGGCAAGAAAGGCCCTGTGGGCCGAAGATTGGCCATGCGCCAAAGCTTCCCGGAATAAAAGGAGCGTTTCTTTGCGCAATTCTAGCGAAGAGCCGCCTTCCGCGTGAAGCGCCGTGACTTTTCCACGAATGGCGGCGCGAGGGAAAAAAGCGCCGTGCGGCAGGCTGAGCCCGGGGCGGCGCACGGGATTTGCTTCATGCGCAAATGTCATTTGTGATTTGCGAATTCTCTTAAGTTTATAAAACGCCCCGCCGATTGCGCGGCGCGTCGACGTCACCGCTCAATTTGGGTTGCCCGTTTGGAAAAGACAAGCCGCGGCTGGTTATGAGCTTTCCTTCGATCGCGTCCCAGATGGCCGCAGCAACATCCGGTCCGCCAAGTTTCTTGACCGCCCGAATGCCTGTCGGGGAGGTGACGTTGATCTCCGTTAGGTAGCCGCCGATGACGTCGATTCCCGCAAACAACAAACCACGCTTTTTAAGCTCGGGTCCAAGAACATCGCAAATATGCTGCTCCCGGGCCGTTAGCTCCGTCGCGGCGGCAGCACCACCGCGCGCCAGGTTTGAACGGATGTCGTTTTGCGCCGGGACCCTATTGAGAGCGCCGGCCGCGACGCCATCAACCAAAATTATTCGTTTATCCCCTTTTGCTACCTGCGGCAGGAAGTGCTGCACTACCCAAGGCTCGCGAAAACTGGTGAGAAAAAGGTCATAGAGGGAGCCAAAGTTAGGATCGCTTCGGCTTATCTTGAATACAGCGGCGCCGCCGTGGCCATGCAGCGGCTTCATGACGGCTTCGCCATGCTCATCAAGGAAAGCCTCGATTGAGGCGCGATCGCGGGTGATGATGGTCGCGGGCATAAGATCAGGAAAATTCATGACAAAGAGCTTTTCCGGCGCATTGCGTACGCTCGCTGGATCATTGACGATGAGCACCCTCGCCGGAAGGTGCTCGAGGAGATGCGTCGAGGTAATGTAGGCGATGTCGAATGGTGGATCCTGGCGCAAAAGGATGACATCGGCATCGGCAAGATCCATCTGTCCTCTTTCGCCGAGTTTGAAATAAGCGCCGGCCACATCAAAAACATCGAGCGGAGCGGCGTCCGCGAAGACGCGGCCGGCCCTTAGCGATAATTTATCTGGCGTGTAGTAAATTAGGCGATATCCGCGCGATCTCGCCTCAAGTAGCAATGCAAAGGTTGAGTCGCCCTCGATATTGATTTTATCAATAGGATCCATTTGAACGGCGACCGTCAAAATCATCGGGATCACTTCCTCTAAACCATCAGTAATCAGGGGCGGCCGCGGGTCGTAGGCAAGGCGCCGCTAAGTAGACCGTCCAGAGGAACGGCGGCAACATTCGAAGCCTCAAGGCAACGTCTATGCCCCTTATTCCTTGCCACGCTTGATATAGAATATAAAGAGCCCCTCTCGCTCCTCGCGCTTCTCGAGCGTATCCCCGGTCCTGCGCAAAAGATGCGGGAGATCGATAACGGAAAGCGGATCGGTGCATTCCACCGTGAGCCTATCGCCAGGCGCCAACCCTTGCAGGGTTTTCCGGGTGCGCAGCACTGGCAACGGGCATTTGAGGCCACGAAGGTTTAGCACAAGCGGGCTATTATTTATCATCGTTGAGCTTATCTTATTTAAGAACCGACCTGAGCGGATGGAATGAGCACCCAGGCGGCTTCTGACGAACGCGATGGTTGGGCAGTCATGCGGATGATAGGCCTTGCTGGATGGAGCGGCGCGGGGAAGACGACCCTAATCGTAAAGCTTATCCCTTTTTTGCAGAAGCGCGGCTTTTCCGTCTCGACGCTTAAGCACGCGCACCATGAATTCGATGTCGATCAGCCGGGCAAGGATTCCTACCGGCACCGCGAAGCAGGCGCGCGCGAGGTTCTCGTCGCCTCGGCGCGCCGCTTTGCGCTGATCCATGAGTTGAGAGAGGATAGGGAGCCTTCCCTTGATGAACTGTTGCACCTAATGAGCCCAGTGGACCTCATTCTCGTCGAGGGGTTTAAGCGCGAGTCCTATCCGAAAATCGAGATCCACCGCACGGCCAATAACAAGCCGTGGCTTTACCCAAATGACTCAACGATTGTCGCGGCCGCATCTGACGCGAGCGAGGGTTTCCCCGCGCATTTGCCTCATGTCCATCTGAACGACATCGAAACCATCGCCAGCTTGATGCTAGCGCTCGCGCGCCCTGTTGCCGAAGTATTCGGGAGCCTCGCAAAAGAGTGACATAAGACTTGCCGCATAAGGACTTTAATTCCTCGGTACGACATCGACTTGCACATCAACGTCCTGCTCCCGCGAGCCGAGAATGATGCCCGCCACAGGGGAGATATCGGCATAATCCCGCCCCCTCGCGAGCACGATATGATCATCGCCAATCATCATCGCATTGGTTGGATCAAGCCCGATCCAGCCGTGCGGTTCGCCGCACCAGACCTCGACCCAAGCATGCATCGCGTCAGCACCTTCGAGGCGTTTCTTGCCGGGCGGCGGTATCGTTCGGATATAGCCGGAAATATACGCCGCGGGGAGGCCAATGCCCCGCAGGCCGGCAATCATAATATGGGCGAAATCCTGGCAGACACCGTGCCGGCGCTCGAAGGCCTCTGACAACGGCGTCGATACGACTGTCGCTTTCGTATCGTATTTAAAATCGGACTTGATCCGCCGCATAAGGGCTTTGGCGCCTTCGAGCACTGGAGACCCCTTTTTAAAGCAGTCTCGCGCATAATCCGTTGCCGGCTCGAAGCGCGGCACGAGCCGGCTTGGGTAAAGGAAGTGAGCGGGGGAACCGCGGCTTAGCGAGGTGCTCGCATAAGCATCCTCACGCACGCGCTCGAATGGCGGCGTTTGGTTCTCTCTAACTTCTCGGCCTCGGTCGATATCGATGCTCGTTTGAACTTCGACCGTTAGCTTCCGATGCTCCGTTTCAATCGTAAGAAAGGTCAGCCGATTGCCAAAAAAGCATGTCCTCTCAATGGTCTGCACCGGCGCTGGATCAACCAAGAGTTTGGCCGAGAGCACTTTCTGGCCGGGTCCGTCAGTTGGCAATAGTCGCAAAGCGCAATGGGTAAACGTGACTGTCGAACCGTATTCGTAAAGGGTAAGATGCCGAACGTCGTAGATCACGCCAGTCCGCTCGTTTCTTCGGCATGAGCAGCATGCGCACCTTGTAGAAAATAACGCGCGGCAATGGCATCGGCGAGGTTGAGCAAGCTCTGCTCAAATCCACGAATTCTCTCATTCGAGAGATCTGGCGCTGTCGCCGCCGCGACTGCCGCGGCGAGCTGCAAGATCAAGCGGCGCGGTACCTCCAGCATACCGTCATCGCTGAGCACGGGAAGGGTTTCAAGGTGGTGGTTGAGCCGTTCGACCTGAAAGGCCACAGAGCGTGGATTAAACGGATCGAGCACAACCATATCGCGGACCGGATTCAAAGCTACGCCGATTAAATAGCGCGAGCGGTAAGTAATTTGCGAGTCGACGAGGTCGAGCAGGACATCGAGATCATCGGCCGGTGCCCCACTGCTGGCGAAGTGGCGGGCAAAGCGGCACGTGCAAATGCCTCGTTCGATTCGCCGCCCCGCCTCGAATAGCCGCCAGCCAGCGCCGCGGTTCATGTTTTCCTGCGCGAGGCCGGAAATTGCCGCGATCATTTGCAAGGCGACATCGGCCCGGTCTAAAGCTTCGGCTTCGGTCAGCGGCCGGATGATTTCAATGGCGAGCGACCGGTCGAGAGCGCCAATGAGACGCCAGGTATCTGTCGATAATCGCTCGCGTATAAAAGAGGCGGCACGGCCGGCGTCTCGAACGAGCGACACCGCCGATCCATAGCTACTCCCATGGAGAGCGCGAGCGACGACGGTCACCGAATCTTCATCAGCTTTGCCGTCCGCCGCGTGCCAAGCAATGAGCAGTCCGGTGAGCTTGGAAACGACCGAGCGTGAGTTAACCGTCGCCGAGCCGGCACCGTTCATGCGTCCCGCAAGGCAGCGTATCAGCCGCAGCGTCGCCTCCGCGCGTTCGAGATAGCGTCCAAGCCAAAACAAATTGTCGGCGGCGCGGCTCGGCAGCGTCCCCATGATGCGGCGGATGCGCGCGGTTTCGTCGGTAGGCAGTAATGTTATGGCCTCCACAGGCTTATCCGCAAGCACCCATACATCCGCGGATTGCACCCCCTCTCCCATTGATATGGCGCGGGCGTCGGCGCGGCCGGAAATTCGGCAGAAGCCGCCTGGCATGATTCTCCAACCGCTGGGCGTATGCGCCGCGTAGACCCGCAGAACAAAGGGCCCCGGTTCGAGGTGGCCATGCTGCCATACCGGTGTCGTTGAGAGATTGACGATTTCTTGGCCAACGTAATCGACTCCACGCTCTTTGATGGCCGCTATGAGCTTTGACTTTTCTTCATCACTGAGCGTTGCGCCGACGGCCGGTTGGGCTGACGCGTAGCGGGCGGCCTCGCCACCGGAGGCCGAAGCGATTGCCAATCCATTAATTTCTCTGATGACGACTTGGCGGGCTTCTTCCTGGCCGCACCACCAAGTCGCGATGTTTGGCAGGCGCAGTTCTTCGCCAAGTAAGATACGGCAAAGTTTTGGCATAAAGCTCATCAAGGCGGGAATTTCGAGCACCCCTGAGCCAAGCGCGTTGGCAATCACGACGCCGCCTTGGCGCAAGGCATCGACGAGGCCAGGGACACCGAGCCGCGAACGAGGGTTGAGTTCAAGCGGATCGGCGTAATCGCTATCGATCCGGCGCCAAATCACATCGGCTTGCTTCAGCCCCTCGATGGTGCGCACATGCACCTTGCCATCCCGCATGGTCAGATCTCCCCCCTCGACGAGGAGAAAACCAAGATAGCGGGCAAGATAGGCCTGCTCGAAATAGGTTTCGTTGAATGGCCCGGGTGTTAGGAGGCATATGCGCGCATTGGATCTTTGCGCGACGGAGGCGAGGCCGAGGCGGAAGGCTTCGAAAAAAGACGCCAGGCGCTCGACATTCATGTCCCGGTAAAGCGCTGGGAAAGCCCGCGCGAAGACCAGACGGTTGGCGAGCGCATAACCAGCCCCGGAAGGGGCTTGGGTGCGATCGCCGAGAACCCACCAGCGCCCATCCGGTCCGCGGCCGATGTCGGCCGCATAGAGGTGCAGGAACCTGCCCCCTTGCGGTTTAACGCCGTGAAGGGGATGCAAGAATTCGGGGGTACCGGCGATGGCGTTGGCGGGAAGATGCCCGGCAGACATGAGTCGGCCTTCGCCATAGATGTCGGCGAGCAACAGCTCCATCAGCTCGGCGCGCTGCTCGACACCTTGCGCGATTTGGCGCCATTCGCCGGCCTCGATCAAAAGCGGAAGATGGGAAAGCGGCCAGGCCCGCTCGCTCGTATCGCCATAAGCGCGGTAAGAAACGCCAGTGTCGCGAATGTGGCGGTCGGCCGTGGCGAAGCGGCGGCCCCTGTCCGCCGGGCTGAACTCCATGAGCTTTTCAAGAAACCGCAACCAATGGGCGCGCGGGTTACCCTCGGCTCCAATGAATTCATCGGGAATGCCCGGCAGGGGCCTATAGCCGCCGATGAGCTTCTCCACGCGGGCGGCGGCATTCGCATCTTCGGTTGTGCGATCGGTTGCGCCAGGGCTCATGGGCGGCCGCCCACTATGGCTTCGGCCGGAAGGATTTCAGCACCTCCTCATGCGTCTCAAGGCGCGCGGCGCCGATGAGATCGAGACAATAAGGGACGGCTGGAATGACGGCATTGAGGCAGGTCTCGATCGAGGCGGGCTTGCCCGGCAGATTGATGATCAGACAGGCGCCGCGATGGGCGGCGGTCTGCCGTGATAAGATAGCAGTTGGAACTTCTTTGAGGCTGACCTGGCGCATCAGCTCGCCGAACCCTGGCAGTTCGCGCGGCGCGGCGGCAAGCGTTGCCTCCGGCGTGAGATCGCGTGGCGAGGGGCCGGTTCCGCCCGTCGTCAAGATCAAATCACAGCGCTCCTTGTCAGCGAGCTCGATCAAGGTGCCTCGGACGGACTCGAAACCATCCGGAATGACCTTTCGGACGACATGAAAAGGGTTTTTCAGGACTTTCGTCAAATAAGCGATGATCGCCAGCCCGCTGAGATCCTCGTAAAGCCCGGCGCTGGCACGGTCCGAGGCGGTCACGACGCCGATGATGGCCGTTTTTTGTGCTGTTTCCGCCATCGCTTGCCCTCTCGCCTCCCGCTTTTGAGTTTGGCGCGGATAATGCGTGCCTTGCAAGAAGTTTCCGGCGTTTTTTGAGCGATCTTTCCGCGGCCTAATCACAACGGGTACAATTGCTATCACATAGAATTGCTTCCGTTTTTGCGTGACCCTGGGAAACCTAAAGCTTTTGATTCGAAGATTTTTGAATGGACAACCAAGGGAATTTAGCGGCGATAGCCCCGCATCCGAGGTCGCTTCTCAAGAAAATTTGATGCGGATGGCGGGCTGGCTCTCGGCAGGGGAACCGTTCTCGCCCGGTTCTCAGACGGCGGCCTTTTCCCTGAGCCTTGCGCTCATAAGAGACAACGGTTTTTCCTGATCTTCGGTGACGGCTGGGTCGTTCATCACGTTTCTCCGCGCTTGCCAAACTCGAACCAGTCAATCTCCTTTATGACTACTCTCTCGGTGAGAGGCGGCTTGCCTCCACCTTCGCGAACACCTCGGTACAAAAGCCTTCGCCGTCTTCGCCATCGCCCAAAGGATCCCGGCGAGCTTGCTGGCCAGCGCTCGTTTCGTTCCGAGCATGGGTCAGGCTGATCTTCCTTCTCGCGGATCGAGAATAGCCGCTCTTCTTTCTTTGGCCGAGCACCCGGATGCGTCTCGGAGCGGCTTCCGGTTTTAGCTCGCTGCTCGAGAGTGATCGCGGTATTTTGCAATTGCAACCCCGTGTATTTGCCGGCAAAACGCGATAGGAATGCGCCATGACCCAACGGCTTGAAGACTATGCACTCATCGGCGATGGCCACACGGCCGCCCTCGTCGGGGGCGACCTGTCGATCGACTGGCTGTGCTGGCCGCGCTTTGATTCGCCAGCCTGTTTCGCGAGTCTCCTCGGCAACAAGGACAATGGCCGCTGGATGATCGCGCCGGTCGATGGAAAGGCGAGGATCACGCGCCGCTACCGCGGCAATACCATGATCCTCGAAACAACCATCGAAACCGAAGACGGCGCCGCGATCGTCTACGACTTCATGCCCCCCCGTACGGATGGCACGCATCTGGTCCGCCTCGTGCGCGGCATAAAGGGCAGCGTCACCCTGCGGGTCGAACTCATCATTCGCTTCTATTATGGCTCTGTCGT
Organism: Methylocella sp.; assembly: GCA_035622375.1. Classification (GTDB taxonomy): domain Bacteria; phylum Pseudomonadota; class Alphaproteobacteria; order Rhizobiales; family Beijerinckiaceae; genus Methylocapsa. The sequence continues at coordinate 264,640 of DASPVM010000017.1, read as the reverse complement.
GCCTTGGGTGCGCCGCTGCGAAGATGGCAGCTTGCATGCTGTGGCCGGCCCCTTCCGCCTCGTGCTGCGCACGCCCATCCGGCTGCGTCCGAAGGGCCGGACCCATGCCGCGGAGTTTGAGACAACCGCCGGGGAAACGATCGATTTCACGCTGAGCCAGGGGATTTCCTATGAAGAAATTCCAAATTCGATTGATCCTTACCGGGCGCTTGAGGAAACCGATCAAAGCTGGACCGCTTGGTCACAAAAATTGCAAGGCGCCGGCGAATGGACAGAGGCGGTCGTCCGCTCCATGCTGACCTTGCGCGCGCTTATCTTTCAGCCGAGCGGGGGCATCGTCGCCGCGCCGACGACGTCGCTGCCCGAACGGCTGGGAGGCACTCGGAACTGGGACTACCGCTACTGCTGGCTGCGGGATGCGACCTTCACGCTGCTGGCGCTGATGAATGGCGGCTATGCGGATGACGCGCTGAAGTGGCGCGCCTGGCTGGTCCGCGCGCTCGGCGGCGAGCCCTCGCTGGTGCAAGTCCTTTATGGTGTCGGCGGCGAGCGACATATGCCCGAAACCGTTCTCCCTTGGCTTGCTGGCTATGACGGCGCCAAGCCCGTCCGGGTTGGCAATGCGGCGGCGGAACAGGTGCAGCTCGATATCTATGGCGAAGTGCTCGACGCTTTCTATCAGAGCCGCAGGCGGCGGCTCGTCACCGACGCCGCCGATTGGATGCTGCAGATTGAACTGCTTCGCCACCTCGAAAAAATCTGGAGCCTGCCAGATGAAGGCATCTGGGAGGTGCGCGGCGGCCGCCGTCATTTCACCTATTCGAAGCTCATGTGCTGGGTCGCCTTTGACCGGGCAGTCAAAAGCATCGAACAGTTTGGCTTTGTCGGCCCGCTCGATCATTGGCGGCATCTGCGCCAGCAAATCCATGACAGTATTTGCGCCAACGGTTTTGATTCCGAACTCGGCGCCTTCACCCAAAGCTACGCAAGCAAGGAGCTTGACGCCAGCCTATTGATGATTGCCCTTGTCGGCTTCTTGCCGCCTGATGATAAACGCGTGCTCGGCACCGTGGAAGCCATCGAGCGGCACCTTATGGTGGATGGCTTTGTGCGCCGCTACGCAACGGAAACGGCAGGGGATGGCCTGCCCGCTGGGGAGGGCGCCTTCCTTGCCTGTAGTTTTTGGCTGGTCGATAACTATGTGCTTTTAGGCCGGCTCGACGATGCCTGCCGCTTGTTCAACCGTCTGCTGGCGGTCCGCAACGATGTCGGCCTTCTCTCGGAAGAGTATGATACCAGAGCCAAGCGGCTTGTTGGCAATTTTCCGCAAGCTTTCTCCCATATCGCCTTGATCAACTCGGCCTATAACCTCGCACGTGCCGCTAAGCCCGCCGAGCAGCGCTCCGGCACCATCGCGCCGGCCACGGGCTGATGCCCTCTGGTTCGTAAGCTCAGGCGACCTGCCTGAGCAGGGCGACGAGTTCGCTTTGCCGGTGGGTGTCGGTCTTGGCGAACACGGATTTCAGCTGATTACGGGCGGTCTGACGCGAGATTTTGAGCTCGCGGGCGGCCGCGTCCGGCGGTGCTCCGCGGGCGATGATGCAGGCGAGTCGTGCCTCCGATGGCGTCAGGCGGAAGGTCTTCGCCAGGATCGCCGCCGGTGGGCCCGGCCGCCGCCCGAGCGCGTTCAAGGTGATGAGGGCGCTGGCTTCGGGTGCCGCGTCTGCAAACGGCCAAATGTGGAGGATGACCGGATATTTATCCGAGCGCGGCACGATGATGGGCTCGATTCCCGCGCCATGAGTGCCTGCTTCCTTCAAACGATCGAGGCTCTGTTGGAGATGATCTCTGGCACCCGCGTCGCGGATGAAAAGGCGCCCCTGCTTGATGTCCAAATCTTCATCAAACACGTCGGCCGCCGCGGCGTTGAATTCAATAACAGTGCCGCGCTCATCCACCGACACGGCAGGCAGGCGCAGCGCATTGAGCACCGCTGTCACGGAGAAGTGAACTGCAGGATTGAGGAAATGCGAAGAAAGCGTTCCAAACGCAACGGATTCGTTAGTCTCAAAAAGGCAATTTTCTTCTTGGTGAAAATCTATAACTGTCATGTGCGGGCAACGTTCAAGAGCGGCCTCAGTTCCAGAAATGTGAAGAAGTTTTTTACTTAACTAGAGTGAATGTTAAGCCAGCTTGAGCACATCAGGCTGGTAGCTCTTGAAGAAGGGCAGCCGCCGCTTTCGCGAAACGCATGCCGCGCCAATTGACGCCAGAAGCGGCCCTTCCTATCGTTCCATTGCCTTCGCCCCGAGACGCGTTGCCAAAGGGTCCCGTCATGTCTGAGAAGCAAGCACTGGCCGAAGCTCACGCCTGGCCATTCGAGGAGGCGCGCAAGCTCAAGGCGCGCGTCGCGGCAACCGGGCAGGCCGAGGTTGTGTTCGAGACCGGCTATGGGCCTTCGGGTTTGCCCCATATCGGCACTTTCGGCGAAGTCGCCCGCACCAGCATGGTCCGCCATGCCTTTTGCGCGCTCACCGACGACAAGATCAAGACGCGCTTGCTCGCTTTCTCGGATGATATGGATGGTTTGCGCAAAGTGCCGGACAACATTCCAAACAAGGAACTTATCGCCAAGTATCTAGGCAAACCGCTGACTCAAGTCCCGGACCCTTTCGGCACCCACGCGAGTTTCGGCGCGCATAACAATGCCCGGCTGCGGGCTTTCCTCGATGAGTTCGGCTTCGATTACGAATTCGCCTCAGCGACCGAATACTATCAGTCCGGGCGCTTTGACGCGGCGCTCCTTCATATCGCCGCCCGCTACGATGAAGTGATGGCAATTATGTTGCCGAGCTTTCGCGAAGAGCGGGCCGCGACCTACTCGCCATTCCTGCCGATCCACCCGCTCACGGGCATCGTCATGCAGGTGCCGATCGACGCCGTCGATGCCGCCGCTGGCATGCTTTTTTGGCGCGATCCTGCGACCGGGGAGAGGTTCGAGACAAAGATCACGGGTGGCGCCTGTAAGCTGCAATGGAAGCCAGATTGGGCGATGCGCTGGTATGCGCTCAAGGTCGATTATGAAATGGCCGGTAAGGATCTCATTGAGTCGGTCAAGCTTTCCGGCGCGATCGTGCGAGCCCTCGGCGGCACGCCTCCCGAGGGTTTTAACTACGAGCTCTTCCTCGATGAGAAGGGCCAGAAAATCTCGAAGTCGAGGGGCAATGGTCTAACCATCGAGGAATGGTTGACCTATGCGAGCCCCGAGAGTCTTTCGCTCTTCATGTATCAGAAGCCGACCGCCGCCAAGCGGCTTTTCTTCGATGTCATTCCCCGCACGGTCGATGATTATTTGAGTTTTCTAGAGGCCCATCCGCGGCAAGGGGAGAGGGAGCGCCTCGGCAATCCGGTCTGGCATATTCACTTTGGCGCACCACCACCTCCGGAGCTGCTGCGCCACGGTTCGAGCCAAACGGCCATCACCTTCGGCATGCTGCTCAATCTTGCGGCCGTGGCGAATAGCGAAGACCCGCAAGTCTTGTGGGGATTTCTGCGCCGCTACGCCCCCGATGTCTCGCCAGAGACGCATCCGCGCCTTGATCGCTTGATCACCTATGCGGTCCGCTACTTCCGCGACTTCGTGCGGCCGGCGAAAAAATTCCGTGCGCCAGATGCAATCGAGCGCGACGCGCTCGAGAAACTCTCCGCCACGCTAGAGGCTTTGCCCTCTGACACTAGCGCTGAGGCGGTGCAGACAGCGCTTTACGATGTCGCGCGAAAAATTCCGCGCTATCAGGATCTCAAAGCCAAGGGGGCGACGCCCGAGCGGCCCGGCGTTTCCAACGATTGGTTCGCCATGCTCTACGAAGTGCTGCTCGGCGAGGCCCGCGGCCCGCGTTTTGGATCTTTCGTCGCGCTTTACGGACTTGACGAGACCCGTCAGCTCATCGCCGATGCTCTCGGCGGCGAACTTGAACGCCGGCATGCCGATTCTGTGGGCAGCGAACGGCGGGCCGGCCTCAGCTAGAATGATATGTGTGAATCGCACACCGGCATCATGTAATGGTGCGGTAACCTATAAAAGTAGAGAAATATTTTAACTCTACTTTACTAGGAGCACTTTCATGATTACTAGGAGCAATTTCATGATTAAATCACGCACAATTGCTTTTGACTGGCTTATCGCCACTGCTCTTGCTGCGAGCCTTGCCGCGAGCGCTAAGCCCGCCGCTGCTACTGACCTTTTCGTCTTCCACCAAGCTTACGGTGGTAGCGATCGACTTGCGGTAACGGAAAACGGGGGCCCCGATGCGCTTACGCCCGTTTTTAGGTCTAGATCGCCCTCAGCAGTCGCATCTAATGGCCTCATTGCCGTCTTCTCCCAAAGTAACTTTGACTCCGGAGGACTTTTCTTAGACTGGTTCAAAGGTCCAACCTGGCAGTTTGCCGTGCAAGTGCCAAACGTTGGTATGTCCGCTTCGCCCTCGGCAGTCGCACTGCCGAATGGCGGCTTCATAGTCTTCCACCAAGGTTACGGCGACAATGGACAACTTTGGTACGCGTTTTACGATGGCCAAAACTGGAGAGGAGATGTGCAAGTTCCGGGCGTTCGTATGTCCGGTTCGCCCTCGGCAGTCGCACTGCCGAATGGCGGCTTCATAGTCTTCCACCAAGGTTACGCTGAGGACGGGACACTTTGGTACGCGTTTTACGATGGCCAAAACTGGAGGGGAGATGTGCAAGTTCCGACCGTTCGTATGTCCGCTTCGCCCTCGGCAGTAGCACTGCCGAATGGCGGCTTTTCCGTCTTCCACCAAGGTTACGCTAACGACGGGACACTTTGGTACGCGTTTTACGATGGCTACCAGTGGCACCCAGATCAGCGGGTTCCGAACGTTGGTATGTCCGCTTCGCCCTCGGCAGTCGCACAGTCAGATGGCAGCATTTTAGTCTACCACCAAGGTCTTGGTGAAAGCCCACAACTTTGGTACTCCTATTGGGATGGCTCCCAGTGGCACCCAGATACGTTGATTGCAGGCGCGTATACCCAAGATTCGCCCTCGGTCGTAATAACCAACTGACCCTTGGCCTTTCATCAATCGGGCATGGCTCGGCCTTCGGACCCCCGCAGTCGGTTGAGTACGGCAGTAACGATGGCGACCTCGGTCGCCATCGTTTTCATTGGTTCGCGCGGGCGCGTCGCGAAAAACGTCCCAACGAGGCGCCCTGCCACAAGAAGCTACGTTCAACAAACCAATCTCAGGGATGCTCTTCGCAAGCAACGGTGCTGGCGTCGAGAGCGCGACCGCCTGATGCAACAATGATCGCGGCAACCGGGACTTCCGATGCGACACCTCCTCGGCGCAGAGCGCGGTCGAGGGCCACGCTAGTGGGGCGCTTAAACTAGGTGTCGGATATGGATGTCATTTATAAAATTCTTCGAGCCTCAGAGTGGCACGAGGCTGTGGGGCAGGGCCGGTTTGATGGTTCGGCCGCCGATCTTGCCGATGGCTACATTCATTTTTCGTTTGCCGGTCAGCTCGCAGCGACGGCCGAAAAATATTTTCGCGGCGAGCAGGATTTGCTGCTCATCGCGGTCGCGGCGGAGAGGCTCGATGCGCTGCGCTTAGAGCCCTCGCGGGGCGGCGCGCTCTTTCCTCACCTCTATGCGCCGCTGCCGCTCGACGCAGTGGTGTTTGTTCGAAGCCTCAATCAGCTCGCCAATGGCAGCCATGATATTGCAAACGCTCTTGGTATGGTAGCACCGTGACCGCTCAGCCCGAATCCACTTAATGCGTCCTTCTTTGTTTGAACCACTGCTCCGAAAACTTCTTTTCAAACTCGAACCAGAGGCGGCCCATGCTCTGGCCATCGCCGCCCTCGCAAAAATTCCCTTGCCCAAGCCGCCGAAGGATGACGAGCGCCTCCAGGTTGAAGCCCTCGGCCTTTCTTTTCAAAACCCGATAGGGCTCGCGGCCGGTTTCGACAAGAATGGCGAAGCGGCGGCGGCTATCCCGCGCCTCGGTTTTGGCTATGCGGAAATAGGCACAATCACGCCTCACGCGCAGACAGGCAATCCACGCCCGCGCCTCTTTCGCCTCACGCATGATGAAGCGGTCATTAATCGCCTCGGCTTTCCGAGCCAAGGCCATGCGGCTGTGCATGCACGGCTTACCACGCAGCCAAAAGCAGGCATTCTCGGCATCAATCTCGGGGCCAACAAAGACTCCGCCGATCGCGCCGAAGACTATGTGAAGGGCATCTCTGCCTTCGCCGATGTCGCTGACTATTTCGCGATCAATATCTCGTCGCCGAACACGCCGGGACTGCGCGATTTGCAGAAAGGTGCGGCGCTCGATGATCTCCTCGCCCGCGTGCTGGCGGCGCGCGACCGGCTCGCCGAACGCTTCGGCCGGCGCCCGGTGCTCATCAAAGTCGCCCCAGACCTCACCCTCACCGAGCTCGATGCCATTGTCGCGTGCGCCCGCGCGCGAAGAATTGATGGAATGATCGTTTCGAACACAACGGTCTTGCGCCCGAATACGCTCCAAGATCGCGCAGCCGGCGAACAAGGCGGCTTATCGGGCCGGCCACTCTTTGCGCTCTCGACAAAGATTCTGGCTCAGGCCTACCTCAGAGTCGAGCGGCAGTTTCCCTTGATTGGCGCCGGCGGGATCGATAGCACTGAGCGGGCGCTCGCCAAAATTGAGGCGGGAGCAAGCCTCGTGCAGCTTTATTCGGCGCTCGTGTTTAAAGGCCCGTTCATCGCCAGCACGATCAAGCAAGGCCTTTCGCAAAGGCTGTGTGAAAAACCCTATCCGCGGCTGGCTGATGCCGTTGGTGTCACAGCGGCGGATTGGGCAAGCGGAAAACTTTCGGCCGAAAGTATCTTGTAGCGCCACGCCAATGTGAGCCCGCGTGAGAGAAGAAAAATATGGAGGGAGAGCCAGAGGCCGCTATTGCCGAGCGGGCGCAGGGCAATGAAACTCGCGATATAAACGGCCAGCGAGAGCACCATCATATTCCGCATGTCGCGCGTCCATGTCGCGCCGACGAACACCCCATCGAACAAATAGGCGGGCGTGCCTATGAGCGGCAAAGACGCGGCGAAGATAAGATAGTGGCCAGCGGCGATCCGCACTTGTGGATCGGTCGAAAGCAGCGCGATGAAAACTCCGCCAAGAAGAAGCGCTAGAGCCGATAGGCTCGCGGCGAAAAGGACCGACCACAGCCCCGTGAGCCGCACAGCTTCGCGGAAGCTTTTTAAATCGCGCGCACCGAGCGATTGCCCGCAGAGCTGCTCCGCCGCGGTCGCAAAACCATCGAGGAAAAAAGCTCCGATAAAAACAAGGTTCAGCAAAATGGCGTTGGCGGCGAGAATGATGTCACCATTTCTTGCCCCCTGGGAGGTGAAAAACGCAAAGGCAAAAAGCAGCGCGGTATTGCGGACGAAAATGTCTCTGTTGATGACGAACATCCGCATCAGCCTAGCCGTGTCCGAGACAGCTTTGGGGGCGCCCGCGAAAAGATGGCCCGTCATCCGCCAAACGAATATGAGCCCAATAATCGCGCCGGAAATCTCGGCAAGGAGGGTGCCGATCGCCGAACCGCGGATGCCCAACATCAGCCCATAGACGAGGAGGATATTAAGCGCGATGTTGCCGAGGTTGATGGCGACTTGCAGGGTGAGTGCGAGGCCCGTGCGGCCGCGCCCGATAATGGCGCCCATGAGCGCGTAATTGGCGAGAGCAAAAGGCGCCGACCAGATCCGGATATCAAAATAAAGGCGGGTTGCTTCCGTGACCTCGGGGCTCGCGCCAAGCGCGCCAAGGCTAATCCAGGCGATCGGCGCTTGCAGCGCGATGATGGCAAGGCCGAGCATAATAGCGGCTATGAGGGCCCGCTGGAGCGTTGCCCGCTGCTCGACAGGATCGCCGGCGCCAAGTGCCTGCGCCGTGAGCCCGGCGGTTCCCATGCGCAAGAAGCCAAAGCTCCAGAAGATAAAGTCAAAAATCACCGCGCTCGCGGAAATGGCGCCGAGGAGATCGGCATGGCCGAGCCGGCCAATGACGGCGGCATCGGCGATGCCGAGGAGAGGCGTCGACAAATGGGCGAGCGTCATCGGCAGGGCCAAACGCGCCACGCGGGCGTGAGTGACTCTCGGCGGGTTGCCGCTTTTGATTTGCTTTGTCTCCACCGCGGCCTCGATCAGCGGACATTGCGCATGTTCATCAGGCGCAGCACGAGCCAAACCGGAACGACGATGGCGGCGCCGGCGAGGATGTAGTCGCCAATGACGCGCACGGCTTCGAAACCAAGGCCCCAGATGCGATTGATGAGGTCGTTGATCCCCCGGAAAATATCGGCAGGGCTGATATCGAGCCACATCAAAAACGCGCCAACGATCAAGGACACGAAAACCAGGCGAAGAAAGACGCTGCCAGGCGAGCCGCCAAGAAAGCGATGCAAGGCGGGTTCGTGATAAAGATCATGCCGGACGGGCTGCGGCCCCTGGCTTGCGGCCGTCCAATGCGGCGAGACTTTTGGGGTTGAACTATTCTCTTCGTTCATATGAACCTCTTGGAAAACTCGAGAATTTTGCTGTCCGGAAGCTGTTGGAAAAGAGGTGTACTTTGACTTTACCCGGTTTGGAAAGCCGCCAGCTGCCTAGCCGCGACTGGTTTCGGCGCTATCGCTCCCGTTCAGTTTTTGGCGCAATGCCAAGATCGCTCGGTGAGCTGTTTCAATATCCTTGACCATGAGACCCTCCGAAAGCCTGTTGACCCAGGGAGCTTGCAAGCCCATGGCGGCGTCGAATGTCCGCCTTCCCTTTTCGGTCAGAATGACAAGTTGCGCTCGCCGGTGATGCGGGTTGGTCTCGAACGCGACCAGTCCTTCTTTTTCCAGATCGTTGACGATCCGCTGCACGTTTTGGCGATTGGCTCCAAGATTTCGAGCAAGCCAAGCGACCGGCTGCGGGTAATTCGAGTCGACAACGGCGCCGAGAATCTGCCAGCGCGCGCTCGTCAATCCAAGTCGCGCCACCAGCCGATCTCCCGCAGCCAAAAGTTGGTTATTGAGCCTGAACAGGTCAAGGATGAGACCGGTCAAGCTATCGCCCGCGGGCGTTCGCTTTGGTGTAACCATTTATCACCATAATACCATATTGACAGCATAGTGTCATAATGGTATCTAAGTATCATGTCGTATCGGCATCATACAACCTACTGAATGGAGCGAGTCATGTCATTCCTGCGCCCACTGGATCCTGCCTTTCCGATAGAGCGTCAGCTCGCGGTTGACGCTGCCCCCGTTGTGCTGGTGAACGTCTTCACCCTCGATAAGGTTGACGAGCAGGCGTTCTTGCAAGCCTGGAAACCGGATGCGGAGTTCATGAAACGGCGGCCGGGCTTCATCTCGACCCAGCTTCATCGCGCGCTCGGCGAGAGCCCAACTTACCTCAACTATGCCGTTTGGGAATCGACCGCCGCCTTCCGGGCCGCGTTCACGCACCCTGAGTTCCGGGCGTCACTATCACACTACCCGTCCTCGGCCGGCGCGTCCCCCCACTTGTTCCAGAAGGTTCCGGTTGAAGGCGTCTGCGTAGCGTAACTCACTTAAGGGGTGAATCGGAAACGTCGCTGAAGAGCACCCCGGTGGCGCCGCTTTCTATTACCACTTCATCACCACTTCGTTCGCGGCGACGGCCTTCTTCGGCGAATGGGGTTCAAGGAGGGGGTCACGCCCTTTGAAGGGCGATCGCGGTTGCCTCGCCTCCGCCAATACACAGCGCCGCCGCTCCGCGCTTGAGCCCATATTTTTGCATGGCGGCGAGCAAAGTAACGATGATCCTTGCGCCCGATGCGCCAATGGGGTGTCCGAGGGCGCAAGCGCCGCCATGGATGTTGACTTTATCATGGGGCAAACCAAGCTCGCGCATCGCCGCCATGGCGACAACGGCAAAAGCCTCGTTGATCTCGAAGAGATCGACATCCTCGAAGGACCAACCTGTTTTATCCATCAGCCGCCGCAGGGCCCCGATGGGCGCGACCGGAAATTGACTCGGGGCCTGCGCATGCGTGGCATGGGCGCAAATTTCGGCCATGGGCTCGAGGCCTTGGCGCTCGGCCTCCGAACGCCGCATCAAAAGCAAGGCGGCGGCGCCGTCCGAGATGGAACTCGAATTGGCGGCCGTTACCGTGCCGTTTTCCTTGAAAACCGGCTTCAGGAACGGGATCTTGTCAGGCTTTGCTTTAAGCGGCTGCTCGTCTTGCGCGACGAGTCTCACCTCGCCCTTGCCTGATGTCACGGAGATGGGCGTGATCTCCTGTTCAAAACTGCCGTCAGAGGCGGCCTTCCGCGCCCGCTTCAAGGAGGCAATGGCATATTCGTCCTGGGCGGCGCGAGTGAATTGAAAACTTTCCGCGCAATCCTCGGCGAATGCCCCCATCGGCAGATGATCGCCGTAAGCATCTTCAAGCCCGTCGCGGAACATGTGATCATAAATGGTGCCATGCCCCATCCGGTAGCCGGAGCGCGCGCGATCGAGCAAATAGGGCGCGTTTGTCATGCTTTCCATCCCGCCCGCCAGCACCACCCGGGCATTTTCCGCACGGAGCGTGTCATGCGCGAGCATGACCGCCTTCATGCCCGAGCCGCACATTTTATTGACCGTCGTGCAGGGAACAGAATCCGGGAGGCCGGCGGCGAGGGCCGCTTGTCTCGCGGGAGCCTGGCCTTGACCGGCGGGCAGGACGCAGCCAAAGATCACCTCGTCGACGGCCTCAGGCTTGAGGCCCGACCGCGAAAGGACCGCTTGCGCCGCCGCGGCGCCAAGGCGAGCGGCGGGAATGTCCTTAAAATCCCCTTGAAAACCGCCAATTGGAGTGCGCGCTGAGGCAGTAATGACGATCGAGTCATGGCGGGACATCAATCAACACGCTCCGGATACTTTTACAAAAAAATATAAAACTTGCGAAACCCGATGAAGCGGTTCATGCTTTAACTGCATTACTTAAGATTGGGCATTTTATACCGCTCATCCGCGATCACGCTGCCGCATATTGGTTCACCTTACGCTCATAATGCCATGTTAAGGTCTTACTCAGATAAGCATTCCACTCACCATAAGGAAGAGTTTATGAATCGGATTCTCGTGCTTCTGCGCCACGGGCAGAGCGACTGGAACCTCAAAAACATTTTTACCGGCTGGAAGGATCCCGATTTGACGCCGCAGGGCGTCGAGGAGGCGCGCGCCGCGGGCCGCTGCCTCAAATCCCGCGGTTTTTCTTTTGATGTTGCTTTTACCTCAAATTTGATTAGGGCGCAGCACACCCTCTCCTTAGTCCTCAACGAGACCGGCACGCCCGGGATGGAGGTCATCCGCGATCCTGCCCTCAATGAGCGCCATTATGGTGTCCTCTGCGGCGTCAACAAGGATGATGCCATCCGCAAGTTCGGCGATGAGCAGGTCGATCTTTGGCGCCGCTCTTATGATGTCCGTCCGCCCGGCGGCGAAAGCCTCAAGGATACCGTGGCGCGCGTTCTCCCCTACTATTGCCAGAAAATCTTGCCGCGCGTCCTCAATAGCCATCGCGTCATTGTCGCGGGACACGGCAATTCTCTACGGGCGCTCATCATGGTCCTCGACCAGCTGACGCCGGAAACCATCCCCGGGATGGAACTTGAGACGGGGGTGCCGCATATCTACCGCCTGAAGGCGGATTCGACCGTCGACAGCAAGGAAATCCTCAGACCCTCATCAGTGGCGGTGGCGCCCGGGCCAGCGGTCATGCCCTTTCCAAAAAGCCGGGTCGCGGAGAATTAAGGACGCACGCCGCGAGTGTCTTATTTGGCTTGGCAATCGGACAAAAAGGTTTCACGTGAAACATTCTTGTCCGATCAAGGGACGCGACCGGACAAAATGGCCCGCTGAGACGCCCATGCAGGAGACAAGCGGCCGCTTTCTACATGCGGCTTCGCGACCGCCCATCTGGCTCGCTCCCGGGCTCGGCCTCTTTCGCAACGAGCTCGACAGGCAGGCACAGCCGAGCCTTGTAAGCGAAATTCTCGATGCCGCCCGGGCAGCACCGTGGTTCATTCCACGCATGCCGCGTACGGGCCGGCCTTTCTCGGTGAGAATGACGAATTGCGGCAGCCTTGGCTGGGTCTCGGACCGCGAGGGCGGCTATCGCTACCAGCCAACGCACCCCGCAACGGGGCAAGCGTGGGCACCGATTCCGCGCCTCGCCCTTGAGATCTGGCGCTCGTGCAGCGCCTATGCGCATCCGCCTGAGGCGTGCCTCGTGAATTTCTACGACTCACGCGCCCGCATGGGGCTGCATCAGGATCGCGACGAAGAAGACATGGCGGCGCCGGTGGTGTCGATTTCGCTTGGCGACAGCTGCCGTTTCCGCTACGGCGGGCTGCGGCGTAGCGACCCAGTGAAAAACATCGATCTCTACTCGGGCGACGTTTTGGTCCTCGGCGGTGCCGCCCGGCTTGTGTTCCACGGCGTTGATAAGATCTACAGGGGCACCTCGGATCTTTTGCCGGAGAGTGGGCGTATCAATCTCACCCTGCGTCGCGTGACCCGGCCGACCGGAAAATGATAGCTGTAGAGCGCCCCTGGACGTGGTAATCGCAGCCATCGGCGCGGCGGAAAGGCAATGAAGATCTCGCTCATTCAAATGAACTCGGTCAGTGACAAGCCCGCCAATATCAGCATGGCCAGGAGGCTTATCGAACGCGCCGTCGCCGAGGAGAATCCCGATTGGATTTCTCTGCCGGAGTGTTTCGATTTCCTCGGCGGCGACCGCAAGGCGAAAATGGCGGCGGCCGAGCCGCTACCTGGCGGTCCGGCGTACGATGCGATGCAGGCCTTGGCGGCACGGCACTCCGTCTACATCCATGCCGGCTCTATTTTGGAGAGACCGGCGAGCGGCGAGCGAATCCACAACACCACCGTCGCCTTCGATCGCAGCGGCACCGATATCGCGCGCTACCGCAAAATCCACATGTTCGATATCACGGCCCCGGATGGCGCGAAGTATCATGAGAGCGCGGCCTTCGCACCGGGCGACACGGCCGTCACCTATGATTGCGAGGGCCTCACAATCGGTTGCGCGATTTGCTACGACTTGCGATTTCCGGATCTCTTCCAAGCATTAGCAGCGAAAGGTGTGGACTTGATCGCATTGCCTTCCGCTTTTACCTTGCAGACCGGCAAGGATCATTGGGAGGTTTTGTGCCGCGCCCGCGCCATCGAGACAGAAACTTACTTCTGCGCGGCGGCGCAAACCGGCTTTCACGAAGCCGGCGGAGAAAAGCGCCAGACCTATGGCCATAGCCTCATTGTGGATCCCTGGGGGCATGTCATCGCCAAAGCCTCCGATGGCATCGGTATCGTCTCGGCGCGAATTGACCGTGGTCTCGTCGAAAGAGTGCGCGTGCAAATTCCGGTCGCGCGACATAAGGTGAAGCTTTGCTGAGGAGCAACGCCATTCGGTTGGCGATTTTCGCCGTGGCGATCTTCTCGGCAGCCGCTGCCTTCCTCGCGTTAGAAAAATCCCCTGCGGATAGGGCGCTTCATCCGATGGTTTGGCATCGCGGCGAGCTCGGCGATCCAGGATCGCTTGATCCGCACAAAGCGCAAACGCTTATCGAAAGCAACATTCTCGATGAGCTTTTTGAGGGACTTGTCGCACATAATGCGGGGGGCGATATCATACCCGGCGCCGCGCGAAGCTGGACGGTCGATGCAACGGGCGAGGTTTATATTTTCCACCTGCGGCCGGACGCCAAATGGTCGAATGGCGATGCCGTCACCGCGCAAGATTTCGTCTATGCGTTTCGCCGCTTGATGTCGCCCTCGACCGGCGCGCCTTACGCGAATGTTCTCTACACATTGAAAAGTGCCGAGAGGGTCAACAAGGGAGAATTGCCTCTCGATGCGCTTGGTGTTCACGCCTTGGATGCATCGACCGTGGAAATAAAGCTCGAGCATCCCGCTCCCTACTTTATCGCGCAGCTCGCTCATATGACGGCAAAGCCGCTGCAGCAAAAATCGATCGAGGCCTACGGCGGAGATTTTGTGCGCCCCGCCCATGTGGTGACGAACGGCCCTTTCATGTTGAAGGAATTTACGCCCAACGAGCGCATCGTCCTCGTCAAGAACCCCTATTACTACGATGCCGGGGAGGTCGCGCTCGATGAAGAAATATTCTATTCACTAGAAGACCGGGCGGCCGCTCTGCGCCGCTTCATGGCGGGCGAAATCCAATCCTATAACGATGTCCCGGTTGAGCAGATCGGCTTTGTCCGCGCCCATCTTGCGGATGCCTTTAAGGTGACGGCAAATCTTGGCAGTTATTTCTACGCCTTCGATACGCGCCGCCAGCCCTTTGATGATGTGCGCGTACGGCAGGCGCTCTCCATGGTAATCGATCGCGAATTTCTCGCCGAGCGCATCTGGGGCGGCACGATGGAGCCGGGCTATAGTTTCGTCCCTCCGGGTATCACGAGCTATGGCGCCCCCGCGACGGTCGCTTGGAAGGATTTAGATCTCTTTGAGCGGGAGGACGAAGCAAAAAGACTCCTCGCCCAGGCTGGCTTTGGCTCTTCTGGAAAAACCCTCGAAGTCGAAATCCGTTTCAACAATTCCGAGAACCACCGGGCAACGGCTGTCGCCATCGCGGATATGTGGAAGGCGCTTGGGGTTGAGACGCGGCTCTTTGCAACCGATGCGACGACTCACTATGCATTTTTGCGCGAAAAGCCTCCCTTCGACGTCGTTCGATCCGGCTGGTTCGCGGATTACCCCGATGCCCAAAACTTTCTTTTTCTTGGGCAGAGCGATAATCAAGCTTTAAATGCCGCAAGCTTCAACAACCCAACATTCGATTCTCTCATGCGGCAAGCACAAAGCGAGGCGGCTGAGGAGCGGCGAAGCGACATATTGCACCAGGCAGAGACGCTGCTTTTGAATGAGCAGCCGGATCTCGTTCTCCTGACCTATCGCGCGCGCAATCTCGTATCGCCGATGTTGCGAGGCTGGGAAGAAAATGTCCTCGATAACCATCCGGGCCGCTACATTTCCATTGGCCCATAAGCCGCGTGGGCGATGAGATGGCGCGCTACTTTCTCGCCCGCGTCATCGTTGCAGTCCCAACGCTTCTCATCATCATCGCCCTGGCGTTTTTCCTCATGCGTCTGGCGCCGGGCGGGCCTTTCGATTCCGAGCGCACGCTTGATCCAGAGATCGCCAAAAACCTGCGCCGCATCTATAAGCTCGACCGGCCGCTCATCGAGCAATTCTGGCTCTACATAAAGAGCCTTGCGATGGGCGATTTTGGACCCAGCCTCCATTGGCGCGATTTCTCGGTAATCGAGCTCTTTGCCAAGGCGCTGCCGATCTCGGTGCTGCTTGGTGCAAAAGCCATGCTTCTCGCACTCATTACCGGCACGGCGCTTGGGGTTACGGTCGCGACGAGCGGCAACCGCGCAGCTGCTTGGCTCACAGACGGCGTCGCCATGCTCGGCATAGTTCTGCCGGCGTTCGTAGTTGCGCCGCTCTTGCAGCTTCTTTTCGGCTTAGCCCTCCATATGCTGCCTGTTGGCGGCTGGAATGGTGGCGCTTTGTCAAATCAAATTTTGCCGGTGATCACCTTGGCCCTGCCGCAAATCGCCATCATCGCGCGCTTGATGGAAGCGTCGCTCATTGATGTTTTGGCGATGCCGCACATCAGGACATTGCGCGCTTTCGGAATGCCGCGCGGCCATATTATCATCCATGCCTTACGTGGCGCGTTCCTACCCGTTGTCGCCTATCTTGGTCTCGCCGCCGCCAACATCCTCACGGGTTCGGTCGTGGTCGAGACCGTCTTCGGTATTCCTGGACTCGGCAGATATTTTGTCGATGCAGCGCTCGGGCGCGATTACACGCTGGTAATGGGTACCGTTATCATCGTCGCGGCAGGGGTTCTTCTGTTCAATCTAATGGCCGATCTCATTCTTGCATACCTCGATCCAAGGATTAGGGATAGGGCGAACCGTTGATGCGGGAGAAATTTTTGTCGAAGAGAAATTGGCCAGTAATGATTAGCCTCGCGATACTCCTGTCCATCACACTCATTTGCATCATCGGGCCGTTCTTCTCCGGCCATCCTTACGATGCCGTCTACCGCGATTATGTGCTCGCCCGGCCTTCTCTCCTTGCGCATCCCAACGCGGTGGAAATAAACGAGACCGTCGCCTCCATCGCGCGCCGCATGCGTGCGCGCATCGCTATGGCGCCGCAAAGCGATGATCTCGTGCCGATGACGCTTCAAGCGGAAAAGCCGATCGACCTTCGAGCGATGCGAAATTTCCCGCGATCCGATCTCTTCGGAATGCCTCGCATTAAAAGCGAAGAAGACGGCGGCCGCCGCCTCGAAATCGAGGTTCCCATAAGGCGGATGTTTTTTTTATTCGGAACGGATGCCAATGGCCGCGATCTTTTCACAAGGGTGCTCGTCGCCGGCCGGATATCGCTGGCCGTCGGCCTGCTCGCCTCTGGTGTGGCTTTAACCATCGGCGTCGCCTATGGCGCCATCGCGGGCTATGCCGGGGGCCGTACCGATACTTTGATGATGCGTGTCGTCGAAATCATCTATGCGCTGCCCTTTATTTTTCTCGTCATCGTCTTGGTGATGGTTTTCGGACGGCATTTCGTCTTGATTTTTGTCGCGATCGGCGCCGTCGAATGGCTCGACATGGCACGCATCGTACGCGCTCAAACGCTCTCCATAAAACAGCGCGATTTCGTCGCTGCCGCCGAAGCGCTCGGCGTGGCGACGCCAGCGATCCTTCTGCGCCATGTCATCCCCAATGCGACAGGTCCGATCGCGGCGTTTCTAACGATCCTCGTTCCTCGCGTGATCCTGCTCGAAAGCTTTGTATCGTTTCTTGGGCTTGGGGTGCAAGAACCGCTGACGAGTTGGGGCGTGCTGATTGCCGATGGCGCGCGCAATATCCAAGGCTCGCTCCATCTTCTGATTTTTCCGGCGCTCTTTTTGGCCGCGACGCTCGCGGCCTTGCAGGGCCTGAGCTCCGGCTGGCGGAAGCCCGAGACTGGCAGATTGTAATGGACGGCGGGGATCCCATTTTCGAAGTCCGCGACCTGAATGTGAGCTATGGCGCGAACGAGGTTTTACGTGGGGTCTCTCTAAAAATGCGCCGCGGCGAAACCGCGGCGATTGTAGGAGAATCGGGGTCTGGCAAAAGCCAAACCGTCCTCGCCGCCTTGCGGCTCTTATCGCCGCGTGCCGTGATAAAAGGGGAAGTCAAATTCCAGGAGCACGAGCTTCTGACGCTCGAAGAGGAAGAGCTCAACGCGCTGCGCGGCCAGCACATCGCGATGGTTTTTCAAGAGCCGATGTCGGCGCTCGACCCTCTCTACGCGGTTGGCTATCAGATCGGCGCGGTCCTTCGCCTCAAGGCGGGTTTATCCCGCCGCGCCGCGCGAGCGCGGGTAAAAGAGCTTCTTGCGCTCGTTGGCATAACTGAGCCCGAGCGGCGGGTTTACGCCTATCCGCACCAGCTCTCGGGTGGCCAGCGCCAGCGCGTTGCCATCGCCATGGCGATCGCCTGTGAGCCCAAGGTTTTGATCGCCGATGAGCCGACGACCGCGCTTGACGTCACCGTCGCGGCAAAAATTCTGGAACTTCTGGAAACGCTCAAACGCGATCTCGGCATGGCCATGATTTTCATCAGCCACGACCTGCGTCTTGTCCGTGGCATCGCCGACACGATCCATGTCATGCAGCATGGCAGAATTATTGAAAGTGGCGCGGTCGAAAGCATTTTTGCCAATCCCCGTGATACCTATACCCGGATGTTGCTCGCCGACATGCCACGAGCAGTAACGCGCCCGGCCAAAGAAAAAGAGGAATTGCTCCGCGCGGAAAACATCCGTGTACAATTCCGGCTCCCGGGTGGTTCACCATGGCGCCCACGTGATTTCATCGCGGTCGATAATGTCAGCCTCCATCTCGAAGAAGGGGAGACGCTCGGGATCATCGGCGAATCGGGATCGGGCAAATCGACCCTGGCGCGCGCCCTTCTCAAACTCGTGCCGGCGAGCGGCCGCATCAGCTTTGCCGGGCGCGACATCACCTCGCTCTCGAAGGCTGAGATGCGGCCGCTGCGCCGCTTTATGCAAATCGTCTTTCAAGATCCCTTTGGCTCGTTATCTCCAAGGTTGCGAATAGGCGACATTGTGACCGAAGGATTGCGGGTGCACGAACCATCGACGTCAGGGCGCGAGCTTGACCAGCGAGCCGCCATGGCGCTTGAGGAAATGCGCCTTGATCCCGCGCTCCGGCATAGGCGTCCTCAAGAGCTCTCGGGAGGGCAGCGGCAGCGCGTCGCCATCGCCCGCGCGATCATCCTCAAACCGCGGATCATCATTCTCGATGAGCCGACCTCGGCGCTCGATCGCTCCGTGCAAGCCAGCATCCTTGCGCTTCTTGAGAATTTGCAGGCAACACATGGGCTCGCCTATGTGTTGATCAGCCACGACCTCGCCGTGATCGAAGCCGCCTCCGACAGGGTCGCGGTGATGAAAGAGGGCCGCATCATCGAAGAAGGACCGACGCGGGAGATTGTCGCGCACCCGCGCGAGGCTTATACACACTCGCTGTTCGCGGCGGCGTTTCACACGCATGATGCGTGAGGACGCTTTGGCGCGCAGTAGACGCAAGAGGCAACCAAAAGGCAATGAGTAGGGCGAGCCCATGTTTTTCGATGGTCAAACGATCAAGGTTGAGGCTTTAGAAAACGATATTGCCGAGTTGCGTTTTGAACGCGGCCAGGAGTCCGTCAATAAGCTCGACGCGCTGGCGTTCCGCGAATTGCGGCAAGCGGTTGACGCCATCAGGGCGGCGCCCTCGATCCGTGGCGTTATCATTACGAGCGCCAAGGAAACCTTTATCGTTGGCGCGGATATTTTTGAATTCATCGGCATTTTTCAGAGGCCAGAGGCCGAGGTAGCGGCCTTCGTCGCTGGCAATAGCGCCATAATTACAGCGCTCGGCGATCTGCCCGTGCCAAGCGTTGCCGCGATCAATGGCTTGGCCCTCGGCGGCGGTTTCGAGGTCGCGCTCGCCGCCGACTATCGCGTGATCTCGGACGCGGCAAAGGTTGGTCTTCCCGAGATCACTCTCGGTATTTTTCCTGGGTACGGTGGCACGGTCCGTCTGCCGCGCCTCGTTGGTTTAGCGGCAGGCGCCGAATGGATCATCTCAGGCAGCCAGCAGAGCGCGGAGAGTGCCGCCCAAAGGGGTGCCGTCGATGCCGCTGTGGCGCCGGAAGCCTTGCGCCCGGCGGCCCTCTCGCTCCTTGAAAAGGCCATTGCGGATAAAGCCGGATGGCAAGCGCGGCGCGCGCGCCTGCGGCAGGGCTTGGGCGTCAGCCCCAAGGAAGCCGCGTCTCTTCTTGGCGAAGCAGAGGCGCAAGCCAACAAAGTGCTGCCGCATTATCCGGCGGCGCAAGCTGTCGTCGATCTTTTGAAACGAGCCTCTGGTCTTGATCGCGAGGCTGCCTTGCAACTCGAAGCCGCGGCTTTTGGCCAAGTCGCCAAGACCCAAGCGGCGCGCTCGCTCGTTGCCATTTTTGTCAACGACCAGGCGGTGAAAAAAAGTATCCGCCGCTATGCCAAGGACGCGCCTCCGGTCACGAAAGCCGCGGTGGCGGGAGCTGGCATCATGGGCGGCGGCATTGCCTATCAAAGCGCGGCGCGCGGCATTCCCATTGTCATGAAGGACATCTCCTCCCCGGCGCTCGATCTTGGCATGAAGGAGGCCGAAAAGACCCTCGATCGATCCGTTGAGAGCGGCAAGCTTGCACGGGATAAGGCAAGAAAAATCCTCTCCGCGATCACGCCAACCCTGACCTACGATGGTTTCAATGAAGCCGGCGTCGTGATCGAGGCGGTCATCGAGGATCCGAGCGTTAAGCAAAAAGTGTTAGGCGAGATCGAGGATACCATTGGCCCCAGCGCGGTCCTTGCGTCGAATACCTCATCCTTGCGGATCAACACGCTCGCGGAGAGCTTGCGCCGGCCAGAAAATTTTCTTGGCATGCATTTCTTCAATCCGGTGCCGAAAATGCCGCTCATCGAAGTGGTCCGAGGAAATAAAACCTCCGAGAGGGCGATTGCCACCGTGATCGGCTATGCGGCCGCCATGGGGAAGACGCCGATCCTTGTCGGCGACTGCCCTGGCTTTGTCGTCAATCGTATTCTCACGCCCTATCTCATCGCATTTCTGCGGCTCATTCACGATGGCGCCGATTTCGCCGAAATCGACAACACCATGGAAGCCTTTGGCTGGCCCATGGGGCCCGCCTATCTTTGCGACGTCATCGGCCTGGATATCTCGGACCACGTCGTCAAAATTGTCTCGTCAGGCTTTGCGCCGCGCATGGCGGTTACGTTCGAGACGGCACTGGATGTTCTCCTAAGGAGCGGGCGCCTTGGCCAGAAAAAGGGCAGTGGTTTTTATCGGTATCAAACCGACGCAAAAGGCCGCCCGCGCAAGGAGATTGATCCCGAGGTGGAGAGCCTGCTTGCGCCTGTGCGGCCCAACGGCGACCGCAGTTTTCAACCAGAAGATGTCCGCATGCGGATGATGTTGCCTTTGATCCTCGAAGCGGCGCGCTGCCTCGAGGATAGGATCGCGGCTTCGCCCGCCGATATCGATATGTGCTTGATCCTCGGCCTTGGTCTGCCGCGCTACCTTGGCGGCGCGCTGACCTATGCCGATTGGCTTGGGCTAAAGCCGCTTATTACGACCGCCGAGCGCTTTGCGCACCTCGGCCCTCTATATCAGCCGAGCGAACGCCTGCGCGCGATGGCGGCCGCCGGAGAGAATTTTTATCCTTTATGAGCTAACCTCCGTGCTCAATTTTTATTCTGCCGCCACTAAAGAAGAAGCCGCCTTTTTACAGAAGGCCAAGGGAATTCCGCCGGCGGTAAACTGGATTGACGCCGTACGCCCGGAAGATGCGGAGATCGCTTTTTTGGAGAACTCGCTCGGGCTGAAAGTGCCGACCCTCGCGGCGCTTTCCGAGATCGAAACCTCGAGCCGGTTGCGCATCGAGGGGGCTTGGCTCCACATAAGCCTGCCGATGATCTACCACCCAGAAGGCTTCATGCCTTCGACAACGCCGCTTGGCTTTGCTCTATCTAAGGACGTTCTCGTCACCGTCCGTTTCAAAAACATAAAAATCTTCGACGTTGTTAGGGACGATTTTGCCAAACGCTCCATCCAACCGACGGGACCGGGGGCCTTACTTGCCATTCTTGAGGTGATCATAGACCACGCTGCCGATGTGTTGGAGCGTCGGGCAGAAGAGCTCGAAAGACTGTCGCAAAGTATTTTTGGGGCAGCAAAAGCAAGCGGGCATGGCCCCCGCCAAGACAACGAGCGATTACGCATCATCATGCAGGAAATTGGCCGCAGCGGAGATTACATCTCCAAATTAGAGGAATTGGTCCTCGGCATAAATCGCATGCTGCCATTTGTGACAGCAAATGCGGCTTCCTTTCTCGAACCCGAGACGAGCGTCAAGTTTGAGAGCTTGCAACGCGATCTTGCCTCTCTCAGCGACTACGAAACCCATCTCACTGGAAAAATTCATTTCTTGCTCGATGCCACTCTGGGTTTAACCAACATCGAACAAAACAACATCTTCCGAATTTTAACGGTGGTCTCGGTCATTGGTATCCCGCCAACCTTTTTCGCCAGCCTCTGGGGGATGAATTTTAAGGGCATGCCGGAGCTCGAATGGCCGCATGGCTACGACTTTGCACTTGTGATCATCGCGGCAAGCGCCATCCTGCCCACGATTTGGTTCAAATGGCGTGGTTGGTGGTAGTGGCGGAGATTGATCTCACCGCCCGTCTCCTCTACCGCGACGCCATGATGCTTATTATCGATAAGCCGGCCGGCATCGCGGTGCATCGCGGGCCAAAGGGAGGCCCAAGTCTCGAGGATATGTTTTCTTCCCTGCGCTTTGGCTTGCCCCGCAATCCCGCCTTGGCGCACAGGCTCGACCGCGAAACATCCGGCTGTCTTGTGCTCGGGCGCCATCATAAAGCGCTCGAGAAGCTCGGCTTATTGTTCAAACAGGGGCGGATTGAAAAAACCTATTGGGCCATTGTCGAGGGTGAGCCCGAGGCCGATGAAGGCGTGATCGATCTGCCGCTCGCTCGCCTCAATGCGGATCGCGGCTGGTGGATGAAAGCCGACCCTTTTGGAGTTCCCGCCAAAACGCTCTGGCGGGTCCTGCGCCGGTTTGGTGACCGCGCGCTTCTCGAACTTCGGCCGCTAACAGGACGAACTCACCAGCTCAGAGTTCATTGTGCAGCGCGGGGTTTTCCGATTCTCGGTGACGCCGTGTACGGAACTGGCGGCGCGATAGGACTGCAGCTGCATGCTCGCTCTATCACCGTTCCACTCTATAAGAATAAAGATCCCATTCGTGTCGAGGCTCCCATTCCATCGCACATGTCAGCAATGCATGAGAGTCAAGGCCTCGGTCACCGAGCTACTGGCGCCGAAGGCCCTGTGCCAGGCGATTGGTCTTGAAGGGCGCGAAGGGCTGGCGCGCCAAAGGCGCCGCGATCGCAGCAATTTCCCGCCATGCTCGCGCGAGCGGCGCAAGGAGCAGCACGGGAATACCCGAGGCCGCGCGGCACGCGCACGCCAGACCTTTGCGGCTGGGTTGTGCTTAAGCCCTCGGGGAAGAAATTATCGCCTATTCATGGGAACCGCAGCTGGGAGAGGCCCACGGCTCGGTCTGCCCGCGCTTAAGCGTGGGCGCCTCGCATGAACGAAACGCCTTGCTCGATCTGCGCCCATCTGGAGCGTCATTCATACCGCAAAGTCACGCCGCTTCGTCGCCGCGCAGTCTGCTGATGATATCCTTGCGGGCGGGCGAGGGCTTGGCGGCTTTGCTCGAGGCCGCTTCAAGGGCGGCAGCGACTGCGGAGATGCCAATTTCCCGGTAAAGGCGGGAGATGAGATCGCGAGGTCCCTGAGAAACGGTAGCACTTTTGGAAATTTGTTGGTTTGTACTCATGTCAATGCCCGAAGTAGGAAGGCGCTGGTTTGCGAAGACGGACTAATCATATGTGGGGCGGAAGTTAACGCCTTGTAACCCCAGCGTCGCGATTTAGAGAATTTTTCGTCAAATATTTGGCTGAAGGTAAATGAATAAGGTCTGAACGTGGCAACGCTTCTGTCTCTCTGATACTCCCTGAGATTGCTTGCTCCAACCTATCTCGCGGCGGGCCGCTCTGGAGCCGGGCGGGCGCCGCCAGAGGTTCCGTCGATGCCCTTATTTCCTTGAGAGCGAAAATTGCGCGACAGCCACGAGGTGGTGACTTCATCATGCCAAGCAATTTTACTGTCACGCCCATGAAAGCCTAGATGGCCGCCGCGCTCGGTTAACAAAGCTTCGATCGAAGGCAAGCGAGGCCAATCGACGGCAGTGTAGCACGAGGCAGGGATCCAAGGATCATCAAGCGCGTGGAGGATGAGCGTTGGCCGTGCGATCCGGCAAAGAAAATTTTTGGCGGCATTCCTTTCGTAATAGTGAATTGCACCGCTGTAGCCGAAGCGTGGCGCTATGAACCGATCATCATACTCAAAAACATTTCGTGCAGCGGCGATCGCGGCGCGTTCAGCGGAGCTGACGCCCGCCCCTGCCGCCAGCGCCTCGCGTTTCATCGCCGCCAGCATGTAACTGTGATAGAGGAAATTGCGTGGCGCCATCATCTTGGCGCAGGTCCCGGCGAGGTCCAGGGGAGCAGAGACGGAGGCGGCGCCGAGGACCGGCAGGCCGTGCCCGTCCTCGCCCATGAATTTCAAGACGAGATTGCCGCCAAGCGATTGGCCGATCAAGACCACTCCGTGCCGGGTGAGATCATGCGGGAGCCGCCTCAGCGCCTCCGCCAAATCCTCCGTCCGTCCGGCGTGATAGTGCCCGGCGGCGGTGGGACGCGAGGGCGCCGAGCCGCGCAGATTGAGGCGCAGCACCGCCCAGCCTTGCCCGGCCAAATGCCGCGCGGTGGCGATAATGGATGCGCTGGTCTCGCAGCCCGCGAGGCCATGGATGAGCACCAGGAGCGGATCCCGGCCCGAAGCGGCGCGATCGAGCCGCGCCGCAAGGCGGTCGCCATCCGCCATCGCCAGCAGCAGGCGCTGGCCACCCGGCATATCCCGGAATGGGCCGAAGAAAAAATTGCGCAGCGTTTGCAGGTCGCACCCGATCCAGGGTGGCCGCTCTTGAAACCTTGGCGCCTGCCACTTCAATGCCCGCGCACCCAAAGGCTATCCGCTCCGTTGCCGGCCGCTCAAATCCAACCCTTGAGCTCACGTCTGACGAGGTCATAGATCAGCATCATGCCGAGCTCGCTGTCGTTGAGGCAGGGGATCAGGGCAAAATTCTCGCCGCCGCCGGCAAGAAAGGTTTCGCGCAATTCCACGCCGATTTCGTAGAGCGTTTCAAGGCAATCGGCGGAAAAGCCTGGAGCAATGACGACGAGATTTTTGACGCCCTTGGCCGCCAAATTTTTCACTTGCGAAACCGTGTAGGGACGTAGCCATTCCGCCCTGCCAAAGCGGGATTGGAAACTTATCGGGCAGCGGTCCTCGCTAAAGCGCAGATCCTCGCGCAAATGCCGCCACGTCTCGAAGCACTGATCTTTGTAAGGATCGCCCTTCAATGTCACGGATTTTGGTAATCCGTGAAAAGAAACGAGAATCGCATCCGATACAAAATTGAGGCGGGATAACCCGGCGCGAAGCGATGTGGCAATGAGATCGATGTAGATCTGGTCATCGTAATAAGGGGGTGCTAGCCGCACCGCGGGTTGCCAACGCATCCCTTTCAAAGTTTCAAAGACTTTGTCATAGACGGTGGCTGTCGTCGCGGCGGCGTATTGGGGATAAAGCGGCAGCACGAGTATTCGCGTGCAGCCATTCTCTTTCAAGCTTGTGATGCCTTCCGCGATGTCGGGTTTGCCGTAGCGCATGGCCCAAGCAATGAAAAACTGATCGCGTGGATTGTACTCTTTTTTTGTGCGAA
The DNA here is from genome assembly GCA_035622375.1 of Methylocella sp. Lineage (GTDB taxonomy): Bacteria > Pseudomonadota > Alphaproteobacteria > Rhizobiales > Beijerinckiaceae > Methylocapsa. Next base: position 239,509 of record DASPVM010000017.1, on the reverse strand, counting down.
GGCCGCCGGCCCTGATCCAAGCCGCAAGTTTTTCTGCCTGAGAGCGGGTGATCGCTTTCAAAGGGCCTTCGTTCGTCTCCTTATTCCAAATCATCCGATAGTGTTTGGCGACACGCCCCGGCCGGAAGGTGAGAACGAATAAATGCAATATTGGCCACCAGAGCGCCGAGGGCGTTTCAATGACGCGAGGATCGGAAAGGAACTCTTTGAGAAAGCGCCGTACGGCCCAAAAACGTGGCGCGTCCGGCGTCCCCAGATTGACGAGAAGGATGCCGATTTTGCCGCTTGAAAACGGTCTCTCATTGCTTGCAGGTGTGTTTGTGGCCATTCAGCGATCGCCCTCCGTTATGCCTAATTAAAGAGTTTATTCCCTGGCTGCGCGGCAGACCGTGAGACAAACGACGAACTTACTTCACGACATGGTGATCTACCGCAACCGTCTGGTGCATTTGGAACTAAGCTGGCTGGTCCCTAAAGCAGGTCGGAGTGTTGCCACACGCCAGCGCCCGGCAGGCGGAGACTGAGCATAAACAACCGCCGCCCCTTGCGTTCGTGGCTCGGCAGGAAAAGAAGCGTAGCTAATATCTAAAGCATCGCAAGATTTCTTTGTCTCGCTTGAAAGTCTTTCCTCTTGGGAATTTGAACAGTATCTCAACAGCGGAAGCAAGCCGTCGGCTTCGGCATCGAGCTCAAAGGGAACTTTCCTCGCTTCCTGGGTAGCTGCAGCGCCATTTAACGACCCGCCGGTTGGGATGCGTGCCACACCATTCGGCAATCACCGGCTGCGCCTCCGCCATGCACTGAGTGAGGCTTCCCTGGTCAACCAAGGACAGGCGCCGCTCTTCGCATGAAGAAGGCTCCGCTACCGTGCAGACCGTAAGTATCAATTGAACGAGGCCCAACATCATTTGCTCCACAACAAATTTAAGTTCCAGTTTCTAATGCTAAAATCACGGATTGGTTTCGCTCAAAGAAAGCTTCGCGAACTTCAGCTTTTTTTGTAATCGATATAAGAAAATCGTTGATCGGCGGGTGTTCCTTCAAGAGCCCCTCCTTCATTTCCCGGCTGCCATAGGATCACGTCCTCGATCCTTTTCGCGAGCTCGAAATCCTTATCAGTGATGCCGCGAGCGGCATGATTTTGCAGCCTTACTTCAACCCAAGCATAAGAGGCGGTGAGATCTGGATGGTGCCAAGCCGCCTCGGCAAGGTGGCCGACTGTATTGATCACCATCAAAGTGCCCTTCCAGCTCGTCGTTCGATAGGTCCGGCGTATCCAACCGCCTTCGTACTTCCACTTGGGCAAGTCCCGTGCCAGGTGGTCCTTTATCTCGGGCTCGCTATAAGTTTTTTCCCGGACAGCTTCGCTCATCGGACTTCGCTCCTTTGCTTCACGCCGACTTCGGCAGCGATATTCTAAAATGAAAATTGGCATGATACGAGGGCCGTGGCGCAACGCTTGAAGGCGCTCGGGACGAAAAGTAAGGCATGCTGTCAAGAAAACGAAAAATTCTCAAGCTAGCCTCGGTGCTCGGGCTCTTTTTCGGGCCCCTGGCTCTCGCTTTAGGAGCCGCTCAGCCAGGAAAGGATAGAGGCGATCCGAACTGGCCGTGCCGTCAGATCCTGGTGGCTCAGCTTTCCCCCGCCTCTGTTTGGTCCGGCCCTTCGATCGAAACGGTGAAATGGCGTGACGATCCTGCCGTCGCCGCGCTTGCCGGAAAACTTGCCGCGCGCCGCAACCCCATCGGCGATGCCGAGGCCGCGATTACCGGCTTCGCTCATGGTTTGCACGAAAACAAAAAGGAGAAACTCACGGCGTTGTTCGCCGGAGTTTTTGAGATACTAAACGAGGAACGCTCGCAGGTCATCGAAGGACTGCTTCGCTTTGGCGCCAGGCAAAAAGAGCTAGCCGAAAAAATCCGGAGCGAGAATTCTTCGTTGCACGGGGGTCCCGGCGAAAACACTGGGGAAGATAAACAGCCGCCAAAGCCGCAGGCGGCGGATCTGCAATGGGATCTGAGGCTTTTCGAGGAACGCCAGCAGTCCATCACTTATGCTTGCGAAACGCCAACTCTCATCGAGCAGCGTCTTTATACGCTGACCAAGGCCATCGAGCAGCAGTTGAGCTGAACGCTTCGCGCTCAGTGCACGAGAGGAGCGTTGTTTTCGTCCAAAAGAGGCACGCCGTAGCTTGCCAAGATCTGGTTGATCTCAGGCTGGTTCTCCGCGATCAATCTGTTCAAGAGCCGTTTCCATTCCTGGTCGGAATGCCGTACCCCCATGCCGATCCGGAAGGCCATGTGCGGCCCCGCGCCTTCCTTGACGAGCGGCGTGATTTTCATCGCCGTCATGGCGCGGCTCGCGAGATAGCCGGCAATCGGCCCCCATAGGATGGCGACATCAATGCGATCTTGCTCGAGATCTTGGGCCATGGCCAAAGGAGACGAGTCGACTCGCGTATCGACAACGAGGGGATAGGATTTGATGTTCGCCAAGAGGCCAGCGACCGCGAGATTGGTCGCCGGAGGCGTACCGGCCACGATGCCAATGCGCTTATCCTTCAGCAGCTGGTCTTCGAGGTTGTCCAAGGAATCGAGGCCGCGCCCCTTCTTGACCAGCAGCGCATAAGTTGTCCGGTAATAGGGATTGGTGCCCTGGACCGCGTCATCGCCCTGCGGCATCCCCATGATCAAGTCGCAGCGGTGGGCGTTCAATGTATTACGCACGAAGCCGGTCGCGCCAGGGTAGAACTCATAGGCAAGGCTCTTGCCTAGTTTGTGGGCGAGGAGTTCAGCGATCTTGTTCTCAAAACCCTCTCCGGCCTCATTGGAAAAGGGCAGATTGCGAGGATCGGCGCAGACGCGCAGCACCTTCGGGTCGACGAGTTCGATCGAACCCGCTTCGGACTGAGCATTCGCGGCAGGGATAGAAAAGACAGGCAAAACAAGAAGCGCAGTGAAGGAAACGCGCCTCCAACCCTGAGGGTACATTTTTACTTGGCTTCCAGACACGCGTGTTCCGCCTCGGTGGCGGCGGCGGGCTTATCCTCGTGCTTTTGCGGCCGCCCGCGATCGAGCGCCTCCTGTGACCGAGCCCGCAAATAGACATAGATGTCGTCGATGTAGCACATCACATTCTTATTATCGCCGAGCGCCGGCATGACCTTGTTTTGGCCGCCGCCAAGATTCTGTCTGCCTCCGACGACAATGCCATAAAATTCCGCGTAGTTAATCCTTTTCACCGAATCCTTGAGAGGAGGCGCGTAAGTGGAGCCTTCCGCATCCGGTCCATGGCAGACAATGCACTCGGAATTATAGCGGCGAAAGCCTGAATAGCTATACCAGTCAACCGCACCGTCAGGCTTGATGCTGAAGGTTGGGTCCCCCTTGGCGTCGAGATATTTGCCCTTATCGTCCTGCTTGACCGCCTTTGGATCGCCTGGAGCTTCCGCCATAGCGCTGGCTCCACAGGCAAGAAAAAAGGCGAAGGTGAGGATCCTTACTTTGGGATCGATATGCACGAGACTACCCTTGTTTGAGAGCACAAAATTGGCAAAACGCCCGGCTCGAATGCCGGGCGCCTAAACGTCGTCCCGCTGTTTGGGAGCTATTGCGATGGAAGAGCGAACACAGTCAACTGACCGCCGAGGGCCGTATAGTTGGCCAGACCCGCGTAGCCGCCAACGGCGCCAAGACCTTCGGTTGACTTGGTGAGACCGGCCGCAAGGCCAATACCCGCCCAGCCGCCAACTCCCGACAGCACCGCGACATATTGCTTGCCGTTGTGCTTATAGGTGCTGATGTTACCGATGATCCCCGACGGCGTTTTGAACTTATAGAGTTCATCACCCGTCCTCGCATCGACCGCCTTCAAATAGCCTTCGAGCGTACCGTAGAAGACGACGTTGCCAGCCGTCGCGACCGCGCCAGACCAAACGGAGAAGAGTTCCTTCTTCTGCCAGACAATTTTGCCCGTCTTGGCATCCCAAGCGGTGAAATTGCCCATATTGGTCTCGCCTTTGGGCGGGAACATCGAGAGGGTCGCGCCAACATAGGGCTGGCCCGCCGTATAGCTCACATGGAAGGGCTCATAGTCCATGCAAACATGGTTGGCTGGAATGTAGAAGAGGTCCGTTAGCGGTGAATAAGCGGCCGGCTGCTCATCTTTCGATCCCAGCGCCGCCGGGCAGACCCCTTGCGTGTTGACGTCCTCGCCATTCTGTTCGGTCGAGAACTCTTTAACAACAAGTGGACGTCCGTAGGTCTTGGAGTTCTTATCGAGGTCGACTTTCGTCGCCCAGTTGACGACCGGGTCATATTTCTCGGCGACGAGAGGCTCGCCTGTCACCCGGTCGATCGTATAGCCAAAGCCATTGCGGTCGAAATGCACGAGAACCTTGCGGGTCTCTTGGTTGGTGAGGATCATCTCGTTGATGGCGTCATAGTCCCACTCATCATGCGGGGTGAGCTGATAGACCCACTTGGCGATCCCGGTATCGGCATCACGCGCCCAAACGGTCATCGACCAGCGATTGTCGCCTGGCCTTTGCTTCGGGTTCCAAGTCGATGGATTGCCCGACCCATAGTAGATGAGATTGAGGTCGGGGTCGTAGGAGATCCAGCCCCAGGTTGCGCCGCCGCCGATCTTCCACTGATCCCCTTGCCATGTGCTGATGCCTGAATCCTTGCCGACGGGCTTGCCAAGCGAGGTGGTGTTCTCGGGGTCTATCAATGTATCGGAGTCAGGTCCCATGGAGTAGCCGCGCCAGACTCGCTTGCCGCTCTTGATGTCATAGGCCGTCACCGAGCCGCGAACGCCAAATTCGCCACCGGAAATGCCAACAAGCACTTTGTCCTTGACGACTTGCGGCGCCGACGTTCCCGTCTCGCCGCGCGATGGATCGCCATTTTTCACCGACCATTCAACGGCGCCGGTTTTCGCATTGAGGGCAACAAGTGTCGTATCGGCTTGGTGAAGGAAAATCTTGCCATCGCCATAGGCGACGCCGCGGTTCACCGTGTCGCAGCACATCACCGGAATGACATTCGGATCCTGCTTCGGCTCGTACTTCCAAATGATTTTGCCGTCGTGATTGAGATCAAGCGCATAGACGATATTCGGAAAGGGCGTGCTGAAATACATCACGCTTCCGATTACCAAAGGGCCTCCCTCATGGCCGCGAAGCACACCCGTCGAAAAGGTCCACACCGGGGCAAGGCGCTTGACATTGTCCGCGTTGATCTGATCGAGAGCCGAAAAGCGGCGGTTGGCATAATCACCGGTCGGCATTGCCCACTGATTGGGGTCTTTTGAAAGCTGGATGAGCTCTTCGTTTGCGAAAGCAGCGCCACTCGCGAGAAGCGCGGCAGCGCCAACACAGGACATAAGCAGGATTTTGCGCATTGTTCCTCCGGAGACTTTGTCGTGTGGCACCCCAGCACGGCCCGCGCGAGCGCCAGCACTCTTGTCATTGCGTTCTTTTTTCCAGTGCTTGTAACTCCACTGGAAGGGCAGTCAAAGATTCCTTACACGACAACGGCGCCGTTTTTGATAGGGCAGCGCTTGGCCAGCCCATTGCCCCGTCTTCAGGATTTTGGCGCGGAATCCATGTCGCCACAGTCCTGGAGCTTCAAAACTCCGGGACGTGTATATCTTGAGGTTTCCGCCGTTACAATAGTCTTCCGCTTCTGGCCCGGAGAGATCGACGAACGTATTATAAAATTGATTTTTGATTTGGCCTCGAGTGCCAACGCCCACCGCCACGCAAGAAAGCTTGAAGCCGATAAAATCGCCCTCGCGGTAGCGAAGAACCATGTGCGCATTGATTTTCCAACTTTTTAGTGAAATGTCGGCTTTTGCGGCGGCTGTCCAGCCCTTGCCGGCGCGGCGGACCATGGCGGTGGCGGCTGCGCAGTTTCGTCAAAAAGCTCGGCAAGCTTGTCGGTCATGGCGCCGCCGAGTTCCTCGGCATCCACAATCGTCACTGCGCGGCGGTAATAGCGTGTCACATCGTGGCCAATGCCGATGGCGATCAGCTCGACAGGCGAGCGCGTCTCGATCTCGTCAATGACATATCTTAAGTGTTTTTCGAGATAGTTGCCCTGATTGACGGACAACGTCGAATCGTCCACCGGTGCGCCATCCGAAATCATCATCAAAATGCGGCGCTGCTCGGGCCGCGCGAGGAGGCGGCGGTGGGCCCAATCGAGCGCCTCGCCATCGATGTTCTCCTTAAGCAGCCCCTCGCGCATCATGAGCCCCAGGTTTTTTCGGGACCGCCGCCAGGGCGCATCGGCGGCTTTGTAGATAATGTGGCGCAAATCGTTGAGCCTTCCGGGTGAAGCTGGCTTATTCGCTTGTAGCCATGCCTCGCGAGATTGGCCGCCCTTCCACGCGCGCGTGGTAAAGCCCAGAATTTCGACCTTGACGCCGCAACGCTCAAGCGTGCGGGCCAGGATATCGGCGCAAGTCGCCGCAACGGTGATTGGCCGGCCCCGCATCGAACCAGAGTTATCGATGAGAAGTGCCACCACCGTGTCGCGAAATTCGGTGTCTTTTTCCTGTTTGAAGGAAAGCGGCTGCCTTGGATCGGTGACGATGCGGGGTAGCCTTGCCGAATCGAGAATGCCTTCCTCGAGATCGAATTCCCAGGACCGGCTCTGTTGAGCCAGGAGACGCCGCTGCAGGCGATTGGCGAGGCGCGCAACGACCGCGGAAAAATTAGCGAGCTGCTTATCGAGATAAGCCCGCAGCCGGTCAAGCTCCTCGGGGTCGCAGAGATCTTGCGCGGCCACCTCCTCATCGTAAATTTTTGTGAAAACTTTGTAATCAGGCCCGCGATGCTCGGCCTGCGGCCGCGGAGGCGATTGGCGGGGGTCGGTTGCTTCGCCGGCCGGCCCAAATTCGGGTTCCTCCTCATATTCGCCGGCTGGAGCATCGGCCGCGTCGGTCCGATCGTCCTCTTCGAGCTCCGAGGAGGCATCGATCGTTTCGCCGCGGCTTGCATCGGCCGTGTGGTCCTCGCGGCCTTCTTCGGGAACTTCGCCTTGATCGCTGTCGGGCTCGGCGGCTTCGCTGTCTTTTTCTTCCGCCTGATTATCGAGGCTGCCCTCATCGATGATTTCGAGAGCGGCGAGAAGCTTATACGCCAGCAAGGCGAATGCGCGCTGATCATTGATTTGCAGGGCGAGCCGATCAAGCTCGGCATGCGCTCGCTCCTCAACCCATGGCCGCCAAAGATCGACTATTTTTTGCGCGTTTTTTGGAGGCTTGAGGCCCGTCAAACGCTCTCGCACTATCATCGCCAGAGCGTCCGAAATTGGCGCGTCGCTTCGCGCTTCAATATCCGCTAAACGGGCGCGCCGGAACTTATCGTCGAGCATCGCTTCGAGATTGCGGGCGACTCCCGACATCCTTTGAGAACCAATCGCTTCGATGCGCGCCTCTTCGACCGCATCGAAAACCGAGCGCGCCCCGGATGCTTGCGGAGTGAGGCGGCGATGCGTCTCGATATTGTGGCAGGCGAGCCGCAACGCCATCGCGTCGGCGTGACCACGCAATATTGAAGCGTCCTTGGCGTCAAGCTTGCGGCTAGGCTCGGGGAGCCGCGCTTTCGCTGCCTGCCCGGAATAGGTCAGGCTGGGACTGTCGGCACCGAACGTAACCTCGGCCTGCGGCATCTTCGCCATGGCGCGCAGGCAAGAAGCAACAGCACGTTTAAATGGCTCGCGGGGCGTCTCTCCCTTGGAGCGGGGTTTTTGGTTTGTGGTTGTCAATCTTGCGTTCGCGTGGGCGCTCTCTACCTCTCGACGATCATCTGAAAGTCGCCGAAAATCATCCGCTTCCCATCAAACGGCATCTTATCCGGCTGCATGCGCGGATCCTTCATGAGCTTCTCAAAAGCGGCATTACGGATATCCCGTGAGGGCCAAAGAATCCAAGAAAAAAACGGTCTCGTCCTTTTCGGACTTCACCGCCATCGGGAATGAAGTCAGTTTGCCGTCGGGGAGCTCATCACTCCAGCACTCGACGATCTTAAGCGCGCCATTCTCCTTGAATATTTCCGCCGCATCCTCGGCGTGGCGTTTGAACTTTTCACGATTGGCGGTTGGCACGGCCGCGACGACCAAGGGCTTTGTGCTCCAGCTTTAGCTCATGACGACATTAACGGCGCTTTCGGGCAAGTCCTTGCCGAAGCACCGCTGATAGAATTCGGCGACGAGCGCACGCTCCAGTTCGTCGCATTTGTTGAGAAACGTCAATCGAAACGCGAATCCAGCATCGCCAAAAATTTCCGTGTTTTCGGCCCAGGTGATCACCGTTCGCGGACTCATCACGGTCGATAGGTCGCCGCCAATGAAGGCATTGCGGGTCAAATCGGCGACGCGCACCATTTTATTCACCATATCGCGGCCTTCCTTGTTCGTCTGAAACCGCTTGACCTTGGATAAAACGATGCCGACCTCTTTGTCATGCGGCAGATAATTCAGCGTCGCGACGATCGACCAGCGATCCATCTGCCCCTGATTGATTTGCTGCGTTCCGTGATACAGCCCGGAGGTATCGCCAAGGCCAACCGTATTGGCGGTCGAAAACAGGCGGAAGGCGGGATGAGGCCGAATAACGCGGCTTTGGTCAAGGAGCGTCAAGCGGCCGGACATTTCGAGCACGCGCTGGATGACAAACATGACGTCGGGCCGCCCCGCGTCATATTCGTCGAAGCAAAGGGCAATGTTGTTTTGCAGGGCCCAAGGCAAAATACCGTCCTTGAATTCCGTCACCTGCAAACCATCCTTTAAGACAATCGCGTCTTTGCCGATGAGGTCGATTCGCGAAACGTGGCTATCGAGGTTGATCCGCACGCATGGCCAGTTCAGCCGTGCCGCGACTTGCTCGATATGTGTCGATTTGCCGGTGCCGTGATATCCGGTGATCATGACCCGCCGGTTCTTGGCAAACCCCGCGAGAATGGCGAGCGTCGTATCGCGGTCGAAGAGGTAATCGGGGTCAAGATCGGGGACGTGCGGATCGGCCGTTGAATAGGCCGGCGCTTCCATATCGCTATCGATGCCAAAGACTTGCCGCACGGAGATTCTCATGTCCGGCAAGCCGGCGGGCTCGGCATTTTCGCCGATGTTCATGCCATGCCCTCATTTTCCTTCCGGTAAATCAAGCCGGATACTGCCCATCGGTTCCAGTCCCGCCCGTGCGGATGAAGAAGGCTGGCCCTGCGTGAGCCAGTTGCTCTCAAGCCAGCTTCATCGCTCTTAAATAATTATAGGCGCGGATGATTTCGCGAAGTTTTTCTTCATTCGAACGATCGCCGGCGTTGGCGTCGGGATGCAGGCGCTTAACCAAATCCTTGTAACGCGACTTGATCGTGGCCATGTCCACATTGTCGTCAAGCCCCAGCTGGTCAAGCGCTTTGCGCGCGGCCAGCCCATAGCGCGGCCTTTGCGGCGTCTCGCAAAAATAGCCGCGATTCTTTTGACTTAAAGATGCAACACGATCGCCCAGTGTCCGCGGGCTTACGTCCTCCATGAAATTCTTACTGCCGCGCTTGACGCCCATCGTCCAGGTCGGGCGATGCCCGATTACGCTATCGCGCTGATATTGCGCCAATGCCTCCGCGCTCATGCCATGAAAATAATTGTAAGACGCGTTGTATTCCTTCACGTGGTCGAGGCAGAAGCAGAAGTACTCGCCTTCTCGCAGCCTCCCCTTGGGAGCGCGAAAATTCCCCGCTTCGCCGCAGCCGGGATGCTCGCAAAGGACCGCTTCGGCCCGGGGCTGATCTTTCAGCCTGGGCTTCACTCGAATACGGTCGAAAACACGTGATCGTAAATCCATGGCGTCATATTATGTTTCTTTGCTTGGGCCGCAAGCATTTCGGCTCAGCAAATAAAAAAATGCCTCGGCATCTTGACAAGCATTTCCGCGGAAGGCGAGCCATGAGCGAACAAAATCGACAATCCGCCCGCGATCGAATCGCCGGCGTTTTGCAGACTTCTCTCAATCCATCCTCGATCGAGGTCCATGACGAATCCCATAAACACGCTCACCACATTCACGCGCCCCGCCGGCCCGGCGCCGCGGCGATGGGCGGCGAAACCCATTTTCACGTGAAAGTAGTTTCAGAAGCCTTTCGAGGCCGCAGCCAGATCGACAGGCACCGTATGATCAACACGCTTTTGGAAGCGGAATTCGCGAGGGGGCTGCATGCCCTGGCAATCGACGCCAAGGCACCTGGAGAGTGATACTCCGCCGAGGCCGATGCTCTGTGGGGCTATGAGCCTTCAGCGAACGGCGTGAGTAGAAACTATGCTGAAGGCTAATGCCATTCGCTTTCTGTGCCCATGCGCTGCTGCGGCGCGGTGAATATGGCCATGGGTCGCGAAGTGGCGGCCAGAGGAATGGTGGACGAGCCTATGATGCCTCCCCCCTTCGTGCCGGCTTGCGTGGCGAGAATCATGGCGGTCGTCCTTATTCTCTTCCGAGGCCATTTTGACGCCCTCGGCGCGGGACGAAGCTTCGTCCTGCGCGTCAAGGCTCGCGCGCATTCCGCTATGCTCGCGCGCGACCGGGCCGAAGATCGCCAAGCATTGGTTATAAGCATCGGCCGCCTGGATCTTCTCGCAATCGTCAATGCTGCGAGGCGCGGCCTTTAAGGAGCAAGGGGCCGCCATCAAAGCAGCGGCGAATACGCTGTGCAAAAGGTACCGCAAGGCTTCTATCCTCTGAGAATCGCGCCGGTTTTCTTGGCAACTTCCGCGATGATCTTGCCGGCGGCGGCATCGATCTCCGCTTCAGTCAATGTTCTCTCGCGCGGTTGTAAAGTGACCGAAATAGCGACCGATTTCTTTCCTTCCGGAATTCCTTTCCCTTCGTAGACGTCAAAGACAGCCACTTCGGCAACGAGCGCACGCTCGCCGGAGCTTGCGGCTTTGGCGACCTCCGCCGCCCTAACCGACCGGTCGACAAGGAAAGCGAAATCGCGCTCCACAGGCATGAACTCCGAAAGATCAAGGTTTGGTTTTGCCTTTGTGAGCCGCGATTTCGGCACTGGTATGTCATCGAGAATGAGCTCGAATCCAACAATCGGTCCCTCCCAATCCAAGGCATCGAGTACGGAAGGATGAATCTCGCCAAAGGCTCCAAGGACATTTTTCGGCCCCAATTGGATCAGGGCGGAGCGGCCAGGGTGCCACCAGCCAGGCCCACCCGCGACGATTTGGAGCGAGGAAATAGGAAGGCCGAGCGCCGAGAGGAGCGCCAGCGCGTCGGCCTTTGCATCAAAGGGATCAGCAACAGCTGGGGGAACGGACCAATGCCGGCCTGACCCCGCCTCTTTCGCACGGCCGCGCCGGATCGCCGCCGCCGCCGCTTTTTGGTCGGTTTCGAGGCTGCCTTGAAAAACCTGCCCAACCTCGAAAAGGCCGACATGAGGGAAACCTCGGTCCGCATTGCGCTGTGCCGCCGCGATTAGCCCCGGGAGCAGACTCGGCCGCATATCAGAGAGGTCCGAGGCGATGGGATTTGCCAGCTCCAGCGCGGCTTGACCGCCGCCAAACAGGCGAGCGCGTCCGTGAGAGATAAAGGACCACGTTACGGCTTCGACAAGACCGTTGGCGGCGAGCGCGCGTCTGGCGGTCTTGACGCGTCTTTGCAGCGGTGTCAGCGCGGTCTCCGCCGGCAAGGCCGAGGCCTCTACCGGCATGGGAACCGCCGAAACCTGGTCAACTCCCGCGATCCGCAAAATTTCCTCGACAAGATCGGCCCTGCCTTCAATATCAGGCCTGTATGAGGGCGCCTTGACAACGACTTCGCCGGCATTTCCCGGTCTTCCAGCGAGCTCAAAACCAAGGTGTTCGAGGATCGCCGCCATTTTGGCATGGTCGAGCGCCACTCCTGTCAGACGCTTCATCTCATTCCACGGAAAGAGAATGCGCTTGTCCGGTCGCGGAATCTTCCCGGCGAGCGTGACTTGCGATGCCTTTCCGCCACAGATATCGAGGACGAGCCGCGTTGCAAGCTCGAGGCCTGGCAGGCAGAACGCCGGGTCGACGCCACGTTCAAAGCGATAGCGCGCGTCTGTATTAATGCCAAGGCGCCGCCCGCTCTTCGCAATATTGACGGGATCCCAGAGTGCCGACTCGATTAATACGTCCGTCGTTGTCTCGTCACAGCCCGATGCCTCGCCGCCCATGATCCCGGCAAGCGACTCGATGCCCAACTCATCCGCGATCACAACGTTGCTGTCATCGAGCCCATAAGTGTGGCCATCAAGGGCCGCGAGCTTTTCTCCCGGCTTCGCGCGGCGCACCGTCAAATTGCCCTTGATTTTTTTTGCATCGAACGCATGCAGCGGGCGAGCCCGGTCGAATGTAAGATAATTCGTGATATCGACAAGCGCATTGATAGGCCGCAGTCCGATCGCTCTGAGCCGCCGCTGCATCCAGGACGGGCTTGGCCCGTTGCGGACGCCGGTCACTAGCCGCAGCGCAAAAGCTGGCGCGAGATGCACATCCTCGTTGTTGAAGGCAAGTTCAACGCGCACGGGGCACGGAAAATGAGACTCCACCGGGGCTATAGGGTGGTCTTTGACCTTGCCAAGGCCCGCCGCCGCGAGATCACGCGCGATACCATGAATGCCAGCCGCATCGGGCCGGTTGGGCAAAAGATTGATATCGACGACGGGATCATCGAGCCCCGCCCATGCCGCATATGACACCCCGGCTGCCGTGCCTTCTGGGAGATCAAGAATGCCGTCGTGATCGTCGGAAATCTCAAGCTCGGCTCCCGAGCAGAGCATCCCATGTGACTCGACGCCACGCATAACGACCTTGCCAAGCATCTTTTTTATGCCTGGGATAAAAGTGCCCGGCGCGGCAAAAACAGAGGTCATGCCGGCCCGCGCGTTGGGGGCGCCGCAAACGACTTGCACCGGGGCGGCGCCATCGCCGGCATCGACGAGGCAGACCCGCAGGCGGTCGGCGTTTGGATGCGGCTTTGCCTCGATCACCCGCGCCACGACGAAATTTTTCAAAAGCGCCGCTTTGTCCTCGACGCGCTCGACTTCGAGACCGATGTTCGTAAGCGTCGCCACGATCTCACCGAGGCTAGCGTTGGTCGCAAGGTGGTCGCGTAACCAAGAAAGCGTGAATTTCATCTCATTTCCAAAAGCGGCGCGTGGCCTTCCGCGAAGGCCTCACTTATCTAGATGTTGTCGAGTGGCCTGGGAATGGGTCCCGTTCTCTAACGGTTTTGACCGTGAAAGGGAAATCGTTGCATTTGCGTGCATTGTCGGATCGATCGCCCCTCGTTCGATCGCCAGCGCTTGAGGAGCCCCCTAATTCCCGCTAAGTGAGAAGTCATGGACGCGCTGCCCGGGCCTTGTGAATTCGCAATTCTCGCAAAGCGGAATGATGAGAGCAAAGATGCAACCTCGGCGGTGCTTGGGCGGACGTTTTCTGTGCCTTGCCGTCGCGGCTACGACCATCGGGTTAGATTGCCGGCCCAGCCGAGCGACGGATCTAGGCCCGCCATTGCCGCCGATGGCCAGCTATGCTGAATTCGGCGGCATCCCTTGCTCGGTGGGAGCGCCCTTTTGGGAGCCGCCGACGGCTACCGCCGCAACGCTTCCCTGGCCTGATGTTTGGCTCGGGCATTTTTCCGGCGGCCACCCGTATGAGTCGGCCCCGCGCTTCATCGATTGGGTCGATGAGAAAATCTGCTTCCCAGCGCGAATAGATTGCCAGGCATGGATGAGCAAAATGCGGCGTGCTTATCACCATCCGGAAGGTTATTGGACCTGCATGTCGCTGCGCTAGCAAGGTCTTACTCCTGTTCGCGCGGGAGGCACGACCAGCGGAATTTCCCTAACTGCAGCGCTTAGCCACGCGGCGGCTGGTTCGTCGCGAACAAGTAGCGATGAATCTTCCACGCGCCGCCCTCCTTGCGGAAGATGAACAATTCGTTGTTCCCCTCCTTGCTTGACTGACCGGTCGCAAGCAGCTTCTGGGTGCCCGCCGAACTCGTTCGCGCCCACGCGTAATCGCCGAACTCTCCCACTTCGTGGACGTCAAAAACAACGTCGAGCTTGATCGCACTAAACACATGCTCGTAGCCGGTGCGAACTGCCGCACGGCCGACAAGCGCCGGGGCGTTCTGGGGCATGAACACCGGATCGGACCCATATAAGCCAAGGATGGCGTCCGTATCATTGGCGTTGAGAGCGGTCTCGTAGGCCTTGAGGAGTTCTTGGATGGTCATTGCGGCGTTCTTCTGTGTTCAGGCGGAACCATTTCCGACTAATCCAAGTCGAGATAGACCTTGCTGGTGCGAGAGGGTAGCCTCACCGGTGAGAGGTGGATTATCAAATTCGAGAGCACATTGGACCTTAACGCAGCGCGAATGTTTGTCACCGCCGTGCAGGCTGGCAGCTTATCAGCCGCTGCCGAACGCTTGGCCCTACCGTTGGCCACGCTCAGTCGGCGGATCCGGAAGCTCGAGGATGAGCTTAAGGTGCAGCTGTTCGAACGCTCGACGCGAGGAGTCCGCCTAACCGACTCGGGGTCACGTCTCTACGAATATGCAGTGCGCGGCATTGAAGCGCTTGTTGACGGCGAGCGAGCCGTGCAGAACGAGCAGGCACTTTTAAAGGGTAGGCTCCGGCTTTCGATACCGCCGTCCTTTGAGCCTTGGTGGGCCCTATTGCGGTGCTTCCAGGAGCGATATCCCAACGTCCAACTTAACGTGTTCGCGACGGAGCGGCGCGTCGATCTTATTTCTGACGGTATCGACGTGGTGCTTCGAGTCGGAAATGCCGTCGATGAAAGCTTGGTTGCTCGCCAGATTGTCAAGTACAGGCATATACTCGTGGCGGCTCCCTCACTAATTGCTGAACTTGGTGAACCAAAAAGCTTGGATGATTTGCATGCCTTTCCCTGCGCAGCCTGGAGCGCGAACGTGGGTTCATGCCCGCCTTGGCAGCTGGGCGATGTAGCCCACGAACCGCGGACCGTGCTAACTTCAAACGATTATTTTCAGTTGCGCCATGGCGCCCTTCGAGGGGACTTTATTACAGAACTGCCGCCGTTCCTTGCGGCAGACCAAATCAAACAGGGAGTATTGCTCCCCATTCTTTCGTCCAAACAATTTCCGGTTTTGAATATAAATTTACTTTATCACTCGCATCGTTATCTATCGGCGGTAGTCCGCGCCTATCTCGACTTTTGCGCGAAAGCTGCGCCCAGACATCTGAGTTTTTAGCCGCCGGCCAACTGAGCTGGGTTGATCCCCTTTGGAATTGTCAACCTGAGCTGGATCGTTGCCCTCACACCTAAAACTTCACATCTAGCGTGTGCTAGCCCACCAAGGGGTATAAATCATAATTTCGGCGGCGTGTCCTGCTGCCTTTATCCTCGCAACCCATCTGCGGTTTTTCTGGCCGAGAGCCATGCAAAAAAGGAGGTAGCCAAGTGAGCGAAAAGACGGTGCAATCTTCCGATCATGCTTCGGGCGACATAGACCCGGGCACGCCGGCCGCGGGCCGCCGGGTGACCGTCATCACGGGAGCCTCGGGCGGTATAGGAGCGGATCTCGCCCGCGTTTTCGCACGGCGCGGCCATGATGTTTTCCTCGTTTCCCGCAACGGCGCCGCTCTCGAGACCCTTGCTCGCGAAATCACCATGCCAGACCGGCCCCGGCCTTTGGTATTTCCTTGCGACCTCAGCCGGCCCTCGGCAGTGCAAGAACTCGGCGAGGAACTCGCCAAGCGCAACGCACGCGCCGAGATTCTGGTCAATAATGCCGGCTTTGGCCTAAACGGGCCGGTACACAAAATCGATCAAAACGAGCAGCTCGAGATCATCGACCTCAACGTCCGTGCGGCTGCCGGCGTCACATTGTCACTGCTGCCGCAAATCTGCGCGGCTCGGGGCAAGATCCTGAACGTAGCCTCGATCGCGGGCTATTTTCCAGGCGGCCCCGGCATGGCGGTCTACTACGCGTCCAAAGCGTTTCTGCTTTCGTTTTCGCGCGCGCTGAGCCAAGAACTGCGGCCAATGGGCGTATCCGTCACCGCGCTCTGCCCCGGCTATACAAAAACGGGCTTTCAGGCGCGCGCCGGAATTGGGCCGTACGACCTCCTCAGCCGCCTACCTGGAGCGGTCACTTCGATGGCGGTGGCGGAGGCGGGCTACGCTGGGCTTATGGCCGGGCAGCGCGAAATCGTGCCGGGAATTTTGAACAAACTCCTTGTTTGGTCCTTGCCATTTCTGCCCAAGTCCGTAATTTTGGACGCCATTTCGCGGCTGCAGCAGAAGCGGGCAGCATTGTAAAAGTCGCCAATATCAATCGATGTCTCGGCTTAATTTCCGCCGCAGGATTTGTGTCGTCCTGCATCAAAAACACTCTTCAGCCGGCCGGCTTGGTTGGATCTTGCGGCAGCAGGGATACGAGCTCGATTGCCGCAGGCCAAGATATGGCGACGGCTTGCCGGCGACGCTCAAAGACCATGCCGGCGCCATCATTTTTGGCGGCCCAATGAGCGTAAATGATGGCGATGCGTGGCTAAGGCGGGAAATCGATTGGGTGGGAGTAGCCCTGAAAGAAGGCACGCCCTTTCTTGGAATATGTCTCGGCGCCCAGATGCTCGCCCGCCATCTGGGCCATCCCGTCCGCCGGCATCCGCTGGGGCGTGTCGAGGTCGGCTACTACCCGATCAAGCCGACCGAGCACGGGCACAGGATTTGCCATTGCCCGTTTCCGAGCCACGTCTACCAATGGCATCGGGAAGGCTTTGACCTGCCGAGCGGATCGACGCTCCTCGCGGCAGGGCAAGATTTTGAGGCGCAGGCCTTCCGCTACGGCCCCGCCGCTTACGGTTTTCAGTTCCATCCGGAAGTCGATTTCCCGATGGTGTGCCGCTGGTCGCTCCTAACGCGCGAACGGTTCGCCGAGCCGGGCGCCCTGCCGCGGCACCGGCATCTCCAGGGCTGGTTCCGGCATGACCGCGCCGTGGCCAGATGGTCGCGGGCTTTCCTTGAGCGCTGGCTCGCGCGTGGGCGGCCCGCCGACGCTTCCCTTTAAAGGGCACGCCCCATCCGGCGGCTGCAATGCCGCCGGTCCATGACCCCCTGACGCTCTGGCGCTATTTCATGAACCGGCGGCTCCATAGGCTGAAAATTCCTAGGTGATTAAACCCTGCGGCAGGCCTTCGAGCCGTGCCGGATGGGCTCATGTTGCAGGAAAGCTTTTGGCCCGCATCCTACATTTGTCCTAGGCGTAGCTGTTTTTTTGCCCAGGTTAGTCTGGGCTGCCTCTTGGGGAGCACTGCGCCATGCCATCGCATTGTATCCCGGCGCGGCACTGGCTATAAGGGCGGCGGTCCGGTCAGGAGGCTTTGAGTTGGCTGTCGAAGAGATCGATGACAACTACAGACCTACAGAAGATGAGATCTTCATGAATGAGCGGCAGAAAGAGTACTTCCGCCGCAAGCTCATTACGTGGAAGGAAGAGATTTTACGCGATAGCTACGAAACACTGGCCCTTCTACAGAACGAAAATGAAAATCATCCCGATCTCGCGGATCGCGCTTCTTTCGAAACGGACCGGTCGGTTGAGCTGCGGGCGAGGGATCGCCAGCGCAAGCTGATTGCGAAAATCGACGCCGCGCTCGCCCGGCTAGACGAGGGGACATACGGCTATTGCGAGGAAACAGGCGAGCCGATCAGCTTAAAAAGACTCGACGCCAGGCCAATCGCCACGCTTTCTGTCGAGGCCCAGGAGAGACACGAGCGGCGCGAAAAAACCTACAGGGAAACGTGAAATTTAGACCCCTCCCCGAGGGCGCTGCCTGTTATATATGAATGTTAGGTTAACGAGAAATTCAAACTTTGTTCAGTTTCAAACTGTCAAAACGCGAAAAAACGCACCCGGCTCTCATTTTTCCGGGATGACGGCAGGAGCAGCTTTGCTTACCTGCGAGATAATAGCGGCGGGCGGCTTGTCCAACAATCCTTTTTACGTTTCTTGCAAGGATATTCGCATGAGCGCAATTCTTCCACACGCTGCATTTCACCAGGTTTTCGATGTTTTAGACGGTCACTTTCCTCCGGCGAATGACCTCATGCTTGATCCCGTCGTCGCGCTTGTCACCGGGGGCGCCGTGCTCGGCATGGATGGAGAGGTGCATATCGATCTTGACCGCTCTCACCTCGCGCTCTCGGCCATCGAGGCCAGGCACTTCGCGGCGGAAGTCAGCCGGATCGCCGACAAAATCGCTTTTTCGAGGCGTCCGGCGGACGATAATTGAGCCCACGACTGCCCGTGTTCAGTCAACCAGTGGCTCGTAGTGACGGAGTTTGGTTGGAAACGCTTTCATAAAGGCGCCTATCGGCCGCATAGATCGCGGCCAGACGATCAATTTGGCGCTGTCTACATTTGATATCCATGGCCGGTGTGGTGTTGAGAGTGGGGATATTCCTTTTGCCCGAGCTATGAAGCAGTTTGTTTAAGTCATCCAAATCGGTTTCCAGCCGGAAAAGCCGATCCACCAACTGCTTTCCCGCGGGATCAAGCACGAAACAAAACTGAGGGCGCATCACGAAATCCAGCCGCGCGAGATACGCCTCATTGTCCTCGAGAAAGCCGATATAGTCATCGAGCGGCTTATCGAGACTCCGCCGCACCGGGGAACGTGTATAAATAACACATTCGTTTTTATACATTCTTCCGGGACTTTACAGCCAGCTATTGGCCCAAAAGCCGCTTTGATATCCGGGCTGCGGGCGATCGCCTCTTGAATATCCGTCCAATAATAGCAACCCGTCAGATCCCAGATGAGGGCGCGAAGCCCGTGAAGCTTGGGATTGCCCTATAGATCGTAGTAAGTAAAATGCACTTAGTGAATCTTCGTTTAGTGAATCTTTGTATTGTGTGCCGCCGCTTATAAAATGCCGCACTCTGCGCCAAGCCTAAAGGATCTTTGCCCTTACGGGGCAATCCGATTGAGATCAAATATTCCCTACAACACATGCTCTCAAATAAGCTTCCGGGTTGGCCAGAAGCTCGACTCTTTCAAAGATACCCTTCATGCTGCTATCGTAAATCGCTCGCGACTTGAAATAATTTCCGCAAATCATCCTCACGGTTTTCCCTAATATGGCGGCTCCTATCGCCACATGCAGACGGTCTGTGACGATCTCCTCGAATTGATCGATGATGCGCAGAAATTGCTGAGGATCGCTTCGATGATTGCCGAGCGTTGATATGTCTCCCGGTCGGTTCAATTGGGTCTTCTGATTCCATCCGCAGCTCTCGTTATCGGTGCGGAGCAACACGCCAAGCCTTGATTTCGGCGGCAGGCGATCTGGCAGAACCCGGCCAGGCTCGATGAGTGCAAGGTAAAAGGCCATATCGTGGCAGAAAAGGCCATTTTGCAAGAAATTCATGCTTTCAAACCGATCACGCGCATAGACTGGGAAATCGAAGTCGAGTTCCTGATTTTCGAAGGTCGTCGGCAGCACGAAGATATTGGGCGTTGCTCTTCTCTGTCTGCGTACGTTTTCAAAGCCGCTCCGGCATGCGGCGGCCCATCCGCCACTTCCACTGTAAACGAACAAATGGCGATCGGCGAGCCGGTCGATAACTCCGGTCAGAAGGCACGCCGCTTTATCGGCGTATGATGCCATGTCGAGTTCTTTGCAGCGGAACTTATGGTCTTCGAAAAACTTCAACGTCCCATAACGGATGAGCGCGTCGCCATAATTCCCATCATTTTGCATGAAAATGAGTTGGCGGTTTTTTGTGAATAATCGCAGCCTATCGGCCAAGCGATCAAACGGCTCTTGAATTTCCAAACGGGCTTCTGATGATAGGCTTAGCATGGATTTCTTCAAAGGTCAGCGGTCAACTTTCTATCTTTTTTCCAGCCGCTGATCATGATAAAAGTGTCCAAAAGTCAGGGAACGAAGGAGCCGCAATGTGGGAACTCCAAAGCCATGTGATGATTGACATAAGATAAAAAAAATCCTTTATCAATATTTAAATTTCACTTAGCTCGGGGTGCTATCCCCCTCGAAATATTTGCCGGGGCAGCCTCATGCGGACAAAATTTCGAACCGCCGTCGGTTATCCCACCGCGGGGCGCCAGTCGATCTTGGCGGAGACGTTGAAAGAGCTCGGCCGCCAATCGCGGCGTCCGGATGCTGTCTTCATCTGCCCAGCATCACCCGATGATTTCGATGCCTCGCGCACCGCCCAATTGCCTCTCTCCATCGAGCTCGTCAAGGGCCAGCGCGGGCTGCCCGCTCAACGCAACGCCATCCTGGACGCGGCGGCCGATTTCGACATTCTGGTATTTTTCGACGACGATTTTCTCCCCGCGCCTCAATATCTTGCCGAAGCCGAGGCATGTTTTAAAGAAGACCAAGATATCGTCGCGGCAACAGGCCAAGTCCTCGCCGATGGCATAATGGGCCCGGGCATCGCCCCTGCCGATGCAAAGGCAATCCTCGGCTCTTTCGAATTCCCAGCGGGCGATGCGCAATTGATTGGTAAAAGGGTTGCGTATGGGTGCAACATGGCGCTTCGGCTGGCGCCTATACATGCCCAAAAACTCCGCTTTGACGAAAATCTTCCACTCTACGGCTGGGCGGAAGACGCGGACTTCAGCCGCCGGCTGGCGGCCTTCGGCGATATTGTCCTGAACAACAAAATGGCGGGCGTTCACCTTGGCACGAAAACGGGCCGTACCTCCGGCGTGCGATTTGGTTATTCGCAGATTGCCAATCCCTATTACCTTTGCCAGAAGGGCACGTCTCGTCCGTACACGGCCCTGCGCCTAACGCTGCAAAATATCTCGGCAAATTTTGTAAGGTCGCTTTGGCCTGAACCCTGGATCGACCGGCGTGGCCGCGCTTATGGCAATGCATTGGGTTTTCTTGATTTTCTGCGCGGCCGGCTTGACCCAAGGCGAATCCTGGAACTCTAGAATTTCCGCAAATCGAGCACCGCTCCGGTGACCCGCGTTATCCTAAAAATTAAGCACGGAACAATGCAGCCTCCCCCCTATCTCGACGTCTGTTTTCGCCTTATTACGCTTTGTGTTGCCGGATTTTTCTTCGGCGATTTCCCCGCCCGCGCTCAGACAGCCGCGGCGAGAGCCAATGATTTCCTCAACTCGCTTGGGACCGGCGGGTTTTTGGATCAAGGTGCTTCGACGGACAAAGTGATCCACGCGCTCTCTTACGGAGGCTGGCGAACCGCGCGCGATAGCGCCGCGCCGTCCCGCTTGATCCCTATCCACGCCGCTACAGGCATAAAATTTGATGTTTTCCCCGCTTACCGCTGGCGCATACCCGAGCTTCTCGCTCGCGCCGATGCGTTGGCGGGCGCTGGGGCGCTGCTCGCGGTCGAGGGCCCCAACGAACCCAACAATTGGCCTGTCAAATACAAAGGCCGGAAATCGAACGCGGGGACGTTTGGCCCGGTCGCTGAATTCCAAAGCGATCTTTATGCCGCTGTCAAAGCCGATCCCAAGCTTGCCGGAATTCCCGTTTTTCATTGCAGCGAATGCGGCGGGGCGGAACCCGATAATGTGGGCTTGCAGTTTTTGTCGATCCCTCCGGGGGCCGGAACGCTCATGCCGGACGGCACCAAATATGCCGATTATGCCAACGTCCATAATTACGTCTGCGACCATCTCAAAGCACCGATCGACAATGCCGCCTGGGATGCCGAAGATCCCTCTCTCAAGGGAAGATGGGACGGCATGGTCGATGAATACGGGGTGACCTGGCTGAAACATTTCGCCGGTTACCCCGCAAGTGAGCTTGCGAATTTGCCAAGGGTTACAACGGAATCAGGCTGGCAGACCTCAGGACCGACATGCGCGACGAGTGAGGAGAAACAGGGGAAGTTGCTGCTCAATCTCTATCTCGACGCCTTCAAGCGAGGGTGGTCCTATACGTTCGTCTACTCCCTTCAGGACTGGAATGGGCAAACTTACGGTTTTTTTCGCAAAAACTATACCCCAAAGCTTTCCGCGACCTACATGCACAACTTCACAAGCATTCTCGCCGATACGCCCCGTAGCTTCATCCCAGGTTCCCTCGCTTATTCCATTGAGGGCAGGACCGAAACGGTTCATGACCTCCTGCTTGAGAAAAGCAACGGCACTTTTGAGCTTGTCATTTGGGATGAAAGAGCGGCTGGCAGTGATACGGTCAAGTTGAGTTTTGGCATGCCTGGCCATCGGGCGAGCCTTTACGATCCGACCTCGGAGAGCGCCACCTCACCCATCAAGATTTTTGACAGCTCACTCGACGAGACAATCACTTTGTCTGATCATCCAGTGATCTTTGAGATTGCCGCTGGCGCATCGAACCCATAAGAATGGAAAGTCGAGCTTGCTTAGACGGACTCGCTGGCGGCCGGCTCGCTATCATAAATCCAGGCATTGCCAAGGTCCCATGCCACGGAGAGAATGACGGGGCCTATGAATAAGCCGGCAAATCCATAGGCAAGAACGCCGCCGATCACCCCAATGAACGTGACGAGCCTCGGGCTGGCCAACCCTTGAGTTAGCACAAAGGGCTTCAACAGATTGTCGACGACGCTGAGGGTCGCCAGGCAAGCGGTGAGAATGAGCGCGGCTTGGGTCGGCAGGGCGCTCCAGGCCCATAAAACGAGCGGGGCGACGAGGAGGACCGGTCCAATTTGGATGATGCCGAGAACCAAAATCGCTAGAGTGAGAAGGCTTGCCGCGGGAACACCGGCAAATTTGAAGGCAACGCCGCCAATCACGGCTTGCAGGATGGCGATGCCGATCACGCCGCGTGAAACGGCGCGAATGGTCGCGCCCGCGAGTGCAACAAATTTCTCGCCATGGGCTGCATCGATGCGGCACGCCGCCTTTCTCGCCGCCGCAACGAGCTTGGGCCCAGGAGAGAATAAAAATCCAGCGATGATGACCGAAACAAGGAATTTGAGCATTCCAGTCCCAGCGCTGCTGACCGCATCGAGCAAGATCTCGCCAAGCGGCTGCAGCTGCGGGAGAAGGCGCCCGAGCGCAGTTCTGATATTTGTCGAAGCAAGCGCCCAAAAATCGTAAAGCTGCGGTCCGATGAGCGGCCATGTCTTAACGCCCTCGGAAGGTGGAGGAATGAGTTTTCCCGAATCGAGCTCCCCGATCAGTGTTCTCATGCCATCGATCATGCCAAAAGCCAGCCACGTCATCGGTCCGATCACGACGAACAGGCCAACGATGGTAATCAAGGCCGCCGCGAAGCCCCGCCTTCCTCCAAGGAGCCGCGAGAGCCAATCGAAGGCCGGGTAA
The DNA here is from genome assembly GCA_035622375.1 of Methylocella sp. Lineage (GTDB taxonomy): Bacteria > Pseudomonadota > Alphaproteobacteria > Rhizobiales > Beijerinckiaceae > Methylocapsa. The sequence goes on along the minus strand of DASPVM010000017.1, from coordinate 216,168 downwards.
AGCGCGACGGTCAGAACGACGCTCCAAACGATGAATGGAAGAAAGGGGCTAACGAGCAGAAAAGTCCAGTAGGCAAGAAAGCCCACGAAGCCTAAATGCACCGCCATCTCGACAAATGTCGCGTTGAACTGGCGGTAATTGAATGGCCCCGGGCGCTCGCTGGTCACTGCTCTATTCCGATACGCAGAGCTTAGGATAAGGCATAGCCTTTCATCCTAAGTTCAACGCGAATCGTTAAAATCTATACCACAAAAAATTTCTCGAAAATTCGCCAACCAAATGAGCGGCTTAGGAAAGCTCCGCCAGCTTAGCCCGGCACAGTGGAAACTGGATTTCATCTTGAACCCGCCGCGCGCTCAGCGTGGCACCCATGCGTTACATTCAGCCAGTCAGCTTGTCCGGAAGTTTGCCGCCGTTTTCGGCAAGTTTTCGCATGATCTGCTTGTGCAGCCAAATATTCATCGCGCCGGAGTCGTTCATGTTTCCCTCGTAGTGAAGTTCTTTCGCGAGCTCCTTGCGCGCGGAAAGGCTGCTATCCAGGGACAAAAGCTTCATCAGATCCACGATCGAGACGCGCCAGTCGAGTTCCTCGCTGGTTTTTTCACTGAGGCCGTCGAGCACGGCCGCGACGTCGATGGTCTGAGCTGGAGAGCCTTCGGCGACCTGCGTCGCCGGCGCGGCCGCCGGGGGTTCCACAGAGGGGGCGGGCGAAGGCGGTACGGGCTCGGAAGATGGCGGTGCCGCGCTCACTTGGCCATTAGCTTGAGCCCGACCCGTGGCCTTAGCCTGCTCCCCTACAGGCTTTTTACCAAGCACTTTCTCGAGGATTGCCGTTAAAAGACCCATCGCCAATCTCCTTCGAGAGTAACGCCTGCCTTAAGGATAAGCCGAAGTGAAGGCGCCGTCAAAGAAAGCGCCTGGCCGCGTAGCGATGTTGCTAAAACTGCCAAGCCATCGTCGGAGAACCGCATCTTGCACCCCAAGACAGTTCAAAGCGAGGTTGACCACAAGCGCTTCAATTCAATCAGTTACGGAAGCGGAAAAACGCGAAAAACACTAAGTGGAAACAAGACTTCACTTTCATCGCAAACAGCCGGCGATGATTTGCGCGCAGGACTCTAACGGAGACAAAACGCCCGGGTCTTCGACGGTATAATCTATCGCAATGACACGGCCCTTCTCGAAGGTGATGCGCGTCGTGCACTGGCCGTTGCCAAGGGCGGCGCCGCTAACTAGATGGCGAGCAGCGCCGATGACGACGTAGGTTGCAATCTCTCTTTGGCCTTCCTTTGTATCGTAATCGGGAATCCCCGCGCAGGCCATAATTTCCGCGCGCCCTCTGCCAATGAGAGCGGGTCCCGCATCGATCGATTGCTGAGATTTTACAATCGCGCATCCCGGCATTGCCAAGCACAGGGCCACTGCCGCCTGGACTTTCCACATGAAAACCGAATTCACTTTCCTGCTCCCTGACCGCCGGAAAACTCGCGTCAACCGGCGGAATAAGGAAGCTAGCATGCCGTTATTGCCCTGGCACCGTGCCGCCGGGAGTGGCTTTATCGACCGCAACCGGCAAGTATTTAGCGAGGAGATCGGCGACCTTGTCGATGGGAAGGCCGGTCTTCGCGGCAAGTTCTTTAACTTTTTCAGAACCAAGGACTTGTTGAATCTGATCGGCGCTGATCGGAAGATTTGCTCCTGTCGAAACCCAGGATTTCGCGTGCTGGCCGAAGCCGGTTTTTTCGAACTCGGCAACGACGCCCTGGATACCGCCGTGGTTGTCGATATATCCCTTAACGAGGGATAAAGCCTCGGCGCCGATCGCTCCTCCCAAAATTCCATCCAATAATCCCATAGCATTCTCCTTTGTACTGACCTTGTTATAATCCGCATCCGAGACGGAAGGCCCCAAAGGGAGCCGAAATCAATCTCCGGCGCGGCGGGAGCTCCGGAGACTGGGCGCCACCATTCGCTTTCTAAAAGGATTTTGCAAGCGCGACGCTCATTTGACGAGGCCAAGCTCGGTAAATTCGCTCCGGTCCCGGCGCGAGATTATTGCGCTTTTGCGACGAGAGGTTTTGAAGTACGTTAGGATTTAGGCGCGGCGTCGCCGGATTCGCTCATCTATAAGCATATTTGCAATTGACATGCGGCGCTCCGCCATGGCGCGGCAAGACTCGCCAAATTGATCGGGATGGTTTTTCTTGGCAAATTCACGGCGGATTCGCGCGAGCTCGGCGCGGCCGAGACCGGCGTTTAATCCAAGCTCTTTTGCAATCGCTCGTCCTTCGGCTGCAAGGGTTGCAGCCGTCGGCCGAAGCGCTTCACCATGGGATTTTCGATCCGATTCGGCAACCTCCTCGGCGTATGGCTTGGTGGCTGCAGGCGCGGGAGCAGAGGCGAGCTCACCCGCCGTCGTTTGCCAAGGAAATGAAATATTCCCTAAAAGCCCGCGAGGCCGCTTTTTTGCAGTCCGCGAAGCCGTCGCCACGGCGGTAGGAGCTTGCTCCCCGCCGGTGCCTGCCGCAATGTCGTCGGCATCCGGGTCGTCAAGCGAAGCCAAGATATCGGCAAAGCTCGCGGTCTTTTTCCATCGCCTATCGAGCATGGCCGGTGTCGCTCTGTTTCGATCCAACTTATCCAAAACCACGGATACTATGCGCACCCACCTTTTGAGCGACCGTTAAGCGAAAAGCGCAACTTGATTGCGGTGCGCTTTTTCTGGCCTCCTTCTTTTAAGAAGATGCAAGACACATTATCAAAGAACATTAACTTGATGCCGTACGCTCCCTTCTCTAATCCTTGACTCAAAAAAACTCATCGCGCATGAGGGCCGTTCACCTCGTGAGAACCGCTGAACAGCGATCGCCTCGAATTTAAAGCCGCTGAACCATGCTTACCTTTCAAAATTGACCGGGTTTGGGTGAATGACCAACGAAAACGGCACCCTTTCAGGCCGGCTCGATGCCATCGGAGTGATCGACGCTGGAAGAACGGCGGCGCTGCGCAGCCGCTACCTCGATTTGGTTATGCGCATCCTGGTGAACGCGATCTATCAGGATCCAGCAATGGATCCGTGGAGCGGCCGCGCTTATGACGAAAAGATGCGGGCCGTCGGCCGCGATTGGCCGAGCATCGCTCATACGATGGTCGGCCTCGCTCGGCTATCCAATCTGCGTGAACTGGTTGAAAAGACGCTGCTGGAGAACATCCCAGGCGACTATATTGAAACCGGTGTCTGGCGCGGCGGCTGCTGCATCTTGATGAAGGCGGTACTTACCGCCTACGGCGAGCGCCGCAAGCTCTATGTCGCCGACTCCTTCGTCGGCCTTCCTCCACCCAAGGGCGGGCGCTTCCCCGGCGACGCAGGTGACCTACACCATACCTACGACGAGTTGGCCGTACCGCTCGAAGAGGTAAGCGCCAACTTTAGAAAATACGACCTCCTGGACGAAGACGTCGTGTTCGTCAAAGGTTTTTTCGAGAGTACCCTTCCGGCCCTCCAGGCCGGCCCCTTCGCGCTGCTGCGTCTGGACGGTGACATGTATGAGTCAACGATCATCGCCCTCGAGCATCTCTATCCGAAACTATCGTCGGGAGGCTTTGTGCTGATCGACGACTACGGAGCGGTTCCCGGCTGTCGGCAGGCCGTCGATGACTATCGTCGCGAAAACAACGTCGGCGCCCCCATCCACGAGGTGGACTGGACGGGCGTTTGGTGGCGCAAGCCTTGAGAGGCCTCATGCGATCGTTCCGGACCGCGTTCCCCCACACCTTCTTGCCGGCCTTTCAAAGAGGCGTGCTCGCCTATTCCTATCGTGGCTTGAGCTGCGTGAAATGTCCGATCGACCTCGCAATATACGCCAAGCTGCTGTGGGATCTTCGCCCTGGATCGGTCATCGAAATCGGATCGTACCAGGGCGGCAGCGCTTTGTGGTTTGCCGACATGCTAACGACCTATGGCTTAGCGTGCCCGGTCGTTTCGGTCGACCTGCGGGCCCCGGAGACCCTCATAGACCCGCGCATTCGTTTTGTCACCGGCGACGTTAATCGGCTGGGGGACGCGCTCAATGAGACGTTTCTCGCTTCACTGCCCCGCCCCTGGCTCGTGATCGAGGACAGCGCCCACACGTACGAGGCCACGCGCTCAGTGATCGCCTTCTTTGTGCCAAGGCTGTTTGCCGGCGAAGTCTTCGTCATCGAAGATGGCGTGATTGATGACCTCGGTGAGGCCGAGGTGTTCAACGGAGGTCCCAACCGCGCTGTCCGGGAACTGCTCGAAACGCATCCACATGCCTTTCGCATCGCGACCGAGTATTGCGATATGTTTGGGATTAACGCGACCTACAGTCCGAACGCATACCTTGCGAAACTCTGATAGGACCAAGCGCACCGAACTAGCTATAGGCCCTAACGCGGGGTGCACCCTTTGGCTCATCGGCCCCGCCGATCGGAGCGGAGCAGAGGCGCATTGGCACCTCCTCTCCGCCCCTGAGCAGGAACGTGCTAACCGGTTTCACCACCTGCAAGACCGATCGCGCTTTGTGACGGCACGCGCCAGTTTGCGGGTGCTGCTTGCCAAGGCAACTGGCGTCCTTCCTCATGAGATTGCGTTCGGTGAAGAGCGAAATGGTAAGCCCTGCTTGGCGGGAGGACGAGGACCACATTTAATGTCTCGCATTCATCGTCTTGGGCTTTGATCGGCTTATCTGACAGCCACAGGATCGGTGTTGATATCGAGGAAATACGGGCAACGAACAGCGAACTTGACGTTGCTAAAGTTTTTTTTCCCAGTCTGAATTTCTTGAGCTGCAAAGCCTCGACGAGGACGCTCGAAAGGGGGCTTTCTATGAAATTTGGACTTGTAAAGAAGCGGTCCTGAAAGCAGTCGGCGCGGGAATTCTCCATCATAGCAAGGACTTTTCGGTCAAACCCGCAAGTGAAGCGTACTCAATTCGCTTGGAGCAAGCCTCTACCTTGCCCGAATTGGCCTCAGTGACGGCCTTTTGCGTTGAAGTGCCCCAAGGGTACGCTGCATGCTGTGCCCTGGTCTGAAATAGAGCCATCAGGTTGAAGCAATTATTCCCTTTCGAGCGTTGAGCTTGCTTGAGTGAGCGGTTAGAAACCGCGTGGCCGACCCGGAGACGGTTTCAATGAATGACAAAGTTCCTGTTTCGCAGGACGAGGAAAGCAGGCGCGCGCAAGAGCAAGCCGCAATTTTAATGCAAGCTCTGCCGCATATGCTACGCTATGATGATACTGTCGTCGTTGTGAAATATGGTGGCCACGCCATGGGCAACGATAAAGTCGCGCGGGATTTCGCCCGTGACATGGTTCTCCTTGAGCAGTCCGGGGTCAATCCCGTGGTTGTCCATGGGGGAGGTCCGCAAATCGGCGCCATGCTTGGCAAGCTCGGCATTAAGTCGGAATTTTCCGACGGACTCCGGATCACCGATCGCGCGACCATGGAAATCGTTGAGATGGTGCTCGCGGGTTCGATCAACAAACAGATCGTTGGTTTCATCAACGCCGAAGGAGGGCATGCGATCGGTCTTTGCGGCAAGGATGGCAACATGGTCACGGCGGCCAAAGTGCCAAGGCTGGGCAATGAAGTGGATCTCGGTTTTGTCGGCGAACCATCCAAAATTGATACTACTGTTCTTAATCAGGTTCTTGGCCGCGAGCTCATTCCTGTACTCGCGCCGATCGCCCAGGGAGAGGACGGCGAAACTTATAACGTGAATGCGGACACTTTTGCTGGGGCAATCGCCGGCGCGCTTAGTGCCAAGCGCCTGATTTTTCTCACGGATGTACCCGGCGTACTCAACAAGAACAAAAATCTTATCAAACAATTACGCGTCGATGATATTCATGCGCTGATCGCAGATGGCACTATTACCAATGGTATGATACCGAAAGTCGAAACTTGCATTTATGCTCTTGAACAAGGAGTCGAAGGCGTGGTTATTCTTGATGGTAAAATGCCCCATGCCGTGCTCATCGAATTATTGACCGATCACGGAGCAGGTACTCTTATTACGCGGTGACAAATTACGCGGTGACGAAGCCTTTTTTAAATCGCCTGCCGCCCGAGCACCAACCGGCATCCTCGGATGGCACCTGCGCCGGACCTTCGCCAGCGCATCGGGCGCTCGCGCATATCAACACATGGGTGTTCGATCTCGATAACACGCTTTATGCAGCGGACTGCGACCTATGGCCAAAGATCGATCAGAGAATCACCCTTTATCTTGCCCACCTTTTCGGGCTCGACGGCATATCTTCCCGTGCGCTCCAAAAATATTATTACCGGCGTTATGGGACGACCTTGAAAGGCCTCATGGAAGAGTATCGTCTCGGCCCTCAGGATTTTCTCGATTTCACTCACGATATCGACCGCTCCTCGCTCACTCCGGATCTCGCGCTTATCTCGGCGCTTACGGCGCTTCCAGGGCGCAAGCTCATTATGACCAATGGTTCGCGCGAGCATGCTTCGCGAACCGCGGAAGCGCTTGGCTTATTCGCGGCATTTGAAGACATATTCGACATAGCGGCCGCCGATTTCGTGCCAAAGCCTGCAGAGGCAACTTACCATCGATTTTTCGAAAAGCACGAGGTGGACCCCGTACAGTCCGTGATGTTCGAGGATCTCGAAAGGAATCTTCTTATCCCGCATCAGCGCGGTATGAAAACCGTTCTTGTCGTGCCAAAACCAGGCCGCGCTGATCACCGCGACCCGTGGGAGGCGGCAACTGGCCCGGCATCGCCGCCACACGTGGATTTCGTAATCGACGATCTTGCGCTATTTTTGGGTCAACTAACGGCAGGAAAATCCACCACCAACGATAGGTAAAGGTAATACCTTGAAGCCCGCGATGCATTTCCGGAATCGGGCCGACGCGGGGCGCGGATTAGCCGCAAGGCTTGCCGTTTACCGGGGTCAAAATGCCGTGCTTTTGGCTCTACCCCGTGGTGGCGTGCCGGTCGCGGCCGAGATCGCGCAAGAAATTGGCGCGCCGATTGATCTCATCCTCGTGCGTAAAATCGGCGTGCCTTCGCAGCCTGAGCTTGCGATGGGAGCGATTGTCGATGGCGACAGCCCTCTTGTTGTACGTAACGAAGACGTCATTGCGCTGACAGGCGTTGAAGAAGAAGAGTTTGCCGCCGTGCGTGATCGCGAATTTGCCGAAATCGAGCGCCGGCGGCAAGTCTATCTTGGCGATCGGGCGCGAATTCCCGTCAAGGACCGCATCGCTATCGTTGTCGACGACGGCGTTGCGACGGGCGCGACGACGCGCGCCGCCTTGCAAGCCACTCGCATGCGCGAGCCCAAGAAACTCATCCTCGCCGTGCCAGTTGGCCCCGCCGATACCATCGCGGCGATGCAAGACGAGGCCGATGAAGTGATCTGCTTGGAGACCCCGCGCGGATTTGGCGCCATTGGTTTTTTCTACAGCGACTTCCGGCAAACGACAGACGAGGAAGTTATCGCTATTTTGAGCCGCTTTTCCGGTTAGACTCGAAACACCTACTCCTCGGGAGTTTTCTGAACCAACACTTGACGGCCACGGTACATGCCCGACTTGAGATCAATGTGGTGGGGCCGCCGCAACTCGCCAGAATCCTTATCCTCGACGTAGGTTGGCGCTTTCAGCGCGTCGGCGGAGCGGCGAAAGCCGCGCTTCATGGGGGACGTCTTGCGTTTCGGAACGGCCATTTTTGAAATCTCTTGATTGATGGAGATGGAGAAAGGCGTAGCCGCAATGGCCGCGCGCGGTTGCCGCCTCATACAACGGCAGAGGGCGTTTGACCACCCCAAAACACCGCGTACCGCCCTCAGCGGACGCAGTCGGCCAGCGCCCCAAGGTCCTGAGCTCTTGCCATGATGCGCCGCGCCAGGCCGGCGTGACGCGGCGAGGGTTTTGCCGGATTGCGATGCTGCGGGTTGGGCAACGCCGTCGCGAGCAGCGCCGCTTCCCAGGCATCGAGCCGGCTGGCCCCCTTATGGAAGTAATAGCGGGCCGCAGCTTCCGCCCCGAAGGTCCCGTGGCCCCACTCGGCAATGTTCAGGTAAACCTCCAAGATACGCCGCTTTGGCCAGGCGATATCTAGGGCGAGCGCCAGAGGAATCTCGATCCCCTTGCGAATGTAAGAGCGCGATGTCCATAAAAAGAGGTTCTTTACCGTCTGCATGGGAATCGTCGAGGCGCCCCGCGATGGGCCGCTCGACCGATCCATGACCTCGCGTAAGGCACCCCAATCGACGCCATTATGAGTGCAAAATCGACTGTCCTCGGAGGCGATGACGCTCGCGCGCAAAGAAAAATTAATGTGCTCGAGCGGAACAAATTCCCGCGCGACGGCTTCGCCTTCGATCCAGCGCGCCAGCATCAGGGTCGAGATTGGCGGCAAGAAACGATAGGCCGCGAGCAAAGCGGCGAGGACCACGGCGGCCAGTAGAATCACTGCGACCAAAGCGCGCCCAACACTCGAGAATAAGCTTCTTCGGCGTGGTTTTGGCACCATCGAGAACCCTTGATGCATTGCGAGATAAACAGCAAGCAAAGCGATAGCTTTACCTTTCGTCGCCGGCACAACGAGCGGAGGTGTGATCTTTGCGCCACAGACACAGGTTCGCCAACGGCTTAACGTGACGATGACAAGATTTTGTGGCGGCTGGGGGCGGCGGCGAAAAGGGGGCATGATGTCGGGCGCAATCGGGCCTTGTATCTTCGAAGACAAACTTATTGAAGCCGCCGATCGCACCGAACGGATGCTCACCGCCCTGCTCGGCAGCGCCCCTCTGCCCGGCGAGACCTTGCGCCCACCGCGCCTCCTCGAAGCGCTCCGCTATGCTAGCCTCGGCGGGGGTAAGCGCATGCGGCCCTTTCTGGCCATCGAGACGGCGCGGATCGTCGGCGTCGAAGGGGAGGGCATTCTGCGGGCTGCGGCGGCCGTGGAGATGATCCATTGCTATTCGCTCGTGCACGACGATCTGCCAGCGCTCGACAACGACGACTTGCGCCGTGGCCGGCCTTCGACGCATAAGGCCTATGGCGAGGCAACCGCGATCCTTGTCGGCGACGCACTATTGACTTACGCCTTCGATGTCACGGCCGATCCCGCGACGCACGGGGACGCCGAGGTTCGCGCCGAGCTTGTCCTCCATCTCGCCAGGGCGGCGGGCTTCGGCGGCATGATCGGCGGCCAGGTTCTCGACCTTGAAGCCGAAGAGGCCGTCGCGCCGCACGACGCGGAAACCGTCATTCAGTTGCAGGCAATGAAGACCGGGGCCCTTTTGCACCATGCCGTCGTGACCGGCGCGATTTTTGCCCAGGCTCCGCCAGCGGAGCGGGCGGCGCTATCGGCCTATGGCCGGGCTCTCGGCGCCGCCTTCCAGGTGGCGGACGATATCCTCGATGTCGAGGCCGATGAAGGGGTGCTTGGTAAGCGGGCCGGCAAGGACGCCGGCCGTAATAAGGCGACACTTGTCGCGGTGCTCGGCATAAAAGCGGCGCGTCAGCGGCGCGACGATCTCGTGCAATCGGCGATCAAAGCCTTGGACGCAATTTCCGAGCAAAGAGATACTACGATCCTGAAACAGGCGGCGCACTTCGTTGCGTCGCGCACGCATTAAATGCGTTGGCAGGTTCACCCTCCGACAATTTGGCGGCGCGCTTTGAGGTCGTCTCTGCTGCTACGCATCATTCGCGGGCACCCGCGACTCTTTCTCGCCATGGCGGCGGGCGGCCTTGCCGAGCTTGCGCTACCTGCCCACCTTGCTTTCGCGACGCGTTTTCTCATTGATTGGAATGTGGGCGTCTGGTTCTATTTCGCGGCTGTCGCCGTCATGATGGCGCGCGCGACGCCGCAAACGATGCGTCACCGCGCCAAGGTGACTGACGAGGGGAAAATTTTCATCCTTGTGTTCACGAGCCTTGCCGCCTGCGTGTCGATCGCCGCGATTGTCGCGCAGCTGGCTGCCGCCAAGGAGCTGACAGGAATTCTAAAAGGTCTCCACATGGCGCTTGCCGGCGCCACGATCATCAGCGCCTGGCTCTTCATCCACCTCTCCTTTGCGCTGCATTACGCCCATGAATATTTCGATGAGCTGTTGGAGGGAGCGGGGCAGAGAGGCGGCCTCAAATTCCCTGGCACGGAGCAGCCGGATTATTATGATTTTTTATATTTTTCTTACGTGATTGGCGTTGCCTGCCAGACGGCGGATGTGACGATCCCTTCGGCGCAAATGCGGCGTACCGCGCTCGTTCATTGCGTGCTCGCCTTTTTCTTCAATAGCGCGGTCTTGGCGCTTACGATCAATATCGCGGCGGGGTTAATTTAGGTGCCGACTCGGCGGGGGTCCGCCATATTCAAAATATGCGCGTGCTCGCCAAGACCTGGCGGGGAAAAACCAAACACCCGGCCATAAAAATCGAGTTCCAGTTCAAGCGTCCGGCGCAGCGTTTCAGCCTTGCGGAAGCCGTGGCCTTCTCCGGCAAAGGAATAGTAAGCGACGGGAAGGCCTCGCGACGTCATGGCGCTCACCATGGTCTCCGCTTGGTTGGGCGGCACGGTTTTATCATCCTCGCCTTGAAAGAAAATCACGGGGCAGTTAAGCCGGTCCACGTGATTGATGGGCGAGCGCTCGCGGTAGAGGGCTTCGGCTTCCGGCAGCGGGCCGATGAGGCGGTCGAGATAGCGCGACTCGAATTTATGCGTGTCACGGGCGAGGAGCAAAAGATCGGCAACGCCATAAAAGCTCGCGCCGGCGCTAAAGAGGTCACGCGAGGTCAGCGCCGCGAGCGTCGTGAAGCCGCCCGCGCTGCCGCCGCGGATGATGAGACGGGATGGATCGACGAACCCGCGCTCCACGAGATGTGAGGCGGCGGCGGCGCAATCTTCGACGTCGACGGCACCCCATTGCCCATTGAGCCGCTCGCGGTAGGCGCGTCCATAGCCCGTCGAGCCTCCATAGTTGACATCGACGACGCCAAAGCCGCGGCTCGTCCACCACTGGATGGAAAGCGAGAAACTGTTGGTGGCCATGCTGGTTGGGCCGCCATGGGAGAGAACGACGAGCGGGGGAAGCTCGCCTTGCGGGCCGTCATAGTCGCGGTTTTTGGGCGGATACCAGAAGCCATGGGCCATGGCGCCACGAGTGGGAAAAGTGATCGGCTGCCCAAGTGAAATTGTCTCGTCCGGGATGACGGCGGGCGCAGCGCTGCGGATGATGGACGAAGGCTCGCCGAGGCGCGGGATGATGCTGACCGAGGGCGGCGCCGCCGGCGGCGTGGCGATGAAAGCGAGCGCTTCGCCGCAGCTGCACGGACACTCTTGCACCTGGCCTATTTCGAGCGGCTTAATTTGCCCGCCCGTGATGACAACGGCGGTGCGGATTCCGTCTAAAACCATGGCCGCGACGATTCGGCCGTCAGGCAGAAAGTCATAGAAGCGTTGGCGGAAAAGCCAGTGCGGGCCGCCGATTTCGGCATCCACGGGAGCGACCGGCGTGACTACTCCCTCCCGCAGCGCATAGATGTTCCACCAGCCTGATCTGTCGGAGCAGAAGTACAAGGCGCCATCCCGCGACCAGCCCGGCTGAACGATCGCCTCCGGCACCTGCCCCGCCACGAGGCGTGTGCCTTCGATGCCGCCGCCTGTCGCGTTCAAGCTGGCTATGTAAAGCCGCGTGCCCTCCCACGGCATGTTCGGATGGTCCCATGCGATCCAACAAAGTTTTCCGCCGGGGCTTAAGCGCGGAGAACTCAAAAAATCGGGACCTTCGATGAGCACCTGTTCGGTCCCCGTGGCATCGAGCGGTAAGGCGACGATGGCCGCTTTGGGGTCGGTCGGCGGGCGGTCGCGGTGATCCTCCCGCACGGCAAGCACCCGCCGGCGTGGCAGGTCGAAGGCGAAATCGGCGTAGCGGCAGCCACTCGGTGTCTCGATGCGGTGCGGCAGACTTTTGCCTTCGACAAGCCAGACGCTGCCGTCGCTGCGTTCGCTGAAAATGATCGTTCCCTCACACGCCGCATAAGCGCCGCCGCCATACTCGTGGACGCGGCTACCGACGTTGATGGGCGGCGGGGTTACGTCTTCAATTTCACCGTTTGGGTCTCGGCGGCATAGAGAGGTGCGCCCGGCTTCGCGCGGGCGTGCTTCGAGCCAATAGAGATACCCGGCATCGGCGGCGAGACCGCCAAGGCCAACCGCTGCCTCCGTCATAAGCGCGACGCTGACGGGCGAAGCCCATTCGCCATAAGGCACGCTGGTTTTTGCGCTCATCCTTTTGTCCGAGGCCGGCTATTGAGGAGTGTTCTGAAACCTACGCGCCAGCTCGGAAACTTCAAGTTCGGCTCAAGGACACGCTTTGCCTTTAGATTGGAGGCGCCGCGGATGTCCGTCATCAACACCACGGCATCGCCCATCATGAAACGTGCTGCCCAAGCGGGAATCCACCACGGCGGCCTGGCGTTGACGGCCTTAGCGAGCTCGGGCAGCCATTCGGAAATGGGAGAGGGCTCGTCATCGACGATATTGTAGATGCCGCGCTCGCCTCGCGTGACGGCGGCGAATGTGAAGCGGGCGGCGTCAAGGACGTGAATGAATGACCAGACGCCACCGCCATCGCCAACGACGGGGATACGCCGTCGGCGCAGATCGCTCACCATCCAGCCGTCGCCATTGATTGCCGTTCCTGGCCCATAGAGCACGCCGTAACGCAAGACGAGGCCATCGAGCGCGCCTTCCCGCTTGACGGCGTTTTCAAGGTGAATGATGGCTCCGAGCGTGCGCCGGAAGGTTGGTGGCGGAAAGGGATCGAGCGGATCTTCCTCGGATTTCGCCGTGCCTCCATAACGCGCGTAGGGCCAACCCGCAAAACTCTGCGCAATGAACCGGCGCGCCCCCGCCGCGCGGGCAGCTGCCAACAAGTGATCCATTCCCTCTGTCCGCAACCGGTTGGTTCGCGAAAATCCCATATCAAAATTGCGAAAATCGATTTTTTTTATCGAGGTGAGCTCGTGAATGACGACCTCCGGTTTCTCTTCCCCCATAACACGCATGATGGCCTCGGGACTGAGGGCATCGGCAATGACCGGCTTGGCGCCGAGCCGTTGCAAGAGCAGCGCCTTAGCCGGGGAACGCGTCAGCCCCACGACTTCATGGCCGGCCGCCTTCAAAATCGGTAGAAGCTGGCGCCCGATTACTCCGGTTGCTCCGGCGACAAAGATCTTCATTGCGCGCGCTGTCGAGGTTCCATCGAGAAGCGTTCCGTGAAAGAAATTACGTTCGCCAAAAATCTAACAGGCTCAAGGAAAAGTGAGAGGCCTCTGGCAAGGCAACGACGGCGCCGGCTCAAAACCCATGGGTTGCCTAAAAGTGCCAAATAAGGTCGCTCGCAAAAACTGTGATTGCATGCCGGGTACCATTATCGAAGGCAGGTTGGTCGAGCGCGTGATACCAGGCGATTTCAGGCCGGATCTCCACCTGCGGCGAGAACCAATGCTGCCAGCCTAAACCATACTCGTTGTATCGGGTCGCAAAGCCGGTCCGCTGGCCGTTGATATCATCAAAGAATTCCGCGCGTAACGTCAGATTGTCCAGGGGCGAGAGTTTGTAATTTAGAAATGCGACGGCACCCCACTCCCGAGCCGTGCAATTTGTCTCACCACTCGGGCAGACAGCTTCAAATGGCGCGTTGCCTGGATGAAAATAAGCGAAGGGCGTGTTCCCATAGCCCTGAGCCACACTGGGAACGTCCCTTTGAAAGGTGTAATAGGATTCCAAGGCGATGTGCCAGTTGTCATTGAACTTGTGGTAATAGGTCCCGCCGAACCACTGAAGATTATTGTAGCCCCATTTGCCATTGTTGATGGCGTTGGAGCATAAATATAACGCATCATAGGCTGTGTCGTTCTGCCATTGCACGCAGCTGGTGAAGCTCGGCTGAGCGCCGGGATCCTTCTCACCCTGATAGCCTTGAAAGCCCGTGGCCGGATTGATAAGCGAAATATGCGTCGTGTTCCATGGCCCGGTTTCCGTGCCGGAATTAACGCCGAGTTGCAGCAGCCAATTGTTGGTTAGCTTGATAGAACCAATGATACCTGTGTTGGTGTAATTGTCGAGCGCGTACAGCAGCGAATGCGAATACATATAGCTATTTGGCGAGAGTTGTGCCTCGATATCCGGTACCGAGATGTAGCGTCCTAAACGGATCACCGCGCCTTCCGCAATGCCTGGAATATAGAGCTCGCCATAGATCATAGGCATATCATATCCGGCAAAATGATTGCCGTAGACTAATTGGTTGCTAAATAAGCCGTAGCCGGCGCTAAAGCGGTAGTTTTCGCCATAGATTCCGCTTATGCGAAAGCCCCAATCGATGTGGTCTTGCTGCACCGTATCGGGCACGCGCTCCACATAAACGACCGCCTGATCGAGCTGGATAATATTTGGCACATACATATAAGCCGCCGGGGCATTGCCGCCATAACCCGTCTTCGCTGTGCTAATATTGCCGCCGGGATTGATCCAACCGTAAATCTGGATGTGCTCGTTGTTCAGCGTCTGGCCGACGATATTGCCCGTGCCAATCGCTTTCATGAGCGGGCTATCGACCGAATTTGGCAGCGAGCTGCCAATTGGACTGAGGCCACCAATGGGCCATTCCGTAAACGGATAGGGTGGTGTGTTCTCTGGCTGAGGGGGAAAGGGCGAGGGGCGGCGGCTTGGCGGAGCCGGCGGCGCATTGGGCTCCGCGGGCGCCGACGCCAACCCCCACTCATCGGCGTAAGCGTGGTAGAGTCGCGTCAAGAAATTTGTCTCTTCGGGCGGCGGCGTGGAATAAGGCGCCGGAAGCACGTCACCGTAGGCGGTAGCGGCAGAGTATGGAACGGCCACGCCAAAGGCTATTCCCAAGACCATCTGGCGCACCTTGAGCATTTTCCCCCTTCTGTGAACATCCGCCCCAATTCACGCGGCGGTTCAATTGGTCGCTGGCTCAACCGCCATCCCGGCCCTCGTCTATAAGCAAGGTCGGTAAGCTACCAAGCTAAATGTCTCGGTCAAGTCTTAAAACTTGAGTTGGATCAACTAATCACGACATCGGCGCCGAATACATCTTCCATGATATGTCATCCTGAGTAGCGACGTCGGAGGATACTGCTCGTAAAAGGCAACGAACGTAAAATCAAATTCCTGACGTCATCCCTTTGGTGGATGCCAACCAAGGCCAAGCGAGGTAGTTATTGACGCAACGACAGGGTGGTGAGTTCGATTAACGAGCAGGGGGAATTATGCAAAGAATCGGCAAAGCCCAAAGACCCACGCCGCGGGCAGGGTCTCGCAACCTCGGAGCAGGTGTTTCGCGACATACGATTTTGGCCTCTTCACTGGTGCTATCTGCCGCGGCCACAGACAGTACGGCCGTGGCTGCTCCAAAGGAGACGGTGCTCTACTCCTTTACCGGGGGCATTGACGGAGGTGGGCCGAACGGCGGGTTGATCCTTGATCGTCAACATAAGCTCTATGGCACGACGGAGGCCGGCGGCAAAACATCCTGCCTTTCGCCCGGAGCGGGATGCGGCGTCGTATTCAAGCTTGTGCCTTATGGGTACGAGTCGATCCTTCACTCGTTTCTTCCGGGGGGCACGGACGGCGACATCCCTACCGCTGGTCTGGTTGCCGATCACAAAGGCAACCTTTATGGAACGACGATGACAGGCGCTGTTGGAGGCCAATGCGCTCCCATACCTGGCTACGCCGGATGCGGCGCCGTTTATAAGCTCGCTCCCGATAGAAGCTCTACAGTTCTCTACCACTTCAGGGGGGGTAGCGACGGGGGCGTTCCCTCCTCTGGCCTCCTAGCCGATCGCCAGGGCAATCTTTACGGCACGACGACTTACGGTGGCGGCTCGGCGGCATGTCCTTTTGGATGCGGCACAGTGTTCAAGCTTGCGTCGGACGGCAGCGAGACAGTGCTGCATGCCTTCAACGGTAGCGACGGGGCTAATCCCATGGGCGGCCTGATCGGCGATAGCCAGGGCAATCTCTACGGGACCGCGGCGGCGGGAGGTGCCTCGTATGACGGCGTCGTGTTCAAGCTTGCGTCGGACGGCACCTCTTACAAGGTGTTGCACGCCTTCGATGGCGGTGATGGGGAGTTTCCCGTGGGCGCGCTAATTGCCGACGGAGACGGTTATCTTTACGGCTCCGCGCAGATGGGCACGACAAGTGAGGGCGTCGTGTTCAAGCTTGCAACGGACGGCACCTCCTATGAAGTCTTGCACGCCTTCAACGGCAGCGACGGGGCTTTCCCAAATGGCGACTTACTCGCCGACGCAAGCGGCACGCTCTTCGGCACAACTGCTATGGGCGGCGCGGAAAATAGCGGAGTGGTGTTTCAACTCGCGCGGGATAGAGGCTTTTCCGTGCTCTATGCCTTCACGGGGGGTAACGATGGTGCTTTTCCCAGCGCTGGCGGCTTGACCGCGGACAGCCAGGACAATCTTTACGGCGCGACGCTACGCGGCGGCAAGTACCAGAACGGCGTGGTGTACAAGCTTCAAGGATCGGGGTTTATTCCGGCGATATCTCCTCGTGATTTTGAAGTCGCAGGAACTGAGCCTCGACCCTAGCTCATAAAAAAAGCGCGGAGCATGATACTCCGCGCCTCCAATTCCTTGGCTAAAAGGGCAGCCCTCATCCAAACTGGTTCATCGTATTGTGGGCGCCGCCGGCTTTGAGGGCCGCTTCGCCCGAAAAGTAGTCTTTGTGATCATCGCCGAGATCCGAGCCCGCCATATTCTGATGCTTCACGCAAGCGATTCCCTCGCGGATTTCCTTGCGTTGCGTCTGCAGCACATAGCCCAGCATGCCGGCATTGCCAAAATACTCTCTCGCAAGATTATCGGTCGATAGCGCCGCCGTGTGATAGGTCGGCAGGGTGATGAGGTGGTGGAAGATGCCGGCCCGCTTGGCGCCATCCGCTTGGAACGTGCGGATGCGCCCATCGGCCTCGGCGGCGAGCTCGCTCGAATCGTATCTCGCGTCCATGAGGGCGCCCCGGTCGTAAATCGAGACATCCTTGCCCGCCTCTTTCCAGGCGTCGAACACCTGCTGACGGAAATTCAGCGTCCAGTTAAAGGAAGGCGAATTATTGTAGACGAGCTTGGCGTTCGGGACGGCGGCGCGGATACGATCCATCATGCTAGCGATTTGTTCGACATGCGGCTTCTCGGTTTCGATCCACAGAAGATCGGCACCGTTTTGCAGCGACGTTATGGAATCGAGCACGCAGCGCTCGGGGCCTGTGCCGGGGCGGAAGCGATAGAGGTTGCTTGGCAAGCGCTTCGGGCGCATGAGCTTGCCGCCGCGATTGATAATGACGTCGCCGTCGCGGCCTTCGCCCGGCGCGACTTCCTCGCAATCCAGGAAAGAATTGTATTGGTCGCCAAGATCGCCGGGCACGTGGCTGACGGCGATTTGCTGGGTGAGGCCAGCGCCCAGCGAATCCGTACGGGTGACGATGATGCCCTCCTCGACGCCGAGCTCGAGAAAGGCGTAGCGGCAGGCCCGCACCTTGGCGAGGAAGACCTCATGCGGCACGGTGACCTTGCCATCCTGATGGCCGCATTGTTTTTCGTCGGAGACTTGGTTTTCGATCTGCAGCGCGCAGGCACCCGCCATGATCATTTTCTTAGCAAGGAGATAGGTCGCCTCCGCGTTGCCAAAGCCGGCATCGATATCGGCGATGATCGGCACGATATGAGTCTGGAAATTATCAACAGCGGCGATGAGCTCCTTTTCCTCGGGGCTGTCGCCAGAATCGCGGGCCTCGTCGATGGCGCGAAAGAGGCCGCCGAGCTCGCGGGCGTCGGCTTGGCGTAGAAAGCTGTAAATCTCTTCGATCACGTCCGGCACCGCCGTCTTTTCATGCATCGATTGGTCGGGCAGAGGACCAAACTTCGAGCGGAGCGCGGCGATCATCCATCCGGAGAGATAGAGATATTTGCGCTCGGTCGTGCCAAAATGTTTTTTGACGGCGATAAAATTCTGCTGCGCGATGAAGCCGTGCCAGGCGCCGAGCGATTGCGTATAAAGAGCGGGATTGGCGTCGAATGCCGCCATGTCCTTGCGCATGATGGCAGCCGTGTAGCGGGCGATATCGAGGCCGGTTTGAAATCGGTTCTGCAACCGCATACGGGCGGTGGATTCGGGATTGATGCCTTTCCACGCATCGCCCTTTCGGCCAATGAGTTCTTTGGCTTCGGCAATTTGGCTTTGGTAGTCTTTCACTTCATGAGTTGATGGAATCTTGCTTTGATAGGTCATCGCGCGCCTCATGCCTGATCTTGGCGAATGAGTCATTATGCCCATTCGGGTTGTCTCACAGTGTGCTGGAATGGAAAAAGGCCGGCATCTTGCCGGTCTCGCCTTAAAAGTTTGGCCTGCGATAATGGCGATAATAGAGGTTTCGCAACACCTGATTGGGAGAATTGAGGTTGCTATGTAACGTCTTTACAGTTAAACACTGTAAAGATGTGAGGTTATTGACAAGCCTGCCCATGGCCGCGCCGTCTCGCAAAATCTTCGCTGGTCCTCGCTTAAAACGCCTGCGCCGTGACCGGCACCTTACGCAAGCCGCCATGGCCGCCGAGCTTGAGGTATCGCCAAGCTACCTCAATCTCATGGAGCGCAATCAGCGGCCGATGACCGCGCAGGTGCTGATCAAGCTCGCCGACGTTTATGGCCTCGATCCACGCGATTTTGTCGAAGAAGCGGACGAGCAATCGGCGGCGGAAATCGAGCAAATTCTCACCGGCCCGCTGTTTCGCGAAGCCGATGTGCCGCGTTCGGAAATTCGTGACGCGGCGGAGAATTCGCCGGCGCTCCTCGCCGCGTTCGCGCGGCTTTACCGCGCCTACACCGCCGCGCGGGAAGCGACCGAAGCCGGCGCCGCAACCGCGGCCGACCGCGACCGCGCCGAGGCCGCCCTTGGTGACAGTCCGCTCGGCCGCGTGCGGGCGATCCTTCAGATGGCGCGCAATCATTTCCCGGAACTCGACGAAGCCGCCGAGCGATTTGTCTCCGGGCTGCCCCGCGGCGGCGGCGATTTCTTGGCGGTTCTGAGCGAGCATCTGCACGCCCGCCACGGCATCAGAGTACGCGTTCTGCCCTTCGATGTCATGGGGGACCGGCTGCGCTGGTATGATCATCACCGCCGCGAACTCATGCTCTCCGAGGCGGTCGAGCCTCCAGGGCGCACTTTTCAGGCGGCGTATCAGCTCGGGCTTTCGCAATTCGGCGATCTCATCAGCGGCATCGCGGCGCGCTTCGAGGCGGGCGATGATTTGACCCGGCGCCTCCTACGAATCACGCTCGCCAATTACTTTGCTGGCGCCGTCATGATGCCCTACGCCCGCTTCCATGAGGCCGCCGAACTCGCGGGCTATGATATTGAGCTGCTCGCCGTCCGCTTCGGTGCGAGCCTTGAGCAGGTGGCGCATCGCTTGACAACACTGTCGCGGCCGGTGGCGCGCGGCGTGCCGTTTTTTCTCATCCGGGTCGATATGGCTGGCAATGTTTCGAAGCGGTTTTCGTCAGGCCGCTTTCCCTTCGCCCATTCAGGCGGCACCTGCCCCTTGTGGAATGTCCACGCGGCCTTCACGGAACCTCAAAAAATTCTGACGCAAGTCATCGAGCTCAATGACGGCTCGCAATGGTTTTCAATTGCCTGCGCAATTCGCCGTTCGCTCACCCCTTTTGGGGCGATCCAGCCGCGATTTGCCATCGGGCTTGGCTGCGAGATCAAATATGCGCGCCGGCTCGTCTATGCCAAAAAACTTGAAATATTTGAGCCCGTGCCAATCGGTATCACCTGCCGCCTGTGCGACCGCCCCGTCTGCCCGCAACGCTCCGCCCCTCCGGCACTACGCACGCTCAGTGTCGATGAATCCTTGCGCAGCATCTCGCCTTTTACTTTTCGGGATGTGTGAGGGGCATTTAAATAAGTGTTTCAAAGGCCGCTGATCCCGCGAATGGCTGACCACGCCCTGCCACTTGGCGCTTTGATCGTTTGTACAACCGAAACATTCTCCATCATTTCGTTTCCCCAAAGTCTTGTGCCTTAAGGTCTGTGGCCAGAAAAGCTTCGGCGCGATTCCAGGCTGTGTCATCGTCGCCTCGGAACGTGTAAAGGCGATCGTAGACGGCCGTATCCGTCGGTACGTCGGCCATTTGCACTTTCGCCCATTGCACAAGCGTGCTTTCTTTGTGAATGCCGCCATAGAGCATTAGTGCCGCACCGGCGCGCCGCGCCGCGCCGAGAAGCACCTCGGGATTGGCGGTCGAGCACGGCTCCGGCTCGCAATTTAGCGGAACAAGGCGGTAGCGGCCGCTCGCCTCGAGATCGCGTCGAAGTGAGGCCATGAACGCTTCCAGCAGGGCCCTGTGCTTGGCGGCCTG
Organism: Methylocella sp.; assembly: GCA_035622375.1. GTDB lineage: Bacteria > Pseudomonadota > Alphaproteobacteria > Rhizobiales > Beijerinckiaceae > Methylocapsa. The sequence goes on along the minus strand of DASPVM010000017.1, from coordinate 195,699 downwards.
ATCCCGCACTTCGCTGGACGTATCGGCATAATCGAAGTCTACAATTCCAATGGGTTTTGGCTGGCTCGCACCGTCAGCGGCGCCAGCCGGTGCGCCGAGTAGGAGCAGCGTCGAAGCTGTGTAGACGATGTTGGGCGAGAGACGGGTCGGCATTGCACGTGGTTCTCCAAGTTAATCAAGAAACATAGCGCCTCCTCCTTCACAAACTTGCCATTTCGCGCCACTCGGCCGAAAAAGCCCATTCGGGAGGAGGGTACAATGCGGATCTTCGGGCTGACCAAAACGCGATCGATGGGGCCGGTGGGCGCACTGATCGAGCGGTCCGGTGGCTCCATCGCCCACGTGTTCAAGCGCGCGAAGTTGCCCTTGCGGCTGATCGAGGAGCCGGATCAGCTCATTCTTCTCAAAGATCAGCTCAATCTCGTCGATTGCGCAGCGAGGGAAATCGGCGATGAGACACTGCCCGCGCGCCTTTCGACCGAGGCAGGAATTGTAAGTCTCGGAGGTTATGGCATGCAAGTAGCCAACATGCCGAACCTCAATCGCGCCATCACATGCGCCAACACCTTGATCGGGCCGCTCTTACAATCAGCGACCCGCTTAGCGCTGATTGTAGAAAATGGATACGCGAAATGGACCTATGGGCTAACCGCTCCCATCGTAACAGGGCGGCAGCAAAACGAGATGCTAGCCTTTGGCTACATGCTTGATCTCATCCGCCGCTTTGCCGGCCCGGCCTTCACGCCGACTCGCCTCGAACTGCCCGGCGGCCTGCCGCTCGCGACTAAGAGCGCCGTCGAAACGGTGTTCCGCGCAGAGATCTCGCGCAGAGAAACCGCTGCCATTATTTTCCCGGCCGAGGTCCTCAATACTCCGAACCTACGGCCGCGGCGTCTCAATGTCATAAATGAAAGTGAATTGCCGGACGCGACAAACATCATAGCATGCGTCGAGCGTCTAATTATTCTTGGCCTCCTCGACGGCCGTCCAAGCATAACTGAAATTTGTCGGCGCATGCAGATATCACGTCGAACTTTGCAGCGAAATTTAAATTCGAGTGGCGCGAGCTTTGATGCGCTTTTGAGGCGGGCACTCATGACGCGGGCGGTGGGGTTTCTTCGAAACGGGCGAAGCGTCACAGACGTAGCGTTCGAACTGGGCTATGCCGACACCGCCCATTTCTCGCGTGCCTTTCGCCGCTGGACAGGCCAATCGCCACGCCAGTGGTGCACGGCGCACGCTCAGCGTCGATGAATCCTTGCGCAGCATCTCGCCTTTTACGTTCCGGGATGTTTAAACCCAGGCCTATCTCGCGCAATCGTCGCAGTGGGCCGACTGTCAGCTCTTGTAGACCCCTAGGAAGAGGCAATTGGGGTGCTCGCGGAGAGCCAGAACCCGATCGAGGGACCGGCGCACCTTCAGCCCGTCAATAGCCATAACCGTAGCAGGCGTCGACCCACTGCCCGCCGTATTCGGTCCAGACCTGTTGCCAGCAGCCGTCGTAGGCATATGGGTAGTAGTATGGCCAATCCAGCCCGGCGAGGAGCGCAAAGTTGCGGAAACGGGGGTGATGGCGAAAGAAGAAATGGTTGCGTAAGAAGAAGGGGTCGCGCAATGCAAAGTTGTTCGAACGATCGCCGGCGAAACGCCGGCCGGCAAAGGGGCTGGGCGCAAACCGGCCCGCACCAGGGACGAATGCGCTTCGGCCCATTACCATGCCTCTACTCGCCATCCCGCTGAAGCGCATTCCGCCACCAAATCCGCCGTGCATACCACCGAATCCAACACCGCCGCGAAATGCCATCGCTGGCGTCGCAAGGGTGAGTGCCGCTCCAAGCACCGAGGCGGAGAAGCTCACGAGGGGTCTGCCTTTCATAATTCCAACCTCCGATTGAGGGGCTTGTGCCGGTTGCCCTTGCGCCGCCGCACGCAATGATCGCAACAGCAAGGGGCACTTGCTGGACTCCCAATGCGCGTTCAAACCACGATATTCAAATGACTAATGAGACAGATTCTGACAGGAAAGTCAGCTTTTGGCGTTTCCCCTCTGGGACACTATTGGCCGCACCATCGCTCTCTTCAACGTGCCTCGGCAGAAATCAGCTGTTTGCGCGCCCTCCAATCATGGGGAGCGGGAAAAAGAAAATCATGGTGTGCTTCGATTGGATGGTGGGTAGACGCTCAGTTTTAGTGCCGATGCCGCGCTCCGTATTTTTAGTCACACAGGAATAAAATGGAGATTCTAATGTTACGCTTCTTGCTACTAGCCGGCTTCTTATTCGCAACGGCCATAAGTTTTCCAAGCGCTCATGCCGCCTCCTTCACCAACGGATTTACAGTCTGCCTCGACGACGAGGGAGGGAACACGGCCAACGGAACGCCAATACGATCCTTTCCGTGCAACGTAACCTCCGCCCAGGATTGGAGTTTTGACGGTGTCAAGATATTCGGACCCGGAACAATCTTCGGCCAGCCTGGCAAGTGTGTCGAAGTGAAAGGGGGCGGGACCGCGGCCGGGACGCCGATCCAATTATCCGATTGCACCGGCTCAGGCGGGCAGCAGTGGGTATATTCCAATAATCTGCTCGTCAATCTCGGCAGCCGCCAGTGCCTCGACGTGGGCCTTGTCGTGAATCAGGTCGCGACGATCCAGCCCTGCAACGGCAGCGCCGGACAACATTGGGTCATTCGATAGCCCCCCAGGGTCTGGTTTGCAAAAGCGATCTCAGCCTCCCACTCAGGAGGCTGAGGATTTCGTGGCTCGAAGCCATGAGCGGTTGCGCTAGCTCCTCATACATTCGTATGACGACATATCGGGGCGAAATGAATGAAAACCTATTTTCCTTGTTCGAGGTAAAGCGCGACGTTGCGGATCGAGTAGTCCGCGTTGCCAGGCAAGCCAAATGCACAAGGCGTTTGACGCATTGGTTGCGACGGCGAAGAAGATTAGTCAGAAATAAACGCTGGTCATCGACGAAACGTTGAACGTTCCAGGCAACCCTCAACGTCGATCAAGGTACTCCCCTTCCCCATCCCGGCGAGGACGCAACTGGCAAGCTCTATACTTAATTCGCTTTATGCCTAGATCCCGCTGCTCCCGCGCGGACTAACGAGCCGTAACCTGTACTCGCAGCCTCTAATTTATTCTTCGTCCTCACATGAATTGGTGAGGCGGAATTCTTCTAAATCGCTTAGACTCTTAGCATCGAAAACTTTATTGCCCCAGCTTACTGGGAAATTTGGAGTGAAAATTATGTTGTCGCAAACTGTACTGGCGGGCCTGCTGGTGCCCTTGTCTTATGCCGCCGTTGGCGCGCTTATCTGCACTCTCGAACCACCGTTTAGCCGATCGGAGCTCGTCCACTGGGCCGGATCCTATGGCGTCGCCGGCGTCGCTATGGCCAGTGCCATGACGGCGCAGTTCGGCTGACGCTTGCATAGCGGAGCAGGCGCCAAGACCTTGGCGAAGTTTTTGTTTTTAAAATTCGGATGCAAAGAATTAATAAGCAACTTAAGTAAAAATTGATAGAAAGGCGTTTTTGGCAGCAATCGGAGTGCGGGTCCATGTATGCGGAGGATGCGGAACTCGTCGACCGAATCTACGAGAGCTCTTTTGTGCCGGAGCTTTGGACTGAGGTCCTCGACGAGCTTGGGAAGCGGGTCGATGGCACCGGTGGCACCTTATTCATCAGCAAGGCCGACGTCGAATATTGGACCAGCACGCCCGGCGAAGACCGCGTGCGGGCCGAGCGGTTTTTTAGGGAAGGCTGGATCTGGCGAGGGCAGGCCATGGCCCGTTCTTTCGCCGCTCGCCATCCTGGATTTCTGTCCATCCTCGACCTGCTGACGCCGGAAGAGGTCGATCAAGAACCCATCTACCGGGATTTCTTCCGCCCCCAGGGGATCGGTTGGTTCATGGGCACGGTGATTTATCTGCCGACCGGCGAAAAAATGACCTTCGTGATACCGCGGCAGACAGCCCGTGGGCCTTTCGAGCCCAACGTCGTCCGCAGCCTCGATCCGCTGCGTCCGCATCTTGCACGAAGTGCTCTCATGTCGGCGCGCTTGCAGCTCGAACGCGCCCGCATTGCCAGCGAAACTCTTGCCTCGCTTGGCCTCCCCGCCCTGGTCCTCGGCCGGGATGGCAAGGTCCTTGCCGCCAACCGCCTCATCGAACAGCTCTCGGGCTACGTCCATTGGCGGGCCTTCGATCAATTGCGTTTCAAGGATGAAGCCGCAGATCAGCTGCTGCGCGGCGCGGTGACCGGTGGCGAAGCGGTGCGGTCTTTCCCGATCCGCGATAACGATACACAAGCATCAATGGTCGCCCACATCATCCCGATCCGGCTGTCGGCGCGCGATATCTTTACGCGATGCGCCGCCGCGCTCGTGCTATCGCCAATCACATTGCCCGACGCCCCACCCGTCGAATTGGTGCAATCGCTGTTCGACTTGACCCCGGCCGAAGCCCGCGTTGCGCGCGGTCTTGCCTCGGGCAAGACAGTCGACGATCTCGCGAGCGATGGGAGAACTTCGCCGCACACCATCCGCACGCAGGTGCGCGGCGTCCTCGAAAAAACAGGTTGCAAGCGGCAAGCCGATGTCGTCGCGCTGCTGACGTCCATTTCGCCAGGCCGGCTGGCGAGGCGCGCCTAGGAGTTCGCCTTTCTTCCATGGCTACGCCATTGCGCACGGGATAGCGTGGCAACCAAAAGTTCCGCCTCGGCGTTACCCAGCGCTTGCTTGACCTAGGGAGAATCCGCACCATGCCTTGGTGGGCGCCGCTCGGCGGCGGCGTTGGCGCCTTCGCCGTCGTCGCTGGGCTGATGTTCGTCGATAATGTCGGAGCGAGTGCTTTCGCCGCGCTGGTGATCACCGCGAATATTCGGACGTCGCTCGCGATCGATCAGTACGGTCTCTTCAATATGCCGGAGCACCACCTCAACATTGGCCGCATCGTGGGTGGTCTATTGCTCGTTGCCGGCATGATTCTGGTCAGCGCCTTTTAACGGGTCTTGGACGCCGGAGATCTTTGCCTCGATTTCGTCAAGCTAAGTCTTCAAGGTGCGGATCGACCATTTCTTCGAGGGTCACCGGCAATGGTAGGTTGCTTGCATACGGCTAAACTCGGGCGGCAAGACCATCCGGCGACCAGGGTATTGCAAGTGTCCCCGGCCCGAGCTTCCAGGGACGGGCGGGGGAGAACAGGCGAACTCGCCTTTAGGCCTTCTCAATCTTGATGTCGAGATCGCCATCGGCGAGCGAGGTTTGCGGTTTTAAGCGATGGAACTCATCGAGGGCCGCCTTAACGCCGGTCGAGAATTCCCCCAAGTGGGCAACATTGACGTTCACGGAAAACACTTCCGAGCCGCCTTTGAAAACCGTCACCTTAAAAATCATTCCAATCTCCTAAGAATAGAAACGCTCTCGGAAATCTAATGTTGCAGAGCAAAAGTCAATCGCCTCTGATTGTGGCGAGGCAGGTGATTTTACTGCCTGCGAGCCAAGTTTGGTGGGAAGCCAGGCGTTAGTGCGGTCTTAGATGACACCAGCTTCGGTGAAAATTTGGCGCGGAGCTTCACTTTAGCTTTGCAAGAAAAAGCTTCGTCTCGAAGCGAAGACTTGGTGTTTCCACGTTTGAGAAAGGGACCCTCGGTCCGTAGGCGGTGGTGGCCCCTTTCAGACGTTGATTCTTGAACCCTATAAGCCGCTGGCAGGCCTGCTCTCGTTGAGGTAGCGTGATCACGCATCCCCCCGGGACACCTATGATCTCGCGCTTAACGGCGCGCAGAGCGGCGGCGCGACCCTGACCGTTTGTGCTACAAGCCCAACGGATCAAATGCTACCTAACCGAGCGGGACGAGCTAGACCGCCACCATCGCCGGCGCAAACGACGCCGGCGCCTGGACCCATAATGATACGATGGTTGTGACTGTTACTTATTAAATGGCCATTTCCCAAACCTTGGCGCCAAGCGATGCTAATGGCTAAAGGCTTACCGGCCGCGGACCGTCCAGCTTTGGAAGTTAACGGCATTGTCATCGACGGCGCCTACGAGATAAGCGCCGTCGTCATCAAAGGGGCGATATTTGTCATTGAGGTCACGATCGAAGCGTAGGACATTCACACCGAAGGCGCCGCCGGTATTGGGATCAATCGACATTTGCTGAACAAACGTGCCGCCGATCGTGAACTCGACGAGTTCGCTCGGCTGGTTCGGGTCGGCATTCGAACCATCGCTGTTGGCGACGAGGAAATTGCCATTCGGCAAACGGACGAGATCGAGCGGGCCCCGGAGATGGGTGGGATCGGAATAAACTGTTACCGGAGTCCCCGGCGCCGTCAATGCGCCAGCATGGGCCAGCGCGTAGATCGCGTTATCGGTAGAAGACGCGATAAAGAGCGCATCGGTGAAACGATCATAGAAGAGACCCGAGGGTCCAAGAACAATCGCGGCCGGGTCAAGCCTGTGATTGAAGTTCTTGCCGATGACCGTGGTGCGCAAAACTTTGAACGCATCGTACTCATAGGAGATGTCGAAGCGGACAATCGTGCCATCGCGGACATTGGAGATGAAAATCTGCGCCCTCTTATCGTCGCCGCGATCGTTCAACGCTAGACCCCATGGGCCATCGATGTAGGTCTGCGACACCAGAACCGTAACAAGATTTCCTTTTCGGTCGATGACCGAAAGCGACCCCGGCTGTGTGGTATTGTCAGTCCCATCCGTTGTTGCCAGAGAACCGACGATCACAAATCCATTCTTCAAGATTCCCAAGGCAGCGGTCAGGCCCTGTGTCGTCACGCCTTGCGCGGCGGTGAAGAATGTGCTTGTCGCCCCATGCGCGTCAATACGGGTGATCGTCGTTCCAAGCCCCTGCATGGTTGTGTTGTTGAAATTCGAAATCAGGATGTCACGGGGTTTCAGCACGCCGTCGGTTGGAACGGTGTCTGGTACGAATGCCACCCCATAAGGGTTGGTATCGCCATTGCTCGGGACGGTCGAGATGGATGGAGGTGTGAACGGTAGCGCTGGCGATGGAGGATCGGCGGCGTAAGCGGCTGGAGAAAGACTGATGGTGAAGCCGAGCGCGAGGAGCCGACGCTGTTTACCTTTGCATTTCCCCTGAAGTAGCATTTTTTTCTCCCAATAGACCCCCTACGTTCCGCGGCGCGAGCGAGACTCGGCCGCTGCGGAACCAAGGGGAACTAGCGCGCTGCTTGGAGGGGTCAATCGGTCATTCGGACGATGTGAAAAGCGGAGAAATGAATGTCGGTAAGACGCATTCCGCTCGACGCAAGAAAATGCCGAGTTATCAAGAATTTGAAAATCCCCAGGCATTCCCTTGATAGAAAAATGGCCGCCGGTTACCTTGGGCACGGCGGCCATCACATTTTGCAACGATATACGCTTACGCATCAACTAACTACGGAAGTAAACAAAGCCATTCACATTGACGCCATCAGAGTAGAAGCCAACGAAATCTCCCCGATCGTTGATCCCGTTGATGATGGTTCCTTTAACACCGCCAATCGAAGTCGCTGTCTGCGACTCGCCCGGAGCTATGTACTTATAGAAAGCATTGTGTCTCCAGTCGTACAGGAAGCCGTGGACGTCGCCATCTGGCTCGGTGTAATTGCCGACGATGATCCCTTCATTATTGCAGCCAGTTGCCTGGGTATTGACGGCTTTGACGCCATTGATGACGACATCGAACGGCGCCAATGCCGCGCCGACGTAACCAAAGAAGCCGTGCGTGAACGGACCTCCTTTAGCTTGCGAATTGTCGACCCAGAACCCGCAGATGAAGCCATAATCGTTCACGCCAGCCACTTGGGTCTGCGTGGCGTTCTTGATTTTGTCCGGCCCTTCCTCAATGAATTGCCCGTTGTTGAAATCGACAACATAGCCATGTGCAAGATTATTCGAATCCATCCAAAAACCGGAAGCAAGCCACCCTGTGCTATCGATTCCCAGGAGATTTTGGTTCGTCGCATTTCCGAGATTTCCTTTTGGATCATCGAGAGTGTACTGCGTGCCGCGGATGTCGACGAAGCCATGGGTGCTCATCGAACCGTCGCCGTTGTTTTTTGTATAAAAGCCGACGATCCATGGCGTATCCTGGCTGCTGATGCCAATAGCCTGGGTCTGCAGGGCAGGCTGGCCGTTGATCAAAAAATTTTCATCCGAATAATGGTTGCTCGGAACCAGCACATAACCGTTGTTGGGGACGACCGAACCGTCACCGAAATAGCCAGCGATCACCCGGCCATTGTTGATGCCGAGCAGCTGGTTGAACTGGGCGTCGCCGTTCGGAAACTGGGCGTTGCCTTTTGTATCGTCCAACTTCAGAAACTCGTCGGCACTCGCCAGTGAAGGCGCACTAAGGGCCGTCATAGCGGTCAAGGCATATGCAAACATCTTACGCATAATATTTCTCCTAATTTGTCACTACCTATGTGCTAATAAAGGCTAATAAACATCAGCGGCGAGGAAGCTTAGCTAGCGCCGCTGACACGCTTTCTCTAGGCTTTCTGAAAATTTTTATTTGTGCGTGCTCGCACACTTCGATCATAAGACGCAGATCTACTGCCCGTTGCTCGTGAGTTCTGCCAGCGCGTAGAAACTATGCTGCGATGTGGGAAAGAAAAACCGAGTCGGCTACGCCAAGAGGTCAACCAATGCCGGGATTAGAGGTGCATCCGCGGGCGGCATCGGATAGGAAAAGAGCTCTTTCGGCTTGACCCACTTCAGCGCTTGATGTTCGCGCCGGCGGACAAAGCCCTGCCAGCGCCGGCAGATGTAAAGCGGCATCAAAAGGTGGAAGTCGGGATAAGCAAAGCTGGCAAAGGTTAGGGGAGCAAGGCAGGCCTCGCTTACTTCTATGCCGAGTTCTTCGCCCAACTCGCGGATAAGGGCGGCTTCCGGCCGCTCCCCCTCCTCGACCTTACCGCCGGGGAATTCCCAAAGGCCCCCCATGGACTTGCTGGCAGGGCGCTGCGCGATCAAGACGCGGCAGCCCTCATCGACGAGCGCCACGGCGGCGACCAGCAAAAGTTTCACGCGCGGCTCACGACCGGTAGCCGCCGTTAATGGCGACATATTCCTTGGTGAGGTCGCAGGTCCATATTTTGGCGCCTCCCTTGCCGAGGCCCAAATCGACGCGAATGTGGATTTCCTCTCGCCGCATCAGGGCGGAGACAACCGCCTCATCATAGGCCGGATCGCGCTGCCCTTGATGGGCAACGCGTATATCTCCGAACCAGATTGCCAAACGGTCGCGCTCGGCCCGCTCTCCGGCTTTGCCGACCGCCATTACGACGCGGCCCCAATTGGCGTCCTCGCCGGCGATCGCCGTTTTCACAAGCGGCGAATTGGCGATGGAAAGGGCGACCCTCTTGGCCGCGGCCGCCGAGGCGGCGCCGGTCACTTCCACCTCGATGAATTTGCGTGCTCCCTCGCCATCGCGGACGACCTGCTGGGCGAGATCGAGGAGGAGGCCATCGAGCGCTTCTCTCAAGGCCGTGAGGCGGCGGTCGCTTGCCGACCTTATAATCGGCCCGCCGCGCCGCGCCGCCAATCCCGTCGCGAAGAAAAGCAGCGTATCGGATGTTGATGTATCACTATCGACCGTGATGGCGTTGAATGAGCCTTGCACGCTCTTTGCGAGAAGGGTTTGAAGCACCGGCGCCATGATGGCGGCGTCGGTAAAGACAAAAGCGAGCATGGTCGCCATGTCCGGCGCGATCATGCCGGCGCCTTTCGCCATGCCTGCAATGTGCACCTCGGTGGAACCGAGCATGACGGTCGCGGCCGCAACCTTCGGAAACGTATCCGTCGTCATGATCGCCTTGGCGGCCTCGAAGAGCCCGCCCGGGCTTGCCGAGGTGGCGAGTTGATCGAGCACGCCATCGAATTTCGAGGCATCGAGCGGCTCGCCGATGACGCCTGTCGAGGCGAGGAAAATCTCGCCGAGAGGCGCGCCCGTCGCCTTGGCTGTTACGGACGCGGCGAATCTAGCGGCCGCAGTCCCGCTTTTTCCTGTAAAAGCATTGGCGTTGCCGGAATTGACGAGGAGGGCGCGCGCCTTGCCGCCTTTCACCCGATCCCGGCACCAGTCGACTGGCGCCGACGGGCATTTCGACTTGGTGAACACCCCGGCAGCCTGCGTGCCCTTTTCGAAGAGGGCAAGCATGACATCCGTGCGGTCCTTGTAGCGGATGCCGGCGGCGCCCGCCGCGAAGCGCACGCCCTCGATCTCGGGAAGCTCGGGAATGTTTTTCGGGGCGAGCGGCGAGATCGGAGCCATGGTTTTTGCTGCGGCCTTGGTGCGCATGTGGCGCGGAACGAGAAAAGTCGCGCCACTGTTCAGAGCCCTCCGGCTATTTCTTTCCAGCCGCCGCCGGGGCGGGCGCCGAAGCTGGGGCAGGTGCTGGCGCGGCGTTTCCCGCGGCCGGCTTGTCCGTCTTCGGCGGCTCGGGCGGGTTCGTTATCTCGATCTTGGCATTCTTGCGCAAGTCGGTGACATAGGCCATCTGTGCCTTCTGCGCGACATAGCGGCTCACTTGATCCTTGACCTGGTCGAAGGCCGGCGGCTGCTTTTGGCGCTTATCCAAAACCTCGATGAGGTGCCAGCCAAAGGGGCTTTTCACCGGGTCGGAGAGCTGGCCGACCTCGAGCTTGAAGGCGGCCTCGGAAAATTCCGGCACCATGCGGTCCTTGGTGAACCAGCCAAGATCGCCACCTTCGGAACCTGGGTCTTTCGAGAGCTCCTTGGCGACCGCCTCGAAAGACTCGCCTCCCATGATCCGTTTGATGGCCGCTTTAGCTTCGTCCTCGCTTCCGACGAGAATGTGCCGGGCATGGATCTCGGTCTCGGGCTTTTGCTTTTTGATCTCCTCGTCATAGGTGGCTTTGATCGCCGCCTCGGTGGCGGCGTTCTTGGCGATCTGCTCGAGGACGCCCTGCATGAGCAATTTCTGCTTTTCGTAAGCCAATTTCTTGGCAAACTCGGGGGTCTGATCGGCCTTCTCGGAGAGTGCCTTTTGCGCGACGAGCTCACTATTGATGAGATAGTCGAGGAGGTAATTATCGCGCGCTTTGTCATCGAGCTGAGGCGGCAGATTGGCCTTTAAATCGTCAGCGGCGACCTTCAAATCTTCGTCAGTGATTTGCTTGCCATTGACGCTCGCCAAGACCTTGGCGGCCGCCGGAAAGGCAGCCAATACGACAGGCGCCGCCACAGCCACCTGGAAGGCCAGGCAAGCGACATTGAGACGCAGGCTTTTCGCTAGAAACATGAAGTGGGCTCCCCAAGCTGGGCTACCGCTCATTCCGCGGCGCTGCTTTTGATGTTATCTGCCGCGCGACCATGCACAGACTCGCCAATTTGACAAGCCCTTGCCCCAATCTTATCTGTCCTATGGCCATGGCGAGCCGCAGCGAAGGTATTGCCGGCCAGCACCCGCTCCGTTAGCACTTGGCGCAGTTTTGCAGCAAGCGCTGGCCTGATAATCGAGCCAGCTCCATTGCCCGCTAGCTTAGCCAAGCGGCAGAAGTTGGACATTCAAATGAAAATTGCATGATTAGACGAGTTCAACCTCGCAAATTGGCGCGAATGAACGCATGCAATTAACGTCGAAAAGATTATCCGGGCTGCTGCGGCTCTCGTCGAGAAAGGTTGTTTTGTAATGCTGGGCTCCATCGCCAAAAAAATCTTCGGCTCCTCCAATGATCGCCGCCTGAAGAGCTACCGGCCCCGTGTTGCTGCCATCAACGCTCTCGAGCCCGAGGTGGAAAAACTGACTGACGCCGAGCTCGCCGCGCGCACGCAAAGCTTCCGCGAGGCCGTGGCAAACGGCGCCCAGCTCGAAGATCTCCTGGTTCCGGCGTTTGCTGCAGTCCGGGAGGCGGCGCGCCGGACGCTTGGCCAGCGCCATTTCGATGTCCAGCTGATCGGCGGCATGGTGCTTCATGAAGGCGCGATTGCCGAGATGCGCACGGGCGAGGGCAAGACCCTTGTGGCAACGCTCGCTTGCTATCTCAACGCGCTTGCCGGCAAGGGCGTCCATGTCGTCACGGTCAATGATTATCTCGCCCGCCGCGATGCCGAGTGGATGGGAAAAATCTATCATTTTTTGGGCCTCAGTGTTGGCGTTATCGTCCATGGTCTTGACGATGATCAGCGCCGGCAGGCTTACGGTGCCGATATCACCTATGGCACTAATAATGAGTTCGGCTTTGACTATCTTCGCGATAATATGAAGTATGATTTATCGCAGATGGTGCAAAGGGGACATCATTATGCGATCGTCGACGAAGTCGACTCCATTTTAGTCGACGAAGCGCGTACTCCTCTCATAATTTCCGGCCCTTCCGATGATCGCTCCGACCTTTATATTGCCATAGACAAAGTGATTCCCAATCTTACCGCAGAAGATTTCGAGCTTGATGAAAAACAGCGCACGACAAATCTCACTGAGGCTGGCAATGAGCATATGGAGCAAATGCTTGCCGAGCTTGGTGTGCTGACCGAGGGATCTCTTTACGAGGCCTCGAACGTTACCATTGTCCACCACGTCAATCAGGCGCTGCGCGCCCACAAGCTCTTCAAGCGCGACAAGGACTACATCGTACGCAAGGGCGAAGTCATCATCATCGATGAGTTCACCGGCCGCATGATGCCAGGCCGGCGTTACTCGGAAGGATTGCATCAGGCCCTTGAGGCAAAGGAACATGTCGCCATCCAGCCGGAGAATGTGACGCTCGCGTCGATCACGTTCCAGAATTACTTCCGCCTCTACAAAAAGCTTGCTGGGATGACAGGCACGGCCGCGACGGAAGCGGACGAATTCGCCGAAATCTACAAGCTAGATGTTGTCGAAATTCCCACCAACAAGCCGGTCCTCAGGCACGACGAAGACGACGAAGTCTATCGCACCGCCGAAGAAAAGCTGCGTGCTATCATCCGCGAGATTGAAGAAGCGAACGCCAAACTGCAGCCGATGCTAGTGGGCACGACTTCGATCGAGAAATCCGAGTGGCTTGCCGAGGCCTTGACGAAGCGCGGCTATAAGCAAATCGATTTTTCTCAGCCAGAGGCCTTGCAAAAACTTTACGCGGCGGCCCGGACGGAGAAGCCTTCGAAACTTTTCGCGGTTTTGAACGCGCGCTTCCACGAGCAAGAGGCCTATATTGTCGCTGAAGCGGGTGTTCCGGGCGCGATTACAGTCGCCACCAACATGGCGGGCCGCGGCACGGACATTCAGCTCGGCGGCAATGTCGAAATGCGCGTCGCGCAGGAATGCGCCAATTTGCCGGAGGGGGCCGAGCGCGAGGCAAAAGAAGCCGAGATAAGAGCCGAGGTCGAAAAACTCCGGGCCAAAGCCATCGCCGCGGGCGGGCTCTACATCATTGGAACAGAGCGGCACGAAAGCCGCCGTATCGACAATCAGCTGCGTGGCCGGTCGGGCCGCCAGGGCGATCCGGGGCGGTCAATATTCTTTTTATCGCTCAAGGATGATTTGATGCGGATCTTCGGATCCGACCGGATGGAGTCCATGCTCGTCAAGCTTGGCCTTCAGGAAGATGAAGCCATCGTCCATCCTTGGATTAACAAGGCTCTCGAAAAGGCACAGCAGAAAGTCGAGGCGCGCAATTTCGAAATGCGCAAGAACATTTTGAAATACGACAATGTGATGAACGATCAACGCAAGGTCGTGTTCGAGCAGCGCCGCGAGATGATGGGAAAAGATTCGCTCGAAGATATGATTACGGACATGCGCGAAGGAGTCGTCGATGATTTGATCGCCAGATACATCCCTCGCGATTCCTATCCCGAGGCGTGGGACGTTCAGGATTTCGCCAAATCCGTACAGACCGATTTTAATCTCTCGCTTCCGATTGCCGATTGGGCCAAGGAGGAAGGGATTACCGAGGATGAGATGCATGACCGCCTGCGCAATGCCGTCAATGAGTGGTATGCGTCGCGCGTCGAAAGGAACGGCGTCGAGATCACCCGCTACATTGAAAAGCAGATCATCCTGCAGACACTCGATCATCTCTGGCGGGAGCATCTCGTCACACTCGATCATTTGCGGCAAGTTGTTGGCTGGCGAGGAATGGCGCAACGCGATCCTCTCAATGAATACAAGTCTGAAGCCTTCGAGCTTTTCGACGAGCTCATTAAACACCTTCGGCAGACAACAACCGCGCAGCTTAACCGCGTCGAAGTCGCTGTCGAGCCGCCGCCGCCCTTACAGTCTCTCGAAGTTGCGCAGACGGACGCCCCCGCTTACAGCCGGGGGTCCGCGAATACCGCCTTTGCGCCGGTACACGCTGCCCTCCCGCAAGCTCCCAAACCCACGTTCGCAACCGCGGGAGAGGCAAGCAATATCGACACCCTCATCCGCGACCCGCGCGACGAGCGGCCCGCATCCCCTTACGGTAAAGTCGGCCGCAACCAGCCTTGCCCGTGCGGCTCGGGCAAAAAATATAAACATTGTCACGGCGCCGTCGTTTAGGGAAGGCAAGGCGCCGACGATCTCGCTTAAAGCAAGGCTCGCCGATTGACGCAAGTCAATGGCGGAGGCCAACGTCTTGCTTAGCTACTCTAAAGGAGTCTCATAATGAATACGCGCTTTTCTTCCCTGGTGCCTGGTTTGGCGCTTGCCTCTCTATTGTCCTTGGCGCCCCTTTCGGCGCCCGCCCAAAATGCCCCCATGATGAAGGGAGAAGGCATGGGGGGCGCGCCCATGATGGGGGGTGAAGGGATGCAGGGCGATCATATGCAGGGTGGCATGGAACACATGCAGCATATGATGGGTGGCGAGGGTATGCCCGGCGGCATGGAACATATGCAGGGCGGCAGGGAGCGCATGCAACATATGATGGCCATGATGCACGAGCGCCTCGCGCATGCGAATGCGCGTATCGAAGCCTTGAAGAAGGAACTCAAAATTAGCGAGGCGCAAACGCCCGTCTGGGATAAGTTTGCCGAAGCTTTGCGGTCAGCCACAACATCAATGGAGCAATCGATGGAGGGGATGGAGGCAAAGATGGAGTCTGGGGCGATGCTGAGCCTTCCCGAAAGTATCGAGCATCATATCAAAATGGCGACTGAGCATCTGGCTAATCTGCAAGCAATCAAAAGCGCGCTCGACCCTCTTTACGCAACTTTTAGCGACGAGCAGAAGAAGCTGGCTGACCATACCCCGATTGGGCCCATGGGGTTGATGTAATTTTATACCGCAGGTGAAGTTACTCGCGGCCCGAGGTTTTGCATGCGGCTGGCCTTCATCGCAGGTGTGGCGGCTGTTCGCGTGGGCGGCTTTGCTCTTGCCGGCTCGACAGATGCAGAATGACCGCCGTTGGAGGAAGGGGTTCCGGCGAGCTTCCCGTAGCTGGAAGCTCGGTGCAAAGGACGGGTCCGACAGCCGGTTTTGGCTTACTGCCGGTGTGACAGATGCGTCTTCGTTTGCTTGGGGGGCGTATGGGGCGGCCGGGCAAGCTCATCCATGTTTCCGAGTGATCGGCGGTCTCGCCACCACGGGCGTCCAGCGGAAGAGTAACCTCGTAGAAAACCTTGACGAGCTCTGCCTGGCGGCGCGTACCCGTCTTTTCCAAAACGCGCGTGAGGTGAGACCGCACCGTCGAGGGAGCGAGTTTTAATCGCGCCGCGGTTGCTTTGAGGCCCTCACCCCAGACGAGTTGGGAGACAACCCGCGCTTCCCCCGGAGTCAGGGCGAAAAGATTGGCGAATGCGCGGATCCGTTCAACGGAGCCCCGCCGGCAGTCCATAATGATCAGGCCGACAGCGGGGGTGTCATGCGCGAGAGGCTGAGAGAACTGTAAGGGAAGCGGGATCACATGTACGGCAAGTGCGGCCGCCCCTTCTTCGTCGCGAAAGACGAGAGATCCTCCCTCCGTTCGTGAACTGACCGGGCGGGATACGGCCATAATCCCTGCCTGTAATTTTCGTGAAAGCGAAGGATCGGAAACGCGGATTCGGTTGCCCTCGCAATGCAACCCCGGGCGCGCCCGCGTGAGCACCCTCGCCACCTCATTGAGATAGACGATGCGGCGATCGGCGGTCGCGATAATAACCCCAAAGCCCGCTCTCGCCAGTACGCTCTCCAAAAGATCGGACAGGATGCGGCATTGAGGAAATTTGTGACCCAGCGCGGCGGCCCCCGGCCAAAAAGAAGAGATGAGCATGTCCATTCGTTCGACCTCCCCGATGGTTCGGCCCGATCTCTCCGCAGACCGGATCGATCGCATGCTAAAGTTATTCGAACGAGTGGATGCTACGGGGTGTTCGCCGAAGCCGCCTCACCAAGATTGGTGAGATTTATCACATATTTTTAATGTATCGGTTTGCTGTGTCGGCGAGGCCGCGCGTTTTGGTTATGATATATGATGATTATCGTTATCTAGTACACATAGTCATTATGCAGACGCCGCGTCCCTGCCTCCTCGGCCCCTCGCCGAACAGCTTCACTGAGCGTAACTTTCTTTGCACCAATTGACATTGCGTCATCATTCCGCCGCCATAAGCCCTCGCCACCGATGGATGCTCCCTAGGGAAGGGCTAGCACCGAAGGCGCATGGCTTGCGAGGTAGTCCTTTATGATGGCCGCTTTGAAATGATTGGCGAGGGCAGTCGGATGGCCGTCCCCCTTGATACTCAACGCGGTTCCCTCAGACTTGTCTTCGCCTAGATCAACATCAACCACCATGCCGCCGGCCGCCTCGAAGCGATGGACGATCTCACCATCGGTCATGCCCGTGCCCTTGAGTAAGCGGGGATTGAAGGTATAGGGAATGAGTGTCACCACGCCGTATTTTTCGTTGGCGAGCTTGATCGCCTTAACGATTATTTCGACGTAGAGCCGAAGATCCTCCCGTGTTACTCTCAAAAAATAGGGTTCGACGAAGAGGCGGTAGGCAGCGCTGTCTTCTAGCCACGCCCAGATTTTCTCGCGCAAACCCTCGGAACACGCCCCCTTCAATATAACCTGCCCATTTTCCAGCACATAGCGGGGCCAGCGGCGCACCCAGAATGGCTTACAGGCGGCGCGCTCGGCGTGGCCGGCGCCGGTCATAAAGATAAAAAGACGCGGCTTCGCTCCAATAACGCCATCAAATCGGCCTGACTCTAGGGCCGCCAAAAAGTGCTGCGGCCCGTAACCGGGATAGGCGAAATTCAAAACTCTCAGCTTGCGGTTCAGTAAGTCCGCGAAAAGTTGGGGCAGCGCGTCATTATCGCCCAAACCCTCGCCGAAGGTGAAAGAATCGCCGAAAAATGCAATCGTCGGCCCGCTGCTTGCCGACAGTGTTTGGCGCAAAAGATTGTCGTCGATTGTGTAATCGGCGCTGTAGATGAGTGGATGGGACGGCCCTTCCCTCTTCTCCGCGTGGAATCGGCCGGCATGCTGAGGCCCAAGGCCAATAACCGGTTGCGGAACAGAGAAGCCATCGGCGAGCACAGCGAGCACTCTTGAGTCGGCGATAGTCGCGACGCCCTCCGCCAGGGAAAGCCCAAGGGACAGCGCTGAAAAAAGAACGAAGCCATTTTGAATGGCACCGCGCAGCGCCGAGGCGGCGCAGGCAAAAGCAAAAAAAGCAAGGATAAAAGTCACGAGCCGAAAGCTCGTGAAAGGATGCTGCGCCTCTAAGAAACCAATCACAACCAGTAGACCAAGCGCCGCGGCCAACCGGACCCCGGGAGTAAATCCGGCTTTCAAAGGGGAGTCACTCATCGATTCTCCGTGCAGTCACTGGCTTGAGGAAAGCGACCGCGGACGGGCCCGGTCAATCTTTTGTCATTCAAATAAGGGTTGGAGCCAACTCGAGCCGCCCTGGCCGCGTCTGCCCGGCCTGGCTGCATGCGCGGCACTCACTTTGCACGTGATCCGCCATGCAGATTAGACATCGTTTCCACAGAAGGGTCTCCTCTCCATCCGTTCTTTATAACGCATGTCATTTTATGGCCAAATATAATGGCCATTTCCACGCCATTCTCGTTCACAGGCGCCCCGGCCCACATCTCACCTCTTTACCTACCTAACTTCCGCTAGATCTTGGCTGACCGTCGAGGTCGGCATTTTAGCGGCGCCAGACTGCGGGACCACCTTCTAAGCCATGTATTTTTTACCACTTTTTTCGGGCGATACATTCAGCTCCATCGATGGGGTGAACTGGACTATCGCGGTAGAACTGCACTTTTATGCCCATTGGTCTGCCTAGCATTTTCCTTGCTCCTGGCGGCGGCCTGTCTCATCCGCAACCGCCACAGAGTCGCGGCGGCGTTTCCTATAAGGTATTTAGGCAAAATCAGCTACGGCATTTACTTGTGATACCTGCCAGTCATTTTGCTACTCAAGGGCCATGGCTTAAGCCCATGGGTGCTTTATCGAATGACGCTCGGTGCGGCGGTTCTTCTCGCTTCGGCAAACTGGTATTTGCTGGAATCGCCGCTAAACCACCTTGCGGGCCGGTGGGAATTGGCCATCGCTTCCGGATTTCAACCGATACTCGTTCCCCGCAGATCGGCAACTTCGGCGGAAATAGCTCAGGTCGGGGAGCCGTTGGCGCGCGGCCAGATTCGACACGATCGGATTTAGCGCTGCCGCGCCATGGCCAATTAACGCGGTAACGGTGAGGCGAGCGGTGCCATTGCCCTCGCGCTCATTTGGGGCAGGCCTGCCCCGATCGGCGTTCCATCCGGAAAAAGGAGCCGGCGCTCTTTGCTCAACCGCCTATGGATGGCGGTTGCGGCGATGGCCGCATGGCCGACACAGACGCTTAATCCATTGAGTTCGTTGACGACATCGCCCGCCGCATAGAGCCCATCGATGGAAGTCTGCAGATGCGCATCCGTGATGATATACTGCGACTCGTCGAGCTTAGCACCAAGCGCTCCCGCAAGGTCGGACCTCACCTTGGCGCCGAGTGCAGGATAAAGAACCTCGACGTCATAGCGTTGGCCGTTGGCGGTTACGGCGACGATGTCATCCCCCTTCACTTCGAGCGTGGCGACCGGCGAATCCGCGCATGCGATTTTCAACCGGCTGGTGAGTTGCAAGTCTTCACGGCTCAACTCCGTTTCTTCGGTGAGTAGAATCGTGAGCTTTCTTGCAAATCCGCGCAGAAGGACCGCTTCTTCAAGCGCCTTTCTAAAAGGGCCGTAAATGTAAACATGTTTGCCGATGACCTCATAGCCATCGCACACTGGGCAAATGCGAAGATGGCCATTTTCGAGCACGTTGCGAATATTTGGAATGTCTGGTCTGTTGTCGACAACTCCCGTCGCTATTAGGGCGAAACGAGCGGGAAGATCGGCCCCGTCGATACTCACGCAGAAGTTCTTGTTTCGGATTTTGCTGAGGGAGCGAACCGTAGCCCGCAGAATCTCCGCTCCATAGCTCACCGCCTGCAAGCGCATCCGAGCGAGTAAATCCCGGCCGGAAACGCCTTCGGGAAAACCGGGGTAATTGTGAGTGAGCGGTATCCACGAGGCCCTGCTATCGGCGTTTTCAAAGACCACGAGGCGCCGCCTAAACCGTGCAAGATAGATCGCGGCTGTCAATCCCGCAGGGCCAGCGCCGATGATCGCGCAATCGAGAACTTCAGGCTTGGCCTTCATGAGGCGCGCCTATCTGCTAGAGCCGGCAAAGCCTATCCCGTACCAACACAACGCCTTGCTCACGTAAAACAACACCAAAAACGCGACTAAGCGTCGATTTACATGCGGATTACATGCGGAAGTAATGAGTCAATAAATTGTGAGTTCAGATCTTAGCGGAAATATGTTCAGCTAACGCGCAAATTATGTTTCGCGAATTATTTATAGGATCGAAAGCCGACCACATTTAAGGCAAGCCGGCCCAGACGGGATGTGAACCTTCGGTACATCTGGCCCGCGGCGAACTACAGACTCCGGTGAAATTGAGTGGCGCTCACCTGCCCTAGGTGTTCGTGGCCGCCAGCCTAACAAGCGAAATGCTGAGTCCCCCGGTCTTCGAGAGACCGCGCGGTACGCCTACGTACCCCCGGTCCATTTTCGGTCGGCGCCGCGCTCGCCTCCCTCAGCCCAAGCGCGATGACACTCGCGGAACGGCGAATTTAGTGTAAGCCTCGGCGTTCCGCTGGCTCGCGCCTATGCCAACATGGACAGCGCGGTTGCTGGGACGCATGGGAGATTGTCTTTTGAATTTCGATTTCTATTCGCGCAATCTCGCCGAGTTCAAAGGCGCGGTTTATAAGGAAATCATAAATCGCCGCCGCGCCGGCCAAGCGATAAGTGGCCGGTCCGGGCACCCCCTTTTTATCACCGGTCATCACGAACCCCGTTAGTGAAAATCACTACCCTCGCGGTTTACTGCTGGATTTTGGCGACGGTGCGGCGATGATAGCTCTTCCCACTCCTGCTCGGCGGTCCAGCGGCAGATCTCTTTGCCGTCTTCGTCAACAAGCCGAATCGCCTCCGCGCTTACTTCTTTGACATTGCCGCCAACGTTGATCTGCTCCCGCTTTGGGTGATCGGCGCGGTAGAAGCTTCGGATCCCAGCGTGGGCAAGGCCCCGAAAGTAATCCGCGTCTGGTTCGGGCGACCAGAACGGAAACCGTTCAAGGACTTCTGGCGACCCGGTTCCGCTCGCGGGCCAGATGTATTCGATAAAGCAATTGCCGAGTGCCTGCTGTGAGCGCATGGCGTTTACCTCCCCTGTTTTTCCGCGACGTAGGGCGGCGGACTGACAGGTCAAGGACTTTCGATAATTAAATTTTCGAACTCATGCCAAGCTGCTGCTAGGATCGGTTGCGCTTAAGCTAGCGAACATCAGCGTTACAGAGCCTGCTTTGGAGGCGTTTAGTGCAAGTTAACTCGGCGCATTCAGCACGGCTCTAAACCGCGCGGCGGAGCAAGCGGTCCGTTACGGCCGCTTGCTCTCCTACTAGCCGACCAACCGCCGGCAGACGAACTCCAGCTGATCCAGTGTTTTGTAATTGAGCCGAAGCTCGCCGGCCTCGCCGCGCCTCTGCGTAATCACCGCCTCAATGCCAAGCGCGTCGCGAAGGCTTTTTTCGAGCGCGCGCGTATCCGCCGGTTTGGCATATACATCGATTTTTGGCCGCGGCGCTTTGGGACGGCTTGTCTCTGAAGCCTTTTCGACCAATTGCTCGGCCTCTCGTACGGATAGACCTCCGGCGACGATTTTTTCGGCGAGGGCTTCAGGTTCGCCGGAACTCAGGAGCAGCCGCGCGTGCCCGGCCGACAATTTTCCTTCGCGCACCAAGTTCTTTATGCCGTCCGGCAGTTTCAACAGGCGCATGCTGTTTGTCACGTGGCTGCGGCTCTTGCCAATGGTTTTCGCAAGATCGGCCTGGGTGTGACCAAATTCGTCCAGAAGCTGCTGGTAGCCGGCGGCTTCTTCGAGAGGATCAAGGTCGCTGCGCTGAATGTTCTCGATGATGGCAAGCTCGAGCGCCTGCCGGTCATCGGCCTCGACACTGAGGATCGGCACTTCATGCAGGCCGGCGCGCTGCGCCGCCCGCCAGCGCCGCTCGCCCGCGATAATCTCAAACGCATCGGCGGCGCCCGCGATTGGACGCGCGAGGATGGGTTGAATGATTCCCTTTTCCTTGATCGAATCCGTCAGTTCCTCGAGATCGGTTTCCGAAAAACCGCGGCGCGGATTGCGGGGATTGGGGCGCAAGAATTCGATCGGGATTTTCTTGGGAAACCGGGAGGAGGCCCCGCTTGCGTTATTTGCCTCACTGCCAAGAAGAGCAGCCAGTCCGCGCCCGAGACGCGGCCGTGATTCATCTGCAGATTTTTCGGCTTTCGCCGTGCGTTCAAAATTCATTCGGTCCTGCCAGATTCCTCTAAAGCCTCTTATGAAACGCCGGCTTGTTTACTCAAGCGGCCGCCCGCAGCAGACGCTCGCGCTGAATCACTTCCGACGCCAGCTTAAGATACGCTTGGCTGCCGCTACATTTAAGATCATAAAGGAGCACCGGCTTGCCGTGCGATGGCGATTCGGACACCCTCACATTGCGCGGGATGACCGTTTCGTAGACTTTATCGCCCATGAAGTTGCGGACGTCAGCCACGACTTGCGAGGCGAGCGAATTGCGTGAATCGAACATCGTCAAGATAATGCCGTGGATGGTTAGCCTCGGATTAAGAGCGCCGCGCACCTCTTCGACAGTCGTGAGAAGTTGCGATAGCCCCTCGAGCGCGAAAAATTCGCACTGCAATGGCACGACGACGCTATCGCCCGCCGCCATGGCATTTATCGTTAAAAGATTAAGGGAAGGAGGACAGTCGATCAACACATAGGTGAGGCGTTCGCCACTGGCGATCTCACCCTGCTCGGCGGCGAGGACCTCGAGCGCTTTTTTTAATCGCGTGGTGCGATCCGAATGGCCGGCAATCTCGACTTCTAAACCTGCAAGATCGATCGTCGAAGGCGCGACGAGAAGGCGCGGCACCCCGGTTTCGCGCGCAATATCGGCAAGCGTCGCGTCGCCATTGAGCACGTCGTAGGTGGAAAGCTTGCGGTCCGCCCGCTCGATGCCAAGACCGGTCGAGGCGTTCCCTTGTGGATCAAGGTCGATGATAAGCACCCGTTCGCCCATCGCCGCAAGCGCGGTGCCGAGATTAATGGCGGTGGTCGTTTTGCCAACCCCGCCTTTTTGGTTGGCAAGCACCAAGACGCGCATCGCGGCATATATCACCTGACCCTCCTATTGACCCGATGGGCCGCCGCGGCGCCTGAGATGCGCATCTTCCATCCGAAGATGAGCCGAAGCAGCTCGATAGAACAAGAAAATATTAAAATCACCCCGCGAGCCAAAATCTCCAAGACCCGATGACAGCCGCAATCATTGCGTAAGCTAAGTATTTATCTACTTTAGCTATACTGTCAGTAAAAATGACCAGCACCGAGATTCCACACAGTATAGAACTCAACACTATACGCGGAACATAGTAAAGGAGAGCAAACCTATGTGAATTAACCGGACCGGGGGGCACCAGTGCGAGATCGGGGCTGTATAAGGGGCTGAACACCACGAGCAGCACCGAGCCAACGAAAATCAGAACTAAGCCGATTACCCCAGGCTTCATCTGACCACCATTCTCAATCCCGCCGGTATATCACCCGCAGAAGGCGCGCCGTCGAGCAGGTTTGGCTCTGGATCGTGGTGATAATATATTTACCGGCCGTTAACGCCGCGGTCAATTCCGCCTCGAAATCTTTCCCCCTCAAAAAGAGCCCTATCGCACCCTTCTCAAGGAGCGGCGAGGCATAGCCGAGGAGGACGCTCAGGGGCGCCACGGCGCGGGCGCTGATCGCGTCGACCAAATCGGTAAGCTCCGGTAAAATTTTTTCGATCCGGCCACACTGGACGACCGCTGGCGCGGCGGTTATCCGGACTGCTTCCCGCAAAAAAGCACACTTGCGCTGATCGGCGTCGATCAAGTGGACCTTTGCGCCGGGATCATCGGCGTATTTGATCGCGGTAACGAGACCCGGAAATCCGGCTCCCGAGCCGAGATCGACCCAACGCCGCGCGTTCGGCTCCGCGCTTGAAACCTGCAGCGAATCGGCGACGTGGCGGATCCAAAAATCCGAAAGGGTCGCGCTCCCAATGAGATTCATGGACCGCTGCCATTTCCGCAAAAGTTGCGCGAATACATCGAGCCGGGCGAGGGTCTCCTCCGGCAATTGGGCGAGCAGCGGGTGAGCGGCGCGGATTTCTTCAAATCTCAAGACGAGACGCCGGCGCGGCGAAATTTTGCCGCAAGAAGCGTCAACGCTGCGGGCGTCATTCCTTCGATCCGTCCCGCCTGCCCAAGGGTGCGTGGGCGGATTTTCTCGAGCCGGTCCCGGATTTCGCGAGAAAGACCCGCTAAAGCGGCATAATCCGCATCCTCGGGAAGGACCCGCGCCTCATCGCGCCGGAAAGCCTCGATATCTTGCCTCTGGCGATCGAGGTAAACGGCATATTTGGCGTCGATCTCGATCTGCCGGGCGATTTTTGGCGTCATCGCCTTAAGCGCCGGCCAGATCGCCGCGAGGCTTTCGACCGAAATATCTGGCAAAGCCAAAAGTTCGAAAGCCGTCCGCCGGACCCCATCGAGATTGACCTTGATCCCGTGGCGCGCCGCTTCATTGGGGGTGAGGCGGAGCTCATCAAGCTGAGCGCGGCTTCGCGCGAGCGCCGTCCCTTTGCCGGCAAATTCGCGCGCCCGGCGGGACCCGACGCAACCGAGAGCCATGCCGAGCCCCGTCAGCCGCTGATCGGCGTTATCGGCGCGCAGAGAGAGCCGGTATTCCGCCCGAGAGGTGAACATCCGGTAGGGTTCGCTGACACCTTTCATGACGAGGTCGTCGATCATTACGCCAAGATAAGAGTCGGCTCTGCTAAAGCTCAAGGTGCCCCTGCCGCCAGCGCGCAAAGCCGCATTGATGCCAGCGGCAAGGCCTTGCGCGCCTGCTTCCTCGTAACCCGTCGTGCCGTTAATTTGTCCGGCGAGGAAAAGCCCGGCGATTTGCTTCGTCTCTAGACTGAAATGCAAGCCGCGCGGGTCGATATAATCATACTCGATCGCATAGCCCGGACGTAAGATCCGCGCCCTTTCAAGGCCCGGGATGGTATGAACAAACGCTTCCTGGATTTCCTTCGGCAGGGCTGTCGAAATGCCGTTTGGGTAGATCGTCGAGTCGTCGAGCCCTTCTGGCTCGAGAAATATCTGGTGGGAATCCCGCTCCTTGAAGCGGATGATCTTATCTTCGATCGAGGGGCAATAACGCGGGCCGAGGCCCGAAATCGCGCCTGAATAGACGGGAGAAGAGCCAAGATTCTCCTCGATTACCGCGTGGCCCTGCGCGGTCGTATGCGTGATGAAACAGTCGATCTGCGGCGTGGTGATTGCCTCCGTTAAAAAGGAAAAGGGCTCGGGCTCCGCATCGGCGCATTGGCGCTCGAGCCCGGCCCAATCGATAGTCGCGCCGTCGAGGCGGGGCGGCGTGCCGGTTTTCAAACGGCCAAGGGCGAGCCCATGGCTTTGCAGCCGCTCGGCCAGGCGGATGGCGGGATTTTCACCGAGGCGCCCGGCTGGGAAGCGCTCGGTGCCAATATGGATGATGCCGCGCAGGAATGTCCCCGCCGTCAGGACGGCGGCGGCGCAGTGGATCTCGTCGCCCTTGGCGGTCGAGATTCCGATGACTTGACCCTCGTCAAGGAGAAGGTCCGTGACTTCCGCTTCGATGATCGAGAGGTTATCGGTGGCGGCGATCGCGGCCTGCATCGCTCGCCGGTAGAGTTTGCGGTCTGCCTGCGCCCTTGGGCCGCGCACTGCCGGCCCCTTGGCCCGATTGAGGAGGCGGAATTGGATGCCGGCCGCGTCCGCCACCCTCCCCATGAGGCCGTCGAGGGCGTCAATCTCGCGCACGAGGTGGCCCTTGCCGAGGCCGCCGATGGCGGGATTACAGGACATCTCGCCAACGGTGGCGAACGAGAGGGTGAGCAGCGCCGTCTTGGCGCCCATGCGCGCCGCCGCGGCCGCCGCTTCGCAGCCGGCATGCCCGCCACCGATGACGATCACATCGAAGGACTGCGCCATGGCTCCTTCTCTCAGGGTTAGTTTATAAGAATTCTAAAAATGTTTCACGTGAAACATTTTTCTGGGCGGAAGCTTGTATGATCGGGGAAGGCTTGCCGCAAAATTTTCCCCAATGCAATGGCCGCTGTTAAAGTGCCTTACTCGTCCAGGGCGGCCTCGTCTTCCACGCCATCCGGCTCGTCGAGCGTCTCTAAGTCGGCCCCGCCAGAGCCGCCCTGCAAAACCGGCGCCGGCACAACCTCCCGGCGCCAGCGCCGCCGCGGCGCCGGCGACCAGGGCCGGTCCTCGTCCGGGGCACGCACGCTGCGTAGCTCCACGCCCGCCTTGCCAAAGGAGAGTGCCACCGCGCCTTTTTCTTTCAGCGTGCCCCGATCAATCACCAGCGCGGCGGCGCAGCCCGCCGGCGCGAAGAGCGGTGTTATGATAATATCCGCTCTAAAACAGTCTTCGGCGAAGGCGGCGCGGTCGAAAATCAGCGACACGGCCTGCCCCGACGCAAGACGCCCCACGCAGCCAAGCTTATCGCAGCCTGCTTTCGTCAAGGCCTCGCTGGCCTGGCGGCCGTCGGCGTCGGCACGCAGCCATTGTTCGCTGGCGAAGGCGTTGCGGCCTCGCCCCATCACGGCGAGCCTGCCATCCGCCGCCCGGTAGGCGACCGCCTCCCCCGTCGCCGACACGGCGAGATCGAAACTCGGGCCGGCCGTGGCGCCCATCAGCCCCAAAACCAACAGGGGCAGCGCCGTCGCCCGCAACGCCGCCGTCCGCCACAACACCGAGGAAAGAACCGCCAGGCTCAAAAACACGATCGCCCAGGGCGCGAAGGCCGGCAGATGGATGGTCGCGCCCGGCCAGCCGCCAATCTGCCGCGCCGCCCATAAGACCGCGTCAATCCCCAATCCCACATAACGCCAGACAAACGCGTCGAGACCGAGCGGGTACAAAAGCGCGCCGAGCAGCGCACCCGGCACGGCAAAAATCTCGATGAGCGTCAGCGTCAGCGGATTGCCGATGAGCACATAGGGGCTGAGCTCGTGGAAATTGTAGGCCATGAAAGAGGCTGTCGCGAGCGTCGCGCAGAAGGTCGCGAAGAGAAGGCCGAGCGGCCCCTTGGTGAGGTACTGGCGGAAGAACGCCCGCGCTCCGCGCACCGGCTTTGCCGCCGGACGCACCGTACTGAGCCACAGCGTCTCTGCCGGCTCGGCGGCGGCGCCCATGCGCGCCTCATAAACCGAGACGAGAGCCGCCACCGCCGCGAAGGAAAGCTGAAAGCTCGCGCCCATGATCGCCTCGGGCTGCAGGGCGATGACGAGGCTCGCGGCGAGTGCCAGATTGCGCATCGTGAGGGCCTGCCGGTCGAGCAGGACGGCGGCCAGCATGATCACCGTCATGAACAGGGCGCGCTCGGTGCCGACCCGCGAGCCCGTCGCGATGTCATAGAAAATCGCCCCGGCGATGGCGAAAAGCGCCGCCCATTTCTTGATTGGATAGGCGAGCGCCAAGGTCTCGTTAAACGCCAGCAGGCGTCGCAAGCCGACGAAAAAAATCCCCGCGACGAGGGTCATCTGCACGCCGGAAATCGTAATGATGTGAAAAATGCCCGCCTCGCGGATGATCTCCTTCGCCTCATCGGAAAGGAGATCGCGTTTGCCCGTGACCATGGCGGCGGCGATCGCCCCCGAATCACCGCCGACGATCGTGGCGACTCGGCGGGCGAGGGCATTGCGGCCGCGATCAATCGCCATCATGAAGGAGAGGCTGGCCCCGGCCGGCGTGGCATCAGGTACCACCTCGATGCGGCCCAGCGCATTGCCGACAGCGCCAAGCTGGGCGAACCAGGCGTCACGGGCAAAGTCGTAACCCCCCGGCAAGCTGGCGCGCGCGGGCGGCATCAGCCGCGCCTTGACACGGACAAAAGTACCGGCCTCGAAGGGCAGGGCGCGGCGCGTCGAGAGCCGCACCCGCACCGGCGTCACCTCCGGCGCGAGACCCTCGGCCGAGCGGACGCGGAGGAGAAAACGCGCGCCCGAGCGGCGGTCGTCCACCTCCTCGATTACGCCTTCCAGAGTTGTTATATGGATTTTGTCGATAATTGGCGCCGCGACGCGCAGAGTCCGCAGCGACGCGGAAAACTCGCCGGCAAAGACGGCAGCGAGGCCGCAGAGCCAAAAGAAGGCGGCGCGGTTTTTGCGCGCAACGAAAGCAAGGGCGCCGAAGAGGAACATTCCTGCCGTGATGAACCAGAGCGAGGGTTCGCGGTCGGCGGAAAGATAAAGCACGACGCCGGCGCCCGCCGCGACCGGCAACCACAGAAACGGCCGCCGCAGCGCCGACTCTGTTTCAAACGACCGTTTGAAAATTTCAAAAAGCGTCGAGAATTTTTGGGCGAGTTTCTGCTTGAGGCGGAAAGCCCGCTCGAGCTCGCCTCCCGCAAGGGCTGTTTCCGAAACGCCCGCCATGGCGGGAGGTTACCGCGATTCTGATGTTTTTGAAATGAGGAAAGTGGTAAGGATTTACGGCTGCTGCGAGGGGCTTCTTCGCCGGCGACACCCGACACAGGTTAGAAAACCTCATCAAATGAAAGGGGCGCCAGAGTCGCCCGCGAGGTTCCGTTTTTTTGCCTTTATGGGACTGACGTTCAGTCGTGCAGGCGTGACGTCACCACTATTGACGAAGGTATTGGTTATGCTGCGGGCAAAGAATTGGTGTACCTGAGCGCCAGATGATCTTTTGCAGCACGCCGCCGTTATCCGGCTTCGAAAATAGCCCACCCGGCGTGTCGCCAAAACTAAGTTGAGTCGTTAATTTTACCACGTCGCCGCTATCCATTAATCGACAAAACAACCGGGCTCGTTCATTGACGTACTCTACGGTGTATCCAGAGTATTGGCTGAGGTTAATACGATCGGCAGCCGCATTGGCCTCGAATGCTTTGTATACGGGATCGGTGCTCGATGCCCTACCGCATGAACTTAGCGCGAAGGCACTCATAGCGATCAACGATAGGCTAAGTTGTTTGATCATTATTGCCTCCACCATGATCTGCCCAGCGCCATCTGTCTCCCGTATAAAAGCAGGGTGCGCTATATAATCTCCGCATTGAAGAGTTCAAGTGCGGTCCTCGGCACGCTTTCAGCAGCAAAGCGTAACTGTGGCATGGAGAAATCGACTCCGCTCCCAAACCATTTTTCCTATTTCCGACACCCGCCACGAAAACATGCTAGAGGGATTCCGATGTTTCTGTTAAATGTGAAAGCGTTATCCTCCTCGCGCCACTGGAGCCCACGATGCCCCAGAATACGCCAACTCACGCTTCTGCGCTATGTCACTATGGAGAGCGCGAAGCGCATGACCACTGAAACCAGCTCATCCGTCAGACAATGGTTGGTCGCGGCCGGAGCCATCATCTGGGCTCTCCTGATCGGAGCCTTTTTACTGCCTTTTGCTCTTGGCTACCTCTATGCTTGGACGTGGGTCGTTCCCTATGTGAGTGTGTGCAAGGATAGCCTGCTCCACTCCGACTTTACGGCTGATGAATACCGGCTTTTTTTGCTGAATCACGGATGCAGCCTCGATGTAGCGGTTCAGGAATATGTCGTAAACAGGTATGCCGATCTCAACAGTCCGGCCTTTCCTGATTTGCCCCCCGATCCTGGTCCCCCCAGATACTCCTCCGAGTTCGTCAGTGCTCAGGTTCAACATGCGATTGCCTTCATTCATGGAACCGAAACACCGCAATCCGACGACGATGGCATATTCTTGCACACCCTGCGCTCATGGTTAGGAGAATTCAAGCCGTTCACGACGCAGGAAACAAATTGCCAGCTCGATGATTTCGAATGCATGATCCAACAATCTCATACTCCCGATTTCTTTGAAAACTTGTTTCTAGGGATTATAGCTAAATATGCTGAATTTGCTGGTCCTAAACTGCTCGACAGCACAGGCTCGGGAGCAGAGCAGATGTCCGCGCTGTGGAGCGCAGGAGCGCTCACGCGTGGCGGGTTGTTGGCGGTTTATGCGCTGCTAAGCGGTCTGATGATCAACGCTGTTTTCGAGCTCATCAAACTCGCCCTTAAGAGTTAGAACGGCCCTAAGCCAGAGAGCGACAACACCAAGGCCGACCATTGCAGGTTTGGCGTCCGAAAGCGCCTCTGCCAAGCTCCCGTGCGGCGACTGCTGTTTCTGGCATGCCGGCCTGCCTAAGGATGACAGTGTGGCCGACTCGGCCACACTGTCATTGCGAGGAGCGCAAGCGACGAAGCAAACCAGGGTAAGAGTAAAAGTCTGGATTGCCCGTCTCGCCTTCGGCTCGCGGTCGCAATGACGGTTGGCACGGGAGCGCTTTAGTCAATTGGCCTTCGCCCAAGGCGAAAGGCCAAAACCGCCACCCCCGCAAGCCCTATGGACATCACCGCATTCCATGCCGCCAGCGACAGGCCGAGGATTTTTAGCGCCGGCGCGTCGCAGCGCACGACTTGCACGTTTTGCAGTTGCTGCAGAAAAGTCTCGGGCGAGGCGGCGCGCTCAAAGGCACCGCTGCAGTCCTTAGGCCCCGGCCAAAACCCCCACTCCATGCCCGCATGATAGGCGCCGAAAACGGCGCTTGCTGAAAAAATTAGCACGAGGCCAAACAGGCCTAGCCTAGCAACACTGGCCTTGCCGCGCGCCGCGCAGACAGCGGTCAGCGCGGCAATAGGGATTGCCGCATAATAAGGCATGCGCTCCTTGAGGCAGAGCTCGCAAGGCGCGTAGCCCAAGGCTTCGATGGCCAAAGCCCCGGCGATCGCGGCGATCGCGACAAAAAAAACGGTGAGCGCGGCGAAGAATGGCGCCTTCTGTCTCATCGCATCCGCTCAAATGACGCGCGTGGCGAGCCAGAAGCCAATAACAATTGCAAGCGCGAGGATTGCCAGAAACCAGCCAAAGTAGCGGTCGAGCAGCGCATTGACCGGTTCGCCAAAATGCTTGAGCAGCACCGCGATGAAAAAGAAACGCGCACCGCGCGTGAGGAGCGACAAAAGGATGAAGAGCGGCAGGCTGTAGGCCAAGAGCCCGCTCGTGATCGTCACGATTTTGAACGGGATCGGCGTAAAGCCTTTCAGGAGGATCACCGCCCACCCCCATTGCGCGTAAAGCGCCCGCAATTGATCGACGCGCGCGCCATAGCCGTAGAGGTTAATCAGCCATTTGCCGATCGTCTCGTAAAGCAGCGCGCCGATCGCATAGCCGAGCATCGCGCCGCCGACCGAGCCGATGGTACAAATGAGCGCGTAGACCCAGGCGCGCTTGGGCCGTGCCAGCGACATCGGGATCAGGATCGCATCAGGCGGCACGGGAAAGAACGAGCTTTCGGCAAAAGCGATGGCGCCGAGCGCAAGCGGCGCGTGCGGGCTCTTTGCCAGGCTCAGGGTCCAACGATAGAGCTTTTGAAACATTTTTTGATTTAAGCGTGAGAGGGCGGTTAACGCGGCCCTTGCACTAGCGCGCCAGGCAACTTCGTTCAAGCTTGGAGGTTTTGCTTGTCCCCCGCCGCGATTCCGCTTGCGTGTCGCTCAAGGTTCAATCAAGGTTCACGCTCGATGACCTTACGCCCTTTCCGCCCATGCGCCTCCCCTCCCGCCATCTCCGGTTTTTTGGTGCGCTTATGACGCTGAACCTTTTTGCGGGCGCAGCCCTCGCCGAGTCGCTGGCGAAGGCAAGCGGAGCTTCCTGGCCAGACACGTTTCTTGCCCGCGTCGAAATTCTCGCACTCATTGAAACTCTCAACGCACGCCTCCTCTGCGCCTCCTGCACCGCCACCGAGACTCTCGAAAAATGGTGCGCCGACCACAAAATGGCGCGCGACCCGGTTGTCCATGCCAGACGGATTAGGGGGGCGGAGAAACCCGTTTCGCCAGAGCAGCGGCAAAGGCTGCAAGTCGGTCCCGAAGAGGAGATCGCCTACCGGCATGTCGAGCTGACCTGCGGCGATCACGTGCTGGCCGAAGCCGATAATTGGTATGTGCCAAGGAGGGTCGGGGCGGAAATCAACCATGTGCTGACAACTACCGATACCCCTTTCGGGCGGGCGGTGCGCAGCCTGCATCCCATCCGCAAGAATCTTTCGGTCGAGATGTTGTGGCGGCCGCTTCCCGAGGGATGGGAAATGGAAGCACCACAACCCGATAGGCCCGGAGAGGCATTGGCCATGCCCTGGCAGCTTTTCCAGCATCGCGCCCTTATTTATAACGGTACGCAGGAGCCTTTCTCGGAAGTCAGGGAAATCTTTACGGGCGATGTCCTGGCCTTTGGACCGCCATAGCGCGAGGCCGCGCGGACGCGCCGCTTGGCAAGCGCTCATCCTCTTTTTGCGCGACGGCGTGGCGCCCCGCGCCTTGCCCCTGTTTGAAAAAGCTGCCAGCGCCGCCCTCGACACGATTTATCCGCCGAGCTGCCTTTCCTGCCGCGCGGCAACGGGCGAGGCGGGCGGCCTTTGCGCCGCATGCTGGTCGCGGGTGCGGTTTATCGAGCGGCCCTATTGCGAGCGGCTCGGTACGCCATTTGAGACGGATCTTGGCACGGATGGATTGCTCTCGCCCGAGGCCGTCGCCGATCCGCCGGTTTACTGGCGGGCCCGCGCCGTGGCCCATTTCGAGGACGGCCCGGTCCGCCACTTGGTGCACCGGCTGAAATACGGCGACCGCATGGAGCTCGCAAAACCCATGGGCGCCTGGATGGCGCGCGCCGGCGAAGAACTCCTCGTCGAGGCCGACCTCCTCGTGCCGGTGCCGCTGCATCGCCGCCGCCTCGCCGCGCGGCGCTTCAATCAGGCGCAGGCGCTGGCCAAAGCCATCTCGAACGCGAGCGGCGTGCCGGCGGATCCGTTCATCCTTGAACGCGTAAAGCCGACTTCGTCTCAAGTCGGCCTTTCGAAATCGCAGCGGGGGCTCAATCTGCAAGGCGCCTTTTGCCTGCGCGGCGGGATGGGAGGGAAGGTCGATGGCCGCGCCATCGTTCTCGTCGATGATGTGATGACGACGGGGGCGACGGCCAACGCCGCCTCGCGGGCGCTGCTTCGTGCCGGAGCGGCGCGCGTCGATGTGTTGGTTTTCGCCCGGGTGGTGTGAGGTGGGGCGCGCTGTTAGCCGTTAAAGAGCAAGACGGCTTCCTCCATCTTGCTTTTTATCTCGATCGTTTCACACTCTGAAACTACTGTAGCGTCTTTAGTAACGTTAGTGATTGAGGCACGTTATTCGTACCGTACACGATGCTGTAGACGTTAACCAGGTTTTTGCTTGGAACAGACACAAAAAGCCGGTTTCGCGTTTTGTCTACTGCGATTCCAGTCGAATTAGCAATATTTAGTAGAGGCATGATTCCCAACGCCAACCTCGCAGTTAGCGCATAGATCTCACCGCTTTGTGTCGTAAAATATGCGTTATGGAAATTATCAAAGTTAATTGAAAATGTTGTGCCTATGGGTCCGGCAAGTTTGCTGCCGCCGCTAGACTGATCACTCCACACTTTTGGTTCGGAGACAACATTAATATTAACACCATCTCCATAATAGAATAGTCCGTTGTCGGAGCCGATGGCACTAAACATGACTCCCGTTGGAAGGCTCCGAATCAGTGATGTACCTTCAACTAGATTATAAACATTCAGCGTCGGCCCGCTGACGTCTTGTTCATACAGAACGTGGTCCGCTCCAACAGCCATTGCCACTGGCTCGGTAACCGGGAATGATAGAGGCGCTTGGGTGGTCGTGCCGAGTACGTAAGTTGTGATCTGGCGCGGATTGCCGCTGAGATTGCCAACATAGAGAGTGCCCGTCGTAGTCACTAAGGGTATTGAATCTTGATCGATCGCCAGAGTATATGGCTGATTTATCCCAGCGGTTATGGTCAGGGCCGGCTGTTGGATGAGATTATCATTGAATACAATAATCTTACTCGAACCTTCGTTCGCGACATATAGATTGCCGCTGTTCTGGTCGACAGCAAGACCCGTTGGGGCATTAAACACTCCGGCTGTAACCGGAGCCGTCGTCACTGGCAAGATGACAGCAGCGGTTTTAACAAGTGAGGTAAGTTTCATTGTCGTCTCTCCATTGCTATGATGCTTCGATCGGGGTCGGTATCAAAGTGTGGAGGGATCGTGTGTGAGGCCGCGCACACACAAAAACGCGTCACCCGGAGCTGCAGATCACGATGCCGGTGCCGAGATTACGCCGATTTAAAAGAGACCATATCGATTGTGAATCGGTATTTCACATCGGGTTTGGGAAGCCCTCTCATAGGCTCGTTGACCTTCTGGATGGGGACGACTTAGTTATAGGCGATGATGTTATGTTCCCGCAAAAGTCGAGCATCTCTTGTCTCTCGGCGATGTCGCCTGATCAGCGAGCCGGAGAGGAGTGCGGCGGGGTAACGGAGGTCAGGAAGGCGCGTTTGATGGCGAGCGGGCTCTGATGGACTGATAATCGTGTCGCTTTCGCCTTGATAAACCTACGTCGAGGCGCCGCTTTTGGCCTCTCGCCACCGAGCCGGGCCAAAACATTTTGGCCCGGCTGCCGCCGGCGTATAGACTTCCCCGCTCTTTTCAAGCGTGTGAGCGAGGATGACACACTTTACCCCAGCCGATACCGACGAGGTGGCGCGGGCCGTTGCCGAGGCAGTGGCGGCGCAGACGCCGCTCACCATCACTGAGACGCCTCAAGGAGGGAAACAGATGTCACGCCCGTTAATCCTCATTGGCTTCTTTCTGGTCGCCGCGGGGCTGCTATGGCCCTGGCTCGGATGGATCGGACATTTGCCCGGCGATATCATCGTCAGACGGGAGAATTTTACGCTCTACGTACCGATCACGACGGGCATCCTCATCAGCGTTGTGCTGAGCCTTTTGCTCTGGTTCATTAGCCGATGATGCCCCCAGCGGCCGCTCTACAAAGGCGCAGCTTCGCCTGACGCAAAAGAAGAGTTCAATTGCCACCTAGATTTTTCCCTCCTTTCCGGCGCACAAGCCAATAATGGTCCATTTTACCCCAGCCGATGCCGACGAGGTGGCGCGGGCCGTTGCCGAGGCGGCGGCGGCGCAGACGCCGCTCGCCATCACTGGGCTCGGCTCGAAGGCCGCCCTTGGCCGGCCGACCAAGACGGCCGGATGGCTCGATCTCTCCCGGCTTTCCGGCGTGACGTTTTACGAGCCGGAAGAGCTTGTCCTCTCGGCACTCGCCGGAACCCCCATCGCGGCGATCGAAGCGCTGCTGGCGGAAAAAGGCCAGGAACTCCCCTTCGAACCCATGTCCTTCGCGGAGCTTTATGGAACAGGGCCTGGCACGCTCGGCGGATGCCTCATGACCAATCTCTCGGGCCCGCGCCGGATCAAGGCCGGCGCCACGAGAGATTTCGTTCTTGGCGTCAAGGCAATCTCCGGTCGCGGCGAAATTTTTAAGGCCGGCGGGCGGGTCGTCAAGAATGTCACGGGCTATGATCTTTCGCGCGGGCTTTCGGGCTCCTTTGGCACCCTGGTGGTCGCGACGGAGATCACCTTAAAAATTTTGCCGAAAGCGGAAACCTCCGCGTCGCTGCTTCTCGGAGGGCTCGACGAAGCACGCGCCATCGAAGCACTTTGTTCCGCTATGGGCGCGCCCGTTGACGTGTCCGGCGCCGCGCATCTGGCAGCCTTTGCCGCCAAAAGGCAAGGTTTTGCCCGGGCGGTCACGGTCTTGCGCCTCGAAGGGTTTAAGCCCTCGGTGGAAGAACGGTGCGAACGGCTCGCCGCTTTGCTAAAACCCTTCGCGGCCGTTGAAACTCTCGATGACGCCACCTCGCGGGCGCTGTGGCGCGCCATCCGCGACGTCAAACCGCTCGCCGGCGCGCCTGATAGGTTTATATGGAAGCTTTCCGTTGCGCCGGCGCAAGGACCCGCCATCGCCGCCGCAATTGGCGCGTTGTTTCCCGTGGAAACCCTGTTCGATTGGTCGGGCGGCCTGATTTGGCTGGCGCTCGATCCTTGCGAGGATGCTCGGGCGGCTTCTATTCGCAAAATCGTGGCCGATCATGGCGGCGGCCATGTGACGTTAATGCGCGCGCCCGCCCATGTGCGGGCCGCCGTGCCAGTGTTCGAGCCGCAACCGCCGAGCCTCGCCGCGCTGTCGCGTCGGCTGAAAGAAGCGTTCGACCCCTACGGCATCCTCGAGCCCTACCGCCTATTTACGGATTTCTGAAATGCAGACGCATTTTTCCCTAGAGCAGCTCGAGGACCCGGATATCGCCGAGGCGGATAAGATCCTGCGCGCCTGCGTTCACTGCGGCTTTTGCACCGCGACCTGCCCGACCTTTGTGCTGCTCGGCGATGAGCTCGATAGCCCGCGCGGGCGCATCTACCTCATCAAGGATATGCTGGAAAAAAACCGCCCGGCGGATGCGCTCACCGTCAAACACATCGACCGTTGCCTCTCCTGCCTCTCCTGCATGACGACGTGCCCTTCCGGCGTTCACTATATGCACCTCGTCGATAGCGCGCGCCGCCACATTGAAAAGACTTTTCTCCGGCCATTGGCCGACCGCTGGCTGAGGGCCATTCTGGCTGCCGTCCTCCCTTACCCTGCGAGGTTTCGCGCGGCGCTTGCGGCGGCGCGCCTTGCAGCCCCATTGCGCTCTCACTTTTCGCACCTTGGCCGCACCGGGCGGCGGATGGCGGCGATGCAGCGCCTCGTGCCGAAGAAAGCGGCTTTATCCAATGCGCGGCTTGCCTCGCCCGTGGCGGCCCAAGGCCGTGTTGCGCTCCTCTGTGGCTGCGTCCAGCAAGTGTTGCGCCCGCAAACTAATGCAGCGGCGGCCCGCCTGCTTGCCCGGCTTGGCATTGAGACGGTGGAAGTTCCTGGCGAGGGCTGTTGCGGGGCGCTGCTTCACCATCTCGGCAAGGAAGAAGGCGCGCTTGCGCAGGCGCGGTTCAATATCGACGCCTGGACGGCGGCGATCGAGCGGCACAACGTTTCCGCTATTCTTATCACCGCCTCGGGATGCGGCACAATGATCAAGGACTATGGGTTTTTGCTGCGCACCGACAACGCCTATGCCGAAAAGGCTGCGAAGATTTCCGCCCTTACCAAGGATGTCTGCGAATATCTTTCGGCCCTGATTTTTCCCGAGTCAGTGCGCCCGGCACTTCTGACGGTAGCTTATCACTCCGCCTGCTCCATGCAGCATGGCCAGAAGATCGATGCCGCGCCAAAGCGGCTGTTGCGGCAGGCGGGTTTTGAGGTCCGCGACATCCCGGAAGGCCATCTCTGCTGCGGCTCGGCTGGCACCTACAACATCCTCGAGCCGGAGATCGCGTTGCCCCTGCGCGATCGCAAGATCGCCAACATCTTGCAAGCATCCCCCGATGTGGTTGCGACTGGCAACATCGGCTGCATCACACAGATCGCGAGCGGGACATCGATACCCGTGGTTCATACGGTAGAGCTTCTCGATTACCTCTATGGCGGCGAGCGTCCCGAGGAGCTGAACCAAGTCATGGCCTCTAGATCTTGCTAAAGATCATCACCTGCGGGCGAGTATAGACACGCAGCCCGGCCCGCTTCTCACGGTTACGGCGCACCTCGCTCCAAAAAGCATCGACCGTGGCATTGGGCGACTTAACGAGAATTGTATCGATTTTTCGCGTAAAGATTCGCGAGGCTGCGCTCTCTGGCCCCTCGGAATAGGTACCCAGGCAATCATTCGCATAGCCAGCCGGTATCACCGTATCGAGTCGGAAGCCTGCAAGCTCAATCGCCTCTACATAATGGTGTGCGGGATAAAACCACTCATAGGTGCCGAATTTCTGGCAATAGGGATGGCCGGCGAGCGCTTCGCCAAGCTCTCTTGGAGTATCCGCGAATTGTTCGCGGAACGCTAACCATCGGCCGCCGTCGTTAAGTTTTTGGCGCAGGCTTGCCGCGACCATCCCGATATTTGGAAAGTGGTGAATACAGGTTTTCGTGATAAACGCATCATAGTGGACGGCGCTCGCATGCCATGCCATGTGATCGTTGAAGACGTTGATTCCGTGAGTATCAACGCGGCTGCGGAGATAGCCGGTTCCGGTATTCCATTCGGCATTGGGCTCGAAGAGATCGATGCTATAGCCTTGGCGATGAAGCGCCCAGGTGAGAAAGCCAGGACCTCCGCCAATCTCGAGCAGCGATTTTCGCTTATCGATTCCAAATATATGGAACAGCCGCAAGATTGACGCAAACTCTTTCGAACTCGCGAAGCGCTGAAAATCGGCATCGCGACCGGGAAGGAGGTAAATCGATTCGAGTAGCATCGAAATATCGGCATTATTGGCAATCTGCCGGTGCTGCGCTAGAATAATATTCTCCATTGATTGAGGATCCTCGCGCAGGGTCGTGACATTAATTTTATCGAGAAGCGGCGTCGAAGGAGCGCTTCTTGTGCTTCTGCGTCGGAAAAACATCATCAAAAACCTTTTGGAGTTCCGCTGACAAAAGCGACTGCCTCCAGCAACGCTTGCCCGCATCTGACGAGCCTTGCTTTACTCTGCTCCTGCAATTGCCAAAGATTGGGCCGGGGCGGGGATCCTTCGCTCAAGAGATCGCGCATCGTTTGCGCGAGAGCCTCGGGGTTTCCCGCTTCGAAAAAGCGGACATCGCCACAATCGACTTCCCGGTTCACCTCGATGTCCGACACGAGCGCCGGTACGCCAAGGGCAACGGCGTCATACACAGCACCGCCACCCGGCCCACCTTCGAATAAAGTCGGCTGGATCAGAGCCAGAGAATTTCTGACGAGCCGCATCTGCTCCGCTTTGGCGATCATACCGAGGAGTTTTACGCGCACTGCGATACCGAGCTCGTCAATTTCCGCGATAAGAGAAGGCATGTGCTCGGGCGCGCGGTAATCATTCAAGTCGCCGGTGCACATGAGGGTCACGTCTTTGTGCTCACTTGCGATTATCGCGAAAGCACGAAATGCCGTTCGATGGTCCTTGTGCACCCAAAATTGATTGCAAATAATAAAATAAGGCGCCGATGGCCGATGCTCTCCCGTGCCTTCCTCTGCTAAACGATTGGCGGCAAGAAAGGGCGTGAAGGGTAAGGCAAAGATCTTCGCTGTCGCGTCAGGAATGTACTTCCCGATATCCGATTTTACTTTTCGCGAATTAACGACGACCGCTTTTGCCGTCTTGGTCATGTCCTCAAACGCCAGATCTCTTCGATGAATTTCATCGGTATCGAAATATTCCGGTAGATAGCGGTGCTGAAAATCATAAATATAGCCAACCCATGGCACACCGATTGCCGGCGGGAGGGGGCTCATTGCCGGAAGCGCGACGCCGATCCCCTCTCTTTTGAGAGCCGCCTTCAGTGGCGAGCGGCCATCCTCGATCACATGCAGTTGTACGCCGTCGCCTATAGTGGCGAACGCCTCGAGGATTGTCCGCGGGACCGGCTTAACGGCGCGCCGTTTGCCGTTAAAGATTTGTTCCATGAAACCGGCCAAACCGGGTTTCGATGGCTCTCCGAGAGGCAGAAAGATATGGATTTCGGCGCTTGGTGCCCCCGCCGCAAGCGCGTGGGTCATCATCGACAGAAGACCGACACCACCTCCCCAAGCAATCAGCCCGTGCCCTAGAATACCGATCTTCATTGCCGGCCTTTTCGTGAAGAAAAGGCTGCTAAAAACTCTTCCTCAAGCGACAGCAATCGGTGCGAACGCTCACCGACATGCCGCGCCGGTATCCCTGCGTAAATGCCCCACGGTTCCGTGGTATGCTTCACCAAACATAAAGCTCCAATCGCGCATCCCTCTTGAATATGCACGCCCGGAAGAATGACGCTCCCCGTTCCGATCACCACATGGCGGCCGATCTTCACGAGATCACACTGGAGCGCCTTGAACTGCTCCGGGACCAGAGGGTTCGTCATCGTTCCGCCGGAGAAGTCGTCGCTTATGCTATAAACTTTCACACCCGACGAGATATTGGAAAAATCATCCAGCTCGATACCGCCCCTGCCGGCGAAATAGGTAGATGCCGAGACGTGAACATAAGAACCGATCGATATCGGCCCCGTTGCAATAAGCATTGCGTAAGCATCGATCCGCGTATGGCTACCGATCGAAATATTTTCTATATTTACCAAACTCACGTTTCTATCAATCAGTACATCTGTACCGAGCGACCGGAAGGGCAAGCGGCGCATCTCCTCGCTTGAGAGAAAATCCGCGTTGTAATTGGTCATGGCCCGCCTGCCATCATTCGGTCGCGCCGCCTGCTCAATGCGTCTTCCCGAAATAGCCCGCGATAATGGCGCAGATCTCTTCAACGTCGCTCTCCTTGAGGCCTGGCCAGCTGGGCAGGTTGATCCCGCGCCAGCCGATATCCTCGGCAACCGGGTGGCGCTGAAACCGGCTCGAATACATCGGCATGGTGTGGACAGGGAAAAACACGGGGCGCGTCTCGATCCCCGAGCGCGCCAGCGCCTCCCTCAAGGGGTCGCGGTCCCGCAGGGATGGAACGAGGATGGAAATCATCCAATAACTGTGCGTTACATTTGGCGATTCTCGATGGATCTTAACCGGGACTCCCGCAAGATATTTCCCGAAAAGTTCGGCGAGCCGGCGCTTGCGCCGCAATGTCTCGTCACAGCGCTCGAGCTGCGCCAGGCCAATGGCAGCGCAGATATTTGTCATTCGATAATTATAACCAACGACGTCATGCCAATATTCGCGATGCGCCGCGAGGCCCTGGCCTTTTAAGTGCTTGGCCCTGTCATAGAGCGTCGGGTCTTGGGTCACCACCATGCCCCCTTCCCCCGTCGTAATGGTTTTATTTCCGTAGAAGCTAAATACCGAGATATCGCCAAAACCGCCAACGTGGCGCCCATGATATTTGCTGCCGATGGCTTCGGCGGCGTCCTCGATGACGAACAATCCATGCCTACGAGCGATCTCTAAAATTTCATCCATTTCACAAGGAT
This sequence comes from Methylocella sp., assembly GCA_035622375.1. GTDB lineage: Bacteria > Pseudomonadota > Alphaproteobacteria > Rhizobiales > Beijerinckiaceae > Methylocapsa. The sequence goes on along the minus strand of DASPVM010000017.1, from coordinate 155,094 downwards.
GACCATAAAGATGCACGGCCATGATCGCGCGCGTGCGCGGCGTTAGCTTGCGGACGATATCCGCCGGATCCATCTGCCAATCCTCTCGGCGCGAGTCGACGAAAACGGGGCGGGCGCCCGTATATGTCACCGCATTGGCAGGCGCAATATAGGTTAGGGCCGGGACAATCACCTCATCTCCCTCTCCCAAGCCGAGAGCAAGGAGAGCCAAATGAAGAGCCGTCGTTCCGTTGCAAACGGCGGCCGCGAAAGCAACGCCGATATATTTGGCAAAGCCTTGCTCGAAAGCGGCAACGAATTTGCCCTTGGAAGAAATCCAATTCGAATTGAGGCATTCTTCCACATAGGCGCGCTCATTGCCTGAAAGATCCGGCTGATACACGGGAATGCGGATGGGCATATCGCTCCTTACCAAGGTTTTTAATGGGTGGTTTAGCCCCGCTGCAACCAATTCGACGTAAAAAGAGAAAAGTGTGAGTTGCAAGCGGCTTCCGATGTTTTTCCGAAAAATATTCCTGCCCCTTTATGAGCTGCTTCCCGCGGGCCCCGGGGGCAAGCTCACGCAATTGCATCAGCGTGGATTTTCGCCGCGGACGCCACCGCATCGCCACCGAACGCATCACCTTATCAAGATTGCCATTGCGAGCGCCATTTTTGGCGTCGGCCTCACCGCCATATTTTCCGGCCATGGCAAAATCGCCAGCAGCAACGCCGTCATTTCGACAAATCTTATCTCGCTGCGCACGCCCATCGAAGGCACCGTCACTTCATTGCCAAGGCGCGCTGGCGCCATGGCCGAGCGTGGTGCCCTCATCGCGCATATCGAAAATCCGCGCGTCAATGACGAGCGGCTCGTCGATCTTCGCGAGCAGCAGACCCGTTTGGTCGCCGAGTTGCAAGGGGCGGAAACCAATCGGGCCGCGTGGATTGGCCTCGCTGCCGAGCTCGCCAATCGAGATGCTATGCACACGGAGGCGAACAGCGAGCGGTTGCAAGACCTTGTCGAAGAAGCCGAGGATGTGCGAGCCGCGCTCGTCACCAAACAGGCACAAGCCGAGAATGACGTTGATCGCCGCCTTCCCCTCGAGGCCTCCGGCGTCGTGGCGAAGGCCGAGATGCACAAGCTGCGCTCCGGCGTCGACCTGGCGCGGCAGGAGACAGCCGCGCAAACGGCGCGACTCGCGGCGCTGCGCGCCGAAGCAAAGGCCGCAGCCCGTGGCGTACTCATTGCGGCTGGTGCTGGTACCGACCGGTCCTATTCGGCGCAACGCGCCGATGAGATCGGCATAGAATTGTCGCGCCTCGACCGGACGATTGCAATCCTCAGCGCCAGCGTAAAAGAGACGCGGGCCCGCCTCGATGCCGAGGAGCGGCGCGTTTCCTTATGGCGGTCCGCCGACATCACGGCGCCATCCAACGGCATGATTTGGAAACTCGGCGCCTCTGACGGCGAGAGGCTTGGGATTGGGGACATGACGGCCGAGATCGTCGACTGTGCCGCACCCCTCCTTCTCGTGGCCATTCCCCAGGATCGGTTCACCGATGTCGAGATCGGCGGGCTCGCCCGTTTTCGCCTTTCCGGCGAAAGGATCGAGCGGACCGGCACCGTGCTGTCGGTCGCCGGGCACGGCGACGCGGCACGGGGCCACCACTTCGCCATCATGCCGCTCGAGGAACCCTCAACCGCGATTGTCACAATCCTTCTCGCCGGCGATGAGGTGGCCACGACCGCGCCCGCCCTGCAACAAGGCGGGGGCCCGCCAAAAGAATGCTTCATTGGCCGCTCGGCGCGCGTGTCGCTGCCCGCGACCGGAGGCGGCTTTATCGATCAAATCCTCCGTCATGTGCTTTGATATGACCGGATGACGCGATGGTCGAGTTTGAGACTTTCGGACCGCTGCTGTTGTCCGCCGGCTTCATGCTTTGCCTTTTTGTGCTGTTCGGCCGCGAGTCCGCCTTATGCCGCGCCATTACCGCCTCGCTTTGTATTTTCCTGGTCCTTAGATACCTCTTTTGGCACGCGACACTTGGGATGCCCGATGGGCAGTCGCCCATCCAGCAAGCTTGGGCATGGATATTCTTTTTCTTCGAAAGCATGTCTAATCTCAGCTCGATATTCGTTTACTTTTTCATGTCCCGCACGAAGGATAGATCCTCCAGCGCCGATGCGGCGCAAAATTCGCTTCTGCTCGGGGCGCCCGTGGATGTGTTCATTGCGACGTATAATGAACCGGCCTCCGTGCTTGAGCGAACCATCGTAGGCGCGCTGGCAATCGATCACCCTGACCTGCGGGTATTTGTACTTGACGACGGTGCGCGGCCCTTTGTCCATGAATTGGCCAGCGAGCTTGGCGCGAATTATATTTCCCGCGTTAAGGGAAAACACGCGAAAGCGGGCAACATTAACAACGCCCTTTCGATCGCTCTCTCGAAGGGTAGGCGGCCTGCCTTCATTCTTCTACTCGACGCGGACTTCGTCCCGCACCGGGACATATTATGGCGCACGCTTGGGTTATTTGGTGACCACGATGTCGGTATCGTGCAAACGCCACAGCATTTCTTCAATAACGATCCCATTCAAGCCAATCTTCTCATCTCGAGCGCTTGGCCGGATGAACAACGATTTTTCTTCGATACCTTAATGCCTTCCCTAGATGCTTGGGGTGTTTCGTTCTGCTGTGGGACCTCGGCGGTGCTACGTGTGTCAGCCTTGCTGGCCACGGGAGGCATGGCAACCGAAACAGTTACTGAAGACATGCTGACAAGCTTAAAGATGGAAGAGCATGGCTACCGCACGATCTACTTAAACGAGCCGTTGAGTGCCGGTCTCGCGCCCGAAGACTTACAGGCTTACGTCACCCAGCGATGCCGCTGGTGCCTTGGAAGCATTCAGCAGATCTACACGAAATGGTCTTTTGCTGGCAGCGCCCGCCTGCGTTTTCTCACGCGCCTGGCTGCTTTCGATACTGTTCTTTATTGCCTTTTTACCTTCCCTTACAGGATACTTATACTAATCTCTCCCATGATATATTGGTGGACTGAGACCGCGGTGATCGCATCATCGGCGAGCGGTATCATTTATTGGCTCGCCCCATCGGTAGCTTGCGGTATAGCTTTTCTCTCATTCTATTCGGGTAATCGGATCCTTCCCGTTTTAACCGACGTATCCCAATTGCTGTCTTCGTTTCCGATCATGAGAACTGTCTTTGCGGGGCTCATCAAACCATTTGGCCGGCCATTCAAAGTGACCCCGAAAGGTTTGCCAACGGCTGGGATTCTGGTCCGCTGGGAGTATCTTTTGCCGTTTCTCCTCATAGTCCTTGGTACCTTGAGCGGAATTTTGGCGAACCTTTCCGGTTACTCCGCCCTCCGCACAGGAGGGGGGTTCGAGGCTAACGTTTTCTGGAGCGTTTACAATATCGCGGTTTTGCTTCTGGCGACGCTTGTGTGCATCGAGCTACCGCAATCCCGGACGGACGAACGCTTTGCGACCAATGAAGCGGCCTTTATTAAGGGAGATGATGGCGAGACGAGCTTTTGCCGTCTTGTGGACCTCTCTCTCGGCGGCGCTCAGATCGAGGGTTCTCCGCCTCCCTGGGCACGAGGGAACGGGAAAGGGATATTGGTTCTAGATCAAGGAGCCTTGGAAGTGCCATTCCGATTCGTCGCTCTCAACGATTCACAAACCTCCCAACCTCGTTTCACCGTGTGTTTTGAAGCTGAGAAATGGGTGCGGCGCTCTCTCATTCGCAAATTATTTTGCGGAAATTCTAGGCAATCCGTTAAGGACGTCGATGCGGGCCGCGTGATCTTCGCTCTCTTCAGGAGAGTGTTGCGTTAGTTTTTTAAGCCTCCTTGGCTTCTACTTCGAAGGAGGAGGCTTGATAATAGAGATTCCACAGCGCCGCCGCGGCGAGATTGTCGACGAATGCTCGGTGAGCCTCCAGATCAGCGACGCAAAGACGCATCGGGAGCGGCCGCGGTCTTGCGCCGAGCAGTTTTTCCGCGCCAATCGCGGGTGAAGAACCGGCGCCTTCGCCAAGCGCCAGCGAGGCTTGCCGGCCACCAGCCAGCTCGGCATAGACTTCCGCAAGGATTTCGGCATCGAGCAAGGCGCCATGTTTGGTCCGCCGCGAGGCGTCAATTCCATAACGCAGGCAGAGAGCGTCAAGACTATTGGCGGCGCCCGGAAATTTCCGGCGAGCCAAAGCCAAGGTGTCGATGACACGAGCCTCGTGGATCGGCTCCAACTCAAGAAAAGCTAATTCGGCATTGAGAAAGCGCAGATCGAATTCTGCATTATGGGCGATGATTTTTGCGCCATCGACAAAAGCCAAAAATTCTTCGGCGATACTGGCGAAGACCGGCTTATCTGCCAAAAACTCCCCGGATAGACCATGCACCCGGAAAGCCTGTTCCGGGACATCGCGTTCTGGGTTGACGTAGACGTGAAAAGTTTTGCCGGTCGGGATCGCATTGAAAAGTTCGACGCAGCCAATCTCGACGACGCGATGGCCGTCCGAGGGATCAAGCCCGGTCGTTTCCGTGTCGAGGATGACTTCCCGCATCGCTCCTTGTGCTTTCTTGAAGGACACGCGCATAAAACCATGCGGCCAGGAGCGCGGAAAGTGGTAAACGCCTGACACCTGTGAATTGCGGGCATCACCGATTATTTTTTACTCCCGCCAACGCCCGCAAAACGCCCCGCACCTGGCGTCTCGCGCTGTCAAAACCATGGGCGCTATCGATGATGAAATGGGCCCGCGCCCGTTTTTCGATATCGCTGATCTGCCGTTGCACAATGACCTCAAGGTGCTCGGACGTCATGCCCGGGCGCTGGCGGAGGCGCTCGCGCTGAACGGTTTCCGGCGCGGTAACGAGAACAACGGCATCAACTTGCCGGTCGAGCCCCGTTTCGAACAGCAGCGGAATGTCGAGGACTACGATATGACTGCCGCTTTTTTGCGCCTCGGCAAGAAAGGCATTGCGGCTTTTCGCAACGATCGGATGCACGATCGCTTCGAGGCGCGCAAGCGCCGCCGGGTCGGAAAGCACAAGGGGAGCAAGGAGAGCTCGATCGACGGCGCCCTCGCGAACCGTTCCTGGAAACGCCGCCTCGATGGCTGCGACGGCTTCACCCCGATAGAGCTCATGCACTGCGGCATCTGAATCGTGCACATGGATTCCCTCGTCGTGAAACATCGCGGCGGTGGTTGTTTTTCCCATGCCGATCGATCCCGTGAGACCAAGGATCAACATTTAGCTCGCGCCTTGATGTCCGCCTCAACAAGTGTGCGCAGATCCGCTGTCACCTCAGGCCTTACGCCAAACCAGCGTTCAAATCCCGGAACAGCTTGGTGCAAAAGCATGCCGACGCCGGAAACCGTTCGCAAGTCTCGCGCCTTTGCCGCTCGAATGAGTTCCGTCTCCAGCGGCACATAGACAATGTCGCAGACAATTGCCTGTGGCGGCAACGGTTTCAAGTTGATGTCGAGCGTCGGTTGCCCGGCCATGCCAAGCGATGTCGTGTTGACGAGCAGCCCAGCGGTCGCCAATGTCGCCGCTAACTTACCGAAATCCAAGACCTCGGCGGGCTTGCCCGCATCATGAACCAGGGCTTCCGCGCGTGCCCGGGTCCGGTTGGCAAGAAAAATTGGCGTCACTCCGCGTGACTGAAGGGCCAAAACAATCGCCCGGGCAGCACCGCCCGCGCCAATCACAACCGCTGGCCCGCCGCCGCAGTCCCAGCCTGGCGCATCCTCGTCCATGCCACCAAGAAATCCCGCGCAATCCGTGTTATCGCAATAGAGTTTTCCTTCCTCAATCCATAACGTGTTGGCGGCCTTGAGCCGCTCCGCCGCAGGCGCCCGCGCCTGCGAGAGTTCGCAAGCTCTCTGCTTATGCGGCAGAGTCACATTCGCGCCGACAAAGCCCAGTCCGGCAAGATTGCCAACGAAGCGGGGAAAATCCGCCGCACTTACAGGCGCCAATTCATATTCGCCCGGGATATTGTAGGTATTGAGCCAGAAGCGATGAATAAGGGGCGAGCGCGAATGGGCCACCGGCCAGCCTATAACACAGGCTTTACGTACACTTGTCATGACAGAAGGCTTCCATCTGCGCGCAGGAAAGCAAGAAGCGGGAGAAGCGGCAGACCGAGAATCGTCGAGTGATCCCCCTCGATTTTTTCGAAAAGATGGATGCCAAGCCCTTCGACCTGATAAGCGCCGGCGCAATTCAAAATGGCGTCCCCCGACTCTTTCATATAGGCTTCCACAAATTCTGGACCGAGTTTCCTACAAGTCAGACGGGCAATTTCCACCGTTTGGAACAGCACCGCGTCGCCACGAACAACGCAGCACCCAGAGCAAAGCGTGTGCGTTTGCCCCGAGAGCGCCTGAAGCTGCGCCATAGCCGCCTGCCGGTCCGGCGGTTTGCCAAGAACACGGCCGTTGAAATCGAGCGTCTGATCGGCGCCGATGATGATCCGGCCAGGCCTTGTCCTGCCGACCTCCAGTGCCTTGGCCCGAGAGAGCTGCCGGGCAATGCATTGCGCATCCGCCCGGGCGGCAATCAAAGGAGCCTCAATGGTGCGCTCATCGATTCCGGCCGGGCGTATCTCAAAGGGAATTCCCGACGCGGCGAGTAATTTCCGCCTCGCCACGCTCTTCGAAGCAAGAACAAGCGGATGGGCGCCGCGCCATAGCCCCGTCATGAGGCAACGAACTTCATTTGATGAACTTGATAGAGTGCGATCACGGCGGCAGCCGTTTCCTCGATCGAACGATGGGTGACGTCAATCACCGGCCAGCCGTGGGCGGCGCAGAGCTTATGGGCCCGGCGCACCTCACCGGCAACCACGAGGCGGTCGACATAAGGAGAATTGATATTCGCGTTCAAGGCAATCAGGCGATTTTCGCGAATTTGGACGATCCGCTCCGGCGCCGCCACGAACCCCACCACAAGCGGCTTTCTCAAAGCTAAAATAGAGTCCGGCAAGGGCATATCGGCGACAAGGGGAATATTCGCGGTTTTAATGCCGCGGTTCGCGAGATATATGCTTGTCGGCGTCTTGGAGGTTCGGCTGACGCCAATCAAGACAACATCGGCCGCTTCAAAGTTTTCCGTCTGCTGACCGTCATCATGCGCCATGGTGAAGTTTAAAGCTTCGATACGGCGGAAATAATCGGCATTTAAAATGTGCTGGGCGCCAGGGCGGTGGATGGACGCGATTCCGATATAGGACTGAAACAAATCCAAGATCGGTTGCAAAACCGAAAGGCATGGGACACCAATCGTTTTACAGGCGGCCTCGAGGTATTCGGCCAGCTCCTTGTCGATGAGGGTAAACAAAACAATACCCGGCGCGAGCTCGATCTCAGCGGCCGCTCTATCGAGCTGACCTTTGCTTCGCACCAAGGGGTGCACATGCTCGATCGACAACACGTTCTCGTACTGTGCGGCGGCAGCGCGGCTTGCCGCGATCAGGGTTTCACCCGTCGAATCGGAAACGAGATGAAGGTGAAAATAATGCCGCCCCATGGCTCTTTAACTCTCTCAGTCCCCCCTTGGGGAATACTCGGATCATCGGGGATAACCATTTGAGGCCAGCATTTGCAATTTTTTCCATGAGCGCAGGCCCAATCGTTCGTGCACGAGCTATTCATGACTCCTTTTGAATTTGCGAGCCTCTGTGAAAGCTGGGAATAGAGAAAAATCACAGGAAGGAAAAAAGGTCGCTGCCGCCTATCCCGTTTGAATGGTTAACGAAATCTTAATCACCACCAATTGAAATGCCACGTGTTAATTGGCTTGATAAGCCGCTCAAGCCGCTTCTGTTTGTGTCATTTTGAAGAATGACCTCAATTCGCTTGCCAATAAGATGAAAAAAAGAAAGTAGTTTTCTTGTTTTTTTGAGGTGGTATTTGGAAACTCCCGCGCACACCAAGCGGTTGCTAAAAGTCCTTGCTGGTACCGCTTGTTTTCCACCCCCAGTTTGGCTGATGCGGCAAGCAGGCCGGTATTTGCCAGAATATCTTGAGCTTCGCGCTAAAGCGCCCTCTTTTCTTGATTTTTGTTATACTCCTGCGCTCTCGGCGGAAGCGACGCTGCAGCCTGTGCGGCGCTTCGGCTTTGACGCAGCAATCCTGTTCAGCGACATCCTGGTGTTGCCCTACGCGCTTGGCCAAAAAGTCCATTTTGACCCAGCGGAAGGCCCGAAACTCAAACCAATTGTAAGCGAGGCTGACCTTTCCGCCCTCGATGAACAACTCGATCGCAACCGCGTGGCCCCGGTCCTCGAAACAATTGATCGAGTGAAGCAGAATCTGCCCAATGATGTGGCTTTGATCGGCTTTTGCGGCGCTCCGTGGACGGTCGCTTGTTACATGGTTGCCGGAAAAAGCAGTCCCGACCAAGCGCCAGCGCGCCTTTTAGCCTACCGCGAACACGATTTTTTTTCGCGCATTATAAAAACCGTCGTCGACGCCTCGATCGACTACCTGACTTGGCAGATCGATGCTGGAGTGGAAGTTGTTCAAATTTTCGACACATGGGCCGGCGTCTTGCCGGCATCGCAGTTCGATGAATGGTGCGTCGCACCAGTAAAAGCCATCGTTGCTGGCCTGAAGGCCCGCCGGAGAAGGGCCATTGTCATCGGTTTTGCCAAGACCGGCGGATCACGCTTGGTTGATTTTGCCTCGCAAACAAAGGTCGATGCCGTGGGTCTCGATACCACGGTTGACATAGATTGGGCGGCTCGAACATTTGGCCAATCGACCGTATTGCAGGGCAATCTCGATCCGCTTGCGCTTGTCGCCAGCGGCGCGGCAATGGAGCGAGGGGTCAAGGAAATCCTCTCAGTGTTCCGCGCCCGGCCACATATTTTCAACCTAGGACACGGGATTCTCCCGCAGACCCCCATAAGTCACGTCGCAAAAATGCTTGATCTTGTTCGCGGTAAAGGTGGCCCATGACCACTTACCTTTGGATCAAAGCCCTTCACATACTCGCGATCATTTCTTGGATGGCGGGTATGCTCTATTTGCCGCGTCTCTTCGTGTATCATGCGGAAGTACCGGCAAATTCGCCTCAGGCCGCCACCTTCGCCGTGATGGAGAGACGCCTTATGCGGTTCATCATGCTACCGGCTATGCTCGTGGCATGGGTAAGCGGATTGACGCTGGCGGTTGCCGGCGGTTTTCTCCACAGTGGATGGCTCGCCGCGAAACTCGCGCTTGTCATTGCGCTAAGCGCGTTGCATGGTTATCTTAGTCGGGCGCGGAAAGAACTGGCGGCGGGCAAGAGTTCGCATGGCGCACGTTTCTTCCGCATCTTAAATGAAGTGCCAACCATGCTCATGGTGGGGATTATCATTCTCGTGGTTATCAAACCGTTTTGAAATTTTGGCGTTGTTTCGCCTTGTTCACTTGTCAAAATCTCGAAATCGATCTATTTATGAACAATCCCCTCGCTTGAGCTTTTACAACGGTGCTGCCGCGCGGCGTATGTAAGAGCGTTCGCACCAGTCTTGCGGGACTGGATCGCTTTGGCTCCCGCCTCACGCTGACAAGTTGCGCTGACTTTCCAAGGATTTCATCTTAAATGCAGGAAATCAGACTGCAGGATTTGAAGCAGAAATCGCCAACTGAACTGCTTGCTTTCGCCGAGGAACACGAGGTCGAAAATGCCTCGATCATGCGCAAGCAAGAGCTTATGTTCGCGATCCTGAAGCAGCTCGCCAATCGTGAAATTGAAATTGTCGGCGCGGGAGTCATCGAGGTTTTGCAGGATGGCTTTGGTTTCCTTCGTTCGCCAGACGCCAATTACCTCGCCGGACCAGATGATATTTACGTTTCGCCTTCGCAAATCCGCCGGTTTGGTTTGCGAACCGGCGATACCGTGGAAGGGCTCATTCGCAGCCCCAAGGAAGGCGAGCGCTATTTTGCCTTGCTCAAGGTCAACACAATCAACTTCGAGGATCCCGAAAAGATCCGTCATAAGGTTCATTTCGATAATTTGACTCCGCTTTACCCGGACGAGCGGCTGAAGCTCGAGGTTGCCGATCCAACAAAAAAAGACCTTTCCGCGAGAGTGATCGATATTGTCGCGCCGATTGGTAAGGGCCAGCGGGCCCTCATTGTCGCGCCGCCGCGCACGGGCAAAACGGTGCTGTTGCAAAACATCGCGCAATCGGTGACGGCCAACCATCCCGAGTGCTACCTTATCGTGCTTTTGATCGACGAGCGGCCGGAAGAAGTGACCGATATGCAGCGTTCGGTGAAGGGCGAGGTCGTCTCATCGACCTTCGACGAGCCCGCTGTCCGCCACGTTCAAGTCGCTGAAATGGTCATCGAGAAGGCCAAGCGCTTGGTCGAGCATGGCCGCGACGTCGTCATCCTCCTCGACTCAATCACGCGGCTAGGCCGCGCCTATAACACGGTGGTTCCTTCCTCCGGCAAGGTGCTGACAGGTGGCGTCGATGCCAATGCCTTGCAGCGGCCCAAGCGATTCTTCGGCGCCGCCCGCAACATCGAGGAAGGAGGCTCGCTGACGATCATCGCCACCGCCTTGATCGATACGGGCTCGCGCATGGACGAGGTCATCTTCGAGGAATTCAAGGGCACGGGCAATTCGGAAATCATCCTCGACCGCAAGGTCGCCGACAAGCGGACCTTCCCGTCGATCGACATCACCCGCTCCGGCACGCGTAAGGAGGAGCTGCTCGTGCCGCCCGATATTTTGAAAAAGATGTATGTGCTTCGCCGCATCCTCAATCCGATGGGCACGGTCGACGCGATCGAATTTTTGCTCGGTAAGCTGCGCGAAACGCCAAAGGGCAACGCGACGTTCTTTGAGTCGATGAATACCTAGCGCTTGGTGTTTGCGGAAATCGCGGTCAGGCCAGCGGCTCTCTCTGCAAGCGGCGTTCCCAATCGAGTGCCTGCCTGACGATCGTCGGGAGATCGTTGTATTTCGGTGTCCAGCCCAAAAGTTTCTTGATCCGCGCCGGATCGGCCATGAGCGTCACCGGATCCCCTGGCCGGCGCCCCGCCATGCGCACCTCGAAATCGGCGCCCGAGACCTGTTTCACGACGTTAATGACTTCGAGCACGGAAAAGCCATCGCCATAGCCACAGTTACAAATCGCGCTCTCGCCGCCGCCGCGAAGATACTCAAGAGCCATGAGATGAGCGGCGACGAGATCGCTCACCTGGATATAGTCGCGGATGCAGGTGCCATCGCGCGTCGGATAATCGGTGCCAAAGACATCAAGCCTCGGGCGCAGCCCAAGCGCGGCCTGCACCGCGACCTTGATGAGATGTGTGGCCTCGGGCGTCGATTGTCCGATCCGGCCCTTAGGATCCGCGCCAGCGACATTGAAATAGCGCAAAATCATATATTTGAGGCCATGCGCTTGCCCCACGTCTTGCAAGATCCATTCGGTCATGAGCTTGGATCGGCCGTAAGGATTGACCGGTGCCAAGGGAGAGGTTTCCTTGATGGGGTTGGCCTCGGGTTCGCCATAGACGGCGGCAGTCGAGGAAAAGATAAAGTGTTTGATGCCCCGGCGCGCGGCGCATTCAATGAGGTTTCGCGCTTTCGCCGTGTTGTTGAAGTAATATAGCAAGGGGTTCGAGACCGATTCAGGAACGACGATCTTGGCGGCGAAATGCGCGATGGCGTCGATTTCATACTCGCCGAGAATTTTTTCAACGAGCGGTATGTCACCCATATCGCCGGCGATGAGTTCCGCTGGCGCGTCCACCGCTCCTCGGAAACCGGTGGAAAGGTCGTCAAGGACGATAACCTTTTCGCCCGCTTCGACGAGCGCCAGCACCATATGGGCGCCAATGTAGCCCGCGCCGCCCGTCACCAATACGGTCATGGAAATCCTCAATTACAACTGGAAAACGTCACTGCAGATATTGCTGGGCTATCGCCTCGCCGAGGCGATCGTTATCCTCGATGAATGCGGTGATAAATTCGTGCAAGCCGAATTTGAAAACATCGCTGATCGTCAAGGACTTAAGGCGTGCCAATACATCATGCGCTTTTATTTGTGAAGCGCCCTTGCGGCCGTAAGCGCTGGCGATCGTATCAAGAAAATAACTAATATTATCATAGCAAGAGATCAGCGAGCGCGGCATTTCTTGTCTGAGCAGGAGCAGCTCGGCAATGAGCCAAGGCTTGATGCCCTCCCGGTACACCCAGTTATAGGCAGTGAGCGAGGAGACGGCCCGCAGGATCGCCGTCCATTGAAAATAATCGACGGAGCCGCCGACGACCTCTTCTTCCGGCAACAGGACGTGGTACTTCACATCGAGGATGCGGGCGGTGTTGTCGGCACGCTCGACGAACAGGGCGAGGCGCGAGAACCAATAGGCGTCGTTGCGCAGCATGGTGCGCTCGACCGAGCCGTCGTAATCGAGCGAGGTTTTTTTCACAAGCTCGCAAAAGCGTGAAATTTCCTCGCGATCATACCGGGATGGTCCTTGCGCGCTTGGCTCGTAGCGCGAAACATCGATCCAGGCGCCATTGATCGCGTCCCACATCTCCGCGGTCAAGGCCGTGCGCACCGCCCGCGCGTTGGTTCTCGCGTATCTGATGCAATTTCGGATCGACGACGGATTATCGGACGCAAAGGCAAGATAATCGACGACGCTCGCCTCCTCCGCCTTGCCGCGCGTTGAGCGAAATCCCGCGATGGCGCCGGAGGATTCAAGCGCGCTTTCCCATTCGGTGCCGGTGCCCGAGTAGCTCATCGGCAAGGTGGCAAGCCGCTGTGTCGCCTTGATAATGCGGGCGAGAAAATCAGCCCGCTCAACATAGCGGGCGAGCCAGTAAAGGCTATCGGCCGTGCGGGAAAGCATCAGATGCCTCGATCACCGGACTGCAAGATCCCCGAGGGCCAACGCAAGACAAGCCGGCCTTCAGTTTGGTCTCTCGCATGCCCTATCGTCAAAAAGAACATCCTCGACGACCCAAGTATCCTTCGTGCCGCCGCCTTGGCTCGAATTCACGATCAGCGAATGCTCCTTCAATGCGACCCGGGTGAGGCCGCCTGGCACGACTTTCATGCCATTCCTGCCGGAAAGGACAAAGGGCCGTAGATCGACGTGGCGCGGCGCGATCCCCGCGTCACATAGCGTTGGCGTCGTCGACAAAGCAAGAGTCGGTTGCGCGATAAATTGGTGCGGATCCTTGGCAAGTTTCGCCGCGAAAGCTTCGAGCTGAGCCTTCGAGGAATGCGGTCCGACGAGCATACCATAGCCGCCGGAACCATTAACTTCCTTGACGACCAGCTCGGCAAGGTGCTCTTGCACATAGCCTAACGCCTCGGGCTCGCGGCAGCGCCACGTCGGCACATTGTTCAAAATCGCCTTTTCCCCAAGATAAAAATCGATGATCTCCGGGGCGTAAGTATACATCGCCTTATCGTCGGCGATGCCGGTCCCGATGGCGTTTGTCAAGGTGACGTTACCAGCCCGGTAGGCGTCGAGGAGACCTGGAACGCCAATGATGGAATCTGGCCGGAACGCGCGGGGATCGAGGAAGGCGTCATCGATGCGCCGGTAGATGACGTCGACCCTCTTCTCACCTTCGGTCGTGCGCATATAGACCACGTTATCTTCGACGAGAAGATCGCGGCCCTCGACGAGTTCGACGCCGAGTTTATCAGCCAGAAACGAATGTTCGTAGTAGGCGGAGTTGTACTGGCCTGGCGTTAAAACGACGATGGTCGGCTCGCCATTGGCATGCGGAGGCGCCAGCGAACGCAGAGTGGCGAGCAGGGCATCTGGGTAATTCTCAACCGGCGCCACGCGGTGGTCGGCGACGAGATCGGGCGCAAGGCGCATCATCACTTCGCGGTTCTCCAGCATGTAAGAGACACCCGAAGGGGTCCGCACATTATCCTCGAGGACGTAGAACTCATCCTCGCCCGTGCGCACGATATCGATTCCCGCGATGTGCACGTAAAGATCATGGGGAACGGAGAAGCCCGCCATTTTCGCGCAAAATTCGCTATTACGCGCGACGAGATCGGCCGGAATACGGCCGGCTCTCACGATGTCTTGTGGGCCGTAGATGTCGGCAAGAAAGAGATTGAGAGCTTTTACCCTTTGGATGAGGCCCGCCTCGAGGCGATTCCATTCCGAGCGCAGAATCATGCGGGGAATGATGTCGAAGGGGATGAGCCGCTCGGCGCCCTCCTCGTCGCCATAGACAGCGAAAGTGATGCCGATGCGGCGGAACAAAAGCTCGGCCTGGGCTCTTCGCGCGGCAAGCAGACTCGCCGGTGTCGCCGCGAGCCAGCTCGCGATCCTTCCATAGACGGGGCGAATCCCGCCGTCGTTGAGCGTCATTTCGTTGAAAAAAGAGACCTCGGCCACGCGTTATCCCTCGCAGTGTCCGCCGCCAATGAGGACTTGACCCTACGCGCCAATCTCGGGCGACGCGAATCAATTAAGCATTTTTGGTGCCAAGGCCAGGGCGTCTTCTTTCGATCGAGCATCGGACCGGCCGGAAATCCGGCTCCCACTTTTGGATCCGATGCGTTGGGCGCGATCCCGCGCCTAATGGAAAGACGCGGTGGCGAGCCAGATGGCGGTTGAGGGATAAACCAGGAGGCCCGCAGCGGCGAGCGCGACGCCATAAGGAATTCCGGCGGCGGGATCGAAGACGTGCCATCCGCGGACGGGCCAGGGCCACTGCCGCAGCCCCAAGATTGCGACGGTCAACAGCCCACCGAGCAGGCTGGCAATGAGAGCATAGTCGCCAAGGTGATCGAAGCCGAGCCAGATCGCCGTTGTCGCTGCGAGTTTGGCATCGCCGCCGCCGATCCAGCCGCGCGAGAACATGGCGAATGTGACAAGCAGCATCGCGGCGCCGCAGGCGAAGTGAAGAGCGATCACAGAAACGCTGAGGCGGCAGGCGAGCGCCATCATGAGAAAGAGGCCGGCAAGCGCGATCGAAACCCGATTGGGAATCGTCATCGTCAGAAAATCGCAGATAGCGGCGAAGGCCATTAAGGCGGGGAAGGCGGACAGCGTCGCGGCGTCTAGCAAGAGGGGAAGGGGCATGTGTCCGCGCCCGGTTGGCATTTCAATGAATGGCCGGGTTGGGCCCGGCCATATCCTTTATGCCGCCTCCGCCTTGCGCGAAGCTGCGCTGGAGGAGTTCCGCGCTCCGATCCGTTTAGGTTAAGCTCCCTGTCACCTGGGCAAAGACAGAGCTCAGGGTGGAGCCCAGCACACCAAGCGAACCAAAGATGATCATAACGAGAAAAAGTACCAAGAGCGCGTATTCGATCGCCGTGGCCCCCGAGCGGTCACGGAAAAAGCGGCGCAACAAATGGCGCACGTTTATCTCCTATTGTTTCCCGCCGTTTGACTGGTGCCGAGGCTCCAAAACCAACAACCGCAAGACGGCCCACGATCTCAGGTCAGCTGCGCCGAAACCTGGCCAAAAACGGTATTAAGACTGGTGCCAAGCGTTTTTACGGCCGTAATAATGGCGACAGCAATGAGGCTAGCGAGGAGGCCGTATTCGATGGCGGTGGCGCCGGATTCGTCTTTAATAAAACGGTTAAACATGTAGTAATACTCCTTGATTGCAATAAGAATTATTCCAGATCCGTGTTATACCTTGGCATGCCTGGAATAATGGGAGATTACCCATAGTTACGCTGAAATATGATTGCTTCGATCGGTCGAATTCTACGCTTCGGCATCAGGCGATTTTTGTGGTGTAATTTGTCTTAATCCGCATTTAGGGGCGCCCATCGCTGAGATTTTCATAAGCGTCGCTAACCACGCCCTTTGCACCGCGCGGCGGACAAATCTGTCCTGAAGGCAGATCTTTTTAATGGGAACCGCCGTCTCGACCGTCACCTTTGGCTTGCAGACGCAACGACGCTCTCCGGAAATCACAGCCACGGCTGCTCTTGAATCGGCCGACGCCCCCAAAGCGCTTTTAACGGAAAAACAAGGACTTACCGGCAATGTGCCGGAGGGTGGGGCTCCCCGGCTTTAGAAAAATCGCGCAAAAATTGTAATTTTTGGTTGCCGGCTACGCCTATTAGTTGTAAATAGGTTGTGCTCGCTCAAGTTGCAAAGGTTCCGTTTATGTTCCTCAAATTTCTCCAGCCCCGCAGCGAATGGAAGGCCGCGATCGCGGCGGATGCGCGCCGGTTCATCGAGAGATTCGAGGAGCATGCCTATTATGAGGCGCGCGCGCTTGTGCGCGGCCATTGCATAGAGGGGGACCGCCCGGCGCGCTACTGGGCGGCCGTAAAACTCGAGATCGCTCGCCTTCAAGGCATTTCCGTTGGCCTCGCCGGCGCGGATTTACGAGGCTAAGCGCAACAAGCAAAAGCTGCCGCAAATTCGGCGACCAAAACACTCAGTCCCACCCAGGCGCTTCAATCTTTAGCCCGGAAGCTTTCTCAGCTTCTTCACGCGTGACTTGGCGGACGCTTTGGCTGAAAGTCCAAACATGCCCCTCGGGATCGCGCGCGCGATAAGTGCGGTCGCCGTAAAACTGGTCGGTTGGTTCCTGGAGGATCGCCGCGCCGGCTTCGCGGGCACCGGCGCAATGCGCGTCGATGCGGTCCCGAAGGTGAACGTGAATGGTTTGAGTGTTTTTACCACCGATTGAATCGGGGTTAGCGGTAAAATCCGCCCATTCGCCGCCAATATAAATGAGGCTGTCACCGAACCGCATCTCGGAATGGCCGAGCCTGCCCTGTTCGTCCGAAATCACCATCGTGCGCTGAAAGCCGAAAGCTTTCTCCACCCAATCGAGCGCCGCCCAAGGGTCTTTGTAAAACAAGGCGGGGACCACAGCGGGGCGGCGGAATGGATCTTCCATGAGAAACCTCCTTTTCGATTGGGAGAGGCCGACTCTGTACCGCCCCGGCACTTGGGTCGTTTAGCTGGAGCTAAGTGGCACAAATTTTTCGTGTTATCTTACGCCGCTCCCAGCGGCTGGCGTCTTCACCCGTGTAAGATCTTCTGCCCGATCCTTACCAAAAAGTTTCACGTGAAACTTTTTTGTTCGATCCGGCGCGGCTTCCGGACAAATTGCCGCACCTGCGAAATATCGTCCAACTTCAAGCCATTGTGACGGCTACCGGCGGGTGTCTTCGCGAAAGTGACACCAAAATACCCGAAAAGGGCGCCGAACACCGTGATTCGCGGCGAAAGCGCGGTGATTCCCGCGCGATCTCCGCCTCTAGAGGAGGTCTATTTGAGCCCGCACATACATGTTTGCCCGCTCTCTCAGCTCGCCGAGACGGCGCGCGTCACCGGGGCGCGCAGCCTGGTTACGTTGATCAACAAAGAGATCCCGGTCCCTCGCCCGCCCGAGATCGCGGCCGAGAATCATCTCATCGTCCATCTTTCCGATATTACAATCGAGCTCGAAGGGCATACGCTGCCTTGCGAATCGCATGTCGAGAAGCTTTTGAGCTTCATCAGCCTGTGGGATCAGCTGGCGCCGCTTATCATCCACTGCCAGGCCGGCGTCAGCCGCTCGACCGCGGCGGCCTTTATCGCCGCCTGCGCCTTGCGACCGAATCGCGACGAGAACGAGATCGCGCGGGTGGTGCGCGCCAAATCGCCAACGGCGACACCCAATTCACGGCTCGTTGCGATCGCCGATTCGCTGCTTGCCCGCAGGGGGCGGATGATCGACGCCATTGCCAAGATCGGCCGGGGCCTTGCTTGCGACGAAGGCATGCCCTTCGCTCTGGAGTTGCATTGAAACGATGACTTGATTTGGCGCGCGCGCGAGGCCACAACGGGCGGTTCTTAGCTCAATCCTTCATTAAGTGGGAAGCAATTGTCCGCCCCAAACACCGATATCAGCGCCATGTCTTTCGAGGCGGCGCTCAAGGAACTCGAGCAGATCGTCGACCGGCTGGAGAAGGGAAACGTCGATCTCGAAGAATCGATCGAGATCTACGCTCGTGGCACCGCGCTGCGCAGCCATTGCAGCGCGCTTTTGAAAACCGCCGAGGAGCGGATCGAAAAAATCACTTTTGACGCCGAGGGGCGCCCTTCCGGAACCGAGCCGCTCGATGGCAAGTGAGCGCACTCGGCGCTAAGGTTCTTTCCACTCCAAAAGGAGACCACCATGGGCGACTATGTCATCGCCGCGCCGCCAATCGTGTCGCTCGCCATAACGACTGGAAAACGGTTTCCCGTGAACCGCGTTTATTGCGTTGGCCAGAATTATGGCGCCCATGCCCGGGAGATGGGCGGCGATCCCGAGGCCGAGCCACCGTTTTTCTTCATGAAGCCGGCGAGCGCGATCCTTCCGGGGGGCGCGGTCATGCCCTATCCTCTCGGGACAAGCAATCTTCACCATGAGGTCGAGCTCGTCGTCGCCATGGAGGGGGGCGGCCGCGATATTCCAGCGGATAAAGTCAACGAACTCATCTTCGGCTATGCCGTGGGTCTCGACATGACGCGGCGCGATATCCAGGCCGCCGCCCGCAAGAAGGGGCAGCCTTGGGAGATGGCCAAGGCGTTCGATTTCTCCGCGCCCTGTTCGGCGATCACGCCGAAGCCGACGATGGGCGTCCTCGCGAAGGGACCTATTCAGTGCAAGGTGAATGGCGGCATGCGCCAAGACGCCGATCTCTCCGAGATGATCTGGGGCGTGCCCGATATCATCCACTATCTCTCCCGGCTCGTCGAGGTGCTTCCCGGCGACCTCGTCTTTACCGGCACCCCGGCTGGGGTCGGTCCGGTCGTGCGCGGCGATAGGATCGAAGCGGCAATCGCCGGGCTCGAGCCTCTCGAGATCGAGATCGGCTAGCGTGCGCAGTTCGGAAGCCGATCTCCTGATCATCCCTGGGCTTCACGGCTCTGGCCCGGACCATTGGCAAAGCCGCTGGGAAACCAAGTTGCCAACGATGCGCCGCGTAGAGCAGGTGGATTTCGCGCGGCCGGAAGTTTCGGCCTGGCGCGGCCGCCTCATCGAAGAGGCGGAGCGTGCCACGCGGCCTATAATTCTTGTCGCCCATAGCTGCGGCGTGCTGGCGGTCGCTCACGCCGCGCCCTTTCTGCGTGAAGGGAGCCTGCGCGGCAAGGTCAGGGGTGCATTTCTCGTCGCGCCGCCGTCCCGCGCCGGGCTGGCCCCTATCGCCACCCTTGATCAGGTCTTTTTTAACCTGCCGGATTCACCTTTGCCGTTCAAAACCCTCCTCGTCGCCAGCCGCGACGACCCTTATTCGTCCTTTGTCGAGAGTGAGGCGCTCGCCCGCGCCCTCGGCGCCGATCTCGTCGATGCCGGCGACTCCGGTCACATCAATGTGGAGAGCGGCCATGGCCCGTGGCCCGAAGGCCTTTTGCGTTTTGCCGCATTTTTAAAGGCCCTGTGACACTCAGCTCTAAAGGCAAGCCTGGCGGTGCCAATGCGTTTGCCCGCCCGGAAGCAATTATGCAATTGTAATGCTGGTCCGCAATATTGGCCGCTGGAAGTCTTGAACTTGGGGAATTTCATGGCGGAAAATCAGAAACCGATTCGTTCAATTGCCGATTACAATGAAGCTCTTGCCGAGTTTCAACGGCTTCGCTCGTCACCTGGCGACGCAACGGACCGGCTCCGCCAACTCATGTCCGCGATCGAGCGTTACGAGGCTAAACGCATCCATGCCATTTACCGTCCGTTTCAAACATTCTTTCGGCGCAAGCGCATGGCGAAATTCGTCGAGTCTCTTGGGGTCACGGATCGGACACGAATCCTTGACCTTGGGGGAAATCCGCTTAACTGGTCGTTCATCCCACAATCGCCCGATGTCACAATGGTCAATCTCGGCAAGGAGCTCGGCACGCGGCCACAGACCCGCCCCGGCCAGCGCATGGTCTGGTATGACGGGGGGAGAGTCCCGTTTGAGGACAATAGCTTCGATATCTGCTACTCAAACTCGGTGATAGAACACGTCGGAGATCAAAAAGCGGTCGAGGAATTCGCTTCCGAGGTCAGGCGTCTTGCTCCAAAATATTATGTACAGACGCCATACCGCTGGTTTCCCATCGAGCCTCACTTTATATGCTTATTTCTTCATTGGCTGCCGAGGGGAATCCAAAGGCGGCTGATTCGCTGGTTATCGCTCTGGGGCTGGGTGACGCGTCCCACGCAGCAGCGCGTTGATGAGATGATGAATGAAATAAGGTTATTGGATTTCAAGCAAATGCAGACGTTGTTCCCAGACGCCGAGATCGGTTGGGAAAAATTTCTTGGGTTAACCAAATCCCTTATTGCGACGAAGCGGTAGGGGCGCCGATACCCTCGAAACGCGGGCGCTTAAGCTCGCTAGTGAAAGGTCCGCGCCGGTAAGTAAGGTAGGCTTGCCTCGAAAAAACGCCGCACGAGCTCGGCCTGGCCGGCGGTTCCGGTTTTGGCAAAAATGCGAATGGCGTGCGTGTGCGCCGTTGCTTTGCCTATTTTGAGCACGGTAGCAGCGGCAGGAAGCCCGTTGCCCCTGACAATTTCTCCGAGGACTCGCGTCTCGGCAGCGGTGAGCCCGAACCGTCCGGCAAAGCGCTTGATCTGACCGCCAAAATTGGACGCGGGATCAACGACAAAGACCGCGGCGGCCGGTCGGTCGAAGTCAAAGTTTGAAACCATGCGGTCTGCGCCGAGCGGAATTACATGGGCGAAGAGCGGCGCTCCACCGCTTCCGCGTGGCAGCTCTATGGTGCCGGCGGTCTCGCCTTCGCCATGTTTGGATCGCACCGCTTGACGCGCGAGCGCCCCTAGACGATTGGTAAGGAAAGGTGTTGCGGCAGCGAGCTGCCCGCGCTCGCAGCGCAAGCCTGCGCCGTGCCGCAAAAGATCCTCGGCCTTGGTATTGGCGAAAAGAATGCGACGATCTCCGCCTAAAAGGAAGGCGGCAAATCCGGCGGCGGCAATCGCCGCACCAAGCGAACTCGTTGCCTCGCGCTGCCGCGACAAGAGTTGTTGCAATTGTGCCTGCCGACGCAAATGAGGTGCGAGAGTTTGAATGAAGTGCCATTCCGCCGGTGTCATCGAAGAGGCGTCTGTCGATCTCGGCAGCCGCAATTGGAGAACGGCGGCGGGTGTTTTCAAAATGCCGATGGCAACGATATCAACCCATCCTTGTGGGCGAGCCCACTCATTATAGAAGCTTGAGTTTTTATAGTCGTCGCGCCGGGTGATGTAAGCGTGGGATTTGACCTCGCCAGGCGGAATCCGCCAGGCCGCCGCAACCAGAGGGCTGATTTTATGATAATTTTGGACATACGCATCTGCGTAAAACGGATCGATGTTGCATTTTGCCGTGACGTGCGCCGTGCCGTCGGCCCGATGAGTTAGGAGACCGCCGCCCAGAGATCTCGTTCTGCAGGCGATGCGTTTGATAACCTCTTCCCATCGAGACGGCTCAATGAGGCAATCATAGATAGCAGCGATAAGCCCCGTATCGTGCGGCACCGCTTTCGCTCCGCACCAAGTTGAACCATACCCAATCACATTTTGTCGGGATAATCAACTGGCGCGAAGTAGTTTACTGCCCAGCTGCCGCCATTGCAACTAAGGCGGCGGCACATTACTCGCATTGAATGTAACACTGCATTCCGATTGCGAACAAAATGGTGTCGGCAGAACAAAATAATATAGCGTCAAATTGTTCGTCTCAACGGTGTAGGCCGTATAATGACCAGGAGCGTTACTAACACCAGACGTGCCGCTATCTAACACCGATACTCCGCCAAATGGCTGGAAAGACGATTGTGCCGTCACAGTCGTCCCAATGTAACTCCCCGGCCCAAAAACGGCATTAGATCCATTTCCCCAACCGAGTATCCCGCCGACAACCTGATCCCAGGAACATTGCGCACTTAGCGCACCGGGGGTCCAGCACAAACTGAACCAATCATAGTTGACAACACTTGCCACAGTGTCCAACCAAGGAAGAAATGCGAGAAGCGTGAGAGTATGGCTTGTGGTGTCCACTCCGCCAAAAAGCTCTATACTCTGACCTACCGGCCAAGCTCCGGCCTTACCCACAGGCTGACACCTCTGCCAAGTATTCGGTGGGTAGTAATATTGTTTGGTGAGGTCTACGTTCCATATACAAATGGCATCATTCGATTTTCCAAAGTCAGATGTCTGATATGTGAATTGCACCCAACCTTCGTCACCTGTGATGCAAGGCGAAAAGCTCTGCGGACCCAACCCGGGGGGATTAGGGGCGACGCTTTGGCAAGTAGCGCTGAACCCATTGGTATTCAATTGAACGCTGAACGCAGTCACCCCCAAAGCAGAGTCTGTTTCATTCAAATTCGAGCCGAGCTGGACCTCGACAGCGCCGCCTTGCAGTCCAGCCGCGGCAAAGCCCGTTATGTGGGGTGTAAGCCCGCCGGTACCACCTCCGATAATAGGTTCAAATTGAGTCTGGATGCCCGGGAGGCCAGGAAAGGCTCCACCTTCTTGAAGATGGGGAATACGCGACGCTTCTTCTGGGGAAAGACATGGGACTTCTTCCCATCTGGTCGCTTCACCGCGCCGGAAGGTGTAGCAGCCTGGAACCGGCGGAGGCAGGCTGGACACCCTGCCCCTAAGCTTCGATAACGGCATGGGGCGATCTAGCTTTGATAATGTGCTTCGGGTTTCCTGCGCCAGCGCCGAAAACGAAAAAATGAATACCAATGCCAGCGTAGCGCCGCGGACCAACGACTTAATATTCGCGGTCATGTGCGTCTCCTAATCTATTCCGTTACTTTTATTTTAGGTCAGATGTAAAGGTAAGCCCGGCGATGCCACAGCTTCCTTCAAAAGCTTGAAGGAAGCCTGCCGGTTTTATCGAGAAAAGATGAGGGGAAGGGGAACTCATTTGGCGAATACACCCTGCGTCTTCTCTAATTGAACGCGCCGCTCCTCGGAGACTTTCACGGACGTAATCAGCATCAAGACTTTTGGAACGAGGAATGGAAGCACGATGGCCGTCGCCACCGAAGCCGCCGCGGTCAAAAGCTTGACATAGCCCGAGAGCCAGTATGTCGCGTTCCAGATGGTCCACACTTCCATGAAGTGAGTCCCGGCACAGGCAATGATGAACACGCCGAAGGCGACAAATATCCACGAAAATGGCATGTCGTTGCGGGCGCGATAGATGAGATAAATGAGTGTGGACGAAATCGCGACATAAGAGAGGCCGATGAGCAGATCGGAACTCACATGCATGAGATAGAGCTGCGGCACCCACAGATAGCACATGCCGTGCGGCATAAAGGACTGCTCGCCAAAACCATTTGTAAAGAGATTGCCGGCGAGCTTTGGCCAAGCGGCCAACAATATTCCAGCCGGAACCAGTAGCGCCGCGCCATAGGATAGTATTCGGGAGGTTTCGCTTTTTGGCATGTTTGGTGCTCCTTACTCTGAAGCAACAACCTGAGCCGCGTGACGGATTACTGAAATCGCCATGAATGCGGCCAGCAGGTCGATCATGCCGAGACAATAGCCTCTATGGTCTATACTCGCGTCAACCGAATGGTTGATGCCGTCATAATCTGGGGAAGTCTACAAAGCCGCCAAAAATCGCACCGGCTCACCCTGCGCGGGCGTTATAAGGTCGCCCTCCCACATGATTTTGCGGCCGCGAATGATGGTCCCCACCGGCCAGCCGGTGACAAGCGTTCCATCATAAGGAGTCCAGCCGCAGCGCGAGGCGATCCAGCGGTTTTCGATTGTTTGCCGGCGCTTCATATCGACGATCGTGAAGTCCGCGTCATAACCGGCCGCGATGCGTCCCTTGGCGGCAATCCCGAAGAGCCGGGCAGGCCCCGCGCTCGTCATATCGACAAAGCGCAGAAGCGAGAGTCGGCCCGCGTTGACATGATCGAGCATGACCGGCACGAGCGTCTGCACGCCGGTCATACCGGATGGGCTTTGCGGATAGGGTTTGGCTTTCTCTTCGAGTGTGTGCGGCGCATGATCGGAGCCGAGGATGTCGGCGATGCTCTGCGCGACGCCATGCCAGAGCCGCTCTTGGTGCGCCTTGTCGCGAACCGGCGGGTTCATCTGCAATCGGGTGCCGAGCCGGGCATAATCGCCGGCATCGAGCGTTAGATGATGCGGCGTCACCTCGACGCTCGCGATATCCTTATGCGCCGCCAAAAACTCCACCTCCTCGCCCGTGGAGACATGCAGCACATGAACCAAAGCTTTTTGTTCACGGGCGATGCGCAGCAGCCGTTTTGTCGCCTCAAACGCGCAGGTGGCATCCCGCCAGACTGGGTGCGAGGAGGCATCATTGGCGAGGCGGAAAGGCTTGCGCTCTTCGAGGCGGCTTTCATCCTCGCTGTGAACCGCGACGCGCCGCCGCGCCCCACTCAAAATCCTGGCGATGCCTGCATCGTCCGGCACGAGGAGGGAACCGGTCGATGAGCCCATAAAAATTTTTATGCCGGCGGCGCCTGGCAGACGCTCCAACTCTGGAACGTCGCGCCAATTCTCATGCGTGCCGCCGACCCAAAAGGCAAAATCGCAATGCATGCGCCCTGTTGCACGCGCGATCTTGCCGGCGAGGGCTGCCGCGTTGGTGGTCGGCGGATCAGTATTCGGCATTTCGAAAACGGCGGTGACGCCACCGAGCACCGCCGCGCGCGAGCCCGTTTCGAGATCCTCTTTATGGGTTAAGCCCGGCTCGCGGAAATGGACTTGCGTATCGATGACGCCCGGCAGGATGGTCAGGCCAGTGGCATCGATTGTTTCATTGGCGCTCGCGTTGGCGAGGTCGCCGATTTCCGCGGTCCTTCCATCCATCACGCCGATGTCACGCGTGAAAACGCCGTTGTGATCGGCAACCGTGCCACCTTTTAACAGCAGATCGAAGCGTCGCGGCATTGTCGGAAGTCTTACAAAAAAATCTGGCTTGCGGCTTGCTCAGGGAAAACTATCTACGGAGCACTTAAGCGGAAGTCGAGGCTTTGATGAGCGGCGAAGTTTGTGTTCTAAAGGACCGCGGAGTCATTCGCCTGGAGGGGGCGGACACTGCCGGTTTCCTGCAACGCCTGATCACCAACAGCGTCCTCGATATCGCGGGGGGAGAAGCGCGCTATTCCGCGCTCCTTTCGCCGCAAGGTAAATTGCTCTTCGACTTCTTTGTTGTGCCGCTGCCGAAAAGTGCTGGAGCCGGGTTTCTTTTCGATTGTGTCAAGGTCCAGGCGGGCGATCTCGTCAAACGGCTCAACCTCCATAAGATGCGGGCGAGGATCGCCATCGATGACTTATCCGAACGGCTCGGCGTGGCGGCGGTTTTGGCGGGAAACCCTCCGGAGATCGCGGAGAGTATTTCCTATTCCGACCCGCGAACGGCCGGCATGGGTTTGCGACTCATCGCGCCGCGCGAGGCTCTTGCGCAGCTTCCCGATGCCGGCGAGGCGGTCTATGAGGCCCACCGGGTTTCTCACGGCGTACCGGAGGGCGGGATCGACTTCTCCTATGGCGACGCCTTTGTCCATGATGCCAACATCGATTGGCTGAACGGCGTCGATTTTAAAAAAGGATGTTATGTTGGGCAGGAGGTCGTCGCCCGCGTGCATTTCCGCAACTCGGCGCGCAAGCGCATCGTGAAGGTGCATTTTGAGGGAGCGGCGCCGCCCTCAAGCGGAACCCCGGTCATGGCGGGCGCGGTGAGCCTCGGCCCGATCGGCTCGGTTGCGGGTGCTGATGGGCTCGCCATGCTGCGCCTCGACCGGCTTGAGGAAGCGCGCGCGGCGGGGGCTGAGTTGAGGGCGGGAGAGGCGGTGGTTACGGTGGAGCTACCGGCGGAGTCTGCTCAGGCAGCAGTAGGAGTTGAAAAGCAGCATTAGCTGTGTCATCCGCGCGCAGATGACGCAGCAGACGAGTCCCTCCCGCCTTCCCGATACAAAACCCCGCTGCCCGTGGCCGGGCGCCGATCCCCTCTACCTTGCCTACCACGATGACGAGTGGGGCGTGCCCGAGCATGATAGCCGGGCGCTTTATGAAAAACTCATTCTCGATGGTTTCCAGGCTGGGCTTTCGTGGATCACGATCCTGCGCAAACGCGAGGCGTTCCGCGCGGCCTTTGATAACTTCGATCCCGAAAAAATCGCTCGCTACGAGGGCGCCAAGATCGACTCCCTCATGCAAAATGCCGGCATCATCCGAAATCGGGCGAAGATTGAGGGGACTGTCGCTTCCGCCCGTGCTTATTTAAAGATTGAGGAGACGCAAGGTTTTTCCACTTATCTCTGGGGGTTTTTTGACGGAAAAGCCATTCAGAATAAATTCCATCATGTGAGCAAGGTCCCGGCGCGGACGCCACTCTCGGAACGGATCGCCAAGGATTTGAAAAGCAAGGGTTTCAATTTTTGCGGGCCAACCGTCGTTTATGCCTTCTGCCAGGCCACCGGGATGGTGAACGACCACCTTATCAGCTGCTGGCGGCATGCCGAATGCCGGGCCTTTGCCAAGCGCGCCTCTTCGCGCCTGTAGATATGCCGAACTCTCGCGCCTGGGTCAGGCTGCCGTCGGGCAAGCGGCTGGATCTTTTAAATCCCACCCCCTTTGATTGGGAAGACGAGGATTTGGCACTCGGCCTCGCCCGGACCTACCGATGGGGGGGTCATTCCGCCTGGCCTCTTCCCTTGTCGGTCGCGCAGCACTCACTGATGGTCCTCGCGCTTTTCCGCGCCCGTTCTCAGTACGCGCGAAATGATAAGGCCGACCTGCGCGAGCTCTTGCACGACGCCGACGAAGGCCTGCTTGGCTTTGATTGCATCTCGGTTGTCAAACCCTTCTTGGGCGAAGCCTTTCGTACATTGACGGAGCGGCTCGAGGCGGCTGTCGCCCTCCGTTACGGCCTGTCGGCCTGGACAGAGGACGAGCGAAAAGCCCACAAAAGATGGGATCGCATCGCCGCCGCTTCCGAGGCTGTCCATGTCGTTGGCTGGACAGAAGAAGAAGTCCGCAACACTTTGCGTATCCCCCTAAAACCCCTCGCCGTCGATCCGTTATTCGCCGTTTATGGCGGAACACCCTGGGAGCCGTGGGCGCCGATGGTGGCGGGGGAGCGCTTCTTGGCGGAGCTTCAGGCCCTGATCAGATGAGATGTTAGCACGGCGTCGTCCTGTGGCGGCAATGACGACATCGGCTTGCCGGCTTAGATCTGCCATCTCTGTGTATCACCACACAGATCCAAAAATCCGGATACTCCAAATCTCTTGTGACGCCTCGGTATTGAATAGTGGTCTGAGAGCAGGAGATTAATACAATGACAATTTCATCCATTACGTATTGCGAAGTGCCGGCTCTATCGGACTGGCTTCACCATACGAGCGTTAGGTTCGCCATTCGCTCGAAGGACCCCGTACTCGTACGCCTCGATCGTCTGATTTCCCAATATCCGAGTATACTAAAAGAACCATTCAAAAGGATGACGATTCTCTGCGATCTCTTTCAAACAACGAAATTCTGGTTGAAGCATGCAGAAAAGCTCTTTCGTGAAAACCTTCCAGTCAACTATCCGAGGTTAAAGGGACTTGAACCAGAGCGCGCAATGGCGATTCGAGCTTTATATGAATGCGTTACCAAAAAACTCTGTGGGGACTGGTCTATTCCTCCGTGGGATGAACAGAGGCATAACAAAGTATCCGAAAAACTCTATGAATACTTTGGTCTCGCATTGTCGAAAGACGGGATTGTAACGGACGAGCACCAGCAGGCTAAATACATCATCGATACAGATCGACAACTTTATAAATACCGTCTTTGGTTTCGGAATGGTCTCGCTTACCAATGTCCCTGGTGGTCGGAAAACCCGCAGGCGCCGGGGATGTTCCTGGCGCAGTCGAGCAGAGGCTATCCTCAAAGCGGAGGCATGATAAGGAAGCCACCGTCTCCGGGTAGACTTCCGCCAGAGCCTATGTTCAAGGGATGGTCTGGTTTCATCATGACGAAGGGCCGGCAGATTTATATGACTGAGCAGGACATCGATAAGAAAACCTTCCACTCAACGTACAAAGTGAAGAAGATTATTGCCATGGCGGGCACAATTGGCATCGACAAGGGAAGGATTTTAGGCGTCAGAGCCGACAGTGGCCACTACTACCCTGGCCAGCATAATATGCACGCGTTTTTGATGGCCCTTATGATGTATGGGGTCGGCCTGAAACGACTTACCGTCTACGATTATACAGGACATATCAAATGTCCCGCAGATGTCTTTTATAACCGCAATATAAATTGGGATGACTATGTAAAAGGACAGCAAGCAGAAATGCAAAAACGATCACAAGCAGCATCATACTTAAATCCGCATCCATCCAATAACCCTTACATCAAGTCTTAGAGGGGACAGTCTTGGCCTTAGAGGAGTAGCGCGCCTCAAGCAGATCATAGAGCAGCCGCGCCGTTTGGATCTCGCCACCTTCCGGCCGGCCGGGTTTCGCCTTTGGCGTCCAGGCGAAGAGATCGAAGTGCACCCAGGCGACGGCCCGCTCGACAAACCGGCGCAAGAACAAAGCGGCGGTGATCGACCCCGCGAAGGGCCCTCCCGAGATGTTATTGAGATCGGCGGTCTTGCCATCGAGCAGCGTGTCGTAAGGGTCCCATAGCGGCAGCCGCCAAATGGGATCCTGCACCCTTGTGCCATGGTTTTGGATTTCGCCCGCAAGCGTGTCGTTCATTGTGTAGAGCGCGGGCAAATCCGGGCCAAGGGCCACTCGCGCCGCGCCCGTGAGCGTCGCAAAATCGATGAGCAGCTCGGGCGCCTCTTCGTCGGCCAGGGCGAGAGCATCGGCGAGAATAAGCCGGCCCTCGGCATCCGTATTGCCGATCTCGACCGTGAGGCCCTTGCGACTCTCATAAATATCGCCCGGCCGGAAGGCGTTGCCGGAGATGGCGTTTTCGACGATTGGTAAAAGCACCCGTAAGCGGATGGGAAGGCGAGCCTCCATCACCATGGCGGCTAGGGCTAAAGCCGTGGCGCCGCCGCCCATGTCTTTTTTCATGAGGCCCATGGCGGACTCGGGCTTTATATTGAGCCCTCCCGTATCGAAGCAGACGCCTTTGCCGACGAGCGTGACTTTCGGCGCCGTGGCATCGCCGAAGCTCATATCGACAAGGCGCGGGGCTTTTTCCGCGGCGCGGCCGACGGCGAGGATCAGGGGTAGGTTTGCCTCGCGAAGCTTTTCTCCGCGGATGACTTCAACCTCCGCCTGATGTTGCGCCGCGAGAGTGAGGGCAGCGGCTTCGAGAGCCTCCGGATTCATGTCATTGGCGGGGGTGTTGATGAGGTCGCGGCCGAAAAAGACGCTCCGAGCGATTCGTTCGACTCGCTCGGCATCGACGCCCCCGGGGACGCACAATCGGGGCGGCTCTCTATCGATTGACTTATAACGTCTGAAGTCATATATGGACAGAATCCAAGCGAGCGCCGCGAGCTCTGGATCATGCGGGCTGTTGCCAAACTGGTAGAGCCCAGCCGGGAGCGCGGTTGCGAGTTGGCCGGGGAGGAACAAATCGCGCCCGCGCGACTCCGCGGCTTCGATCCCAAAGAGCACTCCAAAAATTTCGCCACCGCTGCCGGGTAGGATCTGAACCCGGCCCGGCCTTGGCTCGAACCGGCAAGCGCTTGCGAAAGCGCGCGCGGATTCCGGGAGGCTCGCCTGGGTTTTGGTAAAATCGTCCTTGCTGACGAACCAGATGGGGACCGCTCCTTGCGAGGCTTCTGGGCGGACCAGCATGAAACTCTCCTTTGGAATGGACTGAGCCGTGGCGGCGGCGCAAGCTTAAGAAAGGGTTAGCCGCCGATGATCTTCGCAGCAAGCGGCCGAATCAGGCCGGAGCAATGACACGGGCAGCTTGATGAGATTTGCTGGCGAAGGGTTCACGGCGCAAGCCTATTGGCGCTCTCGATTGAGCCCTGCAATGCTGCCCGTTTTTTTACTTGTGGCGTTGTATTTAGCCGGATGCCAAGCAAACGGCGATCAAGACATTACGGGGTCCATTACAGCCCCGGCCGAATCGGACCCATGGCAAGCGGCGGCGCGATGGGGACGGCTTTACGATAGCAATCCGGATGACAAAGGCACCGCGTTAAATTATGCACGCATGCTGCGCGCGACCGCGCAAAATACCCAGGCCGTCGCGGTTCTCCAACGCCTTTTGGTAAAACATCCCAAGGACTTGGAGGTGCTGGCGGCCTATGGAAAGGCACTGGCCGCGGCCGGCCGGCCGCGCGAGGCGGCCGAGGTCTTGGCCAATGCGCAGACGCCCGAGCGGCCAAACTGGTCGGTGCTGTCGGCGCAAGGTTTGGTTGCAGATGAGCTTGGCGATCATCAGCAAGCGCAAGCCTATTACACCGAGGCCCTGAAGATCGCGCCGGCGCAGCCGCATGTACTTTCAAATCTTGGTCTTTCCTACGCTCTTTCAAAGAAATTGCCCGAGGCCGAAAAAACGCTGCGCGAAGCAGCCGCCTCGCCGTCTGCCGATAGAGCCGTCCGCCAAAACCTCGCCCTTATCCTTGCCCTCGAAGGAAAGTTCGAGAGCGCGCAGAATGTCGCACGGCAAGATCTCGATGAAAAAGAAGCGGCCGCCAATGTCGCTGCGATCCGCCAGATGATCGCTCAGTCAAATACTTGGAAAGAAATCGAGGCTCTTGACGCCAAACCCAGCAAAGCTGCCAAATCCCATGCCGAGAATAGCACCAAATAGGTCCGCGCCTCCCGATGAGGAACCACCCGGATCTTGCACAGGGCAAGCCGAGGCCCCTTGGATCGAACAAAAGTTTTTGAAGCGATCTAATACCGGGAACCGGCTCTCTGTAATCGAATTACATCGCGAGTTTGAAACTCAACGGGTGCCACAGTGGCGCCCGTTTTACTTTGGAAAGGAGAAGCTTATGCACTTCGTTGATTTAATGTCATGGTTTGACGAAGGATTTACCATTGTCGCACTGTATGTTATGCCATGGGTTTTGAAATAATACATAGTTTAAGATATTAGCTGCTTAGCCATGCGTGCGGCCAGCGGATGAATGTGCTCTCTCTGAGATATGGCGGCACCTAAATTTTCAGCACGCGAGCTCTTGGCTTAGCGCGTCTAGAAATTTGCCGTAAAGACCGTTCTCGAGAACCTCGAACTCCTTCGCGCGGGCCGCGAAAGAGTCATCGGCCGCCTCGAGAAAGGAAGCGATATCGGTAAGGTGCTTCGTTTCTTCGGCGAGAAGCGAACTCAGCTTTCGCCCGATTTCGGATTCGCCGAGAGCAATTTTGTAGATTCCGTATACCTCAAGGGCTCGCCGCTCGATCAGCCATGTAACATAGCCGTAAACGAGCTTGCTGCGCTCCTCGGGGGAACGATCGGCGAAATTTTCATCGCAAAGCCGGTCGAGATCTTGAAAATAAGCTTCGGCCTCCTTGCCGCAGAGAAGGACTTCCGGCGTGTAGGAGTCAAAGGCTTTGCCACCGAGTTTAATGGCAAGTTTTTTGAGTCCAAGGGCATGGCGGCCTTCCTCGCAGGCATGCCCAAGAATCATGGCGCTCATTGTCTCGGCACGCTGGCTTTTCAAGATTTTTCGAAAGCCAATATACTCGAGGTAAGAAAAAGTATTGAGCCACCGCGCGTGAAGCGCCGGATCGGCTATCATTTGGTCGATGAGTTTTTCCAGACGTGCGTTCGTTTGCATACTCACGCTTCCATTTTAAAGGCATGGCGACAATCTTCAGCTTCCGGGCACCGGGGCGGCTCGTGGAAACCGGGCTTCTCGAGGTATTGGTCCCGCAAGTTTCTCATATCGGCAAGATACAGCAACTGCTGGTTGGCCAATTATAGCAGAGAAAGGCACGCTACTCTCTTCCAAATACTCGATCGAAAATAACATCGACATGTTTCAAATGATGCTTAAGATCGAATAAGCCCGCGAGCTCCGCGTCCGAGAGATGTTTGCGTACCTCGTCATCATTTTTAAGAATAGACAAAAAATCTCCTTCGCCGCGCCAGACGCGTATCGCATTGCGCTGAACAAGCTCATAGGCGTCTTCGCGGCTAACCCCCTTTTGCGTGAGCGCCAAAAGCACCCGCTGCGAGTGGATGAGACCGCCGAGGAGGTTGAGGTTTTTCTCCATATTGCCAGGATGGACAATGAGTTTATCGACCACTTCGGTAAGGCGGGCGAGCGCGAAATCGAGCGTGATCGTTGCATCCGGCGCGATCATCCGCTCTACGGAGGAATGGGAGATGTCGCGCTCGTGCCAGAGCGCGACATTTTCAAGGGCAGGCATGGCCATGGAGCGAATGAGGCGGGAGAGGCCAGTGACATTCTCGCTAAGGACGGGATTGCGCTTATGAGGCATTGCCGAGGATCCTTTCTGGCCTTCGGCAAAAAACTCCTCCGCTTCGAGCACTTCCGTGCGTTGCATATGGCGGATTTCGACCGCCAGCCTCTCCATCGACGACGCGATCACGGCGAGAGTTGAAAAAAACATCGCATGGCGGTCTCTAGGGATAATTTGCGTCGACGCGGGCTCGATGGCGAGGTCCAGCTTTTTCGCGACATGGGCCTCGACGCGTGGATCGATATTGGCGAAGGTTCCCATCGCCCCCGAGACCGCGCAGACGGAAATCTCCCGTTTCGCCTGCTTGAGCCGCTCGCGGTTGCGCGCGAATTCGGCATAAGCCTGGGCGAGCTTTAAGCCGAAGGTAATGGGCTCGGCATGGATACCGTGCGAGCGGCCAATCATCGGAGTCGTTTTGAATTCGAACGCCCGGCGTTTAAGCGCGGCGAGCAGGGCCTCGATATCGGCAAGGAGAATGTCCGAGGCGCGCGCAAGCTGCACGGATAAGCAAGTGTCAAGAACATCTGACGACGTCATGCCTTGATGGGCGTAGCGCGCTGGCGGGCCAATCAAATCAGAAAGATGGGTCAAAAACGCAATGACATCGTGGCGGGTGATTTTTTCAATCGCATCTATTTTTTCCACATCGAAGCTGGCCTCACCGGCCTTTTGCCAAATTGCCTCGGCGGCCTCCTTTGGAATGACGCCAATTTCGGCGAGCGCGTCGCAGGCGTGCGCCTCGATTTCGAACCAAATCCGAAATCTTGTCTGAGCCTGCCAAATTACCGCCATCTCGGGACGGGAGTAGCGGGGAATCATAGAGCTCGCCTAAGTTCGAGGAAAGAATACCAATTTCGGAGAGGGGTGTGTTCTCGCAGCATCGTTTGCTCGCAATTATTCCCGACTTCTTATCGGTCAGCAAATAAAATGCGAAGCCGACTCTCTTCCTGGGAAGAGAGCCCCCGTGGATCCAATTTGAGTGTCAGGGCTTTTGGGATAAGGGGATAGAATTGGAAGATGAGTTTTCTCAACTTTGCGTTTTTACTATGATCGCGGCGCGGCTTTTCAACGCCTTATTGGCCTGCTCGGCGAGGCGAAGAGCCAATGCGATGATCGTGATCGTCGGAAAATTGGACCCAGCCGTCGGGAAGACGGAGCTGCCCGCGATGTATAAGTTGCTTGTTCCGTGGACGAGACAGTCCTTGTCCACGACGCCGAGCTTCGGCGACGAATGCATCCGTGTCGTGCCCATGTGGTGCCATGTGCCTTCCTGTTCGAAGGTGTCTGGCCAATCCCCATCCTGGATTGGCGGATCAAGTTCGACATCGGCGATATCTTGACGCATCAGTTCGTCGGCGATGATGGCTATGGTCCTGTTGAAAGTTCGTTCTACCTGCGGGCCAAGCCGCCAGTCGATTTTAACCCGCGGGAGACCGAGCTGGTCTCGTTCGTTTGCAAGCATGACGCGGCTTTGCGGGTCGGGCTGGGGTTCGGCAATAATCTGGAAGCGCGAAAATTTATGCAAGGACTGCGAGAAAAAATATCGAGTCGCGATACATTCGACCGCGCCGATTGGGTTTGCGGCGACTGCCAACAGATCTTCAGCCAAGCTCGAATCGGAGTCCGCATGCGAGCCAAACCTATTCTTTAGGCGAATGAGCGCAAGGGCGATTTGCGGATTGATCCTTGCGTGCACTGCGGAAGAAAAACAGACGCGAGCATTGAGGAGCCGCTCCTTGGCCTGCTGTTCGGCAGACAGGGTAAATTGGCCGATGACATGGGTGCCATGGGCCGCCAATGCCTCATGGTGACTATACCGCATGTCGTAAAGTATGGAACGCGACCAATCCTTTCGGAAATAGACGTTCCCGGTGTAAAGCCGCGGATGGTCCATGAAGTAGCGGCCAACAATATCGTTTTCATTGCCTATGCCATTTGGCTGATTCTTGTTGGCGCAAAGGAGCAGCCGCGCATTTTCAATTCCACCGGCGGCGAGGATAAAAATTTGCGCCGATACACGCGCGCTTTTGCCCGTCAGCGTTGCTACCTTGACCGAGGAAACCACGCCATCCGTGCCGATATCAATATCGGTAACATTGGCGTGGAGATAGACGGACACGCGCGCCGCCTGGCGCAGGGTATCGCGATAAGCTCTGCCAAAGCGGACGGGAGGGCTTAATTGGCATATCGATGAAATGACGCGTGTTGGATCTAGCGGAATGGGTCGGACGTCAGAGCGCGCGATGGCATTCACCCAAAAACCGAGTGTGAATTCATTTGGGCCAATTTTTAATATATCCAACGCGCGCTCGTAGTAGGGATCGAGAGTCGATTTGCCAAATGGCCAGCCGCTATTTGGAACCCAAGCGCGCTCTTCAAAATCATGCTCTTCCAGCGGGCGGCACCACCCTCCCCAGCAGTTGCTGCTGCCACCGAAATAACGGCTGCGGCAATTATCGGCGAAATGGTAAGGCAGGCCAATGCTCTCCCCTCGGTAAAGATCGCGCGTGGCGGCATCCGGTTTGAATCCGCCACTCTCGATGAGGCAAGTCGTAATGCCGTACTTTTCGAATTCGGAAGCGAGGGTAATGCCAGCGGCGCCAGCGCCCACGACGCAGATCTCGGTGTGGATGCGCGCGCCGTCGTCAAATTGACGTGTATCAATGAACATATGAAGCCAAACCACTTTTTTAGAAAGCAATACAGCAGACCGTCAGCCCGCGCGAATGGTTTTTTGGATCAAATTTCAGTTTTGAAAATTGAATGCAAGAATCAATCCTCTTAGGCGCTGTTATGCCAGCGCCCGAGAGCTAGGCGGGACAGAAAAGACAGCCCAGCATAAATGGCGATACCGGCCGCTGAAATGAGGGCGAGCGCGGCGAACATGCGCGGAACATTGAGACGGTACCCTGCCTCTGAAATGCGGAACGCAAGGCCAGCGCCTTTTCCAGCGCTGCCGGCCGCGAGTTCCGCCGCGACCGCACCAATTAAAGCGAGGCCGCCACCGATGCGCAATCCGGCAAAAAAGAAGGGCAATGCCGAGGGCAGCTTCAAGGAGACGAGCGCCTGCCAGCGCCCCGCGCCATAGAGTTTGAAAAGCTCGACGAGATGACGATCAGCGGATGAAAGGCCAAGGGCTGTATTCGATAGGATTGGGAAAAATGCGGCAAGGAAAGCGCAAACCCTCACGGCCGATGAGGGTTCCAAGTAAATTAGAAGCAAAGGCGCGATGGCGATGATTGGCGTCACCTGCAGAACAATGGCAAAAGGCAGAAAAGACCGCTCCGCCCATTTCCACTGTGAAAATAAAATCGCCAAACCGCCACCGGCGGCGATCGACGCCGCAAGCGCGAAGAGCGTCGTATTGAGCGTTTGCATCAACGCAGGGAATAGAATACCGCGGTCCGCGACAAGCGTTTGTGCTGTTAGCCAAGGAGACGGCAGTATATAAGGTGGGACTTGCATAAGCTCAACGTAGATCTGCCAAAGCGACACCACCGCCAAGAAGACAAAAGCCGCTGGCGCGTAGAGAGTCATCCGCCGAGAAAGCCAGACGGTTCGCGAGCGTGCCTCCACCTCACGCTTCTCCCGATGCGATCTCAAGGGCTCGCGAAGTTCTCATGCAAAGCTTGGCGTAGGCAGTGCTCATTCTATAATCCCTCGCCCGGAGTTCGCTGGCAGGCCTGTTTATTTCGGCGACGATCCGGCCCGGCCCTCTCGCCATGATGACGATTCTGTTTGCTAGATAGACGCCTTCATAGATTGAATGAGTGACGAACACGATCGTCGTGCCAAGTTCTCCTTGCAGAGTGAGGAGATCATCGTTCAGCTTGAAACGGGTGATCTCATCAAGCGCGGCAAAGGGTTCATCCATCAAGAGCAGCGGGGGGCGCAGTAAAAGCGCTCGCGCGATGGACACACGCATGCGCATCCCTCCAGAAAGCTCGCGCGGAAGAGCCTTGGCCTCGCCGGCCAATCCAACCAGCGATAGAAGGGCCTCGACTTTCGGCGATGCGCTACGCCGAGACCAACCCTGCAGGCGTAACGGAAGATAGACATTATCGAAAACATTGGCCCACGGCATCAGGGTGGGATCTTGAAAAACGAAGCCGATTGCCCCAATACTGGCCAGCTTCGCGTTTTTCAAGATTGTTCCCGAGGAGGCGGTCTCAAGCCCGGCGATGAGGCGCAGGATCGTCGATTTCCCGCATCCTGATGGCCCAAGAAGGGCCAATAAATCGCCTTCACCGATATCGAGGTTAACGTCGGCCAACGCAACCGTGCTGTTGGCGTAGATTTTGCTGACGCTTCGAAGGGAAACGATCGCCGTTTTCACGCCGTAGTATCTCAATTTAATCGCGTGGCCGCAACTCTAACCCAACGCCCTGCCCGATAAAACGCAGAGTGTATGCCCGGCGGTAATCAAGATATGGCTTGAAAAGGCCCGCATCGGCCATTTTGGCAAAGAAACTTTTGATGCGGCCGTCACGCATCGCGCCGATGCCAAGGCTTATGGCATCGCCCGAGTCGGCGATGCCATATTCCTTGATCTTAGCAACCGAGAAAGCGAGCTGCTCGTCGGTAATATCCGGGTTATCCTGTTTGATGAGATCATTCGCAGCACGGTTATCGCCGTACAGATAATTGTACCAGCCTATGATGGAAGCATCGACGAATCGCTGAACCAGTTCGGGGTTCTTATCGATGAGGTCGCGGGTAGTTTCGATAGTTGTCGAGTACGAATCATAACCATAATCGGCGAGCAAAAAGACATTGGGCTTGAAATGCCCTTGCCGCTCCACTTCGAAAGGCTCGGAAGTCACATAGCCCTGCTCGATGGCGTTTTTATCGGCGATGAAGGGGACGGAATTAAAGGTGTAGGGCTTCACATTGTCGTCCCTGAAACCGTAGGTGTGTTTCAGCCATTGATAGACGGAAACGAATGCATCTTTCCCGATAAAGGCGGTCGCGCGTTTTAAATCTTCGATGTAATCGTAACCCGCATCCGGATGCGACATCAAAATAAAAGGGTCTTTTTGGAATAGCGCCGCGACCGCCACGATGGGGATATCATTGGCGACCGCATCAAAGGCCTGGATGAGATTGGCACCGACGTCGAAATCGACCTTCCCGGCCGCGAGCAAGAGCCGGCTATTGGAGTTGGGGCCGCCCTGCAGAATTGTGACATCGAGGCCGTATTTTTCATAAGTGCCGTCGGCTTTGGCTTGATAAAAGCCACCATGCTCGGCCTCGGCGAGCCAGTTGGTCGCAAAGGTAATTTTATCAAGAGCGGCGGCGGGACAAATGGTCAGCAGCACAATTGCGATGCTGGCGGCAATGAAACGCGCACCACGCCCCGTAAACGGCTTCAATAGGCCTTTCCTCGAAAAAAACCGATGCATAATTTGCATCGTTGTAGAAACAAAGTGTTCACTCTAGGGCGGCGTTCGATCGAACCGGTAGGCCGAACGCTTTACGGAGCCTAGGTAGCCGGTCGCAGGGACAACGCTTGGACGCCGCCTGCAATGGCAAGCCCGGTTTGCGCTTGCACCGAAAGCGGCTGCAAAGCGATCGTACGGTCGGAGCCGCCGACCAAAACATTGGCGCCCAGCCCCGCTCCAATGGTCGCCGATGCGTCAACGCCCACATAGTCTCCCGCGAGCGCGCCGGGCCTTGGCCCAACCGTCGGGGCAAAGACGGCCCACGCCAGCACGCCGCGGTCTGTCTCGCCGATATCCAGACCAAATTTGCGTACCATGCCAAAATAATGTTCGCGAAAGCCGCGAACGGAGGTAAAGGTGCACCGCATTTCATTTGTCGAGGTGACGATGAGCCCGAGACCGCCGGAAACATTGCATCGCAATCGGCCTATCTTTACACTCTGCGCGCTCGCGGTTTGCGAAAACGCGATCATAAGCGCAAGGGACACGGTGGCAAAAACTGCGCGGGACTTCATGATTCCTCCGTCGGGTTCTTTTGTTATAAGGCACGAGCGGAGGCTTTAAAGACATGAGCGGCAAAACGCAAATTCGTTGGCTTATGCAAACGGGCGCTATTGCATTCTGTCTAGGTTATCACGTTTCTTGGGCTTTCGCCGCGGATGCGGAGAAGGGGAAGACCATCGCGCGGCGCTGGTGCGCCGCCTGCCATGTCGTTTCTCCCGACCAAAAAGAAGGGAATACGGACGCGCCGAGTTTTGCCTCGATCGCACGCAGAAAACCAAAATCGCGGCTAATGGCTTTTTTAACCGACCCGCATCCAAAAATGCCGGATATGAGCTTAACGCGCGAAGAGATCGCCGATATCGCCGAATATATTTCGAGTCTTAAGCCTTGAACTAGAATTAACGTCGCCTTCGGCGGAACCAAGCCTCGACCCAGGGAAGGATCGCAGCGATTACGAAAAAACTGAGTTCATAGCGGCCAGTGAGCCAAATGAAAATAACGCCAAAGACCGTGAAAGCCAGGCTAAGCGCCACAATAGCGAGGGTTTCTTTGTCTTTTAGCATGATCGCCTCAGCTTCATTTTCAGCCGTCCAATAGGTGATAAAGGGCGGCCCGCACATCGCTCGGGCTAGAAAATGAAAAGCGTGCCCTTGTTGTTTTCAACTCACCAACACGCACAGATATTCCGCCGCACGCATTGACGAAATCGAACCCGTTTTCGTCGGTCAAATCATCGCCAATGAAAAGAGGCTTTCGTCCATGAAATGGCGGACTTTCGTAAAGCGCCGCAATCCCGCGCCCCTTGTCGTGCCGAGCCTCCTTGAGTTCCGCGACCATTTTGCCAGGCTGAACACTAAGCCCATTCTCCGTTGCGCGTTCCGCCAAGAATGCAAGGACAGCGATCTCAAGTTCAGGTGCTTGGCGGTAGTGCACGGCGAGAGATGCGCCCTTGTCCTCAAGCCGCAGTTTTGGATGCCGTTTGGTATAATCAACGATCGCGGGCCGAACGATCGCCAGTGCGGCACCGTCACAAGAAACGCGCTGGCCATTGGCAAAGCGCAGCTCAGCTCCGTGCAGCCCGGCCGCGGGGAAGACAAGCGGGAAGAAGATCCTATCGAGATCATCAATCCGGCGGCCGCTGACAAGGCCGAGGGCGCCGCCCGCCGCGCTCTCGAGGCCCCTAAGGAGCGCCAGCACATCGCCGCTGGCCATGACATCTTCCGGACGCGGCTTAATCTCGAGAAGCGTGCCATCGACGTCAAGGAAATAAGCCGAGCTCGCGGGCGGTGCGAGTTCCGCGAGGCCACAAGGCGAAAGAGCGAGCGGGGCGTCTTCCAAGCGCTACCATACACCCGTGTTTGGCATTGAAACCCAGGGCTCTTTTTTCTCCAGCGGGATACCCTTTTGCAAAAGCTCAATCGATATATTGTCGGGCGAGCGGATAAACGCCATGGCCCCGTCGCGCGGCGGCCGGTTGAGGGTGATGCCCGCTTCCATCAGCCGTTCGCAAGTACCGTAGATATCTTCAACGGCGTAAGCGAGGTGGCCAAAGTTGCGGCCACCGGTATAGTTCTCCTTATCCCAATTATAGGTCAGCTCGATGAGAGGCGCTTTCGTTTGCTTGGCGCGGTCGGCATCGCCTGGTGCGGCAAGAAACACGAGCGTGTAGCGCCCCGCTTCGTTCTCGGTGCGCCTGACCTCGATTAGCCCGAGTTTGTTGGTGTAAAAGTCGAGTGACTCGTCGAGATCTGTGACACGGACCATCGTATGTAGGTACTCCATAAACCGCTCCTTTTTGACCCGGTAAACGGCATCGTGGATCTGTTTCGTCCTGCCGCCGAAAGTCACGCGAATTTAAGCAGACGCCAAGTCTTTAAGCGTGGCGGGCCTGGTGCCATGAAGCCGCAGGTTTTGTTCAGCGCAACGGCACGATATACTCCTGGCTGCTCCATGGCGGAAACAGACGATTTATACTCCAGCGGGCCAGGAGAGTTAAGTTTGAACGAGCACTCAAAACAGAAGGAAGCAGCGGCGCTTGCCTCCGTTGGAGTGAGCAGCCTGATGACGCTCGCCAAGTTCGCGGCCGGTCTTGCATCGGGTTCGCTGGCCGTGCTTTCCGAGGCTGGCCACAATTTGGCTGACGTGGCGGCAACTCTGCTTACTTTTTTCGCGGTGAGGGTCGCCGATAAACCAGCTGATGAAGAGCACCAATTCGGACATGCCAAGGTCGAGGCCGTAGCCGCCCTTATTGAAACGGGGTTTTTGTTCGCCCTTGCTGTGTATATCACCATTGAAGCAGCTTCCCGCCTCTTCAAAGGCGAGGCGGGCATTGAAGCGGAGCCAGTCGTTTTTGCGGTCCTTATTGGCTCCATGTTCATCGATTTTTTTCGCTGGTTCACGTTAAGGCGAGTTGCGGCGACAACGAAGAGCGATGCGCTGGCGGCCGATGCCCTGCATTTTTCAAGCGATATCGTTGGCACGGGCCTGGCGCTTTGCGGAATTACTGCGGCGGCCTACGGTTACCCGCAAGGCGATGCCGTCGCGGCTTTAGGGCTCGCGCTTTTCATTGTCGTTGGCGGGTTGAAAATCGGCCGGCGCACAATCAACGCCCTGGTTGATACGGCGCCGGAAGGCTTGACCTCCGAGATCCGGTTGATTGCGCGGTTGGTCCCCGGAGTGATTGGCGTCGAGGCGTTACGCCTGCGCCCGGCCGGGGCGCAAGTCTTTGGCGATATGTCCCTCATGGTATCGCGCACATTGCCGCTCGAGAAAGCTGCGGCGATCGAGGCAAATGTGAAGTCCGCGATCAGCGCGCGTTACCCGGAAATTTCGCTGATGATCATGGCCCGGCCGGTTGCGCTCAACAGCGAAACGATTGCCGAGCGCGTCCTCTTGATAGCCGCAAGGCGCCGTGTGGCGATCCATCATGTTACCGTCCAAGAAATCGACGAACGCATTTCGATCAGTTTCGACATTGAGCTCGACCGGCATATGACGCATGGCACCGCGC
Organism: Methylocella sp.; assembly: GCA_035622375.1. Classification (GTDB taxonomy): domain Bacteria; phylum Pseudomonadota; class Alphaproteobacteria; order Rhizobiales; family Beijerinckiaceae; genus Methylocapsa. The sequence goes on along the minus strand of DASPVM010000017.1, from coordinate 113,803 downwards.
ATGAGATTGCGTCGGGAATGGAGTTGAAAATTCGCCAGGAGCTTGGGGCCAATATCGAGGTCGAGACGCACATCGAGCCCCTGGAGCTTTACCAATTGAAGGGCCATCCGGTGGCGGAGGGCGCCCGTTCGGAACTTGCGGCGGCGCTCGAAAAGCTAGCCGAGGCCGGCCCGATCGTCGATATCCACAATGTGCGCGCGCGGGCGACGCCCGAGGGTCTCGTTGTCAATTATCATTGCCGAGCGAGCCCGCACTTGTGCGTCGGCGAAGTCCACGACTGCGTTGATGAAATCGACAGAAAAATGCGCGACGCTTTTCCGGGGATTGTCAGAATTATTGGCCACGCTGAGCCCTTGCCTTCATGAGGAGCAGACCGGATATGAAGGCGGCAGCTTCACCTTTCGCGGTGCTCGTTCGCCTTCTCGGGGCACGCCGCTTCGCGGGATTATTTTGGTGCCAATTTTTTTCCGTTTTTAACGACAATTTCGTTCGCAACATGCTGGCGATGCTGATCCTCTTCCGGTTCGGCGAGGCAAATGCGGGCCCTCTTATCACGCTCGCCATTGGCATATTCATGCTGCCATCCCTTTTATTTTCGGGGCTTGGCGGCGAGCTTGCCGATGCGCATGATAAGGCATGGCTGGCCCGGCGGCTGAAATTCGCGGAGATACTTATCCAGATGGTCGCAGCGGTGGGTCTCGTTCTGTCGTCCTTGCCGCTGCTTTATATGGCGCTTTTCGGGCTCGGCACCATCGCGGCTTTGTTTGGCCCATTGAAATACGGCATTCTGCCGGACCTTCTCCCCGAATACGAGCTTTTGCCCGGCAATGCCCTCGTCGAGGCGGCCACGTTCATCGCCATCTTTTTAGGGCTCATCGCGGGCGGCCTGTCGGCGAAAGGGCGCGAGCCGGAAGGAACGGTTTTCCAGCTCATGTCGATCGCCGTTGCGTGTTTTGCCGCCAGCCTTTTCATTCCCTCGACCGAATGTGGGGCGCCAGGCCTTCGCACCAATCCCAATTTTCTTGCCTCGGCATTTGGTCTCTTAAAGACGGTCGCGCAGGCCCCAACGTTGTGGGCGCGGGCCATCGCGGTCTCTTGGTTTTGGATGAGTGGCGCGGTGGCGCTCTCCCTCGTACCCGTCGTCGTGCGGGATAAAATCGGTGGCGGCATCGAAGTAGAGACTGCCGTCAGTGCGCTCTTCGCGCTGGGGATCGGTCTAGGGTCTATCGGCGCCGCCGTCTTAGCCCGCGGCCAGATCAGTCTTAAGCTCGTTCCGATCGCCGCCTTGGGCATGGCTGTCTTTCTAATCGACCTTGGCATGGCGACATTCGCTTTGCCGCTCGCAAGGACGCAGGCGAGCCTCATCGATTTCTTCTCTTCATTTGCGGGCCTTCGCGTTGCTTTCGATGTCATTGGCGTTGCTTGCTCTGGCGGGTTTTTTGTCGTGCCCTTATTTACGGCTATTCAAGCTGACGCGCCGCCAGATTGTCGCGCTCGCATTGTTGGCGGCGTGAATATCCTCAACGCCGCTTTCATGGTGCTCGGCGCGCTTCTGACGGCCGCCTTACAAAGCCGCAGCATCGGAATGAGCGAATCGGCGCTTCTCGTCATGCTCGGCATCCTTAATGGCGGTATTGCGTTATATGTGCGAAGGCCCGCCCTCCTTGGCAGGCGAAAGGGCTAGCGTTCGGCGCGGGAAGAAATCAGGAGGGCTTCGTGATCACTCGCCAGCTCGGCAACGAAGGCCCCATCGCATCCGCCCTCGGGCTTGGCTGCATGGGAATGTCGGACCTTTATGGCGTACCGCCCGAGCGCGCGGAAAGCATTGCTACTATTCGCGCCGCTCTTGATGCCGGGATCACTTTACTGGACACCGGCGATTTTTATGGCATGGGTGATAATGAAATGCTGATCGCCGAGGCCTTACAGGGTTACCCTCGCGATAAGATGATGATCAGCGTCAAATTTGGCTCTTTGCGCGATCCTGCCGGCCAGTGGCTCGGCGTTGACGGGAGGCCCGCCGCCGTCAAATCGGCGCTCGCTTATTCTTTACGGCGCCTGCGAACGGATTACATTGACGTTTATCGTCCAGCGCGGCTCGATCCAAATGTTCCAGTCGAGGAAACCGTCGGTGCCATTGCAGAAATGGTGAAGGCGGGGTATGTGCGGTATGTCGGGCTCTCCGAGGTTGGTACCGCGACCATCCGCCGCGCTGCCGCCATCCATCCGATTGCCGACCTGCAGATTGAGTATTCGCTCCTCTCCCGTGGCATTGAAGAGTCGATTTTGCCGGTCTGCCGGGCGCTTGGCATCGGCATTACGGCTTATGGTGTCCTCTCGCGCGGCCTGATCAGTGGCCATTGGGACAAAGATAGGCGCGCTTCAGGCGGCGATTTTCGCGCCATAAGCCCGCGCTTCCAGGGGGAGAATCTTAGCCAGAACCTCAGCTTAGTTGAGGCGATAAGATTTGTCGCGCAGGGAAAGGGCGCCACCGTGGCGCAGATCGCCATCGCCTGGGTTTTATCCCGGGGCAATGAGATTGTCGCTCTAATCGGCGCGCGCCGACGAGCTCAGCTCGAAGAGTCTTTCGGTGCGGTCGATGTCAGGCTCACGCCTGAGGACATTGCCGCTCTCGAGAGCGCCGTGCCTAAAAATGCCGCCTGTGGTGACCGCTATGCGAGAGCGCAAATGGCGCATCTCGACAGCGAGAGGGGCTAGCGCCGCCTCTAATCCCGCCCCTCGCCCGCCTGCCATAGCGCTTCGAGCCCGGCGCGGTAGGTCGTATAGGTCAGCCGGAGGCCAAACACGTCCTTGATTTTGCGGTTCGAGACCCGCCTATTCTCGTCATAAAAGCTTCGCGCGAGGGGCGAGACTTCGGCGGTTTGCAAATCGCTTTCGGGAGGCGGCTCCACCCCCATCAGCTTGGCGGCATAGGTTACGACATCCTGGGGCGGCGAAGGTGCGTCGTCGCTGAGATTGAAAATTCCGCCTGGGCCCTCGTGGGCAATCGCCGCGTCAATCACCCGGCGGATGTCTTCGACGTGAATGCGGTTGAAAACCTGGCCTCTTTTTATAATGCGTTTTGCTGTCCCCTCTTTGAGGTTGAGGAGCATATTCCGGCCTGGCCCGTAAATGCCGGCGAGGCGCAGGACGTAGACTTTTTTTCCCCGATCGTTGGCAAGTGCCAGCCATGCCTTTTCGGCGCGGAGCCGGGTTAGCGAACGTTCCGTTGCCGGGAGGGGGGCTGTCGTCTCGTCCACCCATTCGCCGCCGCGATCGCCATAAACACCGATTGTCGAAAGATAAATGATGGTTTGCCGCCGCCTTAGCGAAGAAAGACGGCGGCCAAATTTCGCAAGCACCGGATCCGAGGTCGGGCCAGGGGGGATAGAGACGAGGACGACGTCGGATTCAGCCAGCCGCGCCGCGATTTCGGTATCCCCCTTCTCCGAAGTAAAGACGAACGCATCGACTTTTCCATCGGCGAATTCTTGAATTTTGCTGGCTTGACGAACGGTTCCCGCGATGGATTCGAATGAGGTTCCCGAGCCAGCGATATAGTGGCGCGCGCAATAACCAAGGCCGAATGCGAAAAGCTTCATGAAAACTGGTCTTCTTCCTCGGCATGGGGGAGGCGCGCGGCATCGCCGCTTGCTTCGGCCCATTCCTCCTCGACGGCGGGATCCTGCTCGCCGGCGCGAAGGCGCCGCGAAAGTTCGCTCAGTTTCTGAGGCGCCAATTGTCCGAGCGCCCAGACGGCCATGGCCCGCACGACGGCTGATGGGCTTTGAAGCTTATTTGCCACAAGAGGAGCGAGGCCGGCATCGCCGCTGTTGCCCGCTGCTATCAAAACATTGCGCATGAAACGCTCGAAACCGATGCGCTTAACGGGGTTGCCCGAAAAGAGCTCTCGAAAACGGGCATCGTCAAGGTTAAGAAGGTTCATCAGGGGTGGTGCCGCGAGGTCACCTCGCGCCGCAAGTTTTGTCTCGCGGGCGGCTGTGGCGAACTTGTTCCATGGGCATACCGCAAGACAATCGTCGCAGCCGAAAACACGGTTGCCGATAAGCGGCCGGAAGTGCTGGGGAATATTGCCCTTGAACTCGATTGTGAGGTAGGAAATGCAGCGCCGCGCATCGAGTACATAGGGGCGGGGAAACGCGTGCGTTGGGCAAATATCAAGGCAAGCGTGGCATGTCCCGCAATGGTCCCTCTCTGGCGGGTCGGGTTCTAATGGCAGATTGGTAAAAATCGCCCCTAGAAAAAGCCAGGAACCGAATTCCCGCGAGACAAGATTGCTATGCTTGCCGGTCCAGCCAAGACCCGCAGCCTGGGCGAGCGGCTTTTCCATCACCGGCGCCGTGTCAACGAAAACCTTAAGCTCGGCGTCTTGAGCCTGCGCGGCAAGCCAACCGCCGAGCTGCTTCAGCCGGCCTTTGATGACGTCATGATAGTCACGGTTCCGCGCGTAGACGGAGATATTGGCGGCGGATTTTTGCCCCAGCGCCGCAAGCGGATCGCCTGCCGGCCCATAGTTCATGCCAAGCATAATGACGGTGGCGGCCTCCGGCCAAAGCTTGAGCGGATCGGCGCGCCGCTCGCTCGTCGAAGCGAGCCAATCCATCGTCCCCGCCGCGCCGGTTTCGAGCCAGTCCGCCAGTTGCCGCGGCGCATCCGGGATCGCGCGCGGGTGGGTGATGCGGCAGACGTCGAAGCCGAGCGCTTGTGCCTTCTCTTGCAGGGGCCCGCGTAAATCCGCCAGGGCTAAAAATCGAGGTCCGCGTAGACCGCGTGCGGGGAGAGGCCTGGCAGGCGATCCGCGAGCAGCGGACGGAAGGCCGGCCGCGACTTGATGCGGGCGTACCAGTTCTTCGCCATTTCGTTCTCGTCCCATGGCACGTCGCCCAGGAAATCCACGCAAGAAAGCTGCGCCGCGGCGGCAAGATCGGCGTGCGACAGGCGATCACCCGCAAGCCAGTTCCTTTGGCTCGCCAAATAGCCAACATAGCGCAAGTGGGTGCGAATATTGACCCGCGCGGCGTGCACCAGCTCCATGTCGGGACCGCCGCCGCCCATTTCACGCGGCATAAAGCGTTTATAAACTTTTTCATTGACGAGCCAATTGGTCACTTCAAGAAAAAATTTCTGCGAGAACCAGTCGAAGAGACGGCGCACTTCAGCGCGGGAAGCCGGGTTTTCCGGCAGCAACCGGTGGCGGCCTAAAGCGCAGCCATGCGTCTCGTCAAAATATTCGGCGATCGGGGAAGGTCCCGATAGCACCAACCCCGACTCCTCGACGAGGACGGGCGTCTGGCCTGCCGGATTCATGAGAAGAAATTCTCGCCGGCGCTCGTAGGGCTTTTCCTCCACCATGTCCGGTTTGATGTCATACTCGCTAAGGAGCAGCCGGACGAAACGCGAGTGCGGACATAGCGGATGATGAAAAAGCGTGATCATTCAACCATATCGCGGGAGCAATCGGGCGGCTTAACCGGTCCGGCCAATGGGGCAGCACACTGCGGTGCTGGGCGGCATGCTGAGTGATCCTAGCTGAGGGTAAACAAATGGTAAATGAGGCCGCTGCCGGCCGGCCGAAGGCGCCAAGCTTTCGCGCGGCTTGAACTGAGCGTCCCCGCCGCGTAAGGAATGGCGAAATCCTTAAAAACACGCTCCCAAGGGAGGAATATTTGCTTTCGACCAAGCACCAAACCAAGCACCAAGAAGATCTTGCGTCCATCGCCGTCGATTGGATGAACACGCTCGCGGCAGTTAAAGAGGAGCTCTGCACCTCGGCCGTTATCGATGTGCTCGCCGCCTCTTCCGGCTGGATCGACACGGGCCTCGATGTCCCGGAGGGGGCCGAGATCACTCTCCTCTCGGCGGGCCGCGTTTGGCTCGCCAAGGAGCTCGGCATCGGGTTTGACGGAGGAATGGCCCTTTGGCATCGGATCGAGCCGGGCGGAACCATCTCTAAATCCATTGACACGACGACCACTTTCCGGGCGGAACGGAACGGCCGCTTGATGCTCATCGCCAAGCCGCCAGGGGAATGGCTCGATGAGAGCGGGCGGTTCGATCCTGCCTATCCGCACGAAGGCGCGAGTGGCGGGCTTACCGTCGCGGTCTTGGTGTGGCGGGGATTAGCGAAGCAAGGCCTTTTGAAGCTGCGCGCCGTTGATCGGAGCGGCTATGCGCGCCGTGAGCTTGCGCGCCTCGAAAACCAGGGAGAGCCCCCCAAAGGATGGCGGCACCTTTGGCGGTTGGGGGAAAGCCAAATTTTTCGCGCCGAAGCTGGCGAGCAGCAACCCGATCGTCTGTGCTGCCGGACGGCGCGAGACGCCGGGATTCTTCAATTTCCGGTCGATGTGAAACTCGATTCCTCGACGCGCCTCGCCTGGGCGTGGCGTGCCGATGAGCTGCCCTCGAAGGTCCGCGAGGATTCGCTGCCAACGCATGATTATCTCTCGATTGCCGTCGAGTTCGATAACGGGCGCGATCTCACCTATATGTGGAGCGCTGCCTTGCCCGAGGGGAAGGTTTTCCCGTGCCCAGTGTCGTGGTGGGATAAGCGCGAGACCCATCAGGTGGTTCGCTCCGACCGGGCGAAGTTGGGAGTGTGGCTCGAAGAGGAGCAAGCGGTTTATCATGACTATGAGCGCGCCATCGGAGGTGCTCTACCGGAACGGATTGTCGCCGTCTGGCTTATCGCGGTCAGCGCCTTTCAAAGAGGCAAGGGCAATTGCAGCTATGCGCGGATCAGGCTGAAGACGAGCGCGGGTGAGGTGTGGGTTGGGCCGTGAGTCTCTCGTAAGGCGTCGCAGTTGCTTACTTAGGAACGAGCGCCCGCAATCTCCGGAAAATCGCTGCGCTTAAATATCGCGGCGAGGGCGATGCCATGGGCGGCGAGATTTGCAGCGGCTCCCTCCTCACGATCGACAATCGTCAGCGCGCGGCAGACACGGCATTGATACTCACCGATCCCCTCGATTGCTCTTAAAATTGAGTCGCCGGTTGTCGCCACGTCATCGATCATGAGCACCTCGGCGCCATCCCTCAAATGCCCGTCGATGCGCTCACGCGCGCCATGCTCCTTTGTCGCCTTGCGCACAAAAAAAGCCTCGATGGGATAGTGTTTCACATGACTGATCACCGCCGTCGCGGCCACGATTGGCACCGCTCCCATTTCGAGTCCGCCGATACACTTGATGGCCTCGGCCTTCATATATTCGACGATGATTTCGGCAATCAGAGCCGCGCCTTCGGGCAGCATCGTCGTTTGCCGCAATTGAAAGAGATAGGTGCTGGAGCGCCCGGATGATAAAACGAAGTCGCCCAATTTAAGCGACCGCATTTTTATAATCTCATGCAGCCGCTGCCATCTTGCGTCGCTATGGTCAAGCACGGCCGATGATTCAGCGGAGGGTTGGGCACTTTTGTTCATCATGAGACCCTCGCCAAAAAAGCGCCGCCGTCATCTCGACGTCGCGGCGGCAAGAACTAGGTTTAAGGTCGACCAGCGCCTTAGCGCAATGTCTTCATAAGAGGAACGCGATCATGAGTTTTTTCGGCGAAAAGCCCGATTTTGACTTGAGCTTAGGCTTGACCCTGAAACGAAATTGGAAGGTCGTCGCCGCGCGCGGCGTGTTTGGCCTCCTCATCGGTTTCATCGCTTTTGCCTTCCCGGGGCCGACTTTGTTGTCCCTCGTCACGCTCTTTGCAATCTACCTCATCCTTGACGGGATCCTTGCGATCGTTGCCGCAGTGCACGCGGCGCAGCGCAATCGCCGCTGGGGCTATCTGACTTTCGAAGGCATCGTCGGCATAATTGCCGGCCTGCTCGCGATGGCCGTGCCTGGCATTACCGTGCTCGTCTTTGTCGGCTTGCTCGCCGCCTGGGCGATCGTGTCTGGAGCCCTCGAGCTGCGCGCCGCCTACTATCTCGACCAAGACCATGGCCGCTGGTGGCTCGGCTTCGCGGGCGTCGTTTCGCTGGTTTTTGGAGTCATGCTGATCGCGGCCCCGGTGGTTGGCGCTCTCGTCGTGAGCTGGTGGGTTGGCGCCTATGCGACTTTCTTTGGAGCAAGCCTTCTTGCTCTCGCGTGGCAATTGCGGAGCCGGGAAATCGAGCCAGGCCAGCGGCAAATGCTGAGTTAGTGGAAAGAGCGGGTAAAAGGACGAGCTTTCGTCCTTTCACCCCAAACTTAGTGCATTTTTGCCTTGAGGCCTTGCAGCGCCTGCGCGCAGCCAACTGTTATTTCTTTTTTATGGGTTTTCAGACACTTGATGATGCGGCCGCCGCCTGGCTGAATTCCCGGGCAAAGACGTTCGACGTCGCTTTTACAATATGTCCTGAGGTCTTCCATTCCGGCCTGCGCCATCGCCGGTACGCCGCATCCGATTGCTATGGCGGCGAAGCTTGCAGACAAAAAGCCAATGCGCATTCCTTCCTCCCCGAATTTTTGGCGGGCCTCATGCTCCACAGCCGAATTAATCACAGAAAACTCTGCGGATCGATATCGACGACCGCGCGGATGCCATTTTTCTCGGGCGGGCCGGCGGCAAGCCAGGTGCGCAAAAATCCCTGCAGGTCGGCGCTGCGGGGTGCTCGCACGAGCAGCCGGAAGCGGTGGCGCCCTCGAATGACCGCGATCGGCGCTTCGGCGGGCCCAAGCAAGGCGAGCTCGCCTTCAACGGAAATTCCATGAGCTTTGGCAAGCTTCCAACCCTTTGATGGGGGAAGTGCATGGGCCGCTCGCGCGAGAGCTCGCGCATGCGCTTCGGTCTTCGCTGCATCGGTGCCGGATACAATCACGGCAGCGAGCCGCCCGAAAGGGGGGAGCCCAGCCATCCGCCGCTGGCGGGATTCCTCTTGGTAAAAGCGCTCGCTTTGTCCCGACAGCAGCGCGCGCATGACGGGGTGCTCGGGTTGCCACGTTTGAACGAAGGCCTGCCCATTTGTTTCAAAGCGCCCGGCACGGCCGGTGACTTGCTGGAGAAGCTGAAAGGTGCGCTCGGCGGCGCGCGGATCACCGGATGTCAGGCCAACGTCCGCGTCGATGACCCCGACGAGCGAAAGTTTCGGGAAATTATGGCCTTTGGCGACGAGCTGCGTGCCGATGACAATATCGCAGCCGCCGCGTGAAATGGCCTCGATCTCGGCGCGCAGACGCTCGACGCCGCCGGCAAAATCCGACGAAAGCGTGAGTATCCTTGCGTGGGGGAAAAGCGCGGCTGATTCCTCTGCCAGCCGCTCGATGCCAGGACCGCAAGCAGTGAGCGAATCCGCCGCTTCACAGGCTGGGCAAAGCGCTGGCCTCTGCTCTGTATGACCGCAGTGGTGGCACATCAACGTCCGCCGAAAACGATGCTCAACGAGCCACGCCGTGCAATTCGGACATTGGAAACGGTGCCCGCAGGCGCGGCAGAGCGTTAATGGCGCATAGCCTCGGCGATTTAAAAAGAGCAGTGCCTGTTCGTTGCGTTGAAGCACTTGCGCGATAGCGGCGGCAAGGCGAGGCGCGATCCACTTGCCGCGCGCGGGAAGGGCGGTACGCAAATCAATGGCTTCGATGGCTGGAAGCGGCCGAGCGTTGAAGCGCTCGGAGAGTTCGATGTGGCGGTAGCGTCCCTGTTCGGCGTTGGCGCGGCTTTCGAGTGATGGCGTGGCCGTGGAGAGGACGACGGTTGATTTTTCGATCTGGCCGCGTACGACGGCCATATCGCGCGCATGGTAGGAAACCCCATCTTCCTGCTTGTAGGCCGCATCGTGTTCCTCATCGACGACGATCATTGCGAGATCTTTGAAGGGAAGAAACAACGCCGAGCGGGCGCCGGCGACCGCTAGGACTTCTCCCGTCGCTATAGCGCGCCATAACCGCGATTTTTTCCTCGCAGGGATTTCGGAATGCCAGACGGCTGGGCGGGCGCCAAAACGCGAGGCAAAACGATCCAAAAACTGCGCGGTGAGCGCGATCTCCGGCATAAGGACGAGGCTTTGCCGCCCTGCCGCCAGCGCGGCCGCAATCGCTTCGAAATAGACCTCCGTCTTTCCCGAGCCAGTCACGCCTTCAAGGAGCGTAACAGAGAAAGCCCGCTCAAGGACACGATTGTAGAGGCAAGTTGCGGCTGTTTGCTGATCCGCGGTAAGCGCCGGCTTTGTGAATGTTGGAGAGCAGGCTTCCGCCAGGGGTTCCGGCGGGAGCAAAGCTAAGCCAAGCACGCCCTTGGTAACGAGCGCATCGATGACGCCCAAGGAACAGCCTGCCGCCTTGGCGAGGGCGGCCCTTTGCACAATTGCGCTACCTTCTAGCACTCGCAGGATACGCGCCCGGGCCTCTGTCATTCGCCCCCCTGGCGCTGAGCCAGTCAGACGGACGCCAGAAAGTGGCTCTGGCTCGCGCAGGAACGCCGGGCGGATCGCCATGCGCAAGACCATCCCGGGCGGGGCCAGCGTCCACCGGGCAATCCAGTCGACAAAGGCTCTTGTGTTGGCCGGCAGGGGCGGGAGGTCGAGGCGGGCAGCAATGGCCTTCAAATTCGATGCCGGGGCCCCGGCCGCCCGCGTATCCCAAACGATGCCGATCGCCTTCCGGCTGCCGAGCGGAACTTCAACGAAATCTCCAGCGCTGACCAGCAAGCTCTTCGGAGCGAGGTAAGAGTAAGCTTGAGGGACGGCGAGCGGCAGAAGCACGTCGGCGACCGCCCTGTCTTGTACAGCGCTCCCCGCTTCGGCTTTCTCCATCATGAGCGGGTTTACCCCGACGGCGGCCCACGCCGCCAGCTGGCCAGCATATTGAGACCCTCGATGAGAGCGGCGAACGCCATCGCCGCGTAAATGTATCCCTTTGGCAGATGAAAACCAAATCCATCGGCTATCAATGCCGTGCCTATCAACAAAAGGAAGCCAAGCGCCAGCATGACAATGCTCGGGTGGCGATGGATGAAAGTCGCGAGAACTCCAGCCGCCATCAGCATAGCAAGGACGGCGATAGTAACGGCAAGGATCATTATCGCGACATGGTCCGTCATGCCAACGGCGGTAATAATGCTATCTATTGAAACTGTGAGATCCACGAACATAATTTGCGATATGGTAGAGGTGAAACCAGCGCGAGGCCGCGGCACTTCAAGCCCTCTATTCGGGCCAATATTGCGGTGGATCTCATTTGTTGCCTTAGAAAGCAGAAATAGCCCGCCGGCGATGAGAATCAGATCGCGCCAGGAAAATTCTTTGCCAATGAAAGAAAACAACGGCTTCGTCAGACTCACAACATAAGCCGCTCCGGCGAGGAGGAGCACGCGAAGGATCAGAGATAGGCCAACGCCTATCCGCCGCGCTGTTGCGGCTTGGGCTGGCGGCAATTTTGACGAGAGAAGCGCGACAAAAATCAAATTGTCGACGCCAAGCACGATCTCCATCGTGATTAGCGTGGCAAGAGCAAACCACTGCGCGGGATCGGTGGCGAGCCCCAAAAGAAAATTCATCGGGCGATCATCTCTTAAGAGTAGGGAGCAGGCCGGGGAACGCTTTCGCCATGTCGAAGATGCCGCTCGGGATAACAGTGAAGCGTTGTCTGCGATAGGAGAGAATGCCAAGAAAAAAAAAGATCTGGCAAGGCTCGGCACAACGACTGGCCCGGCTGACTAGCTAGGCTTTACAGCAAAGGACCGTGATCTCCCTTCCAGAGAGATCACGGCCCGTCTGAAAATTTAAACGTGGCTTCGTAAGTTTTTTGCGCCAGAACTTCCGGCGCCCAATAATTGTTCCGTCAGCCTTTGGCCGATTAGAAAAATTTCTCTTCGTCTCAAGCTTCCGGAGTTTTTCGGCAACGAGTGCCGAAACGGGTTCCCGCTTGCGCGGAGATTCGTTAGTTACAGGTAGGTACGCGGCGGTAGGCGACTACATTGCCGCGGACACCGAGGACAGGTTGGGAGGCGACATGACACCCATAACCCCGAGATGCACTTGCCGCCGCAGCGGCTCCTAAAGCAAGGGCAGAGACTTCGCCAACGCTCCAACCCCAATTAAACTGGTGATAACCCCACGCCGCGGCCGAGGTCGAAGTGGCAGCAGCGATGATAGCAATGGTGACGACAGCAAGACCCCCGACAGCCGCCTTTCTCGCATCGATCATTTGTCTCTCCTCCTATGCGCCAGCCAATGTGAACCGGCGATGAAAGAGGAGTACCGCGAAGCGGGGTGCGTGGCTGTGCGGGCACGCACAAGCGTATTCAGCCTATTCTTTTGGCTGTCGCGCCGAAAGCAAATGGAGAGAAAGGCTCACGGTTTTCTCTCTCTCTCGGACCCGAGGAGCAGCGTTTTGATATCGCCAATGATCGCGGCAGGTTCGAGGGATTGATTGGAATAAATTTCGCGGACCCAACCCTGTCGATCGATCAGAAAAGCCTTCAAAAGGTGGTAAAAGGCCGGCCGTCCACTTGTAGAGGCATCGCGATCGACGGAAATATCCTCCCCCATCTCGCGGAGCAAAGGCGTCAAAAATCTATAAGAGTAAGTGGTGAGAAAGTACCAGGGCACGTTGGCCGCGTCTCGTTTGTAGTTCGCGGCTAATATGCTGAGCATAGCGGGCGTATCATGCGCCGGATCAAGACTGAAAAAAACGAGGCGCACCTGACCATGAAGTGTGGGATCGGCTAATACTCTTTCGCGTACGTCCTCGAAAACGCTCCAGGTGAGCGGGCAGCCTGTTGGATCGGCACAGGTTGTATAAAAAAATGAAAATAGAGTTATTTTGCCAAGGGTATAGTGGGAAAGAAGGCGAGGAAAATGGTTGCCCTCGAGAACAATGCCGAAAGGCACCTTCTGAATATGGTCGAGAGCGTAGGTTCCGGGCGATGGCAGGCTTGAGATGGCATCCGCCGCGGCGATGGCCGGATCGCAAATCAACCCGGCCCAGACGGCAAGCGCGATGCCCGAGGCGCCGACAGGGCGCGTGCTTTTTCGCATCAGTTCCGAGCGGCGTGCTTTGTTGCGTCGCGCGAAGCTTTATCCACGGAGCCGGAAAACTTCATGTGGTGGGGGCGGCCAAGCTGCTCCTTGAAAAAATCAATCTCGAATTTGAGATTAAGCTCCTTGCCGTCCCACTCATAGGCACGCAGCGCTTGCTCGTTATCATCACCGGTCTTGTCCCAATGCTCCAAAAGTGATGATGTGATATAAACGCGCTTGCCATCCCAGCTTTGGGAAATCATGTTAACCTGTTTCCCCGTGACCTTCTTATAGATTTCTACTGGTTTCTCCGGATCGGAAATATCGAAAAGATGGGTGGTGCCATCCATAAATGTATTCACCCAAAGCCTGGTCCCATCGGCGGAAATCGAAATATCGACGGGCAGGGGAATTTTGCTGGGATCGCCGATCACGCCGACTTCCTTCGCTTGCCATTGATCATCGGCGTCGTGCCTGATTAGCCAGAGTTTTGAAGTCAGCGCGGCGGCGGTAATCGCCCAGTCATCCCCCTCCTTGAGCGACCAGCGGATTTCGAGCGGAGCCCCTGGAACATTGAAAATTTTTTCTGGTTCGAAGGATTTTAGATTCCATACAACCATGGTGTTCCCAAAGTGCTTCATCGCCTCGCTATCTTTGATAAGATCGCCAAGGTCGCGCATATAATTGTTGTGCCCTGTAAAGCTCGAGGTCAGAAGTACATTCTTCTTCGGGTTTATTGCGACATCGTATCCATAGCCATCACCACCTTGGGCCGTGGGTATGGGGTGGGATGAGAGAAACGCGCCCTTGTTGTTGTAGACCGCGAGGCCAGTGATGCCGTCATGGCTCTTGGTGTTAGAGAGAGCGCCAATGACCATGCGGCCCGGAATCGCGTAGAACGTATGGGGTCCCACAAATCCCGTCTTGTCGCTGAAATCGCTGATCGTGTTGACGAGTTTGGGATGGGCAGGATCGCTGCCGACATCGAAGACGAAGATGTTGCTGTCATCGAGACGGCCGGCCCATAAATATTTGCGGTCATCAGTGAAACCCATGTGGTGGGCTTCGCCGCGGCCCCCCACTGAAATACTGCTGACAACTTTTCCGTAAGAGGCGGATTTTGGATCGGCGCCGATTGTAACGAGTTTGTCAGACTCATCGCCAATGCCCTTGGCGCCAAGAGTCCAAACGTGAAGGTAAGCTTCCTGGCCTTTGACGAGCGCCGCTGTATAGGGCGACAAGCAGGTTTCATCCGCTCGCGCGAGCGGAGCGAAGAGTTGGGTAAAAGCGGCGATAATGGTTACGAAAAGCGCGATGCAAGCCGTTTTCGGCATGGTCTCCTCCTTGCGGCCGCGCGCGAAAGCATTGCGCGACGCGGTCTCCCAAAGCGCTTATAGCAAAAATTATTTGGCGCAGGGAATTAGGCCAAGGGCGCTGATCTTCCGCCAAGTATAATCATCGTCTGCCTTGGTTAGGAGATAGAACGGCACCGGCAGCGGCCAGATCCGCATATCAAGCCCGGTAGGGAGCTCTTCGCCTAGCTCGAACGGCGCGATGACCCAGGCGGGTGCATCGGGGCGCGTGCAAAGTTGACGTATGCCGCTCTCAGTAAGGTGCCCCCGGTCGGCAAGCCGTGGGTCAGCCCAGGGTGAAAAGCTTTTTTTGTCGGCGAGCCCGGCGTCGATGAGGATCTGCGTCCGGCGCTGCCATTCCCGCGCGAGTTCTGAAGAGAAGATAATCGGGCCACCTTGCAGGGGCGAAGCCCACTGCGGACGGCCGAGCATAAACCAAGCTTCGACCTGGCTATCCATCCAGTAGACTTCGCCGGGGCGTTCCGCGATTAGCCGCACGAGGTCTGGGAGGCGGTGATTTTCTTCGACGATGTGTTGAGCTCGCGTTCGGTGGTCCCACAATGCAACAGCTGCGATCAGCAGCAAGGCCGCAACGCTGCTCTGCACCGCGAGTGGTATCCGCGGTTTTTTGAGGGCCAAATACACGGCAAGGGCGCAAATTGGCAAAACGAAATAGCCTCTGATGAGTAAGAGTTCAAATCGCCCATGTCCCGCGGGGGCCGCCATCGAGAAATGCCACAAATAGGCCAGCAGCCGAACCCTCCAGACGGTGGCAATCACAATCGTGAAGATCCATGCGCACAGGACATGTGCCGGTTTAATGGCTGGTGAAAACCGAGACTGGCGAAAGTGCAGAAAAAGCGCCAAGATCGCGGCAACGACACCAAGGCCGGCTTGTGTATTGAAGGACCAGCTTAGAACGAGGAATGCCAACACCAAGCGCTCGGACAGGCCGCGCCGCCACAACTCGACTGACACAAACCCTAAGGCCATCGCCGCGCTGGCGGCCATCAGCCACGCCATGCGCCAGAGCTGCGCTTGGACGATGAGAAGCGACGACAACAGGTCTCCAAAAATTGCCGAAGCGGCGACGCCAGACAAACCCGTGACGATGATTGAGGCGAGCATCGCTCGGCGCCGTCCGTGCTGCAAATGTGCGGCGATCGCCAGCGTCGTTCCCTGCACGACGAGCGCCGGAAAGCTTTCCACGGGCCAGAGGCTCGGGAAAAGGAAAGGACTACGTATCTCGTGCAAGTTTCGCAATAAGGGATCAATTGCAACAAAGAGCCTGCCGGCCAGCGGCAGGCCAAGCATGGCCGCCGTGATCAAAAGCACCCCTCCGATAGCCCCGGCGAAGATCCAGCGCTTGTCTTCAAGGCAGCGGACGCTTGCCCAAACGACAAACCCCGCGACGGCCATGATTGGATGAAGCAGTGCAGCTGCCGCGATCGAGGCGAGCGAAACAACGTCGCGCTTTGCGACGAGCGCTGCAAGAGCGGCGAACACAAGGGCCTCGGCGAACGGCCGGGGGACAGCGATTAACTCCGCAAAGCCCAATGGATAGGGCGCGCCATAGGTATTCGGCAAGAGAATCGTGAATAGCGCCGCCACCCAAATACTGGCGCCCGTTGCCACGGCCCGAGCGAAGGCAAAGAGGCCTAAAAACCAGGCAAAGGCCGCCAAGATCGTGAGCGTTTTGGCGGCACTTCCGAGCCCCAGTAATTTGATCATGGCAACCGCGATCAAGCGGAACACGCTAAAGCCGAATTGCCCATCATGCACGAACATGAGATCGCGGCCGACGCCATCGGGATCGAGATCGGCGAGGGCACGTCCCATGTAAATGTGAGCGTCTTGAACGATACCGTTGTAGGGGCGGCTCAGAAGAAAAATCAGGAACAAGATCAATGGCGCGTACATTCCCGCCATCGCAGGCCGCAAGCTTGTGAAGATGGAGAGATATGTTTTTTGCCGCCTGGCCAAGGAACTCCGGCTGAAAAAAGGTCGATCACCCGCGATCGAATTACCTCTCATCATCGCTTACGCTACTTTTTGTGGCACAAGACGGACGCTGGCAAGAGCTTCCCTTGCCCCCGATATGCCCGCCTCGCCATACTCGGCATCGTCATTGACGGCCCACACATCGCAGACTTTATGCCCAGCCAAAATATTTTCGGCTGTCAACATTCCCGTCATCATCGCATGGTCTTGATTGTTGTACTTATGCATGCCGTTGCGGCCAACGAGATGCAGGTCTTTATAGCGACTGTCGAGTTCGAAACGAATAACGCGAACGTTTTCCAGGTAATTCTCGTCGTAGACAGGATAGGCTTTCTTCTGCCGCACGACGCAAGCGTCCGCCACATCCTCGGCGCGCATTAATCCAATGGTGGCAATCTCACGCTTGGCCAGAGCGATCAACTCTTCGTCTGTTCGTGACCACAACTCGTCGTCTTCGCAACAAAAATATTCAAGCCCGAGGCAGGTCGAAGTCGCGTTAGGGATCATTTCAGGCGACCACGACCGGAAATTTTGCACCCGCCCCACCTTGACGCTCGGATCGTGGATATAAATCCAATTATCAGGCCAGGTATGCGACGTATCGGCAATCAGAACGACCGTTAAAAAATCACGGTATCTCAGCGCACGCGCATGCAAAAGGCTGAGCGGTGCTGGAGAAAGCGCGGCGAGGAGTTCCGTGATCGGCGCGGAAGAGACGACGTTTTGGGCCTCGAAAATCTCCTCGTCTCCGATGTTGTTTCTCGCGGTGATTGTCCAGACGCGCCGCTCGCCGTCGAAGGCCAGGGTCTTAAGCTTGCGGTCCATGATGATATGGCCCCCAAGTGCTTCGATTTTGCGGGCGGCCGCCTCCCACATCATGCCTGGGCCGCGGCGCGGGTAACGAAAAGACTCGATGAGGGTTTTGGCGCCTGCTGTCTGCTGCTTAAAGCCGAGAGACCGCCGCATCCCATCGATAATGGCTTTGGCGAGGTTGAGCCCTTTGATTCGCTGCGCCGCCCAATCGGCGGAGATCTCATCACAACTCATCCCCCACACTTTTTCGGTGTAAGTCTTGAAGAAAATGGAAAAAAGCTTTTCTCCGAATTCGTTACGCATCCATTGGTGGAAGGTTTTCGGATCGCGCGTTGGAGCGAGCCGTGCGAGAACATAGGACGCGATACAGTGAAAGCTTCGCCGAAGCCCGAGATTGCGCAGGGCTTCAAAAGCCTTCAGCGGGTAGGCATAAAATTTTCCGGCGTAATAAATCCGTGAAAGCCGCGGGCGTTCAAGGAAATCATCAGGAAGGATCTCATTCCATAGAGCGACCACTTCTCGCGATTTTGAAAAAAAACGATGGCCGCCGATATCGAAGAGAAATCCCTTGTAGGAAACGGTGCGGCTGATACCGCCAACATAATGGGGGTCCTGCTCGATAACGGTTGCATCATGCCCGGCTTTGGCAAGGCAATAAGCGGTCGTCAAGCCCGCGGGCCCTGCTCCGATGATTAGCGTCCCGGTCTTTTTCACCTTTCCCTCCGTGCTGGAATCGCAACACGAAGGAGACCAGTTCAGGGTTAACTCTGGGGCCCGCCGATAGGGACAATTTTACGAAATTCCGTTTTTCCCGTTGCCGCGCATAGCGGGAGGAAGGGCGTTTTTGTGGAACAGTTTAGTGAGGTTTCCGCAAGTGCCTCGAGCGGCCACCCCGCCAAAGAGTGCGTAGAGGACGTTCCAATAGGCGTCCGTCATCGCCAGCGGGCGGAAGAGATGATCCGTGTGGACATAGTAAAGGGCCGGCGATGTCTGCACGTTGTCGATGACGGCCACCGGCACATCGTCGAGCCAGAGATATTCGTGCTCCGTTACACCATGGGCATCGGTCTCGGCGAGATTTACGGCTCAAATACGGCGATAATCGCCTCTCCTATGGCTTCTCCGGCCCACGGTGTTTTCTCGTCTAATTCACACCCTCCGTTCGAAGGAGTCCTGAGATGCTTATCACCGCTCTGCTTTTTCAACTGAAAAAACACCTCCAAAAGCTTATCAATCCCATTATGATCCATGGCGATTTAAATAGCCCGTCCTTCGTTTTCAAGTTTAAAGCTAAGCATCGGGAGCCCCCTTCTGGGAACATGTTTGCGGTAGATGTTCTTTACTGGGTGATTGGTGGGGGGATCGGAAACCTAATCATGAGCGGCAGAGGGATTGGATTATTCAGACGACGAAGGATTCGGGTGAAAATCGCGCTGTGTTTATGTTAATAAAGTGAAAATATTGCCTAAAATATTTACAAAAGTAAGCATTGCTTGTGAGAGTCAGAAAATGGCTCGGCCAAAGAGGTTGTCTTGGTCCGTTTCGAAAATGTCGGTTTGCGCTATGGGATGGGTGCCGAAATCCTCAAGGATATCAGCTTTTCCATCGAGCCGCAGTCGTTCCAGTTCCTCACTGGTCCCTCAGGCGCCGGAAAGACGACGCTTCTGCGCCTCATCCTTTTATCCTTGCGACCTACGCGTGGCGCGATTGCTCTTTTCGATTACGATGCCCTTACTCTTAGCAAGACGGAGATTTCCGGTCTGCGGCGCCGTATAGGCGTTGTCTTCCAAGACTTCCGCCTCCTCGATCATTTGACAACCTATGAGAATGTCGGCCTTCCGCTGCGCGTGCTTGGGAAGGATGAATCGAGCTACCGGGCCGAAGTGCGGGAGCTTTTGCACTGGGTTGGCCTCGGTGAGCGCATGCACGTCCTTCCGCCGGTGCTCTCCGGCGGTGAGAAGCAGCGTGCCGCGATTGCCCGCGCCCTCATCGTCCGCCCGGAACTTCTGCTCGCCGATGAGCCAACCGGCAATGTTGATCCAAGTCTGGCACGCAGGCTATTGCGGCTCTTTACCGAGCTCCATAAGTCAGGAACATCCGTGGTGATTGCAACTCATGACCTTGCTTTGATGGATCAGTTCGACGGGGTCAGGCGCCTGGTTCTCGGCGATGGCCGCCTCCACATCTACGATTGAGGCGCATCATGAGTTCCTTTTTGGGTGCGCTACGGAGAATGCAGGCGGCGGCGGGAACGCTTACACAAGCCAGTTCAGCAAGATGGATCCTCAAGGGGCGACGCAGCCGTGATATGGCGCTGGTGCCGGCGGGCTCAATCGCTGGGCGGGCTCTCGTGACAGTCATCGCCATCATGACGTTTCTGGCCTCGCTTACTGCCGGTGCGGCCCTCTTAATTAGCGATACCTCGCGCGGTTGGCAGGACGATATCGCGCGCGAGATGACCATTCAAATCCGTCCAACCCCTGGCCGCGACCTCGATGCCGACAGCGCCAAGGCGGCCGAAATTGCCAGGAAGTCCGCGGGGGTTGCGTCTGTTCGGCCCTACACCAAGGAGCAGGCCGAGGAGCTGCTGCAACCTTGGCTTGGGTCGGGCCTTGATCTTTCCGAATTGCCTATACCGCGCCTTGTCGTCGTCGATCTCGATAAGGATGCACGCCTCGATATCGATGTACTGCGCAGAAATCTTAGCGCTGTCATCCCGGGGGTCAGTGTTGATGACCATCGCCTTTGGCTCGAACGCCTTGCGATCATGGCGAAAAGTGTTGTTGCACTTGCTATTCTGATTTTTGCTCTCGTTTTAGCCGCGATGGTCTTGGCGGTCGGTTTTGCAACGCAAGGGACGATGTCAGGCAATCGTGAGATCATTGAAGTCCTGCATTTCGTTGGCGCCGAAGACAGCTATATTTCGCGGCAGTTTCAGCATCATTTCTTTCGGCTTGGCCTCCGTGGGGGCGCTCTTGGCGGCAGCCTCGCGATTCTCTCTTTTTTTGTTTTGGGGTGGATCGCTTCACGGTTGCAGGCGACCCCGGGGGGAGAGCAAATGGAAGCGCTGTTTGGCAGTTTTGCCCTTGGCCTCAATATCTATGTTGCGATTGCTCTGATCGCGGCCGGCATAGCTGTTGTCACAGGGTTTGTGTCCCGCGTGATTGTTTATAAGCATCTACAGAGGTTGAATTGAATCTTGCACGCCCGCATGCGCAGAGCGCCCCGTGGCGTCGGCGTTCCGCAAATTCATGCAAGCAATGAAGCAAAACCATCATGGTGAATAATTTTTATGTCGGGATCGGTGGCTGGAACTTTCCTCCCTGGCGCGGGACTTTCTATCCGAAAGGTCTCGCCCGCAACCGCGAGCTCGCCTACGCAAGTGAGCACTTAACCTCCATCGAGATCAACGGCACCTACTACCGCACACAAAGCCCCGGGAGCTTCGCCAAATGGCATGACGAAACTCCGGCAGGCTTCATATTTGCGATCAAGGGCCCAAGATTTGCGACCCAACGGCGCCTCCTCGCCGAGGCGGGTCCGTCGATCGAGCGTTTTTTAGCGAGCGGCATTATCGACCTTAAGGAGAAGCTCGGGCCAATTAATTGGCAGTTTCTGCCAAATAGACATTTTGATGCCGCTGATTTCGAGGCCTTTCTTAAGCTGCTGCCTGATAGCTTCAAAGGCCACTCCTTGCGCCATGCCGTTGAAGTGCGGCACGGGACTTTTCAAACGCGCGAGGTCATCGATTTGGTGAGAGCGTATAAAATCGGCATCGTCTTCACCGATAGTGAGCCTTTCCCAAATATTTTCGATGCCAGCGCTCCCTTCGTTTATCTCCGCCTGCAGCGCGCGTCAGAGCAGGAAGCGAATGGTTATCCAGAGGCGGCACTCGATGATTGGGCAAAACGCGCCGTGGCCTGGTCGCAAGGCAAAAGCCCGGACGGATTGGATCTGCTGGCTGGGGAGGAGAAAAAGCCGCCGAAGAGGCGCGACGTTTTTATTTATTTCATCGACGGCTTTAAGCCCAAGGCACCCGCCGGTGCGATGGCGCTGGTAAGGAAGTTGGAAAAAAAATGACCAAAAAAGATCTTACTTCAGGTTTATGGTCTTTCCTTTGGTGCGCTCTACGCTTTCACAGCGCGCCGGCCACGAACAGCGGGAAGAAAGCCGAGTGGAGATCTGCCGCGAGAAAATCCGACCAGCGATTGAACTCGGTTTCCTCGCACAGTGACGCCGCACCGATGGAGAACGGCGCCAGCTTGCGTGAGCGACAAGACCCCGCCCGTATTGAACACCGGCACCGTACCAACGGGATTATCCTTAAATACTTTGAGTCGCCCGGCGTCACGCGCCTCATGCTGCTAAGGTGTACCAAGCCATTCTAAACGATACGAAACAAAAGCGGGCAAGCGCCAGGCGAATAGGAAAGCGCCATCATGAAAGCCCCGCTATGAAGTGAAAAAAACTTCCCGAGACATTGCCGCGCCGGCTGCCGGATGCTTGGACCTCGCCATGCGCGTCGTGGACGAGGGCGAAAGGCTGCTCATTGGGATCGTTTTTTTCAATCGTTGCGTAGTGAAACTCATGCCCGCGTAAGATCGCGTCCGCTTCCCCAAGGGGGTGCGATACGGTGAGGCGCGCCTCACGATAGCCAAGCTGAAGCTTACGCTTGGCGAAACTAAATGAGACGCCAAGCAGCCTGGCCATCGGGTACGTTTCGCCCGCCGCGTCGATTATGCGCTCCCCGAGGACCATATAGCCGCCGCACTCGCCATGCACCGGCCGCTGCCGCGCCAAACGGCGCAGACCATCAAAAAATTGCCCGGCTTCCGATAGGCGCTTGGCGTGCAGTTCGGGATAGCCCCCCGGCAGCCACACAAAATCGCTATCTTCTGGCGGTGGCTCGTTGGCAAGCGGTGAAAAGAAAGAAACCTTAGCGCCCGCCCTCCGCCATGACCCAAGGAGGTGCGGATAGATGAACGAGAAGGCATCATCGCGCGCAATTGCAATGCGCCGGGCAGGCAGTGGCATCGCAGCCATCGGCCCAGCTGTACCTTTGGAGGGGCGTGCGAGGGATTTTACGGCGGCTTTATCGACATGCTGGCAGACAAAATCCGCAAGCTCGTCGAGTCGCTTGTCTAGATCCGTGATCTCCCGCGCCTGAACAAGACCGAGATGGCGCTCGGGCAGGCTGATTTTCTCCATGCGGGGCAGGGCGCCAACGACGGGAATGCCGAGCGCCTCGATAGATTGGCGGACGAGCCGGTCATGGCGTGCGCTCGCCACGCGGTTCAAAACGACGCCGGCTATTTTAACTCGCCGATCAAAAGAGGCGCATCCTAGGACGAGGGCCGCCGCGGTTTGCGATTGCCCACCGACATCGATCACGAGCAAAACAGGCCAGCTAAGCGCCGCGGCTGTATCAGCCGTGGAGCCTGTGCGCCCGGGCGCCTCCGGCACGCCGTCGAACAGCCCCATGAGGCCTTCGCAGAGGATCAGGTCGCAAGCTTCTCCCGCCGCCTGGCCGAGCGCGCCAATGAGCGCTGGCGGCATCGCCCAACTATCGAGGTTGTAGCTGGAATTTCCCGTCGCGGCGGCATGGAAGGCGGGGTCGATATAGTCGGGGCCGCATTTCGCGCCGCCGACGGCGAGGCCAGCACTGCGAAAGCCGCGCATTAGGCCGAGAGTGAGCAGCGTTTTCCCGCTACCCGAGCGCGGCGCGGCAATGATAAGGCCGGGTGGTCGAGCATCCATGTTTACAAGAACAAACAACTCCCGCGGCTCTACTTGATCGAGCTAGTGCCGCTTCTCGCCGTATGCTATGCGCGCGCCTAAGGCGAATATCCCGATAGAATTAGAACCGCCTCTCTGCGTCTTTGATTGGCATCGAATTTGCCCCAAACCGGCATCCCTGTTTCGGTCCGATGCCCGCGCCATGAGCCTGAAGCAAGGGGGCACGAAATCGCTCAAATTCCGAGCCGCACCTTGGGAAAAAAGAAGCTCGAGGCTTCGCTCTGGCCCGTTGCTTCTCCTACCTAAGGTCCGAAAGGATCACGGAATTGTCGGAGCCAATGATTTTCGTTCTCAGCAGGACATCGCCCTCAAACCAAAGATCGCGCTTGAAATCGTTTTCCTGTGAATCCGCGATTTTATAGTGATGGGTGTGATGCGGCACGCCATGGACGGTGAGGACCTCCTCGCCAAGATCGGTCACTTGGATAGTGCGGCGCTGACCGGTGTCGGGATCAAACTGCTCGGATTGAGTAAGCATATCCCTGCTCCATAAACTCACCGGCAGGACAGTTTTTGGCAAATCGCTGTGCTTCCCGTCGGCGTCCATGCTGAGTTTATCGGTCGCCGCCTTGACGTCGATCGTATGCTTCGTCCCATTATCGTTGGTGTTCGATTTAAAAGCGACGAGTTGGCCGTTTTTCCAGGTCTGGTCGCACGAATGCTCGTAGCGATAAGCTTCGATATAGAGAATTTTTACGGAAACATCGGTCTTAACCTTGACCTTTGTTGTGTCTTTCTCGTGTTCAATATCAATTGCTTCGGTGCCGATCTTGTCGCCGCCGCGGACGATATCGAAAACTCTATGACTTTTGGTCTCGGCGGGAGAGTTATCGGCGGCAGCCGGGACGACTGGCGCAAGTGTCAGAGCGATGAGAATGGGAAGGGTTCGCATTGTGATCACCGTTTCGCGGATTGATTTCGGCAGCAAGAGTATATAGCCAACATGGATGCAAGGCGGCGGAGGGATCCTCCTATGTCTACGCCACAAACTTTGGCGCTGAATTTTCTCTTTTTTAAGGCTAATTTCTCGTTAATTCACTGGCTGCATTTTAAATATTCCGATTTTCCAATTGCTAATTTTTTATCTCATTAGGAATTTGCCGGGGCGGTAATGACATCAGGACTCAGCATTCCAACCACCTTTGCCGGAGAATACCCCTCCTCGCGCAGCGCCCTTATGGACTTGGCCATTGAACTTTTCGACAATTTTCGCCCGTTGGCGTCTCGCATGAGAGCGTGGTGGAGGTAGGTTGGGGCCGGAAGACCAAGCAATGATTGCAACAGCCGATGCAAACTCGTCGCCATGAAAAGATCTTCACCGCGCGCGACATCGGTCACCTCCTGCAACGCATCGTCAACGACGACAGCGATGTGATAACTTGCTGGAATATCCTTGCGCGAGAGTAGCGTATCGCCCCAAACGGATGCATTTGCTCTTACAAAGGTGGTTTTATCCCCTCGACTGGCTTCCAGCCACTCGAGAGGGCCCGTTAGCTGCGCGAGGGCCGCCGCCATGTCGATCCGGAGCGATGCAGGTTCGCCGGCCGCAAGGCGCCGCTGCCGGTTTTTCTCCGAGAGGCCCTTGCATATTCCCGGATAAAGCGGCGAGCCGTCGGGATCCACGGGCCAGCCCGGCTTGCCGGCGACCGCCTCCAAGATATCGCGGCGGGAGCAAAAGCAAGGATAGGTTAAGCCGCGGCTTGAGAGCGAAGCGAGGGCCCGAGCGTAGTCGCAAAAATGTTCACTCTGACGCCGCACGGGGGTTTCCCACTCCATGCCAAGCCAGCGGAGGTCTTCAAAAATCCCCTCTTCGAACTCACGCCGGCAACGATCCAGATCGATATTTTCGATGCGCAGAAGAAGACGTCCGGCCGAGTCCCGCGCCAATCGGAAATTCAAGAGCGCGGAATACGCATGGCCCAGATGGAGATGGCCATTTGGCGATGGCGCGAAGCGGAAAACGCGGCTGGAAAAGGCTCTCGTCATGTCCTATAGCCTCAAAATGCGCCCTATTAACAAACCGCTATGCGCGAGGTGACAAGCGTTGCAGTTTCACTTCAGTGTGATTTTATGACGGGGGGCCGCGCCTCGAAAGCGTCAGAGCCATATTCACTCCCCGCAAGTTATCGCCAATCCGGCTGGAACGCCTAGATGTCGGTGATCCCCCTCGACGGGCCCCGGATAGCAGCGAAAACTCAAAGGGCGAAGTACCTCGTCGTTTTTCTCCACGGCTATGGCGCCAACGGGGAGGATCTTATCGCGATCGGCCAGCAATGGCGCGGCTTGATGCCGGACGCGGCCTTCGTGGCACCAAACGCGCCCGAGCCATGCGGCCAAGTCGCAGGCGGCCGGCAATGGTTCCGCCTTACCATGCGCGACCAGCAGGAACGTGCAATTGGCGTAGTAAAAGCCGCTCCGACCCTTGACTTTTTTTTGGATTCCGAGCTTGACCGGCACGGGCTGAATGACAGTAAGCTGGCCTTGGTGGGATTCAGCCAAGGCGCAATGGTCGCGCTCCATACTGGCCTTCGGCGGCGCGCGCCGGCAGGGATCGTGGGCTATTCAGGCCAGTTTGTGGTGGCGAAGGAGCAAAAACAGGTAAGCGAACCCATACCGAGAGGGGGCATTCCGCCGGTCCTTCTCATCCATGGCAGCGAGGACGATGTTATCCCGCCGGAGGCCATGTTCGCGTCCGCTACAGCGCTCGCTGCGGCCGGTTGCCCTTGCCAATGGCACCTCTCCCTGGGCATCGGCCACGGGATCGACAGTGAAGGCCTCTCACATGGAGGTTTATTTTTAGCCAAATGCTTCGGCTTGAGGCAGGGAACTCCCGTCCGCCTGCCAGGATGAAGCCGGCCGCCGAAGCGGTTGCCACAAACGTCTTGGCGAAGCGGCTCCCGCAGTTTCGGGCAGAAGAACGGGGGCGCGGTTTGGAACCGCGTAGACGAGGGCGTTTCGCAATGCCACCGGCCGATACAAGAGCTTCGTAGCTTCGACGATGAGCACGCCACCGCCTGGCAACGATAGAAACACCCCCACGTCTTCGACGAAAGCCGAAGCATGGAGCCAAGTTTTGTGCTGAAATGGCGGAACGTATAGCGCCTCGGTCCAGTGGGTAGGCGAAAACAGGCATTCGCGCAGCAGCTCTGCCAGCTGACTGCGGGAATAAGGTTTGCCGTGGCCGAAGGGGGTCCGGTCGAGCCGGGCCCAAAGCCCGGATCGCCCAGGCACGACAATAGCGACACGGCCGCCCGGGGTCAAAATCCGCCATACCTCCGCAAGAAGTTCGCGCGGGTGCTCGGTGATTTCAAGGGCGTGGATGATGAGCGCCCGGTCGATACAGGAATTCGGCAAAGGCAGCGCGCTCGTCTCGATCAGCGCGGAAGAAGATAAACCTGAAGCGGGCCAGTTTACGACGCCTTGTTCGGCAGGCATAAACGCTAAAACCCGGACAGCCTCCTGGCGAAACATTTCGAGGTAGGGAGTCGCGTAGCCGATGCCGAGGATCGAATAGCCGGTGCAATTGGCGAATCGCTGCCGCAGGATCTTATGGATTACGCGCCGCGCGACATTACCCAAGGCGGAACTGTAAAAAGATCTCAGATCAATAACATCAATGGTCATGAATTTTCCGCATGGAAAAGGGGCCGATGTCGCGACCTTTGTTTAAAATAAAGATCGAAACGGGCTGAAGCTAGGGGCCCTAAACGATAAACTTGCCCCAAAGCGCGACGAAGCGTCAGGTGGAACGACGATGGCTGCGGAAATCAACCAATTCCTTTGCCTTAGGGATAATTTTGGCGTTCTTCTTCACGACACCCTAACGGGGAAAACGGCGTCCATTGACGCGCCCGAGGCGGCACCGATTCTAGCCGTTCTTTCCGCCAAGCGATGGACGCTATCTCATATTCTGATAACGCATCACCACACGGACCACACACAGGGCGTCGCTGAACTTAAGGCGCGCTTTCCGGCGGCCATCGTGGTCGGTCCCGCAAAGGAGGCGACGAAAATTGGAAGTTTAGACATTTTGGTGCGAGAAGGCGATGAAGTGAGGGTTGGGGGGCTCGAAGCCCGAATCATTGAAGTGCCCGGTCATACCTCAGGTCATATTGCCTACTGGTTTGCTAGTGAAAAAATCCTCTTCGCCGGTGATACCTTATTCGCTTTGGGCTGCGGCCGTCCCTTCGAGGAGCCTGCGTCGGTCTTATTCGGTTCACTGATGAAAATCGCCGCCTTGCCCGAAGACACTCAGTTTTATTGCGGTCATGAATACACCTTATCGAACGCAAGGTTCGCGCTTTCGGTTGACCACTCAAATCTCCTCCTGAAGGAGCGTGCGGCTGAAGTCAGCCGGCTGCGCCAGAGTGGAGAGTTCACGCTTCCTTCGACGATTGGAGCGGAGCTGGCGACAAACCCATTCCTGCGAGTGGGCGGCCCGGATGTTCAAAGGGCGCTCGGCATGGGCGGCGCCGATCCCGATGTTGTGTTTGCAGAACTACGGGAGCGGAAGAACAGATTTTGAGCCCGGAACGACGATACCCCGCTCTTGCATTTTCGCCATCATTGGGAGGCGCAGCCGCCTACTCTTTTGAAAACGACTCAATCCGTTTTTGCAGTTGATCGAGTTGGTGCTTGAGTTCGGCAAGGTCTTCTTTTGACTCCGCCGCGTTTTTGGCTTCGCCCTGCTTAGGCGTCTCTTCGCCAGGTTTTTCCGCTGAGGCGGGTTGAGAGCTTCCAAACGGGTTGAACATCGCCAAAGCCTGCTGGAAAAGCGCCATGTTCTTGCGAGTCTGCTCCTCGATCGAATTGAAAACTGGCGTCGTCAGGGGAGACCCGAAATTTTTGGCAAAGGCCTCGCGAAACCGGGCTTGTTCGCTCACCAACTTCCCAATCGTAAACTCGAGATAGCTCGGCACGAGCATCTGCATACTATCGCCGTAAAATCGGATGAGTTGGCGCAAGAACGTAATCGGCAGAAGGTTTTGGCCGTTTTTTCCTTCTTGTTCAAAAATAATTTGGGTCAAAACAGAGCGGGTAATATCTTCGCCGTTTTTTGCGTCGTAAACGACAATGTCATCTCCACGCTTGACAATGGCGGCGAGGTCTTCGAGCGTGATATAAGCGCTCGTATCCGTATTGTAGAGCCTGCGGTTTGCATATTTCTTGATGGTGATAGGTTTATTTTCTTTGATCATGATTTATAGCTTGCTTGGAAACCTGCCTGCCAGCCCAGCTATCTTGATAGCGCTACGGAAGCTCCGGAGCAATTGAGTTTTATCGGATCGCCGCGGATGACGCGTTCGGGGCGCATTTTGTATATCTGAATAAATGCAAAAGCTTAAACGCGAAAATTTGTCCGTCATGCCTTTGAGTTTTTCTATTGCCAAAAATAGTGTGCCCTGTGATAGGAAAATTCCAAGCCCCGTTTTTTTAACAAGAAGCGGGTTTTGCAGCCGCAAAACGTTAAACGGAAGGGTCGACTCATGGCGGATGACATCGTAATCGTGAGCGCGGCGCGTACGGGCGTCGGGTCTTTTAATGGTGCTTTTGCCGCGACGCCCGCTCATGAACTGGGCGCCGCCGTGATCAAGGCTGCGTTGTCCCGGGCCAAGGCCGATGCGGCGGAAGTCGATGAAGTCATTCTGGGCCAAGTCCTCACCGCTGGCCAAGGCCAGAACCCAGCCCGGCAGGCGGCGATTGCGGCGGGTGTGCCTCAAGACAAAACGGCTTTTGGTCTCAACCAGGTCTGCGGATCGGGCCTGCGCGCCGTTGCGCTAGGTATGCAACAAATCACCAATGGCGATGCAAAAATTGTTGTCGCCGGAGGCCAGGAGAGCATGTCGCTTTCTCAACATGGTGCTCATTTGCGTTCAGGCACGAAAATGGGCGATCTCAAATTCGTCGATACGATGATCAAGGACGGACTGACCGACGTCTTTAACGGTTATCACATGGGGCAAACAGCCGAAAACGTTGCCGTGAAATGGCAGCTCAGCCGGGATGAGCAGGACAAATTTGCGCTGGCCTCGCAAAACAAGGCGGAGGCCGCGCAGAAAGCCGGCCGCTTCAAGGAGGAGATTGTTCCTTTCACGATCAAGAGCAAGAAAGGCGATATTGTCGTCGACTCCGACGAGTACATCCGGCATGGCACGACGCTCGATGGACTCGCGAAATTGAAGCCGGCATTTGCCAAGGACGGCACTGTGACAGCGGGCAACGCCTCAGGCATCAATGACGGCGCCGCCGCTGTCGTCGTGATGAGCGCCAAGGAGGCGGCCGCGCGCGGGCTCACCCCCCTGGCTCGAATCGCTTCTTGGGCGACAGCTGGGGTCGACCCCGCGATCATGGGCACGGGACCCATTCCCGCATCCCGCAAGGCGCTCGAAAAAGCTGGCTGGAAGGTCCGCGACCTCGAGCTTGTGGAAGCCAATGAGGCCTTCGCGGCGCAAGCTTTGGCGGTCAATAAGGACATGGGTTGGGATCCGGGGATCGTCAATGTCAATGGCGGGGCGATTGCGATCGGCCACCCGATCGGCGCATCTGGTGCTCGCGTCCTCGTGACACTGCTTCACGAAATGCAGCGCCGCGGCGCCAAGAAGGGACTCGCGACACTTTGCATCGGCGGCGGCATGGGCATTGCCTTGACCGTCGAGCGCTAGGCCGGCAATTTAGCGAAAATTCAAAACTAAACCGAGGGAAGGAACTATGGCCAAGGTAGCGGTGGTGAGCGGCGGCACGCGCGGCATCGGAGCCGCCATTAGCAAAGCCTTGAAAGCGGCCGGTTATCAGGTGGCGGCCAACTACGCCGGCAATGACGAGGCAGCAGCAAAGTTCAAGGCAGAAACGGGGATTCCCGTCTACAAATGGGACGTGTCGAACTATAAGGCTAGCGCCGAAGGGCTCGCGAAGGTCGCAAGCGATCTGGGGCCGATCGAAATCCTCGTCAACAATGCGGGCATTACCCGCGACACCATGCTTCACAAGATGACACCGGAGCAATGGTATGATGTGATCAACACCAACTTAAATTCTCTGTTCAATATGACCCGCCCGGTGATTGATGGCATGAGGCAGCGCGGCTTTGGGCGCATCGTCAATATTTCGTCAATCAATGGTCAGAAGGGCCAGGTCGGCCAAACAAACTATACCGCGTCAAAAGCTGGCGATATTGGCTTTACCAAATCCCTTGCTCAGGAAAACGCCGGCAAGGGAATTACCGTCAATGCGGTGTGCCCGGGCTACATCGCAACGGACATGGTCAAAGCCGTGCCGCAAGAAGTTTTGGAAAAATCCGTTCTGCCGCAGATTCCGGCGCGCCGTTTAGGCGAACCGGAGGAAGTGGCCCGCTGCGTTGTTTTCCTCGTGGCCGAGGAGTCGGGTTTCATCACCGGCTCGACGCTGACGATCAACGGCGGGCAATATATGATTTAGGGCGGGCGCCAGCCACGCTCAACGCTTAGCGCGGAAGGCTGAGCCGGGCGCGGCTCGGGAACCAATCCGCGCGGGCCTCTCTAACCTGCGCGTGGCCTCCGGAACCGGCTTTTCGTCCGTC
Organism: Methylocella sp.; assembly: GCA_035622375.1. Classification (GTDB taxonomy): domain Bacteria; phylum Pseudomonadota; class Alphaproteobacteria; order Rhizobiales; family Beijerinckiaceae; genus Methylocapsa. The sequence goes on along the minus strand of DASPVM010000017.1, from coordinate 83,337 downwards.
GAGTTTTTTGAAAAGAAATCTGCTTGCATTTTTGGTTTGCGGCGGATCTCCACCGCGAACGGTTTTGTGGTCTTGTGCATGAGTCCAAGGCTCGTTGTTTACGCAGGAAATTATCGAGGGGATCAACCTGTACCTGCGTCGGTGATGAAAACGGGGGCCACGCCGTTGGTTATTTCAGCTGCGTGGCCTCTGCCAGCGCTTGCACAACACAAGCGCTTGTTGTTGGTTTGGTCACAAGGACGCTATCCGGCCACTTTTTGAGGAGACTATGCGGTATTGGTTCACCCGAGCAGAAAATGAAGGGCACTCCAAGGCGGGCGAGTGTGTCGGCGAGAACTTCGGTCGTCTCTCCGCTCAAGCGAAAGTCCAGCGTTGCCGCCGACACCGGCTTTTCTCTGATTGCTTCCAGCGCCTCGGCAACGGTAGCGCAAGGCCCAACGACATCGATTCCAGCTTCCCTCAGCCAATCCTCCATAAGAAGCGCGATCAACGCTTCGTCTTCGACAACCAGAACATGAAGTCCTTGCAGGCCGCGCTTTCGGTTGGCTTGTTCACGCGCAGCCATTCGGCCTGCCGCAAAGGGCCGCGCGTCATGTCGATTCTCCGGAGGTTTGAAAAAACTCAGATGTGGCATAGGCCACCAACGATTGGCCGCCATCATTGTTCGCTTGGCGCTCGTGTGTTTTGCTATTTTTAATTAACGAATGGTTGATAACGCGTAATTCTAACGAGGCAATTAACTCGGCGAAACGTTCGAAATGTGCGAATCGCCACCAAGGTCGAAGCGGTGCCTGTTGCTTATTCAAATAGACGTGTTCGATAAATGGCGCCCTAAAGCTTTCGCAATTCCACCTCTTCGATGCTGTGGCTCGCGCCTTTCGTTAAAATAAGGCTGGCGCGGCGCATGGTGGGCAGAATATTCTCGCGAAGATTGCGAAGATTGATCTGACGCCAAATCTCCTTCGCCGTCGTTTGCGCCTCGAAATCATCGAGATCGGCATATTTCTTGAAATAAGACGCCGGATCACGAAAAGCGGTATCCCGCAAGCGCATGAAGCGCGCGATGAACCATTTTTCAAGGTCTGCCTCGGCCGCGTGAAGATAAATCGAAAAGTCGAAGAAATCAGAAACGAACGGTATGGTTCGGTTATCCTTACCGCCACGGTTAGCGGAGAGCACGTTAAGACCTTCGATTATGAGAATATCCGGGTGATCGATCGTGATGTATTCCTCCGGCACAATGTCATAGGTGACATGCGAATAGACCGGGGCTTGAACGCTTCGCTTGCCAGCTTTTAAGTCAAAAACGAACGATAAAAGTTTCGCGCTGTCGTAGCTTTCCGGGAACCCCTTCCTGTCCAAAAGTCCTTCGCTTTCGAGGATGGCGTTTGGATAAAGAAACCCATCCGTTGTCACGAGTTCGACCTTTGGCGTATTGGGCCAGCGTGACAATAGCGCTTGCATGACGCGTGAGAGGGTTGATTTTCCCGCAGCGACCGAGCCACCAACGCCGATGATATAGGGGACTTTGCCATCTTCATCGCCAAGAAAGCGCTGTGTTGCTTTATAAAGTCCCTGCGTCGCGGCGACGTAGAGTGCGAGGAGCCGCGACAGCGGTAGGTAAATGGCGACGACTTCTTCAAGAGAGATTGGATCATTGAGCGAGCGCAGCCGCGCCAGATCCGCGCTGGAAAGCGTCAGCGGTGTATCGGCGCGCAAAGCCGCCCATTCCTCTCGCGTGAAGTGGTGATAGGGCGAAAGAGCGGGTGATTCGGCGCGAACGTCCATTCATTCCTCCGCCGTCGCTGGATCGGCCTGGCGGGCTGCTTTTTCGGCGTGGCCGGAGCGCCCTGTGCGATGCTCAAGCTCTTCGAGCACTTCGGCGAGCGATATGCCCCTTTGGTGTAAAAGAACCAGCAAATGGTAGACGAGATCGGCGCTTTCGCGGGTGAGGGCTTGGTTGTCGCCCTCGATCGCAGCGATAACCGTCTCGACTGCCTCCTCGCCGAGCTTTTTCGCGATGCGCGCCGGGCCGGCATCGAGCAAGGATTTAGTATAGGAAGTGGAGGCGCTGGCGAGACTTCGCGCGGCGATGATTTCGGCAAGAGTGTCAAGGGTGAAGTTTGTCATTCATGCCAGCCCCTTGCCTGCGTCCTCGTCCGCATGGAATGAGTGCTCTCATCCTTTTCTAAACCATCAAGCCGCATGGGGATCCCGGCGCGCGCCATATGGCGCTTTGCCTCGCCAATGGTAAACTCCCCGAAATGGAAAATCGAAGCGGCGAGGACGGCGCTGGCGCCGCCTTCCTTGATCCCTTCCGCAAGATGCGCGAGGGTGCCGACGCCGCCGGAGGCGATGACGGGAATCGATACGGTGCCGCTGACCGCGCGGGTCAGCGCAAGATCAAAGCCGCTTTTCGTGCCATCGCGGTCCATGGAAGTCAGCAAAATTTCTCCTGCCCCAAGCTCGGCGGCTTCTCGCGCATAGGCGAGGGCGTCAACGCCGGTGGCCCGGCGGCCGCCATGGGTAAAAATTTCCCATGTTCCTGGCGCCACTCGTTTTGCGTCAATCGCAACGACAATGCATTGGCTTCCGAATTTCCGCGCCGCCTCGCGAATGAGCCCGCGGTTTGCCACGGCGGCGGTCATGATCGAGACTTTATCAGCACCGGCAAGCAGAAGGTCGCGAACATCATCGATTGAGCGAATGCCACCGCCGACAGTCAGTGGCATAAAACAAGCCTCCGCCGTTCGCCGCACGACATCGAGCATTATCGCGCGATTTTCATGACTGGCGGTGATATCGAGGAAACACAGCTCGTCGGCTCCGGCCGCGTCATAAGCCATTGCGCATTCCACTGGATCTCCAGCATCGCGCAGGTCAACGAAGTGAACACCTTTCACGACGCGTCCATCCTTGACGTCGAGGCAGGGTATAAGGCGCGCCTTGAGCATGGTTCAGCCGAGAATCTCAAATGCTTGATTCATGCGGAAGCTTTTGCACGGCGGAGGATGGCAAGGGCCTTTGCCGCATCGAGCCGTCCATCGTATAAAGCCCGGCCGGCAATTGCCCCAGCGAGGCGAGCGCAGTCTGGCGACAGCAAGCGCTCGACATCGGCGAGCGAGGCAAGACCACCCGAAGCGATGACCGGAATGGTCAACTCTTCGGCGAGCGCTAGGGTTGCCTCGATGTTGAGTCCTTTCAAGATACCATCCCGTTGAATATCCGTATAGATGATGGCGGCGACACCCGCGTCTTCAAACCTTTTGCCGAGTTCGAGGGAAGTAAGTTCTGAAACCACGGCCCAACCTTCGACGGCGGCCTTGCCACTGCGGGCATCGATGCCGACGGCAATGCGCCCGGGATGAAGCCGCGCCGCCTCACGGACCAAATCAGGACGGCGTACCGCGGCTGTCCCCATAACCACGCGGGTAACGCCGGCTGCGAGCCATGTTTCAATCGCGGCCAAGTCTCGGATACCGCCGCCGAGCTGGACCGGAATTTTAACGGCGTCAATAATGCTTCTTATGGCCTTTTCGTTTTGAGTCCCACCGGCGAAGGCGCCATCCAGATCGACGACGTGAAGATACTTAAAACCCTGACGCTCGAACAAAAGTGCTTGGCGAGCGGGATCGGAATTGAAAACCGTAGCCCGTGCCATGTCGCCTTGCTGGAGGCGCACGCAATGGCCATCTTTGAGATCGATTGCTGGGAATAAAATCATGGCTTCCAACGAAGAAAATTCGCGATGAGCGAAAGGCCGAGCATTTGGCTTTTTTCCGGGTGGAACTGAGTTCCCGCAATATTTTCGCGGGCGATGAGGGCTGTAATCGGACCGCCGTAATCGGTGACGGCAACGGTAAAGCCTTCGTGCGCGGGATTAAAAGCGTAAGAGTGGACGAAATAGGCATGCAAACCCTCCTCGCCAGTTCTAACTCCGGACAAAAGCGGATGATTTATTCGCACGATAAGAGTGTTCCATCCCATGTGGGGAATTCGAAGGCCTTCCGCGCTGATCGCCTCAACGTCACCGCCGATCCAACCGAGACCCGCGGTACATCCGTGCTCGAGACCTCTCGTTGCTAGCAGTTGCATGCCGACACAGATACCGAGAAAGGGCCGGCCTTTCTCGATGGCAGCTTCGGTCATGGCGGCAAGCATGCCTGGCGTTTCATCAAGACCGCGGCGGCAATCAGCGAATGCCCCGACGCCAGGCAAAACGATACGGTCCGCACTGATGATCTCTTCCGGTTTAGATGTGACTTGGATGGTTGCGGCTGTGCCCGTGTCCGTTGCGGCACGGTCAAAGGCTTTGCGCGCGGAATGCAGGTTGCCTGAGCCATAATCGATAATGGCAACTTTCACGGCGCCCCTTTCGACGCCTCAGGTACCGCAAGATCAGAATCGGTCGGATGCGCCATTCCATGACGGCCGTAGAAAGCGGCCTCTGCCTGATCGAGCGAAGGCGCTGAGACGATTTCCGTGAGGCGATAGCCTTGGGCAGCAAGCTTGGCTTCACGCATGTGGTTAGCTTCAAGCCCAAGAAAAATTTGCAAAGCAACACCAACCGAAAAAGCCGCTGTGCCGAATAGAACGGCGGAAGCTGCCCAGCCAAGAGCGGCATAGGCCGCGATCCAAAAAGCGAGTACCGCCCAGAGTTTATGCCGGGCGAGCCAAAGCGGGCCGAAGAAAAAGGCTTTCCATTGAAAGGCCTGGCGAACGAAGTGCGCTTCCAAAAGAGAATGCACTTCACCGCTCTTAACATGAACCGAATACAGCGTCACATTCGCGCCCCATGACACGCGGATCCGGACTTAACCGGCGCCCCGGCTTGGCTTTAATCCTTTTCTTCACCCTCGGCTAGCTCTGCGTATTAAAAAGTATCCGGCCCAAGCGGGCTTTATGGATAAATTCTCGGCAAAGCCGATATAAAGTTGCGGCCCGAAAAACAGAGCGTGCGCGACGAGTGTGCCGTTTTGCGCGAGGTTTTCGTGACGCAGTTCGGCGCCCAGCAACACCCGTGGCCCTATCCCATAGGAGGCGGACACTATTGCGGTGAACTCATCATCGTGACGGAATGCGCCGTTCAAGCGGAAAAAAGACGGCGTATAAGCGAGATTGACGGCAGCAAAGAGCTTTGAAGGGATGATTTCCTTATCGGCTAGAAGGGCGATTGGCAGCCCGAAATTTGACAGGGTCTCGCCGCTCGTAGCATCGGTCTGGCGCCAGAGCGGATTAAATGAAAATGCCATGCCAAAAGGATCTGTTCGCCAATCAAAGATATGCCACCTCGCTTCGGCTATGAGACCGCTAAAGCCGAAGCCGCCATGATTACGAAGGTTGGGGACTTGGTGAATGGTGTAGTAGTCCGCGAGTGAGCCCAGAGACAGACGAAGCTCATCCGATAAGCTGTATCGTAGCGAAGTCTCGTTGTTGATATTGGCGTAGGTGCCGGACAGGGCCCCGAAACTGCCGACCGTTATGCTCTCCAATTCTACCTCGCCCCTCTTGCCGGTGTCAGAGCCCTCCGCAAAGCCGAAAATGTGCTCGGTATCGAAAGCGGCTTCCCCGCTCGCGGGCTGGTTCTCTTCCGCATGCGTCGCGGCGCAAGCGAGACAGCTAAGCCCCAAAACCGCGCTCCTCCACTGAACTGTGCTCAACAAGAGAGAAGGCCCTTGGTCGAGGGAACACTGCCATTCAGCCGAGGGTCGATCGCAACCGCGGCGCGGAGGGCCCGCGCCAAGCCCTTGAAAGCCGACTCCGCGATATGATGCGCGTTTTCTCCATAAAGTGTTTCGACGTGGATAGTCATCGCGGCATGCGTCGCGAAGGCCTGAAAAAATTCGCGCACGAGCTCGGTGTCGAAACTACCAATTTTTGGCTGCGCGAACTTCCCGCGAAAAACGAGAAAAGGCCGGCCGGAGACATCGATGGCAACACGTGTCAGGGCTTCGTCCATCGGCAGCAGGACGTCCGCGAAGCGCGTGATTCCCGCAAGATCGCCAAGGGCCCGCCGGACGGCCTGGCCAAGGGCAATACCGATATCCTCAACGGTATGATGTTGATCGATGTGGAGATCGCCCGCCGCGCGAAGATCGATGTCGATAAGAGAATGGCGGGCAAGTTGCTCCAGCATATGGTCAAAAAAACCGATGCCGGTTGCAATACTCGATGCGCCGGTCCCGTCTATGGTGACCGTTGCATCGATCTGGGTTTCTTTCGTGTGGCGGGACACCGTCCCTGTGCGCATGGCAGCCTCGGAGTCCCACTCGCTGGAAGGCTCCTCCATAGCAATTCACCATGGGCTTGGCTACCGCGAATCTAACATGACTCCGCTGAATCGGCGAGCCCAAGACACGGTTGTCGGTCGTCTCTTGCTGTCGAGTGGCGATGCGCAATAGCCGGTTGGCGAGTCGGCATGACCTCAGTCGCCGTCGTCGTCAAGGACACCAATATGCTTCTGAGCATAAAGCTGCAAACCAACTTGGTTGATGAGTTCGAGCTGCGTTTCTAGGAAGTCGATGTGGTCTTCCTCGTCCGCCGCGAGTTCCTCGAACATATCCCTCGTGACGCGGTCGTTGACCGAGTCGCAGTAGTGTGCCGCCTCGAGGTAGAGCGCTCGCGCGTCCATCTCGGCGGTCAAATCGGCGCGCAGGACTTCCTCGACCGTCTGTCCAATGCGCAGAGGATCAAGCACCTGCATATTGGGAAAGCCTTCGAGAAACAGGATGCGCGCGGCGAACTTATCCGCGTGCTGCATCTCTTCGATCGACTCGCTCCGCCATTTCTTGGCAAGCTCTTTGTATCCCCAGTTATTGAGGATACGGTAGTGCAGCCAGTACTGGTTGACCGCTGTAAGCTCTGAGCGCAGGCCTCTGTTCAGGTATTCAATAACCTTATCGTCACCGCGCATGAAGCATTCCTCAGCCGGTTAGCTCCAAGTCTGCATCTAGTTTTGCATCGGATTCGGGGGCGGCGCAAGCGCGGCAACGGCTCGGCGCCTCGGCCATGATCGTGCGGACCGTCTGGACACAGCGTCCGCATTTCAGCGCGCACCCGGCCGCGCGGTAGACCATTTCAAGCCTGGTCAAAGGGAATGGGGCGTTCGCGATCGTCTCACGAAAATGTTTGTCGGATACGCAGTTGCAGGAACAAATAATCATGCCTGCCAGCGGTAAAGGCCCCGGCCGTCAAACGAAACTGTCTGCGGGCTCAACGACTGCATTGATCTGCTCCGTTTGCGACGGCTGCGCATACTATTCTCGCGCGGCGCCTCTCTAAACGGTCGCAAACGTAAATGCAACGCATTCCTTGAGATAACCCGCCGCATGCCTGCTGCGGCGGGCTACAAAGTCCCACTCTTTAGCTGATGGTTTCGAGAATGCCCTGGCGCTCGCGGACGATCTCGGGCTTTGCTGTCTCAACGAGCGTTACACCAACGCCGGAGCCGAGAAGCTGCAGGGAGATCTCTTTGCCGTTAGTGAATTTAATACCATCACGGTAAGCGCCATGCTCGAGCCGAGCGAAAACCACTTTTTCCTCGTCCTTAACGCCGAGACGCGTCTGCAGGTCGGACGATATTCCTTCAAGCTTAAGATGGGTATCGTATTGGACGCAGACTGCCGTCGTGCAATCCCCGGGAGCCGCGAGGCCGATGCTTCCCGAGGGGAAGCGCGTGGTTACATACTTCTCGGACTCGCGTGCAGGCCGGGAGGCATACATTTCAAGCGAATAGTCGCACATTGTGTCACTCCTACATGTCTCGAGACGGTTGCATCCCCTTCCGGTGGCCGTGGTCGAATATGCAAGTTCCGCGACCGACTTCGGAGTTAGGGAGATCAAAGGCCTCCCTTGCTGGGAGGGCAGCGTGGAAGCCTCTTCGGGCCAAGCAGGCGCGATCCTAGAAAGACGCTAGCGCGAGCGACCGGACCGGGCCGCATCCAGCGGTTGCCAGATGCTCCACTTAGCGACGAACGCCTAAAGTATCTTTAAGGTTTCAAAGCGCTCGTGCTTTTCCACATGCTACCGCAACCTCATATGGCGTCAAGCCTTTTCGCTTCACTATACAATTACTTTGAACGTAAGCCAGCGGACGCGCCGGTGGTTATTCGACCCGGCAAATCAAGAACCGTCCTCAATGATCGGGAGATCGGGCAACGCGCCCCATTCCGACCATGAGCCATCATAGAGTTTAACATCCGTTTTGCCGACGGCATTCAGCGCGAGCAGGAGGATTGCAGCCGTCACGCCAGAACCGCATGTCGTAATTACGGGCGTTGAGAAATCTATCCCCGCTTGCTCTAGCCGAGATTTGAGTTCTTTCTTTGATTTTAGTTCGCCATCGGCCACGGCTTCGACCCACGGTAAATTGAGACTATTTGGAATATGGCCCGAGCGCAGCCCTGGCCGAGGCTCTGCCGCTACGCCTTGGAAGCGAGCCGTACTGCGCGCGTCGAGAATTTGCGCCGAACCTGAGTGGCTCGCCGCTAAGACATCTTCCCTATTGGCGAGAAGAGCCCCGTTAAAGGACGCAATAAATGACCTAGGCGCGCGGATTACTTGGCCCGCTTCGAGTGAGCGCCCTTCGGCTTTCCAACGTTCGAGACCGCCAGCAAGAAGTTTGACATCCCGTGCTCCAAAAACACGCAATGTCCACCACACGCGCGCGCCGCCTTGCAGATTTGACGAATCATATACGATGAAACGCATCCCCTCGCTAAAACCAAGTTCGCTCATGGCGCGGGCGAAGTCGGGGGGACTTGGCAGCATATGCGGTAAATTTGTCGTGTGGTCAGCGATGGCTTCGATGTCGAAGAACACGGCGCCGGGTATATGGGCCGCTAAATATTCCGCCTTGGCGTTCCGCGTCTCGGTGGGGAGAAAAAAAGTTCCGTCGATAATGGCAATGTCAGGAGCCGCTAAGTTTTCGGCAAGCCAGTCGGTCGAAACAAAAATTGGCTCTTCGTTATTGTCTGACATACTAGGATACCTTGCATGCGGTTAGCGCTCAAACGTAACCTGGATCGATCGCAGATGGGCGCTCCATCCAGCCAGGCACTGGCAGATTTTTTGAGCGCAAAAAAGCCGGATTAAAAAGCTTCGATTGATAGCGGGCGCCGGAATCACAGAGGACGGTCACGATTGTGTGGCCGGGCCCGAGATGCTTCGCCAGCCGGATCGCGCCGGCAACGTTGATGCCCGATGACCCGCCAAGCAGGAGCCCTTCATATTCGGCGAGGTCGAAGATGACAGGCAAGGCTTCCTCATCGGGAATTTGGTAGGCAAGGTCGACTGGCGCATCAATGAGATTGGCGGTAATTCGTCCCTGGCCAATTCCTTCAGTTATGGACGAACCCGTCGATATAAGTTCTCCTGTTTTATAGTAGGAATAAAGGGCAGCGCCTAAAGGGTCGGCAATCGCAATCCGGATGTCCGAGTTCTTTGCCTTTAACGCCATCGCGACCCCGGCAAGCGTTCCGCCCGTTCCCACGGCGCAAACAAAACCGTCGATGACGCCTCCAGTTTGCTCCCAAATTTCTGGCCCCGTCGTCTCCAAGTGACCTTGCCTATTGGCGACATTGTCGAATTGATTAGCCCAGATGGCGCCTTGGGGAAATTCGCCAGCAAGCCGGGCGGCAAGCCGGCCAGACAGCTTCACGTAATTATTGGGGTCGGAATAGCCGACCGCGGGAACTTCGATGAGTTCGGCGCCCTGCAGCCGCAAGAGATCCTTTTTCTCCTGGCTTTGGGTATCAGGGATGACGATCACCGTCTTATAGCCCAAGGCATTCGCAACGAGGGCAAGGCCTATGCCCGTATTCCCGGCAGTGCCTTCAACAATGATGCCGCCTGGCCGCAGGGTCCCCCGCCGAATTGCATCCTTCACGATCGCAAGCGCGGCGCGGTCTTTTACGGAGCCGCCGGGATTCATGAACTCGGCCTTGCCGAGGATGGCGCACCCCGTTTCAGCCGATGCGCGGCGAAGCTTAATGAGCGGGGTCCTGCCGATCGCTTCCACGACATCGGCCGCGATACTCATGTCGATTTGATCCTCGGTCTTAGGAGAGAGCTTCATAGCGCTCCGCGACATACTCCCAGTTTATGAGATTATCGACAAATGCCTTTAGATAATCGGCGCGGCGATTGCGATAGTCGATGTAATAGGTATGTTCCCAGACATCGACCGTCAGAATTGGTATTCCACCAAAAATCAATGGGTTTTCGGCGTTGCCGGTTTTCGCGACAGATACTTGGCCGTCTTTGACAAGCAACCAGGCCCAGCCCGAACCAAATTGGGTGGTGCCCGCTTGGACGAGCTCTTGCTTGATCTTTTCAACCGAGCCAAAGGCGTCGAGGATCGCCTTTTCGAGCTTACCAGGGATTTTGCCGCCACCCCGCGGCTTGATTGATTTCCAATATTCAGAGTGGTTATAATGCTGCGCCGCGTTATTAAACAAAGGCACGTTTTTGCCGTGGGTTTGCTTAATCACGTCTTCCAGGGACTTGCCTTCAAGACCGCTGTCTTTCAAAAGATTATTGGCGGTCGTAACATAAGCGGCGTGGTGCTTATCGTGATGGAACTCAAGCGTCTCTTTAGAGAGGTAGGGCTGGAGGGCTTCATAGGGGTAGGGGAGATCGGGCAGCGTGAAAGACATGCTAGCGCTCCTTTGGGTTGGCGGCCGCTCGAGGCAGGCTCACACGGCGATCGTAAATAGGCGGCTTGATGCGGTGCGGCAACAGTTTCCATGACGAGCGGGGTCATTTTTCGCGATTTCATATGCCGGCGAGAGGCGCTGGTTAATTCGGGAGCGCACTTCGCCATTTTGAGGTCCCTCACGTTGAACGGGAGCATCGGCAGCAGCTGAGGCACGAAAGATGAGCTACTTTGTCATCGCCTTGGGAATTTTCCTTTCGTTCGGCGGAGCCCTGGTGAGCCTGTTCGGGTATGGGATCATCCAAGTCGAACGAGGCTGGGCAACTTTCATCGCTGGTTCAATAGCTTTTTCTAGCGGCCTTGTGATTCTCACGCTCGGCCTTATTCTGCGAAAACTGGCGCAGGTGGAGGCGTCCTTAAGGACGGGCGCCGTCTTACGGAAAACTCAAATCCGCGGTCTCGCTGCTTACCGGGAGACCCGCGAGTCCTCTTCGCACGATAGTGTTGCACCGCCGCGGAGCGGAGCGGCGAGTTGGCCACGAAACTGGGCTCAGCGCCCGATGCGCTCGAATCTTGCGGCCGCGCGCAATTTTTTGACGTCTGGCAAGAGGGTGGGGGCAAGGCCCCGTCAGGAAAATGAATTTTCCGCAGTTGATCACGCAACGATCGAATCGCAACATCCGGCAGGGGTCGAGCCGGAAACCGCTGACGGATTGGGAATTGAGCTGCCTAAGGAGATCGCGGTCTCTAAACCAGAAGGCCAAGGCCATCCCGCTAGCACGGAGGCGGTTGAAAGGGAAACGCCCAAGAAATCTTGGCCTGTCGATACCGGGGGCTTAGGCGGCAAACCCGCTGAAAAGCGGCCGGGGATTGAGCAACTTTTGTTTTCGCCTCTAAGAGGAGCGGAAGACCAGCGGACCCAGTCGGATTACGGTCTCCACCGGCCGCCGGAGGCGGCTCGCATTGAGGCGGCCATCAAGGAGTCTTTGTTTTTGCCGGAACCGGAGGCTGCATCCCACGAAGACGGGTCCGCCGAGATAAAGCCCCTTCCCCACCCATTTGAGCAAACGTTCCTTGATCTTGCAGACCATTTGATAGAGCAAACCGAGGATTCTCAGCCGCAGCCTTCGCTGGAGAAGGCTTCACCTGATGAAAGCGGTGAAAAGCCTTTACCTGATGAAAGTGGTGAAGGTGAACTTGCAATAGTCGGGCAATTTGAGACCGCCGGCACTTCCTACATCAGATATTCGGATGGGTCGGTCGAGGCGCGGACCGGCCACGCCGTATTTCACTTCAAATCCTTGGATGAGCTCAGAACATTTTTGGAGAACCAGGGCGGAAACTCGGCGTAAAAGCTAGTTCCCACGAGTCTTGCGGTTGATGCAGGCCAACGCAAAAGCATATTGCAGCGCGAGCTCGCGCAAATGATCAAAGCGGCCCGAGACGCCGCCATGACCTGCGCTCATGTTCGTCACAAGCAGAACGGGATGCTGGCTCGCGGTGAATTCGCGAAGCTTGGTGATCCACTTCAACGGCTCCCAATAAGTGACCCTAGGATCCGTCAAGCCTCCAAGCGCCAAGATCGGCGGATATGGTTTGGCTTCTATATTATCATAGGGCGAGTAAGACCGTATCTCCCGAAAGGCGGTGATATCAGTGATGGGATTCCCCCATTCGAGCCATTCAGGCGGCGTCAAAGGAAGACTTGGATCGAGCATTGTGTTCAAGACATCGACAAAGGGAACGTCCGCGATAACGCCGGCGAAGAGCTCTGGCGCGAGATTGACGGCGGCGGCGACGAGCATGCCGCCTGCGCTGCACCCCGATGCGACTATCCTGCCAGCCGTCGTGAAACCCGTATCGACGAGATGCCTTGCGGCGCAAACGAAATCCAAAAAACTGTTCCGTTTTTTGTTTAGCTTGCCATCGGTGTACCAATGCCAGCCCTTATCGGCGCCGCCGCGAACGTGGGCAATGGCATACACATAGCCGCGGTCAACGAGGCTGAGGCGGTTGGCGGAAAATGAGGCAGGCACGTGAGTGCCATAAGCGCCATAACCATAAAGCAGCAATGGTGCCGTTTGATCAAGGCGCAGGCCTTTGCGGAAAAGCAGTGATATTGGCACTTGCTCGCCATCTTCCGCCGTAGCGAAAAGCCGCCTTGTCTCATACCGGGAAGGATCATGGCCGGAGGGTATGACCTGGCGTTTACGAAGCTTACGCTCCCGTGTTGTGAGATTAAAATCATAGGTTTCCCACGGCGTCGCCATGGATGAATACATGAACCTCAAAATGCCTGTGTCATATTCCAAACGCTCCTCAAGCCCAAGCGAATAGGCTTCCTCCTCGAAGGCTATTGAATATTCCTCACCGGTTTCGATCGAACGGACAATGATTCGCGGCAGTCCAGCGACACGCTCTATGCGCACGAGATGGGCGGGAAATACCGCAAAGCTTGCGATCATATGGCCGAGCCGGTGTGGAACTTCGTCTGTCCATGACGACTGCTGCGGATCCGAAAGCGGTGCGCTTACGATTTTGAAATCTTCGGCCTTATCGGCATTCGTTCGAATGAATAGCCGATCGCCGTGATGCTCGACATCATAGCGCAAGCCAGGCGATCGAGGCTCGACAACGGAGGGTTTCGCGCCAATATCCGAAAGATCCAATAGGTGGACCTCCGACGAATCATGATCATCGGTTTTTATGACCGCGAAACGGCCAGATTGGCAGCGCCGCAGTTGAAGGAATAATCCGGGGTTTTGCGTTGCAAAAACGCGCTCATCAGTTGTAGGATCACAACCTATCCTGTGCCGGAAAACCTCGGCTGGCCGCAGCTGCGCATCGCAACGGACGTAATAGAAGGCGCTCGAATCCAGCAACCAAACGAGGCTTCCATCGGTTTCCTGAATGAGGTCGTGGTCTTGAGGGTCGAGGTCTTTTCTTCCAGCTATTAAATCCCGGACGACGATTGTATGGAGTTCCGAGCCGCTGCAATCGGCGCTCCAGGCGAGAGCCTTGTGATCGGGCGCATGTTTCGCCTGGCCGATTTCGAAGAAATTCTTGCCTCTAGCTTCAGTATCGCCGTTGAGTAAAACCTCTTCGTCGCCTCCGTTGCGTCCGACCCGGCAAAAAAGCGGATGCTCTCCCCCCTCCTCGAAGCGGCTGTAGTAAAGCCAGGGTCCATCCGGCAGGGGCACTTCGCTATCATTTTCGAGGATTCGCCCTTTCATCTCCTTAAAAAGGCGCGCCCGCAGGGATTTGCTTGGGGCGAGCACGGCTCGGGCATAGGCATTTTCCCCCTTGAGGACCGCCAGAATGCTGGCTTCTAGGCACTGGGGATTGCGCAAAACCTCAGGCCAGTTATCAGCCTTTAGCCAAGCGTAGTCGTCCTTAAGCGTCGCGCCGTGCAGCGTCCTGCAGCTTGGCCGCTTCGTCGTTGCCGGAGGATTCACTTTTGACGATACTGCCAAGCTAAGTTTGGGCATCGCTTTACTTTCTTGGGCAGGCCGGATCCGCACCATTGAGTGGTACCCTGGCCAGTCTCTTTTTGCGCGATCGCTGCCGTTATTCAATGCATGATGAATTTTTTTTGGGTTTTTCATTGAATCGACTGAAGTGTAAGCTTCTCCTACTTGCGAAAATTTCATCTTGCCTCTAAATAGGAAAAGAAATTCTTAGATTTGATTCGCAAACACCAGTACCGAGAGAATTTAAGGCAGCTGCGCCTCAATCATATACTGTCGCCAATCGCGTTCTCTTCAAGGATATCGTATGCCATGAGTGAAGTCGCAAGCACTGACAACTATATAGAGCTCGCCGCGGATATTGTCTCTGCATATGTTAGCAACAACTCCGTGCCCGCGAATGACCTGCCGGCCCTTATCAGCGATGTGCATTCGGCTCTGCTACGCGTTACCTCAGGCACATCACTTGTGGTTTCCGAAGCGCCAAAGCCGGCCGTTCCAGCCAAAAAATCGGTAACCCGCGAATACCTTGTTTGCCTCGAAGATGGGCGCAAGTTTAAATCACTAAAGCGCCATCTTCGGACTCAATATAATTTATCACCCGATGAATATCGTGAGAAATGGGGGCTTCCTCCCGACTATCCGATGGTGGCGCCCGACTATGCTAAAGCCCGGTCAAATCTTGCCAAGCAAATGGGCCTTGGTCAGCAACGCCGCCGTAAAAGGTAGTTTCGCTAAAGTTCTTCATTGAGCATGCGCGCTCGCAGGTGCCGGGCTCCTATTCTCGGAGAGTTGGCGGCCCCGCGCGCTTGTGGTTCGCTTCTCGCCGTCATCCCATGCCGGGGGTTGGCTGACTTCTCGCTGCGGCGCGCGCATCTTGCCGAATACGCTCAATTATCGCGCGGACGCCATTCGACCGCTGCGGCGTAAGATGGGCCGAAAGATCCAAGCTGTCGAATAAACCTTGCGCGTCGGTTTCAAGAATGCGCGAAGCTGTTTTGCCCGAATAAAGAGCAATAATGAGGGCCAGTAATCCCCGTACGATATGGGCGTCGCTGTCGCCTCTGAAATAGAGAACGGGAGCGTCACGGTCCCCCTTCGTCGCGCTGGTTTGCAGCCAAACTTGGCTCGCGCATCCGCGAACCTTGTTGGCTTCGTTGTAGGCTGCTTCTTCCAGCAGTTGAAGGTCGCGCCCAAGCTCGATCAAGTAGCGATAACGCTCTTCCCAATCGTCGAGCAGTTGAAATGTTTCGACAATATCTTCGAGCGTCGCAGCAATTTCGGCGGCTGCCATTTCCCCACTCCTAGCATTCGCTACTCTCAATATTTTGCCGGCAATAGGCATCTTCAAGCGCAACTACCCTTTGACGCGATGAGCGCAAGGAGATTCATCAATTATGGCCGATTCGGGACTTCGAAAATAATGAGGGGCTTGCTGAAAGACGGGCTCTCGCATGCCGCGCGGCGCTCAGAACCGGTTAACTAAGACCAAGGGAAAAGTTGGTGTCTTGCGGGGTTTAGGAATAGCTTGATGTCATAAAGCGATTTCGGCGCTTACACCCTAAATGTTGATTGAAGGGCGCCGGCAAGCCTCTCGGCCGGATTAGAATGGTACGAACTTGCGTGAAGCCTTGGCAGCAGCCGACCATGACTTCGTAGTACGCAGCCGGACGCCAAAACCGCGGCGCTTTCGCAGCTGGCTGCCTACCATCGAACAACAAGCAAGGGGGCGGCAGCCCTACACGCGTGTGCTTCTAATCGTATTTTTCACCGCGGCGGCGATCGCGATCCCGATCAACGCACTGCTTTGGCAAAAAGCCCGCCATCCAGCTCCATTATTCGGCAAAGCGAATTCCTCTCCCCCACCCAAACCAGCCCGTATTTCGGAAGTGGCACCCGTGCCGGTTCCGCGACGCCAACCTGCCGCGGCAGTCTCCCCCGACGACAAGCAGATCGAAAAGCTTTTGGAACAAACAGCTCCGGCCGAGCCAGAAATGCTCCCACCAAAGCCCCGCCGGGATGTTGACTCCCCTTCAATGCCAGGCGGCAAAGCCTTGCGGCCGCTTATGGCGGCGCCTCCCAACCAAGCTTCTCGTGGGGCGGCGCCGGTGCCGGAGAAGGCGATCACTCTTGCACAGCGCGCACTCATGAAGCTGGGGTTTGTCTTAAGGCCAGATGGCATCATGGGGGATGAGACGAGGACCGCGATTGAAGGGTTCCAGCGGAACCACAAGCTCCCCGTGACAGGCAAACTCACTCCGGCCCTTGAGCGGCAGTTAAGCCTTGAGGCGGGCACCAGCGAACCAAGATAAGCAAGGGACTTTGGCCTCCTTACCTCCTGGCATGAGGGCGGTTCCAATGTCGGGACCTTAGCTTACTGAGAGCTGCCAAAATGGCCCTTCTGAGCAGGCAGTGGTCGCCGCCCCTTACCCTTGTCCTAAAGCTAAACTCACTTCGCACAGTCAATAATGGCCTGGTTCCTGGGCCGAGGAATTTCTTGCCGGATCGGTGGATCTCGTTAGAATCGAACAGCGCCTTAAAGCCCACCGAAAAGAGCGGTAAGATCCATGGCAGATTCATCACCAACACTCTCTATCGCTAGTGAAAAAATCTGTTTTATCATCATCAAAGCGCGCGAATTCGATGCGAAGGACGCCCTCACCGACCCGAATGATTCGTCCAACGCATCCGATGACAGCATGATAGCCGTTCTCGAAGACCATCGCGACGATCCGGTGATCGAGGAGATCCGTGGTTTTATCGATGCCATGAATATCGATGAGCAGGTAGACCTCGTCGCTCTGGCATGGCTAGGCCGTGGCGACGCGACAGTTGATGAGTGGGACGAGTTGCGAAGCGAGGCTCTCCGGGCGCATAATAAACGCACGGCGGCCTATCTTCTTGGCATTCCGCTCCTCGGGGATTACCTTGAAGAAGGTTTATCTCAGCTCGGTATGTCTTGCGAGGATGTCGAAAAAAATCATCTTTAGTTTCTTAATGATAAATCCGCGACCATCGCGACGTTCAACGCGGATCTGCCTTTAACCAAATAGTAACCTGCGTGGCCGCAAATTTTCTGTGCAAGGCTTTGAGTAGGGAACCTTATAAACAGGAATTTTGTTACGTTTTGTAACGGGAATTGACAATCATAACCAAGCTTCTGAAAAGAAAGGCATTTTTGCTTTTTGTTCGAATACGCGGACGAAGATTTAACAGTTGAGGAGACGTTCTCCTTTTGCTCCTTTTGAAGCATGATGCTATGCCGAGATTCGGTTCTAAACTTCCACAAGGTGCGCGAAGAAGAACGCACCCGCCAAGATGCTAACGTTTCTAACGCCACGTCTCTATCTGAGCTGCCGAATACGCAAGTGCAAAAGACAAACAGCCTCGTAGATTATGCAACAAAGCGCTTCCGGCTCGCTGGAAAAGCCTATCTTGACCACGGCGATCCTTTTTTTGCACCGGTCGACAAGCTAAAGCGGGAAGTGGAAATCGGCGGCCAGCACTTCGTTAGCTTCGCAAACTACGATTATTTAGGCCTCGCGGCGCATCCAGCAGTTAAGGCCGCCGCATCGTCCGCGCTCAACACATTGGGAATTGGCGCGCTTGGATCTCGCCTTGTCGGGGGAGAGCGATCGAGCCACCGCTCGTTAGAGATTGCCCTCGCCGAATTTCTTGGCGTTGAGGAAGTGTTGACGCTGGTCAGCGGGTACCTCACCAACGTCACAACAATCTCTCATATTCTCGGCACCCATGACGCACTGCTAATCGATGAGCTATCTCACAATAGCATCGTAAGCGGCGCTAAGGGCACGGCCGCTAAGACAGTCATCTTTCGCCATAACGATCTCGATCACCTCGATTATCTGCTGCGAAGCACGCGCGGCAATTACCGCAACGCACTGATCGTGGCGGAAGGCCTCTATAGCATGGATGGCGATGTCGCCGATCTTGGCCGGCTCGTTGGGTTAAAGGAAAGGCATGGCGCTTGGCTGCTCATCGATGAGGCGCATTCGATTGGCGTTTTAGGTCAAAACGGCCGCGGGCTTTGGGAGCATACCGGTATCGATCCGGAACGGATCGACCTCATTATCGGTACTTTATCGAAGACGCTTGGCTCGTGTGGCGGGTTTGTTGCCGCCAAGCAGGCAGTCATTAAATGGTTGCGCTATACCCTGCCGGGGTTCGTCTACAGTGTCGGTCTTTCACCCGTTATTTCGGCGGCGGCTGAGATGGCTTTGCATTTGATGCAGCAGGAGACTTGGCGCATCGAACGCTTGCGCCGGAACGCGGAGCTTTTTGTTGAACTCGCCCAGGAGGCTGGCCTCGATACGGGCCCGGCGATTGGCCGTGGAGTCATTCCGATACTGTTCTCGGATAGTTTCGATACGCTGGCTGCTTCAAGCCATTTGCTGGAACACGGCTATTATGTACCACCGATCATTCAAATCGGGGTCCCCAAAGATCAGCCGAGACTGCGCTTTTTTATTTCTGCCCTTCACAGCGAAGCAGAGATCAAGGGTGTCATAAAGTTGCTCGGAAAGCGCCGCTCGGCACAGCATCATGCGGCGCCGGCGCACTCGCTGAGCGCGGCAGGCTGACCGCTTATTCCGCGCCTGCGTTCAATCTGTTGCGCTTCTTTTGTTTGGTCCGCAGCCAAGCTGGCTTGGCGCAGCTCAATATAACCAGGGCGGAGCGATGAGCAAAACTCCCGGCAACATCGAAATCATTCCAGCGAATGGGCTCCTCAATTTTCTCGCCTTTTGCAGGCTCCCACGCCTCATCTACAGAGGCCAGCCCGGTTTCGCGCCCTCCCTCGATGCGGAGCGTTGGACGATGTTTTCCCGAAGCCTCAACCCCCACTTCAAAATGGTTCAATCGCAAGCGTGGCTGGCTCGCAAAGATGGCAGGCTGGTAGGGAGAGTTTCTGCTCAAGTCTACGAAAAGGCTTATAAGCCCATCGGAGCCTCGCCGGCGCAATTTGGCTGCATTGATGCCATCGACGACGGCGACGTTATCGCGGCTTTGCTAAAGACCGCCGAGGATTGGCTGCGGCAACACGGCGCGGCGCGCACGCACGGCCCTTTTTCTCCATCCATCTGGAGCGAGCTGGGCCTGCTTGTTCAGGGCTTTGAGGCCACCCCGATGTTTCTCATCGCGTGGACGCCGGCCTATCTTGCCGAGGCCCTTGAGCGCCGAGGCTACAAAAAAGCTAAGGATCTTATCTCCTATCGTTATGATGTTGGCGCAAGGGACCGGGAGGCGAGCGGCAGCATCTTGGACCGGCCCGAATGGCGGGAGAGGCTCCATATTCGAACCATCGATTTGAAGAATGTCGCCAAGGAAGCGGAGATTATCATCGATATCTTCAACGATGCGTGGAGTGAGAATTGGGGATATGTGCCCTTTATGCTCGAGGAATTTATGTCGAGCGCTGACTCGCTGAAATATGTAATGCCTCCCGAAGGCGGCTTCATGATCGAACTCGATGGCACGCCACAAGCATTCGGCATCATACTGCCGAATTTGCATGAGATCACCTCAGATCTCGGCGGCCGACTATTCCCTTCGGGATTATTTCGTTTGATCCAGCGCATACGCAAACACCAATACCGGTCTGGGCGGCTCGCACTGTTCGGCATTCGCCGCGCGCTTCACCGTAAAGCCGCGGGAGGTGCCGTTATCCTCGCTTTTATAGAGGAGGCGCGCCGGCGCAGTAAAACGAGCTCGATCGAGCACGTTGAATTCGGCTGGGTGCTAGAAGACAATCTCGGTATGCGCAGGCCGATCGAACTTTCTGGCGCAAAAATCGATAAAGTCCATCGGATTTACGAGAAGGATCTCGACTGAAATGGCGGCCCCAAACAAACGGCGCGTAAAATGGTAACGAAAGGAGGTCGTTCCATGAATGTGCGGATTTTCAAGGAACAATCCTCGCAAAAGCCGGAGCCCACGGCAGGGTTTATCGCAACCAGCCTTCCGCGTCCGCATCCGCTACGCCGCCGGGCGATCCTCGCCGCCCATCCGGAGGCAGCAAGGCTTATTGGCCAGGATCCAATGACGGCCGTGATTACTCTTGCCGCCGTTGCCGCCCAAACCCTTGCCGCCGCGAGCCTTGGCGGGCTTGGCCTCTCCTATTGGTGGGTGGCTTTGCTTGCTGCCTTTTGTTTCGGCGCCTTCGCCAATCACGCCATGTTTGTCGTCATCCATGATGGGACCCACAATTGTGTCTTTAAGTCAAACACACTCAACAAATGGGTCGCTATCATCGCCGATTTACCAAATAGCATCCCGACGGCCATGGCATTTCGCTGTTATCATATGAAGCATCATTCCCATCTCGGCGATTATGATTACGACGCCGATCTCCCGAGCCATTGGGAAGCGCGTGTCTTTGGTAGAACCGCGCTTGGCAAGGCGGCATGGATGTTTTTGTTCCCGGTTTTCCAGATCACCCGCCTGCGGCGTCTCAAGGGCTCTGTTCCGATTAAAGGCCGCTGGACCTACATCAATGCAGCTTGTGCCTTTATTTACGACTTTATTCTATTAGCTTGTTTCGGCCCTAATGCGCTCATCTACCTTTTTGCTTCATTTTGGTTTTCGGTAGGCGGCTTGCATCCGCTCGGCGCACGCTGGCTGCAAGAGCATTTTACCGACGATCCGGCAAAAGAGACATCAAACTATTCCGGTTTTATCAATTTCATCGCCCTGAATATTGGGTATCATAACGAGCACCATGATTTCCCGGATGTTCCTTGGTCACGGCTGCCTCGGCTCACAAAGATTGCTCCGGAATTTTACTCGGGCCTCCAGGTGTACAGTTCCTGGGCCGCTCTTTTGCTGAAGTTTATTTTCGACCCGCAATTTACGCTTTACACAAGGGTCGACCGCAGCGTCGCAAGAATCAGCCGTTAGCTCGCCTTATTCAGCTGCTCGGCGGGCAAGGACGTATCGAGGAGGCGGGTTGTCTTCGGGGTGCGCTTCCATGTTTCGCTTGCGCCAAAGACGGTTCGCAAAATCGATGGCGCGTTGGAAAGGCTCACGTAAATCATTAAGGGCACGAGCGAGGCGAGGGTGGCGAGGTAGGCCCCTAACGATCCACGCCGCAGAATGATGTATGGGACGAGCGTCATGCCGACGGCGATGAAAAGGATCAACCCGGCGATCATGGCCAACCCAACCATATAAGGCGTAAGGTCACCATTGCGAATAAATGAGCATACCACCAAGGAGAGGCAGGCGAGCGCAACACACGGGTAAAATGCCTGAATGAGGATCAAGGAGCTGGCAGAGAGCTTTCGCCAAATTGGCCAATCAGCGGCCCAGACCTCGCCAAGGAGCTTGCGGGCAACTTGCACGAAGCCATTCGACCAACGCCTCTGCTGTACTTGCCAGTGTGAAACTTTTTCGGGAACAAGGCCGGGTACGGCGGGATCCATTGAGAAAAGTCCATGCCATCCGGCGATTTCAGCGCGGATCGTGAGATCAAGGTCCTCGCAAAGCGAGTCGCCCGACCAGCCTCCCGCCGCGTCGATGGCGGCGCGGCGCCAGATCCCGCCCGTTCCATTGAACTGGAAGAGCCAGCCGGCACGGAAGCGGGTTGCTTGTTCGACGGCAAAATGGGCGTCAAACATCAGGCCCTGCGCCCGAGTTAGCCAATTCGAACGGTAATTGGCAAATTCACAGCGCGATTGAATAAAGCTTGCCATTGGGTCGGCGAGCAGAGCAGGGATTGTCGCGCGCAGCCAATTCGATGGGGGTCTAAAATCGGCATCGAGAAGCGCCACGAAAGGAGCATCCGAGTAACCAAGGCCCACGGCTAGGGCGCCCGCTTTATACCCATTGCGCGTGGCTCGGCGCAGGTGGAGAATATCGAAACCTTGCCGAATCAAATGCTGAACGGCGAAATGCGCTATCCGGGTCGTTCCGTCCGTGCTGTCATCGAGCAATTGAATATGAAGTTTATTCTTGGGCCAATCGAGGTTAGCGACCGAGCGCAGGCAGTCCGCGACCATGGCGGGTTCATTGTAAACCGGAATTTGCACAAGAACGTGAGGCAGTTTGCCTTCGCTAACAACGTTAGCGGGCCGTGGTTCGCGAAGCAGCCGGCCAGCCGTCTGCTCAAAAATGTTGATCCCGATGAGAATTACAAAACCGCCGCCAACATAGAGGAGACCGCAAAAGGAGGCGATTAGGCAGATCTCGCAGCCAATCTGGAAAAAATCGAAGTCGCTCAATAGTTCCCCCCGATTCGCCGTGGTCCTTCGCTCATTTTTTAATGATCTGTCTCGAACAATTATGAGATTGACGACGGCGACGAAGAGAATTCCTCGTTATGATTAGTAGGCGATGAATCAGAAACTCAGCCGCTGACTAAAACATTCCTCGAAACAATGGTCTGGTCTATCACTCACGCGTCGCCGAACATGGTAAAATCTGAAACAAAAAGACGGCGCCCGACAACCAACAAATTGCAACAATTTGTTGCAGGAATTGAGTGATTATTTTGTAGACAGAAGAGAATTAAGGAGGGGTTAAGTTATCTCGCCCGCGTATAGATGCAGGATTTTAAGAATTTCGTTCTTCTGTTCGCGGTACATTAACCTTGAATTGCGACATAACTTTGTCCACAAGCGTAATTGGCAGAAGTTTTGCTAGGCGAGTGAGGTAATATAAAGGCGCGGGGAACGCTATGACGGCTTGGCCCCTATCAAGCCCGCGTTGAATGCGTACTGCCGCGTCCGCCGCGCTCATTTCGAGCGGCTTCATTGCATCAATACTGTCGTTCAGGGGAGTTTTCACAAAGCCGGGAACGATAAGCGTGACGCGCACGCCTCTTGAGCCAAGGCGGCCGCGCAGGGATTCGCTATAGGCATGAACCGCTGCCTTCGTTGCGCAATAAGCCGGCGCATAGGGGAGCCCGCGTAGTCCGGCGATGGAGCCCATAAAAGCAATATGCCCGGCCCCGCGCAATAACATCGACGGAATTAAGGGCTCAACCGTGTTTAACACTCCAATAAGGTTAATGCCAATTATGGCGCGAACGGCCGCTGGATCTTCCGCCGCTTCATTGGGTCCAAGGCCGGTCGTAATGCCAGCATTGGCGATGGCAAGGTCGATGGGACGCTTGCCGTCGGCGGCTTTGATCCATGCTGCCATGGCTTCCTGCTGGCGCACATCGAGGAGGCCGCAATCGACCTCAGCCCCGTGCCTTCGAGCTTCATCCGCCGTCTCGCGCAAACGTTCGGCATCGCGCGCGATGAGCGCCAGACGAACTCCGGCGCGGGCGTAAGCAAGGGCGAGCGCCTGACCGATACCACTCGAAGCCCCAGTGATGAGGATAGATCGCGCCCTCATCTTAAGTGCGGAGATCATTGTCTCGGCGAGCTGCGGTCGCCTCCGCGAGGATCACAAGGCCGCCTTCTTCATTACGGGCGGTAAGCCGCAGGAGAAGTCCAGCATCGAGGCCAGGAAGGCTACGCAAGACACGCCCCGCCAAAATAATGCTTTGCCCAACCAGCACCGGCTGTAGAAATTTTGCTGAAAATTTGGCAATAAAAAAATCCTGCCGCCAGCTCATGAGGAGGGACTCGAAACAGGAAAGCATCAGCATGCCGTGGACGGGGGAGCCGTCAAGCCCAGCCGAGGCGGCGGCCTCTCGGTCAAGATGCAATGGATTATCGTCGCCCGAGGCAGCCGCGTAATGGGCCAAGGCGTCGTAGGTAAAGGGCCCGAATTTCTTGGGTTGAATGATTTCCCCAGCAGCCGGCCCATCGTCTCGGTTCGCTTCCGCGATGGCGCGGGTCATGCTCGCGATTCCGGGAAAAGCCTAACGCTGCGCAAGATAGTTTCGAGGCGGGCGCAAATGCTCCCATTCTCGGTGGAAACCTTCATCTGAAGGACGATGCGCCGTGGCTGATTTTTCGACTCCGCTGTGACGGTCAGAATATACGGCGTGTTAGCTTCGAGGCGTTTTTCATAGGAGAAGCTCTGCGCCTCGTGAACTGGCAGATAGCCATCGCCCCCGATCATCCGCAAGATAAGCATGCGAACATCGGGGAGGGCCAACCAACGGCAAGGGAAGGTCAGCGGGACGAAATCTGGGTTTCCAGTTGCTTTTGTCGCTGCCGAGAAGGCGGCGAT
This sequence comes from Methylocella sp., assembly GCA_035622375.1. Taxonomy (GTDB): domain Bacteria; phylum Pseudomonadota; class Alphaproteobacteria; order Rhizobiales; family Beijerinckiaceae; genus Methylocapsa. The sequence continues at coordinate 59,073 of DASPVM010000017.1, read as the reverse complement.
TTCGCTAGGCTCGATACGCACACGAATGGCTGGAAGGCTAATTGATTCACCGCCAGACGCAACTGCGGGCAGCTGGCTTATGTCATAAGCGGTCATGCTGCGACAGCGCGGACGACAAGGCTGGCATTGATGCCCCCAAATGCAAAAGAATTGGTGAGAGCCGTCCGCATCGGCACGGGGCGCGCTTCGTTAGGCACCGCATCGACCGGGCATTTTGCATCAGCGCCCGTCCAATTAATCGTCGGTGGAGCGACGTTCTCGCGAACCGCGCCGATGGTGACGACGAGCTCTAGAGCGCCCGCGGCGCCGAGTGCATGCCCATGGATAGGTTTCGATGATGAAACGGGAATTTTTGGCAGACGCGAACCAAAAACCGTCGCGAGCGCCTCTGATTCGGTCGTGTCATTGGCGGTCGTTCCGGTGCCATGCGCGTTTATATAGTCGATCTCTTCGGGCTCCACCGCCGCGTCCGCCAAAGCGGCTTGCATGCACGCGGCGGCTCCCGCCGCGTCAGGCCGCACGGGATCCTTGGCATCCGCCGTCGTTCCATAACCGGCAAGCTCGACGATTGGCTCAACACCCCGCGCTCTTGCATGCGCTTCCTCTTCAAGGATGAAAACCGCGCCGCCGGCGCCGAGGACCATTCCATTGCGCCCCTTGGAGAAAGGCCGGCATTTATCAGGCGTCAGCACGCGCAGCGCTTCCCACGCCAAGATCGAGCTGTTGGAAAGGCAATCCTCGCTACCGCCGACAATGGCGCGATCAACAAGCCCAGAACGGATGAGGTGGACGCCAATCCCGATGGCCTGCGTCGCCGACGAACATGCGCTAGCAACCGCGAAACAGGGTCCGGTCGCCCCATAGCGGATGCTGAGGAGGCTCGGGCAAGCGCTTGGAATGAGGCGCGGGACCGTGAGCGGATCAGGACGTCCTTGCTCGATTAGGGCCAGGTAGAGACCGTTTTCGATTGTGTGCATCCCCCCGATACCGGTGCCGATAATCGTTGCCGTGCGCGGCCCCATCTTACGGTTTGGGTCGAGCCGGGCCTGCGCCATGGCTTCCTCGGCGGCGGCGAAGAGATATTGGGCCACCGGGTCACAAAAGGGGAGCAAATTCTGATCGATATGATCCGCGGGATCGAATTCCGGCACTTGCGCGGAAATCCTGATGCGGCCGCGGTAGGGCCGGACAAAGCGTGTCTCTCCAACGCAAGATCGACCGTCGCGCGCGGCTTTCCAAAGGGCGGGAGCGCTCATTCCCGCGGCCGAGACCGCCCCCATTCCTGTAACGGCGATGCGCCGGGCTTCAGCCATTCAGTTTTTTTCTTTGATAATGTATGCCGCAACGGCGTTGATAAGGTCGCCGATGCTTTTGGCCTCGTGAAAGGGCCCATCCATCGGGATATAAACGTCGAACTTCTCTTCTATGGATGTCAAAATCATCACAATATCGATTGATTTCAAATCTAAACTTTCAATCGTGGCGTCAAGCGTGGCTTTCGCCCGATCGACCATTCCTTCCTTCACAATAACGTCGATGATTTGATTGGCAAGTTCGGCCGGATCGAGGGCTTTTGTTTCCACCGATTACTCCTTGCAAAAAACCGCCTGCAATGGCGGCTCTCGAGAAGGTCAAGCACAGCCACGCCGGAAGCTCGGCGGGACGAAACCTAACTCCAACGCGACACCAGCAATGCTAGTTCCGATCTCCCAATGGGGACAACCGTGACCGATAGCATATCGGACGCAACCCAACCATATCCGTTGGCTAGACTAATCTTCAATCAAAATAAAGACCGGGCCGCCCCACCCTTTCCGGTTCCTAAGCGGAGAAATAGCCCGCCGTCGAAGAATTAGAAAGCGGAGACAACTTTTTCTTCCGTGGTCTCCACCAGAAAATCACGGAATGGCGACGACGGGCGTTCCGACCTTAACCCTATGAAAAAGGTCCATGACGTCCTCGTTGTACATGCGAATGCAGCCGTAAGAAGCGGCGGTCCCCACCGACTTGCGCATGCTCGCGGTCGTACCGTGGATAGCTACCTCCGGAAGGCTGAGAGTAATCGCCGCAACGCCCATGGGGTTGCGCGGCGAGCCGCCAGGAATGACGCTTGGGAAGTTTGGATGGTCTTGGCGAACGTCGTCAGGCGGCGACCAAGCAGGAGAAAGCACTTTTCCTTGGACGAAGGCCGAGCCTTGCCACGCCTTGCCTTCACGGCCGATGGCGATCGGGTAGCGAACCGCCGATCCCGTTCCCATCGTGAAGTAGAGTTTGCGCTCGCTCTGCTTGATGATGATTGTCCCCGGCGGATAATTTTCCGAGAACGCAACAAGCTCCCGAGCTTTTGAGGGCGACATAGTTATTGAAATGGAAAAAAGAGCAATCGAAAAATAAATAAGGCCCGACGCGAGGCGCAAGGGCAGGCGACGCTGTACCATGGCAAAACCGCGATTGAATGATTCACGATCCCCATTACGCCGAAGAGGAGTTAATTCCCGGCAAAGGGCCGCGGATCGGCGCGGCAATCCATGGTGGAAGCCAGAGCTTTATCTCGATAGCCTCGCGATCAGACCAGTAACGCCGTTTAGCCGATCCGGTTGCGAATCAAATCTTCAACAACGCTTGGGTCGGCCAATGTCGAGATATCGCCGAGCGCTTGGAATTCCCTTTCGGCGATCTTGCGTAGGATACGGCGCATGATCTTGCCCGACCGGGTTTTAGGTAAGCCAGGCGCAAAATGGATCACGTCCGGGCTGGCGATAGGGCCGATATCCTTGCGTACCCAAGCGACGAGCTCGGCCCGCAGTTCTTCAGTTTGTTCCTCGCCGATCATGAGCGTGACATACGCATAAATTCCTTGTCCCTTAATATCGTGCGGGTAGCCAACAACCGCCGCCTCGGCAACCTTCTCATGCGCGACAAGGGAGCTCTCGACTTCAGCTGTGCCAAGCCGATGGCCGGAAACGTTGATGACGTCATCGACACGCCCGGTGATCCAATAATAGCCGTCCTCATCGCGGCGGCAGCCATCGCCGGTGAAATATTTGCCTCGATAGGCAGAAAAATATGTTTGGACAAAGCGCTCGTGATCTCCATAAACCGTGCGCATCTGCCCCGGCCATGAATCCGCGATGACGAGATTACCGGAGCATGCCCCTTGAAGAACATTTCCCCCGCCGTCGACCACCTCAGGTTCAACCCCAAAGAAAGGCCGGGTTGCCGAGCCTGGTTTTAAATCGGTGGCTCCAGGGAGAGCGCTAATCAAAATTCCGCCAGTTTCTGTCTGCCACCACGTATCGACAATTGGGCAGCGTCTCTCACCAACAACGCGGTGATACCATTCCCAGGCCTCGGGATTGATCGGCTCACCCACGGAGCCAAGCAGCCGCAATGACGCGCGGCTCGTTGCCTTGACGGGAGCCTCTCCAGCGCGCATCAGGGCGCGGATCGCAGTCGGCGCCGTATAAAAAATATTGACTTTGTGCTTGTCGACGATCTCCCAAAAACGCGACATCGTCGGATAAGAGGGAATCCCTTCGAACATGAGCGTCGTCGCGCCATTGGCGAGCGGGCCGTAGACGATATAGCTATGCCCCGTGACCCAACCGACATCGGCCGTACACCAGTAGATATCGCCGTCATGATAGTCGAACACATAGTGATGCGTTAGAGCAGCAAAGAGCAGGTAACCACCGGTGGTATGAACAACCCCTTTTGGGGTGCCGGTAGATCCGGACGTGTAAAGGATGAATAATGGGTCCTCGGCATTCATTTCGGTGAAAAGGCACTCGGGCGAGGTATTGGCCGTCGCTTCGTGGTACCAAATATCGCGGCCCTCCATCCAATCGATAGAGCCGCCAGTGTGGCGGACAACAACGACAGTTCGGACGATGTCTCCAGTCTTTTCGATGGCTTCATCGGCATTCGATTTAAGAGGCGTGGCGCGGCCGCCGCGCCTTCCTTCATCGGCCGTGATAAGAACCTTCGAGCGGCAATCTTCTATGCGCCCGGCTAAGGAATCGGGGGAAAAGCCGCCAAATACCACCGAATGCACGGCGCCAATTCGAGCGCAGGCGAGCATCGCATAGGCCGCCTCGGGGATCATGGGCAGATATATCGTTACTGTATCGCCCTTCTTGACTCCCAGGGCCTTGAGGGTGTTCGCAAAACGGCAAACTTCATTATAAAGCTCCTGGTAGGTAATATGCCTTGAGACCTGCGGATCATCCGCCTCCCAGATAATCGCCGTGCGGTCTTTAAGCCGGAGCAAATGCCTATCAATACAGTTCTGCGAAACATTAAGCGTTCCGTCTTCGAACCATTTGATCGAGACGGTCTCGGGGCCGAAAGAGGTATTCTTTACTTTGGTGAACGGCTTGATCCAATCAATCCTGGCGGCTTGCTCGGCCCAAAACTCGTCTGGATCCGCCAATGAGCGGGCGTAAAGCTCAGAATATTTCTTATCACCGGCATAGGCGCGCCGTTTCCACTCCTCCGGAACCGGATACACCGCATCAGACATGGCTTCCTCCTCTAGGCCTCATTCATCCGTTTTTTCTTGGGGCTTTCGGCAAGCCCTCATCGCGAGTAGATCGATCTTTTGTCTATAATAGCAGGGAAAGGCGCTTTTGCCCCATTAAGGGCATTCTTTATCAACCCGTTCAAGAGCTTGCGCTAGGCCATTGAGAGCGTAGCTGTCGGTTGTAACGTGCCCCTTAACCGATGGCGCCTTAACGGTGAGCCTCGGTGCTTTTTTCAGGGCCTCAACAAATTGAGGTTCCTGGGCCTGGTTTTTGATCCAGGCATTCGTCCCTTTGGCGACAAGATCGAAACCGGGACTGCCCGTAAGCTCGGCGCGAGCTCCCGCGCCTTCTTTTACGGGAAATCCCAAAATGACGGAGACTTCTTGCCGGATATGCTCTCCCGGCCGATTCGCGATAAACATATATGCAGGGTCGCGGGTGAGCCCCGGAGGAGTTCTTTCCTTGGGCGTTGCCAGCGCGTAGCAGGTTTTCGACTTATCTCCCTGCGCGACAAACACTCCCCAATCGCCATAGCTTCCAACCTGGGATGGTTTGCTGCCTTTCTTATCCTCTGCGGCGGCGGTGTGTTCGCTAGGCTTAGCCTTTGATAGGGCCGGGCTTGCGCAAATCGAAAGTGCGGTGATCAAAAATGGAACCAGAAGGGCCTCACGAAGAAACGGGTAGGACATGATGCGATTTTGCTCCTGAGCGGCGTGCCAGCAAAGGCCGCAGTCTCTCCTCTATATGCCGTGAGCGCAGCTGGCAAAAGGCGTTCCTGGACGGCCATCAAAAAATCAGATTTTGGAAAAACACAGAATGAAAAGGCTCAGCTAGCGGAGTTTTATTTCTAAAGCCCCGCCGTTTTGGCCGCGGCAAGAATTGCGCCTGGTTGCTCAGGCGTGCCCTTCTGAAGCAGCACGATAAAGCCATCGTCTAAATTGGCCGTGCTCGGGAGCTCGAAACTTATCGCTCCCCCGGTCCATACCCCAAGGTCATTGATTTCGCGGACGACGTTGGTGTAGGTCACGGTTCTGCCGGCATTTTCACCCCTCTGAATGCGTACCGTGCTTGAAGGCGTAATGCGCAGCGCCAGCACCGTCGCCGGGCCACCCTGGCCACCCGCGATATCCGCGAAGAAGTGGCTGCCCTCATGCCTCAGGGTGATCGCTGCATCGGCGTCATTGCTCGGGAGGCCCGCCCCTGCCATCGCTTCATGGAGCGCGTGGTGATCGCCGCCGGCAACGCTCACCGATCCGTCAACGATAATTTGCGGCGTGAAAACTTGCCCCCCTTCCTTTCCCGCTGCGTAAGATTTTTGGCGCTGCGTATTGCCCGGCGAGGCAAGTGTATCGTGCCAGCCAATATAATCCCAATAATCAACAGGATAGGAGACAGCGGCGATACCAGGCTCATGGGCGATTGCTTGAACCAATTGGTCGGCGCGAGGGCAGTAGGAACAACCCTGGCTCGTAAAAAGCTCAATGACATGGGTGATCTTGCGGAGCGCCGGCTCCTGTGCCCCGGCGCCTCCTAACGCGGACGCGATTAGCGCCGCGCCCGCCGAGGCGCGCCAACTCCAGTGCGCCACGTTCATAAGGTGACCATTAGCGACGACGACATAATAATATGTTTAGAGAAGTTTCCGCCGTGTGCGAGTCAAGACATTTTGAATAGCTTAAAATGCTGTTGGCCAAAGCGGATCCTTGCCTCGTTGGAACGCTTCTGGGGGATATTTGGTGCGGGCTTTGCGACGAGAGATTTTCGCTTTAAGGGAGTCGCCGTGAAAAATTTTTCTAATTTAACTGAGAAGGAAATCCTCGCGCTCGCGATTGCGTCGGAGGAAGACGATAACCGGGTTTACCTCGCTTTCGCGGAGGATTTAGCTGAGCGCTATCCCGCAACTGCCAAGATTTTTGAGGACATGGCAAAGGTCGAGGAAAGCCATTTCCAGAGATTAACGGATCTTTATCATGTCCGGTTTGGGCCTCATCTTCCGCCCATTCGCCGCGGTGACGTGAATTTTTTTATTCGCCGCCCTCCTGTCTGGCTAATCCGCAACCTGCCCCTGAAGGCAATCCGCCGCGAGGTTGAGCTCAGAGAGGCTGAGGCAGCCGCCTTTTACAATAAGGCGGCGGCGCAAGCGAAAGATCCCGCCGTCGCCAATTTGCTGCGCGAGCTCGCCAAGACGGAGGAAGGCCATGAGGAGCTTGCCGCCAAGATTGAAAGCAAGATTCTCACACCCGAGCAGCGCCGCAAGGAAGAGGCGGAAAGCCGCCGGATGTTCGTCTTGCAGTACGTGCAGCCTGGGCTCGTCGGCCTTATGGATGGCACAGTTTCTACCTTGGCGCCTCTCTTCGCCGCGGCCTTCGCCACGCAGAATAACTGGCCGACATTCCTTGTCGGTCTGGCTGCCGCGATCGGCGCCGGCATCAGCATGGGCTTTGCCGAGGCATTGTCGGACGACGGCGCTCTGACGGGGCGGGGTTCGCCGATTCTCCGCGGCGCCATCTGCGGCATCATGACGGCCCTTGGCGGCCTTGGTCATTCGTTGCCTTATCTCATTCCGGGTTCCTTACCCAATTCCTTCTGGATAGCGACCGCCGTAGCCTGTGCCGTCGTCACGGCGGAACTGTGGATTATAGCGTGGGTGCGCACACGCTACATGTCCACGCCTTTTTTGCGAGCGGTGTTGCAAATCGTCCTTGGGGGCGCCATCGTTCTTGCGACAGGAATACTCATCGGCGCCTCTTGACGTCGGGCGCCTTGTACACAGATTGCCCGGGTGAAAATCCTTCTAGCCCACCTCTCCGATCCACATCTTGGTCCTTTGCCACGGCCAAAACGGCGGGAGCTTCTCGGCAAGCGCGTGACGGGCTATCTCAACTGGACGCGCTCGCGCTCCCGCATTCACCACATGGGGGTGCTTGATCAGATCATCGCCGACATGAGAGCACACCACCCCAATCACATCGCAGTGACCGGGGATATCTCAAACATCGGCTTGCCGGCGGAATTTCAATTCGCCCGCGTGTGGCTGGAAACGCTGGGGTCGCCGGAGGACGTAAGCTTTGTGCCAGGCAATCATGATGCTTATGTGCGCGGCTCGCTCCCCGATCTTGCACGAACATTTTCGCCTTGGACAACGAGTGACGAGTGCAGCGAGAGCCACTTTCCGTATCTTAGGGTGCGCGGGAAGGTGGCGCTCATCGGCCTATCCTCCGGCATTCCAACACCTTTATTCATTGCTTCTGGCTATTTGGGCCAACGGCAATTGCGGGAAATGGAGCAGGTGCTTGTGGAAACCCGGCGGCGTGATCTGATCCGTGTCGTGATGCTGCACCATCCGCCTGAAAAAACCGCTTCCCACCTGGGGCGCGGGCTTGTCGATGCCCGAAGTTTCGAAGCCATTATCGAACGGGTTGGCGCCGAACTCATCATCCACGGCCATAATCACCGCCTGTGTGTGACTCGCCTAAGCGGTCCTCTTGGCCTCGTGCCGGCGGTCTGCGTTCCCTCAGCATCCGTGGTCCGGGGTAAACCTCATCACCGCGCTAGCTATCATTTATTCGAGATCACGGGCACTGGATCCAATTGCAAGATCGCAGCCCGCGCGAGAGGATTGTTGCCCGGAACGAACACTGTCGGAGACCTCGGTCCTATTGCCCTCTAAGGCAGCGCCGCACGGCCTTCGCAAGCTAGCTGTTTGATCCCAGGCCTTGATGGTTCAATCTTTTCCGCTGGGTGGAGGGACGCGGCTATGGGACAGACTTTGGCGTGTCAGTCCCGGCATTTGCTGGAGCGGATTGATCGTGAATCGTTTGGGTTTCCGAAGTCCAGCATTTACGGATGAACTTCAGCCACGCTAATCCTCCCTCAGATGGTGCTTGCCGATGAGGCGGACAGTGCTTGCCTGTGGACCTTTCTCTCCGATCTCCTCAACGAAGCGAACTTCGCAGCCGATGGAGAGATGTTCAAACCCATTGTTTAAAACACTGTTGCGATGAAAGTAGATTTCGCGACCGTCGGATGTTTCAATAAATCCGTAATCCTCGCCGGCAAGGAATTTTGAGACGCGGCCGTGGTCCTCGGCCTCGTGCAGCTTGACGTCTCCACGGGTCTTGCGAACTACGTCTTCAAGCTGCCGCTGGGCGGCCGCGAAAGCGTCCTTGATCGCGACGTTGATATGCTGGTGCTCTGACACGTCGCCATGCGTTTTCGTGACGAAAATATCCTTTCGCTGCGGAACAGCGATGCGGATGTCGATCTTGAATAGATCACCATTCCGGTGGCGTGTATGCGGTGCAATGACCGCCACCTTGCAGCTGGTGATACGGCCATTGAATTTCTCAAGCCTTTTGGCGTGTTTTTCGATTTCGGCCCGAATTTCCTCGGAAGGCTCCATATTCTCAAAACTAATTTGCAAAGGCACTTGCATTTTTCGTCCTCATTGCTCACGCGATCAGCCCAAAACGAACCATGCCATTAAAGGCCTTCCCGTAAAGAACATAAGAGTATCCTTTCAACTTCCCAACAGTTCCGAGATACTTAGCTTGCGGGCCATTAAGCTTCGGAATGGCGGAGGTTGTTCATATTTGGCGGGATTACTTGCTCCTCTAGCTGCCGATATAGGCCGGAACCGTCAATCTCGGCATGAGCCAATCGACCTGCGGCTAGGCAGGCGGGATTTATTGGCAAGGCAGCGCCAACAAAAAATTTTGCGTCAGCCCTCCTAACTCAGTTAGTTTCGGATTTACCAAAAACGCGCTCGCGGAGCAGCTGCCATGACCTGGTCCTTAACACTTGGCCGCTTTGGTGCAACGGTCGTTCGCGTGCATCTCACCTTTTTCCTCCTCCTTATATGGATTGGCGCGAGCGCTTGGCAGCAAGGAGGCATCCCAGCGGCCCGCGACAGCATTCTGTTCATCGTGCTTATCTTCGTGTGCGTTGTGCTCCATGAATTTGGCCATATCCTCATGGCGCGGCGCTTTGGCATCGAAACACCCGAGGTAATTTTACTTCCCATAGGTGGCGTCGCGCGCATGCCACGCATGCCCGAGAAGCCGTCGCAGGAACTCGCCGTCGCGATCGCTGGCCCAATGGTAAATATCATCATCGCGCTGCTGCTGCTTGGCATCATTGGGTCAATCAAATCAGACTCTTTAGCGCATATCGACGATCCGCGGATCTCTCTCTTTGTCCGCCTGGCCGCCGTCAACATTTTCCTTGTTCTCTTCAACATGATCCCCGCCTTTCCGATGGACGGGGGCCGGGTTCTTCACGCGATCCTTGCGCTGAAATATGGGAATGCTAGAGCGACGCAAATCGCGGCCCGCCTTGGCCAAATGCTCGCATTTGGGCTTGGCTTCCTTGGGCTCTTTGGCAACCCGCTTTTGATTTTCATCGGAATCTTCGTCTATGTCGCGGCCGGCGGCGAGGCACAGATGTCGGCCTTCGGTGAAGCGGCGCGCACGCTTTCGGTGGGCGACGTGATGGAGACGCGCTTTAATGCGATCCCAGTCGAGGCGACTCTGGGGCAGGCCATCGATACTCTTTTGGCGGCGGCGCAGCATGAGTTTCCAGTCGTTGATGCCTTCAAAAAGCCAGTCGGCCTCCTCGCGCGCGAGGACATACTGTCAGCCTTGAAAAGCCATGACCACGAGGCGCCGGTGACAGCGCTCATGCGGCCCCTCGAGACCGTGTGGAGCAGAACTCCGCTTTCCACCGTGCTCGACCGCCTCAATGCTCCGCGCGCGAAAGCTCTCGCTGTCATCGATCCCGATGGCACCCTCGTTGGGCTTCTGACGCGCCAGAATCTCGGCGAGGTCATGATCATAAAAGCAGTCAGACCCGACTGGCGTTTGAGCCGCGGCGAACACTGATTGCCGTTCTAATTTGGCGATTTCAATTTGTATCGCGACGTTCAACGTCGAAAACCTTGATTGGCTGAGGGCGCATAAGCGGGAGTTCGTGCGGCGAGTGGCGATCCTCCACACGATGATGATGAAACTTGCGGCCGATATCGTGTGCCTCCAAGAGGTGAGCGCTCAGAAGATACCCTCTCATGAAGGGCACGAGTTTGTGGCTCTCGACCAGTTGCTGCGCGGGACCATCTACGAAAGCTACGATCGCGGCATAAGCGTACGTCCGGGAACGCGCTTTCCAGCCGATATCCACAACCTCGTCATTCTAAGCCGCTTTCCCATTAACCAGACGCATCAACCTCCATCTTCGCGCTCCGCGAGCCGTCTCACGGCGGCATCTCACTTGGATAGGATCTGGTTCCAGCGAACGCTCGATCGCGAAAGCGAGCGTTTTGGCACTCTGTCGATCTCAAGCCCGATGGGAAGCTGGCCGTGCATGGGATTGCCCCTTAGCAGGCGCAATCCTCGATCTACTTCCGCTCGAAAACGCCGACGAGGGTTGCTTGCTCGATGACATGCTTGCGCGTCTCCCTCTCGACGTCCCGGCACGAGGGATCCTCTGCCACCGCCAACTGATCAACCGATAGGGCGAGAAGCCGGAAGTGATAATGGTGGGGCCCATGGCCTGGCGGCGGGCACGGACCGCCATAGCCAATTTTGTTGAAATCATTGCGCGCCTCTTTGAGCGCATCGCTATGGCTCGCACCTTCGGTGAGCTCCGTGCGGTCAGCGGGAATGTCATAAACTGCCCAGTGGTGCCACGTTCCTCCGGGGGCGTCAGGATCATCGCAAAGGATGACGAGACTGCGGGCTTGCGAAGGAACGCCGCTCCATAGCAGCGGCGGAGAAAGATCCTCGCCGTCACAAGTAAACCGCCGCGGAATGGGGCCGCCATCGGGAAAGGCCTTCGATCGGATTTGCATGGCAGTCCTCCATTGTGGAGCAAACCTCGAGAGAAGCTAAGCTGAGCAATACATAGATTGACTAGGATAGCATAATTAGTAAAGGCAATTTGTCGCTTGCGGTGCTTAGGCAGCGAGATAGTATCTGCGGTTAGCGCGACTTTGGAACGCCAATGTTTTAGGTTGAGGGCCCCCCAAGCATTTCCCGCGCATTTTCTAGTTGCTCGAGGGATTGAATTCGCGGATTGCGACATCACACGGCACTGGATGTGGTTGGACGCCTGTGAAATGCTGGCGCGCGTCGAGCGGCTACACCGCGATTTGTTCAGTCCTCTCCCTGCGTCCCCGTGTGGGAGCTGTGTCGATATCCTCGAAACCGAGGAAGAGGTGTTGGTGCAAGGCGCGAGGTCTTTTTTAGGCGGTAAGACAATGAACGGGCATCGGCACTATGGTCCCGGACGCAGCCCTTGTGATCGGCACTCCGGCTGCCTGCACACAGTTCCGCCCGCTTCGTTTAGCCGCGTAAAGTGCCGAGTCTGTCATTGCCATCAATTCGTCTATGGTCAAGCCTTGCTGAGGGATCATGCAAGCGGCGCCAATGCTGACTGTGACGTAACCGAAAGGGCTAATAGCATGAGGCAATGCAAGAGTCCTCAACGCAGCGCTTATTTGCTCGGCGATCAGGACAGCGTCGTTCAGAAATGTTCCCGGCAGAACCACCACGAACTCTTCCCCACCATAGCGTGCCACGAGATCACCTGGCCGACGAACGGCGGAGCAGATGGCCGCAGCGACATTCTGCAGGCAGACGTCACCTTCCTGGTGCCCATAGGAATCGTTGAAGGCCTTAAAGTAATCAACGTCAAGCATCAGCATCGATAGGGGAGTTTGTTCGCGCGTTAGACGGCTCCATTCCTGGGCAGAACGAAGATCGAAGGTGCGGCGGTTTGCAACATTAGTGAGGGCGTCAATGGCGGCCAAGGACTCAAGTTGCTGATTCATTAATTCGAGATCCTCATTGGCGATTGCTAAGCGTTCTACCAAGTCTGATTTATCTTTCTCCCTCAGGAGGAGTTGCAGCGTCTGTTTATGCAAGCTCGCGATGATCGTCAAAGCGGCGACTAGGTGAAGGGCAACAATACCAGCGTAAACATGGAGGTAAGAATTGCTAGATAGAGCACAGGCAAAGAACAGGGGCGTTGAGGCCAGGATGATCTGTCCGGTTGCGACGGCGCGCACCGAGGAATTTCTCACAGCACCGCCACCTACGAGGCCCGCATGCATCCCGATTACCATGATGACGATGGATTGTTCCGGCTCGAAAAGGACGACTGCGCTCCACGCCCCCCAGCCCGCCGCGGTTGCCCAGCCGCTACGGATATTACGCCAAGCCCAAGCGACTGGCGTTGCACTGTCACGCGAGCGGGCGTAAATGCGGGTCTGCCCGAAACGCCATAGGAAGACGCAAAAAGTGTAGGCAAGGCCGCCCAGATACCAAAGCGAGCCAGTGCCAACAAAACCGACAATACCTAGCACCATGAAAACGGACGCACCGCTGATCAGGGACGTGGTCTGACGGAAAAGCGTGTCGACCAGCTTCCATGCTATGTCCTCGGAGACAGCATCGGGTTCAAACGGCAGGTTAACTAATCGTTTCATACTCCACCAATACGCGGCATGGCCATGGCTGTATGGCAGCGATTCAATTAACCCACGTAAGCAAAAAACGATTAACGCGTGGAACGACTCTCGTATGCAATTTGATCTTAAAATTGATGTGATTTTTTGGAAATGGTCATTTCGTTATTGGCGGTATTCAGGTGAGGCCAATTTTCCATTTGCCGTGGGATCCCCATCTCATTGAACTCTAGGGCTTGTTGAGAATCAGGATTCAGCTTGCAGAACGCTTCCCGCGGAATTTGCGACGGCAATCCTTCGATTTCTTCAGCACTGGAGTCCAAGATCCCCGCTGGACAGCAAGTCGCTTATTAAGCGAAGCCGCTCCCTTTTTTCCCCGGCAGCTTCTCCAAATTTCTCTCGCACTCTGTTAGAGGTACAGCGTATCGCCAAGTGAGCTTTGAGAAGATGGATTCTGCTGCGGGTCCTTTGCTGATTGACCTCTACCAGTTGACGATGGTCGAGGCCTATCTTGAAAATGAGCAAACCCAGACCGCCGTTTTCGAGTTTTTCGTCCGCACATTGCCTCCTCGGAGGGGTTTTCTGCTCGCCGCCGGATTAGAACAGGCGATAGAATATTTTGAGGGGCTGCGATTTTCCACCGAGGATCTCGCCTGGCTCGCAAAGCAAGGGCAGTTCAAAGCACCGGTTCTCGATTGGCTCACCGCTTTCCGTTTCACAGGCGATGTGCATGCCATTCCCGAAGGCACGCCATTCTTTGCCAACGAGCCGATCCTGCGCGTGACGGCATCGCTGCCTCAGGCGCAGCTCGTCGAGACGCGGCTTATCAATATCCTTCATTTCCAATCGCTCGTCGCGTCGAAGGCGGCGCGCATGGTGCTCGCGGCGCCACAAAAATCGCTTGTCGATTTTGGCCTTCGCCGCGCTCACGGCGCCGAAGCAGGTCTGATGGCGGCGCGGGCAAGCTATATCGCGGGATTTGACGGCACGGCGACCGTTTTGGCGGGAAAACTCTTCGGCATTCCTCTCTACGGAACCATGGCCCATTCGTTCGTCCAAATCTACGATGACGAATCAACGGCGTTCGAGGAGTTCGCACGTTCTTGTCCGGGGCGCCTAATTCTCCTCATCGATACCTACGATACGGAAGCAGCCGCGCATAAGGCCGTCACCTTGGCGCCACGGTTCCGCGCGGCGGGTTTAAAGATCGATGGTGTTCGCTTGGACAGTGGCGATATCGCCGCCGATGCCTTCAAGGTTCGGAAAATCCTTGACGAGGGGAGCCTCAAGGATGTCGCGATTTTCGCCAGCGGCGGCCTCGATGAAGACGGCCTTCGCGATCTCATAAGGAAAAGCGCACCTATCGATGGCTACGGTATCGGCACAAGCCTCGTCACCTCATCCGATGCGCCAGCTCTCGATTGCGCGTATAAGCTTGAAGAGTATGGAGGTTTGGCGCGGCGCAAGCGCTCGGCCGGAAAAGCGACATGGCCCGGCCGCAAGCAGGTCTGGCGCGGCTTTTCGCCCGATGGCCGCATGGCTGGCGATGTTGTCTCCATCGAAGGTGACCGCCAGAATGGCGAGCCTCTGCTTCAACCCGTCATGATTGCCGGCAAACGCATCGCGCCGCCGCCGTCCCTGAAGGATATCCGTGAGCGGACCGCGCGCCAGCTCGCGCGCCTCCCCGAACCCTTGAGGCTGCTCGAAACGGGAGGCACCTACCCCGTTCGTATATCGGGCGCACTCGCCGATTTGGCGCAAGCAGTTGACCGACGGCTCCGCCAGAAGGAAAGCGGGCAATGACGTTTCACATTAGCGAAATCGACGTCCTTTTGGCGGTCGACATCCAGAACGATTTTTGCGCTGGTGGCGCTCTCGCCGTTCCGGACGCTGATGAAATCGTTCCGCTCATCAACAAGATCTCGGCGAGATTCCCTCATGTGCTGCTCACGCAGGATTGGCACCCGCCTGGCCATTCTTCTTTTGCGTCAAGCCACGCGGGCCGCAAGCCCTTTGAGACAACCGAACTCGCCTATGGCAAGCAGCAACTGTGGCCCGACCATTGCGTCCAGGGGAGCCCTGGCGCGGAGTTCCACCCGGCGCTCAGAATCCCTCACGCGGAACTCGTAATCCGCAAGGGCTTCCGTCCGGCGATAGATTCCTACTCGGCTTTTTTTGAAAACGATCGTCTAACGCCCACGGGACTTTCCGGCTATCTCAGAGAAAGGGGATTCTCGCGAATATTTATTGCCGGGCTTGCCTTCGATTTTTGTGTTCTATGGTCCGCTGAAGATGCCCGCCGTTTGGGGTTCGACGCGATCGTTGTGGAAGACGCCTGCCGGAGCATCGACATCGAGGGCTCTGGGTCGGCGGCTCGCCCGAGGCTTGCGGCAATTGGCGTGCCCTGCGTTTCGTCCGAGACACTCGGTTGAGTCAAGGATGGCATGTAATGCCGCCGTCTCTGGCGGTCATGATACTTTGGCAGCGATGTTCCATGCGGCTTTTTCGCCGCCCGCGCGATCAAGGCAAACGGGCTTGGCCGCATCTAAAATCCGAACTTCAATCCCAAGTCCATGCGCGAGCCGGGATTTGACACGGTTGCATCCGGGATATTTTTTCTTACCGAATCGAGCATGGGGGTCGAGTCGTAGCCGGGCAGACGTTGGTCATTGCTGGCCCGCCAGCCGACACCGACCGAGAGGGGTTCTGCGGCCGGCGCGGGCGAGACAACGCCGTGCGAGGAGGGGGTCGGTAGCGTATGTTCATCCGCGGTATCGGCGCAGACCGGATCATCCCTCCACGTTGCGCGCGGACACGGCAATGCCTCGTGGCCAGCGGATGCGCTTGTTTGGCTCTGTGCCTTGGCTTTTTTTGAAGCCGCTGCCTTAACCGCTTTGCCCAGGTGCTTGCTCGCATCTCGGTTCGGAGCGACGCCAATTGATGTGCCAGGCTGAGCTTGCTGGGCTCCTGCCTCTGCCGCAACGAGAAGGCAAAAACTAGAGATGATGAGTAAGACAGAGAACTTCATGAGGGCGACGTTGGGCGGTTCGCGCCATCTGCTATAACAGTCTTGCCAGTGTCAACACCGTCTCTATGGCGGCAGTATGGCATGCGTCTTTGCCGCAATCCAAAGGCAAAGGATGCCTTCAATCTTTTCGATCACGCCGAATCGAACCTGCGAATGGTCGCCGCGTTTAAGATATTAGGACTGGAGCCAGGAGGCCGTTGGAAGACGCGCATCACTGTCACGATTACAACTCGGGCGAGGGCCGGCCAGCACAGCTGCGGGTCACTCTTCGACGAAGGAAAGGAGCGCATCATGAAAGTCCTGATGGTTCTGACCTCCCACGACCAGCTCGGCAATACGGGGCGCAAGACCGGCTTCTGGCTGGAGGAACTGGCGGCGCCTTACTATGTCTTCAAGGACGCCGGCGCAGAGATTACCCTCGCATCGCCCAAGGGCGGGCGCCCGCCGCTCGATCCCAAGAGCAACGAGCCGAGCTTTCAAACCGATATCACCCGTCGGTTCGAGAAGGATGCCGGCGCCAACGCGAAGCTCGATCGGACGGCGCGCCTCGATAGCGTCAAGCAGGAAGACTACGATACCGTCTTCTACCCCGGTGGTCATGGGCCGATGTGGGATCTCGCCGAAGACGAGAACTCGATCAAGCTCTTGGAATCCTTCCTGGCCGCTGGCAAGACTTTCGCGCTGGTCTGCCACTCCTCCGGCGCCCTGCGCCATGTCAAGAGCCCGGACGGCAAGCCGCTCGTCAAGAGCAAGACCGTGACCGGCTTCACCAATGGCGAGGAGGAAGAGGTAGGGTTGGCGAAGGTGGTCCCTTTCCTCGTCGAAGACGAACTGATGAGCCTCGGCGCCACCTTTTCCAAGGTCAAGAACTGGGGCGTTCACACGGTCGCCGACGGCCAATTGATCACCGGCCAGAATCCGGCCTCGTCGGGCCCGGCTGCCAAGCTTCTCATCGATACGCTGAACAAGAAGGTAAAATAATCAGCCACTGAAGTCCCACGGGTTTTGACCCCGCGCGATAATGGATTTCTCCGTACGCGGCAATGAAAGCGTCGAACCGCGCCACCTCGTTACGAGCGCGAGCCGAAGGCGAGTTGGAAGCGATCCAGTTTTTGGTCCTGGCCTGGATTGCTCCGTCCCGTGCTCCTCGCAATGACGTTCCGGCCGCCTGGCCACACCCTTGGATCAAACAGCAAGACAGGGCGGCTACGACAATCAATCCACCCAGCCCCTTGAGCGGGCCTCCTGCAGAGCAAAAAGCCGCGCCTGGTTGCGAAGGCTGAAATCCGAAAGCGGCGGCTGCGCCGTTTGCCCATCGAGCGTCCGGCTCCTTATGACAAACAGAAACCGCACGCCCGCAAGAATATGGCGGACGAGGATAGTCGCTTCATCCGCCTCTTCGACGAGAAATTCCCTTTGGCACGGCCAGTCCATCTTCTTGCAACCACGCAACGGAAAAAAGCGAGAGGCTGCCCCTCGGACGAGCAAGCGGGGCGGGAGACTGGGAGGGCGAACCGACGCCGCACGCTAGGCAGCCTCTCTGTGGATGAGACGCGCGAGGGGCGTAAAACCCGACACGGGTGTGATCGCTTTTTAGCTCATTGCCGATGGCGCCAACGTTGGTCGCGTATGACGGGCTGACGTTCGATTAAAGATTTCGAATAAAATTATTCGTCAAATTTTATTAGATTACTGTATTCCACCGGATACGTTCGTGCTCATGTCGAAGTTGGAATATCCCATATATTTCCATTGCGTTCGCTGTGTCTTATGGGAAATCCGCCGGATGTTTACCTTATATTCGCGAACGGGCAGAGGTGACCGCGCTTATCCCATTTGGGCGTGGCGAGACTATCAATTATTAGCTATTCAATCATGATAGATGAAAGGCTTTTGGCACTGCTCTCTCCACATCAAGGCGCGCGGCCGCGTATTTCTAACGGTGAGCGAGCCGAGCTTTGATGAGGCCATGTCGGTAATGCCATAAGTCTGCTTTTTAAAACCGTTTACTCTTAGCGTGGACCGCAAGCAAAGTGTCTTGGAATTATTATCATTGGTTGTTAGATAAGGAGGGGCTATGTGCCGCATTAAATTAAATCTTCTCGCCGCGGTTGGTGTTTTAGGGTCACTAACTTTGGCAACCGGGGATGCCTTCGCACAAGAAGGCCCCAAGTTGCCGATCGCTCCGGCTCTTCAGACGGCGACTCCGCCGCGCCCAGCGATCCCTTCAATTATCCAGAAGTACACGGTGGCGCCCGCAAACGCCGCGGACACACCGTGGTCTCCTGCCGAGGCTTCGGGTACGGCGCCGCGGCTCAATTTCCGCAAGCAGGACGGGTCTTTCTTGCACATGCTGCCAACTCTCCAGGGGCGCGCGGCGCTCAAGGCCGCGCAAAACGCGACCACACAAAACGCGACCACACCCAATAAGCTGCAATCAACGGACGACCCTGACGACCCTGACGACCCTGCATCTGGATCTGGCTCCGGATCTGGAGGACCCGTTCTCTATCACGGCGGCCCAATCATGCCCATTGTTACGGTGTATCCCATCTGGTGGGCGCCCGCTACGTTACAAACAGGGGCGGCAGCTGGCTTTTCGCCGCTTTACAGTACCTTAACGTTGTACCTCGGTGCGTGGTTTTCGCAAGGGCATGAAGCTTCTGGTTTGCTGACGCAATATTACCAAACCATAAATGGAGTAACCTCATTCTATCAGAACGTGGGGTGGCTCGGCGGCTATTATGTTGATACTAGACCACTCCCCGCTTCGGGTTGTAGTGACCCCGCGACGCCGGGCAATTGTATCACCGACGCGCAAATGGAGGTCGAGATATGGAATGTGATGCATCTGAACGGATGGACACCGGGATTCAATAAAGTATTCATCCTTTATACTCCCAATGGGGAAGGCACTTGCTATTCCCCCGGCATATGCTCTGGCAGCGGTCAGCAGTATTGCGGATATCATTCCGCCTTTGGACCAGACGGCAGTCCTTATATCTATGCCATTATCCCCTTTGCTGATCCGGCGGGCTGCCTTGCAGGGGATGTGAGCCCGAACGGAGATCCTTACGCGGATTCCGCCGTTCAAACATCGAGCCACGAAATCTCCGAATCCGCAACAGACCCCTTGGGCACGGCTTGGTGGGATCAATATGGTAACGAGGTCGCAGACCTCTGCAATGATGAAGTCAATGATACATGGGCCAACAATACCGCAAGCGATATGATGAACGGGTGGGTGTTCCAGATTCAGGCGTTATGGAGCAACCATTTTGGTGGCTGCGTGCAATTAACCCCCTAACGGTGCGCGCCGCAGTAACTTGTTAAGGGTATTGAGCCAACCGCCTGCCGCTGTGACGGTCCACAGCGGCAGGCGGTCATAAGTAATTCAAAGGCGCGAACCACCTCGGCCGAGGGCGCGCCAGTTGACGCGCCCATGGCGCGGCTGAAGCCAAATTTGATCGGCGAAACTTGAGCGCGCGTGTTAAGATGGACGCGCAATTTCCTAGCACAAAGCCGCTTCCCGCCCACAGACCATCTCGGCAGCCGCCCGGTCTGGGAGGCGCCCTTTTCTTCGCTAACTAAACCGGCGCCCTCATCACGCTAACTGCCGCCAATAAATATCTTTGAAATTCTCCGCGAACGGGTGTAGCGCGCTAGTGAAAGAAGCCAAAGGCGCTTAACAGGCGAATGCTATCAGCTTAAGCGCCAGGGGAAAGGGAGGCAAATATGGTCGATAAGATTTTGGCCGATCTCGCCCATCAGATCGCGATCCGGCCTCATTACGATAATTTCATCGGCGGCAAATGGGTGCCAGCCACAAGGGGAGAGAGGTTCGAGAATATCTCGCCGATCGACGGCCGTGTCGTCTGCACCGTCGCCCGCTCGACGGCCGAGGATGTCGAACGCGCCCTCGATGCCGCTCATGCCGCGCGCCAAGCATGGGGGCGCGCGTCGGCGGCTGAACGCTCGCTTATTCTCCTGCGCATTGCCGATCGTATCGAACAGAAGCTCGATCTCTTGGCGATGGTCGAGACGATCGATAATGGCAAGCCCATCCGGGAGACGAAGGCGGCCGACCTGCCCCTCGCCGCTGATCATTTCCGCTATTTTGCCGGCTGTATCCGGGCCGAGGAGGGAAGCCTTTCGGAGCTCGACCACGATACCGTCGCTTATCATTTTCACGAACCGCTCGGCGTCGTCGCGCAAATCATCCCGTGGAATTTTCCGCTTCTTATGGCGGCTTGGAAACTCGCGCCGGCGCTCGCCGCGGGCAATTGCGTGGTGCTGAAACCGGCCGAGCAGACACCCATGAGCATCATGGTGCTCATGGACATGATCAGCGATATCGTCCCGCCTGGCGTCATCAACGTCATCAATGGCTTTGGCGTCGAAGCCGGAAAACCCCTCGCGCAAAGCAAGCGTGTCGCCAAAGTCGCCTTCACCGGTGAGACGACGACTGGCCGCCTCATCATGCAATATGCCTCGGAAAACATTATCCCGGTGACTTTGGAGCTTGGCGGCAAATCTCCCAATATTTTCTTTGAGGATGTCGCGGACCGAGACGATGATTTTTTCGATAAGGCGCTCGAAGGCTTCGCCATGTTCGCCTTCAACCAGGGCGAGGTCTGCACCTGTCCTTCTCGCGCGCTCATCCACGAAAAGATCTATGACCGCTTCATGGAGCGCGCGATTTCCCGGGTGAAGGCGATGCGGCAAGGCAACCCAGCCGATCCCGCAACGCAAGTCGGCGCCCAGGCCTCGAACGATCAGCTCGAAAAAATCCTGTCTTATCTCGACGTTGGTCGCCAGGAAGGCGCCAAAGTATTGGCAGGCGGCGGGCGCGCCGATGTAGGCCCGGATTTTGCGGGCGGATTTTATGTCCAGCCGACGGTCCTTGAGGGCCATAATAAGATGCGTATTTTCCAAGAAGAGATCTTTGGCCCCGTCTTGTCTGTCACGCGATTCAAGGACGATGAGGAGGCGCTCGCGATGGCCAATGATTCGCTCTATGGGCTTGGCGCCGGCATCTGGACGCGTGATGGCACCCGCGCCTACCGTGTGGGCCGCGCGCTCGAAGCCGGGCGAGTATGGACCAATTGCTACCACCTCTATCCCGCGCATGCGGCGTTTGGCGGCTACAAGCAATCAGGTATCGGCCGCGAAAACCATAAGATGATGCTTGGCCATTACCAGAAAACCAAGAACCTCTTGGTGAGCTATAGCCCAAAAGCGCTTGGATTCTTCTAACAGGAGCCTGGCTTTGAAAGGAGCCTTGGCAATAGTGGTTCGCGTCATTGCTACTCGGCAGGCGGAAGAGTTGATCGGCCGCCTCAAAGAGAAGCATGGGCCGCTTTTGTTTCATCAATCGGGCGGCTGCTGCGACGGCAGCTCGCCCATGTGTTTCCCGAGGCCGGAGTTCCATATTGGTCCGAGCGATGTCGAGCTTGGCGAAATATGCGGCTGCCCGTTCTACATTGGCGCGGCGCAATTCGAATATTGGTCGCATACGCAACTCATCATCGACGTGGTTAAAGGGAGGGGCAGCGGCTTTTCCCTCGAGGCACCGGAAGGCGTGCGATTTTTAACCCGCGGCCGCGTGTTCGATGATGCGGAGCTTGCGGCGCTCAAGGAGGTATAAGCACCAGCCGCGAGGAGCTTTTGGGTTGCCTTGTATTTTACGAGGTAATTGGGCGCTTCCTCTGACGGCCTCGGGGCAAACTATGGCCCAGTGCGGTATCCAACGCCGAAGAGATGGGGTGCGGCTGATTGTGGAAATTCACACATCTCGCCGCATCGGCTTTTGCTATGCCCCAATCCGTTCGATAGAAAGCTTCAGCATGGTCATGAAGTACATTTTCGAACAAATAAAGTCAACATTAACAGTAGGAATAGGACAATGAAATTTTCTCATCTGATTAGAACAACAGCTGCGATTTTGCCGGTTCTGGCAGCAACGCTTCCGGGGCACGCGGCAGCGGTGCAGGCCGTAACTCTCCAGTGCGATAACTTTGCTCTGAACACTAAGAATGGGACGGTGTTTCAGCGTGTGCTCTCGGTCAACACAAGTGCTGGGGCTGCTCTACCGTCGACCTGTGTGCCCAACGGCTCCTGCGCACAGTGCATTGGGGATCTGTCAACGAACGGCTTCGCTCCGATCGGTTCGTTTGATACAACTTCTATTGCCGGCAGTGTGACGCCTTATTTCGTCTTCAAGAATTAAGGCGGCACATGGAAAGACTAGGCCTTCTTGTCGATGCCATGGCGCGTGGCAAGGAGGCCGGCCAATGTTTTTCTAAAACATCCCAAATAACGTTTGCTGTTTCACCCAGGCCCTTGTTGAAGCGCCGACGAGAGGCTTGATTTACGGAAGTATTTTACCCGATCTTGCTTCTCACTTTGTCATAAACCGCTTCAGTCATCTCTGCGGCCTTGCCGAGCAGCGCGTTGGTTTCGTCAATCTGTTTTTCGGCAAAATCGCGGTCCTTGATGGATTTCGCGTTGATGAACACGTTGAGCGCGGCGCTGCGCAGCCCGGCGTTCGCCGCAAGAACCGCGACGCCGGCATCGCTGATGACATTGAGGTTTCCCTTCTCAGCCACTTCGGCGGACAAGGTCATCACCTCGAAGCAAGCCTCGACGGCGCGCAGCGGCGCCAAAGTCGCGTCCTTGAGGGCCGTCTGAATCGCCGCCGTCCGTTTGGCTTTCTCGTCATCGCTCGCGCGCGGCAGCCCATAAGCGCTCATGACCGAGTTAAAAGCAGCGACGTCTTCTTCGATCGCCTCAATCAACTTTCCGCGCAGCTCTTCCGCTTTGGCGCCCACCCCTTCGAGGTCCTGCCAAACCCCTTCATAATTTTTCTTGCCAATCGTCAGATTGGCGACCATGGAGACCAGCGCGGCGCCAAGGGCTCCGCAGACGGCCGCCGCCCCACCGCCGCCCGGGGTCGGGCGTTCGCTGGCAAGATCGTCGAGAAAAGTGACGAGAGAGCTATCCTTGGTCATTGGTGACGTTCCTTTGGTCAAGCCAGGGCCTTGGCTTGGGCATAAATATTTTCAGCATCGAAAACCTGATCGGAGCCTTGGAACAGCTGGCCGATGCAGGCGCGATGCAGCTTGAGTTTCAAACCGCCGAGTCCGAGGGCGCCGATAACTAGCTTGCCCTGGCGCTCCTTTGCCTTGTCCGTTGCTTCGACGCCCGCCACGCCCAAGGGTGGTTGCGCGTTGCAATCGGCAATGAGCTCGACCGTCGGATCGTTTTGCCAATCTTTTTCGTCGAGCAGCGCCACGCCGATAGCGCCGGCCGCGAACACGACATGCGCGCCCTTGATCGCCACCGCCCTCGCTTCGTTGGTGAGAGCCTCGATAGGCCTTGGAGCAAAACCGAAGCGCTCGTTGATGGCTTTGCTGGCGGCTTCCGCCCGCTCTTTGACGCGTGAGGTGATCGCGACCTCGGCGCCTTCGAGATTCAACATGGCCGCGGCGCGCATTCCGACGGGTCCCGTGCCGGCGAGGACGACGGCCTTCTTTCCTGTCAGCGGCTTTGCTTTGGCAAGCAGCGCGACGCCGGCGGCCGCTGTCGTATTCGAGCCGTTGCTGTCCAACATCACCGAAACCCGGAAGTTTGAGAAAAAGCGCTTTTTCACGGCTTTGAAGAGGGTTTCTCCAGCCGTCATGCTGCCGCCGCCCACAAAAATGGCGGTAAACTGCTTCTCGTTTGGGCCGCGCGTATAAATGGTCCCATCAACGAGGGCTCCGACCGTCTCCGGTGTCACGCCGCCGTAGCCAATAACGTGATCGGCGCCGCCGTCATAGCCGACGACAGTGTCGAAGACACTTGGCGCCGGGTCGGTATCTAGGAGGAACAACAGTTTCTCGGGCATGGCGTTTCCTCCCGGTAGAGACGCCGCTTTGGCGGCGCGATGCTTTTCACAAAGCTGTAAAACATGGCTTTGCCGGCAAAGGCAACCGCCATGTCAGTCTTGCCGAAGCAGGGCCGCACGGTTCCGTTGAATGAGCGGCGAGTTTCGGTCAGGAAATCTTTGAAATACCCGGGACTTAAAGCTCCGCGGTGCTGCCAATGCCGCTTCGATCGCGGTCGTCGGCACTGAGGGCGCGGTCAACAGCGGTTACGCCAGCCCCAAGGCCAATAAAAACAAAAAGAAAAACCACGGCATTGGCCCCGACGCGCTCGAATCCAAGCTCGCCCGCGTTGAGGAACGGATAGGGATAAAGGCCGGAAGCCAAGCCACGAAACATGGTATAGACAAAAAACAGAATAGGATAACTCAGCCAATTCAACGGGTCTGACCAGCGCAAGCTGCCCTTCGGAAGCAGAAAAAGCCAGTATAAGAAGTATAAAAGCGGAATTGCATCGTGGAGAACCATATCGGCGAACAGCCGCATCCCATGTGGATGCCAAAGATGCCGTAAGAACAACTCGTATACCACGCCAACTACGATAATATAGACGACCAATGCGGATGTGATGCTTGGCGAGGTCAAAAAGCGGTTGGGCTTGGGAAAAGCCCAAGTGAGAGTGAGAACCAGCGCAATGGATATATTGGTCTCAACCGTGAAGTAGCTGAAAAATGCAACGACATGCGCTCTGATGGGCTCATTGTGGATCAACGCATCCTCGACGTTGAAGTAGAGTTGAACCGCGACTGCGGACCAGGCCAAGCTTCCGATCGCTGCGGCGCTACTGCGCTGCAGATAGAGAAACCGGCCCGATGTCTCGATAAGATTTGCCTCCTGCCGCATGCCCAACTCAACCCTTGCTCAAAGCGCAGCCTCTGTTTTCTCGGCTCTATATGACAATTACACGAAATTTTTCAAAACGATGACAGTCCCGTTTGGCCAAAAAGACGCTTTTCCAAGGAGAGAAAGTAAGCAAGGAGGAGGCTACGTTTTCTTGAGCAGGCGGCGGAGAGATCATAAAAATCATTGTATTTCATAAGCTTACATGCCAGGCGGCGGCTGCTCCCATCAGCGGCCCAGTCGGTAACGGATGTCATCCAGTTAACTCAGCGGCCGTCCCGGCGTTCCGCCAGCGGTACATCAGGGGGCTCGAGCTGGCTCTTGCTGTCATCTGAATGACAAGAATTTGATCAGCTCCGTCGGCTGCCGTTCCCTTTAGCCAGGGTGGGGCCGGTTTGACAGCGTCATTGGCCGCGAGCCGCGCGCCTTTTCGTCTCTATGATCGGGTGCTGGCCATGCCGAGCGCGAGGCACGGGAATGAGCGAAGCGCATCAGTCAGCGGCGAAGGCGCCCTTATAATCGCGCGCAAGCTCCGCTTTCTGGCGGTTCTTATGCAAAATGCAGTTGCCGATCGCGAGAAACTCGATTCCCGTCCCCATGAAGCACGCAAAGGCGTCTTCCGGCGTGCAGACAATGGGCTCGCCGCGGACGTTGAAACTCGTGTTGACGAGAACCGGGCAGCCCGTGAGCTCGGCAAACCGTCTAATGAGGGCGTGATAGAGCGGGTTCGTCTCGGCATGCACGGTCTGGATGCGGGCGGAATAGTCAACATGCGTGACGGCCGGGATGTCCGAACGCACGACATTCAGCTTGTCGATGCCAAAGAGTGCCTCCTCGTCATCGGACATCTCGCGGCAGTGTTCCTGTTTGACATTCGCGACGAGCAGCATGTAAGGCGAGTCGCCATCGAGCTCAAACCACTCGTGCACACGCTCACGGAGCACGGCGGGCGCGAAGGGGCGAAAACTCTCGCGGTATTTGACTTTGAGATTGAGCGTCTTCTGCATCTTTGGCGAGCGTGGATCGGCAAGGATGGAGCGATTGCCAAGGGCGCGGGGGCCAAACTCCATACGGCCTTGAAACCAGCCAACCGCCAGCCCTGCGGCAAGCGCCGCCGCGGTCTCATGAATGAGCTCGCCCCCATCAACGCTATCGAATACAGCTCCCGCGCCGCGCAGCCGCAGTTCAATCTCGTTTTGCGTGAAGGCTGGCCCAAGATAGGCGCCCTTCATCACGTCCGGCTCGTGGCGGATGGCATCTTTATTCTCATGCTGGGTTTCGGCGTGGACGATGGCGAGAGCCGCGCCAAGCGCGCCGCCGGCGTCGCCCGCCGCTGGCTGCACGAAGATTTTTTCAAACCGCCCGTCGCGCAGAACCTTGCCATTAGCGACGCAGTTCAAAGCGACGCCCCCAGCAAGCGCGAGGTTTCGTTGCCCAGTTTCCGCCGCAAGCGACCGTGTCAGGCGCAAGACAACCTCTTCCGTCACGGCCTGGATGGAGGCGGCCAGATCCATATGGCGCTGTTCAAGCGGCTCATCAGGTTGGCGCGGCTGGCCGCGGAAGAGCGCGTCGAACCGCTCATCTGTCATGGTGAGGCCTGTGCAATACGAGAAGTAATCAAGGTTGATCCGAAAAGATCCGTCAGCTTTCAAGTCTATGAGGTGCTTGAGAATTGCTTTCGCGTATTTCGGTTCGCCATAGGGCGCAAGGCCCATGACTTTATATTCGCCGGAGTTGACCTTGAATCCGGTGTAATAGGTGAAAGCCGAGTAAAGAAGGCCGAGCGAATGTGGAAAGTGGATCTCTTTAAAAATCCTCAGGGCACTCCCTTCGCCGAGGGCGGCGGAGGTGGTTGCCCATTCGCCGACACCATCCATGGTCAGCACCAGCGCCGAGCGGAACGGGGATGGGTAAAAGGCGGATGCCGCATGCGAGAAGTGGTGCTCACAGAATCGGAGTTTCGCCCTATCGCCAAGGGCTGGCGACAGCGCCGCGAGTTCTTTCAGCAAAAGATCGCGCTGAAACAGCTTTTCGCCAATCCACAGCGGCATGGCCTTGCGAAAGGAGGTAAAGCCCCGAGGGGCGAAGGCGAGATAAGTCTCGATCAGCCGCTCGAATTTCAGGAAGGGCTTTTCATAAAAAACGATGCGGTCGATAGCACTGGCTTCGGTGCCTCCTTCCCTCAAACAGTAAGCGATAGCTTGCGCGGGGAAGGCCGCATCATGCTTTTTCCGCGTAAAACGCTCTTCCTGGGCGGCGGCGATGATTTCGCCATCACGCACCAGTGCCGCGGCGCTGTCGTGATAAAAGGCCGAGATCCCAAGGACGAGCATTCCAGGGGGGTCAGAACAACGTATAGATAAAAGGAGCGACGACGGAACCCTGGCTCAGCACAAACAGGCCGCCGAAGACGAGGAAAAGCACCAAGAGAGGCAGCAGCCAGAATTTCTTGCGCGTGCCGAGAAACTCGATGAGTTCGGCGAAGATCGACATCAGACCCTCCTCAAAATTGTTTTTTAAACGAGTCGACTACGGGCCCCGCACCTTGGCGTTCAAGCCAATAGGTCGCGGCATCAGGTTCAAGGGATTTGCGTAGTAGATCCTTACCACGTCGGCGCAGATACCAGGCAAGGGGAGTGACAGCGCCGAAGAACAAAATCCCCATCACAATTGGCGCAGCGACCTTATTGAGCGCGAGGCCGAATTTAAACCATGCGCGGTTGCATGGCGCGAGCCAGCGAGGGCGCAAGATCGCGGCGGCGGCAAAGGCGACGGATAAAGCGAGAAACGGCCATTTCGGCGACGCGGCATGGAGCAGCGGCCAGAGGCCGAGAATGGCGAGGAGGCTGCTGAAGGCAAGGCCAAAATTGCGGTCCGATCCCGCAGTGCTTTGGCGAAAACTCGCCAGCTGTTCGTGAGTCCGAGGGGTTGGCAAATGCGAGGTATCCAGGCCTTTATAGCGTAAGCCGGCATCGGCGCGATGCGAGCGAAACCGCAACGTCGCGCCCTTCAATTTGAATTTTAGAAGATCGCAGTTTGTCGCAAATGAGGCAGCGTTACTCGAGAAAAACAGATCTCCTCGCCTAATCGGGCCGTGGTGCCGCAAAACTCAAAACGGCGTCGGTTGGGAAGTCATAAAGCTTGCCGGTCTCGCTCCACTCCGGCGTACAAAGCGCGAGAATCTTCGGCGCAAGCTCTTGCGGCGTCTTTAAAGTTAAGGGATCTTCGCCTGGCATGGCGGCCGCCCGCATCCGCGTGCGTAGCGGCCCCGGATTGACAAGCATGACCCGCACGCGGGTGATATTTCTCGTCTCGGCGGCATAGGTGCGCGCCAGCGCCTCAAGCGCCGCCTTGGTGACGGCGTGAGGCCCCCAATAAGGCTTGAAATCGGCGGCATGGGCGGCTCCCGAAGTGATAAAGACGGCGCGCCCGGCATCCGCGGCGCGCAGCAGCGGATCGAGGGAGCGGATCAGCCGCCAATTGGCCGTTACATTGACGGCGAGAACATCCTCCCATCGCTCGGGGTCGAGATGCGCAAGCGGCGTCAGCGGGCCGAGCACGCCCGCGTTGCCAATGAAAATGTCGAGCTTGCTCCAGCGCGCGAAGATCGCCGCGCCGAGTCGGTCAAGCGCGTCGAAATCCTTGACATCGCAAGGCACGAGCGTGGCCTCGCTTTCTGCGGCGCGGATTTCATCGTCGAGCGCCTCGAGTGCGCCTTGGGTGCGCGCCAGCGCGATGACATGGGCGCCGGCGCGGGCGAGTTCCATGGCGACCGCGTGGCCGATCCCCCGCGAGGCGCCCGTCACGAGAGCAATGCGGCCGTCAAGCGGACGGGGCATCAGAGGTTAAAGAATTTTGCGCCGTCGTGAGCTCGCGTGAGCCAGACGGTGCGGCCACCCCCGGTTCTCCAGTCCTCGACCACGTGAGTGAGGACCTCGAAGCCGATACTGCTCAGCAGTTCCGTGTATTCGCCGGGGCTCAGGCTGGCGTGATAAAGAGGGTCACCTCGATACTCACCGACGACTTCACCGTATTCTGGCCCGCTATTGAACATCAGCACGGCGGTTGGCGCAGCGTGGCGGGCGAAAATGTTGAACATCCGGCGTTGGTGATCGGGCATGAGGTGAAAGAAGCTGTCCCAAGCGAGCACTCCATCATATTGACATGGAAGATGTAGGGACCGCATGTCGCCCACTAGCCATTCATGGTCAGGAAGGCGCTGGCGGCACAGGGAAATGAGACTTGGGGATGAGTCAACGCCGGTCACATGAAGTCCGCGTTCAGCCATATGCCTTGCAACAGGAGAACCCGAACCGCAACCCAAATCTAGAACACTCGCGCCGCCCGGTAACGCGGAGATGAAGCGGTCATGCCATGGCTTCTCAGGCCACGCGCCGGGACGGCGATTTCGGTCAGCATCCCAGCCGCGAGCATGCCGCTCGTAATGGTCGATGATGCGATCGGCCAATTCCTCCATGATCCAACGGTAGCCCGAGTAACGCCGCTGGTGCAACACGCGTGCCGATCAACAGCGGCGACCGCGCGTTGCGATCACATACATTCCTCAACCGGCCTCCGCCAGCAGTGAAAGCTGCCCCTTGGGGCTGCCGCAGCTGTCAGTGAGGATTGTCGGGTAATCGCCGGTGAAACAATGGTCGGTATATTGCGGCCGGATTGGATCGCGGCCTTTTTCACCCATAGCGCGGTAAATACCCTCAACCGAGAGAAAAGCGAGGGAGTCACAGCCAATGTAGCGGCGCATTTCCTCAAGAGTATGAGTAGCGGCGAGAAGTTTATCGCGTTCTGGTGTATCGATCCCATAATAATCTGGATGGGTAATCGGCGGCGAGGAAATCCTAAAATGAACTTCCCTGGCACCGGCGTCGCGCATCATCTGCACGATCTTGACAGAGGTTGTGCCGCGCACGATCGAGTCGTCAATAAGCACGATGCGCTTGCCCGTGACAACCGCGCGATTGGCGCTATGCTTCAAGCGCACGCCAAGTTCCCGGACGGACTGAAATGGTTCGATGAATGTGCGTCCGACATAGTGGTTGCGAATAATGCCGAGTTCAAATGGAATGCCAGAATGTTGGGCAAATCCTAAAGCCGCGGGCACGCCAGAGTCCGGGACCGGCACGACGACA
Organism: Methylocella sp.; assembly: GCA_035622375.1. GTDB lineage: Bacteria > Pseudomonadota > Alphaproteobacteria > Rhizobiales > Beijerinckiaceae > Methylocapsa. The sequence goes on along the minus strand of DASPVM010000017.1, from coordinate 29,149 downwards.
TCGGCATCGACGGGAGACTCTTTTGCGAGCTCCGCCCCCATCGCCTTGCGGACGGCATAGACTGACTTGCCGTGCACGATCGAATCGGGCCGCGCAAAGTAGATATATTCGAAAATGCATGGCCGGGGCGGGCGCGGCGGGAATGGCCGCATGCTTTCAACCCCTTCCTCGGAAATAACGACGATTTCGCCATTCGCGACATCCCGGACGAAGCGCGCGCCGATAATATCAAGGGCGCAAGTCTCCGACGCGAGAATGTAATGGCCGTCGAGTTCCCCAAGCACCAGCGGCCGAATGCCCAGCGGATCACGGGCACCGAGGAGTTTTTTATTGGTGAGTACAACGAGCGAATAGGCGCCCTCGATGGTACGCAACGCCTCGATAAAGCGATCGAGGAGATGAGAGCGACGGCTGCGCGCGACGAGATGGAGAATCGCTTCGGTGTCCGATGTCGACTGATAAATGGCGCCGTTCTTTACGAGATCGCGCCGCAGGCTAAGCCCATTGGTGAGATTGCCATTGTGGGCGACGGCGAAGCCGCCGGAGCTCAGCTCGGAGAACAGCGGCTGGACATTGCGAAGAATCGTCTCGCCGGTCGTGGAATAACGGACGTGCCCGATCGCTGACTCGCCGGGCAGGCGATCAATCGTCGATGCCTTCGAAAAATGATCGCTGACGAGGCCGAGGCGTCTCTCTGAGTTATAACGGTGTCCATCAAAAGTAACGATGCCCGCCGCCTCTTGGCCGCGGTGTTGAAGGGCATGAAGCCCTAAAGCCGTAATGGCGGCGGCGGCGGGGTGACCAAAGATGCCGAAGATGCCGCATTCTTCACGCAGCCGGTCGCCCTCAAGATCGAAATCGGACATCGCAAAGGTTCCAGGCTTTTGCCCGGCGGGGTGATCCTGCGCGACAAGGACCGGATCCCTATCCCCTTTCTCACGCATTGCCAGATCTCGCTGGGACCTCAGCCACGGGCCTCGAAAGACAACCGGTCGATCGAGAGCTCGTACCCGGTTGTCTTGAAAATTACATAGTTGGTCTTTTGAAGAAAGTCACCCTCTAAACGCGGCCGACGCAGCTCACTTCCAGGTCATTATCGAGAAATAAACCAGATTTCCCCAGAAAACTGCCGCTCCTTGAAATTTTACGGCTAAGTCCCCTTGCCGGGTTCTTTTTTCCTTGGCTCTTGATCGACGTCAGGAACCGCCTCTTCGCTCGGGGTGGCGACCTTCGGTTTTTTCAATTTGTTGAAAATCCCTTCAAGATCTTCGGGCATCGGCAGAAAGGCCATGAGCTGATCTCCGGTCGCTTGCAAAAGCGGGCGCATACGAGCGGTTTTGGCCCACTCAGGCTGTGTTTGCAGCGGCACAAGCCAATTGAAAAAAACAAAAGCAATCACGCACAGCAAAAGGCCGCGGACGGCGCCGAATAAGAAACCGAGCGAGCGGTCAAGCGCACCAATTTTTGAATCGAGAATGAGATCGGAGATCTTTACGGTCAGAAGAGACACAACGATCAAAGAGACAATAAAAACCGCAGCGGCAGCAATGCCACGTGCGACGTTTTCATTGAGATCTGCCTTAATGTAGGTCTTCACATAAGGCACGACCAAGGGATGAAAATAAAACGCGGCGACGGCCGCCGCGCCCCAAGAAGCCACGGCAAGAACCTCGCGGGTGAAGCCCCTCAGCATTGCCAAGAATGCGGAAATAAAAACAACAGCAAGCAAGCCGAGATCGAGCCATGGCGGCATTTGGAAACTCGTCCTTTCGGAAAAAGCGAGGGGCAAGTTGAATTGGCTTGTCTCGCAACTCTCACGACAAAGCAAGGGGTGATCTAAACCAAAGGGAGGCGGAAACCTCTCTAAGTTTCGTCTACTTTCGCAGAGCTTTTCCGCGAAGAAATTCCCGCCACCAGCGCCGTCAGATGAGGGCAGCCTTTGACCGTGAGCTTGGCCGTCTGTTCACCCGGGCCTGCGGCCGTGGGGGGCGCGATTGCACGGCGAAAGCCAAGCTTCATTGCTTCCTTTATCCTCGCGGGAGCGTGAGCTACTGGCCGCACCGCGCCAGAGAGAGCAATCTCTCCGAAAAAGACGCAATCATGCGCTAGCGCGGCGCCAGCCCAGGACGAGATGAGCGCTGCCGCCGCGGCGAGATCAGCGGCGGGCTCGCTCACTCGCAAGCCACCGGCGACATTAAGATAGATATCGTGCTGCCCAAGCTTGACGCCGGCCCGGGCTTCGAGCACGGCAAGAACCATTGAGAGCCGCGCACTGTCCCAGCCGACCACCGCGCGGCGCGGCGTGCCGAGGGTGCTCGGCGCGACAAGCGCTTGGATCTCGACAAGCACCGGCCGCGTTCCTTCCATGCCGGCGAGGACGGCGGCTCCTGGCGCCGCCACGTCGCGCGATGATAAGAATAAGGCCGAAGGATTTTCGACTTCGGCGAGCCCGCGTCCCGTCATTTCAAAGACGCCAATCTCATCGGTTGCGCCGAACCGGTTCTTGACCCCGCGCAAAACGCGGAAATTGCGGCCCCCCTCGCCTTCGAAAGAGATGACCGCGTCCACCATATGTTCGACAAGCCGGGGCCCCGCGATTTGCCCGTCCTTGGTCACATGGCCGACGAGGATTACGGCGGCGCCGCTCGTCTTGGCGAAGCGGATTAACACCTGCGCCGCGCCGCGCACCTGCGATACAGTCCCCGGCGTCGATTCGACGCTATCCGTCCACATGGTTTGGATCGAGTCGACGACGACAAGGGAGGGCGGGCGCCCTTCCGCCAGCGTCGCGGCGATATCCTCGACACTCGTCTCGGCGGCGAGTTCGACGGGCGCCGCCGCAAGGCCAAGCCGCAGGGCGCGCAGCCGGATCTGATCGATCGCTTCCTCGCCCGAAATATAAACGACGCGCTCGCCGCGCGAAGCGAGCGCAGCGCAGGCTTGCATGAGAAGAGTCGATTTGCCGATGCCGGGTTCGCCGCCGATGAGGATGACCGAGCCCGGCACGAAGCCGCCGCCAGTGACGCGATCGAGCTCGCCGATCCCTACGCTGATCCGAGGCGGAGCTAGCTGGTCCTGGTTACCGAGCCCAGTGAGGCGGAACACCCGTCCCTTGCGGGCGCCTTGCGCTTGCCGCGCCCCGATACCTGACGATGTGCTCTCTTCCGCAAACGTATTCCAGCCGCCGCAGGCATCGCAGCGGCCCTGCCAGCGCTGGCTCACCGCGCCGCAATTTTGGCAGACGAAGGAAGTATGAGGTTTCGCCATTGGGGACGCGCCGGCTCAAAATTGCTCCGGCAAATGGTCCTCGCGGATGAGATTCGAAAATCTCGTCATTTCCGACTCGAAGGCAAGTTCGACCGTGCCCGTCGGCCCATGCCGCTGTTTGCCGATGATGATCTCAGCCTTGCCATGCGCCCGCTCCATATCCGCTTGCCATTTGATGAATTCTTCCGTCCCCTCGCGCGGCTGGCGCATGTTTAAATAATATTCCTCGCGGAAGACAAACAGGACAACGTCGGCGTCTTGTTCAATGGACCCTGATTCACGCAAATCCGATAATTGCGGGCGTTTGTCATCTCGATTCTCGACCTGCCGGGACAGTTGCGAGAGCGCGATGATGGGCACGTTGAGATCCTTCGCCAGGGCTTTGAGGCCGGTCGTGATCTCGGTGACTTCCTGCACGCGGCTGTCATGGCGCAGCTTGCTGCCGCCGAGAAGCTGAAGATAGTCGATGACAAGCACATCGAGCCCGCGCTGGCGCTTGAGGCGGCGTGCGCGTGCCGCGAGTTGCGCGATCGAGAGACCGCCGCTCTGGTCGATATAGAAGGGAATCGTCTGCATCGTGCGCGCCGCGTCAACGATGCGGTGAAATTCCGCTTCGCCAATATCGCCGCGCCGGATTTTGTAAGAGGGAACCGCCGCCTGTTCGGCGATGACGCGCGTTGCCAATTGTTCGGCCGACATTTCGAGCGAAAAAAACCCGACGACACCGCCGTTGACGGTCTCAGCCGCGCCGTCGGGCTTGGCTTTTGCCTCATAAGCCCTGGCGATATTGAAGGCCATATTCGTCGCGAGCGCCGTCTTCCCCATGCCAGGCCGGCCAGCCACGATGACGAGATCGGAGGCCTGCAAGCCACCCATGTAACGGTCAAGATCGACAAGACCCGTCGCGATGCCCGAGAGGCGGCCATCGCGCTCATAGGCCTTCGCCGCCATGTCGATTGCCGTCGTCAACGCGTCGGAAAAGCGCTGGAAGCCGCCCTCATAGCGGCCATTCTCGGCTATGGAATAGAGCTTTCGCTCAGCCTCTTCGATCTGCTCGCGCGGGCTCACACCGACGGGCGCGTCATAGGCGGCGTTGACGATATCTTCGCCGACAAGAATGAGATTGCGCCGGACGGCGAGGTCGTGAATGGTGCGGCCATAATCCTCGGCGTTGATAATGGTCGTCGCCTCGGCGGCAAGCCTGGCGAGATATTGAGGCACCGTCAAGCCGCCGAGGTCATGCTCGCCGAGAAACGTTTTCAAAGTGATGGGGGAAGCGATTTTGCCGGCGCGGATGAGCTGCGCCGCGACATCAAAAACGCGCCGGTGAATTTCCTCCGAGAAATCTTCCGATTTTAAAAAATCCGAGACGCGATCGAAAGCGTCGTTATTGACGAGCATGGCGCCGAGCAGCGCCTGTTCGGCCTCGAGATTGTGGGGCGAGATGCGGAACGGCGGATCACTCTCCGCCCTTGCTTTAATAGGAAGATTATCGATGGCGGGCATTTGGCTCTTGGGTCGTTCTTGCGCGGGCAAAGCAACCGCGATAGCCGATCTATTGTCATGAGAGCGCGGCAGAAAAGAGGGCGCGCGGGCTGCTCAACACTATCCACATGAGAAAAATATTTGCAAAAAATCTTCTGGACGCAGCGAGCTGTGGCGACACGGGCGTTCTTGATAAGATTGAGCCGGAGCCCGTAGCAAAGGAACAGAAATTTCCCAAAAATTGCTCGGCCGAGGGTTCGGCTTTTGCAACCTTAAACCTGATCCGCAGTTTTCTCGGGATGGTTCGCGATAGGGTTTCTGCCAATGGCCTACTTGCGGCGCTTCCCCAGGCCGATTGGGCGAGAATGCGCAATGATTTTGAGGAAACTCATCTTGCGCGGCATACGACGCTGATCGAGCCGGGACAGCGGATTTCGATAATTCATTTTCCGGAAAATTGCATCGTCTCGACCGTCGCGGTGATGGAGCAAGGGGGGAGCGTCGAGATGGCAACTACCGGCTGCGAAGGCATAGTCGAGGTTGGCGCCATTATCGGCAGCGATACCGCGCTGTCCAAGTATGTCGTGCAAGTCCCGGGTGACGCACTCACGATCGAGTATCAGACCTTCAAAAAATGGGACCGCGAGATCCCAGCCTTTCACAAAATGCTGCAAAAATACATGCAAGCCCATGTGGTCCATATTCTGCAGTCGGTCGCTTGCAACGCCGCGCATACCATCGAGCGGCGCGCCGCGAGATGGTTGTTGATGGCGCAAGACCGAAGCCATGGCGACTCGTTCCTCCTCACACAAGAGTATTTCGCCGAGATGCTCGGCGTCAGCCGGCCCGTCGTCAGCACCATCGCGCGCGCCTTCCAAAAGGCCGGGCTTATCAAATATGCGCGCGGAAAAATCACGATTGCCAACCGCGCAGCGCTCGAGGAAAAAGCCTGCGAATGTTACCGAGTGATCAAGCAAGTCTATGATTTCCACGCAATCGATTGCTGAATGATGAATGCGCTATGTTACGTCGGTAACAGACACCAAGATCGGGGCGCGCTAAATCCTTTCAAAAAGCGGGGCTTTGATGAAGGAATTGCTAGAGGGTTACGCATCCAGCGCCAGCCCCAGGATGGCTTATCGCTGCTGCTTTCTCGATCGCGCCGGCCATTTCGCGCGCATCAAAGAATTTCAAGAAGCGGATGACGGCGCGGCCATCCTGCGGGCCGCCCGGCTGCTTGCCGGCAGCGGTCATGCCGCCGCTGAACTCTACCAGCATGGCCGCTTGGTGCAGCGCGTGCGCCTGGTGAATTAGCGGCCATCGAAGGTAATGGTTCGGCGCAGCTTTGGGAAGGATCGAGGTTTGTTCCTATCGCATTACCGGCCGGCGAAAAGCGCGTCTGGCTCCCACTTGGGTCGCGATCGAGGCGGTTTTGTAGATTAAAAACCGCCCTTTCACGAATGGACCTCTCGGACAAATGTTTTTTCCAACACGGCGAGTCTACGCGCCAATTGCGCTCCTCTTCTTGGGCGCGCTCCTGCTCAGTCTTCGAAGCGATGGCTCGCCAATTGCGCCCGCGATCCCGTTGAGCAAGGCCGTGGCACGCCAAAAGATCACCCTGGATGATACGCGGGCGCGGAGCTGGGAATGGCGCTGGCGCTTGAGCCTCTTACCAGAGTCGCAAAGCCCTTATTGCGCAACCGGTACGGGCGAAGATTGGACGATTCCACATCTCCTCATGGCCTATTATTACGCCTATCGAGCAACCGCCGACCAGCAATGGATCGATAGACTTGACGCGTGTGCGGACCGCTGGATCAGCCGCGCTGAGATATCACCCGATGACTATCCCGGGTGGCCAAAAACCGGTGCTTCGGGAACCAACGTTGATGATTTGGGCCGGCTTTACACCGAGAGCCTCTTGGGCGAGGCGATGGCGCTTCGCCCGCTGGTGATGATGGCGAGGGTGATTTTGGAGAAGCCGGATCTCAAGGCCGTGTATGGCGAGAAGGCGCAAAATTACCTTAGGCTGTCCCGCTCCATCTTTGAAAAATGGGACAAGCGTGGTGCCTGGCGACGCGTCGGCGAAGATGGAATGATCTCTGTCGTTCTACCTCTAGGTATCGATCGGGCGAGCGGCCAATGGATGGAAGGCTTTGCGGTAAAGGACACGCTAGGACACGGCTTTTCGCATCAAGCGAATAAGGCAAATCTCATTGCTTGCTGGCTGCTCGCGATGGCGGATGCCACTGGCGATCCCGCCTATCGGGAGCGAGCCGGTCAGTGGTTCCGCGTGATGAAATCCCGCTTGAAACGCGATGACGCCGGCGATGCCTTCCGGCTGTGGAACTATTGGGAGCCTGCGGGGGAGTGGGACTATAAAGGAGGCGGCGCGCCGAAGCATTGGGTCGGCATCCATCCAAATCCCGGCTACTATGGGATCGATGCCGAAGCAATGGTGACAGCCTTCGAGCATGGCGTTGTTTTCGGCGCCGACGACATCCGCTGCTTGATTAACACGGCGCTCAAGGAGCAACGCCACTGGCCCGCCCTCGCACCTTATGACTCCACCATCCGGCAGCACTTTGAGGAAACCCTCAAACCGGAAGGGTGGGAGGAGCTGCGCTTAACGCCGTGGTATCTGATGCTGGCGGCTAACGTGCCTGATTAACCGATTTTCCTCGTCAGTTTCTCGGTGATCCTGAGGCGCAGCCGCGCATACTGGGCCGCGGTGCTATCGGCGGCACGGTGGATGAGGGCCGCAAGCGCGCCTTCGGGAAGCATTCCTTGGCCCTTCGCGCGCAAAACAATGGCAAGAGTTGGAAAGAACGTCACCGCAATGACGGCAGCGCCAACAAAAGCAGAAGCGTGGTCCGCTGGAATGTCGCCGGCTCTCACGCCATGATGGGTGATGGCGATCACGAGCGAGAGGGTCGTTGCCGAAAACAGCGCCAGCGGCAGGAGGTCGGACTCGGGAAGAATGGGCCGATAGAGACGTAGCGGTACGAGACGGATGAAAAGGAGACCAGCGCAGAAGAAGATTAGCCGCGCAATGTTTCCAACACTCGTAAAAACGGCGGAGAGATCAAGTTCCGCGCCACTCGCGACGAAAAACACCGGGATGAAAAAGCCAGTGCCAATCGACAGCAAACGGTTCTCGAGAAATTCGGCGCGCGTGTCACGCACGAGCATCGCGATGACAGTACCAGCCGCATAGGCGCCAAGCACCATCTCCATGCCAAATTCATTGGCGAGCGAGACGAGCCCCAAAAGAATAAGCAGCGCCACGCGAACGGGCAGGATCGAGCGATCATGCATCCATGCGGCAATGAGCGCGGTCAGGCGCGGCGAGCGCAGGCTGCGGGCCATCATTATGGCGCCGATGGCGATGAAGAAAAAACAAAAAGTCAGAAAGGTCTCGTAAAGATGGCGGTGTTTCTGCGCGAGGACAATCGCGGTGAGAAGGATCGGGCCGATTTCGCCTGCGGCGGCAAGGCCAAGGACATAGCGGCCGAATTCAGTGCCGAGGTTGCCATAGTCGCGGAGAATGAGAAGGAGGATGCCAAAAGCCGTTGTCGGCATGACCAGCGCCGCAAGCAGAGGCGCGTCGAACAGCCCGATAATGTAAAGCACTGTACAATAGAGGAGGCCAAGGCCAAAAGCGAAAAGCCATGCTTGAGCGCCCAATCGAAGCGCCGGCGCGCCGATCGATGCCGGGTTGAACTCGAATCCCGCCTGGAAGAAAAGGAAAATGAGCCCGAATTGGGCGAGGAATTCGACGGCTCCCTCGTTGGTGACGAGGCCCATGATGCTTGGGCCGAGGATGATGCCAAATAGCAGCTCCACGACGACGGCGGGCACAGTCGAGAGAGGCGGCAGGCGGGCGAGGAGCGGCGCCAAGACCGCGGCCAAGCCAATAGCGAGAAGCGCGTGGATATCACCCATGATATGAGCTCGAACTCTCTAGCTGGTGCGGTGCCGGCGGCTTGCGAAGGGCCTTATTCTTAAAACTGAAAAACTTAAAGCGTAAAGCCGACGCCGCTTATTTTGATGCTCCGCGGGGCTCGAAAATCGGCGCGCGAGTCTCCAAATGTCCGCGAGGAGATGCCATAAGGGGAGTTCCCCAGCGGGGCGCCTATGAGATGAATTTTCCATGAACGCCATTTTGCCGCCCGTTCCAGTCATTGACGCCGGGGAAGGCGGGCCGCTTCGCCACGCGACCTTAAGCCGGGGGCGGGCGCTTGCGCTGCGCGATGAATGCCTCTCGGTGCTTCCGCCGGCCCTGAAGCGCTTTCTGCCTGTCCTTGATGGCTCCGCCCGAAGGTGGCTGATTCGCTCGGGTTCGCCTTACGTTGAAGAAATCGCCGCGATCGCGGCGGCGCTCGGTTTTCCAGGCGTGTGGCTGCTTAATGGCTCTTACCAATGGGGCTGCACCTCGCTCGCCCGCGAAGAGGATGGTGTTCCCTGGCTCGCGCGCACGCTCGACTGGCCGTTTCCCGGCCTTGGCCGTCACGCCAACGTCGTCCGCCTCAAGGCGCCAGCGGGCGAGTATTTGAGCGTGACGTGGCCGGGCTATGCCGGGGTGCTCACGGCGATGGCACCCGGACGCTTCGGCGCCGCGATCAACCAGGCGCCGATGTCGCGGCGCACGAGCCATCCCTGGCTGCGCCTTCTCGATGTTATCGCCAACGGGCTGCACACTTGGGTGAATATCCGCTATTTGCCGCCGGACCAGTTGCTCCGGCAGGTTTTTGAGACATGCAAAACCTACCGTGAGGCGCGCCGGATGCTCGAGGCGATACCTGTCGCGCGGCCGGTGATTTTTATCCTCATCGGCTGCGTTCCGGGCGAGCGCTGCGTCATCGAGCGGACAGAGTCAGACTTTCTCACTCGGGAAGAGACAACGAGCGCGGCAAACGATTGGATTCCGGCGCGGCCGAAGTGGGAAGCACGAATGGCGGCAAGCCAGTTTTTCACCGCTCCCATGAACGCCGCCGGCGAGCGATGCCGCGAGCGCCATGACGCGCTGGCAAATTGGGATGGGCTTTTGTCACGCCCGGGCTTTGAATGGCTGAAGCCGCCGGTGCTCAACCCCTACACGCGCATTGCCGTCAGCATGAGCCCGGCGAGAGCGGCGCTACGGGTGGCGGGTTTCGAAATGCGGCAGAGCGTTTTCCCCGAACAGGTGACGCAGACCTGCGAGGTTTAGCCCCAGGCACCTACCGCAGCATAGACGCTTTTACCCACCAGTTGGGATGAGCGCGCAGGATGGCTTTTTTTACCCGGCCCGCGGCGCGGCAATTTTGGAAGAGGGCGAAACAAGTTGCGCCTGAGCCCGACATGCGGGCAAGCCGGCAACCGGGTGCGGCGGACAGTACCGCGAGGACATCGCCGACGATGGGAGCGAGGCGACACGCCGCCGCCTCCATATCATTGCGGCCTTTTCGCAGGCCGGCCATCAGCGCGTCGAATGGCATGTCCGGGAGTATTTCCGGGTGATCGCCGAAACCCGTCTCGGTCGCAGCTTCAATTCCCATCGCGGCGAAAACCTCCTTGGTGGCCACGGGCATGCCGGGGTTGACGAGCAAGGCAACAGCCGGCGGGAGCTCAAGAATCGGCCCGAGCTCATCGCCCACGCCGCGCATCATGCGTGCCCGCCCCCTGAGGCAGACGGGGACATCGGCGCCGGTTGCGCGGGCGGCATCTTGGAGCAAGGGATCGTCGAGAGCGATTGCGTTTGCCCGGGCAAGGAGCCGCAGCGCCGCCGCCGCGTCGGATGAACCGCCGCCGAGGCCCGCCGCGACCGGCAACCGCTTATGGAGGCGGAACGCGCCGAGGCTTGCCCCAGAAAACCTCTTGGCGAACTGCCTGGACGCGGCAAGGACCAGATTGTTTTCAAGGGGACCAGTGGCGGCGGCCGAGCGGCCTTCGACTGCGAGGGAAACCGATTGGCCAGGATCCAGGGTGAGTAAATCGCCGCTTTTGGAAAAAGCGACGAGGCTTTCAAGTGTATGCCAGCCATCGGCGCGGCGGCCAGTGATATGCAAAGTCAGGTTGATCTTAGCGGGCGCCCGCTCCGCGAGAATTTCGCCCATGACCGCGGGGCCCTAAGTCAACAAAGAAGGGTGTTGCTACCCGCCATCATCTTTCTTGGCCGCCGCTTCGGTCGCTCCGGGTCTTTGATCATCATCGAGGCCACGGTCGATCTTACGGAGAATCTTGACCTTGTCCTCGGGTTCGGGGTCGAGGTCGCGCGCATGATTCCACTGAAAGTGCGCCTCGAGCTTGCGCCCGACCCGCCAATAGGCGTCGCCAAGGTGATCATTGATCACGGGATCCGAGGGTTTGAGATCAATGGCGCGCTCGAGCTGCTTGACGGCCTCCTCGTTGCGGCCGAGCTTGTAATTGGCCCAGCCGAGGCTATCGACGATATATCCATCCGTTGGCCGCAATTCGACCGCCCGCCGCAGCATGCTGAAGGCTTCATCGAGGTTGATGTTTTGATCCGCCCAGCTATAGCCAAGATAGTTCAAAACGAGCGGCTGGTCGGGGTAAAGCGCCAAGGCTTGCATGAGATCGGCCTCGGCCTCGGGCCATTTCTTCGCGCGTTCGTAAGAAATGCCGCGGAAATAAAAAACCGGCCAATCCGACTTTTCCGGTTTTGGCTTGCCAGCCAAGGCGCGCGTATAAGTCTCTATCGCGTCCGTGAAATCCTTGTGAGCCCGCTGTAGATTCCCGAGGGCCGAGAGTGCATCGACGTTGTGCGGATTTTCATCGACGATTTTCTTGAGGAACGCCGCGGCCTCGTCACGGCGGCCCAGGGTTTCGAGAACTTGGGCGGTCTGGATGTCGGCGCTGGTGCGCAGGGGATCGCCTTCTCGGATCAATCCATAGACGTCGATGGCCTGCTCATTTTGTTTGACGCGCTCAAAAAGCTCACCAAGCGTCATGATGGCAAGACTATTTTGCGGCGTGAGATAGAGAGCGAGCCGCAAGTAGATCATCGCGGCGAGCTCATCGCCCTGCTGGCCACCGGCGGCGCCGAGGCCATACAACACTTCGGCGGCACCTTCCTCGGCGTTTTTAACGAGAGGTTCGACGGACTTGCCGGCTTCTAAACTATCGATCGCGGCGGCGACCACGGGATGATTGGGCAGCACTTGGTCGAATGCTTGGTAGGCGGCGATCGCCGCGTCGCGATCGCCGTGGCGCGCCATGAAGCGGGCGTAGGCATCGGCCAGGCGCAATGTGTTCTTGTCCGCGCTGTATGCGGCTTTCATGCGCTTTTGAGCATCGCGGAAATCGTTCAAGACATCGGCGATCAGTCCGGCATGGTAATCACGGAAAACAGCGAAATTCTCTCCATGCAGGCGGTCGACGAGCTTGATGGCCTCGCGGCGATCGCCGCTGCCGGCATAGGCCCAAGCGCTGAGCAGGGTTGCCGTTACATCGCGCTGTTCGCCGCCGCTCCTTGCAAAGTAATTCCGGGCGGTGGCGTAGCGGTTCGCTTTCATCGCTTTGATGCCCAGCGTAAGCTTCGCCAAGTTGTTATTCGGATCGCGAGAGAGCAGCCGTTCCGCGAGACCGAAAGCCTCTTGCATATTGCCGTTTGAAATCGCCGCCACAAAGGTCCGCTCAAGCAGATTCGGATTGTGGGGATCGAAACGTAGCGCTTCGCGGAAGAAGGTCGCCGCTGCCACAGTGTCATGCTCTTGGCCGGCGACGAGTGCCGCGAGGTAATTTCCCGCCGGGCTTCCGCCGACCTCAAACGGCTTGGCAATCGCTATGGTGTCCGGCGTTCTGGCGAAAACGGTGGAAAGCGAGGCAGGGCAAAGCGTTAAAGCAAGGCAGGAAGCCAATGTGCCGCGTCGAGCACGGCAATTTTTCATTAAGAAAAAATGAAACTCACTGGGCATAATACTCATCTTTCCACGAAACTCGATGGCTGGGGCGCGGACCGCCGCAAAGACCCGTCTCCCGCCAGGAAGAAGCATGCAAGGGATCACTCACGGTATCTTCGCCAGAAAAGCTAGGCAGTGAGACTACAACAGCTGCGGGCTTGCGAGAGCTTTGAAAACCCGCTTCCGATAGTTGCTTGAACAAGCAGCCACTGTACCGCCACCGATTGCCGTCCACGCGTTGCCCCGGCCTAGAAGGGAAGATGATGCCCAATAACGCCCGTCATTTCAAGCCTGTTACTTTGCCGCGTGCCTGCTCCCGAGCAGTTCATGCATGTCGAGTCATCCGCCAGTGAGACCTTGCGAGGCGGGAAGGCGGGAATCAAACTCGGGCCGCAAACCAATGATGGGGTCCCCTCGGCGGCTGCGATCGATGGTCGGAAACTGGCGAGCATTGTGCTTAAGGGACAAGCGCGGCTCAATCTCGTCTGGCAACCGGTGAAAGTCTTCATCATTGCCTGCCGAGAGGCTCGCCTGTTGCAGCAATCCGCGCGTGCCCGGCGGCAATGCCGCCAAGTCAAGCGGAGCCAGAGCAATTATCAAATTTACTGGCGCTGTTCGCATTCGCAGAGGCCGCGGCGAAGTTGAGGCGCCAAAGGAACCGTCCTGCCCGGCGCTGGCGCTCATCGAAACCACCAGTGCCAGGGCAAGGCACCACGGCGCGAGAACGCCGGCCGCCCATGCGGTTCGCGAAAAAACCATCTTAATCTCATCGGTTTTTATCCGCAGCCAGATCGCCGCCGGAGGATGTTGTTTATTTCAAAATAGGCTTGATATCTGGTTACCAAAGACAGCCGGGGCCTGTGCCGAAGCGGAACACAAAGGAAGTTTGGGATTCCCCGAAGGCGCGGGGTTTGACTTCAAAATGGAGAATGAAGGGAGAGCGTTAGGGCCCGGCACTTGCGCAACTCAGCTGCTAAGCGGAAGGTGTGGCGGTCAAGGCCGCGCTGCTTTTTGGAATGTTGACCAAAAGCACTGCAGCTGCGGTTCCGGCAGTATTGAGCACGATACTACGGGCGGGCCTTTGCCATTCAGAACTTGGATAGATGCCGGCAACGCCCTCGCTAGCTCACACGGTTGATACAAAAATCAACAACTTCCGCCAAGGCGCACTTCCAAGGCGAAGGCGGAAAAAGTTCAAGGGAGTCGCGCGCCATGGCCCCATAGTGGCGCGCCCTCTCGACCGTATCCTCTAGCGCCCTGTGCGCATGGAGCGTCGCGATGGCACTTTCCAAATCGCCTTCCGCTATCTCCCCTTGTTCTAGGGTCCGCCGCCAGAACCTGCGTTGTTCCTGAGATCCACGCCGGAAGGCTAACACGACGGGGAGCGTAATTTTTCCTTCACGGAAATCATCCCCGACATTTTTTCCAAGCTTAGCCGATGTGCCGCCGTAATCGAGCGCGTCATCGATGAGCTGAAAGGCGATGCCAAGGTTTAAACCATAGCCGCGGCAGGCGACGACCTCGGGCTTCGGCCGCTTCCCGAGCAAGGCCCCGACTTCGGCGGCGGCGCTAAACAATGCCGCGGTTTTGGCGCGAATTACGGCGAGATAATCGTCTTCACTGGTCTCGGTGTCCTTGGCGGCCGAGAGCTGCATAACTTCGCCCTCAGCGATGATGGCCGCGGCCGAAGAGAGCGTGTGGAGGCAAGGCAGCGAGCCGACCTCGACCATCATTTTGAAAGCTTGGCCGAGCAGATAATCGCCAACAAGTACGCTTGCTTCATTCCCCCACAGCATGCGCGCCGCGAGCTTGCCCCGCCGCATGTCGCTTTCATCGACGACGTCGTCATGCAGCAAGGTCGCCGTGTGCATGAACTCCACCGATGCGGCGAGCTTGATATGGCCCGCGCCCGAGTAGCCGCATAGCCCCGCTGCCGCCAAGGTCAGCATCGGCCGGAGGCGCTTGCCCCCCGATGAAATCAGATGGTTGGCGACCTCGGGGATCATCGATACATCCGAGGCGGCACGCGAGAGTATGGTTTGATTGACACGCTCCATGTCGGCGGCAATGAGAGCGAGCAGCCCATCGATCCCGGGCGGCTGCATTTCTTCTAGGGGAATGACAACGCCCACGCTTGTTTCTCCGGAGGCTGGCCGCAGCGGCCCGAGGCGGGCTTTTCTTAGAACGCAGCCCGGCGATTGGCAACTTTACCTTGCCCCCGGTCTGGCCCGTTGGAGCAAAGTTGAAGCCAGCGCAAATATTTAATTGCGTGAAGAAGACGTGAGGGCAGTACTGTGTTTACCTGGCCGCCTGGACCTAAGGGAACTGGCGGTCACCGAGGTTGAGCGGCCGTGATCGAACTCTTGCGAACCAATGACCTCATATTGATTTCTCGGGTTGAGGCCGTGCTCGCGGCCGGCCACATTTCAGCTCTTATCGTTGACGCCCACATGAGCGCGCTCGAAGGATCATTACCGTTTTTGCCTCGCAGGATCCTGGTCGCTGCTGATTTCATAGAGCGCGCGCGATGCCTCTTGCGCGAGGCGGGGCTGGGGCATGAGCTTAGCGATGAGTGAGGCGCCCGCTCCAAGCTGCCCGGTGGGGATGAATGGCTTTCTCGGCGGCCGCTTGCGCCTTCGCCAGCCAACTAGCGGTCATCGGTGCGGCACGGATGCCATCCTTCTTGCGGCGGCAGCGCCAAGGGATTTGAGTGGCCTGGCCGTTGATGCGGGCGCCGGAGTGGGAGGCGCCGGAATGGCCCTCGCCGTTCAGCGGCCAAACATTCGCATCGCCCTCCTCGAAAAAGACCCTTTCCTCTCGGCGCTCGCCCGCGAGAACCTGGCGGAAAACGGCTTGCTTCATCGTGGTTTCGTCAGTGAGGCGGATCTTTTATCCGCGAGCAGCCGGGCCGGAGCCGGGCTCGGTGATGGCAGCGCTGCGCTTGTAGTCAGTAACCCCCCGTTTCTCGATCCCGCCAGGGCGCGCCTCTCTCCCAATGTCAATAAACGGATGGCTCATGGCATGGCGGCGCCCGGCCCAGCCGCGCTGTCCAGCTGGATAAAAGCGATGCTCGCTATGGCCGCGCAGGGGGGGCTCGCGATCCTGATCCACCGGCCCGAAGCGTTGCCCATAATCCTCGAGACGCTGTCGAATCGCGCTGGAGCCGTGACAGTGCTTCCAGTACACCCCCGCCCGTCCATTTCCGCCTCACGGATCCTCGTGCGGGCGAGAAAGGGCAGCCACGCGCCGCTCGCCATCGCGCCGCCGCTTTTTCTCCACGACGGGGACCAGTTCACAAGGGAGGCCGAAGCGCTTCACCGCGGCGAGGCGCTCATCGACTGGTAGACAGGATTCGGTGACGTGGCCCAGGCAAAAAGCCGGCGGATGCGCCGGCTTTTCATCCCATTACCAGTAGTAGCGGCGCCAATAATACCGCCGGTGCCATGGATGCCAATAGTGGCGGTGCCAATAATAACGCCGATAAGGATACCAATAGTAATACCGCCGGTAGGGATGCCAATAATAGTAATGGCGGTAGGGGCGCCAATAGTGCCAGCGATGCCAATAGTGCCATCTTGGCCTATAGTACCATCGGTGCCAGCGATGCCATCTATACCAGTAAGCCTGCTCGATAGGCGCCGTTGCCGGATTCGCGGCGAGACTACGCGCGATCGGCGCCGCGGTGGCGACGCTCGCTGTTGATGCGGCTTCGGCCGTGCCAAACAAGCTGCTGAAGGCGATCAGTATGGCAAGCGCCGCCGTCTTGAATGATCTCATTTAACCTCCTATGAAATCGCCCCTCGAAATCACAACCGCCTAGCCAATGTCTTTTATGGACCCTATTTTGCAGCCTTGGCAAGGGACAACACTTGCCGGGGCTTCAGCCGCTTCGTTGGCAGGAGAAGGCACAGCATGAAACGCGAAACACTCCCCAGCGCCGCGCAACCGGGAGCGCCCCTTCGCTGCGATCCCGCCCGGTCTTTTCAGGATTTTATCCTAACGCTTCAAGTTTTCTGGGCCGACCAGGGCTGCGTCATCCTACAGCCGTATGACCTCGAAATGGGCGCTGGCACATTCCATCCGGCGACGGCGCTGCGCGCGCTTGGGCCGCGTCCATGGAAGGCGGCTTATGTGCAACCCTCGCGCCGTCCGAAGGACGGGCGTTATGGAGAGAATCCGAATAGGCTTCAGCATTTCTACCAGTTTCAAGTGATTTTGAAACCATCGCCGCCGGATCTCCAGGCCCTTTATCTCGCCTCGCTCGAAGCCATCGGGATCGACTCCCGCCTCCATGATATCCGCTTCGTCGAGGACGACTGGGAAAGCCCGACGCTCGGCGCGTGGGGACTCGGCTGGGAGTGCTGGTGCGATGGGATGGAAGTCTCGCAGTTCACATATTTTCAGCAAGTGGCGGGCATTGAATGCGCACCCGTCTCGGGCGAACTCACCTATGGACTCGAACGCTTAGCGATGTACGTCCAGGGCGTCGATAACGTGTTTGACCTCAACTTCAATGGCGGCGAGGGACCGGAAAAAACAACTTACGCGGATGTTTTCAAACAGGCCGAGAAAGAATATTCGCGATATAATTTTGAATGCGCCAATACGGCTGTCTTATTTCAACATTTCAAGGATGCGGAGGCGGACTGCTGGGCCCTTCTGCATGAAGGGGAGGCGAGCGGAAAACCTATTGTTCTTCCTGCCTATGATCAATGTATCAAGGCATCGCATATCTTTAACCTTCTCGATGCCCGCGGGGTAATCTCCGTAACCGAAAGGCAAAGCTATATCCTGAGGGTCCGCGATCTCGCCAAGGCCTGCGGCGCGGCGTGGCTGCAAACGGAGGCGGGATCCAGCGGGAGCAGCTCATCAGACGCAGGTCCGCCGACAGCCTGCCGAAAGCCGTCGGCGGACCCCATGCTCGATTGAATCACCTCCAGCGATGGCCGTGATAGACGCTACGCCCGGTATGGATGCCGCCAGCATAGGCATAGTGCCGGCCATAGCCGTAGTGTCCCCAATATCTATGGTATGGGCGGTACCAACCGTAATGGCGCCACCGGTACGGGTAATAACCATAGCTGTAGTAAGGATAGCCATAACCGTAATAGGGGTAGCCGTAACCCCAGGCGTTACCAGCTAAAGCAAAGGGAAACGTAGCAAGAGCCGCCGCCGTGCCGACGGCTGCTCCAGCCGGACTCCAACCATAATAGTACCGGTGCCGGTACCAGCCGTAGCGGTGATATCTGTGCCGGTACCACCCATAATGCCGATACCGGTAGGGATGCCGATAATAATACGCCGCTTGCTCAACTTGCGCGCTTGGAGGCGCGGAGACGACTTCGCGGCTGGCGACGCTCATCGGGCCAGCCGATGCGGCCGCGCTGAGCGCAAGCAGCATCGCGCCTGAGAGCGCTGACAGAGTTATTTTGTGCATAAAGACCTCCTGCGAGTATGCCTTACTGAAGGCCGCAACGTCGCCTTCGCCCTTCCGTTCCTGGCTCGCTGAAATTTTTTTAGTGTGAAGGCAGATTTCTTTTGGCATCGAGCCCGGTCTATAGAGGGCAGTTGGCGGCAGCCAACGAGACCTTGGCGCATTTTCTGATTTGGACGAATGCCAGACCTTCTATTTGAACTCTTTTCTGAAGAAATCCCCGCCCGCATGCAGAGCCAAGCGGCGGCGGACCTCGACCGGCTAGTCACTGCCGCCTTGCGGGAGCATGGCCTTAGCTTCGAGGGGGCGGCCAGCTTTGTGACGCCGCGGCGGCTGGCTTTGCACGTCGCGGGCCTTCCCGCCCGCCAACCTGATACGCGAGAAGAAAAGCGTGGGCCAAGGGTCGGCGCGCCTGAGAGCGCCGTACAAGGGTTCCTGAAAAGCACCGGGCTCTCATCGCTCAGCGACGCGAAGATCTTGAGGGACTCAAAAAAGGGCGAATTCTATGTCGCGGTCATCGAGCGGAAGGGCCAGGAGACGCAAGCCCTGCTGGCGGATATCCTCCCTCGCGTCATCAAAAATTTTCCGTGGCCGAAATCCATGCGCTGGGGCGCGAGCTCGGCGCAACCCGACTCGCTCCACTGGATACGCCCGCTACATGCGATAGTCGCGACGTTTGGCCCCGATACGGGAGATCCTTCCGTGGTGCCGTTTGCGGTTGATGGAATTGAGGCAGGGCAAATTACCTTCGGCCACAGATTCATGGCGCCGGGCGCAATCAAGGTGCGCCGCTTCGATGACTACGCGGCAGGGCTTGAGAAAGCCAAAGTCATCCTTGATCCGGCGCGTCGCCGTGACGTGATTCTCCACGACGCGCGTGACCTCGCACTCGCGCATGGGCTTGAGCTTATTGACGATCAAAACCTTCTGCACGAGGCCGCCGGGCTTGTCGAATGGCCGGTTGTATTGGCCGGGGAGTTCGACCGGGCTTTTCTGTCACTGCCCGTGGAAGTCATCCAGACAACGATCCGTGCTAATCAGAAATGCTTCGTGCTAACCGAAAAAAACGGCCAGTTAAGTAATAAATTTTTGATCGTCGCCAATCTCGAGGCCGCCGATGGCGGCGCCGCGATCGTGGCGGGGAATGCGCGAGTCGTGCGGGCCCGCCTTACCGATGCTCAGTTTTTTTATGAGACGGATCTTAAGACGAAGCTTTTAGATCGGCTCGGGAGGCTCGATGAGATCATTTTCCACGAAAAACTCGGAAGCCAGGACGAGCGCGTCAAAAGGCTGGAATGTTTAAGCGCGGAGATTGCCAAAAAGATTGGCGCTGAAAGCGAGCTAGCGGCGAGGGCCGCGCGGCTTGCCAAGGCCGATTTGACGACCGAAATGGTCGGCGAATTTCCCGAGCTGCAGGGCATCATGGGGCGCTACTACGCACTAGCGCAAGGGGAGCCGGAACCTATCGCGGATGCGATCGCGGATCACTACAAGCCGCAAGGCCCGAGCGACCGCGTGCCTTCTCGCCCCCTGTCTATCGCCGTCGCGCTGGCCGATAAACTAGATTTGCTCACCGCTTTTTTTGCAATCGACGAAAAGCCAACGGGCAGTAGAGATCCTTACGGTCTGCGGCGCGCCGCGCTCGGCGTCATCGCGCTCATTCTTGAAAATAAACTACGCTTGCGGCTCCGGTGGCTTTTTGAACAAGCCTTTTTCCAAACGCATTTTAGCCAATTATCGTCCATCGATTTATTCGCGCAGTTATTCGATTTCTTTATCGATAGACTGAAAGTCTATATGCGCGAGCGCGGGATGCGGTATGACCTCATCGAGGCGGTCGCCGCGTTGGGGGGTGATGATCTTCTTCTTATCGTTGCGCGCGTCGAAGCGCTTCAGCGTTTTCTCGAAACGAAGGATGGCGTCAATCTCCTCGCGGGCTACCGCCGCGCGACCAACATTATACGGGTTGAAGAAAGGGCCGATGGCGCAGGGGCTTTTGATGGCGACGTTGACCCTGCCCTTTTTCAAGGGGAACTGGAGGAGCAGCTCGCGCGGGCAATTCAAAATACCAGCGCCGAGACGCATTTTTTTTTGTCGAAGGCCGAGGAGACAGGCAGCTTAGAGCATTTGCCTCAAGTTTTCTTTGAGCGTGCAATGACGACCTTGTCGCAACTGCGGGAGCCGGTCGATCTCTTTTTCGAGAAAGTCACGGTCAATTCAGCGGATCGAAAGCTCCGGCTTAATCGCCTTCGGCTGTTAAGTCGTCTTAGAAAAGTCATGCATAATGTCGCGGATTTTTCTAAAGTCGTCTAAACAAAAAAGTCCAGGGTCTCAAGCATCGCCACCGCGTGTTTGGTAAAGCCAATCGAAGCGCGCGAGCCAGCGGCTGGCCGGCGAGGACCAAATCACGGCATTGCGAGCGAGCGCAGGCAGGCCGCCGAGATGATAGATGAAAGCCTGCCGCCTCGATTGTCTCTGTATCCGGTTTGCGCGCGGCAGTCGCCGCGCTTGATAGCAGCGAAGCTTTCCTTCGATATCGCCCTCTTGCGACAACAGCTCTCCCAAGGCGCCGGCATCCTCGATCGCTTGGGCGGCGCCTTGCGCGAGAAAGGGGAGCATCGGGTGAGCGGCATCCCCTAAAAGGGCGACCCGGCCATCAACCCAGTGATCAAGCGGGCGGCGGTCGGCGAGGGGCCATTTCAGCCATGAGGGCGCCGCGCTTAGGAGAATGCGTGCATCTTCGTTCCAGTCCGCGAAGCGGCGTGCGAGCTCGCCCGCATCGCCTGGGCTCGACCAGAACGATTCGCTACTGGGCCGGAAATGATCGTCTACGACGGCGACAACATTGATGACAGTGCCACCGCGCAAGGGATAATGGACGAGGTGGGCGCGAGATCCGAGCCATAAATTGATTTCGTTCCGGCGCATCGCCTCGGGAACAACCGCTGCATCGATAACAGACCGCCAGGCCGTTTGCCCCGAAAAAATCAGTTCATCCGCATACAAGGCCTGCCGGATGGTGGATCGCAGCCCATCGGCCCCAATCAGGCAATCACCAGCGGCTTCGAAATGGCTTCCAGGGCCGATGACATGGGCCGTAACTAAACCCTTGCAGCGAGAAAATCCCGTCACCGCGGAAGCAGCGTTCAGCTCGATGCTAGGCTCGCGCGCGGCGGCATCCAGCAACACGCGATAAAGATCGCCGCGATGAGCGGCTAGATAGGGCGCTCCCCAACGGGCTTGCGCGGAGGCGAGTGGCACACGCGCGAGCGCCTCACCACTCTTGGCTTGGCGGATGCGGATCGCTTCAGGATAGACTGCGTGAGGCGTCAAATACTGAATGAGCCCGAGCCTTTGCAGAATGATGCTGGCGTTTGGTGAAAGTTGCAGCCCAGCACCCGCCTCTTCGAGGGTTTGCGCCTTGTCATAAAGGCTAACGCGCCAGCCGCCGCGCGCTAGGCATAGAGCCGCGCAGAGTCCGCCGATACCGGCGCCGGCGATGACCGCGTGCGGCCGCTGCATACCAGGCGAATGGGCTGGCTAAGCCGCGCGGGTCCGGCCTTCTATGCCGTTTTCGGCAGGCGGTTCGAAAACACATTCAGGCGGTTCGCAGCCGCCGCGCAAAGTCGAATCATAGATATAATGCGTTGAGCAATAACCGCAGATTGCGTCGTTGCTATCACCCATGTCAATAAAGATGTGCGGATGATCGAAAGGCGGCAGAGCGCCAACACACATGAATTCCTTAGCCCCGACCCGCACCTGAGGTACGCCTGGCTGGTTATGAAAATGTGGTGTGGGGCTAGCCATTGAATCATCCTTATCGCCGTTTTACGTCCGCCATATAAGCCAAGGATCGCGAGCTGAATAGGCCTGTCCGCCGGGCGTGGGCTGCGTCAATACGCCGTCGCCTTCGATGACAAATATTTGACATGGGTCAAACCGCTTCCAGCCAGCCGTCATAATTTCGAGTTCTCCTGGCAAGCGACTTCGATGCAAATATTACGTCGAGGACAATCTTTCGCCCCCAGGGAAGCAAAATTAATACACGGGAGTTTAAAATGGCAACAGTACTTCCTGCAGCACAGGGCACAGTCGACACGCTCGAAGGTTCCACTCCGAGCCTGGTTATCTTGATCGCCATGATTATTATCTTCGGCGGAGCTGCTTTTTTTACCGGGCGTCTCTATGGCCGCGTTGGCATGATCGCAATCGGAGCGGGCTTTGTCGTTGTGGTTACGGCTCTATACACGCTCGGCGGTCTTCATTTTGGCTGACCGCTCACCGCGCGGCGTGGCTCGCTGCCGCGCCGCGACCTTGTTTTTGTTTAATGAGAGCATTGGCACAGAGCGGCATAAACAGAGAGGCAAGCGAGATCATGAGCGCTTTACTTGTGGCGGCGGCGTCACCCCTTGTTTCTTATACCGTGTGCCTCGCAACGGGATGGTTTGTCGCTTTCGTACTATGGAAGTGAGGAGAACACGGGCGGCAATGCCCGCCGTTACCAAGGTTTAGTGCAACGATGGAACGAATGCCATCTCTTCTACCGCGAAATAGCCTCAAGAAAACTTGCGGCGGTTTCGCTATCCTCTTGGGCCTGCGCGACCGCGAGGGCGGTCATATTGATAATCCCGCGCGCCGTTACCGACGGGGTGAGAATATGAGCCGGCTTTGCCGTGCCTAGAAGGATTGGCCCGACCGGCAAAGTGTCCGCCATGATCATCGTCATTGTGTAAGCGATATTGGCGGCGTCGAGGTTGGGCATGACGAGAACATTGGCCTCACCCTTCAGCCGCGATGATGGCAATACGAGATCACGCATGGCTTGTGAGAGCGCGGTATTGGCCTGCATCTCTCCATCGGCTTCGAGCTGTGGCGCAAGCTCTCGGATGAGATGGAGAGCCGCGCGCATTTTCAAGGCAGAAGGCGTTTCGTCCGAACCGAAATCCGAGTGAGAGACAAGCGCGATCTTGGGCTCGATACCGAACCGGCGTACATGGGCAGCGCACATAATCGCGACCTCGGCAATCTCGGTGGCGGAAGGGTCATGCCGGACGTGCGTATCGGCAATGAAAAATGGACCCTTCCCCGTGATCATGAGGCACATTGCCGAAAGATCGGTCGCTCCAGGAATGAGACCAATAATATTTTTTATGTAGGGCAAATGCGGGTTGAAGCGGCCATCGAGGCCGCAAATCATGGCATCGGCGTCACCGCGCCTGACAGCGATCGCCGAGATGACCGTGGGATTCGTCCGCACTAACGCGCGTGCGGCTTTCGGTGTCACTCCATGGCGTCCGGCAAATTCAAGACAGGTTTCGACGTAGTCACGATAGCGGTAATCATGATCGGGATTGATGAGTTCGAAGTCTCTCCCGGCGCGCAGCGAAAGGCCGAAGTTTCGAATGCGCATTTCGATGACATCTGGGCGCCCGACGAGGGTCGGTTGTGCTATTCTTTCTTCGACAACGGTTTGCGTCGCCCGCAAAACTCGCTCGTCTTCACCCTCCGCGTAGATCACTCGCATCGGCCGTTCCTTGGCGGCCTGCATCAAGGGCTTCATGACGAGGCCGGACCGGTAGACGAAGCGCCACAAAGTCTCCTCGTAAGCGTGGAAATCCGCAATCGGCCTTGTCGCGACTCCTGACTCTATCGCGGCTCTCGCGACGGCTGGCGCGATCCGCAGGATCAAGCGAGGATCAAAGGGCGAAGGGATCAAACAATCCCTGCCATAATGGCGTGCCTCGCCGCCGCAGGCTCTCGCAACGACATCGGAGGGCGGCTGATGCGCGAGTTGGGCGATCGCCCGCGCCGCCGCAAGCTTCATCGCTTCGTTGATGGCCGTCGCCCCTACATCGAGAGCGCCACGGAAAATATAGGGAAAGCAAAGGACGTTGTTGACTTGATTGGGAAAATCCGATCGCCCCGTGCAAATCAAAGCATCGGGCCGTGCCGCCGCTGCCGCCTCCGGCTCGATCTCGGGTATGGGATTGGCGAGCGCCATCACGAGCGGCCGTTCGCCCATCGCCTTGACCATCTCGGGCTTTAGAACGCCTCCCGCGGAAAGGCCAAGAAAAATATCGGCGCCGCCGATGACGTCCGCGAGCACCCGCGCATTGGTCTCGCGCGCGTAAGTCGCGGCATATTTATTCAAAGTTCCGCGCCCGCGATAAACGACGCCATCGATATCGGTGACAAAGATATTTTCGAGTTTCGCGCCAAGGCTCACGAGAAAATTTAAGCAGGCGAGCGCGGCGGCACCGGCTCCAGAGGTGACGATCTTGGCCGACCCAAGAGATTTGCCGGTGACCTCCATTGCGTTCAGCACGGCGGCGCCGACGATAATGGCGGTGCCATGCTGATCGTCGTGGAAGACCGGAATAGATAGGCGCTCGCGCAGCTTGCTCTCGACCTCGAAACATTCGGGGGCTCTTATATCCTCGAGGTTGATGCCGCCAAATGTCGGCTCGAGCGCCGCGATGACATCGACGAGGCGGTCGACGTTCTCTTCGGCGATTTCGAGATCGAAAGCGTCAATGCCCGCGAATTTTTTAAAGAGGACGGCCTTGCCTTCCATGACGGGCTTGCCGGCGAGAGGCCCGATATTGCCGAGGCCCAACACGGCGGTACCATTGGTGACAACTGCGACGAGATTCTGCCGCACGGTTAGCTCGGCGGCGGCATTTGGATTGGCGGCAACCGCCAAGCTCGCGGCGGCGACGCCAGGCGAATAGGCGAGAGAAAGATCGAGCTGCGTGGCGAGGGGCTTCGTCGCGACGACCTCGAATTTGCCTGGGCGGGGCGCCCGGTGATAAAGGAGCGCGCTGGATTTCAAATCGGGGCTGAGCGAGTCGGCCATGCACCTACCTTCCATGATATGCGAGAAGGGATAGCGAGGCGGTGCTCCGATGTCTAGAAATCGATTGTGATTCAACGACAATCAGCGCTCATGCCAGCTAACGCCGTGCCTTCACCAGACATCGTCCGTGACGTTCGGAACCTTCGAGCTTGTCTCAGAGACTGGCGGCGCGACGGCGCCACGATGGCGCTCGTGCCGACGATGGGTGCCCTGCACGCTGGCCATATATCACTTGTGCGGGAGGCCAAGAGGCATGCGGACCGGATCGTCGTATCGATTTTCATCAACCCAGCGCAATTTGCTCCAGGAGAAGATTTCGAGGCCTATCCGAGGAACCTCGAGGCGGACATCGCCAAAGTTGCCGCAGCGGGCGGCGACCTCGTGTTCGCGCCCAACTCGGGCGAATTGTATCCGCCAGGCTTTGCAATGAAGCTCGAGATAGGGGGGCCGGCGATCGCCGGTCTCGAGGACCGTTTCCGGCCCACGCATTTCTCAGGCGTCGCGACGGTCGTGGCGAAGCTTTTCAATCAATGCCGGCCGGATGTCGCGGTTTTTGGAGAAAAGGACTATCAGCAGCTGAAAGTCATTGGCCAGATGGCGCGTGATCTTGACTTCGAGACGCTCGTTATCGGCGCGCCGACGGTGCGCGAGTCCGATGGCTTGGCGATGTCTTCAAGAAACGTCTTTTTGCGGCCAAAGGAGCGCGAGGTGGCTCCCCGGCTTTACCAAGCGCTCGCTCGATGTGCATCAGAAATCCGTGACGGAACTTTGATCGAAAAGGCCTTAGCAAACGCGCGGCAATCCGTAGCAGCGGCGGGTTTCGTCATCGATTATATCGAAGCACTTCACGCCGAGACCTTGGCGCCTCTTCGCGCGGAGAATGAAAGGCCGATACGGCTTCTCGCCGCCGCAAAGATCGGGGCAACGCGGCTTATTGATAATGTTCCCGTGTAGGGTTAATACCCGCAGTTAAGGCTTAATAGGGCGGCGGGCCATGACAGCCTCTGTTAGCGCCGAGGTCCTATCAAGCAGCTTTTTCGTTGCCGCGACCTGGGCATGGAGCGTGCTCACCAAATTAGCAACCATCTGTGGATCGACACGGTCGAGATCGTAGGCACCGCTCACCGCCGCTGATCTTAGAGGGCATTTGCTGGGCGGACAAAAAACCAGAATATTCTGCCGGTACCACCATTCGACTCGGCGGTCGCCAAAGATCACCGGGCGGAGCAAATCCAACGGGAGATATCCGTGCTCTGCGAACAGCCTCGCCCAATAGGATTGCCACTGCTCGTTCAAGTGGCCCGTTCCACCTTGGAAAGGGATCGCGGCGGAGAAAAGAATCACAGGAGCTGCTTTAACAAGAGCAGCGACGAATGATGCCGCGCACTCCTGTGGTAGGTGCTCGGCAACTTCCAGCGAGCAGGCAGCATCAAATTCGCGGCCAAGATCGCTTAGCCCTCCAAGATCCTGCGGAAGGAAACGATCAGCCGGGATCCTCAGCAAATGCCGTGGAACATAATCGCCGTCGACACCGAGATAATCGCTGATACCGTTGTGCTCGAACTCCTTGAGCCAGCTGCCAACGCCGCAGCCGAAATCTACGACGGAACGGCAGGGAAAGTGCGACAGAAAAAGAGGCACTACGACCTGAGCCGAGGTTGCGGAGCCATCTTGCTGGTTTTGATAGAAGGACTCATCATAAAGTGCGCTTGCAGCGGCATCACCTGGCGCTAACGTCATGGCAGATTCCTCCAAAAATCGTATTCAGTCTGTGGGAAGCTAATGATAGAATAGAACGCCTACTTAGAACGCAGCTGCCTTGCGCAGCGCTTGACCATAGCGATGAAGAACCCATCAGGATTGCTCTTCGGCGGCGTGAGACACAGGCCAAAGCCAAATCGTGACGCGAACCGATGAAGCTGAGGCATTCCTGCAAGCGCAGGCGCCGGAACGCTCGCCGCGTGTGAGCTCAAGAACGCTGCAAGCCTATTCTCGTTTCCCTCGCGCAGAAGTGAGTAAGCTGTTTAGAGGATCCGGCCCCTCCCTTTACGAAGTGGGCCGCCTCTTCGAGCACGCGGTCGGGAATCTCCTCGAATCTGCGCAACCTGTTCTCGCAAAACAAGTTTAAACGGTCGGAGGCTCCGATGCGCTTCTCCTGCGTGAGAGATCGGGGTTAGGCTCGCGAAAGCCCATTTTCTTATGTTCAAACTTAAAATCTTCTGCCCAAAAGTCCCCTCATATTTTCGAAGGCTCTTGAATGATGTCTTCTCGTTTCAGCGAAACCATGGATTGTGCTGAATCGCCTGCAGAATCAGGTTTGATAAGTGTCCAGGCCGAGCACCCCCATTGGACAAGCTGCTTGCTTTTGGATCCGGCGACTCAGCGAGTGCTGCATTCGGTCAACGGATCCCACGGCACCTATACATTCAATGGGGAATTTCTCGAGGTGAAATGGGATGCATTTCCCCCGGACAATTTCATTCTCAAGGATGGGCGTTATTTGCATGCCACGTTGGTGCCTGAGAAGCAGCCTACGCCTTCGGTAGTCTTTGGGGATGTGTCGAATAGCTCATTTAAGGCGGCACTCCGGAGACAGGGAACCGATATCGCTGTTTACAGCCAAGTGTTCCGGCTTGGTGAGCACGATACGAGGTACTTGCCAAAAAATGCGTCAGTCATTGTCGATCTCGGCGGCAATGTTGGGTTAGCCTCGCTTTTCTTTGCAACGAAGTATCCAGATGCTCTTATCATCGCGCTGGAACCTGATCCTGAAAACTTCTCCTTTCTCGTTCGGAACCTATCTCAACTGAAGGACAAAGCGGGCTGCCGGCAAGCTGCGATCTGGAATGAGGATTGCCATCTTCAGCTTAAAAGGACCGACGGCTTGGGTAATCCGCCGCATGATTGTGGTGGACAGGTCTCGGCAACGGGAAATGGCGCGGCAGCTACCATGAAAAGGCTGATCCAGGAGCTTGGTTTAAAACGCATTGACATTTTGAAGATTGATATTGAAGGGGCTGAAAAGGAGCTTTTTGAGGCTGCCGATCTGAGCTGGCTCGATGTCGTTGACATGATCTTCATTGAAATTCATGAGCGTTTTCGTCCAGGTTCTCATGCAGCAGTTTTAAGGATCCTCGACCACGGCTTCAGTATGGTGCCAAATTGTGGAGAGAACAACGTTTTTGTTCGCACGCCTCCTGAAAGAAGGGCTTCGGATTTCGGGGCTACACCGCAAAGTGCTGAAGCAGTAACCGGCTCACCCCGCGTCGCAATCATCACTGGCTATTACAAAGAAGAGCGGCAGCTTCTAGAGCGCTGCATCAGAAGCGTCCGGCAGCAGACAATTACCGCAGACCACATATTGGTGGCGGACGGTTTTCCTCAGGATTGGATCGACACAAGGGATGTCCGTCATATCAGGCTTGACCGTAAGCATAGTGACTACGGTGGCACCCCGCGCGGGATCGGATCGCTGTTGGCCATTGCCGAAGAGTATGATGCGATCGGCTTTTTGGATGCTGACAATTACCTCGAACCCAATCATCTCGAGCTCGCGCTTCTGGCGGCCAGCCGGGTAGCCGTTTGCGACTATGTCATTGCTCGGCGCCATTTCAGGCGTCCCGATGAAACCATCATTAATGTCGCTGATGAACCTATCGATCTGCATGTCGATACGAATTGCTTTCTGTTCCTGCCGGGATCCTTCCATGCTGTAATGGATTTTGCCCTGATCCCTCGGCAGCTCTCAGCCCTAGGCGACCGGATATTCTATTCAAACCTGAAAAAAAAGAATCTATCTTCAGCAATCATGCCTGTGAAGACGGTTAATTATAATTGCCTTTGGGCGTCAGTTTACGCGGCAGCTGG
The DNA here is from genome assembly GCA_035622375.1 of Methylocella sp. GTDB lineage: Bacteria > Pseudomonadota > Alphaproteobacteria > Rhizobiales > Beijerinckiaceae > Methylocapsa. The sequence goes on along the minus strand of DASPVM010000017.1, from coordinate 336 downwards.
CGAAGAGCCGCCCCCCGATGCAAAGCCCAACATCGATCATCGCCCGCTGCAGACCTGGATTACAAGGCTCACACCACGCGGGCGCCTCATCCTAAATCGCAGAACAGGTCTCTGACGCGGGCGGGCCACGCGATCTTTGTGAATTCACGCTCCAGGCTATAGGCTGACAGCACTGCAATTTAATGGGTCTGGACCCTCGTAGAGCGCGATTGCGGGGCCATCGCCGGAGTCGGCCTGCACGTAGATGACCGACGCGCCGCGCTGAGCGGCGATCTCGCGCAGACGCTCGATCAACGCGGTCGCGATCCCTCGCCTGCGATGTGTTTCTGCAACCGC
>DASPVM010000016.1:0-128983 GCA_035622375.1 Methylocella sp. | reverse complement strand
AGGCGCTTTTGTCTTTTTTCTCAGCGCGGTCCGCTCCTCGGCCGCGCTCGCCCATGCGATCATCGTGCGCACATCGCCCGAGCAGGGAAAGGCGGCGCCGAAAACGATTGGCAAAGTCGAGGTATGGTATGATGCTGGGATACGCGATGAATTTGTCGCTCTTGCCGTCATCAACGCCGACGGGGAGCGCGTCGACAAGCGCGACGCCGCGATCGATACCTTCGACCAGAGCCATGTCTCGACAAATGTCGAGGCTCTCGCGCCAGGCGAATATACGGTGCGCTACCGGGCGATGTCGGCGGATGGCCATCTCGTCAGCGGGGCTTGGGTTTTCGAGGTGCCGGCCGAGTGAACGCTTGGCGGCGATGCCTTGGAGGAAGAGATCGGAATGAACTTGGATGCTCGGCTCAATTTATGGCTCTTCGCCGCGGTTTTCTTCTTGATTCTGGCCAATGTGGGCTTTTTTTTCTACCCGGTCTGGAGAGTGATCCGGCCCCCGGCGCAGCCAAAAGAAGAAAATCAAGCATCGTGTCTCAAAACCAGCGATTTTTATTCCGTGCACCTGACGACTTATTTTTTAAGCGAGACCGCCGATGCTAAAAAACCGGGGGAAGCGGCGCAAAAATACGGTGAATATTGCGACCGGGTTCCGGGGCCCGGGCGAGTTGTCTTCACGGTTGACCTCATGGAGGACGACGCGCGGAAAATGCCCGTGTCGCTTTCTCTCCTCCAGATCGACGCCAAGGGACAGCCGACTCTGATCAAGGCGCTGGCGCCAAGTCGTTATCCCGGCGGCGTTTTGACGCTCGATGTCCCCTCGCTGGCGCCCAGCAAATATATTCTGAAAGTTGGCTTTGGCGCGGCGAAGACGAAGGACGACCTTATCGAGATGCCGATTTTTGTCGGAAAGTAACCTCCCTTCCCGCTTTTCGCGCGCCACGCCTTTGCCGCCAGCGCAAAAAGCCGGTGGTAAAGAGGGCGAGCGGGGCAAGCCCGATTATTGAAATGAGCGCGCGGCCAGGATTGCCGAACGCCTCGCCGCAATGAAGCGGATAGAGCCATTCGAGAAATCTTTCGCCGGCCGAATAATTCTCGCGATCCTCGACATGCAATACGGCGCCGCTGTACTGATCGACGGTGACGTTTCTGTTCGTGATCGAGCGGTTGGGCTCGCTATCCGCCTGCTTGCCGACGGTATAGACACCTTTTGGGCTGGCAGGGAGAAGGATCCAGTGCAGCCTTCCATCTGGAAAGACGGCATTGGCGGCAGCCACCGCCGCGTCAAGGGAGATCGGCGGGCGGCCCGGCAGAGGCCGCGATTTGGCATTTTGCGGCTCCTGCCGCACCCTCGACATTAAGCCAACCAGCGCGCGCGTTTGCGGTTTGAAAATCATCGCCATGCCCGTGAAAAGGCTCATCATCAAGGCAATACACAGATAGAGGCCGATGGCCTTATGCAGGTCTTGCGTGATCCTTTCTGGCGTCGCGTTCCATTTCACGGTCAGCGCCTGGCGCCAGTTGCCGTTACGGGGCCACCATAAGTAAAGGCCGGCGATGAGGGAGACGAAAAGGAACATCGCCGCAATGCCGATGAGGTAAGCCTTGTTCGGGCCGAGCAGCAAAGTCCAATGGAAGTCCATGAGGATGCGGATCAGCGGCTGGGAAAGCCGCCTATCTCCGTGCATCAGAACACGCTGCCCAGTGACTTTCGCCCTATAAGGATCGATGAGAACTTCATATGCATCGGTCTGCCCGTCATCCCCCATTGCAATAAATGTCACCGAGGCGGCGAGGCCTTCATGGCGCGGCATCGTCAGCCTCTCGGGGAGGCTCTCCATCGGAGCCACCGCCTTTGCCGCGGTAAGGATTTCGTCAAGCGGGCGATACGCTGACTGTTCCGGGATTTGCACCTGCATGAGGCGAGCGTTGAGCCGTTCATCGATGGCTTGGCGGAACGCGAGAATACTGCCGCTGAGGCCCATCAATACAAACAGAGCGCCCAAGGTCAGGCCTATATACCGGTGGATTTTCAGCCATGCTTTCCGGCCAGCGGCGAGCCCCAGCGAGGCTCGCAGGGCTGATGCGATGCGGCCTTGGGTGTGACGTGTGGCGGCGTCCTCGGACAAGACGTAAAACCCGGCGCGCGGCTTTGAGTATACGAGGCACTACCGCGCCGAGCCGAAGGATTGTCAAGATGAACGTTCTGACGGATATCGCCGCTCAGTTCGAGAGCCAGGAGTCTTGCAAGTCAATCCTCGAGCTATGGCCTGGGTCAAACGTTACTCACATATCGGCCGGAATCCTTGTTGAACCCTCGTCGAAATCATGGCCAATTCGGCCGTCATGCTCGAAGACCCAAATTCTCTCCCGCTGCTCAGCAATGCCGAAATGGCGGAGGCCGACCGGATCACGATTACCAACGGAACGCCGGGGCGCGTACTGATGGAAAAAGCCGGCTCCGCCGTGGCAAGGGCCGCGGCGGCATTGGCGCCACGGCGGGGGCGTATCGCCGTGCTCAACGGCCCCGGTAACAATGGTGGCGATGGTTTTGTCGCGGCGCGCCTTTTGGCCCGGCAAGGCTTTGATGTTTCCGTGGGCTTGCTCGGCGGCCTGGATCGGTTGCGAGGAGACGCGGCGCTCGCCGCCTCGCAATGGCGGGGCCAAGTGTCTCCAATTGCAAGCTTCGATCTCGACGGCGCTGACCTTGCGATCGACGCGCTTTTTGGCGCTGGTCTTGGCCGCGATCTCGATGGTGAAGCCAAGGCGATCGTCGAGCGCCTCAACGCCTGGACCGTGCGGACTCTTCGATCAATCATCGCCGTGGATATTCCTTCCGGGATCGATGGCTCGAGCGGAGAAGTGCGCGGCGTTGCGGTGAAAGCCACCCGCACCGTCACTTTCTTCCGGCGCAAACCGGGCCATCTCTTGCTGCCGGGGCGCCTCTATTGCGGCTCGACATCCATCGCCGATATTGGCATTGACGCCAGCGTTCTTGCGGCGATCATGCCAAAAACCTTTGTCAACGCCCCGGCTCTTTGGCTCCGGCATGTGGCGGCGCCGCGCGCCGATGGCCACAAATATTCGCGCGGTCATGCCGTGGTGGTCTCCGGCGGCCTTGCCCATACCGGCGCGGCCCGGCTCGCGGCGCGCGGTGCCCTACGGGCGGGCGCCGGACTCGTCACCGTGGCAACGCCTGCCGAAGCCTTGCCCGCGCATGCCGCCGCATTGACGGCCATCATGACGCGCGTCTGCGATAGTCCTGCGGATCTCGCCGATCTCCTCGCCGACCGCCGCAAAAACGCCCTCGTCGTGGGCCCGGGCCTCGGCGTCGGCGAGACCACCAAAGCCCTTGCACGCACGGCTCTTTCCGCCGCCAAGCCTGGCGACGAAAGGCGCGGCGTCGTCCTTGACGCCGACGCGCTTACGAGTTTTTCAGGGGATGCCCTGGCGCTTGCCTGCCTTATCCGGCAGTCGTGCGAGCCCGTTGTCCTGACGCCCCATGAGGGCGAATTCGCCCGGCTTTTCGGCGGCATTCCTTTGGAGGAGGAGGGCCAATGGGCCACGCTTCTCGCGGTGAAGGGGAACGCTGGCGAACTGATTGGAGCCCTAAGTTCGCGATCAAAGCTCGAGCGTGCAAGAGCCGCCGCCGCTCTCACCGGCGCCGCGGTTATCCTCAAGGGCGCCGACACGGTCGTTGCGCACCCGGATGGCCGGGCCAGCATTGGCGAGGATTTGCCGCCGTGGCTCGCGACCGCGGGGTCCGGCGATGTCTTGGCCGGAATCGTCGGCGGACTCCTCGCGCAGGGGATGCCACTCTTCGAGGCCACCTGCGCCGCCGTCTATATGCACGGCGCCGCCGCCCGCCATTTCGGGCCGGGCCTCATCGCCGAGGATATTCCCGAAAATCTGCCGCCTGTCCTGCGCAAGCTTTTCGAGGAAATTGCGTGCCCGTAGACAACCTTGGCCATTCGTGCGGCAAGGCGAAGCCTCGTATTCGTTCAAGGTTCCGCTCTTCGTTTGAGAATCGGCTTAAAAATTATGTTGTGCGAAGGTCGCCAAGATGCAGAAAAAGCAGTTCGAACACGACACCAAGGACGCGCGGCCCCGTAGGGGATCAAGCGAGCGGCTTGAGGATGAGGGCGAGATCCTTGATTGCAATAATCTGCACGCGCGCGCCCGGCCCGATGCGCTCGATGCCGGCATTCTCGGCCAGCCGCGCTCGCCATCGCGTTCCCGACCAATCGATAAAGCCGCCGGTTTTCGTCACCTCATGTGTCGTCATCACTTCCCGGCCAATCAGGTCGCTGCTTTCATCTTCGCACACTTGCGCGTTTTGGAAAGCTTGTAAGGGCCGGCGCCCAAGGAGGGCGAAGAGCAGACTGAGCAAGGCCCAAACCGCGAGGGAAGCGACAAGGCTCAAGTCCCACCCGATCAGATGCAGGATGCCTCCTTTCCATCCGCTGATGTAAAGGAGGGCGCTCGTCGCAAGGGCTCCCGCCGCAACGAACATCAAGGGCGAAAGCCCGACGATGAAAATATCAATGCCGAGCAACAGGAGACCCGCGACCAGGTAAAGCTGCGCCGAATCGCTTATCAATGCGTCCATCGTCCGGCCCGTCTATTCACTGATCTTGTAGGAGGGAACAGAAGAGGAAGGTGGCGCCGGCCGGTTGGGCGACGCGCCAGCCGTTTTCAAAACCGCCATCGCCTTCGCCAGCCAGCCGCTTGGATCGGCGGCCTCGCCCATGAGAATGAGCGAATTATTTTGCTTTGCGAGTTTGCCATATTCCTCGAGCGCCAGTTTCGCGACCTCGAGCTGCACGGCTTCCGATCCGCCGTCTTGCTTGATTTGCTCCCGCACCAGGCGGATGGCCTCCGCTTGCCCCTGCGCCACATTGATCGCCGCCAGCTGTTCGCCCTCCGAGCGGAGAATGGCCGCTTGGCGGTCGCCTTCGGCGCGGTTGATCTGTGATTGCTTGACCCCTTCCGATTCGAGCACGACGGCGCGCTTGTCGCGCTCGGCCTTCATCTGCCGCTCCATCGAGTCGAGCAGAGACTTTGGCATGCGGATGTCCTTGATCTCATAGCGCGTGACCTGAGTACCCCAGGTTTGTGCCGCTTCCGCGACCGCCGTGACAACCTCCCGGTTGATCTCCGCCCGCTGCTCGAATGTTTTGTCGAGCTCCATTGATCCAATCGCCGAGCGCATGGTCGTCTGGGCAAGGTTGATGATGGCGCGGCGGATATCTTGCGCGCCGTAGGCGGCATCCTTGGCATGAATTATTTTATAGTAGAGAAATCCGTCGATCGTCACCGTCGCATTGTCTTTCGTAATGGCGTCCTGCGCCGGGACATCGATGACTTGCTCGCGCAAATCGAATTGATAAGCGGCGCGCTCGACGATGGGCCACACGATGTTGATACCGGCGGTGAGAGTCCGGTGATAGCGGCCGAGCCGCTCGATAACGAGCGCGTCTTGCTGGCGGACGAATTTGGCGAGCGATGCCGCCGCCAAAAGCAAGACGAAGGCGATCCAAAAGAGCGGACTGTAAACGAAAGAAATAGGCAAATCGAGATGGTAGGAATGGTCGGCAGCGGCGAGGAAAACCGCGGCGACGCCCACCAGAAAAACGATAGCACCCATCTCATTCTCCGCCCGGCTTAGCTTGCCAAACTTACATCGCGAACCTTACGAGGGGCTAAAGAACTCGCGTTCTCCAGAGCACCTCAGGTGATTTCGAACCAGGTAGCAAGGCCCAACGCCTGGCGCCCGGCGATGGCGCTTTCGAGCGCCCATTTTCCGGGGTTTGATGCAACAAAGGCGATGTGCTTCGTCTTGCCTGGCGAGAGCAGGACACTATCGCGCCAATAAGGGTCCCAGCCATCATCCAAATCGTGGAGAAGCCGGATCACATGTCCGTGAACGCGCATTTCTTGCAAAGCGGCAGTGCGGTTGACGATGGTGATGGCGACCGGCGTGCCGCGCTTGACGGAAAACAGCGGCGCCGCGGGAAATCCCGTGCGGGCAATGCCATTGAGGCGCCATGCCGTGGATGAATCTTCGATCGGCCCGAGAGGTGGCGTTGCGGCGGCTTCGATCACCACGCTCGCCCGGTGGGCCGCTTCCAGCTTGATCTTTCCGGGCAACAGAGGATTTTCCGGAAGCGATGAGATTGGCGGGCGCAACGGGCGTCTTTGACCGGCGGTGTGAAGCTTGAGGAGTGGGCGATCCGGCTCATCGGTGCCAAGGAGAATGATGCCCGCCTCTTCTTCTGAGTCCACCGGAAGGTCGAGCATCACGTCAAAGCGCGCCCCCGGGCCGACCGGAATGGTCCGCCGGACGGGCTCGAACGCCTCGCAGGCTTGCCCATCGACCGCCAGGATGAGCGGCGTTAAGCCATCAAAGCGCAGCACCATCAGCCTCGTGTCGGCGGCATTGAGGACGCGCAGCCGCACCCTCGCCGACGGCGGCAAGGTTTTCTCCTGTGGCGTGGAGCTGGCGTTAGCGGTAATAAGCTCGCCGAGCCGATCGCCATCGGAGGAAGCGAAGGCCGCGATTTTACCTTTATCGTCGAGGCTCCAATCGGCCAAAATAAAGAGCATATCGCCGTCTGTCTCCGGCGGCGCCTCTTCATCGATAATGAGAGGGCCAAAAAGACCGCGCCCCTGCTGCTCGCGGGCATAGGGCAGCACTTGCGGGCGATACCAGAAGAAGCCGCTATCGGGCGGCGTGAAGCGGTAATCGAAAGAACCGCCTGGCTCAACCGGCTCTTGCGTCAAACCGGCAACGCCATCCATCGCATTATCGATGCGCACGCCATGCCAGTTAAGGCTCGTTGGCTGCGTCAGGCGATTGACAAGGCGGACTCGCATCTCCTCGCCCCTCTTGTAGCGAAGCAGCGGGCCTGGCACCTCGCCATTATAACCCCAGACGGCCATCTCGGCGGAAGGCTCCGGCAAGAGGCGCAGGCGGCCCTCGCGTGCCTCGAGGGTTACATATCCGTCGGCGGCAACGCCGGGCTCCGCTCTCGCCGGCAACGGCAGGATAAGGGCCAGCGCGTTGCCGATAAACAGCCGGCGGCTGAGGCGTTGAAGCGCCATGGAAGGTTCCGCAAGAAATGTCCGATCGGCGGGCAGTTTCGGACAAAAATGTTTCCCGTGAAACTTTTTTGTAAGGTTAGGCCGCAGATTTGCACAAGGGCGTAGACTTCGCGCAAGGTGCAACGTGTAGGATTATGCAATAAATGACAATGCGGCCGAGATCGGCGGATACTCGCCCGCGCATAGATACGCGTTTTTGGTTCTGGTCGTCTCTAATCTTGAGCAGCAGTGAACCACTGCGCTTATAAAGTGCAGAGAGATCCATTCGTCGCAACGGCGAGCCTTGCCGCGGAGAAAATTGGCTGTCAAGGACGTCGCGAAGCGACGCCGCCTCCAGCGGTCATGATCCTTGACAGCCAATTTTTCACGAGGCTCTTTGGCCTCCCGTGCGATGAATGGAAAGGTGGGCCGAGGCGGCCCAGTAAAAACGTCATTGCGAGGAGCGTGAGTGACGAAGCAATCCAGAAATGCGAGAGAGACTGGATTGCTCGCAACTTCACTTCGCCTCACCCTTCGAGACGCGGCTTCGACGCTCCTCAGGGTGAAGGAGTCTGCAATTAATCAAACACCCTCGTGCCGAGGAGCGCACAGAGTGCGCGTCTCGAAGCATGAAGTTTTAGCGATGAGCGCGTTGCGAAAATCTCGGTTACTTTTGTAGTTTGCGTACTCTTTCTAAATTTTCGCCCACCCTTTTTGTATTCGGATGATCGGCGCCCAGTACCTTCTCACAGATCGCCAGGGCTCGCTCGTAAAGCGACGTTGCCGCAGCGTACTCACCCTGGGAGTAGCGCAGTAACGCGAGATTGTTGAGGTTCGCCGCCGTCCAGGGATGCTCGGCGCCGAGCACCTTCTCGTAGATCGCTAGGGCGCGCTCGTAAAGCGGCTTTGCTGCCGCATAGTTACCCTGAACGCGAAGCAGTTCTGCGAGATTATTGAGGCTCGTCGCCGTGTCGGGATGCTCGGCGCCGAGCGCCTTCTCTTTAATCGTCAGAGCTCGCTCGTAATGCGGTTTTGCCGCAGCATAATCGCCCTGGGACTCAAGCACTAACGCGAGATTGTTGAGACTTGCCGCCGTATCGGGATGCCCGGCGCCGAGCGCCTTTTCGAAGATTGCCAGGGCCTGCTCGCAAAGCAGCTTTGCCCCGGCATAGTCACCCTGATGGAATAGCAGTAATGCGAGATTGTTGAGGTACCTCGCCGTCGAAGGATGCTCAGCGCCCAGCGCCTTCTCACGGATCGCCAGGGCCCGCTCGTAAAGCGGCTTTGCCCCCTCATAGTCGCCCTGATCGTCAAGCAGTGCCGCGAGATTGTTGAGGCTCGTCGCGGTATCAGGATTATCGGCGCCTAGCACTTTCTCGGAAATCGCCAGGCCCCGCTCGAAAAGCGGTTTTGCCGCAGCATAGTGGCCCTGAGAGTAAAGCAGACCCGCGAGAGCGTTTAGGCTCGTCGCCGTATCCGGATGCTCAGCTCCCTGCACCTTCTCGCGGATCGCCAGCGCCCGCTTCAAAAGCGGCTTCGCCGCAGCATAGTCGCCTTGATCAAGGAGCACTAACGCGAGATTGTTGAGGCTCGTCGCCGTCGAGGGATGCTCGGCGCCAAGGGACTTCCCGACAGCATCCGCCGCCTCACGCCAAAGCAAAGTCGCCTGTGCATAAAAAGCGCCCGTCCTCAAAGGTTCCGTGACTTGGTGTAGCCATTCAGCATAACCATCAAGACCTTGCGTCTGCCGTAAATACGCCGCCTCGAATAAAGCAGCTATCTTGTCCGGGCTCAGATCGAAGTGCGAGTCGACGTGGGCACGCGAGGAAAAATATTGCAGCAACGCACCGATTGATGTGCGCCTCTTTTCCTCCGTCAGCATCACGCGAATCGTCTCGGCGATCCCGCTGTGGAAACTCAAAGAACCATCGTCCGCTTTCGTGACAAAGGAGAGGTCCGCGATACGATCAAAAGCGTCCAATGGCAGCGCGGTAACGAATGTTGTCACCACATGTTGAAAAGCACCGCGATCAAAACGGCGCGCCACGGAGAGCCGTTCGATCGTCGTCTGCAGAGCCTCGCCATAATCCCGCAACACGCGCTCGACCATCTCAATACGGCGCGCTTCAAAACTATCGGCGGCAATCTTGAAGCGATCTCGCGAGACTTCCCCTCTTGCTGTCAATTCGCGCCAATGCTCAACCTGAAGATCGAGCATCAAGGGATAGACGAGAGTGGTTCTCTCCGAGGTTTCGCGTGCGCCTTCAATAGTGGCTTGCCGGATCCTCTCATCCGTAATTGGAACGGCTTTCAGAAAATCATCGGCATCCTTATCGGCAAGCCCGCCAAGCAGATGCTGCTTATCGCCCTTGAGATTCTCGCGCCAATCGGGATGATGTTCCCACGGTAACCGTTCGCGCGAAAAAAAGACCGCGAGCAATCCGTTGGTTTCCGCGATCAAGGTCCGCATGTGTTTATCGAAGGGATTTTCAGCCCAGCGCGCCGCCGCGCCGCCTTGATCAAAGACCCGCTCATATTCATCGATAAAAAGGACGAAGCGTTCTTCGGGATGGCGAGAGAGATGGTCGTTAAAGTCTTGCGCCAGCATCCCTGGCAGCAAGGCCGAGAGCTCGTAAGCCGGCTTAAGATCGCCATCCTTTTTGAGCCGCTGCAAGGGCTCGTAAGTTCTCTCCAAATAGGCGCGCTTCGTCTTGTCGATGACGAAGCCGCCCAAATATTTTAGGGCAAATCCGACGCCGGGGACGCTGCCGATGGCATCGCCGAGCAGTTCCTTGGCGCTGTCACTATGAAGCCAACCTGCACCGGCGGATGCCGTTTCTCCCACCGCCCCTTGCGCCGCCTTGCTCACGCGGCCGAGCCATGGGTTCACAAATCTCGGCAGCGCTTCTTCCCCGCGCGCTTTCGCCCATGCCAAGGCGAAGGCGAAATCAAAACACGGAAAGGCGATGCCCGCCGTTGCGAATTCGTTCCTGATCCACACGAGCAGCAAGTCTGGATCGGTTTTCACCCGTCCATGAAGATCAAGATGGGCGCGGCGCAGGAAGGCGTAAGACGGCTCAACCGAGGCGTCGGTTTTTCGCATCAATTCGCGGCAGAGCGCCGTTTTACCCTCGCCTCCGGGGCCATAAAACACACAAATGATGGCGCTGTCCGGCGGTATCGAGAAAGCCGCGTCTTCAAAGATGCGGTGCGGGCCTTCGCGATCGACAAAAATCTTATTGGCTTTAGGAAGACTGGCTTGCCGGGGCGGCGGCATAAACGCTTTTTTCCATATTCTTATCAGACATCGAACTTATTGTCGGGTGCCATCGCGGCTCGCAACCGCGTTTTGCAGGATGACTCGTTCGAGCCATAAAGCTAATATAAGCTGGCGTTTTTTCACCTCAATCGTTTCAATATTGACCGGAACTAACCGGCGTGGCAGCGGTTCTGGTAAGGACACAAGCCGAGGAACGCGTTATGCAGTGGCGTCGTGCGACAGTCTTCTTTGGCACCGTTCTCGCCGTGGCCCCGCTGACATGCCCGGCCGAGGCGGGTGACAAGCATGCGGCTAAGAGGTCAGCGAGTCCCGCCCACCGCGCGTTTATCCGCGGCGCCCGGCCCGGGGAACGCTTTGTCACGACGGGACGAAAAGGCCATGTGATCGATCTCGTCGGTGACGAAGACAGCGGCTGGGGTTTCTACCCGCTGCCGGTCCGCTACCGGATCGGCGCCGCCCGCTACCATGCGCGGCCACGGCCCTATTGGCAAAATCCGGTCCTCTTCGCCATCGCGGCGGATGCCGCCCGCTATGATTATCTGGTGCCGGGCGCGGACGACTACCGCTACGGCGTCTTTAACCCCTTCGATGGCGTCGGCTCGCCATTTTTCGGCGGCTATTACGGTCCGTAAAAGCCCCATGGCTTGATAAAAATTACTAGGATTTTTTCGAAACCTGTTATACGTCACCGATCGCCCTGCGCGGGCCGCCCGGAAACCTTTGCCATGACCGAGGTTTTATTCGAAGAGCCGCAGGATTGCCAGGGGTCCTCTTTCCATCTGAAAAAACCGCGTCTGACGATCAACGGCCGGGTTTTCACGCAGAAAGTCACGGGTGTCCAGAGATATGCGCGCGAGATTATCGCGGCCCTCGATCGCCTCCTCGAAGAACGGCAAGAGGACTATGCGCTGGACGCCAGGGTTCTCATGCCCCCGTCCGCCGCCAACGGCCTTGGCCTGCACAATATTAGAACCGAGGTGACCAAGGGAAAACTCAAGGACCAAATCTGGACGCAGTGTCTCCTGCCGGTCCTGAGCCGCGGCGTCCTACTGAGCCTTGGAAATAACGGTCCGGTTTTTGGCCGCAACCACATCGTCTGCATTCATGACCTCAATACATTCCTGGTCCCGGAAAGCTATAACCTGGCTTTTCGCGGCACCTACCGGATTCTTCTCCCCCTCCTGGCGAAGTGCGCCGCGCGGGTCGTTACCGTCTCCGCTTTCTCGGCGCGCATGCTCAACAAATTTGGGCTTTTACCCCTAGAGAAGATCACGGTCATACCGAATGGTCATGAGCACGTCCTCGCATGGAAGCCAAAAAATTCGATTTATGCCAAACCTCCAGAGCGCCCCTACATTTTCGCCTTGGGCAGCCAAGCCCGGCACAAAAATATTTCGATCCTCCTTGCGATCGCGCAAGAGCTCGATGAGTTAGGGTTTGATCTTTTGATCGCCGGCTCGGCGAGTGGCAATTTCACGCCCTTTGAGATAAAAGTCGCGCGCAATGTCCATGTTCTCGGTTCAGTGGCCGACGATGACCTCGCCGCCCTTTTCCAAAACGCCTTTTGCTTCGCCTTTCCCTCGCTGACAGAGGGGTTTGGGCTGCCTGCCCTCGAGGCAATGGTGCTCGGCTGCCCCGTGATAACGACTTCCTATGCAAGCCTGCCCGAGGTTTGCGGGCGCGCCGCTCTCTACGCGGATCCAAAATCACCCGCCTCTTGGCTTGAGCGAGTGCGGCACCTGCGGGATGATGAGGGCCTTGCCGCGGAACTTCGCGCCCGTGGGCCGCGGCAGGCGGCCCGTTTTTCTTGGACAACAAGTGCGCAACTTTACTTGGATCTGATCATACCTATGATCCGTGATAGCGAAAAATGTTTGTAAAAGTTTTTTTGTAGTAGACTTGTCCCTCGGAGCCAACAAGCGCCGGGGTCCTTCCACGCATCGAATAAATGTAGATCAATGGGCATAACGATGCTTAAGTTCGATAGAAATTTTTCAACCGATGAAGATCGCTCGCTCACACCGGTGGAGGCAGGAGCTCGCGGATTTTATACGCGTGTATTCCGCCATCAATTGCGCTTGATCGCTCTTATCACGGCATCGAGTCTTGCCCTTGCTGTCCTTTACCTGCTGCTTGCCGTTCCCATTTACGTTGCCACAGCCTCCGTTGTCATCGACATGCGCAAGGCGCAGGTCTTAGATCCGCAGCTCGCGGCGCGGGCCGAAATGAGCGTGACGGACGATGTCGTTCAGACGGAGATTGAGCTTTTAAAATCCGACAACGTTGCCCGTGGTGTCATCACCAAGCTCCACCTCATAGATGATCCGGAATTTGCTGGTTATCCGCCAGGATTCTTCGGTAGCCTCATAGCGCGGGTGCGGAGTCTATTCGCGACCCCCCTTGATGAAGAACAAAAGCGAGCCAGGCTGGCCAAGGTCGTACTCGCCGCTTTTCAAGACAAAATTTCAATTACCCGGCTTAATAAAAGCGATGTCATTGAAATTGACGCGCAATCCGAAAAGCCTGAAAAAGCCGCAAGGATCGCTAATGCCCTTGCCGACGCCTATCTCGACGATAAGTTAAATGCGACTTATGAGCAGACAAGGCGCGCGAGTGTGTGGCTGCAGGAGCGCTTGAAAGAATTGCGCGCGCAGCTCGCCGCTCAGCAGCAAGCGGTCGTCGACTTTCGCCAACAACACAATATCGTCGATACGCTCAACGGCCAGCTGATGAGTGACCAGCAGCTTTCCGAGGTCAATAGCCAGCTCATTCTGGCGCAAGCCGCCACCGCCGAAGCAAAAGCCCGTTACGACCGCATCCAACAAATCCGCAAGGAAGATATTCCCGATGCCTCGGTCGCGGATGCCCTCAATAATCAAATCATCGTTAAGCTACGCGGGCAATACCTCGATGATTCGACCCGCATGGGGGTGTTATCGCAGAAATACGGCCCAAATCACCTGTCCGTCATCTCACTACGCAATCAAATGAACGAACTTCAAGAAGCCATCAAGGATGAGATGGCGAAAATCGAGCAGAGTTACAAAAGTGACTACGAAATCAGTTTGGCCCGTGAGCAAAGTCTTCAAAATAACCTGGGCAACGCGGTATCGAAAACACAATTGACAAACCAGGCACAAGTTCAGTTACTTGAACTAGAAAGCGCCGCGCAAACCTCGAAAACTCTCCACGATAATTTCCTGCAAAGATATATGGAAGGGTTGCAGCAACAATCTTTTCCAATTTCCGAGGCGCGTATCGTGAGCACGGCGGATGCGCCTATCACAAAAACATACCCGAAAACAGCCCTGGTGCTACTGCTCGCCTTGGCGGCCGGCGGCGCCCTTGGCACCGCGGCCGGATCCATTAGGGAGGCGCTCGACAAAATCTTTCGATCCAGTGAACAGGTCGAGGAGTTTCTGCAAGTTCCCTGCTTAGCGCTTTTGCCCTTTATCAAGGATATGCCGGATGGACTGAAGTCTCAGCGGCCAAGCAATAACGCGCCGCATGCAGCGGCCTCTTTTAAACAGCCCGCCATCCGCCCCAACAAGATGTTTGATCTCGTCCTAGAAGAACCTTTTTCGCAATTCAGCGAGGCCTTGCGCACGGTTAAGGTTAGCAGCGATCTTAGTCAGACAACGAAAGCGAAAAAAATAACTGGCGTGATTTCCGCTCTATCGGGGGAAGGTAAGTCCACCGTCTCGGCGAATTACGCGCAATTGATCGCCAATGGGGGCGGCCATACTCTCCTCGTCGACGCTGACCTGCGCAATTCGAATTTGTCGCACCGCCTCGGCGCCGGCAGGCCTGGTCTGTTCGATATTCTCGATAAAGACGCATCCGCTGACGAGCTCCTTTTACGCGATCCGCGAAGCGGTTTGGAATTTTTGCCGGCAGGCCGCAATCCGCATACCCCGCATACCCATGAACTCATCTCGTCTGAGGCAATGAAACGCCTGTTGATGTCTTTTCGCGAAAGGTTCGATTACATCGTCGTCGATTTGCCGCCCCTCGTTCCCGTCGCCGATGCCCGCGTTTCGGCAAACTTCATCGATACCTATCTCTTTATCGTCGCCTGGGGGTCGACGAAAATCGACGTTGCCCGCCATGCGCTTTCGGCCGCGCCCGAGGTGCGCGAGCGGCTCCTTGGGGTCATCCTTAATAAGGTCGATTTAGCGGTGATCTCACGCTACGAACCTCATCGGAGCGAGTATTTCAAAAAATACGGTTCACCCTATGGTGATGCGCTACAAGCCTAGACCAGTCGGCGGGCGCACGATATTTTTCTTCAAGCGCATTGCGCTCACGGAATGGCGAGCAACCGGTCACAGTACAAATTGTCTCAATGAGCACAACAAAGATTATGCTGATTAGACATGCCGAGAGGCCAAGCGCCGATAAGACGACGCGCGGCGTGACGCTAGCCGGCAAAAAAAACAAAGAAGAATTGACGGTCCGCGGCTGGCAGCGCGCCGGCGCTCTCGCCCGCTTTTTCGCCCCAAGCGATGGACACTTTGCCCACCCCGCTCTCGCAAGGCCAAATATGTTATTTGCTTGCGGAGCGGGCCCGTCCTCGCCAAGCCTGCGGCCGCAACATAGCTTGCTGCCGCTCGCCGAACTCATTCAAAAAGAGATCGACTGCCGCTTTTTCGAAGGTGAGGAAGAACCGCTCGTTAAGGCAGCGCGCGGTATTCAAGGAACGGTCCTGATCGCGTGGAAGCACCCGGCCATGCATGTCATCGCAAATGCCATTCTCGGCGACAAATCGGCCGTGCCGCAGCACTGGCCCTTCGATCGCTACGATCTCGTGTGGGTCTTTGAGCGCACCGCCGCGGGCTGGGCGTTCGTGCAAGTGCCGCAGCTTTTGCTTGCCGGGGACCGGGAGGATGTGATCGATTGAGCGACGCGCTTTGGCGGGCCTCCCCCGCCCCTATGGATCTTTTCGTTCCCCCGGAGAGAAGGATGCAGCAAAGCAAGCGGCGCCGCTACCGCTTCGAGAAAATCGCTTTTCTCTCCTCGGGCTCGCCAGAGGCAAGCGGAGCGCGGGAGAGACTCACCGCCCGTTATGGGGAAACCGACCCAGACGCCGCCGATGTCATCGTCGCGCTCGGCGGCGATGGGCTCATGCTCCAGACCCTTCATCGGTTCATGGGCAAGCACAAGCCGATCTACGGTATGAAGCAGGGCTCCGTTGGCTTTCTGATGAATGAATATCACGGACCTGAGCTTCGCCAGCGTCTCGAGCAGGCGGAAGCCTCCATCGTCCATCCGCTTCTCATGGAAGTCCTGACCGCGCAAGGCGAAACGGTCAAAGCGCGCGCCATTAATGAAGTCTCGATTTTGCGCCAATCCTATCAAGCGGCCAAGTTCCGCGTTTCCATAGACGGACGAGAACGGCTGGCCGAGCTGATCGCCGACGGCCTCCTTGTCGCGACCCCGGTCGGTTCGACGGCCTACAACCTTTCCGCCGATGGTCCGATCCTACCCCTCGACGCGACTTTGATGCCCTTGACGCCGATTGCCGCCTTTCGCCCTCGCCGCTGGCGGGGTGCGCTTTTACCCGATACGGCCCATGTCACAATCGAGATCCTCGAAGCCGACAAACGCCCGGTCGCCGCCGTTGCCGACCATTTCGAGGTGAAGGGCGTCGTTAATGTCGCCGTCGCCATGGATCATGCGACGGATCTCATCCTCCTCCACGATCCGGGCCATTCCCTGGACGAGCGGATTCTGCGCGAGCAGTTTGGGTATTGACCGCGTGGCCGGCGCAATCGAGATCCTGAAGGAACAGCTCGTTGCAAAAGGCCACGGGATATTGCGGCGCTTTTTTGTCCGCCGCGATCGCCGCGACGGAAGCGAGCAAACTCTGAACCACGAAATCTATGATACGGGCGATGGCGCGGCCATTTTGCTTTACGACCCCGACCGTTCGCGCGTCGTGCTCGTCCGGCAGTTCCGGCTCATCGCGTTTTTGCGCGAAGGCCGGCCGACCATGATCGAGGTCTGTGCCGGCCGGCTCGACGGCGAGAATGCCGAGGCCCGCATCATTAAGGAGGCGGAGGAAGAGACAGGATATAGGATCCGCCATCCGCGACGGCTTTTCGAGGCCTATATGAGCCCGGGAGTTTTTGCTGAAAAACTCACCTTTTTTGCCGCCCGCTACTCGCCAGCGGACCGCGCCGGCGACGGCGGCGGCTTACACCAAGAGGGGGAGGACATCGAAGTGCTCGAGCCAACATTGGGCGAGGCGCTCGCCATGATCGAGCGCGGCGAAATCATTGACGCGAAAACAATCTTGCTGCTCAACTATGCTGATCAAGCGGGACTCATGCGCATCAGCGCGGACCAGCCATCAGGCGAGACGCCCCCTTCGCCAGCACATGAAGCGGCGGATCCGTTGACGAGACCAGAACGGCCAGTCTTTTTTGATTGACCGCCGGATTTATCCTAAAAAAACGGCCCGCTCCCAGGCCCGATACTCAATCGAGCAGCAGGCTGGCATCCGATGCTCATTTGAGGGGCGAGATTTATCTCAATATCGCTTCCCATTCGGGTCCGATGCACTCTAGTGGCAACATGCTCACGCCGCCGCGCATTCCCGCGCGAATTCAGGTTCGTGTTGAAAGGCGCTGCCTAGGTGGCCCGTCTCTTGACCGTCCCGCGCGGGGCGAGCCGCGGGCTTGATGAGCGCCGGGGCCGGCGGTTGGCCGCTCGCCGCCGCTGGCGCCGCCATGTTGCAAAAATCGCGTGCTTCCTCACGCGCCGCCTCGGCCTCGAAGCGGCGAAGCCGCGCGATCAGCTGATCGATGGAGTCATCATCGCTCGATGCGCAGGCCTCGATCACGCTGAGGATCAAGGGACGCTGCAACTGGGCATTTGCGATGCGTGTACATCGCAGCGCTGCAATCGCCTGCAAGGCGGCGCGGAACACCGGCAGAAGCCGCTGCGGCATGACGGCCCGGCGGTAGAGCGCCGCGAACGCCGCGTTTTCGTATTTGGCGATAGCGGCGATGGCGCGCGGGACAGGCACTTTGGCGAGATCCGAAAGCGCAATGGCGAAGAGTTGCGTGTTGCCGCACAATAGCCCGCGCAGCAGAAGCCCCGCCGTCAGCTGACTCGACCCTCGAAGATAGGAGACAAAGTTTTGCATCACGCTTGAGTCGCCAGCAATGCTTGCCGCGATTTCGAGGTTTGCCTTCTCGCGTGCGTCGCGCGATAATTCCATGGCGTGTTCGGCTGGAAGCCGGGCTTTCGTAACATAGGCCGCGGCAAGCGATTTCGCGGCCGCTCCGGCAATCTCCGACCGAAGGCAAGCCGAGGGATTGGGACGCGCGAGCAGCGCCGCCCGCAGCCTCGCGCTCTCGCCATGTCTTTCGACCATTCGAGAGAAGGAGAATTCCAAAATATCGGCGCCCTCATTTTCGGTGAGAGTAATCAGCGCTTCGAGCCCCCCAACTTCGGCAAGCGCGGCGGCGACCGCGGCTGAAACCACGGGCCGCATGGCGATCGCCGTTTGCTCGATTGCGCCCGCCATCGCGATGAAATCGATGAGTTCAGCGTCTGAAAGGAGCGGCGAGCGGGCAAGGACAATTGCCGCGATCTCCGGCTCATCTCCCGCCAGGGACAGGACCATGAAATGGGGAACATGGACGGCGGTGGCAAATTGCTCGGCGAGGGCGCGGCGAACATGAGGGGACGCATCCTCAAGCAGGGAGGTCAGGATCAGCCGCGCTTCCTCGCGGTCCTCCTCGGCGAGCTCGCCGTAAAGGAAAGCCTCGGCCAGCTGGCTCGCGGCCTGCGCCCGCTCGGTAAAACTCGCGGCAATTGACCAGTGCAAGAATTTTCGCGCAACGAGCATTTTACAATCCGAAGACATGGCTAAGAATATACTCTCTCAAAACGTGTTGAGCTGGCGACCGTCCTGCCGGTGGAGTTGGAGCGCGCGCAATGAACGACCCTTCGCAAGACCAGCGCCACAAGCGTGGCGGTATTTTTTTCGAGGATTTTGAAATCGGCGCTCTCTTCGACCACCGGTTGACGCGCACCGTCACTCAAATGGATAACATCTTGTTTTCGACTCTCACCCTTAATCCGCAGCCGCTCCATATCGACGCCCATTATTGCGCGGCCGAAACCGAATGGGGAAAGCCGCTCATGAACTCGCTCTTCACGCTCGGTCTCATGATCGGCATCTCGGTCAATGATCTCACCGTTGGCACGACGATCGCCAATTTGGGCATGACCGAAGTCCGCTTTCCCGCGCCTCTTTTCGAAGGCGACACCGTTCGCGCGACGACCGAAATTGCCCGCAAGCGGCCCTCGCGCTCGCGGCCCAATGCCGGCCTTGTCGAATTCCTGCATAGAGCCTACCAGCAGGATGGCCGCCTCGTCGCCGAGTGCCGGCGCACCGCGCTTATCAGACGTCGAATGGCCTAAATCCATCGAGATTCACTCATGCGTTCTTTGCTCTTCATCCCCGCGGACAGCGAAAAGAAGCTCGCCAAGGGGCTTCTCACCGGCGCGGATGGCATCATCCTCGATCTGGAGGATGCCGTCGCATTGCCCGCCAAACAAAAGGCCCGAAAACTTGCGCATGACTTCCTTGCTTCGGCCTTGCGCGGCGAGGCGCGCCCGCGCCTTTATGTCCGCATCAATGCGCTGAGCTCGGGCCTCGCGGTGGCCGACCTCGAAGAGGTCATGCGGGCGCCGCCGGACGGCATCTTGCTTCCCAAAAGCCAAAGCGGTGCCTCGATCCAGCATCTCGGCGCGCTGCTCGCGGTGAAGGAAGCCGAGAATAATCTCGAGGATGGCGCGACGAGGATCATGGCGCTCATTACCGAGACGCCCGCCGCGCTGTTTCACATGGCGTCTTATACCGGCGCGAGCCATAGGCTCGCGGGGCTGGCCTGGGGCGGCGAGGACCTGGCGGCGGCGCTTGGCGCCGAGACCAACCGCGCCGCTGGCGGCGGCTACACGTTTCCCTTTCAAATGGTGCGCGGCCTCACTCTCTTCGCGGCGGCGGCGGCTGGCGTGCCAGCGATCGATGCGGTCTGCGGCAATTTTCGTGATCCTGGCCTGTTGCGCCGCGAATGCGAGGAGGCCGCGCGCGACGGTTTCACGGGAAAGCTCGCAATCCATCCGGGACAGATCGAGACCATAAACGAGATTTTTTCGCCTTCCCTCGAGGCGGTTGCGAAAGCGCGGGCGATCATCGCCGCCTTCGAGGCGGAGCCTGATGCAGGCGTCATCAATTTCGAAGGCGAGATGCTTGACGTCCCGCATCTTGCAAAAGCCCGGCGGTTGCTTGAGGCGGCCGGTAGACTTAAGAGGCAATAAAAAGCGAGGTTACTTCGCTAGAAAAGTTTTACCCAAGTATCACAGCGAGCGCGGCGCAACTTTCGCAGATCTATCAAAACAGTGCGAAATCGGGAGCCTTCGCGGCCGCGGCCGCCGGCACTGCGGGCCGCAAGCAATGTTCTCCATTGGTCCAGGCTGGAAGCGTCGAGGTTGGCTCGCCGCATGGCCTCGCCTATCCGTAAAAGCGCGGCTCTTTGAGATAAACGCTAAACGCCCAGGTCCCCGGCGGTGGATAACCAAAAGGTCCAACTAAAGCAGGCGGAAGCGACGAGAACGCAAAAACTTTCATACATCAAGGAAGGGGCGCAAATAATTGTTGAGTATGTATTGGTGAATGTGCTTATCATGAAATTAGCAAACCCCCTAAAGATTCTGCGCCCAAGCCCATCGGCTCAAGGCTCCCAAACAACCATAAAGGAGGACGCGACCATGTCAGCATACTTAATGCCCGGGCGGAAGCCCAACTCTGTAAGCCAGGATTTGGCAGCCCGTTCCGGCTCGTTTGGCCGTTTTGGCAAATTCAGAGCATCGATCACCGTGGCCGTTGTGCTAATCTTCAACGGCCTTGCCGCCGACTTCGTCAAGGCAGACCAAACCGACACGGCCACCGGCGCCGGCGCGCTTCATTCCAATACGGGCGAGGGCAACACCGCCGACGGCTACTACGCGCTCTTTTCGAATACCACTGCCCCTTACAATACCGCCATCGGCTTCGGGGCGCTCTATTCAAATACCATTGGCTATTTCAACACTGCCATCGGCGGCACGGCGCTCCTTTTCAATACCACGGGCTCTCTAAACACCGCCACCGGCCTTGGCGCGCTCTATTCCAATACCACCGGCTCTGACAATACCGCCAACGGCGGCGGGGCGCTCTATTCCAATACCACGGGCAATGACAACACCGCCACTGGCGTTTCGGCGCTCCGTGCGAATACCACGGGTCCTGGCAATACCGCCGACGGTTATCAAGCGCTCTATACCAATACCACGGGCCCTCGCAATACCGCTGCCGGCTATCAAGCGCTTTATTCTAGCACCAACGGCTCTGACAACACCGCCACCGGCTACCAAGCGCTCTATTCCAATACCTTCGGTGGCCTGAACACCGCCGCCGGCGTCGGCGCGCTCTATTCCGATACCACGGGCTCTGGCAATATGGCCGCCGGCTATCAAGCGCTTTATGAAAATACCACGGGCGGTCAAAACATCGCTATCGGCACCGAAGCGCTTTTTAACAATACCACTGGCGATTTTAATATCGTATTGGGTACCGTGGCGGGTGCGAACATCGTAGCGGGGATCCACAATATCGAAATTGGCACCTCAGGACCGGCCGATGAATCATTCATTATGCGCATAGGCGACCCCAACACTCAGGCCAGCACCTTTATCGCCGGCATCCGCGGCGTCACGACTGGCAATAGCAATGCCGTGGCGGTCTATATCGACAGCAATGGCCAACTCGGCACCATAAACTCCTCGGCGCGTTTTAAGGAAGACATTCAAGACATGGGCACGTACAGCCGCGGCCTCTACAATCTGCGGCCGGTGACCTATCACTACAAAGAGCCCGCGGGTAACGAGAACAAGCCTCTCGAATTCGGCTTAATTGCCGAGGAAGTGGCGCAAATTTATCCAGATTTGGTTGTTTATGGCCGCGATGGCCAGTTGGAGACCGTGCAATATCACAAACTCACGCCGATGCTGCTCAACGAAGTACAACGCCAGCACAGGGAGATTGCCGATTTACGGAGCGCCTTAGCGGCCTTAAGGGCAGAGTTGCACGCGGCCCTTGGCGGCCACAGCGTAAGAGCCGCTGTTCATACGGCGAGGCGGCGGATTGCCTCTCGTTCACCGGCGACGGTGGCCAGCCGTTGAACAAACGAGGGGACCTCAAGCGGCGCGGCGTGGTCCCGGCGGGCGATAATATCGCCGGGCCAAAAAAGGCCAACTGTAAAGAGGTACTCCCTGCAAATGGGGACGACTTTTTGCCGGGTCGTAAAGCAGGCCCTTTCTTTTACCGAAGAGAGACATCAATATTTCGCGATAATCGGGGCAGGGGCAAAAGTGTCGAATTTGTAGCTAAAGCCGGCTTGCACTTGGTTCTCTCTGAGTTGGAATCGCGATGTTACGACTAGGGGTGCGGCTAGGCCGGGAAAGGACGAGGAGGTGAGATTACCAAAACTCGAATAGCGGTATTCGCCACGGACAGACCAATTATCGGTAATTGCGTATTCGATCCCGCCACCGACCGTCCAGCCCGCGCGCGTCGTGGAGGAGCTCGCGGTGAGGCCTGGGAATCCGGTGAAGAATCCCGTTGTATCGGTGATGCTGGCGTTAAATCCCGCGAAGGCGACGCCACCTGTCGCGTAGAGCAAGCTATGGTCGAAGGCGATGCCGAAGCGCCCGCGTATCGAGCCCTGGATCTCCGAGCGAGTGAAGGCATTCACTGCCCCGAGATCATTTCCGAAAATATCCGTAACCGTGCCAAAAAAGGTCCTTTGCAAGCCGGTCCCGTCGACAGAACCTTCGAGCCCCACCACCCATTGGCTGAATTGGTAATTATAGCCGACGTGAGCACCGCCGATCACACCTTGCGGACCGCCTTTACTGAAGGTCGCGAAGAAATAGTCACCGAAGGGATCGATGGCGGACACACTTGGGATCGTCACGTTTTGCTCCCAGGCGAAACCGATCTGGCCGCCAACATAGATACCCGTCCATGTGAAGACGGGGATCGGAGGAGGGGGCGGACCAAGGTCGGCGGCAAGAGCGGGCCCGCTAAGTGCAAGAGCACATAAGGGTGCCAAGAAAAATTGCCGGCGCATGGTTTCCCCTTGGAAATACTCGAATTTAGATAGCCTATACCGTTTTGCCGCACTGCCAACACGCATCGGCCTCGGGACTATCTTTTTGCTGGGGAGTGTGGCCGTGGCGCAACGATGCAAAAATAAACGGCACCGCGAGGGTCGATGTTGCTGACTGGCGCGTCAGCTTACCCGGAGGCCAGACGCGCTGCGAATGCATAAACGGCAGGAT
This sequence comes from Methylocella sp., assembly GCA_035622375.1. Lineage (GTDB taxonomy): Bacteria > Pseudomonadota > Alphaproteobacteria > Rhizobiales > Beijerinckiaceae > Methylocapsa. The sequence goes on along the minus strand of DASPVM010000016.1, from coordinate 106,224 downwards.
TCATTCAACGTCGGGGCGGCATTTCACGCCGGGGTTTGAAATGCCGCCTGATTTATTCGATCGCTTCCTTTCGCCAACGATCAGGCGAGATCAAAACGGTCGGCGTTCATCACTTTGGCCCACGCCGCCGCGAAGTCTTTCGCAAACTTCTCGCCCGAGTCGGCGCACGCATAAACTTCCGCGAGGGCGCGCAGCTCCGAGTGCGAACCGAAGATGAGGTCGACACGTGAGCCGGTCCATTTGATCTCGCCCGTCTTGCGGTCACGCCCCTCGTAGACGCCGTCAGGACCGGCCGCCGGCCGCCATTCTGTGCCCATGTCGAGCAGGTTGACGAAGAAGTCATTCGTGAGCGTCTCCGGCCGCTTGGTGAAGACGCCGTGTGGAGAGGCGCCGGCATTGGCGCCAAGGACGCGCAGGCCGCCGATGAGGACCGTCATCTCGGGCGCGGTCAGCGTCAGCAATTGCGCCCGGTCCACCAACAGCTCCTCGGGCGACAGGCGCTGCTTGCCGCCGAGATAATTGCGGAACCCGTCGGCGGCCGGCTCGAGCGGCGCGAAGGATTCGACGTCGGTTTGCTCTTGCGAGGCGTCCGTGCGCCCCGGCGTGAAGGGGACCTTCACATCATACCCCGCGCCCCTGGCCGCCTGCTCGATCGCCGCGCTGCCGCCAAGCACGATGAGGTCGGCGAGCGAGACCTTTTTGCCGCTCGATTGCGACGCGTTAAACTCTTTTTGGATCACTTCGAGCGTCGGCAGCACTTTTGCCAGCTGAGCCGGCTGGTTGATCTCCCAGTCCTTTTGCGGCGCGAGCCGAACGCGGGCGCCGTTGGCGCCGCCGCGCTTGTCGGAGCCACGGAAGGTCGAAGCCGACGCCCAAGACGTCGAAACGAGTTCGGAAACGGAGAGGCCGGATGCGAGAATTTTCGCCTTCAGGGCGGCGATGTCCTGCTCGCCGATCAGCGGATGGTCCACGGCGGGGATCGGATCTTGCCAGATCAGCTCCTCCTTCGGAACGAGCGGGCCGAGGTAGCGCACGATCGGGCCCATGTCGCGGTGCGTCAGCTTAAACCACGCCCGCGCGAAGGCGTCGGCGAACTGATCCGGATTTTCATAAAAGCGCCGGGAAATTTTTTCGTAAGCCGGGTCGAAGCGCAAGGAGAGATCGGTGGTTAGCATGGAAGGCGCATGGCGCTTCGACGGGTCGTGCGCATCCGGCACGGTAGCGGTGCCCGCGCCATTCTTCGGCTTCCACTGATAGGCGCCGCCCGGGCTCTGCGTCAGTTCCCACTCATAGCCGAAGAGGTTCCAGAAATAATTGCTGCTCCATCTCGTTGGCGTCGTGGTCCAAATGACCTCGATACCGCTGGTGATCGCGTCATTGCCTTTACCCGTGCCGAATTTATTCGTCCAGCCGAGGCCCTGCTCCTCGATGGAAGCAGCCTCGGGTTCGGCGCCGACATATTGACCAGAGTCGGCGGCGCCGTGGGTTTTACCAAAGGTGTGCCCGCCGGCGATGAGCGCGACGGTCTCCTCGTCGTTCATCGCCATGCGGCGGAAGGTCTCGCGGATGTCGCGCGCCGCGGCGATGGGATCTGGCTTGCCATTCGGCCCTTGCGGGTTGACGTAGATGAGACCCATCTGCACCGCGCCGAGCGGATTTTGCAGGTCACGGTCGCCGGAATAGCGCTTATCCGCCAGCCACTCGCCTTCGGGGCCCCAGAAGATGTCCTCGTCGGGCTCCCATGTATCGGCGCGGCCGCCGCCGAAACCGAAGGTTTTAAAGCCCATCGACTCGAGGGCGACGTTGCCGGCGAGGATCAAGAGATCGGCCCAGGAAATTTTCTGGCCGTATTTCTGCTTGATCGGCCACAGAAGCCGGCGCGCCTTGTCGAGGTTGGCGTTGTCCGGCCAGCTATTGGTCGGCGCGAAGCGCTGCTGGCCGCGACCGGCGCCGCCCCGGCCATCGCCGATGCGATAGGTGCCGGCGGCGTGCCACGCCATCCGGATGAAGAGGCCGCCGTAATGGCCAAAGTCAGCCGGCCACCAATCCTGCGAATCCGTCATCAGGGCAGTGAGGTCGCCGATCACGGCATTAAGGTCGAGGCTCTTGAATTCCTTCGCGTAATCAAATGCCTCGCCCATTGGATTGGAGCGGCTCGAGTGCGCGCGAAGAACCTGAAGGTTCAGCTGGTTCGGCCACCAGTCCAGGTTCGCATAGGCGCGAGTCTCGCCCGCAACCGGGCATTTGCTTTCGATCCCCATGGTTCTCTCCGATCGTGTTTTGTTTTTTGCTCGATATACTAGGATCATCAATCCTTGGCCAGCGCGATGAAATGTGTCCGCGGCGGCGGGATTGACGGGTTCCGGGCGGGAACCTTACCAAAATGTTTCACGTGAAACTTTTTCGTCCGATCGGCGCAATAATCTTACAACCCGCCCGGACTGGCGGACCGAAGCGCAAAAAGTACGATAGCAGCGAAAACTTGTCTTTTTACGCGGCCGGCAACAATTGATGGATTTGGGCAATCAAGCGCTCCATGACGACAGGCTTGGCGAGCGCGGGAGCGCCGCGGAACACGGGAGCTTGCTGCATTTCGCTATAGCCCGATAGCGTGACGAATGGAATTTCGCGGCGCAAAAGCTCCTGCGCGATGGGCTCGGAGGACTCCGTGCCGAGGTTTATATCGAGCACGGCGGCATCGCAGCCTTGGCCCGCCAGAAGATCAAGCCCCTCCCACGCGCAACTCGCCGGTCCCACGACGGCGAACCCAGCCGCCTCCAGCTCCTCGGACAAAAAAAGGCCGATCAGCGGCTCGTCCTCGACGACGAGGATGCGTTTCACGGAAGGCGGCTCCCAGTCACCCGACATCCTGCTCGACGACGTGCGCCGCCGGGCAGGTCAACCGCCACTTAAGGCCGGAAGCCGCATAATCAAGGGTCACGGTGCCTTTCGTGCTAAGCTTCGTCATTGTATCGATGACGATGGTGCCAAAGCCGTGCTGCATCGGTGGCGATACACGCGGGCCACCGCGCTCCTTCCAATTCAAGATGAAGTTGCCGCCTTCGAGGCGCCAGCCGATATCGATGCGGCCTCTCTTGCTGGAAAGCGCGCCATATTTTGCCGCGTTGGTCGCGAGCTCGTGCAAGGCAAGGCCGATCGCCTGTGCCGCCGAGGCCGTGAGCCAAAGCGGTGGACCATCGACGGCGATCCGCTCGGGATCGGCGAAATGCGCTAATTGGCCGCGTACCAAATCATTGAGGCCGATGCCGCGCCAATCACTGCGCACGAGCAGATCCTGATTGGCGGAAAGCGCTTGCAGGCGCTGCGAAAACTTATCGATGAATTCGGCGGGATCGCGGGCGGCGGTCTGCGTGGCAATCGCTTGCACGATCGTCAACAGATTTTTGGCCCGGTGGTTGACCTCGCGCAAGAGAAACTCGACGCGCTCTTCATGCCGCTTGCGCTCGGTGAGATCGGTCACCAAGACAATGATATTCGTTGGGCGGTGATCGCGGCCGCGCATAAGCGCAATGAATTTGTGCGCCCAGATTTCTTCGCCGGATTTGCCCACGCAGCGGCCGAAGGTTTCAAACGCGGGGATCTCTCCCGCCAAAAGCCGCTCTATCTCAAGGAGGCTCGCATCGGCCTCATCCGGATGAAAGAGCTCTTTAAAGCTCGTGCCGCGGAGCTCGGCTTCCCTATAGCCGAGCATGCGGCAATAGGCCGGATTGCAGCTTAAAATTTTGCCGGAAGGATCGACGACCGCGATACCCGTGCCCGCGTGGTCATAAATGCCGTGATAACGCTCCTCGCTCTGGCGCAGCGCTTCCTCGGCCTCGCAGCGCTCGATAAAACTCTCGGCTAAGCGCGCATAAAGATCCAAATGCCGGAATTCCCCCTCGGAGGGTCGATGCGGCAAGCGCCAATGCGTCGAGATCATGCCGCGCGGCTTGCCGTCGCGGCCGATCAGCGGAGTCGACTGCACCGCGCGGTAGCCGGCAGATCGCGCGATGGCGCGCATTGGCGCGTAGAGTTCGTCCGCCTCGACATCCTCGATCATTGTGCGCGCGCCAGACCGCAGCGCGCGTTCGCAGCCGGAGTCATCCTCCGTCGAGACTTCGCGGAAGAAATCGAGAAACTCTTGGCTGAAGCCGCGTTGCGCCGCAATCCGCAGGACGCCGCCTTGCAGCAGTTGGACGTTGCCCATGTCGGCGCCAAGCATGTCTATGGTCGCCTCGAGCATCTCTTCGATGCCTTCCTGCGTACTTGGCATCCGCCACAGCCGCGAACTCAAGGTGTTGAGCTTGGCGAGCTCTTCCGCTTCCACCGCCAATTGCCGTTCGCTCTCGCGCAGGGCTTCCTCGGCCGCTTTGAGCGCGCCGATGTCCTCGATCACCGAGACGAAATAATCAACGGAGTGATCAGGCTTTCGCACGCAACCGGCCGCGAGCCTGATCCATACAATCGAACCATCTTTACGGATATAGCGCTTGTCCATCCCAAAACTGTCGATTTCGCCGGCGAGCAAGCGTCGAGTCTGTGCAAGATCGGCCTCGAGGTCCCCCGGGTAGGTGATGTCCTGAAATGTTTTTGTTGTCAGCTCGTCCGCCGTATAGCCGGTAATCTCGCAAAGACGCTCATTGACGCGCAGCCATCGCCCATCCGGCGCGATGTGGGCTATTCCGACAGCGGCGTTTTCGAAAATCGAACGAAACAGCACCTCGCTCTTACGCAGCGCTTCCTCGGCCTGCTTGCGTTCGGTGATGTCGAGGACGATGCCCGCCATCCGTTCCACTTTGCCCGAGGCATCACGCTCGGCGCGGCCGATGTTGAGCATCCAGCACTCGCCACGACTTGGGTGGAGAATGCGGAACTCTTCTCGCCAGTCATTGTCTGAAGGCGTTGCCAGCATGGCTTCGAGCCGGGCGAGGACGCGATCGCGGTCGTCTGGATGAAGCCGGCCGACCCAGGCGTCGAATGAGCGCGGGGCTCCTTGCTCGAACCCGTAAAGGGCATGGTGGCGATCGTCCCAAATCGATTCATTGGTGAGCGCGTTCCAGCCCCAAATGCCTGCTTGCGATGCCTCGAGTGCCATTTGCAGCTGTCGCTGGCTATGGCGTATCTGCTCCTCGGCTTTTTTGCGTGCGGTGATGTTGAGCGCGATGCCCGCCATGCGAACGGCGCGGCCGTTCTCGAAAAGGGCGCTCCCCTTTGCATGGATCCAGCGCACCGTGCCATCGGGCCAGATGGCGCGGTACTCGATATCGTAATCCTCGGCGCCGCCGCTTTCGAGGCAGGCACGGACTGCGCGGTCCGTGTACCCGCGGTCGCTCGGATGGATTGCCGCGAGGAAGCGCGCATAGGACATGGGCTCGTCCGGCGGCAGGCCAAAGAGCTGCTTGCAGAGCGCCGACCATTCGAGCCGGTCAGCTTCGAGGTCCCAATCCCAGCGGCCGACTTCCGCCCGCGCGGTAACGAAGCGGAACCGCTCCTCGCTCTTGCGCAGCGCCTCTTCCGCCTGTTTGCCGGCGGAAATATCGGCGATGGCCGCGATGACGCGCAGCGGCTGGCCCTGGCCGTCGCGGATCAGATTGATGGTGACTCGCGTCCATACCGTGCCGCCATCTTTCCGGATATAGCGTTTGTCGAGATCGAAAGCGGCGGCTTCCCCGGCCATGAGGCGTTGCACGCCGGCGCGGTTGCGCTCGCGGTCATCCGGATGGGTGATGTCAAAGACGGTCAGGTCATGGAGCTCTGCTTCGCTATAGCCCGTGAGCTGGCAATAAGCGGCATTGGCACGCAGGAAACGGAAAGTGCGCGGATCGACCTCCACCTTGCCGACGCTGCTGGCGTCGAACATCGCGCGGTAGCGGGCCTCGCTTTCGAACAGTACCTCTTCCACATGCTTTTGCCCGGTAATGTCGCGCGATGCCGCAATGAGGCGGGAGGGGCGCCCATCCGGTCCAAAGATGGGGGTGATAATGACGTCCCACCATTTCGGCGTGCCCTTGACCGTCGGGCAGAAGCCCGAAAACCGGCCAGTGCCGCCTCCCCTCGCTTCCTCCAAGGCCCGCTCGATTTCGGGGCGGGCGCTCGCCGGCCATAACGTGTGCGATGGGCGGCCGCAAATGGTCGAGAAATCATCGATCTCCATCATGAGGCGACCGTTGCGGTTCATGTCCTCGATGACGCCATCGAGGGTCAAAATCTTCAAGCAATCAGGGCTCGATTCGAAAACGCTACGGCTAAAATTTTCGCTCTCGCGCAGAGCCTCCTCGCGCTGCTTGCGCGCGGTGATGTCACGAACGGCGCCGAAGGCGCGCAGCGGCCGCCCCTTCGCGCCGAATTCGACCCGTCCCTTGTCTTCGAGCCAGCGCATCGAGCCATCGGGAAGGAGCACGCGGAATTCCACGTGGTAATCATGCGCGGCGCGCGGATCACGCGAGCGTATGGCCTCCCTTTCGATCTCGGGCCGGTCGTCGGGATGCACGCGGGAGATAAAGAGGTCGAGCGAAGCTGGCTCGTCCGCACCAACGCCGATGAGCTCGCGCGCCTGCGCCGACCAGAAAGGCTCGCCCGTCCTAAAATCGAATTCCCAATGACCGAGGCCGACAACATCTTGGGCGAGCCGCAGCCGCGCCTCGCTTTCGCGGAGCTGGCGCTCGGTCTGCCGCTGTGTTTCGGCCAGCTGAAAGAGCCGCACGGCGCCGCGGATGGCGAGGATGAGAGCATAAGCATCGAAACGGCTCTTGATGAGGCAATCGAGCGCGCCCGCCTTCATGGCGGCGGTCGCGACATCCGCGTCGGCGTCGCTGGTCAGCATGATGACGGCGCAGGGCATAAGGCCGTCGGGGCGGCGCAGGCGCTCCAGCGCTTGGAGCCCGTCGAGGTCCGGCAGGCTCTGGTCGAGCAGGATGCAGTCGGGCGAAAACGTCGCGGCGAGCTTGAGACCTTCCCCGGCCGTCGCCGCCTCTTTCACGACAAAGCCGCGGCCCTCGAGAGCCAGGCGCACGCCGAGCCGGTCCTGCGGCGTGTCGTCGATGAGGAGCACGTCCAGCCTGGCTCCAATGCCACTGGCTTGTGCCACGGTGAGGTTGCGCGTTTCCATCTCTTCGATTTTGGTGGCTCAACCAAAAGGCTGCTATAGCGATGAGGTTAAGCTATCGCTTCGCCCATTATAGAGGCATAGACGCTCGCGCCATAACAAAAATCAATGAGCCGGTGGAAGAGGTGTGGGAAATGCGAGCGCGGGGCGTAAGCCAAGGGTCCAAAAGAGGCCGCGGGGCAGGGGCCTCGCCGCCATTGCCGTTGTGCTAGGCCGCGAGCGCCGGTCTTCTCCCTCGCTCAAGAACTGGCGCATGGCGGGGACTTTGGCGAGGCGGCGCGCCGGTTATCCTTGGAAAAGCCGCGCCTCGTGAAAACGCTCGGACGCCCGATCAATCCTTGACGCTGGTTTCGGGCCGGTCAGTGCCCGGCGACTCATCCGTGTGCCAGCGGCCTTCTTCATCTTCATAGGAGATATCGGTCGTCTCGCCTGGCAGTTCCTGCTCGCGGGCGGCGAGCTGCGCTGCCGCGTGGGCGGCTTCATGTGTCGGAAAAGTTTCCGAGTAAACGCCTTGCACGCGGTAGGCCCAGCCGCCCGCGTGTTCGACCACCTCATAGATGAGTTTTGTCATGAGGCATGCCTCAGATCAGGAACAGCCGCGGCCGCCGACCACGCCGAAAACCTGGTTCGTAGAATAGCTCGACTCCCCGGAGGCCAGCAACACATAAAGAGGGCGAGCTCGGCAGGCTGCGCGGCCCGTCCCATCGGGGTGTTGTTGCCGAACTTCGGGATTTTGCTTGGCGGCGGGCCGCCTGTGACTTGCTAGGGTGTCCACACCGGTCCCGGAGCCAAGGCGTTGACCCTGACCCCGTCAAGTTGAGCAAAGTCGAATCCCGCAGGACGCCATCGAGGCTTACGAGGCTTTCGATAAGCGGAAGCCAGGATGGATTAAGGTCGAATTGAAGTCGCGCGCCGGTTAAGGCGAGTGTGCGCTCGGCAAAATAGCGCGAGCGCTGGCTCAATACTACTGTGTCTCAATGTTCCGGCCGGGAACAGTCCTTGCGATTTCATCTCGAGGGCTTGATCACCGCTTTCGTGTCCGGGCTGTGATCGAAATCCCTGGCCTACCGCTACTTTGGCACTCAAGCCTCGAAAGAACTCGCTTCGCTCTGAACTTGCGAAAAGTTTTAGCTCGAAAACGATTGAAATTCTGTGCGCAGGCGCACGTGACTGAGCTCTTGATAAGGGGCCCCCGCACACCGTCCTTATCGGCCTGCCAGCAATGAGCGGCGACGATACAAGAATGATCACCAGGCGCGTAAGAACTGAGCGCCGCGGATAGTTCAGAGCTCCAGCCGGCTGCTCGGGAGGGCGGCCGCGCGGCGGCTTCGCACAAATGCAAGCTCGGGCGAGACTCGCCGAAGCAGAGCCGACGGCATCAGGAACAATAGAGTGGCGGCGAGCAATATACATTCGAACATGAGAAAATCTCCTACATCTGGGAGGAGTAAGGCAATCCTCATGCCAAAAGCGCTGCGCCAGTGGCTTAAAGCCCTTCGAACAAGGCCGTCGAAAGATAGCGCTCGGCGAATGAGGGGATCACGAGCACGATATTCTTCCCCTCGTATTCAGGCCGGATGCCCACTTCAATCGCGGCGGCGATGGCGGCGCCCGAAGAAATCCCGACCGGTATTCCTTCCAGCCGGGCCGTGAGGCGCGCCAGATCAAAAGCTGTCTGGTTGCCGACGGTCAAAACTTCGTCAATCACGGAGCAGTCGAGGATCGCCGGGACAAAGCCCGCGCCGATGCCCTGGATTTTATGCGGCCCCGGCTGCCCGCCGGAGAGCACCGGCGAATCCTCCGGTTCGACGGCAATAATTTTAAGCTGAGGCCGGCGCGGCTTAAGCATCTGCGCGACGCCGGTGATCGTGCCACCGGTGCCGACACCAGAGACAAAAGCATCGATCTCGCCTTGCGTATCGTTCCAGATCTCTTCCGCCGTCGTGAGGCGGTGAATCTCGACGTTCGCCGGATTTTCAAATTGCTTGGGAATGACCGCGTCAGGTGTCGACTGGGCGAGCTCCTGCGCCTTGAGGATTGCGCCTTTCATCCCCTGCGCGGCGGGGGTGAGAACGAGCTCCGCGCCAAGCAGCGCCAGCATTTTGCGGCGCTCGATGGACATCGATTCGGGCATCACCAGAAGGAGGCGATAGCCGCGCGCCGCCGCGACGAAGGCGAGGGCGATCCCGGTGTTGCCGGATGTCGGCTCGATCAGCGTTGTCTTGCCGGGCGCGATCTTGCCTTGCGCCTCCATGACCGAGATCATATGGACGCCGATCCGGTCCTTGACGCTGGCAACGGGATTGAAGAATTCGAGCTTGCCTAAAAGGTTGGCCTTGACGCCTTTTTCCCTGGCAATTTTGCGAAGGCGCACGAGAGGCGTATCGCCGATGGTTTCGGTGATCGATTCGTAAATGCGGCCGCGCCCGGGCCAATGCGCGCTTTTAGCGCTCGCGGATGACTTGATAGCGGCGTCGGCCATGTTCTCTCCAGTTCAATCCTTCACCGGCCGCAAGTGGCCGGCCGCTGCCGCCAGCCCTCAAAGAGGGCCGTAAAGACGCGGCAATATAATCGAGGAAGAAGGTTAAGCAATAAAGGGATGCGCGAGGGCGGAACCCGCGAGGGGCGAGCGAATTTCCATCTTCCAGGCCGGTTAGTGAAAGCCAAACCCTCATGCGAAGCAAAATCAGGCCGATCGCCGCCAGCGCCGCGCTCGTTCTGGCATCCTCCTGCGGCCCGCCCGCCGGCGTCGGAAACTATGACCGGAGAAGTTATGACGCCGGCTTCGCCGATGGCCGGCTTGCGACCTGCAATCGCTTCGATCCCGGCCTCTTGGCACAGCTCGAAGAGGCTGACATCTGTCCGCCCGAGAACGAGGCGCCATCAGCTGTCAAAGAGGAGGCTCTCAAATGAGGTCTTCGAAAGCATCCTCTATAGAGGGGCGCCCGCCTTAATCACGCGGCTGCGGGACGATACGGATGTAAGGCCGCGGCGCCTGCCAGCCATGGGGGTAGATCTTCTTGGCTTCCTCGTCCGAGACCGAGCCTGCGATGATGACGTCCTCGCCTTGCTTCCAATTCACGGGGGTGGCGACCCGATGTTTCGCGGTGAGCTGCAGCGAGTCGATCACGCGCAGAATTTCATCAAAATTGCGCCCCGTGGTCATTGGGTAGACGAGGATCAATTTGATTTTTTTATCGGGTCCAATGACGAACACATTGCGCACCGTCTGATTATCCGCTGGCGTGCGCGTCGATGAATCGCCCGAAGTGCTGGCTGGCAGCATGCCGTAGAGTTTCGAGACCTCGAGATCTGGATCGCCAATCATCGGGTAATTGGGGGCGGCTCCCTGCGTCTCCGCGATATCATTTGACCATTTGGCATGGTTGCCGACCGGATCGACGCTAAGGCCAATGATTTTCGTATTGCGGCGATCAAATTCCGGTTTGAGCTTCGCCATGTAGCCGAGCTCGGTGGTGCAGACGGGGGTAAAATCCTTCGGGTGCGAGAACAAAACGCCCCATGAATTGCCGAGCCATTCATGAAATCGGATCTTGCCAATCGTCGTGTCAGCCTCGAAATCAGGCGCCGTATTGCCGAGTTGAAGTGTCATTAAACGTCCTCCGGATAGTCGAGCCCTGTGGTTAAGGCTTCGGTTTCGTGAAGTATCATCGGTTCGCAGCGCACATATAGACCCCCTTGGGGGCGATCAAAAGAGGCGGGATGAGTACTTCCGCCGCCGATCAGGCGGGCGCGCTGCTTTTGACGGACTCCCGCGAGGAAACTTCAACCGCCTCGATCGCCGCGGGAGGATTTTCGAAACCGACGATCTCGATTTTTGTCGCGGCCACGGGGGAATCGAAAAATTTTTCTGCTTTGAAACGCCGGAAAATCTCAAAGTTCAAATCGCTTTTGACGCGGAAGCTTGTTTCGACATCGGCGACGAAAACGCGCAGCTCGAAATTGAGCGACGTGGCTGACATTCCCGTAAAAAGGATTTGCGGAGCGGGGATCGTCAGGACAATCGAATTCGCCTTGGCGATGGCGAGCAAGACCTCGCGAACTTTCTCGGGCTCGGCGGTGGGCACGACGGTCAGCGGAATGACGATGCGCCCGGTCCGGTCATTGCGCACGAGGTTCGTCACGACGCCGCTGACAAGATTGGAGTTTGGAATGATGACCTGCGCCCGATCGAAAGTCTCGACTTCGGTCGAGCGGACATTGATCCGTCGGACATAGCCTTGATCGCCGCCGACGATGATCCAATCCCCCACGCGGACGGCGCGCTCCCACAGCAGGATCAAGCCAGAGACGAAGTTATTGACAATCGACTGCAGCCCGAAACCTATCCCGACCGAGAGGGCGCCGGCCAAGAGAGCAAGTTTTTCGAAATTTAGTCCGAGGTAACCAAGGGAAAGAGCGGCAGCTAAAAGAAAATTGAGATAGCCGAGACTCGTGCGGATAGAATTGCGCAGGCCGAGATCGAATTTTAAATGAGGAAAGAGCTTTCCATCAAGCCATTGGATGACGGCGTGCAGGATGGCGAACGCGAGGGCAAAAAGGCCAATCGCAACGAAAACATTGAAGGGCGAGACCGTCACATCGCCGATTTGGAAGCCGAAAAAAGCCGCGTTGAAATCGATCGGAACGTCGCTCCGGCGCAGCCCCCACGGGGCCAGCAGAAGAGAAGCGGCAATGGCAAAGAGCGCAAGCCGGAAGACGCCCGATAAAAGCACACCCATCAACTCGAGCGAGTTGCGGTCAAATCCAATGCTGGCAATGAGCCGGTGGCCCGCCCGAGCCTTTGGCGAAAGTCCCGCGCTTACCGCCTCTTCGAAAAGCGCGATCAGAAGGAACAGCAGGCTGGCGACGGCGCCCAGCCGGAAAAACTGCTCGAACACAAAACTGCCGAACGCGACATAGCCAGCCAGATCGGCAGTAATAATTACGAAGGCCACGACAAAGGACACGAGGCGGACAAGATCGAACCAGCCCCGCTCGGTTGTGATTTCCGGCCCAAAACACTCTTCGCTCTCGGCGTCGCTGCCAAACCGCCACAGCTCCGCGACGAGCATTAGGGCGCCTAGCATCGCAGCTAAGCCGCGCAAGGTTACGGCAAAAGGCAAGGATGCGCCGACAATGTTATTGAGAGCCTCAAATAGACCCGTCACAGACACAAAAAAGGCGACGCCAATGGCGGCGCGGACGAGGCTTGCGGCGGCCCGGTCGTCGATCTTGAGAAGCCGCCAATTCGGACGCCGTGGCGCGAAGAGGCCAATGGCAACAGCGGCCGTGGCGATGATGCGCATGATCGCCCCGCCGAAAGCTGCGGCGAATGGCAGCAACCGCGTGTTTTCTAGCCCGAACGAGTGGAAAACGTAGCCTGCGATTGAAATCGCCACGGCCGCGGGAATGGAAATGAGAATGGTCACCCGCCAAGCCGCCAAAATTTTCGAAAACCGGTTCGGTTTCTCAATAGCCGGATTGCGCGAGGCGAGACGCGAGGCAAGCCACGAAAAAGGCAGAATGAGCAGGATCAAAAGGCCAAGGCCGCCCCAAATAAAGAGCGGGCGGTAACTATCGAATCGCTCGTTGATCGCGCCGATCCAATCGGCAAAAACAGCCCTGATGGCAGCGATATCGGCCGGCGCTTCGTGCCAGACATCCGTCCATAGCGTAGGATTCGCGAGGCTCCTCACTTGCGCGAACAATGAGCGGGTGAAGAGAGCCCGCCGCCGCGCCGTGATGTCTGTCCCTATCTGGTCGGCCTGCACCGCTAGCAGGCGGGCCCGTTTTATCAGCTCATCCGTATCATTGAAGAGCTTCTGCTGGGCCGAGCGTTCCGCGGTGACCCCCGGGCTCTCCGCCGGCGCGTTGTCGCCCGGGGGAGAGCCCAGCTGGTCGAGCCGTGTCTTGATATCGGCAAGGCGAGGTGTCAGCCGGCCGAGCAGATTAGCGATCGATGCCGAAAGCGCGTCGATCTGCTCGTGAAGATCCGCTAGGGAAGCGTCGGTCAGTTCGTGCTTTTCGAGGCTTGCCTCAATTTGGCTGAGCGAAGCGCCGAGCTTATCGAGCGCCGGACCAATCGGCGCTTGCTCCGCCAGCGGCGGCTGGGACGGCTGCAACGGCGCGGTCTGAGCCGTTGGCTGATCCTGCGGCGCCGGTTGAGCGGCATCGGTTTTTTGCCCCTTGCCGCGGCTTTGTGCCGGCGCGTTGTTTTGCGCGATTTGGCCCTGTTTCTCAGTTAGCCCGGCTCTGGCATTCACCTCGCCCGGCACAAGAGTCACCGCGAGAAGCAAGAGGATGAGGCCGAACGCTAGAACAACAGATTTGAGCAAGGCGCCCTCGATATCTTGGAGCGAGCGGATCTTCGCCGATAAACCTCGAATTTGTCAAAAACTCTGTCAGGCAACAGCGGCTGGTTATCACCTCGGGGTGATGACCGGGGGGCTAATCCTGCGGTTCGTCCGCGTCGAGAGCATGCGCTTGACCGTTGTAATCGGTGATCTCATACATCCCGCTCGCATGCCGCCTAAGATACTCGGGACCAATTGGCGATTTGCCATGGCCGCCAGGAATATCGAGAACGAAGCGTGGCTGGCAAAGGCCGGATAGACGCCCGTGCAATTGGCGCATCAGCTCGCGTCCCTTTTCGATAGGCACGCGGAAATGCGCCGTCCCCGGCGCCGGATCCAGATGGTGCAGGTAATAAGGCTTCACGCGGGCTTCGACGAGGGCCCGCATGAGCGCGGAAAGTGTGCCGATGTCATCGTTAACGCCGCGCAGAAGCACGCTCTGACTGACCATTGGGATCCCGGCATCGACGAGTGTTGCGCAGGCGCTCCGGGCGGTGGCCGATAATTCTCTCGGATGATTGGCGTGCAAGGCGACATAGACGGATTTTCCCGAGGCGAGGAGCACCCCGGCGAGGTGTGCCGTGACGCGTTCGGGGTCGGCGACGGGGGCGCGTGTGTGGAGCCGGAGGATTTTCACGTGATCGATCTCCTTGAGCCGCTCCATCACGCCCGCCAGCCTTCGGTCGGAAAGGACAAGAGGATCGCCTCCGGTTAAAATCACCTCCCAAACCTCGTCGTGCTGCTCGATGTAGCGGATCGCGGCCGCGAGCGCGACAGGCGAGAGTGGGCTCGGCCCGTTCGGCCCGACCGCCGCGCGGCGGAAGCAAAACCGGCAATAGACCGGACAGGTATGCAGTAACTTCAAGAGGACCCTGTCCGGGTAACGGTGAACAATGCCTTCGACGGGGCTAAATTTTTGGTCGCCCGTCGGATCGGCTCGTTCATCCGGATGCTTTATGAGTTCGGCGGCGCTGGGCACGAATTGCCGGCCGACGGGATCCCTGGCATCGGCCGGATCTATCATCGCCGCGAGGGCCGGCGTGATTCCGATGGCGTAAGTCCTCGCCAGCCGATCGATGGCTTGCTCCTGCGACGCGGGCAAAAGTCCCGCTTGCACGAGATCCGAGGCCGAGCGCAACGTGCTTCTAAAATTGCTCATTTTTGCGGCTAAGCCGGCGCGACCGGGGTCCATATGACCTGCTCGACATCGGAAGCGCCGGTCGTCAGCATGACCAGCCGGTCGAATCCGAGCGCGATACCGCTGGCGGGAGGCATGGTGGCGAGCGCTTGCAAAAAATCCTCATCGATGGGGTAAGAGCGCGAATAGATTTTCTGCCGCTGAGCCTCGGCTTCTTCGAAGCGGCGCCTTTGTTCTGCCGCGTCCATCAATTCGCCGAAAGCATTGGCGAGCTCGACGCCGCAAGCATAGAGCTCGAACCGCTCGGCGAAACGGCGGTCATCCTGCAATTTCGCGAGGGCGGCCTCGCTCGCCGGATAATCCAAAAGGATGGTGGGGCGGCCATGCCCGAGCATGGGCTCAATCTTGGCGGATAGGATTTTGCTAAAAACATCCCGCCAGCTATCATCGGGTGTTACTCTAATCCCGTGGCCGCTGGCGCTCTCCGCAAGTTTTTGCCGATCTCCTTCCGGGCCGTCGAGCGTCGCCAAAAGGTCGATACCGGCATAGCGGTCGAAGGCCTCGGCGACGCTGAGGACCTCGGGTTCGGCGAAGGGATCGGCGATATGCCCTCGGAAGCACAGCTCGCGGGCGCCTGCCGCGCTTGCGGTGGCGGCGAGAAGGCCCATGCAATCCTCCACGAGCCTCTGGTAAGTTTCGCCCGCGCGGTACCATTCGAGCAGGGTGAACTCCGGGTGGTGGAGCCGCCCTCGCTCGCCGTTGCGAAAGGCGTGCGTAAGGATGAAAATGCGCTGTTCCCCGGCGGCAAGCAGTTTTTTGGCGCCAAACTCAGGCGAGCTATGGAGGAAGCGGGTCGATTTCTCTGCGCCGTCAAACAGTTCCGTTTGGAAGGCTCGAATATGGGCTTCATGGCCAGGCGAAATCTGCAGCGCGGCCGTGTCGACCTCGATAAACCCTTGGTTGGTAAAAAAGGCCCGGGCGCTGGCCGCCATTTTGGCGCGGCTCACCAGAAATGGCCGGCGGTCACGGTGAATATGAGGGGTCCACCAAGGCGTTGGCCGGGAGAAAAATGTGCTCATTGCAAGGTTTCACCGAAAGACTTTTGGTCACGCCTTGATTTGCTGGGCGGTCTCTTTTTATCAGTGGCTGGAAAATCGGCTAGCGGAAAACGGCGGGTTGGCTATGGTGCCACCGCCGCTGCTAAGTGTGCAGCTTAGGCTCCCAGCTCGCAAAAGTTTGGAGTCGTAAGCCTAAAGGATTCATTGAAAGGCGAAGCCAGTGAAAGTTATTGCCAGCTCAATCCGAAAAGGCAACATCATCGAGAAGGATGACGGCCAGCTTTATGTCGTTTTGACGGCCGAAAGTTTTCATCCCGGCAAAGGCACGCCAACGACTCAGATCGACATGCGCCGGCTTTCCGACGGTGTCAAAACAACGGAGCGCTATAAGACGACCGAGCAGGTCGAACGAGCCTTCGTGGAAGACTCGAATTTTAACTATCTGTTTCAGGACGCCGCGGGCTACCACTTCATGAATAGCGACACTTACGAGCAGATCACCGTGCCGGCTGAAGTGATTGGCGAGCAGGCCAACTATCTGCAAGAGGGCATGGCATGCGTCTTGTCGGTCTTCAACGGTGTGGCTGTCGCCATTCAATTGCCGGCGCGTGTTACCTTGGAAGTCGTCGAGACCGAGCCTGCAATGAAGGGCCAGACAGCGTCCTCCTCTTACAAGCCGGCAAAGCTTTCGAATGGCGTCCGCATTATGGTGCCGCCGCATATTACCACCGGCGTCCGCGTCATTGTGCAAACCGAAGATGGCTCCTACGTCGAGCGCGCCAAAGACTAATTGCTATTTTGGAGGCTGATGGGGGGTCAAACTTTGGCGATGGCCCAAAGCTTGACGTCAAGCGTTGTTCTTGCCGTTTCGAACTTGGCGCTTAACGCCGTGCCCACGCTTGCTTGGCCAAGCCGCCGCTTTGAATAGTTATTGTTGACATTAGCCATCATCTCTATGTAAGAATGCCCATCGGCGACAATATGATATTTTACTAGCGAACTCATCGCTGATAAAATATCTATAACATTTTCCATCAGTCTTGTTTCGTAAGCGAGCTCAGAGTCCTTGGTCGGATAATGAGTTGGGAGTGCTGGATGTTTAATATCGAATTACCGTTAAGTGTAAACCCGTCAAGTGAAATAGTTTATACTGCGAATGCAAAAATTAAAAGGGTATTCGACTTTTGTACTGCAGGCATTCTAATGTTTTGTTTGATTCCATTGTTAATTCTCGTGACGAGCGCATTGTTTTTTTTTGATCGCGGGCCAATCATCTTCAAGCAAACTCGGATTGGTCAAGGAGGGAAACGTTTTACTTGCTTCAAATTCCGTTCCATGGTGCAGGGATCAGAGCAGCTTCTGCAATTTCTGCTAGACAATGACCCTGCCGCGCGAGCGGAGTGGGAGCGCAGCCAAAAGCTTTCAAATGATCCCCGCATAACGCCAATCGGAAGATTCCTACGCCAGTCCAGCCTCGACGAATTGCCGCAGCTTATCAACGTGATGCGAGGCGAGATGAGTCTCGTCGGGCCGCGACCCATTGTTCCTTCCGAAGCCGCCCGTTACGGCGATAAGCTTGGTATTTACCTTCTCGCGAAGCCAGGGATGACAGGCGTTTGGCAGGTGAGCGGCCGCAATGACTGCAGTTACGAGAGACGTATTGAGCTTGACGCCGATTATGTACGGCATGCCAATTTCGTCAGCGATCTTGCCATTTTGTGGCGCACGTTGAGCGCCGTGATCTTGCGCAAGGGGTGCTACTAAGGGCCATCGGCGCTTTGCGTGAGGTTGGCGAGCATCAAGCCATCGGCTGCGGTGGGCGGGCGCGATCTCCTCTGAGGAAATGATCATTTGGCACAAAAAGTCTAGTCGGGCAGGCCCTTTATGGGCGGCTATGCTTGAAGGTTTGGTGGCATGCGGGTGGCATTGATCCACTACTGGCTTGTCTCAATGCGGGGTGGCGAAAAAGTCATCGAGGCCCTTTGCCGGATATTTCCACAAGCCGATCTATATACTCACGTCTACGAGCCCAGCCGTATTTCTGAAACGATCCGCAAGCACCGCGTTCAGACAACCTTTATTGATAAGCTGCCGGCGGCGCGCCGCTACTATCAGTACTACCTGCCATTGATGCCGCTTGCGCTCGAAGAGCTTGATTTGCGCGGTTATGATCTCGTCATCAGCAGTGAGTCGGGGCCGGCCAAGGGGATTATCCCTCCAGCGGATTCGGCGCATATCTGTTATTGCCACTCTCCCATGCGCTACATTTGGCATATGTACCACGATTATCGCGAGCGCGCTGGTCTGCTTCGACGCTCGGCGATGCCACTGCTCAGCCATTATCTCCGCATGTGGGATACAGTGGCGTCGGCACGGGTTGACCACTTTATCGCGAATTCCGCGAACATCGCCGCGCGTATAGAAAAATGTTACCGGCGAACCGCCGACATCATCCACCCGCCCGTGCGGGTTGAAGATTTTGAAAACGTGCCTGAAACCGAGGTCGAGGACTATTTTTTGATGGCCGGGGAACTCGTCTCTTATAAAAGGCCGGATCTCGCCATCGACACCTTCAATAGGCTGGGGCGCCGTTTGATTGTCATCGGCGGTGGCGAGATGCTCGCTGCCTTGCGTAAACGCGCCGGTCCGGCGGTGACACTCATGGGACCACAGCCATTTTCCGTATTGAGACACCACTACGCGCGATGCCGCGCCCTCATCTTCCCGGGCGAAGAGGACTTTGGGCTTGTCCCGGTCGAAGCCATGGCAAGTGGCCGCCCGGTGATTGCTTACGGGCGAGGCGGGGTGACGGAAACAGTGCGGGCGGGCGTCACTGGTTTGTTTTTCAAGGAGCAAACGGTTTCGGCGCTCGAGCGGGCGGTCCTTGAATTCGAAGGCATGCATTTTGACCCCAAAAAGATCCGCGCGCATGCCGAGACCTTCAACGCTGATCGATTCACCCTGGAATTCAAAGCTGCTGTCGACCGGGTGCTTGCCAGCAGGGAGGAAGCCATGGGCCGTTTTGATGAATTTGCAGCAATAAATATGAATAAGACAGGCGTTGCATCAGCCGCTTAGGGGCAAGGGTCCAGGTAATTCCCCGCCCGTTCAAAGCTGAAATTCCGCAGTGTCAGGAAAGCGGATCTCGAATTTCAGACCGGGTGCATTATCGGCGAGCTCGATATGGGCGCCATGCAGGCGGGAGACCGCGGCGACAAGGGTTAACCCCAATCCATTGCCAGGCATATGCCGGCTGCGTTCGAGCCGGTAGAAGCGCTTGAAGACATGCAGGCGTTCGCTACTCGGTATGCCGGGTCCATCATCGAGGACCGTGACGGTCGCCCGCCCGGCGCATTCCTTGACTTCCACGCTCACATACCCCCCGGGCCGGCCATGCCTGATGGCATTATCAACGAGATTGGCGAAGGCATCGAACAAGAGGTCCCGATCGCCGCGGACGATAACCTGCCGAGTGTTCGTGTTTGTTAGCGATACGCCTTTGTCCTCCGCCGCCGCATCTAAGAGTTCGATGACATCGCCTATGAGCGCGCAAAGATCGAGCGGCTGAAATGCCGCTGTCCGATCGCGCGCCTCGATCTGAGATATCCTTATGAGGGACGAAAACATATGAAGGACATCGTCGAGATTTGCCAAAAGATCAGCAGCAAGGGATTTGTCGTCATCGCCTTGGCGTTGCCTCTCGATGGCCTTTTCCAATCTCCCGCGCATGCGCGCGAGCGGCGTGCGCAGGTCATGGGCAATGTTATCGGTGACTTGCTTGATCTCCAACATCAGGGCCTCGATGCGGTCGAGCATGGTGTTGAGATTGTCGGCGAGTTCGTCCCACTCATCGCGAGTGCCCC
Source organism: Methylocella sp. (assembly GCA_035622375.1). Classification (GTDB taxonomy): domain Bacteria; phylum Pseudomonadota; class Alphaproteobacteria; order Rhizobiales; family Beijerinckiaceae; genus Methylocapsa. Next base: position 86,704 of record DASPVM010000016.1, on the reverse strand, counting down.
GTAACGGTATTCGCTGGTTGAGCCCGCTCAACATAATTGCCCGGCTCGTCGTGTTGATGGCCTCTATCCGGCCAACCGTGTTTCGCGTCAATGAGATGCTCACAAATCCAGCGAGGACAGCAACGAAGAACAGGCAGAGTAGCGTCGCGATTTTGATGCGCTGTTCGAATTCATCAAGATTGCTGATATCCCGCCCAACCAGCAGGTGGGCGCCGTCCCGCAGAGACCTAACAAGCGCGCGCATCCGCTTTTGCGGGTTTCCGGCATTAAAAGTGACCCATTCATTGCCGGTTAGTGCCTCCGAGGGCCACGTGGACAGATTACCAGCAAGCCTCCCAAAAGATGGATCGGCAAGCAAATAAATGCTTCCCTCGAACCTCTTGTCCGCGAGTCGCTGTGCAATCAGAGCGATGAGACCGGCGCGGCCTCTTTGTTCGTAAAACTCGCCTAAAAACGTTATCTCGTCATAGGTTGTGCCATCGCAGCAACTCTCGGCGAAGGTAACGGCGCTCCAATAAACATAACCAAGCAATGTGAGAACAATGGCGCCAAAAGCGGCGATACTGATGAGCGCCCGCTTGAAGGTTAGAGAACGGAAAACCTTAGCGAGGAGCACGCAAGCAGAACCCAACTCCGCGGACCGTGTGGATCAGCGGATAAAAACGCGTGGCGTCGACTTTCCGGCGCAGACGCCCAACATAAACATCAATGATATTTGTCGTTGGATCAAAGTGCAGATCCCACACGTGTCGCAACAACATCGCTCGCGTGACAATTTCCCCCTGATTGCGTACGAGATACTCGAGAAGCTTAAATTCGCGCGGCAGCAGGTCGATTTTTTTACCGCCTCGGGCCGCGGCCCGCTTGATTAAATCGAGTTCAAGATCACCCGCGCGCAACACCATTTCTTTAACGAGGCTGTCGCTGCGCCGGGCCAAGGCCTCGATGCGCGCCAAAAATTCCGCGAAGGCAAATGGTTTGACAAGATAATCATCCCCGCCGGCTCGAAGGCCGCGTACGCGGTCATCAATTTCGCCAAGGGCGCTGATAATCAAAGCCGGAGTGCCAATACTTTCTTCTCTGAGGCGGCGGATCAGCGCGATACCATCGAGGTTGGGCAGCATGCGATCGATCGCCATCACCGCATGCCCGCCGGTACGTGCTTGGCCAAACCCTTCCTCGCCGTCGCTGGCAAGATCCACTCCATAGCCGCTCATGGTGAGCAGCTGGACAAGTTGTTCGGCCGTCTCGCGGTCATCTTCAATGACAAGTATGCGGCATCGATCACCAGCCATGCTGGCGCCTCCATCGATGACCAATTTTGCCATAAAACCAAAACGGCAAAAACTGACTTTCTTGTCATAAAATGACCTATTAGTCATTTGAGTATAGCTGTAAAAAGTGCAAGTATTTCGCACAAGCGCTGCTCGGTATCACCAAGATAAAGCCGCTGAATACGTTTCGACGGCCAAGCATAGCAGAGGTGCGCCTTGTCCTTACGTTTGAAGGCAAAGAGCAGCGGCGATTCTGTTTACAATAATCACAAACAGGAGCTTGCCATGACGAAGAATTACGAGTCGGACCGGCGCCAGTTTTTGCAAGCGAGCGCAATCGCTAGCGCAGCACTCGTTGCCGGTGCGGCGCTCGGAGAGGAGGCCCTCGCCAACGGATCAATTCCTGAGGGCGATATCAACATTTTGCGTTTCCTCGCAGCTGCAGAACTGATCGAATCCGATCTGTGGCAGCAATATGCCGAGCTCGGTGGGCTTTCATCGGGAGCACAAAATCCGTATCAGCTTGCACTGCAAAATCTCGATCCCGACGGTTCCCAATATATATCAAGTAATAATCTCGATGAGCATAGCCACGCCGCCTTCCTAAACGCATTTCTGACTGCTGTTGGCGCGGAGCCGGTAAACCTCGATCGCTTCCGGACTCTGCCGAGTAGCAAGGCAACGGGGGCTCAGCAGGTCGGCCGACTCACCAATCTCATGCAGCTCTCTGTTGACACCAGTTGGTATGTCCGTTACCGCAGTACGACCAATCCCGATTTTGGTGCGACATTCCCTCAGGCTCTTCCCGCGTTGTCAGCTGGTAAGTTCACGGCAATTCCGAGAACGAACGCCGATTTTAGCCCGCAACCCCATATTCAGGCCATCGCCAACACAGCGGCATTCCACTTCGGTTTTATCGAGCAAGGTGGTTCAAGCCTCTATGCGACGCTCAGCAGGCAAGTATCGAACGCTCAGGTGCTGGACATCACTCTCAGCATCGGGGGGGACGAGATCTGCCACTTCCTGGAATGGGTGGATTTCTCCGGCAATGGGGTTTCGCCCCCGGTCGCTCCGTTGACGGATCCGACCAATGGGCTAACCTTTCCGAACTTCGATGCGACGAATAACCCGTTGCTTCAGACCAACCTGATCTTCCCCGTTCCATGCGAATTCGTTAGCCCCAATCTGCCGCCTTGCGCGATCATCCGGCCGACGGCTGCAGGACAGATCAATGCGGTGGCGGCTGTCAACGCTTTCACGGCCGATGGGCTTTTCATCGGGCAGTCGCCAGCCTTTGTACCATTTCTGCTTGACCTGGCCCGGAAGGCGGATGCAGCCAAGCGTCTGTTCTGATCCCTCCCCCTTCCCTCTCTGCTCCAGGGGAGAGGGGGGCTCTGCGGCGGCGGCGGAGTCAGCTCCCAATGGCTCCGCTGCCGGAGTATTCACATCCCATGAGAAGGCAAAGCTATGATCCGCTCATCACACCGGAATCCAAAGGTGCAGGCGATGGCCGAGATGCTGGCTCTCATGGCCGCGTCTGACTTGGCTTTGGCGAGCTCGCCGCGGCGTACCAGCGCTGCGGAGGAAGGATCATGGGAAAGTGCAAGCGACTTCTGCGCCGCTCTCGAAAAATTTGTGGCTCACGTCGCAAAAGCGAAAAGGCAGATTTGCTCGCCGAATTAAGCCTGATATCAATTGGCGCCTTCCAACACGACCGCATGATGCGGCCGTTTCTTGACAAAGACGACGCGACTTGTATGGTCGCGCCTCAATTTATGAGGCTGGCCGCTTTTGGCCGCGCCGACCTCTGCTTGTTTCAATTCGAAGGACACATTGCCAATGGCCAAGGCCGCGATGATCAAGATCAAGCTTTTGTCCACCGCGGATACGGGCTATTTCTACGTGACCAAAAAAAACGCGCGCACGAAGACCGAAAAATTAACGTTCAAGAAATATGATCCTGTCGCGCGAAAACACGTCGAGTTTAAAGAAACCAAGATCAAATAAATGACGGCTGGTCATGCAGGAGCATTTAAGCGGTTGTTGAGCTCCGCAATATAGGCCGCGCGTGAATGGGGCAAGGTTTCGCCCCGCGGCATGAACAGGCGCCGCGCCAAAAAATAGCCGGTCAAACGAAAGCCATCCATAACATCGCTGAGCGAGGGCTCGGCATTCGCATCCCGTAAAAACGCGGGCAGCGGCAATAGCCGCGTCCCATAGGGTTCGCCCGCCGCTTTTGAGACGGCACGCCCTGATTTCGGCGAAACATAGACCAGATCTCGGTCGGTTCCCGCCGCGGCGCAGGTGCCAAGATCAAGGCCAAAGCCCATTTGGGCAAGTATTTCGGTCTCGAAGTGCACGATGAGCGGCGGCAGGATCTCCGTTTTGTCGATGCTGCCCGCGATCTTCACCGACGTCTCATAGAGGGCCTGGTGCGGATCGCGTTCGGCGGCAAGGCGCAAAAGGGAGGCGACAAGGCACACTGCATGCAGGGCTTCGGCACTCGCCATCAAAGAGGCGGTGCGAATTTTCGTGGGCTCGACCGAAAAAGTGCCGAGATGCTCATCGAGCCGGGCGCGCCAGACAAATTCCGCATGATTGCCCGGCTGCAGGAGGGGCTGCATATTTTTGGAGCGGCCGCCCCGCACAAGCCCGAAGTGGCGGCCGTGCGCACGTGTCATTGCCTCGACGATGACACTCGTCTCGCCATATTTTCGCGTGCCGATGATAAGGCCGCGGTCCCGCCATTCCATATCAAGAGTAGCCCGAACGGAGGTTAGCGAGATCCTTCCGGCAGCCTAACGATTTCTTTCTGGACGTCATGATCGGCAAGTACCGCATTGACAAGGCATTCATCGAAATGGCGAGAGGATCTGCAGCCTCCGACCCCTGAATGAAAGTCCGCGCCAATCGTTGTCGCGCATAAGCTTATGCTTCCCAGATTCATGGATCCGCCGAGCCACGCGGGCGGATGGTGGATCGTCAGCGTGCAGGGGGCGCTGAAAGTCCAAGCGCCTTTTTTATCTTTGGTGCAGAGATTATCCTCGCGATCTTCCAGTGCCGCCACAACGCGCTCGGTTACCTGCTGTTCGGTTAAAATTTCGTTCTTGAGGTTTTGAATGGGACCGCAGTTCGCAACGGCGGTTATGAATTCTTCCGCCATTTGATGGCGGATTTTTTGAATTGCGGCGACCTGCTGCACCTGAACAAGATTTTCCGACGGAACGGTAGAGCCAAGATCCGATTTTTGCGAAATCACACGAAGTGCATAGATGACAGCGCCAGCCGAGGCGAGACCGGCGCCTATGAGTAGAAATAGAAAGGCACGGCTTGAGTGAGGTTTGCCATTCACGTGTCGCTCTCCCTTTTTTGTATCGTTTTTATACTTAGCTGTGCGCGGAAAGCCCTAAGGCAGGAGCACGGTCGCTCCCGTCGTCGCCCGGCTCTCCAGCTCGTGATGAACGCTGACAACATCATTGAGCGGCCGCGTCTGGTGCAAGGGAATTTTGACGGCGCCGCTCGCCACCATGCGGAAGAGCTCCCGCGACATTTTCTCAAGATCCTCGCGCTTGGCACTATAGGTGAAAAGCGAGGGGCGTGTCGCGAAGAGCGAACCTTTCGTTGAGAGAAGGCCAAGGTTGAATGCCTCGATTGGACCGGAGGCGGAGCCGAAACTGACGAACATTCCTAGGGGCCGCAGGCAATCGAGAGATGCCGGAAAGGTTGCCTTGCCGACGCCATCATAGACGACATCGCAAAGTTTCCCCTTGGTGATTTCTTTCACGCGCGCGGCGAAATCCCCTTCCCGGTACAAAATGACATGCTTTGCACCGGCTCTCTTCGCGAGCTTCGCCTTCTCTTGCGAGCCCACGGTGCCGATGACAGCCGCGCCGAGGGACTTGGCCCATTGGCAGAGGATGAGGCCGACGCCGCCCGCCGCCGCGTGAATGAGAAGCGTATCGCCGGCTTTCACGCGATACGTGCGGCGCAAGAGGTATTGGGCCGTGAGGCCTTTCAGCATGAGCGCACCCGCAGCCTCGTAAGAAATGCTTTTCGGCAGCTTGATGAGACGGTCGGCGGCGATGATGCGCTCGCCCGCGTAGCCGCCCAAGGTCGAAACAGCATAGGCGACGCGGTCGCCGAGCTTCAAATCCCGGACCCCGGCGCCGACGCCAATGATTTCTCCCGCGCCCTCATTTCCTGGCACGAAAGGAAGGACATCGACAGGATAGGCGCCGCTGCGAAAATAGGTGTCGATGAAATTGACGCCTATGGCGTGCTGGCGGATATGCACCTCGCCGCGCCCGGGGGAGGGTATTTCAATATCGTCGATCCGCATGACCTCGGGAGCGCCGGTCTCGAAAACACGGACAGTGGTGCTCATGGCGTTAGCCCCCTTAAATTGATTTATTGTCTCGCAGCGTTGCCGATTTAGGAAGGATAGTAACGAAAAAGCGGCGGCGCGAGGATTTAATTTTGCCGGGCACCAAAGCGGAGTTCGCGCTTTGACTTTGAGATCGCCTATGAAGGTCTCACGCTCGGCGCGGGCACGCTGCCCGCGCGGGTGATTTCACAGCATATTGTCCCAAAGCTCCGGCGCGCTTGCGAAGTGTGGAACACAGGCGATAAGGCTCTCGCTCATTCCCATCTTGCTCGTGCTGGCTTGTCGGTCTGCGATGAAGAGAGTGCCTTGCGGCTCAGGACTTTGGCAAGCTCGGCACCGCCGTCGAAAAGCCGGACGTTCCAATCAATGAGGTAACCGAACACGCAAAGTGGCGGATAATGAATACGGGCAAATTGTAAATGATATTAGCCACATCGTGTCAGATCCGTTGATTGTTCTCAAGCAGTCCGAGAGCCGGTGGCTCCGCTTGAGGCAAAGTATCACCTATTAGGCGGTAGAAAGTATCGGAGATGTTCGATCAACTCTTGGCGCGCGGTTTCCAGATCGAGTTCTTATCTCACGCCAAAGCTATTTTGAGCGTGGATTTTCCGGACGCCGTGGTGGAGCTGGAGCAAGCGCTCGCTTTGTTATCTATTCCAATCGAAGAGGTTATAGGATCTGGTGGTGGCGAAGCGAAGGGAACGCAACGCCTGAGGCGGTCTTTAAGCTCGTCGGCGTGGAATAAAATAAATTTCACGATCGAGAAGCGCATTAACGGGATTCCAAAAGAATCGATTTCGCACGAAGTCGATCATGTCAGGCAATTCCCTGACGGTCGCGTCATTGCTCTGGAGATTGAATGGAACAATAAAGACCCCTTTTTCGATCGCGATCTCGAAAATTTCAAGCGGTTGCACGCCGAAGGAGCAATTAGCGCCGGTATAATTGTTACGCGCGGTTCGTCCTTGCAAGATCAGATGGTGGCGAATGTCCGTCAATTTGCTCTCGATAAAGACCTAAAGTGCGCGGATGACCTAAAACGTATTGGGCTGACGCCGACGCGCCGGCAGACTGAAGATGTCAAGCGCCGCATGAAAAACGGAGCAAGCTTCACTGAGGCTTGGCCGGCGTCTTTTGTCCAAGACAAATATGGGGCAGCCACGACGCATTGGAAAAAACTAGAAGACCGGGTCAAGCGCGGCGTTGGCAACCCTTGTCCCCTGCTCCTAATAGGCTTACCGGCAGCTATCGTTACGTTTTCCGAGCATCTGGACACAGAGGCAATCTTGAGCGGTGATGAGACCGCGCTATGATTGCCCGGTGGCCGATGATCGCAGCCGCTCAGAAGCCGAATTATGCGAGTAGGTTTTCCAAGATGGCGCGTAAGACGCGTCGGCCTCATGCCCCCAGGCCGACCATCCGTTTCGCAAACCGCGCCCAAAAATTTCGAGGTAAGGGCCAGGCGAACAGGATTCGATCAGCGCGTACTGCTCATCGGGCTTGCGCGAATGCTCGCGCTTGCGGGTGGCAATGAAGTTCACCTGGCGCCGCCCCGGTGCCAAGGTGCGGGCATTTTTTCCCCGCGTGCCAAACAAGATGAGCTCGGTGACATTGCGAAAGTAAAAGCCGACGCCGCGGCCATCCGAGCCGCCGTCCTTGCGGATCTTATGCCAGACGACATTGGCTTTATAGGTAAAGCCCCCAAGCCGCCATGACGCGCAGGCCCTCGGGAAGGAGCGCGTTGGGGCACCACAGGTAGAGATGCGCGGTAGGCTCGGTGATTTTTTCAACCGGCAGCGCGCAGATATCGCCAAGGGTCATGGTGGCGTAGCGTGACAAGCGGCGGTGCTCCGGCGCGACTTTGCCAGTCTTATTTTGGAACCGCCAAGGAGGATCGGCCAGGATGGTGCGAAACCGGCGTCCATCGGACGACAGTAAAAGATCTTTACCAGTTTTTGCTGTGCTTGACACCGCGCCCTCGGCTAAGCGGAAGGATGTTTGATCTTTCGCTTGCTACTCGCGCAACTTACGACACAAAGCTTTCGCTGGACAATCCGCCGGGCTCAATTACCCACCGCTCTCAACCACGGCCGCTGAGATCTCGGCCTCGCAAACAAGCTCGCCGTCGACAAATGCACGGCCCTGATACCAGAACATGGAGCGGCGCCGGTTCGTTTTTGTCATATGAAACTCGACGCGGTCCCCCGGCAGCACCGGTTTGCGGAACTTGGCTTTATCGATGGTCATAAAATAAACCAGCGGCGGCTTGCCGCCGCCTCCATGGGCGGTAATGCAGAGGACCCCGGCGGTCTGCGCCATGCCCTCGATCAAAAGAACCCCCGGCATGACCGGGCGCTCGGGAAAGTGCCCCTGAAATTGCGGCTCATTGATGCTGACATTCTTGATACCGATGCCGGACTCATCGCCGCGCGCCTCGATGACCCGGTCGATCATAAGAAACGGATAGCGATGCGGCAGGGATTTTAGCAAGTGTTGAATGTCAAAGGTTTCAAACGTCGCCGGCATTACTTTGTTCATTGAAGTGCGCTGCCCAGAAAGTGCGTTGCTCGGCTGGCTCCCTTGCCAGCCTTTAGCGGCGAACGGCGATCATTGCAAAGTCGCCAAGACGCTCGCCGGCCGCGAGGCTGGCGCGGGCCGGGATAAAACAATAACGCCCGATCGCGGCATTTTCCGGAATTTGCGCAAGCGAGCCAATGCGCGTGGCTTCTCCGATAACGGTATCGCCGCCCGAGCCGCGTGCGATCGCGGCATTTGCGCCGATTTCCACGCGATCCTGAATGATGACACGGCCCACTTTCGGAAGCTTCAGGCCGTTGACTGGATCCGCCGCGGAGGCGGTAAAGAAGGGATCGATCCCCGCCTGGCCGATGCGAGCTCCCGGCTGAACGATGACTCCATTGCCGATGAGGGCATGGCTGATTGTCGCATGCGGCCCGATCACGCAATCGCGGCCAATCCGCACCTCAAAACCGATCACGCTATTTCCGCCAATAATTGAGCCGGAGCCAATCTCGGCGCGAGGCCCGATCACTGCCCCTGGATCGACAATCACCCCCTGTTCAAGCCGCGCCTCGGCGTGGATTGAGGCTCCCGGGTTGATTCCGGATGCGCCCAGCAATGAGGCCGCCTGCAAAGAGCGCGGAAAGATCATCTCCAAGGCGAGAGCATAGGCACGCAGCGGCTCCTCGATAACGAGGGCCGGCATCGATGCGGGCACGAGATGAGCGAAATTTGGCGCGGTGAAGCAGGCGCTTGCCCCGCTTTCTTGCAGGAGCAGCGCGTCCTCGGGGGCGGCTAAAACTGTAATATCGCCAGGCTCCGCCGTCGATATCGGAGCGGCGCCACGAATGATGATCGAGGGATCTATTTTCACGGTAAGGCGCGCGCCCGTGGCGGCGGCGATATCGGCGAGCAAGACGGTCTTCGGCCCTTTGAAAAATATGGGCTCGCTCATGCCGGGATCTTCCGAGGTGCGGAGAGCGGCCTCGCACGCGCAGAACCGGCGCGCCCGCCAAGGTCGCTGGGCTTGGCCTCCGGCAATTCTCTCGCCAATGAGCCAGGGCGATCGCCGCCTTTGCTAGAAAGTCGTGCCACCGGAGAAGCGGAAGAACTGGGTCTGATCGTATTGGCTCTTGGTGATGGCTTTGGCAAAGTCGAATCTTATCGGGCCCAGCGGCGATGCCCAGATAAGTGAGCCCCCCGCTGCGGTCCGCACAAGATCGCTATGATCGGCGGCGACGATGATGCAATTGCTTTGCGTGAAGGGATAGACGTAGGGGCCGCCGGAACAGACGCCGGTTGGGCTGAAATTCGTCTGGCCATGATATCCAAAAAGGTCGCCAGCATCAAAAAAGAACGCGCCCTTGAGGCCGATATCCCTTGGCAAGCCGTAGATAGGGAATTGCACTTCCGCGCTAGCGCCATAGTAGACGGTACCACCAAGGGGGTTACCTTGCGCGTTGCCTGAACTTATGTCGCGCGGTCCAATGCCGGCTGGCGCAAAGCCACGGACAAGACTAGGCCCAAGATTAAAGTCATCGACGATGCGCAGCTGGTTGTTTCCATACGCCGCGAGATCGCCGCCTTGAAGATGGACGATGCCGACGATCTGTTCATAGAGCTCACGGTAGAAGCGCAGGTCACCCGTGGTGCGTAGAAAATGGTCGTCTCCGCCCGCTCCGGCGACATCCTGGCGCAGCTCTCCAAAAATACCGCTTGTCGGGTTACGATTATTGTCGAGAGAATTGTACCCCAGCGTATAACCGAACATGGAGGTTAAGAAAGCACCCTGGGCTTGCTTAATGGCCAACGACGCCTCGCCGTTAGTAACGCAATTGTACCAGACATTTGGCTGCGGGCCGGATGGAAATAATACCGTGGGCGTTATCCCGTAGATCGGATAGGTACAATCGTTATAAGGCTGTGACGAATTATTGGGAATGGAGATATCCGTCCGGTAAATCGAGTAACGCGGCGAAAAAGTAATTTCCTCGGTGATCGGCAGGCCGAAGCGCACAGATCCGCCGGTCGTGAAATTGCTATAGTAGGAATACTGCCAAGGATCGCTCTTCTTTGCGTAGAGGTCAAAACCCGCAGCGATCCGGTCGCCAAGGAAGTAGGGCTCCGTAAAGCTAAACGTCACACCCCGGCTGTACTGGCCTTCGGAGACGCTAAGTTTCACGTATTGACCGCGGCCCATAAAATTGGTTTCGGTTACCGACGCATCGGCAATGAAACCGTCCGTCGTCGAATAACCCCCGGACAGCGACAGCGAGCCGGTTGGCTGGTCTTCGACAGTGACGACGACGATGACCCGGTCAGCAGACGATCCCGGTTCGTTGGTGACTTTGACTTTTTTGAAGAATCCGAGGTTGTTCAGCCGGCGTTCCGCGCGGTCTATAAGCGCGCGGTTATAAGCGTCCCCCTCGCCAAGCTCGAACTCGCGGCGGATGACGTAGTCGCGCGTTCTTGTATTGCCGCGCACATCAATCCGCTCGATGTAGACGCGCGGCCCCTCCTCGAGAACGAAGACGATAGTGACAGTCCGCGTTGCCGGGTCACGATCCCCCCGCGGGCGCACTTGCGTGAAGGGGTAGCCATGTTTGCCGACCTCGCGGGCCAAGGTATCCACCGTTTTCTCGACGAGATCGCCATTGTAGACCTGGCCGGGGGATAGCCTGACCAGCGGCAAAAGCGATGCGCCGTCGATATCGGGAAGGTGCGAGTCAACATTCACGGAGGAGACCGTGTACTGAGGGCCCTCTTCAACCGTTATAGTGACGATATAGCCCTGCTGGTCTGGATCATACCGGGCATCCGAGCCAACGACGTGAAAATCCGCATAGCCATTTTTGAGGTAGAAGCGCCGAATACGCTCGAGATCGGATGCGATACGGTCAGGGTCGTAAACATCCGAGGTTTTGAAAAATGACAGGTAATTCATCTCCGTCGTCTCCATGAGATCGCGGAGCTTGTTCGCCGAGAAAGCTTGGTTCCCAACGAAATTGATTTCCTTGATGCCTGTTTTGCCGCCTTCGTCGATCGTGAAGACGACGTCCACGCGGCCGTTGGGGAGATCGACCGTTCTCGCGGTCACCGAGGCGGCGGCGCGGCCAGAGCGCCGGTAGACGTCCTTGATGCGCTCGATATCCGCATCGACCATGGCCTTGCTATAGGGGCCACGGGATTTGGACTGCACTTCGGCTGTCAAAGTCTCCGTCTTGACGGCGCTGTTACCCTCGAAGACGACGCGGTTGATGACGTTATTTTCCGTCACCGAAACGACGACACGGCCGCCTTCGTGGCTCACCCGGATATCCGAAAAGAGCCCAGTCGCATAAAGATCCTTGACGCCTTTGTTGATGGCCGCCTCGTCCGTGCCCGTGAAATAACCAGCTATGGTCTCGCTGTCGATCCGCTTATTTCCCTTGACCAGCACGCTCTCGGCATGCACGGCGAGGGTGCTAGCCGCCAAGTACGCAAGGACGGCAGCTGTCACCGCGATCCGGCCACGGAACCCACGCAAAACTCGCATTGTTAGACCGGCTCCCATATACTCTCTATCCGACAACCGACTGGGGTGCTTAAAGCGCCAAGCTTACTCCTATCCGCTTTGTCCCTCCGGGCCAAACCGGAATTCGTCCTATCCTAGCGTTTTTAAGTAAGCGTGGCTCTCTAGACACGCATCTTCGTCAGCAAACACTTAACCAACGAGGTTAAACATTTACTTCAGGGCTGCGGGAACCTAGTCTCAAGACAAGCCAGAATCATGGCAAGCGGAAGCGAAATTGACGCCCGCTTCGCCGCAAATTAGCCCCAATGCATGAGCTGCCGGGTCAGGCGGAGAACATCATTGTAGGTGGCAAAGATCATCAAGCTTGTGACAAGCATGAGGCCGATTTTGAAACCGAATTGCTGTGCCTTATCGTTCATCGCCTTGCCGCGCACCACCTCGACCGCGTAGTAAAAGAGGTGCCCGCCATCAAGAAGCGGAATAGGGAAGAGGTTGAGCAATCCAACGGAAATCGATAGAATCGCGGCAAGGTTAAGGAGAGCGGCAAAGCCGACTTTTGCCATCGCGCCGGACACTTCGGCGATCCGGATGGGGCCCGAGAGCTGATCGGTCGTTTCGGTTCCAGCGACTAAACCTTTAATATAACCGCCGGTCCTTGCGACAACGAACCAAGTCTCGGACGCCGCAAGCTTTGCTGAGTCGATGAAGTCATAATGCTGGATGTGCTCCGGCCTGCCCTTGGATTGGACGCCGAGGATACCAACGCGAGTCGTGCCAAAGGCGGTCGTGACGTCGCGCCGCTGGGGGGTCGCGATGAGCTCAATCAATTTGCCGCCGCGATTGACGGTAAAGGCAAGCTGCGTGTCGCTCGCGGTCTGGACGATCCGCTGCATTTCTTCAAAACTATCGACCTTGACGCCGTCTATGGCGACGATTAGGTCGCCTGGCTGAAATCCAGCAGCTTCAGCCGCGCTGCCAGCGACGACGGCATCAACCGTCGGAAGCGCGATGGCGCGGCCATTGACGTAGAAAATGCCCGTAAAGATAACGATCGCCAAAAGAAAGTTTGCGGCCGGGCCGGCGGCGACGATAGCGGCCCGCTTCCAGACATTTTGGGCAAAGAAACTCACTGCTCGCTCTTGCGGCGACATCGCCGCGACGGCTTTCAAATCAACAACGGAGGCGCCGTTGGCATCGCCGTGGAATTTCACATAGCCTCCGAGCGGCAAAGCCGCGAGCCGCCAATGGGTCCCGTGACGATCATCGAAACCAAAAACTTCCGGCCCGAAGCCAAGCGAGAAGGCGTCAACTTTGACCCCGCACCAGCGGCCGACCAAAAAGTGCCCCAATTCGTGAAAAAAAACGACCAGGCTGAGCACAAAAAGGAAAGGCACGATGTAGCCGAGCAGCGCCCAAATATGCGTAAAAATCGACATTTAAACTCCTAATCGTGGCAGAGATCGTTGATCCTACCTACGCGCTCCTCGCCTTGCGCCGAATAACACTCCTTGCAGCCGTCCGGTTCCTCCGCTCTCTCGCAGTAAACCCCTTGGTAAATGCCTGATGAACCAGGCACCCGACTCACATTAGCTTAAGATGGGCGCGGCGCAGCCCGAAACAATCTAGAACTCTAACTTCAAGTTTCTTTTTTGCATAGTGTGCAAATTACCGGACCCGCCGCGTCAACCGAAGTTCGCTTTAAGCCTGGGCCGCGTTTTGCTGCTGAGAATTGCCCGCGTCCGCTCACGGGCCGCGCTATCCATTGAGAGAGCATCCACCACGGATGCGGGATCGAAGGCGGCCCCATCCGCGAGGGCGCCATCACACGCTTCCTCGACGGTCGCCGCGATGTCGCGGAAGGCGATCCGCCGGTTCAAAAACGCCTCGACCGCAACTTCATTGGCCGCGTTGAGCACAGTCGGAAGCCCGTTGCCGGCGCGCAGCGCCTCAAGGGCAATGCGCAAAGCGGGAAACCGTTCGAAATCGGGTTTTTCGAATGTGAGCGTGCCTATTGCCGCGAGATCAAGCCGCCGGGCCGCGGTCGCGCTCCTTTCCGGGTAGAAAAGGCAGTGAGCGATCGGCACCCTCATATCGGGCGCGGCAAGCCCAGCGGTGATCGAACCATCTCTAAAGGCAACAAGCCCATGTACCGCCGATTGCGGATGCACAACGACGCTGAGACGGTCCACCTCGACCCCGAAAAGGTAGTGCGCCTCAATAAGTTCAAGGCCTTTGTTCATGAGACCCGCGGAATCGACCGTGATCTTAGGCCCCATGGACCAGTTCGGATGCCGGAGCGCTTCTTCTGGCGAGGCATTCCAGATCGCCTCCTTTGTCCACGTGCGAAAGGGCCCACCAGAAGCCGTCAAGGTGATCATTTCAACGGCTTCGAGCCTTGCTTCGCCAAGCGCCTGGAAGATGGCATTGTGCTCACTATCCACGGGAAGCAGACGTTTGCCGGAAGCGGCGGCTTGCCGCATGAAAGGTCCCCCAGCGCAGACAAGGCATTCCTTATTGGCGAGGGCGACGAGGCGTCCGGCCGAAAGCGCCGCAAAGGTGGGCAGCACGCCCGCCGTCCCAGCGATCGCACCGACGACGATATCGGCTGGCCGAAGCGCCGCCTCGACAACGGCGGCCTCGCCGGCTGCGGCTTCGATCGAGGTGCCGGCGAGGGCCGACTTCAGGCCCAGATAGCCGCTTGGGTCGGCAAGAGCGGCGAACTTTGCGTTGAGATGGCGCGCGACGCGCGCCAGAGCCTCGGGGTCTCGGCCGCCCGCGATGGCTTCGACCCGGAAGGCGCCTCCCGCTGCCGCGACAATATCGGCCGTGGAGCGCCCTATCGAGCCGGTTGCCCCGAGGATGACAATACTCCGGGCGCCTGATTTGGGCTCAGAGGCTTGCCGTGATCGCGTGAAATCAGCCACCCAGACCGCTCCGAATCATGGAATGATGCTTTGAGAAAGCACTTTTTCCAAAGCGAGTTCAATATTTAGCCATGCGTGCTCAACAGCCAGATGAAAGCGCCAAGATTATGAGCCGCCGTAAAGCTTAGGTCCAAAACCCTTGCGGCAGTCCCGAAAACGTCTCCGATGTCCGCTGCACCACCCCTTTGCCAAAAAATTGGCCGAGCAGAAGTTTCGTTAGATGGAAAATAATTTGTAGGAGGACAAAAGAGGGTCGGCCATGGCCTTGCGCGTCAGGGCCAAGAAAAGAGCCCCGCCGCTACAGAGGAAAGGCCGCGCAGGGTGCCAAAAAGGGCCGCGAAGACAGCAGCGGCAATGAACCCATCGAGTCTATCCATGAAGCCGCCATGGCCTGGAATGAGCCGGCTCGAATCCTTCGCGCCGAAGCGCCGCTTGACAGAGGACTCAAAGATATCGCCGGCCTGCGAAACCGCGGTCGCCGCAACGCCAAGCAGCAAAAGCGGCAAGAATCGGGTCTGCCACTCAAGCCAGGCTGAGGCGAGGACGGTTCCAAGCACCGCGCCGGTGCCGATGCCCGTTAGAGTGCCAGACCATGTCTTCGAGGGTGAAACCGCCGGCCATAATTTGGCGCCGCCGATCAGGCGTCCGCCGAAGTAAGCGAAGACATCGGTGCCCCATACGACTGCGTAAAGCCACAGGATGGAAATGGTTCCATAACGCGCCCCGCCCTCCAGCGCGACGAGGGACAAGAGCAGAGCGCCGGCATAGATGACTCCGGCGAAGGCCCAAATGCGCCGGGGAGGGCGCGCCATCAAACCCGCGCCAAGAGCGCTTGCTAGGAGGACGCCGCCAGCGATTGCATAAGCCTTTTGCCTGGCGGCGGCCAGCGATAGCACGATGCCAAATGCTGCTAGGAAAAATCGGTAAAGCGGCCGCTCCGCGCCGATCAGCTGCTGCCACTCGTAGGCAACCGCCAAGACGGCGCTAAGCCAAATGAGACCAAAAATCAGTCCGCCTTGCCAGACCGAAATGAGGGCCGCCGCCATTAAAACAAGTGCGGACGCCACGCGAGGTAACAAATCGGCAAAGCTTCGGCGCGTGAGGGGGACTGGCCTGGGCGGGATTTTGCCCAAAACGCCTTTCGATTCTTCCGGCATGGCTGCGATGGGCAACTTCCTCGCGAGATTAGCTGCTGGAGGCGCTAACGCGTAGCGCGCTGTTCGGGCCTTTGCCGGTCACGCCCCCAAATCGCCGTTCGCGTCCCGAATACTCGGCAATCGCCGCCATAAAAGCTTTGCGATCGAAATCCGGCCAATGCATCGGCATGAAGATGAATTCGGAATAGGCGGCCTGCCACATGAGGAAGTTAGACAATCTTTGCTCGCCGGAAGTCCGGATGATGAGATCTGGGTCCGGAATGCCGGAGGTATCAAGATGGCGTGCGAGCGTTGCTTCATTGATATCAGACGCGTTAATGAGGCCCGCCGCGACCGCCTCGGCCAAATGGCGCGCCGCGGCAACGATTTCTTGGCGGCCGCCGTAGTTGAACGCGACAACCAGATTGAGCCTTGTGTTCGCCTTGGTGGTGTTCTCCGCCTCGGCGAGCAAGGCGCGAATATCCGGATCGAGATTATCCCTTTTTCCGATCACCCGGACTTTCACGCCGGCGTCTTTGAGTTCGCGCAAATCCTTGCGGACGAAACGTTTGAGAAGGCCCATAAGGTCGGCAACCTCCTCGGCGGGACGATTCCAATTTTCCATCGAGAAACTGTACACGGTCAGATAGTGGAGACCCACATCGATGGCCGCGCGAACGGTTTCGCGAAGCGCTTCGACTCCACGCCGATGCCCTTCGACTCTTGGCAGCCCTCGGCGCGCCGCCCATCGGCCGTTCCCATCCATGATGATGCCGACATGCACTGGTGTATCAAGCACGGGCGACTGCAAGAGGGGGGCATTGTTCTCTTCGAGGATGGAAGACATAGTCATATTCTCGGCCCTTGAGCGCTCAAGGACAACCTCCCTTTAAGAGTCACCGGCGTCACGCTTGCGCCGCCCATATCTTGACTGCCTGCTGCCGCAGCCTCTGTGATCGTTTCGCCTCAATAGAGACGTGCAAATAACGGCGCTCGGGGTGCGTGAGCCTGGAGGACGTGCGATCGCGAGCCTACACATGCATAATTTCGGTTTCTTTCGCGCTCAAGGTTGAGTCGATTTCCGCGATAAAATGGTCCGTTTCCTTTTGCACTTCGCTTTCGTGACGTTTTTCGTCATCCTCGCCAATCGCCTTGTCTTTGAGCAGCTTTTTTAGACCATCGAGACCGTCCCGCCGGACATGGCGGACGGCAATGCGCGCCTCCTCAGCGTATTTGTGCGCGATTTTGGCCATCTCCTTGCGGCGCTGCTCATTCAGTTCAGGGATTCGGATGCGTAAAACCTGCCCTTCGACTATTGGCGAGAGGCCTAGATTGGCATTGCGAATGGCCTTGTCGACGGCGCCGACCATCGCCTTATCCCAAACTTGGACGGACAGCATGCGGGGTTCGGGCACGCTAATTGTCGCGAGCTGGTTGATGGGCATCGACTGACCATAGGCTTCGACATGCACCGGTTCGACAAGGCTGGCCGAGGCTCGCCCGGTGCGGAGACCCCCGAGCTCATGCTTTAAGGTTGCGATCGCGCCTTGCATACGACGGCGGATGTCGGAAAGGTCAAATGCAGGGCTCATCATACCGCCTTTGACTTGAGCTTAAGCTGGTGCCTTTCACAGAAAGGCACGTCCATAGCGCATCTCGCCCGAAACCGCCAATGCTTTCAAGGCGACACGAGTGTCGCTTTTCCTCGCCCCTCCAGCGCGGCCAAGATGGCGCCTGGCTCTTTAATCGAAAAGACGATTATCGGTATCTTATTCTCCCGCGCAAGGGCGAAAGCGGCGGTGTCCATCACAGCCAGATTTTTGGCGATCGCTTCGTCATGGGTCAGATATTCATAACGGGTCGCTGACGGATCCTTTTTCGGGTCAGCTGAGTAGACCCCATCCACTTGCGTTGCCTTCATGATGAGATCGCAAGAGAGCTCGGCGCCGCGTAAAGCCGCCCCGGTATCCGTCGTAAAGAAAGGATTGCCGGTGCCGGCCGCCAGGACGACAACCCGTCCCTTGCCGAGGTGATGGAGCGCCGCTTGCCGCGAATAGGCCTCGCAGAGGGCTGGCATAGCTAGGGCGGACAGCGTGCGCGCCGCCTGCCCTTGTTTCTCAATCGCATATTCCAGGGCAAGCGCGTTCATCACCGTGGCGAGCATTCCAATGGCATCGGCGCGGGCCCGCTCAATTCCCTTATCCGCGCCCTCGATGCCACGAAAAAAATTGCCCCCGCCGACAACGACGGCCGCCTCGATACCTTGCGCCGCCACATTTTTGAGATCCGCGGCAATGCGATCGAGCGTTGCATGGTCGAGTCCGTGCCTTTGGTTGCCCATCAAGGCCTCGCCGGAAAGTTTGACGACGACCCGGCGCCAAGCGCGAGCTTTTGATGAGAATTTTTTCTCGCTTTGCTCGTCCATCGGAGTCCTCTGCACCGCAAGCGCCGTGGCGTGGACCGAGGCGCCATGCAGTTGGTTGATTGAAAAGCCTCACCACTTTTGCGTAGCCCGATACCACGGGCGCGACTCGCACCGCAATCTTCGCTGTGGCCTAAAATCCACACCCAAGCTTTTCTTTATCCGATCCATAGCCCTGGCCACGAAAATGGATCACGTTGATAGCGAACCTTTCCAATCTATATTTTAATTAATCTAATTAGAAATCAATCTATATTTTAATTAATCTAAAGATTCTCGTTCTGAAATTCTATAAATTACAAAACTTTGCTTGACGTTGCTGCCTGATTGCCGTTTCGTTTAGGAAAAACGAGCAAGACGAGCAAGAGGAGAGCATCTGGGGCAGAGATGAAGTCTTTTTTTCCGATCACATTGGCTGGCACCGCGGCGCTCATTTGTCCTTGCTTGGCGGCTGATGTGGCGCCCAGTTTGCCGGCGTTCGCAACCAACTCCTGGAATGGATTCTACCTCGGCGGCCATGTGGGCTATGCTTTCGGAACATCCTCCTACCTGACCAGCCCTCCGGGGTTCCCTGCGGCGGCAGGTTCAGTTGGTCTTTATGGTCAGGATGTACAAGGTGAATTTGGCCCCCTCTATGGGGGGCTTCAGGCCGGCTACAACCGCGTGATGCCTTCGGGTCTCATGCTTGGTTTCGAGGCTGATTTCTCCTTCCCTGATGAGATGCAAAGCAACCTCCCTGTGGCATTCCCCGCAGCCGGGCCATCTGTTGTCAACGACAAGATCCAAATCTTCGGCTCATTGCGAGGCCGAATCGGCTATGCGGTCGGCGATTTCCTTCTCTTCGGTACGGGTGGTTTTGCTTATGATCGGGATTTGGTGACAAGCACCGATGCGGCGGGGGATGTCGACCGTGTCTATTTCTGGCGCCCTGGCTGGACCATTGGCGGCGGCGCCGAGTTGCGGCTGACGCCGGACTGGAGCGCGAAGCTCGAATATGCGTTTGCGGATTTTGCTCGCGCCAGCGGTTACTTTCCGATCAGCGGCGAGCGTTACAATTCCAATCTTACCTTGCAAACCGTCAAACTTGGCCTCAATTATCGATTTGCGGATAATCTGGCAGTCCCAGCTTCGGCAGCCTCAACGCTAAGTGTCGGCATTCTCCCCGACCTCAGCGATTGGAGTGTTCATGCCCAGTCCACAGTCGTCGGGATGGGTAATGCGCCATTCCCGGCCGCCTATACCGGTCCGCAAAGCCTCTTCCCTGGCTACCAGGTAGTCGAAACGTTCAGCCTGGATGGCTATCTTGGATACAAGGCGTTTGAAAGCACCGAGTTTTATTTCAATCCGGAGCCTTTCCAAGGCTTTGGTCTCAGCCAAACCCATGGCCTTGCGGGCTTCCCTAACATTGAAGCGCAAAAGGCCGGTTTCGACTATCCCCATTACTATACGGCACGCTTGTTCCTCCGTCATGTCTTTGGGCTTGGCGGCGATACAGAAGAGATTCCTGACGGCCCGTTGCAAGTTGCAGAAAAGGTGGACGTTTCGCGAATAACCCTGACCTTCGGAAAAATTTCGATCCCTGATATTTTCGACAATAATACCTATAGCCACGACGGCCGGACCGGTTTCATGAACTGGGCCCTCGTTGATGCGGGCGCCTTTGATTATGTGGCCGACCAGAAAGGCTATACGTGGGGCACTGCTGTCGAACTCAACCAAAAGGATTGGGCGCTCCGTGCCGGCTATTTTCTGGCAGACGATGTTCCAAACGGTAATAATTTCGATATGCGCCTTTTCCAGCGCGGCCAGTACCTTCTCGAGTTTGAGGACAGATACACGCTGTTTGGGACGTCCGGAAAATTCCGCCTGACCGGCTGGGATACCCAGTGCTATTGCGGCAGCTTCGCGGCGACGTTGAGCAATTCTTTTTTAGGCAATCCCTTGCTCGATCCCAACGCGCCGGACATCGCGGCGACGCGCAAGACCCGTTCCGAATTTGGCTTCATTGCCAATCTCGAGCAAACCGTCAGCGATGATCTCGGCCTCTTCGCGCGGCTAAGCTGGCAGAGCGGGCAGACCGAAATCATGGCGTGGACCGATATCGATGAGAGCGCCTCGTTCGGGGCCGTTTTGAAAGGCACCTCCTGGGGCCGGCCCAATGACAAGGTAGGTCTTGCCGGCATCATCAGCGGAATTTCTGCCAATTATGAGGCCTTCCTCGCCGCTGGCGGCCTTGGTATCAATGTCGGCGACGGAGCGCTGAGCTACCGGACCGAGGACATCATTGAAACCTATTATTCTGTTGGCCTCACCGATTGGGCTACGCTCGCCTTCGATTATCAATTCATCGCCAATCCTGGCTATAATTATGTGCGTGGACCCGTCTCGATCAGTGCGGTGCGGTTGCACGTACAGTTTTAAGAGCGGGACCTCGGGCAATGTATTACTGGCATCGATATGCTATACGCGAATCCCTCATATTCGTGGCCTGCACGACGCTTGCCGCACCGGTTTCCGCCACCGACCTCGCGCCCGCGACGCCGCCAGGCCCGCCTGCATCCGCAAAATAGATTTCTTGGATCGACACCGTTGTCCGGCCTTCTTCCATCCGGACCTAGACGTTACGCACATACGGACCCGCTAACTCTGCCAACTCGTCAGCTCGAAGATGTCACTTTCCGAGGTGGCCGAACTACTGACATGAGCTGACTCCTGTTGCGCTTGCGCAACAGTCGCGTTCTTTGTGAGAATGCACTGGCCGGACGCTACGTGGTGAAACGTATCAGAGGTGCAGGCGTCTTGGAGCTTGGTGCCGGGTAGGTTGACAGTGCAAATGTTCTCTCATACGATTGAACAAATCTACGCGAAGTGAAGAAGCCGGTGAAAATCCGGCGCGGTCGCGCCACTGTAATCGACTCGTGCGAGTTCGGCACGCTGGTCGAAAGTCAGACCTTCCTTCGTCACACAGATAGCTCTTGATCGGGACGCGAAATCCCAGGAGAATAATAATGGCCGACACGGGTCTCCATCCTGTATCCCAGCCGGTTTTCATTCCAGTTCGCGAGTTGTTCCCGTGGATGATGTTCGCGGGAGTACTCCTTCTGGCGATTTACTTCGTCGGCGTCGACGAAGGCGCCACATCAATCATCCCCGGTATGTACGTGCACGAGTTCGTGCACGATGGACGCCATCTGCTCGCCTTCCCCTGTCACTAACCTGGGGAGCACGCATATGGTTAGAACTCTGCTCATCCGCGGGATGCTTATCGGCTTTGTCGCCGGACTGCTTGCGTTCGGTTTTGCCAAGCTGTTTGGCGAGCCACAGATCGACCGCGCCATCGCTTTTGAAGACCAAATGAATCAGGCCAAGGGTGAAGATCCTGAAACGGAGATAGTCAGCCGTGCCGTGCAAAGCAGCATAGGTCTGTTCATCGGGGTCGTAGTTTACGGCAGTGCACTCGGCGGGTTGTTTGCACTGGTCTTCGCGTTTGTCTACGGTCGTGCCGGACGCTTAAGCCCGCGTGGTACCGCCGCGCTGCTCGCCTGCGCCGGCTTCGTTGCCATTGTAGTCGCTCCCGCTTTGAAATATCCCCCGAACCCACCAGCTGTGGGGGAGCCGGAGACGATCGGCTATCGCACCGAAGTGTATTTCTTAATGATCTCGATCTCGATAATCGCTTTGATCGCGGCGATGACGATTCGCCGTCGCCTCATCGGTCGCTTCGGCAGTTGGAATGCGACGCTTGTTGGCGCGGCCGGATTCATAGTCATTGTCGCCGTTGCTCAACTGCTGCTTCCCAGCATCAATGAGGTTCCGGACCAGTTTCCAGCAGTTGTGCTATGGCGTTTCAGGATCGCGTCGCTGGGCATAGAGTTCGTGTTGTGGACAGTGATCGGAGTGCTCTTCGGCATCGTGGCCGAGCGTGTTCTGGCGGAACAATATAGGTGCGTCAGTCCAGCCTTGCGCCAGAATGAGGCTTCAATTTCTTTCACCCGCTCCAATTCTTATCGCTTTAGCGCAAAAGAAACACGCCGCAAAATTCTCTTCAGTAAGCTCTACCAAAAATTGCTGCTTGCGGTCTCATTCCGGCGCACGAGACTGTGATGAGAGTAAAAGCTTTAGCCATGCGTGCGTCCAAGACCCCGGCTCGCGGACCGTCCCTCGGCCAGTGCGGCGTTGTAACGGTTGGCGCATTGGCGAATGAAAAATAGAGGGGTAAATCATGAAGAACGGTCTGCGCATGTTATCGATCGTTGCCTCATTGACGGCACCTGCTTTTGCAGCTGATCTAGCGCCTTCCCCGCCGCTCCTTGCAAGCAATCCGTGGGAGGGTTTTTATGCCGGAGGACATGTCGGGTATTTTTTCTCGGGAATCTCCTCTTACATCAGCGGCCTCCCGAGTGTGCCCGCGATCGGCCAAACCAGTGTCGTCGCCGAGGAACACCAGTTTGGACCCCTGAACGCCGGTTATCAGGCAGGCTATAATTATGTATTCGCCTCGGGTCTCTTGCTCGGTGGGGAAGCCGACATCACATTCGCCGACTTCGCTAAGAGCAACCTTCAGCAGAGCACCGCCGCCCTGGGTCCGTCGGTCGTCAACGACAGCATCCAAATGTACGGCTCGATCCGCGGCCGCATCGGCTTCGCCGCCGATGATTGGCTCTTCTACGGCATCGGCGGCTTCGCCTATGATCGAGACCGGTTGAACACCACGGATTTCGCCACCGGAAGTCTCGACGACAATGTCTACTTTTGGCGGCCCGGCTGGACGGCGGGCGCCGGGGTCGAGGTTTTATTGACCGCCAATTTGAGCGCCAAGCTCGAATATGACTTCTATGATTTCGCGCGCGTGAACATTTTCCTTCCGGTTGCCGGCGAACCCTATAATTCCAATCTCAAATTCCAGACGGTGTGGGCAGGGCTCAACTATCATTTCAACGACAATCCCGTCGCACCCGGAACGACAGGCGGGATTCTTCCGCAATCGGTCCGCGATGATATGAGTGTCCATGCGCAGTCGACTTTCATCCTTGATAGCAACGCGCCGTTCCCTGCCGCCTATACCGGAACAAACAGCCTTGGACCCATCTGGCAGACGGTCGAGACGTGGAGCGTGACAGGATTTTTCGGTTACAAGGACCCCTTGGAAGGTACCGAATTCTATTTCAATCCGGAGCCGTTCCAAGGCTACGGTCTTGCCCAAACCCACGGCCTTGCCAGCTTCCCGGACATCGAAGCCCAGAAGGCCGGCTATAATTTTCCGCATTACTACACGGCGCGCTTGTTCCTGCGTCATGTCTTTGGCCTCGGCGGCGACACCGAGGATATCGCGGACGGTCCCAACCAGGTGGCCGCGAAGGAGGATATTTCCCGGCTGACATTCACGCTCGGCAAGATTGGCGTACCCGATATATTCGACAACAACACCTACTCGCATGATGGACGCAGTAGTTTTCTAAATTGGGCATTGGTAGATTGCGGCGCGTTCAACTATTCCGCCGATCAGCAAGGATATGTTTGGGGAACGGTGCTCGATCTGAACCAGAAGGAGTGGGCGCTCCGCGCCGGTTATTTCCTGGTGCCCGATGTGTCCAATGGCGAGAATTGGGACACCAGGATTGGCCGGCGCGGCCAGTACATTCTCGAGGCCCAGCAC
The DNA here is from genome assembly GCA_035622375.1 of Methylocella sp. Classification (GTDB taxonomy): domain Bacteria; phylum Pseudomonadota; class Alphaproteobacteria; order Rhizobiales; family Beijerinckiaceae; genus Methylocapsa. Next base: position 62,874 of record DASPVM010000016.1, on the reverse strand, counting down.
AATTTCTCGCTCCTCGGAATGGATGGGATCGTCCGCGTCTTGGGCTTCGAAAATCAATTTTATGCCGGCAGCTTCGCCGCCACGCTCGCCAATCCCTATCTCAGCAACCCTTTGTACGATGGTGGCACGGTGAACATCGTGGCGACGCGCGAGACGCGATCGCAATATGGTTTTGTCGGCAATGTCGAGCTGGCGGCGACCAAGGACCTCGGTTTGTTCGCTCGGATTGGCTGGTGGAACGGCCAATCGGAAATCATCTATACCGATATCGACGGGAGCGCCTCGTTTGGCGCCGTGCTGAAGGGAACTGCATGGGGCCGCCCCAACGACAGAGTGGGCTTGGCCGGTGCCATCAGCGAAATCACGCCCAGTTATCAGGCCTACCTTGCCGCTGGCGGCCTGGGCGTCAACATCGGCGATGGCGCCCTCAGCTACCGGCCGGAAGAAATCATCGAAACCTATTATTCCGTCGCGTTAGCCGATTGGTCTTATCTCACCTTCGACTATCAATTCGCTGCCAATCCTGGTTATAATTATGTTCGCGGCCCGGTCTCGATCGGATCTGTGCGGCTACATTTGCAGTTTTGAGGGTTGCGATCTCGGGCAACTGCACGACAGCCGCTGATGTTATCTTTGGCATGTGCTGGAGCTCATGCAATCACAGTTGCGTGACATCCGAGAATTCGCCAGTCGCACTCCCTCGTGCCATCGTCGGCATCGATATCTAAATCGAATCAAACGATTTCCCTCTTTACCATTGACCTCATAATTTTTTGGACGGCACGCACCCGCGAGGTGTGGCTGGCCGCCATAAGCCCCCGCTGACGTGCGGCAACTCTGAAAAAATGAGGCAAACGACATGACCTTAGTTACTGGAACTGCGCGGACTGGCGAGGCCGCTGCCGTCGCCGAAGCGCCGCTGCTGGATGGCAGAATTGCCATTTTCGGCAGTCTTGCAATCTGCACATTCTATGTTTGCGTGCGGATCTATGAGCAAATCTTCGGCTGGTACGCAGGCCTCGATTCATTCGCGCCCGAGTTTACCACCTATTGGATGACTATTCTCTACATCGAGGAGCCGGTCGAATTGATCTCCTTCCTCGCGATCATCGGCTATTTGTGGAAAACCCGCGATCGGGATGTGGCGAATGTTCAGCCGCGCGAAGAAATGCGGCGCATTTTTACACTCATCAGCCTAGTGCTCGTCTATGGTGTCGCGATTTATCGGGGCGCCAGCTATTTCACTGAGCAGGACGGCACGTGGCATATGACGGTCATCCGTGACACAGACTTTACGCCAAGCCACATCATCGAGTTCTATATGAGCTATCCAATGTATATCGTGATGGGCGTCACGGGGTTCATGTATGCGAGAACGCGTCTACCGACCTTTGCCTGCAAGGGATGGTCGATCGCCTACGTCCTCCTCTTCGTTGGCCCGTTCATGATCTTCCCCAACGTTGGTCTTAATGAGTGGGGTCACACCTTCTGGTTCATGGAGGAACTGTTCGTTGCGCCGCTGCACTGGATGTTTGTCTTCTTTGGCTGGTTCACGCTCGCCATCTTCGGAGTCTCGCTGCAGATCATGGGCCGCATCGGCGAGCTTCTGAAGGGGTATGAGGATTTGGTTGGTCTCGAGCCAGCCGAATAATCGGTGCCTGGCGGAGCCATTTCATAGCCCATGGCTCCGCTAAGAACGGCCTTGGAGGGTCCAAGGGAGGTCTTTGCTGTTGGAACTAAGCTCAACTCTAGCTCGCTCCATTATCCGGCGCCCAGCGGGATTTTTTGTCCGGGGAGCTGTCATGTGCCACCTGTCCTGTACGGTCTATACATTAATTCTCCCGCTGCTTGCCGGCGGAAGAAACATTTTTCCGAGGTGTTACGATGATAATCTCACGACGAATCTCCGTGTGGCTGCTCACCATGTCGCTGGCCCCTTCGGTAGCTTATGCCCATGGTGGGGTTGGCATGGTGGACAATAGATGCGTATTGCGGATTGGCCCGGATAAGATGTTTTTTACCGGTTACCAGCCGCAAAATTCCCGAGAAGAGTTTTGCGACGACATTCCAAACACCGGACAGACTGTTGTGGCGCTCGACATGCAAGATACCGAGCTGCGCAGCATGCTCACGGAAATCCGTATAATCAAGGACGACGGAACCCATACCCGCATTAACGGGCTGCCGGTCTTGACAGATGACGAATTGGCTAGCAAGGAGCTGATCGACCCCGTCACCATCTCCTATTTACCGGCGCGGAAATATCCGACGGGCACCTTGACCTTCGAACATACTTTCCCCGAGAATGGGAAATTCATCGGCATCGTGACGGTGGAAAACGACCACGGTCAAAAATACATCTCGCAATTTCCGTTTGCGGTAGGTCAACCGGTTGCGAAAACCGCGCCGCTTTATGTGGCATTGCTAAGTCTGCTGGGATTCGCGGTTTATGGCCTTTGGCGATATGGGAAGCCGAGGCTAGCGCCCGTCACCACCCCAAGACAATAGCAAGGACACATCAATTTCCTGGCCAGCAGTGGTGCCAGCTGTCCTGCACGGTCTAAGCTGGGTTTTCCGGCTTTAATCTCGGAGCCGTTCGCATGAGGGTGCAATTACCACCGGCCAAATGAGCCGCCCGGATAAAACCATGGCCCGTCCGCCGGTGACCGCGCATATGAGCGGTCATGCGGGAGATCATAATGATAATGGGCTTCTGGCTGATGGCGGCGCATTTTGATGCCGCCTTGCGGCTCACCACTCATGAGGATTACGAAGTCCGTATCTTTGCCAGTCTCGCTGCTCATGCCTTCGTCCGAAATGATCAATGACGATCCGGGCGTGATGACTTCCGAGACGCGGTCGATGATGTCTTGCGGAATAGCGATACGATCAAGCGTCATGCCGGCCGAGCCTCCGCGCGGCGAGACCGCATCGGCATTGTAACTCTCACCATCGCGCGACTTGCGATTTGGGCTACCCCGATGCGCACCACGATTGCCGTCCATGGACAGAGCGCTCCACTTGAGACCCGCGCCGCTCTCTGTGTAGCCAACCACAGTGTAGATGTGCGTGCCGATAGGATTATCAGCATCACGGATCGTGATCGGGCTCTCTAAAACTTGCTGAAAAGCCTGCCGGATATACAGTCTTTGCGTCTTTCGGCTGATGAAGATGGATACCGGTGACGTCAGGCGCTCAAGCGCCTCTGAGGCTCGCAAGTCCGCGGTCCTCTCGGCCTCGGCCGCTTTTGCCTCTTCGCGTATGTGTGCGGCAGTGTCTGCCTTCGGCTGTGCTTCTGCCTTGACGGCGGCGAGCTTGGCGTCTGCCTCGGCAAGCACTGCAAGCGCTTTGGCCTTGGCGCTTTCGGCCGCCTGGATCGCCTCGGGCGAGCTCGCAGCCTTGAGGGTGCTTTCGGCGGCTGCGAGTTGCGTTTCGGCCCGGTGCTTTGGAACCTCTACCGTATGCAAGAGCCGCGCGGCGTCCCCCGCCAGTCGTGCCGCGCTTATCCAGGACGCGTTTGCTTTGCCTGCGGCGGCATTCGCCTGCGCCAATTTGGCCGTGGCGATCGACCGCAATGTCATGAGAGGCTCGGCTTCGTCGACTGCTGACGGCATGTCAGCGCCGCGCGCAGCGGTTCCATGCGTCGCCGCCACCTCTTGCGCCTGAGTAAGGTCCCAGTGCGCGGATAAGGCCTCGATCGAAATGTCAGAGCGAACCATTTTCGGCTTGAAGAGAGCAGGATGGTCAATTTCGATGGGACGGACGTCGTTTCGAGCAACGATCACCCGCATGCCGATGTTCGTTATGCCGTAAAGATGCTGGGCGAATTCATATGGCATACGGATACAGCCGTGGGAGGCTGGGTACCCGGGTAGGGGGCCTGCGTGGAGGGCAATACCTGACCAAGTGATGCGCTGCATGAAAGGCATCTCGGCATCATCATAGCGATTGGAGTAGTGTTCCTCCTCTTTTTGAATGATGCTGTAGATGCCTGCGGGCGTGTCATACCCCGCTTGTCCACTGGAGACCGGTGCTCGTAAGGTCCAGCCGTCCGCATCATAGACCGTGATCTGTTGCTTGCTGAGCGAGACGACCGCCATGACAGGCTGCCCAACCGGACGGGTCGCCGCACTCTCAACCTGCGTTGCCTCCCGGAGCCCTTTGGCGCCCGCCGATTCGGCCAGAGCCGTCGGGAGGAACACCACGAGGCCGAAGACGGCGGGCCTGACGAGCCGCTGCATAGCCGCGCTTTCCATTCAAGAGCAAATTAAATTATACAGGACCAATCTAGCAAACAAGCACGGTCGAACGCGGCTCATTCGGATTTATGCAGAGGCGAGCGCATGATCACTGTTTCGCGCCGCTCGGGCCGAGCGATAACCACCAACCGGGGCGGTCGCAAGTGATCAGCAGGCCGCGCGGCTCCAAGGCGGCTTCGGGTCACGGTGAGAAGAACTCAGTGGGAGCATACGTTTTCCGAAATGCTTTCGATAGCTTCCGGAAAATGAGAAACTTGAGCACTTACGTTCGACGCCAATTGCCCGGCAGACCATGTGAGCCTCGGCCGAAACTCATGTTGCGGAAACGAAACTTAGCAAACGCCACCATGCGGGGAGAGTCAGGAACGAAAGCGGAATGCCTACGCTGACCATCAACGTGAGCAGTGGCGGGTCAAGTTCGTGATCAATCGCGACGATGCTCGCCCCAATCATCGGTCCCATCGCGGCCTCAAACACGGTTACGCTCAGGACGTGCCCCTTGGCCCCCAGGACGCCGGCAAACAGCAATAGGATCAGCACGGGAGCGAGCACGAGCTTGAAGATAAGTCCGACGGTCAGGGCACATGCCTTGCCCCGCACCTGGCTGAGGTGAAGCTGGTAGCCCACCGATACGAGAGCGATTGGCACTAGCGTAGCACCAAGGCGCCTTAGCAGATCGTCGAGCCAGATCGGGTATTCGAACGGCATTAGCAGCAATGCCAGCACGAAAGCTTGAAAAGGTACGAACTGGAGTATCTTCCGGTTTACCATCTTTGGATTGAAGCTGTGATCGGAGGAGTAAAGCGCGGCCACCAAAATGCCGAGGGTCGAGAGCACAAAGTATGACCCTAGCTGGTCGATCAATATTCCAAGGCCAAGAAACTGCGGGCCATAAAACGTCTCAATCATTGGCAGCCCAATAAACGACGTGTTAGCGAGTCCGCCTGTCAGCATTAACCCCCCGGTTGTCGCCCGTGAAAAGCCAAGCACCCGCGCAGCCAGCCAAAAGAATCCACATCCGATCCCGAACATTATCCAGGCCATTAACGCGGGAAGAATTAGGCTCGAATCGAGTTTCAGACCATGTACATAGGTCAAAGTTAGCGCCGGAAGCGAAATATGAACCACGAACCCGTTTAGCGACGCTGCTGCGTTTCCTGGCAATCGCCCCGAATGGCGCAGGAGGGTTCCAAGAAGGAAGCAGGCTCCCAGCAGCACATAGTTGTTCATGAAACCGCCCTTGTCGCTCGGGGGTTGCTGATAGTTACTATAGGAGGCGATACTATAGCGGCGAACGGAGGATTGATAAGACTAGCCGTCTGGCACTACGCTATGCTCATCCTCGCCAGGATGAGCTAGGCATGCCGACAGACAACAATAATTTGAGGGACCTCGAATCCGCCATAGCGATTTTTCGCGCGAGCGGTTCTTTGGCGGCGCCGGGCGAGGCGCTGTTTCTGCCCTGCTGGCGCGAAGAGGACTGGAGGCAGCTGTTCCGATTTACGAGCACCCGTAGAGTGAAGGCAGGCGATGCTTTGATTCGGCATGGCGAGCCTGATAGGACTCTCTACTTTGTACTCCGTGGCAACCTAGAAGTCTTTGCGCGCTCGGCTGACGGGCTCACAATGGGTCATGTGGCTGTAGTCGGGGCGGGGTCGCTATTGGGAGAGTTGGCTTTTTTCGATGGCGGCCCCCGGTCGGCTAGTGCCTGGGCAGTGGACGATTGCGAAGTTGCAGCGATGACCCCGGACCAGTATGTCGCATATGAGCAAAGCTGTCCGGCCCTGGCGCGCCAACTGCTCTTCGCGCTCGGTCGCATTCTCGCATTCCGGCTTCGCATGAGCACTGCAAAACTCGTCAAGTAAAAGTCGCAACGTCGGTTACTCTCAATCCAGAAGGGAACCGCAACACTTTCGCCTGATGACGCTGCCGCAAACTGCTTCAGGCTCTTCGCGGTTTCCCGGCGCAATACAAGCTCGCCGTGGGGATAATCGAGGGTCGCAAGAAAATGATAAAGCAGATTGGTCCCAGACGAATTTCCGCAGCCAATAAAATCCGGTTTTGGGGTGTTTCCAGGCCAGATTTTTCTCAATTTGCCTTCACTGCCACCGAATTTCAGTTCGGACGGTTTATTGCCCCCCCCCGTTTGGCGGATTTAATGTGTCTGGACCCTAGCTAGAAAGCTTCGCAAGCGAGATGCGCCCATTGCGAAAGTGAGGCGGATAGAAACCTTGTGGTCCAGTTTCTGTTCGCCTCGTGTTATGCGAGCGTGTTCGCTTTCACCTTGCCATCGGAGCACCGAATGAAAGTAGCATTGCTGATAGGCGCGCTCTGTGGGACTCTTTATCAAACGAGCGCGATCGCAAAGGACCAAGACGGTATTGTTATATTTGGACAAGGCGTCCTTGGATGCTCAAAAAACCATGTAGTTACAATAACGAACAATGAGATTCACGTAAAGTGCCATTTTGGAAGTAACACGGTCGTTGACTTCAATAGGAAAATCTCTGCGACCTGCAGCGGAATTATTGAAGGTACGTGGAGGCGTGATCCAGGCAGAATAAGTTACGCAAATATAAACATTGATAATAATCAGTTTATCTGCAATCGTAGTACCTATAATCCGAAGTTTGAATTTAATAGACTTGCTACAGCTGATCTAACCTTGCATGGATTCAGTGGAAGTCCGGCTGCAATAATTATGACTTATGACATTGTATCGTCAGACATCCAAATTTGTGTTGTGCCGTATTCAGATCTGGAGATGGTTTGTTTTCCAGAAAAGACACCGTCCTCGAAATAAGTGGAATTGGCGCAGGAGGCCGTATTCTTCGAGGATGCTCGCCTTTGGATCAACGATTGAGAGCGACTCCTGAATCCGAGCGAGCTATGCTATAAACCGTGGGCTTCTTAGGGACAATGGCGCCTGCACACAGCTTTCAAGAAATTGCTGCGGATTTTTATTCAAAGCTGTTGGCGGGCTTGGAAATGGCAGCAACTGCAAACCTGGTTGGCGCTTGCTGCGTAAAGGGCCTGCGGTAAGAGAATTATCGCCTCATTTTGCAATTTCTCATGTAACGGTAAGAGCCTTGCCAGGAGCGCGCCTCACAAGGCCGAGGTCGTCCTTGGCACGCTGAAAACATTCCTCAATGGTCCACCGCAGGCCAGCGCTCCAACCCGGCTTGTTCAGCCATCAACCAGCCTGTCGCGTTCAACGCCAGACAACAGCCTATCCACAAACGCCGTGCCCGTCTCTTTCAACTCACGGCGCCAAAACAGCGGTGAAAGCCACTCCTTGAAGGCCAAAAGCTCCCCTGCCACGCCAACAAAGAGCCAGATCAAGCCGTAACCGACATCCCATCCTCCCCAATTTCCTATGGAGAAGGAATTACAACTTCACACAATACGCAACTGTAGTACTAGGACGCTGCAGCTAGGTTTTTTCTACCCTTAGCAGGGTCAGCTGGTGCCAACGAGCAAGGATTGGCGAGCTTCGCGTTTCCAAATACGAGTTTCATGTGAATTGATTCCAAAGTCTCCTCGTCGAGTAAACGGGGCTACGAGGACTCGCCAGAGACATGAAACCGTTCCATAACTAGAATGAATCCAAGGTTAATCGGGAAAATTCGGATTTTGGGAAGATAAACGTGGATAATATATGAATTTGCATAGAAAGAGTAGAACCAACCCCATCCGACTACACCTAGGCGCTTTCAATCGAGCGGTCGACGGGTGGGTCAATACAGATATTACGCCGCATATTTGGGGTTCTCGCGTACCCTTCGCCGTATTTTTACTACATTCCGATGGAAAGTTATCCGAGGAGCGCTATCACGAACACCACACGGGCATTTTTAAAAAGCTCCATTACCTTGACCTGACTAAGCCTTTACCGTTAACAGATTCTAGTGCCAGCGCAGTATTTAGCAGGTCATGTACTTGAGCATCTATTCTTCGGCTCTGATTTGATCGCTTTGACATTTTTCCGCCGTAGGCAATTTCGTAGCAATTACCAAACGTGATCAAATCTGTCCGTTTCAAATCATCGATGGCCAGATTCCGTCGCAACCCGCCAAGGTATCATGCCTGCCCAAAAACTCCTCATAGTCTCTCTAGCCAGCACCTTCAGGACGATTGTCCAGATCGCCCTGATGCCGATCATCGGACGGGTTTTGGGGCCACGTGCCTACGGGCAAATGGCGCTTGTTTTTCCCTTTATCTTCTTCGCAACGCTACTGGCGGAATCTGGCCTTGGCGTCTGCATCGTGCGGGCAGAGCAGGTAACGAAAGAGCTCGAAGGCACTATCTTTTGTTTTTCCGCTAGCGTTAGCATTTTTCTAATCAGCCTGCTCGCGGCTCTCGCCTATCCGCTTGGAAAATTGCTCGGCGATCCGCTTTTCCCAGCACTTCTGCTTGGCACATCGAGCATCCTGCTCCTAGTGGCCCTGAATATTGTGCCGATGGCGCTCTTGTGGCGTAGGAAACAGTATAACATCATAGCACTTGGCGATGTCGTTTCAACACTCGGGAGCATCGGAGCGATCGCTACGGGAGTTTTTTTCGGTTGGGGGATCTGGAGTCTTGTGGCGCAACAAATCACCATATGGACCTGTCGGGTCTTAATTGCCTTCATTGGCTCGCGTAGTCGACCGCGTTTTCTTTTCCATTGGAGGATTATCCGGGAAAACATCTCTTTCGGATCGAACTTGACGGCATCTTCGATGCTTTCCTTCATTGCCCGCAATATTGACAATGTCTTAATCGGAGGCCTTATGGGCTCTGAGACGCTTGGCTATTACGCGCTGGCGTTTCAGATCGTGGGATTGCCCGTGGCCATCATGTCCAGCTCAGTCTATTACCATGTGCTTTCTGGAATTAGCGAAGCGTCACGTAAGGGTCTGCCGTTGTCAGAGCACTTTTTGAAAGCGCTACGTAGCGTCGCTCTCCTCACCAGCCCTGTAATGGTTGGGCTTGCCGTCACAGCCCCTTTATCAATACCGTTTATTCTTGGAGATAAATGGCTACCAACAGTTTCACTGCTATATTGCCTGGCGCCTTTCGGTTTCGCGCAAGCTATGTCGGAGCCCATAGCAGGCGTTCTAATTGGCATGGGACGATCTGAGCTTAAGCTTAAACTTGGGTTATTGTCGTCCTCTGCTGCGATCGCAAGTATAGTATTTGGTGTTTTTTTTAGCAGCACGACTGTGGCATTAGGCATATCCCTCGCCGAGGTCCTAAGTTGGTTATTCGCGCTCCATAAGGCCCTAGAGCTATGCAAGGACGCAAGTATTAATGGCGTGCTGAGGGCAGTGAGCGTTCCTTTGATCGCCGCTTTTTTGATGGGTTGCGTTGTTGTTTCCGTACAACAGACGTTTTTTATCGATTTTCCCCTCGGCGTACGGCTTGTAATAAGTGGTGCGATAGGAATTTTTGCTTATGGCGCGATTCTCGTTGGCTTATTCCGCGACCAGATATCCGACGATATAGTGCTGATCAAAACCGCTCTAGGTTATAAACCCATAAAGGGGATACACAAAACGTGGTGGTTCTGATTCATTCTCCAGACAGGGAGAATGGGATGGCCCGCTTTGATTTGACGATTTTGAATGGTCGGTGATTGCGTCTTTGCTACCGGATAAGCCGCGCGGGCTTTCGAAGCGCTTGATAATTAAAAAGCAGCCGGATGCGACTCTTGCCTTCGGGCAAGCTGAACGGCTTGCGACACTGGTGGCCGTGTAGGGATCGAGATCAGCACACGGCCAAGGTACTTCGTCAACCAAAACCAAAAAAGATGATTCCGATGTCCGCGAGATCACAGTCGAAGCCTTTAAAAAACTTGGGTAGACGGTTTATCCGGCCAGAGATGGTTTTGAGGCTCTCTCCATCCTCAAGCAGTTGGCCAGCCTCGATTTTCTATTTACTGGTGTTATAATGCCCAACGGTATGAACAGTGATGCTCGCAAAGGATTCCCCCTTTTGAAAAGCCGCTTTGCCGTTTTTTTCTCAATCATTATTGGCTATGAATTCTCTAATTCCTTTCCGATGTGATGCCCAAGTAAACTTTTCTCTGAATCTAGCGAGTGAGGTTTTTTTAATTTTTGACCTTGGGAACATATCAGCTACCTCATTTAAGGCATCAGATAAATCCAATGTATACTTCGTAAGTTCGCAAACTTCCAATATTTTTGCTTCATCCTCATTGAGCTCAAAATCAGCTAAACCGGTATTAGTCGTCCCAATACAAAACAATCCTGCAGAAAGTGCCTCGCCAAATACTAGTCCGAAGCCTTCTACGAGAGAGGGCATAACAAATACATCTGATTCCTCGAAAAGCTTTTTAAGCGTATCATCAGATACCCAAGAGAAATAGTTTACATTGGGCTGCTCCAATAATGGAGCGATTCCGGGATCCATTCGACTCGCCACAATAGTTAGTTCCGAGCGATCTGGTCGGCGTGTCCGCCAAGCTTTCAAAAGATGGTGCAAACCTTTTCTTTGGACTCCTTGTCCTGCGAAAAGAAAACGACAAGTTTTTGCCGTTGCATCGTTGATAATGAAGGATAGCCGGCTCTCGGACTACTTTTATATTCTGTTCCAAGCATCCTGCTTCAGTCAAAGTTCTTTTGGTGAAACTACTGGCACAGACGATCTTATCTGCCAGTTTCTATTCATCCCGTCTTTCCACCGCTAGATGCTCATCAGGTAACGAGTCAATTTCATGCCTAAAAGACCATTCGACTTCAGGATGTAACTCAAAATCGTTTTTTGACAGCGTTGATACTCCAGACACGATTGGATGAAATTGAAACATATACTTTCTAGCATAGGGTAATTCTTTAAAAGCCCAGTAAGCATAGTTGCTATGCAAAAACAAATCCGTACCGGTTCTTTTGGCTATTATTGCGGCACGCAACGACAGGGCTTTGTCAACTTTAACCAAGCGATCGATTGCTTGAAGTGTTTTGTTGTCTAGCCTAATTCTAACATTTTGCTGTAATGCTCTTAGGTCTATGTATACTTTTGAGAAAGGTAAGGTGGGGTTTTGTCGCCTAATTTCCAGAGCGGGATTGTATCGTTTTATTTCCGAAAGCAACGAAACAAGGATATTGGGGTAAAATAGATCTGTTATGTGTCGCTCCAATAATTGCGCCTCATGCAGCGCCTGAGGAAGGCTATAGTAATCGCGTGCACCATTGAAGGCTGTTACAAACATTTGCAATAAGACCCTTCAGCGATATAATGCTTTGAGCGAGCTGGATTTTCGTCATACAGTTGCGTGCGCCATCCGCTCTTGACGTACATGCTCCATCTTGAACGTCAAATGCCGGACGATCCCGAGCAGCGCTTTCAATCACTTCTAGAACGCTATGTCTATGATCTGATGGGCGAAAACGGGTATCACGTCCGCGCGCAGGTGCGCGTCGGCTATCCAACCAACCATCGCTATCGTATCGATTTGGTTGTGGAGGGAATGCAAGGGCGTCTTGCGGTCGAATGCGACGGCGATCAATGGCACGACCCCGAACCCCTCTTTTCAGCTGGTGGAAAAATGCGTTTGGAGTCTGAGAGCGTTTGATTACGCAAAGTCGGTCGAGAGGAGCGCGAAGGTCGTTTGAATCTGCCAAAACGCAAGGTGCCAATGACGCTAGCACCCGCATCTCTCTATTTGGAACGTCTTCGTGAAGAAGGGGGCAAGGAAATCGATCCCAAACAGCAATAGCTCGAGCGCCACCTCCTTCCATTCCTTGGAGATTTGCAAATTGGCCAGATTACAAGCTTCGACATAGAGCGATACAAAAAGCATCGGCTTGAACAACCAGTTCAAACCCGAAAAAAAATTCAAGGCGGGAGAGGTTCCGCCAAAGAACCGTCCATCTACCGTGAATCGTCAATTGGCAGTGCTTTCGCATCTGCTGAGCAAAGCCGTGAAATGGAGTTGGATTGACCGGCGGCACCGACAATACGCAAGCTCAAAGAAGATAATGGCCGCATCGTGTATCTTTCCCCGCCCCAAGCTGATGGCCTGTTAGAGGCAGCAAAGGCAGATCAAAATGGTCAGATTTATCCGTTCATTCTGATCGGCTTGCGGACCGGCAACGATACCAACAAAGGCAGACGATACCAACAACAATACCATCAGTTGGACGCAGATACCGGTAGCGCGGCAAGGTATCCGAAACCACCCCAGAACACGCCGAAAAACCAAAATCTCATGGATAATCAGAATATCACGGGGGCAATAGCATAGCCGGGACGGGGAAAAGATGCTGCTGAGAAGGGTGGAATGGTGCCAGGGGCGGAATCGAAGAAATATTATAAACTTCTGAAAAAATGGATAAATTTTCAATATGATTTTTCACAAGGCCAACAAAAAGGCCAACAAATTTAAGGGGTGGCATCTTTTCTTGCTATGTTTCGCTCAAGTCGGTGGATAAAAATTCAGCAGAGAGGCGAAGCCTATAGCAGCGAGTTTGATGGCTGATCGACAATCGGACTGGCTCTTGTTGGCTGCTTGGCACCTTTCGTTGTTTCTTCCTTTATTGCGCCAGAGGAATTCAACGTGCTCGTTAACCTACGACATGCGGCTCAGTCAGCGGATCACTGCGGCCAAGGTTCGCAAGTGGACATATGATGCACGTCTCGCGAAAAGAGCCTGAATTGCTAGTCTAAATTTTAATCATAAACTTTAGCAACAAGCTTGAACGTGCTAAAGGAATGCAATCGTCAACACATCACGATATCCAAAGTTTATGGAAGCTCTATCCAGCCATGCGTGTTCTGATCGTCGATGACCATCCCATGGTGATTGCGGGCTGTCGCGGCATATTGTCGAGCCAGAGCGATATAGAGGTCATTGAAGCGCATGATGCGCGCGAGGCGGTTGAGGCGCATGCCACGGCTTCACCCGATGTGACGGTGCTGGACATCAATCTGCCAGGAACTTCCGGGTTCGATGTGTTGCAGCGCCTTCTGAAGCAGGAGCCGAAATCACGGATCGTCGTCTTTACGATGAATGAGGATCCGATCTTTGCCGCACGGGCAATCGAGCTCGGCGCCATGGGTTATATCGCGAAAAGCGAGGACCCTTCACAATTCGTAAAAGCTGTCAGGCGCGTTGCGGATGGCACGTGCTATCTCTCGGACCAAATGGCTCAGAAGCTTGTCTTCTTTCAGCAAAAACAGAAGAATAACCCCTTTCTTGACCTTTCCGCCCGCGAAATTGAAACTCTTCGTTTGCTTGCTGAAGGCAAAGGGATGGCTGAAATCGCCCATGTCATGAATATTTCCTACAAGACGGCCGCCAACTGCTGTTCACTCCTGAAACGCAAGCTCGGCGCCCGCTCGCGGGCTGATCTCATCCGGATCGCCGTCGAAGGAAAAGCCGCCAAGACAATTGTCTGAGTTGGAGCGCAACCGAGATCATGGCTTGCGGATGAAGGCTTGATATTTCTCGGTTAAAGCGGCAAGCGCAGTCGCCTTATCGACGCCCTTGTGCCGCAGATTGTAATAGAATTGGCAGAGATCACCATATTCGTGCTTCCCTTTGCCGCCTTCCGCGACCTTGGCGAAGGATTCGATCAAATCGACATAGCTTTCCTTTTGGCCGTCATGTCCGAGCATGTCGGATAATTGCGCGGTGCGGTTGGCGATCATCCGCGGCGTCTCCAGGAATCGCTCATTGGCATCGGCCAAAGCTTTCCGGATGGGTTCAATGTTGTCCGGTGCGGAAGACGTACCCGGGCTTTCTTTTCCCGCCAGCCAAAGCGCCGGATCGGTTCGATCATCTGCGGCAAGCCAATTCAGCTTCGATGATGAATGGCCAAAAGTCACCGCGCCAGTCTCTCGGTCGCGATTGTCTGGCAGACTATCCCCGCAGCCCGCCAGGAACAGGGCTGCGGAAAGCCAAAGGATGGGGTTTGCTCCTCGCTTCATTGACCAGACACCGAGGTCTTCCGGTTGATCAGAACCATGCCGCGTGGCCCCTCGCAGAGCTTGATCCTGGTCAGTTGCCGTTCGCTTGAAAGGTCGATGACGGAGACATCGCCCGAAAACCAATTGGCCACATAAGCGCGATCGGCCGCGGACACTATGGCTTCAGGATAGCGGCCAATCTCTATGGTCGAGTGCAGCTGGCCGCCCGGTAATTCCACGATCGTCAGCCTGTCCTTATGTTGATCGCTGATCAGGCCCCGATCGGCGTGATCCGTCACGGCAACCCCATAGGGCGCCGCGCCAATCTTGGCTCGGGCCAGGACGACAAGCATCTTCGTATCGATGATAGCGGCATCGCCGCCGCGAACGTTGGCGGTGATAAGATAGTTGCCGTCGGGCGATAGCGCCAAGGCGAAAGGGGCCTCGCCAACGGTGAGTTCGGCAATCTGTTGCATCGCCTGAGTGTCGATGACGCTCACCGAATCGCTCTCGCGATTGGCGACGTAAAGATGATGCGTTTGTGGGTCGAAAACGAGCCCGGCGGGTTTGCTCCCGACTGATATATTGCCGCGGTCAGCACCGCTTTCCGCATCGAGCCGCGCAACTCGGTCATTGCTCCAATCGCTTATGTAGAGGAAACGGCCGTTTGCATCGGCCGCCACGCCGAAGGGCTCGCCATCGAAACGAAAAACCGAAAGAATGGATAGGTTGGTCGCATCGATCTTCGTAATCTCGCCATGGTCCGGATGAGTCACATAGAGATAGCCGCCACCCGGGCTTGCCGTGGCCATCGCCGGACCCGCATCGACAGGAAGCGAGCCCGTCACTTCATTTGTCCCCGTATCGATCCGCCGCACGAGGGACTCGTCCTGACAGACGGTGAACAGATCTCCGGCATGACTCCGAGAAGCCTCAATGGAGAGGCCGACAAGCAAGCCAAGGACGGCGAGCCGTGCACCCATAACCAATCGCTCCGCCTATTTTGATTCGAGTTTCGCCTTGAGCCCCTGCAGGCCGTTGTGCAGGAAAGCGCCGACCGCCGTGCGCGCGGCATCGTCGTTCAGATTGTCGGGCGGTTCATTGCCGGTGTCGCCACGATAGATGCGGCCATACCACTCCACCTCACTGCCTCCACTTGAACCCGGGCGCACGGCCAGCGTCATGGAATAGGAGCTAACCGGCAAGGCGTCGAGATTGGGATCCTGCATGCGGTAGGAATATTTGAAAGTGCTCGCATCGAACTCGTCGAGACTTTCCTTGAGAGTGGCGCCTTTCTGAAAGGTCAGAACGCGCTCGCCCCCCAGCGCATCGCCGCCGGTGGCCTGAACGCTCTTGATGTCGGGATGCCATTTGTCGATGGAGCCAAAGGAACCGGCGAGCGCCCAAACCTTCCCAGGGGCGGCGGCGATCGTGACGGTCTCATCGACTTTGAGCGGTGTTGGCCCATGCGCGAGGCTGGGCGTTGCAAGAACAAGGACCAAGCCGGCAAGTACACACAGTCTCAAGACAATCTCCTTTTCAAGGTCGAGAGGTGAAGCAAGCGACGCTCGCGTAAAGAGCGCCATCGCTCGGCGATCGGCAAAACGAGGTAAAGACACGCAAGAGAGACGAGCGCCCCTGTGATGAACCACAGCCTGAGATCGAGATGGCCGGCACGGGGGCGCGGCATCGCGGCCTCTTTCACCGCTGCGACCAAATCCGGAAGTCTGGCGAAATGGCGGTAGGTAAGACCCGTAATATTGGCAAGCTCCTTCAGATAGGGCTCGCGCACTGAGGATAAATGCTCGGTACCAAGGACCCTGGTGGAACCGAAGGGCGCATTACGCGGATTATAACCCTCACGATTTTCCGCCCCTGGCGGCGGCAAGCCAAAGCGATTCTCATGCGGCACATCCTCGGCGCCGTAAAATCCAACCTCCCTTCCATTGTCATCGAATTTCGGAATGGGCGATAAGGCATAATTGCCGGCGCCGATGATCAGCCCGCCAACTTCGCTCCGTTTTCCCTCGAAGGGTGGACCACCGGACCAGGGCAAGGGCGGCGCTTCCTGACCGTCTGTGATGAAGATCACGTCAGCATTGAGATCCTTCGCCATCGCAATGGACCGATAAAGGCCGGCCGCAATATGGCTGTCGCCCTCCCAGGCCATGCGCCAGTCAAGCCCGGCGATCGCCGCATCAACAGGAGAAAAGTCGGCGCAGACATCGATCGGCTCGAACAGGAGGAAGGGCTGGCGCTCAGAAAAAATCGCCAAGCCAAGACGCGAAGGACAGGGAAGGCTTTGAAGAAGGCCTCGCAACGCGAGTTTGGCGAATTCAAGCCGACTGATCGGCTTGTCGTTCGCCACATAGTCGCGCGTGTTCATGCTGCCCGTGATGTCGAGGACGGCCAGCAGCTCGTAAGACTGCCGTTCTCGCGGGACGCTTGGGACAAGGATGGAAAGAAGCAGTAGAATGGCTGCGGTGGTGAGCAGCAGAATGCGGGGATCGCTCAGGCGCAGGCCCATCATGGTAGTCCCTTCGGCAGGCCCGGAATGTCGGTCCAGATCTTCTTGGGATCGGCGAGGAGTTCGTCGCCACTCGTGCGGTCGAGTTCGGGATATTCACGCAGCAGGCGGGAGGCGACGTCGAAGTTGAATTTGGCATCCCAGAAATCAGAGCGAAGCGCGAGCGTGTGGCGGTATTCGCGCCGGCTTAGATTGACAAAGGGGCCGGCCGCTTCGAGGTCACCCTTTTCGAGGGCTACAAAGGCCTTGCGCAGTAGGGCATTGGCCAGATTATAGTGGGCCTTGGCCGCTAGTTCCGTCTCGCCCCGCCGCTCCAGCGCATCGATCAGAAGACGCGGCGTATCGGTGTCATCCCGCCTCGCCAGGCATGTAATGCGGGCAAGCACGACCTCTGGCGCGTCCGTACTGTCGACCTGAATGTCGTGCCCCGCTGTCAAGTCCTGAATCGTCTTGTTCGCCGCCTGTGTGTTGAGCCAGAGATAAGCACTGTAGGCCGTCGCCAGCGCGGATCCGACCAAGGCCAGAACGAGCGTCAGCGAGCGAATACGGCGGCCAAAATTGACCAGCGATTGCTGCAAGTGCAGCGCTTTCTGCGCTGCTATGAAACGCAGGCTATAGGCCTCTTCTGTTCGCCTTTTCATCGGCGTGCTCCGGGCAGGAGACGGAGCCGGTTTTTTTCAGGCGTCTGTCCGTGCGAGGCCCCCATCCTCTTCTCGGCGAATTTGGCCGCCAAGAGCAGAAGCGTGGCAAGCAAAGCGATCTGGCTCAGGAGCGGCGCAAAATCGGTTCTCGGCAGTGCCTCTTCGACTTCCATGGGGTGGCGTTCGAGCCGGCCAACCTGATTGACGCCCTCGGCGACCGCCTGTGGTCCCTCGGCCTCAAAGGCCCGATAAGGCACACCCAGCGTCCTAAAATAGAGATCGAGATGCCGCTCGGGCATGGCTTGTGGTGTATCTTGCCCGGGCTTTGGCGGGTCGGTAATGCCATTGCTGCCAGCTGTCCGCAGGAACAGCCAATAGAGGTTGACCTTGATCTTCTGAAAATCGGCGCGCAACTCGTCCTGGACTTTCGGATCGATCAGTGCGGCACCGTCGGAGACGAGCAGGATCGCGCGTGAGCGGCCGGTAAAGCCGGGCTTGAACATGGAGAGCGCCAGGGCAAGGCCGCGCGCGATATTGGTATAATCAAGGCCTGGACGATCAATCGCCGCGATCGCAGCTTCATAAGCGGCCTGATGATCGGTCATTGGCATGACCAGCATGGGCGAAGTGGAGAAGGCCGCGACACCTACCAAATCATGCGCGTCGCCGCTGAAGAAACCGGACAGGATTCTCTTCGCCGCCGCGGTCTTCGATTCTTCCGCGCCAGAAGGCTGACGGCCGGCGAATGTTTCGTTCATGCTGCCGCTGCGATCGATGAGGAGGACGATCTCGGCGCCCTCGGCCATCCTGACCACGGCGCCTTGCGGGGCATGCAGGCCGGCAAGGGCAAGAATACCCGCCGCGATCGCAACAGCCGCGATTGCGGCAAGGCCCTCGGCTAAAAGCCGCGAGACGAGATCCGGCGGCGCCGCGTCGAGCGACGGGATAGAAGAGGCACGCAAGGCGGAAAAAAAGAAGGGAGTCAGGGCCAAGGGCAAGAGCGCCAGCGCCATGGGCGAATCGAGCGCGAGCGTCATGGCGCGGTTCTCTCAAGCACGGCCAGGCGCGAGGCGAAGGCAATGAGATCGGGCTTAGCGAAAAGATGGCTGAGGTCTTGTTCCGTCTCCCTGAAAAAGGCTTGCCGCGATGCAGTGAAGAATTTTTTAAACGAATCGGCCAATGGCGCATATTGCGGATTCTGGGCGAGATAGGCCGGCAGGTCCTCAAAAAGGATGGTATGACCGGCAGCTTTCTCGATGCTGCGATGGAGAGTGAGAAAGGCCGAGTGGTAAAATTCCGGGCCGCAAGTTCGCGTGGCCAGCGACGAAATTTCCCTCGCCCCCGCGGTGAAGGCACGCGCGCGGCGTTTCTGAAAGGGCCAGAACGCGCGGTCCCAAAGACAGAAGAAGCCCAAGAGAAGAGTCAGACCGGTAAGTAAGGCCGTTCGTATCGTGCTATGTTCCACGATCGAGACATTGGAAGCATCCGGGCGCAGATAATCGACCCCATTTTCCTGTTTCTCCGGCAGGACTTCGCGCAAGGGAGCGACCCTTATTCGCCAACTCGGCACTTCGACTCTGGTCTCATCACCGCCATCGAGAAAGACCAGCGGCAAAGCCGGGATCTCCATCTCACGAACATCGAGCGCAAGATAGAAGTTCTGATAGGTGAGATGCAGGTGCCAGAGCGTGCTGCCTGGTTCCGTGCTGCGCGACATGACAAGGTTGCGGAGATCGAGCCAGGCATTCAACGGACCCGGCGCCGGCAGCGAGGCTTGCTGCAATTGCGCGGTCGCCGGCATTCGTACATCGACATAGACCTCGATAAGGTCGCCGACGAAATAGCCGAATTGGCGTGGCACATGGATCTCGACCTCGGGTGAGGCATATGCTGGCAACAGAGTGAAGCAAAAACAAAAAATGGTCCAGACCGCCCGCCCGCGCATCTCAGGAACTCAGCAAATGGCGCGAGAGATCGCGCGAATCGATATGCCCTCTGATGGTATAAAGGGCGCGCCCATGCCGCCGTGTGAGCCGTTCGAGCGTATGACGCCGCCGCGCTTCAAGCGCGAGCCAGCGCGTGCGCAAGGAGGGCCGCCAAACCATGAGCCGGCGCCGTCCGCTCTCGAGATCCGCCATTTCCATCAGCCCCCATTTAGGCGGGTTTTCCTCCTCCGGATCAACAAGGCAGACGGGCGCGACATCATGGTGCGAGAGCGCGTCAAAGAGTTGTTCGAGAAAAGCGGAATTCTGCCGGAAATCGGATATGAGCAGGACAAGTTTGCGCCGCGCGCCGAGGAACGCCGCCGCATCCAAAAAACTCTGGACGCCTTGGCCATAGCAAGGCGCATCCCGCAGTCCTTGCGCGGCTGCGAGCGCCACGCCGCGCATGCGTGTCGAGGGAAGGAAGACATCCTCCCGGATGTGTTCGTCGCAGCCAATGAGGCCGAAACGATCGCCGATGCGGGTCGCCGAATAAGCCAGCGAGACGCAGAGGCCGGCGGCAAGCGCCAGCTTGCTGGCATGGCCCCGGAAGACCATGGAAGCGGAGAGATCGACAAGTGCATAGACATCGATGGCCTGGCGCTGCTCAAACCTGCGCACATAGGTTTCGCCGAAGGGATCGTTGAGGGTCGCGCGAAGATCGATGCGCTTGGCATCCGGACAGCGCAAGAATGGCGTTTGGTCCCGAAAGATCCCATCGCCGCCGATCATTCGGGACGGGTGAGCGCCAATGGCCGTACTGGCAAAGACGCCGCGCGGGCGGTAGCCGATTTCGGCCAGCTCGTTCATGGCGCCGGCACGATGTCGAGAACAGCGCGGCAAAGCCGGCGCGGAACGTCATCACCACGCAATGCATAAACGGGATCGACAAACACGCGATGCGCCATGGTTTCCACGAAAATCTCGCGAATGTCTTCCGGGACGAGATAGTCGCGGCCTTCGAGCCAGGCGCGCACCTTGGCGGCGCGCACGACAAAGGCGAGGCCGCGTGGGCTTGCCCCACCCCGCACGATGTTTTCAAGATCGATATCCGGCAAGTCGACGCCAGCGGCGGCCGGATCGAGCAAGGCACTCCAGAGGCGCAGGAGATAAAATCGCAGGGCTTCTTTCGCTTTCACGAATTGCTGCACGGCCGCGGCAATCTCGCCAATTTGCCGATAGTCCAGAACGGCTTCTTGCACCTCGTGTAAAAGGCCATCGACATCATAGAAGAGCGGATCAAACAGCAATCTTTCCCGGATGGCAGGATCCTCCGGCGTAGCCATGGAGAGCTCCATGAGGAAACGGTCGCGCGCCGCGGCTGGCAGCTCGAAAGTCTCCTCTCGCTCGATAAGATTCCGATCGGCGAAGACTTGCAGGCAGGGAAAATCATAGTCGCGGTTGAAAGCGGCGAGCTTGCGTTCGGCCATGAGGCGCAGCAGCACGGAATGGACCTGCGGGCGTGCCCTATTGATCTCGTTGAAGAAAAAGATCGAAAGATCGTCCGATTGGCGCAGGATCGGCCCCGGCTCGACTCGTGGTCGGCCGTCCTCCGCCAGATAGGTATGATAGAGGAGATCGTTCGGCATCATGTCGATCGCGCCTTCGACCCTCGCGTAGCCACCGCCGAGGGCGCGGGATACGGTACGCAGCAAAGTCGTCTTGCCGACGCCGACATCGCCTTCGAGCAAAACATGGCCGCGCGAGAAAATCGCAATGGTCACGAGTCGGATGAGCCGCGCCTGGCCGAGGATCGCCTTGGCAACCTCGGCCTCGAGGTGCGTTGCCCGCTCACGCCAATCATCAAGATCCGGCGCTGAAAGCCGTGAATTCAGCACAAGATCAAACCTAATTCATTGAGTCGGAATCTTGTCGACGTCGTAGACGAACTTGCCGGTCGATTTGAAATATTCGACCCGCTTGCGGTTTCTTTCTTCCATTGCCTTGATCGAATCCGACTGCTTGGCAAGCTCCGTCGGATTGTGCTTGGGATCATATTTCGTGCCGGCAATTTTATCTGGAAAACCGGGCTTCGGCTCCCAGCAATTGCCCGGTGCTTTGCACTTGGTTCCATCATAAGCTTGTGCTGCCCCGATGGGGAAACCGAAGAGCATGGCCAGGACGGCGAGCGGGATTGTAGAGCGTGCAATCGACATGATGTTTTCCTCCTTCGATATCGCGACAGCGACAAAGGTCGCGCCTCGAAAACGCGCAGTATTACTGTCCAACAGGCGTTGTACATTGGCCTGGCGGGTCGTCGGGAAACGTCTCACCTTTCTGATAGGGACGGTATTTCTTCTTCAGCTCTGCATTGAGCCAGGGTGCGTTCTTGACGTCATCCTTGTAGAGATGCCGAACCCAAGAAATGACCCGCAAAATCTCCTCAAGGCTGAGATTTTCATATTGGGGGCCCATCTGCGCCTGCGCACCGCCAAAGATCGTCGAAAAAATCCCCGCATCGGTGGCATTCTGCGGGTAGGTCCAATAGTCATCGTTGAGCCCCGGGCCGATTTTTCCCTCGCCGATTTCCCCGTGGCAACCCGAACAAGCGGAAAGAAAAACCTGCTCGCCCGACTTGAGACAGCTTATATCTTCAAGATAGGGATCGACGCCTGTCTGCAGGAATTGCTTGACGCCCGGCGTATCGCGCCCTTCCTGCTTCGCTGTACTGAGGTCAAGGACTTCACCTGTAACGGTGTTACGTAATTCAACAGGTCCGTCTGCAACGGCGGCGAGCGCGAAAAATCCCGCTCCCAAACAGAAAATCGCCGCGAAAGTTCGATAAGTGAATTTCATCGTTGGATCGTTTCTTCCCTAATCTGGCCACTCGATTTCAGTTGGTGAGAGGCAAAAGCGGAATAGCTTCCGAGGCAAGGATTTCATCAATCCTTGGCTTGGCGCGAACCAGACCTTCGTTAAGCTCGTTGAGCAACGCCTCGTCGTCACGGCGCACGCCGATTGATTGGTCATAGCGTTGAGCGATCTTCTCGCCACCCGCGCGCACCGCATCATCGTCGATCAATGCCATTGTGAGCGGCACGGTGGAGGATTTGACATAGCGGGCAATCTCCGGCGCGAAGGCCACCGCTAGATCGGCATTTCCGCCGACAACCTCGGAGATCAGGCGGGTCGGAGCAACCTGCGTATATTCGTTGCGCGGCGAACGGAAATTCACAAGCGAATAGAGGTAGGCCATATCGTCTTCATAAAGGCCGAGTTCCTTCAGCATAAGCTCGCTCGGCGAGCCGAAGGTGAGGGCGATATGGCCAAGATTCTTTAGAATTGGATCGGACCAGCTATGCAGGGAAAGATTGTGGTCGGCGCGGGTAACGAAGACATAGGCGGAGCGGAAGTAGGGCCGGCTCGTCAAAACCCTCGGATCACCCGTATCAAGGCCGATGACCACATCGCAGAGTTTCTTGTCGAGAAAGTCCCGCACGAGATAGATGGCCGGCCTGTCGGACCAGACGAATTGCGGCTTGCGATTCACCGCCTCCGCAAGTGCGATGGCGATTTTGTTTTCATAGCCCGTGCCGTCCTCGATTGAGAAGGGCGGCTCCTTTTTGGAAGCACAGATGCGCAAGCTCTGGCCGTCTTTTGGCGCAACCGGCGCGTCGACCGGCTGGACCGGCGCCCCAAAAGCGCTGCAGCAGAACACAATTGTCGCGGATAAGGCGATACAAATCCTGGAGATTGGCGGCATGCAAGGATCCAACAAGCGACAGCCTTTAAGTGCGGAGTCGCCCGGATGGTTGTGGACATCCGGGCGACGATTTCCCTGCGCTGCGCAATGGTCCGGAGAGAGAAGCGCAGAGATATTCTTGAACAGGCTTTAGTTTGCACCCTTATATTCGCCGATGCTCAGATCGTCGTAAGGCCCCTTGCCGCCGAGCGAGAACACGAAGAGGCCTCCGCTTTGCTGGGTGTAGTTGGCGAGTTGCTTGAAAGCGCCCACCGCGCCAAGGCCAGCAGTCGGATCCTGCAGATCGAAGACGAGCCCGACACCCGGCCAACCGCCAACGCCGTAGAGGATCGCGACATATTCGATCCCCTTGTGCTCATAGACGATCGGATAGCCGATCGCCCCGGAAGGCAGCTTGAACTTCCAGAGGAGTTCACCTGTGTCGCTGTTACGCGCCTTGATGAAACCATCGAGCGTCCCGTAGAAAACGATATTGCCCGCCGTCGCCGTAGTGCCGCCCCAGACCGCGAAGCGCTCCTGTTTCTCCCATTTGAACTGGCCGGTGATCGCATTGTAAGCCTTGATCTGGCCGAGGCCTTCGCCCGCTTGGCGAT
Organism: Methylocella sp.; assembly: GCA_035622375.1. Lineage (GTDB taxonomy): Bacteria > Pseudomonadota > Alphaproteobacteria > Rhizobiales > Beijerinckiaceae > Methylocapsa. The sequence continues at coordinate 39,257 of DASPVM010000016.1, read as the reverse complement.
CGCCCTTCGGCCCCGGGAACATGTTGAGTGTCGCGCCGACGAAGAACTGGCCGGCTCGATAGGGCAGCATGAAGGGCTCCCAATCCATGCAGATGTGGTTCACGCCCAGGAAGAAGAGCTGTTTTGTTGGATCGTAGGAGTCATGCCCTTGATTGTGATAACCCATGGCTGAAGGGCAAATGTCCTTGCCGAGATGGTCCATCCGCGTGCCATATTCGGGATCGCGCACCGGCAGCCCGCTTGCGAGGTCGATGGTCTTAAAAACATTGACCGTGTCGTCGATCTTATCCGCCGAGACAAGATCGCCCGTCGTCCGGTCGAGCGTATAGACGATGCCGTTACGATCCGGATGGGTAAGAAGCTTGCGCTCCTTGCCGGTCTTATCCTTCTGCTCGGACAAGGTAATGAAATTGACGCCGGCGAAATCCCATTCGTCATGCGGGGTCTTCTGATAGCCGAATTTCGCCTGCCCTGTATCGACGTCACGGCCGAAAATGGTCATTGTCCATTTGTTGTCGCCTGGCCGCATGGTCTCATTCCATGGGGCGGGATTGCCGGTGCCGAAATAAATCAGATTGGTCTCCGGATCATAGGAATACCAACCCCAATTGGTGCCACCACCAATCTTCCAGGCATCACCCTCCCAGGTCGCAAGGCCCAGGCCTTTCTGACCGTAATGAGGGTTCTTGATGTTGAAATCGGGCGCCAGCAGCAGATCTTCGTCGGGGCCGGTCGCATAGGCGCGCCATTTCTGCTCACCTGTTCGCACATCATAAGCCGTCACATAGCCACGCACGCCAAGCTCGGCGCCGGATGAGCCGACGATGACATAGTCTTTCACTACGTAGGGCGCGATGGTGAGGGTCGAGCCGACATGGAAATCCGAGTTCTCGACCTTCCAGACGAGTTCGCCCGTGTTCGCATTGAGCGCCTCGACATGGCCATCGAGCAGTGTCTTCAGGATCAGGGGCGGCGTGATGCCATTGCCGGGCCAATAAGCGAGGCCGCGGTTGACGAGATCGCAACAGGCCACGGCGCGGGCCGCCGGATTCTGCTTCGGCTTATCCTGCCAGAGGATGCGCGTTGGATCATCGAGGCTGAGCGCGAAAGTGTTATTGGGGAAAGAGGTGTGGATGTAAATTTTGTCGTTGACGACGATCGGCGCGCCTTCATGACCATTCAAAACGCCGGTCGAAAACGTCCAGGCAGGGCGCAGCTCCTTAACATTCGTCGTATTGATCTGGGTCAGTGTGCTGTAATTGTTCGAGTGATAGTTCTTGCCCGGTATAACCCAGTTCTCTTCACTTTTTGATAAGCGGTCGAGCTCATCATTGGCGCTTGCAGCCCCCGAAAAGCTGATTGGCGCAACCGCGAGCATGGCGAGAAGAGAGACTGAATTTAGAAGCTTCTTCATTCTGGAAACCTCCCAGCACGGCGTCCGGTGCTTTCGCCATTCCGGCAGCGCCTCGATTATGTCTTCTGTTGTTGGATCGCGATCACACGTGATGCCATCCTTGCGGCCATCCGTTCGCTGACCGGCCCCGCTCTATCCGTCGCGATGTCGCCATTATGGGCTCGCGCAACGCCGCGGTTGACGCGCATATAAATTTGCGTGCTTCATTCTGTCTTTATGATTTGTAAGCAAGCCCATCGGGAAGAATCGGCAATACAAATGCAAAAATTCCTGGTTACCCGCAGAATAGGAGCTGGCCTTGATTTTCCATCGCTTGCCCAAGCCGTTTCACAGGCGGCCTCCAGAGGAGTAGCCAAGGCGCGCTCCGCTAAGGAACACCTTTTTGCGCCTGCGACCTTTGCGCTCCTACTCTTGACCGCAATGAGCATGGCTCCGATCGCATCGTGTCTGAGGCTGAGCGCACCAGCCGCACTTTATCCGCGCGACGAAAGACGACTCATGCTGGATGAAGATTTCCGTCGATATCCCGGCGCTGGTGTTCTCCTTTGCCAAACAGACGAAGGAAGGTTTGAACGGGCCTCCGCCGCCTGGTTGATCGGCTCGCGTCAGCTTGTGGTCTTGAACGCACATAATTTTTTCGATCGCGGCCTTCATCCTACGCGGCCTGTCAGCGATTGCTTTTTTCAGATTGCTGATGAAACCCTCGAATTTGACCCGCAAAGCCTATGTCTCGGTGCGGAGCAAGCGACGCAAAGCCTGCATATTACCGATGACTGGGCTGTGTTGCGACTGAGACGTCCGGTCAGTGAGAACGCTGCACCGCAACCTATTCCCGACGTGGAAGCACTCACCACCGGCGTTATCGATTTGTCAGTGACTATGGTGTCACCGGCCGGCCACGCCAATTATCGGCAAATGACAAGCATCGAATCCTGTACCATTAGGGAGATCGATGCGCCGTCGGAAGATGGGATCCGGCGGGCTAGGCATGATTGCAACGATGGCTATGGTGGTTCCGGCTCGGGCCTATTCTCGCAAGACGGTCGGCTTATTGCCATGCACAGCGCTTCTCTCGATATGAATGCGCGTCGCCCTTTTAATATCGAATCCCACTATGGATCTGCCCTGCTTTTTGAAGGTGCGCTGCTTACCGCGATCAGGGAGAATATTCTTGAGCCCCGCTGTCCCCATCATTCTTGATCTTTGTTTCGTGAGCTGTTTAATTTTGAAAAGCCACATCGGATCGAGCTATGGCCATGCATGTTCTATCTCTTAAAGCGAGACTGAGTTGGCTGATAGGCATCGTATTGATGACGATCCTGCTTTTGAATGTCGCCATCCTGGTTCACCATGCCGGACCACGTGTGAGCGCGGAGGCAAACAGTATCGATGTTCTGGCGCGTGAGCTCGTCGAAACTTCACTCGCCAGCCTCCAGGCAAGCAAGGATCCTCTGCCTGCGCTGCATCATCTCTTCGAAGGCTTGCGAAACTCCCGTCATCTCGAGATTGAAATTCTGCCCAACAGCGATCCTACACCCCTCACAACCGCCCGTGCGCGTTCCGAGCAGGAAAAAGGAATCCCGGACTGGTTCGTCTCCTTTGTAGCACCGACTCCCAAAGTCACTCTCATACCGGCAGTGATCAATGACGTTCAATATGGCTATATTGCCATCGCCCCCAATCCGGTTGATGAACTGGCCGAAGTCTGGTCGGACGTCCGTTCTCTTGCGGCTACAAGTCTTGTAGCCACACTTGTAATCCTGATCATAGTTGTAGTGTTGGTCCGCTTTTCGTTGCGTCCGTTCGATCACCTGGCGGGCGGACTTGCCGAACTTGAAGCGGGCCGCAGCCATGTCCGCCTACAGCCCGAAGGGGCCGCAGAGTTCCGTAACATCTCATCGCGGCTCAACTCACTTGCCGCCACACTGGATCGCGTACGCGAGGAAAAGCTCGCTCTTATGGAAAAACTCATCAAAGTACAAGATGAGGAACGCCGGCAGATCGCTCGCGATCTACATGATGAAGCAGGACCCTGCCTCTTTTCGATTCGGGCAGGAGCTGCGACCCTTATGAATGCAACCGCTGCGTCGGACTGCGATTTTGACCGGCTTCGTAAAACCTGCGAGGAGTTAAACACTGCGGGTCGGGAGCTCCAGAACCTCATTCGCGGAATGCTCGACAGGTTGCGGCCGCCGGACCTCGCGGAACGGGGACTTGAGGCCGCCCTGCGTGGGCTCATCGCCAATTGGCAAGGAATCCGCTCTGATCTCAATCTACACCTCGAGACCCCGCATGATCTGGGTTCGGTCAGCGAAGCGATCGGCCTCACGGCCTATCGGGTGATCCAGGAATCCTTGACCAATGTTTTCCGGCACGCGTCGGCACGCTTCGCGAAGGTCCGGCTTGCATTTGAAAACGCGCTGATGTCAGAAGGGGGCGATCCTGATTTTGAGTATTCGGTCCTGCGCATCACCATAGAAGATGATGGCGTAGGCATGGTTAGACAGCGGGAATGGGGCTCCGGTCTTACCGGTATGAGCGAGCGGGTACGGGCGCTCGAAGGACGTTTTTCTGTCCATGACCGTCCTGGTGGCGGGACAAAGATCGACGTCCTTCTCCCGCTACCAGATGAGGAAGATCAAGAGGCTTAAGATCGGCGGAAAGGCGTGTTCCGGTTTTTTGAAGCCATGGATCTGTTTTCGGCCGACAGTCAGGCTGCCGAAAACGCCTCTTGAATCGATTAGTGGATCAGGCGAGCAAGGGCGCGACCCGCCTTGCTCCGAAGCTCTTTGGCATTGAGCGTTCCATCCTTGTCGACATCGGCTGCATTAAAGAGCTTTTCGGCAAGCGCCAGATATTCGTCCCTGCTCAAGGTCTTGTCATTGTCGGGGTCAGCCGCGCTAAAATCCTTGGAGCTCAATCTTGATCCCGTTTCCTTGCGGTCAACGGTGGAATCATTATCCTTGTCAAGCGTATCGAAAACGGCGGAAGCGGCGTTCTTGACTTCATTGAGGTCGAGCGTGCCATCATTATCCGTGTCGAGCACTTTGTTCAAGGAAGCTGCCACAGCGGTATTCGGGGACAATCCAAAAGAGGGCAGAGTAGTTAAGACGAATCCTGCTAAAAGCAACCGGCGGCTGATCATAAATTTTCTCCACATCGTCAGGAAACTGATCCAAGTTTTCGGTTCCGGCTACTATCCTGATTTTGCCAGAAAAAGTAAACCGAGGGTAAGCGCGTGCATCCCGAGCCAAACCGCAGCACTGCACACCTCTTCCAGCACAAACCTTCGGTGTTAGGTGTCGCAGCCGTTGAAAGCATCGCTCTCCTAAAGGAACTTCGACCGACTATCAGGCGCCTGCCGCCAAGGGCTTGTAGCTTCTCTGCCCGCAAGCCTTCCAGCACGGTGCGATCGCGGTGTGGCTCGTTGCGCAGCAGCGCCTCGGGATAAATTACATCGGCATCCAACAGAGCGGTATAAGGACTCAGGGACGACCGTAACCCATGTCCTGTTCCTGTGCCTCTCCAACCAGCCGGTCGAGCACGCCTTCGCGCTCGCGGTCGATAGCGGCCTTATAGGCCATGACATCTTCCATGCGGACGCGGCGATGCTTGCCGACCTTGCGGTGTGGGATCACGCCGTTGTCGAGCAGCTTTATAAGGAAGGGCCGGGAGACATTGAGCAGTTCGGCGGCCTGCACCGTGGTCAGCTCCGCGCTTTCGGGGATGATGGTGACGCCATGCCCTGCGGCCATCGCCTCCAGAATATCCATGAGCAGAGCGACGGCACCAGCGGGCAATTCAATCGGCTTCTCGCGTCGCGGACGCGCATTGTGATAGGCCGCTTTTGCCGGCCGAGAGGAGAAAGTGCCCTCCCCGAAACCCGCGCCAGCGCGGCATCCTGCGCCGAGGGCGGCATCTGGCGGCGAGCAAGCATGGTTATGGTGAACCTCCTTGTACCTCGAAGATGCATGTCGCACCTTAGATACAATAAATGAAACAAATGAATTATATGAAAAACCCTTCGGGCTTCTGGTCTCTTATCTCAGGTTTCAGAATCGGGGCCTGCGGTCCCCATACCGTCAAGACTCATCAAAGCACCCCTCTCTCAAGCAGTGCCCATATGTCCTCCGCTCGCCAAACGGTCACGCGCGGGCCAAGCTTCATCGGCTTGGGGAAACGCCCGTCTTTGACGCCTGCCCACCATGTCGAGCGGCCAACCGGGATCGGCCCCGCTGGCGCCAGAATGGAAGTGAGACGAACAAAGCCCGTTTGGGGAAAAAGCTGAAATTCTGTCTTAGGTTGTGCGAGGACCTTCTTGCTTGAGCTAGCCATGCCCTGTTTTCCAAGGTTAGAGACTTACATGCGCCTATTCTGGCGAGGTCAGTACACTTTCGAGAAAATCTCGCGAAGCGGACCGAGCTTCGGCCACTTGATTGTTCGCCTTAAGGGTGAGCGACCAACATGCAGACGCGCACTGGCAACAATCATCGCGATGACTTAGAGCGATCCGGCGGTGATCTCGGCTTTGCCGAAGGCGCGGGTGCCGCCTCGATTTGATCCCGAATTGGCGGCGCGCGTAGTGCCTCGTCTTCTTCCCCCTGCATCTGATGCGCTCTGTCCAGGATGTCGTCCAGCACGACATCGGGCGCGCCCTGGTCCGGCTCGATCCAGAGCGGCACGTTGCAGGCGCGGCGGCCGCGCTGGGTGGCGGAAAGATCGGAGCGGGTACGACAAAGCTCCAAGGCATAATCGATGTTGTTCCAACTCATCAGACCCACCCAATAGCTGGCGCCGTTTACGCCGTACCGGAACGCGGCCATGAGACGGCTTTCCGTTTCATGGATCGACGCCTCGGCGCTGGCGCGCCCCCAGCGATAGCCGACAGCGAGGCATGCCGCGCCGCTGGCGACGAGAACGAGAGCGGCGATCAGGCTGATCTTCCAGATTTCAGCGTGCACGCGGCCGGCCGTCAGTTTGTCAAAGTCCTTGGCGATGTCGTCCCGGAAATCATGCAGGATCCGGACTTTGGCCGCTTCCATCTGCGTCTGCATGCGGGTCGTTGCCGCTTCGTCGTCGGCCCTGACCGCTTGCAATCGCTGCAGCGATTGATGGCCGTATTCGACAGAGATGCCGCGCAGCTCGGCGATGCAGGCGCCCAGCCATTCAAGAATAAGTATGAAGGCGCTCAACACCGGACCGAGTGGTCCGTCCACGTCGACACCTGTTTTTCGAGCGGCCCGGCGCAGCTCATCGATCAGCGCAGTGAGCTTGATTTGCAGAGAACTCGCCCCGCCGGATTTTTCCGGGGGCGGAAGTGACGGGACTGGTTCGTTCAATTTTCGCATGGCACGTCTCCCTCGGTTCATGGCAACCAAGACGCGACAGACGCGAAATTGTGCTCCATGGCACGAAGCCACATGGTGATGAGCTGACGATTCCATGGTCCAAGCGGCGGAAGCGCCTCAGTCCTGGCGCCGGATTCAGCTGCGGTGAAGGGGAGGCGACGGGCGTTGATTTCGTGCGCAACGTCGAGACGGGGCATCCAGACGAGCCGGGCGCCGCGATTCAGCGTCCCTTTGAAGATCGGATGTTCGAACACCGGTTCGAAAGCGGCTTTGATCGACAGGTTCTGGGGCGCAAGCGATTCGTTGAGCACGAGGATGGTGGCCTCCGGAGCAACCAAGCCGTCGGTCTCGAGGTCACGCAGATAGGCGAGATCGTCGCGCTCCGGGCCAATGAGATGAATGGCGACGACATCGACGCCATTGCCTTTAAGGAAAGGCACAAGGTTGATGCGGCGAGCCAGCTGTTTGAGCAGCAGGTCGCCGCCGCCGAGATCAATCAACAGGCTGAAGCGCTCAGCCATCTGCTGTTCGCAAATCGCCTTGAACCACTCGCGCATGTCGTTTTCGTCAGCGCTGGGCGGTGTCAGAACACCGTCCAAATAGCCGCCGAGCGACGGATTTGTGCGATCGGCATCGGCGACGACAATCTCGCGCCCCTGCATTTGGGCGCGATCGATCAGCCAGCGGGCAAGGAAGGTCTTGCCGCGGGCGCCGCGTCCGACCGGCAAGATGAGTTTTGGGGTTGACGCCTCGGGTTTCGGATCAGTGGCAGCAGCTGGCGAAACCTTGGCATTTTTATCGGATTTCACAGTCATGTTCAGGTTTCCCAAATTGAAAACCTGAACAAGGGAACGCCACCGCCCGCGAACGCCACGCGGCGGTTGAGAGCCAGAAAATCACATTGTCGTGAACACGCACATACTTTCCATTCGCGGCGCCGCCCTTAAACCTTCCGGGGAATAGGGACCTTGGTGGCGTCGATTTCGTCAAGGACACGGCGGATCTGGGCATTCGCATCGTCGCCTGTCTCGGCCGGTTTCGTCGGTGGCAGGCTTGGACGCGCTGCCGTGGTCGACTGAGACAGCGATCGTGTGACCGCTGCGTCCAGTCGGGGTGTTGCCGGGCGGATTTCGATTGTCATTCGCGGCCGTGGCGCGTTGTCGGTTTCCCGATCCGGCGCGGCACGCACGCCGGGCGCGATTTCATCCTGCATGAGAGAAGGCGCCCGCTTGGCCTGTTCCCGTGCCTTGTCCTTGGCGATGTCCTTTCGAACCTGCAGCCAGATTTTTCTGGCGGTCTCAGGAATCGGCGGTTTGCCGGTGCGGTCCGTAAGCCCCAAGGCGGTGAAGGCTTGCACGAAAGCCGGCCAATCGGCTCCCTCATGCCAATCCTGGAGAAAGTGGTCATGGTTTGAGCGCAGCCAGCGATAGAGCGAGGACCGCGCCGTTTTGCCACGCGTAGCTTTGAGCGCCGCGCGGAAGGCCTCGATTTCGTCAGAGGATTTTTTGGCTCGCACCATCCGCTTTCCCCAGCTGTCAAGGCTTTGAATTCATGAGGCTATTGGTGATTTGGAAGGTTCGAATGCGGCTATATCACGGAGCTTTAGCGGTTTAATAACGTTATGGATACGTCCAAAACCGCGAGAGAAGCGGGAAGAAAATGCGTGAGTTATATTAACTACAGACCAAGGCACCTTTGGTGCCATGTTTCCGCTCTAAACGCGGCTCATGTTTATGCCAGAGCGGAAACGGGAAAGACCATGCCCAAAGAAACCTCCGAAATCGCCAGCGAACTCGCGTCCCTGCGCGAAGCGATCGACCGGCTGGAACAGGGTCTCGGGCTGATGCTGGATACCCAGGGGACTCATAGCGAATTGCTGCGCGAGATTCTGCACGCCGCGGCGGTGCCAACCGAAGCGGAGCAGCCGCTAACCGACATGGTCGCGCAACTGATTTCGACAATGAATGAACAGCACGCCGAACTCACAGCGATCGGCGCGGTCCTGCGGCGCCTGCCGGCCGATGTTGGATTGGCTGTCGCCGGGGCGGTTCGGAACGGCCTGAAGGGGATTTAGATCGGTGCTCACCTATCGCACTGGAGCGGCTGGGGCACCGTCGGCAGCGATCGCCATGGCGGCGCATCTTCTTGAGCAGACCCTCCCGAAAGCCCAGGCTGAGCTGGCGGCCTATTATCAACGCGGCCTGACGCCGGAATCATGGGAGAGCGCGACTGCCGAGCCGAGGCGCGACATGGACCCGGCGCTCGCCAAACGTCTCGGCCTTGATCCGAAACACTCGCCCTCGCTGGACGAGATCGCCGCCGTGCTCAGTGGCAATCGGGCGGATGGGAACCGCATTCCGGGCAAGCAGATCCAGCGCCCGACGCGAAGTCTCGCCGATGAGCTGAATCTCGATCCCTTGCGGGTGCCGCTGCCAGAACAGATCGATCATATCCTGGGCGGGAGAAGCGCCGACAGCGAGTCTCTGCCGGAGAGCCGGGCGCCGATCCTGCGCCAGCGCTTTCTGGACATCTTTGGCGTGCGTGACAGCCGGCCGTTGACTGAAGCCGAGCGAACGAATATCGCCGCTGGCCGGCGTGCCGATGGCGAGGCGCTTCGGCCGGGTCAACTCGCGGAGGCGCTCTCGGCGACGCGGGCACGCATCGGCTATATCGATCTTTGCTGGTCCGCCGACAAATCGGTCTCTCTGGCCTGGGCCTTCGCGCCGACCGAGGCCGAGCGCGCGATCATCATGCAAGCGCACAAGGATGCGGTCAGTTCGGCGCTCTCCTACGTCGAGACGGAGATCGGCCGGGCACGCAAAGGCAAGGCGGGGCGCGGCGGATACGATCCGGGTCAGATCGGCTGGATCAGCTTCGACCATTATGCTAGCCGGCCGACGGTTGAGACTCCGCGAGTCGACGCCAAAACCGGTGAAGCTTACACCGAACTCGTCACCCTGAAAGTCGCGGGCGACCCGCAGCTCCACACCCATGTCGCGATTCCGAATGTCGTGCTGACGGCGGAGGGCCGGGTCGGCGGCCTCGACTTGCAGCGCCTCGAAGGCCGGGTGCATGAGTTCGGCGCCTATTATCAGGCGCAGCTGGCGACGAAACTGCGTCAGCTTGGCGTCGATGTCGTTCTTGATGAAGAAACCGGCGCGGCGCGCATCGCCGCCATTCCCAAACATGTGCTAGAGGCTTTCTCCAAGCGGACGATGAATGGCGGGGACGCCGCGCGCGCTTATGCCAAGAACCTCGGCCTCGATTGGGACAGTCTCGATCCGGCGCGGAAAATCGGCCTCGCCAAGCGCGGCGTCCAGGGCGATCCGCGTCAGGTCAAGCAGGACGACATGAGCGACTGGACGGCCTGGCAGCGGCAGGCGGAAGCGCTCGGCTGGAGGCATGAGAGCGTACTGAGCCGCGCGCCACCGCGAGAGAAGCCGGAACGCGCGGCGCGGATTGCCGAGGCTTATCAGGCGGCACTGGGGATGCTGGATAAGTCATTGCGCCGGAGCGCCGTCGTCGATGGCGCGGCGGCGCGGATCGCCGCGACGCGGGGGCTGATCGCCTCCGGGATGGAAAGCCCAGCCGATATCGACGCCGTCATGGATGCTTTTGCGATAAGAGGCGTCCGGCAGGAAGGCGTTGAGGTCGGGCTCGTCTGGGGCGTGCGGCGTGACGCGCATGGCCGCGAGAGGCTTGAGGTGACAACCAACCTGCATGTCGCCCGCGAAACCGAACTGGTTGAATTGGCGCGCTCCGCGGCGGCCGATCGCAGCGGCGCGCTGAGCCTTGCCGAGATCGATGCGGCCGTCGCACGGGGAAACAGGGATTTCGGCGCGACCGAACATGGACGAAAGCAGCGGGCCTTGATGAATGCGCTCGGGACCGGCGGTCGGCTTGCGATCGCGATCGGGGTCGCTGGTTCCGGCAAGTCGACGCTGCTCGCGCCGCTGGTCGACGCCTGGCGAAGCGCTGGTCGGCGCGTCTATGGCGCGGCGCTCGCCTGGCGGCAGGCGGATGATCTGGCCGGATCGGGCATTGCGGATGAAGACCGGATGGCGCTTGCCCGCTTCCTCAAATCCGCCGAGACCGGGCGCATCGCGCTCGACCGCGACAGCGTCGTCGTTATCGACGAACTCGGCCTTTTAGGTGCTCGGCAGTTTCTGGACCTGATGCGCCTGCAAAAAGAGCACGGCTTCCAACTGGTCGCGGTTGGTGATCCCAAACAGTGCCAGTCGATCGAGGCTGGCCCGCTCATCGATCTTCTGCGCCGCGCGCTCGGGCGCGAGGCGGTCCCCGAAATCCTCACCTCGATCCGGCAGGAGAGCGAGCGCGAGCGTGAAACCGCGCTGATGTTTCGCGATGGACGCGCGGCGGAGGCGCTCGCAATCAAGCGTACCGACCAGACGGCACGCCTGGTTCCGGGCGGATACCGGGAAGCCGTCGAATATGCGGCGGCGCTGTGGCAGGAGCGCCGGCGGGCCAATGCGCAGGATCCGGACTATGTGCTGACGATGAGCGCGCCGACCAACGCCGATGCGCGGGCGATCGGCGCCGAGATCCGCAAGGTCAGGCGCGCCGCCGGCGAGCTTTCGGCCGACCAGGTCGTGCTCGACGCCTGCGACCAGAATGGTGTGGCCTATCACCTGCCGCTCGCCGTCGGCGATCGGGTGCGGTTGTTCGATCGCGTCAATGCTTCCTTCGAGGGGCGCTCGCGCGGCAACATCGGCAATAATGGCTCGGTGCTTGAGGTTCAGGCCATCGATGCCGCCGGGCTCACCTTGCGCAGCGCGCGAGGGAAAACGGGCAAGGTTGCCTGGGATTCCCTGCGGGATCGAACCAGCGGAAAGATTCGATTGAGCTATGGCGACGTTCTGACGGTGCAGGCCGCGCAAGGTGTCACCAGCACCGAGCATATTCTGGCCATGCCCGGCGGCAGTCGAGCGGTCGATGCCTTCACGGCCTACGCGGGCGGCAGCCGCCATCGGCGGGCCAGCTACCTTGTTACTTCGGATGGAGCCGAGCGCAAGGAAGTCGTCGGGCGCCGTCCGCTCGGCGATGCGCGTCCCGTGCGCGAGGCTGACGTCTGGGCGAATGTGGCGCGCAATCTGGCGCGGCAGGCCGAAGCGCCGAGTGCGCTTGGCTTTCTCGAACGGGCGCGGCTTGTCCATGAGAGCGCCGCTCATGCCCTGCAACAGGGGCTGCAGCCTTTGGAGCAGCGCGAGGCCGAAGGACAGGTGCGGGCGACCCTTGGCCAGACTTTTGGGCGACGGCGTGTCGTCGCGCAGGCCGCGCGGCTTATCGAGCCGTTGCGCGAGCTGGCGCGGAGCCAGGCGGAGCGTTTGGCCGGGCTGGCTCGAGCCGCATCGGCGACCTTGCTCGCCGTCGTGGAGAGAGCGCCGGAGATCCAGTCCGGCATTCGGCAGGCCGCGGCGCGGCTCGCCGCCGATCCCGCGCGAATCCGCCAGCGTAAGGTCGAGGACCAGCGGCGACAAGAGCTTGAGGCGATCCGCGCCCGCTTGTTGCAAGAGCGCATGGCGCTATGGCGAATCGAAACGAGTAAAGATGGGCGATGGCGCGAGGATCACGAGGGTTCCCAGGCGCGCGAGGAGTGCGGCAGGGAGGCCGAAGCGCGAATGAAGACGGAGATCGCCGCGCTGCCGAAGGCGGAGCTCCGAAAAGTCGCTGCGCGATGGAAAAAGGAGGAGGCTCTCCGCCGCCTTGAGTTGACTCCTTCGCCGAGGCCGCGAACGCCGAGCCCCGGAATGTAGGCAACGGGAATCGCCTCTCGCAATTTGCTCGTTCAAGATTGAAGGCGGACAGAAATCCATTGCCGTAAGGAAGCATGTTCGTGCGATTGACGGCGACTGTCGGCTGTTGATAGCGTTCGCTTCGCAACTCTTTTCACCGAAACCTGCTGGTCTGAAATCGGTCCATCCCAGACAGGGGCTTTGCGCCCATGCTGGTCATTGGTCTGGCGCTACTGAATAATAAAGTGGATATGTGATGTAATACCAACGACAGTGACCTTTGACTCAACAGGTCTTTTCAACAGCGGCCTGGCGTGATTTCCTTCGGATTGGCACTGATTCGGGGAGGTTTTGATGCCGAAGGCTTTAACGATCACGCGCGATGATTTCACGGCGGAGGAGCTGCGCGAAGCGGCGGCCCGCAGCACCGATGCGGATGCCGCGCGGCGGCTGCTGGGGTTGGCGTTGGTTCTTGATGGCTATCAACGGGGCGAAGCCGCCAAGCTCTGCGGCATGGATCGGCAAATTTTGCGCGACTGGGTTATCCGCTACAATGCCGAGGGCGTTGCGGGATTGTCCGATCGCGTCTCCCCTGGTCCCAAACCGCGGCTTTCCCCCGAGCAAGAGGCACTCGTAGCCGAGCTGGTTCGCCAAGGACCGGATCCGGCCACGGATAGCGTGGTGCGCTGGCGGCGCGTGGATTTGGCCCGCGTGATCAAGAGCCGGTTCAATGTGATCCTGGCCGAGCGCAGCGTCGGCGCGATGTTGCGCCGGCTTGGATTCCGGCGCTTGTCCGTGCGGCCGCCTCATCCAAAGCAGGATAGGGCGGCGCAGGAGGCGCATAAAAAAACTTTGCCGATCTCGTCACCGCCGCGATCCCCGAACATGCGCGCGAAAAGCCGATCGAACTTGGGTGGCAAGATGAAGCCCGGGTCGGTCAGCAGGGCACATTGACCCGCATCTGGGTCGAGCGCGGCAGCCGCCCGCCCGCGCCACGCGATCAACGCCGCGAATGGGCCTACCTATTCGGCGCCGTCTGCCCGCATCGCGACACGGGCGCGGCTTTGGCCTTAGCAAGCTTTCCCAGTTTTCGGACATCTTCCTTGTCAATCGGCATGCCGGATTTCGCTTCACCAATGAAAATTTGCACGGGTGTTTCTGAAACGTCGGGGTTCCTGGGACCAGAACGACAAAATCAGATTCGCTGGGCTCTATGTCCACACCGGAAGGTAGGAAGTGCATAGCCGGCGAATACATGATGAGTCGGTGGTGAAGACTCGTACGAGTTGTTGAAGAGTGACCGCCACCGGCACGCCACCCAATTGATTGTCGTCCCGGCCAAATATGCCTGAGCGCCGGTATCTCCAATCGCGATCTTTGAGTTGCGTGTGATGTCATAGGTATGATCACAATAGGGACACGACGATTTGGTTCGTACGTCGTCAGGTTGGATCCAACTCGTCAGTTCGCAATTCGGACATTTGAATTCGAGGCCGACCCGGAACACACCCCGCGCGAGCAAATATCTTAAAACATCAACCGGTTTCAAATCGTCTTTCTGGCGGTATTCAATATAAAGGTGTTTGAAATCGTTGAAACCGTCACTTATAGCCTCGATCGCTCCACTCCGGGTAAACGACCGCTCGACTCCATATTTGCGCAGGAGGTTGCGAACACCGCGAATTTTCAAAACACGGCAATCCTGCAATCCGCCGAATTGGCTGATGAGACGCTTACATCGCAGGCCCGGTTCCGAGCGTTCGCACGATAATCCGCATAATGCAAAGAACTGCGCCATCCAATCAAGGGTATATATGCGCTTATTTCGAGGCGTTGGGTTGAAATCGGTGTGATGATTCCGACCGCCCCTTTGCCCATTGCTCCGAGTTGAGACCTCACCACATCGAAGCCATGGTAGAGGTTTCGCCCATAGAATTCGTTCATCTCCGGGACGAAAGGCGCTTCGAAAATCATGTCTCCTGCAGTTCCGTATTGCTCAGTATCGACCACCGCGACGAACCTTTGACTGAGCGACTGCACATCATCGTCGTCGAAAGGGCGGTCCGGCAACGCAAAGGACGCCACCGCCTCACGGGTCGGTTTCCGTATAAGTCGGAACGACATCCCGGTGCCAAATCGAGAATTGCGGCCGATGGGGTTGGATATTCGCGCATTCGCGAACCCTGAAGTACCCCCCTCCCGCGCCTAAAAAACACGTTGACCGAATTTGGTTTATCTATCCTTCCAAGGTACAGGACCACACAGAGGAATCTGGATAGCTGATACTTGTTGGGCGTCCATCCTAGAAGGTTCTGTAGTGGATCGCACTCGACAGCCATGAGGCGTTCGATGCGATTCATGGTGGCCAGCAAGTTGCGGCTCTTCAATGTCTATGTGCGCGATCACGAAGCTCGTCAAGATAATCGGCCCAGAAGCTCATCATCTCTACCCTCTCGCTCCAATAATCCGCACGGTGATAGGCACGGCGAACGGCGTCGTTATCGACGTGCGCCAATTGTGCCTCTATCGCATCGGCGTTCCATTTGCCGCTTTCGTTCAAGAGCGTGCTTGCGACCGCGCGAAAGCCATGGCCGGTCATTTCGTCCTTGGCGAAGCCCATGCGACGAAGCGCGCCGTTGATCGTGTTTTCACTCATGCAGCGGGTCGCAGAGCGAACGGATGGGAAAAGGAATTTCCCGTGGCCGGTTATGGTTCGAAGCTCCCGCAGGATGGCGACGGCACGCAGGGCGAGCGGAACGCGATGCGGGCGCTTCATCTTCATTTTCTCGCCCGGTATCGACCAGACGGCCGCATCAAGATCAAATTCAACCCATTCCGCAGCACGAAGCTCGCCGGGACGAACAAAGGTGAGGGCAGCCAGTTCGAGCGCCGCCCGTGTTTCCGGCGCGCCATCATAGGCCGCAATGGCGCGAAGAACCCCGCCGAACGCCTTGGGCTCGATAAGGGCGGCACGATGCCGGACTGCCGGCGTGATCAGGGCTCCTTTGAGGGCGCTGGTCGGATCGGAATCCGCGCGCCCGGTCGCGACGGCGTATCGGAAAACCTGACCGACGGTTGCGCGGAGGCGCTTCGCCGTTTCATGCCGGCCGCGCGCCTCAACGGCCCGTAGGACGACCAAAACTTCCGGCGCGGTGATGTCGGAAATCGGACGGCTGCCGATCGTTGGGCTCGCGAGGCTTAGGAGCCATTCCAGCTTGCTCAAGGTCCGGTCAGCCTTCGCCTCACGCCTTTTCTTGTCCAGAAGCTCGGCGGCGATGGCATCGAATGCGTTGGCCTCGGCGTTGGCCTTGGTCAGCGCGGCTATCTTTTTTTGTTGGCCTGGATCGATACCTGAGGCCAACAGCCGCTTGGCGGCTTCGCGCTGCGCCCGCGCGTCCTTGAGGCCCACCGACGGATAGGGACCGAGACTGAGTTTCAATTGCTTGCCGTTGAACCGATAAGCGACGGTCCAGAGCTTCGAACCACTCGGCGTGACCCATAATTGAAGACCGCCACCGTCCGAGAGCTTGATCGTGCGTTCTGTCTGCGCCTTCGCGCCCCGAATCGCCGTGTCCGTAAGAGCCATTTGTTGGCCTCGACCTGTTGTCAGCCTCTCAAGGCCAACAAAAAGGCCAACAAAAATACTGGATGTCAACGGACCGAAACGGAAGCCCTCGGACGGATTACGGAGAAAAACTTAATGATTCCAGCTAGTTTTGGATGTCTTTGGACTGTGCCGAACAATGATATGGTGCCCAGGGGCGGAATCGAACCACCGACACTGCGATTTTCAGTCGCATGCTCTACCGACTGAGCTACCTGGGCCGCCGGGCGTTGCCGACTGGGGGTTATAGGAAGACCCGCTTTCATTGTCCAGCGCAGCTTATAAAGCGCAGTTCGACTTGAAGGTCTCGTTCTGAACAGCGCTGTCGATGCTTGCGGCGAAGTGGCAAATGCGGCTGATGGTTTGCTCGTCGAGCAGCAGTGGGGGGTGGCCTTGCCCTTCAATGGTGTAAGTCTCGGCTTCCGGATGGTGAAAAACCATTTCCTTAACCGTCGCGGTGGAAAGCAAGTCAGAATTTCCCCCACGCAAGATGAGGAGCGGCACATTACGCAGCCCATCAAACTGCGGCCAAAAAGTTGGGAGCGGCTTTTCGAGATCGGCGGCGGTGAGTGTTTGCGCTAAATTTTTATCGTAACGGGTGCCGATGCGGCCAAGCTCGTCCTCGTAAGTGATCCTCGCGTAGGCTTCCCAGTCGGCCTTGCTGAGACTGGTAAAACTTCCGCTCATGACCGTTTTTGAAAGAGCGATCGCATCGGCGACCGACGCAGGCTCCGGGAGCTTGCCGATGTAGCCGCGAATACGCGCCATGCCGAGCGGCTCCAAAACGGGGCCGATATCATTCAAAACCACGCCTTGTAGCGCGGTTGGGCGGGTGGCTGAAAGCAGCATGGCATGAAGCCCGCCGCGCGACGTTCCAATGAAAATGGCGCGGTCGACTTCGAGGGCCGCCAAAACCGAGAGAATATCGCGGTTTTCGATCGGAAGACTGTAATTTTTCCAATTCTTGTCGTAGGCGGATAGCCCACGCCCACGATAGTCAACCGCAATAACACGCCGCTTTTTACCAAAGCGGCCAGCCGCGAGGGCACTTGCCAAAAGACCAAAATCCGCCGAATTGCGGCTAAGGCCAGGAAGGCATACGGCGGGGATGCCGTCGTCAAGCGCCGAGCCATAATCGCGAGCATGCAGCCTTAGCCCATCGGCTGCAGAAATGAAACGGCTTTCGAAGGGCAGCTGACGCATTGCAACGCCGTTACAAAGGTCTTGGTGGAGGTGCCGCGTCCTCACAGCGAGCGGCGCGATAGCTTGCGCGCATTGGTTCTCTCGCGTAAACAGCAGCTCGGGGGCTGTAGCTCAGATGGGAGAGCGCTGCAATCGCACTGCAGAGGTCAGGGGTTCGATTCCCCTCAGCTCCACCACCGATGATGTGGTTGCTCCGCCCCACGACGCGCCTAGATGAGGAAACGGTTGCGGCGCGGCAGAGGTACAACTTCGCCCGTCTTCCCGCCATCCGCGGCCGGGAGCGAGGGGTGCTGGGTCTCGGATTTGCGGAACTGCAAAATATTCTCACAACTAACCTGCCCCGCTTTCTCCTGGGCAGCGTCGATGCTCGTGAAAGTGAGGATCGCGTACATTGCCTCTTCTGGCGGCGAGTCTGGCGTCCTGCAGGGCCATAAACGAAGAATAACGGGTGGTTTGCCGGCCCGTAAGAGAGTGGCCGCCAGGACGGCCCATGCCTGAGGCCCGTCCCGTAATTGCGCCAGCGATTCCCTGAGCACGGCCCGAGCTTCGCTGTTTTGCAATAAAAGGCGGTTATTTTTGATCTGGACATTTTGATCTAGGAAAGGGGCGGCAGCATATGTCATATCGAGCACCACCCCCCGGCTGTTAAGAGCGATTGCGGGGAGCTGAAGGGCGTCTAGGGTACGAATCATGTCTGTGCACGAAACAGTGCTGTCATCCTGATGCGCGATTTCAATCAAGCGTCCGGTAAAAGACGCAAGAATATTTTCTTCATCAACATGCATCAATGAGGTTTCGCAAGTCCCACTCATTTTGAGTAATCCCGAAAGGCATCGGTTTTTAAAGAGCACTTTTACTGAGGACGTCTTGGTAACCCAGGGGCACCCAACAAACAATTGCTCATAATTTTTAAAGAATTTGTGGCAGATCAAGGCAACGAAATTTTTTTAAGTAGACGATTATCTCTGCGACCGAGCCGCCACAAGCCAGCCACCCAACCAAAGGAAACCCAATGCCCATTTTCCTGTCTGATGTGATCCTGAGTTTAATTACGGTTGGCTTGCTTGTCTACATCGTAATCGCATCGGCACCCGACACAGGCGCCCCGTAACAAAGCCCGGGGCGAGGTTTTTGCCCGCTAGGCCCGCCGCCGCATAGTCCGAATGGTCCGCCCAAAGCAGGCTCGTTTCACCAAGAAATCAGTGGCTTAGCTAGGCTCTTCGACGTTTTTGAAGGCCCTGGTCAAGGTCGCCTGCCGCCAATTCTTGAAGGCGGCGGCCATCACGGATGGTCAAGCGCGTGGGTGCTGGAAGCGAAATGAGCTCGTCTTGGCGAAGCTTCGTGATCGTCCGGGAAACGGTTTCAATGGTGAGGCCAAGATAATCGGCAATGTCGCTGCGCGACATGGGCAGCTCGATCTCTTGGCCAGCAGCCTTCGCCTGCTGGCGAGCCAGCGTGAGGATGAAACTTGCGACTTTCTCGGTCGCGGTCTTGCGGCCAAGAAGCAGCATTTGATCTTGCGCGGCCCGGAGTTCGTGAGAGGCAACATCAACCAGCCGCTTGGCAAATCCTGGCACCTCGTCGATCATGTGCTCGAACGCCGCCCGGCCATAGCGGCAAAGTGTGACCTCGGTGACAGCCTCGGCGGTAAAGACATTAACACCCTCGGGGGCAAGGCCAAGAAGATGGCCCGCGGTTAAAAAGCCAGTGATCTGCCGCCGCCCATCAGGCAATAGCTTGACCAGCCGGACCATACCCTGAAGAATCTCGTAAATACTGTTGGTGACGTCACCTTCGGAAAACAGCGTTTCGCCCTGTGCCTTTCGTATATGGGCCGCAGGAGTTCCTAAACGGCTCCCTGCCACGCCTGTGGCGATCGGGATCGTTACGGGCCACACAAAGCTCTGCCTGGCGGGCAGGGCCAACGCAGCTGGAGCAGACATTCGAGTTGCCTCCCTGAGATGAAGTCACTTTTGCAAACACCTCTGGGGAAGCTTTAGAGCGGCCATGTCACTGGTTGATGCCAGGGCGCGAGGCTTTCCGTAGCCGAAAGCGGCAAATTATGACATTTTGTGACCCTGAATGCTGAAGCCTAGCAGAATACTGCTTCCACGGATTGCATGGCCGAGCTCCGCCACGTTCTTATCGTCGACGATGAACCGCGTATCCGAACGATGCTTCGCCGCTATCTGACGGATGAAGGCTTCACCGTGAGCGAAGCCTGCGACGGCGCCAAGATGCGTGCGATTCTCGAAAACGAGAAGATCGACCTTGTGCTCCTCGACCTCATGCTTCCCGGCGAGGATGGTCTTTCTCTCGCGCGTTTTATCCGTCAACGCGATGATATCGCGATTATCATGCTGACGGGAAAGGGCGACGTGGTTGATCGGGTCGCCGGCCTCGAGACGGGAGCGGACGATTACATCACCAAGCCCTTTGAATTAAGGGAGGTGCTGGCGCGCATGCGGACCGTCATGCGCCGCATCGGACCCGCCGCCAAGCCATCGCCCCCCGCTGACGAAGGCGAGGTCCTGCTGTTCGAAGGATGCCGGCTCGATGTGCTAAGGCGCGAATTCCGGCGCTCTTGCGGCAGCCTCGTTCCCCTGACGGCGGGCGAATTTGAGCTCCTTCATGCCTTTGCCAGACATCCCAACCGTGTGCTCTCGAGAAATCAGCTGATCGACCTCGTCAAGGGCCGTGATTGGGCCGCCTATGACCGTGGAATCGATACCCAGGTCATGCGGCTGCGCAAAAAAATCGAAGCCGACACCCGCAAGCCCAGCTTGATCAAGACAGTACGTGGCGCGGGCTACATTTTTGCGACGACCGTGACGACTGGATGAACCTCCTGCAGGCCTAGTCGGGAAACATCGCGCGTAATTTGGCGGCGAGCTCGGCGATGGTGTGGGGTTTGGCGAGCCAATCGACATCGCCCATGAGGCGCGCGTTGTCGGGCCCGGTGTAACCCGAGGTCAAAAGGATCTTGAGGCCAGCGCGCCGCCGCCGCGCCGCCAAGGCGAGATCCGCTCCCGTCATACCGCCTGGCATTATAAAATCCGAAAAAAGAACATCGATGCGTTCTTGGCTGTCGAGCATACGCAGGGCGGAAGGGCCACAATCGGCCTCGATCACAAAATAGCCGAGCTCTTTGAGGCGGCGTGCCGAGACTTTGCGCACCTGCGGATCATCTTCCACTAAGAGGACAACCCTTCCCGATGGTGGGCGCTCGGTCAGCGCCTGGGGTTCAGCTGAAGCAATTTCACCAGCGCAAGCCGGCAGGAAAAGCCGCACGGAGGTACCGCGCCCCAATTCGCTATCAAGTTGGACATGCCCGCCAGACTGCTTCACGAACCCGTAGACCGAGCTTAAGCCCAGCCCCGTGCCCATCCCCGCCGCTTTCGTCGTATAAAAGGGCTCAAAAGCGCGCTGCCGAACATCGGTAGACATGCCAGCGCCGGTATCCGTGACCGCGAGAGATACGTAGGTGCCCGGCGGGAGATCGCCGTAAGCCTCGATGGCCTCTTGGCCTATCTCCACCTTTGCCGTCTCCACGAAGAGCCGGCCGCCTTTCGGCATGGCGTCACGGGCGTTGATCGCCAGATTGAGGAGCGCGTTCTCGATCCGCCCTGGGTCCACCTTGATCAGCGGCAGCCTTTCAAAAAAGCGGGTCTTTACCTCGATCGTTGGTCCCAGCGCGCGGCGTAGTAGCTCCGCCATATTTGAGACAAGCGCATTGAGGTCAATCTCTTTGGGATGGAGCGGCTGGCGCCGGCCAAAGGCCAGCAAGCGCTTGACGAGCTCGGCGCCAAGCTTGGCCGCTTCCTGCGCTTCCTCAAGAAGCTCGCGGTCTTCCCTCCCCTTGAGACGCCGTTCGAGCATCTCCAAGTTTCCCGAAACGACTGTCAGCAGATTATTAAAATCATGGGCAACACCGCCAGTGAGCTGGCCAATAGCTTCCATTTTTTGAGCTTGCCTGAGCTCTTGCTCCATCCGCACGCGCGCCGAAAGATCACGGATGAAGCCTGTAAAGATCCGAGATGGCCCCAGCTTTACTTCGCCAACGGCAAGCTCGATTGGGAAAACCGTGCCGTCCCGCCGGCGCGCGTCGACTTGCCGGCCAATGCCGATGATGTGCTTCTCCCCAGCACGAAGATAACGCTCTATATAGCCATCATGCCGATCTTGATGCGGCGAGGGCATCAATATGTTGATGCTACGACCAATAACATCGCGGGATGCATAATCGAACAGCCGCTCGGCAGCATTGCTAAAGGACTGGATAATTCCCTTCTCGTCGATGGTGATGATAGCATCAGGGGCCGTATCGAGAATCGAGCGCAGCCGGGCTTCCCGCTCGATCAGCAAGGCTTCCGTCCGCTTGGCTTCAGTGATGTCTGTGTCGAACTGCAGGACGGATATTCCCTCCTGATCCCCGCGCCAAGCATACAAGGACCACCTACTGAGTACGATGACCGCCCTGCCATCACAGTGCGTGCAATAGAGCTCTCCCGTCCATACACCAGCCCTAAGAAGCTCGGCCTCGATCTCTTGCAGCGGCATTGGAAATGCTGTGGCCAAGAGATCTTGCGCGATACGTCCTACGGCCTTTTCGGCTGGCCACCCGTAGATGGTTTCGAGACCTTGGCCCCAATGCAAAATCTCGCCATCAAGGCGGTGGAGCATCGCGGGAACGAGATCCAGCGTCGAGCGCCCGCTCGGGAAAACAGGCGCGGTCTTTTTGATACCGCTCGGCCGCGTTGGATCACATTTACCGCTGGCTTGCTCACCCATGAGCCCTCTCAATTCCAGCTTCGCCCGGCATCCACTTTCTTCGAGAACAAAAAGTCATTTCGAGAGAATAACCCCAACGAGCGTAGTCTTGAAGCTAGCACAGTCTGCCCGTTTTGGAGGCGGATCCAGACGCTTTCGCAACCAAGCTCGCGAGCCCGCGCCTCCGCCCCGTCGAGGAGAGCCTTCACGGTGAGGGGGGAGTTTGCGATATCGGCGACGGTAAATAACCGCACATACAAAACCGTGCCTTCCAACAAGTCTTGCTCGAAACGATAAGCAAGAAGGCCGCAAAGGCAACAAGCCGGATCGCGCAAGACCAAGGCGCCTGAGGGGCCCGAGATCCCCGACGACGTACTTAAAGAGTCCACGAAAGTCCGCCAGTCGGAAAGATCGATGCCCGGCCACGTCGCGCGGATCAACGGCAATGTTTCGGGGATGAGATCGCCCGCCAAAGTTACTATGTCGAAAGATCCGCCCATGCCGCGAAAATGGCTGTTTGGCGCTCGCCGCTCATTGATCTAAGTCATAGAAGAGGATGAAGCTCGCGACTTTCTTGATGGCGGTCTTGCGGCCAAGGAGCAGCATTTGGTCTTGCTCCGGCCCGAAGTTCGTGGGGAGCAGCATCGAGCGCCGGTTGGAGATCCTGACACCTCGTCGATTAAGTGACCATCACCCGATGGGGTGCACGCGAATGTTGATATTGCCGTTGCCCGTGAGGAAAATCTGGCCCGTGGGGCGCGGTGAATGCGTCGGGTCGGGCTCGAATCGGGCGGCGCGCACCGCATTGGCGAGGATTACTTTCGATTCAATCATCGTGAATGCGGCACCAATGCATATTCGCGGACCCGCCCCGAACGGGAGATAGCTGTAGCGGCCAAGCGTTTCTGCTGTGTCCGGATCAAAACGTGCCGGGTCAAACTTTTCGGGCGCGCGCCAAAGACGCTTATGACGGTGGATCGCATAGATGGGGATGATGCCGATCGTACCAGCGGGTACTCTGACCCCCGACAACTCGATCTCCCGGTCGATATCTCTGATAATGATGGGAGCGGTTGGAAAAAGGCGAAGGGCCTCCTTCAGCACCTGCTCGGTAGCGACAAGGGAGTCAAGGTGCTCCGGCCCGATCGGACCGTCTCCGGCCACGTCCCTAACCTCCCGACGCATTCGTTCCTGCCAATGCGGGCTCTGCGCAATCAAGTATAGCGACCAGGACAGGCCAAGAGCTGTAGTGTCGAAGCCCGCGACGATAAATGCAAGGACGTTGTCGATCAGACGTTCGATCGGCATTCCCGCTGAGAGAAGCCGACCGAGCAAGTCATCCTTCTTATCAGTGTCGGAGAGCCTCGCCTCAATCAACTCGCGGACGCTCGCCCGCGTATCCCGCTCATGCGCCCTCATGGTATTGCCGCCCGGTCGGGGTAGCCAGAACGGCAAGCCGAACATCCGATAGAGAACCAGCCAGTTGACATTCCGGAAATACGCCGCATGCCCCTTTTCGATCGTGGTAAGGACCTCGTTCGCTCCGCCCACGAGCATGGTCCTTGAGATAACCGCGAATGCCGCGCGAATCATATCGCGATTGATCGCCCGCGGCGCACCCCGACTATCCTGCCGCCAGGTGGCGATCACTTCATCTGCTGCCCCTTGCATGACCGGAAGGTAGCGCAGCAGCTCTTGGTACCGAAAGAGAGGCGCGGTAAGCGCCCGCTGCCAGCGCCAATCGGCTCCGTCGCAGTTGATCATCGCGTTGCCCATCATCGGCGCAAGCACCGACTTTTGCAGGTGCCCTTTGGAAAACTCATCCGCTTGGGTTTTAAGCACCGTTTCGACCGCGCTGGGTCCCGTGATGAATGCCATGCGCGGTGGGCCAGGCGCCAGGACGACTTCTTCCTCATAGGCCTGGCACGGAACCAACGCGACATTGTCGACAAGCGTCTGGATCAAATTAAACGGGAAGCGCAACGGCTTGGCCGCGGGTCTAACTCGCGGAGGGACGATAACCTCAGCTTCCGGATCCGGAACAGAGTGCATCATGGTCGGTCGCGCTCCTCAACCAATTCACGCAAATGGGATAGTGGTCGCCGTTCGGCATTCACTCGGTCATAGAGAGCCTCATAGTCAGACCACTCTGTGCCAAGCACTCGATCAAGAACACGCGTGCCAAGCCCGTAGTTCCCGGTATAGCGGGAATGGTGAAGGGCATGGTAGGTCGTGGTGGTAAATAGCTGCCGTATGAGGCGTCGCCGTAGTGCTCGCCCTCGCGTCGAAGCAATTCGTTAGGCACGAAGTCGTGCGTCGAACAAAATAACGCGAGATCTGCGGCGAGCATTTCGTCGGGATCATGGCAAAGCCGATCACTTGACATGGAAAGAGCCCTCAAGAGCGGCTACTCTGAAATACAGAATTGTCCTTGATCCGTCCACACAAGGAACCTCAGCAGATCTGATTTCCTATCCGTAATCCTGAGTTAAAACTGGCCCTTGAAATAAAACCATGTTTTCCGAGCCTCTTGAGCGCCGTGCCAAAGATCTCATCAAAGCCTGCAAAGACGCAGGCTTGCTCCTTGCAACCGCCGAATCTTGTACCGGCGGCCTCCTCGCCGCCCTGCTCACGGAAATACCAGGCTCGTCGGAGGTTTTCGAGCGCGGCTTCGTGACCTACTCGAATGCCGCAAAAATCCAATCTTTGGGGGTCAGTCCGAAGCTTCTCGAAAGTTTCGGGGCGGTGAGTTCCGAGACGGCGCAGGCCATGGTGGTAGGCGCCCTCGCCCATTCCTTAGCTACCATGGCAGTCTCCGTCACTGGCATTGCCGGACCAGCCGGCGGCTCGGCCACAAAGCCCGTTGGCCTCGTGTATTTCGCCTTGGCGCGCCGTGAAGGCCATATAATCTCGGTCGAGAAACGGTTTGGCGATATAGGCCGCGATGCCGTGCGCCTCGCCTCGGTTAGCGCCGCTCTAAAACTCCTCGAAGCCGCCGTTCAACGCAGCGGGGCAACGAGCTAAGCTGCCTTATCGGGCCTTGCCGTAGACGACATCCGCGCGGGCCTCGAAGGCGGAGGCGAATTTCTGAAACGCGGCGTCAAACATCCGGCCCATCAGCAAGGCCAGAGCCCGGCTTTTAAATTCATAAGCGATACGAAAATCGACGAGGCAGCTCTTGCCATCGTCGAGGTCATGAAAAACCCACTGATTTTCGAGATGCTTGAAGGGGCCATCAATATATTCGACGAGGATTTTCTTGTTCGCAGCCTCGCAAGTCACGCGGCTTCTAAAGGTCTCGCGAATGGCGCGATAACCGACTTCCATATCCGAAATAAGGGTGACGATGCCATCCCTTTCCTCGCGCCGGCGCACTCGCAGAGCGCGGCAGAGAGGCACGAACCTCGGATAAGCCTCGACATCGGCGACAAGGTCGAACATTTTGGCGGCGCTATGCCGGACGCGGTGCCTAGTTTGAAAAGAGGGCATTTTCTTATCCCGCCATCAGACAAATGAAGCCGCCGTGCACCGGACAACGGCGTGTGAAGCTTACGCCATCTGTAGCCGGTCACACAGCTCCCTGCAAGGCGGCTCGCCGCGCCTTTAGCTTGGCGAAATCGTCTCCCGCGTGATGCGAAGAGCGCGTCAACGGCGATGCCGACACGAACAAAAATCCCTTCGCCTGAGCGATTTCTGCGTAAACAGTAAATTCCTCAGGCGGCACGAAGCGAATAACCGCGTGGTGCTTCCGCGTTGGTTGTAGATACTGGCCCAAAGTTAAGAAATCGACCTCGGCGGTGCGCAAATCATCCATCAATTGCAAGACTTCATTACGCTCCTCTCCCAGCCCGAGCATGATCCCGGACTTGGTAAAAATGGAGGAATCCAGTTCCTTGACACGTTGCAGCAAACGGATGGAATGAAAGTACCGGGCGCCGGGCCGCACTTCGAGGTATTTGGAAGCGACGGTCTCCAAATTATGGTTGAAGACATCCGGCTTTGCCGCCACCACTTTTTCCAGCGCGCCGGCCTTCCGCAAGAAATCCGGCGTCAAAACCTCGACCGTCGTCGGCGGACTTAGCGCGCGGATTGCTTCGATGACGCGGACGAAATGCGCGGCGCCGCCGTCATCCAAATCGTCGCGATCGACCGAAGTTATGACCGCATGTTTGAGAGAAAGCCTCTGTACGGCCTTGGCGACACGAGCCGGCTCGCCCGGATCGAGGGGGCGGGGGAGCCCCGTCTTGACATTGCAAAAGGCACAAGCGCGCGTGCAGGTATCCCCCATGATCATGAAGGTTGCGTGTTTTTTCTCCCAGCATTCGCCAATGTTGGGGCAACCCGCCTCCTCGCAAACGGTCACAAGTCCATGTTGCCGGACAATTGATTGCGTCGCCGCCCACTCAGACGAGCTTGGCGCCTTGACACGGATCCAAGAGGGCTTATGTGCGACAGGCTGATCGGGCCGGTGCGCCTTTTCCGGGTGGCGGATGGCATCGCCATGGTGCTTGCCAAGCCCGCCGGCATCTAAGTTCATGCGTTGCCTTCTCTTGCTCTACTAGGAAGGAAATAGGGGTCATGCCTTACACCAGCAATGAGGAGCTGCCGCCCCCTGTCCGCGAGCACCTGCCACAGCACGCGCAAGACATTTTCCGCGCGGCCTTCAACAGAGCCTTCGACGACCACAGCGGCGACCCACGGCAAGAGGAGGCCGCTTTTCGCATTGCTTGGGCCGCGGTCAAACGGCGCTACCAGAAGATCGGCGAACATTGGGAGCCCATCAATTAACCGAGGTCGATTAGATATGGATCGCGCGGCCATAGGCATCGAGCACGCTCTCGTGCATCGTTTCCGACAGGGTCGGATGCGGGAAGATAGAGTTGATAAGCTCCGCCTCGGTCGTTTCGCAATTCATGGCGATGACGAAGCCTTGGATAAGCTCCGTTACCTCGGCGCCGACGAGATGGGCGCCGAGAAGTTTCCCGCTCTTCGCATCAAAAATTGTTTTGGCGAGTCCGTCGGGCTCACCAAGCGCAATGGCCTTGCCATTGCCGATAAATGGAAAGCGGCCAACTTTGATCTCATAACCTTGCTCCCTCGCCTTGGCCTCCGTGAGGCCGACTGAGGCGATCTGCGGGCTGCAGTAAGTACATCCCGGCACCATGCTTTTGTCGAGCGGATGAGGGGCGAGACCAGCAATCGCCTCGACGCAGATGACGCCTTCGTGCTCTGCCTTATGAGCAAGCATGGGAGGACCCGCGACATCACCAATCGCATAAAGCCCGTCAAGATTGGTCCGGCCTACCTCATCGGTCACGATCATGCCGCGCTCGGTTTTGATGCCTAGCGAGGCAAGACCGAGATCCTCGATGTTACCGACGACGCCCACGGCGGAAATCATGCGGTCCACTTCGATCCTTTGCTGCTTACCTTCGACGTCAAATCCAACAGCAAGGCCGTCCTGCTTTTTCTCAACTTGCGTGACTTTGGCGGACGTTGAAATCTTAATGCCCTGCTTTTCAAAACGCTTTCGTGCGAAAGCGGCGATCTCTTCATCCTCGACGGGAAGAATACGAGGTAGAATTTCGAGCACAGTGACCTCGGCGCCCATGGTGCGGTAGAAGGAGGCAAACTCGATCCCGATGGCGCCGGAGCCGAGAATGACGAAAGATTTTGGAAATTTTTCCGGTACCATGGCTTCGAAGTAAGTCCAGACGAGTTTTCCATCCGGCTCAATGCCGGGGATGACTCTTGGCCTTGCTCCCGTGGCGATGATGATGTTTTTCGCGGCATAGATGCCCGAGCCCAGCACATTTCTCGGCAGGGGATTTGGTGGCTGCATGATGGGCTTTTTGGTTGGAGAGACGGTGACCTCGCCAACTTTGCTGATTGCCGCCTCGCCCCAAATGACATCGACCTTGTTTTTCTTCAGCAAAAAGCCGACGCCGCCATTGAGTTGCGCGGAGACGGCGCGCGACCGTTTAATGACGGCGTCGGGATCAAAACCAACCTTCCCTTCGACCGTGAGGCCATAGTCCTTGGCGTTGCCGAGATAGTGAAAAATCTCGGCCGAGCGCAGCAGCGCTTTTGTTGGAATGCATCCCCAATTGAGGCAGATGCCGCCGAGATGCTCGCGCTCAACGACCGCGGTTTTGAAGCCAAGTTGCGCGGCGCGGATGGCGGCGACATAGCCGCCAGGGCCACTGCCAATGACAAGAATATCGTAGGGCTCAGCCATGATACCGCCTAAACTTCAAAGGGATCTTGAGAGTCACGCAAGCATCCCCGCCGGCCGCTCAATCAGGCTTTTGAAGGCGGCCAGCAATTGCGCGCCAAGAGCACCATCGACAACGCGGTGATCGCAAGACAGCGTCACGCTCATGATCGTGGCAATCGCCGGCGCTCCGTTCTTTACAACGACGCGCTGTTCGCCGGCACCAACGGCAAGGATTGTCGCCTGTGGGGGATTGATGATCGCGGAGAAATTTTTAATGCCATACATGCCAAGGTTTGATACCGCGGTCGTGCCTCCCTGATATTCCTCGGGGCGCAGTTTACGCGCGCGGGCGCGGGCGGAAAAATCCTTGATCTCATTTGAAATCGTTGAAAGGGACTTGCTCTCGGCCGCCCGCACGACCGGCGTGATGAGTCCGCCCGGAATCGCTACCGCGACCCCAACATCGGCCTCTTGGTGCCTGAGCATGGCAGATTCGGTCCATGTTGCATTGGCATCTGGAACGCGAATGAGCGCTATGGCGAGCGCCTTGACGACAAAATCATTGATCGAGATTTTGTAGGCGGGTTTGCCCTCCTTATCCTTTGGCGCGGCATCGTTGACAGCTTCGCGAAGCGAGATCAGCACATCGATTTCGCAATCGGCGGAAAGGTAGAAATGCGGAATCGTGCGGCTCGCTTCGACGAGTCGGCGCGCAATGGTTTTGCGCATGAGATCGTGCGGGATTTCCTCAAAAGAGCCTGCCCTAAAATTCTGCTTGATGAGTTCGTCAGAAGGCGCGCGTACGGGCTCGGCAAGAGGCTTCTCTTCTTTCGCCTCGGCCATGGGTGCCGGCCGGCGCTCCAAAGCCGCCCTGACGTCGCGCTCGATAATTCGGCCATGCGGCCCCGAGCCTTGAAGGGTAGTCAGATCGAGTGCCGCTTCCTTCGCCAGACGGCGCGCCAAGGGGGAAGCAAAAATACGCGGCCCGGCCTCGCCATTATGGCGCGCCGGCCCTTCCCCCTTTGCCTCATGTAAGGCAGGCGAAGCGGCCGCTTGCACGGGCGCGGCGCTTGAACCACTACTCGTTGTCGCCTTGGGCGGCACGCTTGGTGTCGGCTTCGAGGCCTCTCCCTCGCCAGCAATCAACCCAATGACTTGATTGACCGGCACGTCCGCCGTTCCTTCCGGCACAAGGATTTTAGAGAGCATCCCCTCATCAACGGCTTCAACTTCCATCGTCGCCTTGTCGGTCTCGATCTCGGCCAACACATCACCCGGCTTGATGGCGTCGCCTTCTTTTTTCAGCCACCGCGTCAGATTGCCTTTTTCCATTGTCGGCGAAAGGGCTGGCATAAGGATGTCAATTGGCATTTTGGTCTCTTGCAGCCTTATCGGTAGCAGACGGCTTTTGCTGCTTTGATCACCTCTTCCACATTCGGCAGTGCGAGCTTCTCGAGATTGGCCGCATAGGGCATCGGCACATCCTTGCCCGTGATGCGGATCACGGGAGCATCGAGATAGTCAAATGCTTGTTCCATGATCCGTGCCATGATTTCCGCCCCAACACCGCTCTGCGGCCAGCCTTCTTCGACCGTGACGCAGCGGCCCGTCTTCTTGATGGACTCGATGATGGTGCCACTATCCATCGGCCGGATCGTGCGAAGATCGATGACTTCGGCATCGATCTTCTCTTGCTCTAGCGCCTCCGCGGCTTTGAGAGCATAGGTCATGCCAATACCGAAGGACACGACCGTCACATCCTTACCCGAGCGGGCAATCCGCGCCTGGCCAATCGGCACCAGGAAATCATCGAGCTTGGGCACTTCAAACTTATGCCCATAGAGAATTTCATTCTCGAGAAAAATCACCGGGTTTGGATCGCGGATCGCGCTTTTCAAAAGTCCTTTAGCATCGGCCGCCGTGAAAGGGACAACCACCTTGAGCCCTGGAACGTGCGAATACCAAGCTGCATAATCCTGGCTGTGCTGTGCCGCCACCCGCGCCGCCGCCCCATTGGGGCCGCGAAATACAATGGGGCAATCCATCTGACCGCCCGACATATACCGGGTCTTCGCCGCCGAATTGATGATCTGATCCATGGCCTGCATGGCGAAGTTGAATGTCATGAATTCGACGATGGGGCGTAGGCCCCCCATCGCCGCGCCAATACCGAGTCCCGCGAATCCATGCTCCGTAATTGGCGTATCGACGACACGGCGCGGCCCGAACTCGTGCAAAAGCCCTTGCGTAATCTTATAGGCGCCCTCGTATTCCGCGACCTCTTCGCCGATGACGAAAACGCTTTCATCGCGGCGCATTTCCTCGGCCATCGCGTCGCGTAAGGCCTCGCGCACGGTTTGCGTCACCATCTCGGTTCCCGGCGGGATTTCGCGCAAAACCGCGGCGGAAAGTTCGCGTTTCGAGCTTGGGCCGAGCGCAGGGGGCGGGGGGGCGCTACCGGGCGTCTCAGCACCACCCGGCTTCGCGGGGGTAGGCACTCCAGCCTCCTTCGAGGCTGCTCCCGCCTCCTCACCGTTTGCCGAAATCACCGCGATCGGCGTGTTGACGGCGACGTTATCGGTGCCGCCGGGAACGAGAATCTTGGCCAGCGTCCCGTCGTCGATCGCCTCGACCTCCATCGTAGCCTTATCGGTCTCGACTTCGGCGATGACATCGCCCGTGCGCACCTCGTCACCCTCGTTTTTTAGCCATTTGGCCAGCCGCCCAGACTCCATTGTCGGCGAGAGCGCGGGCATGAGGATATCTGTCATCGCTCGTCCTTATGAGGCCCAGCAAAAAAAGCGCCAGAGCCTGTCACGCTAGAATATCTGTCCAAAGTTCAGCCGGATCGGGCTCGGGATCATGCGCGGCAAAATCGGCGGCCTCGGAGACGATTGTCCGCACCTCGCCGTCGATTTTTTTGAGGTCATCTTCACTTGCAGCCTTGGCAGAGAGAAGCCGGGTGCGAACTTGTTCGATGGGATCCCTCTCCTCGCGCATTTTCTGCACCTCGTCCTTGGAGCGGTATTTTGCTGGATCCGACATGGAGTGGCCACGGTAGCGATAGGTCTGCATCTCGAGGATAATCGGCCCATTTCCCGCCCGGCACCATTCAGCGGCGCGGCTGGCGGCGGCTTTTACGGCGCGCACATCCATACCATCCACTTGCTCGCCCGGAATGTTGAAAGACTGACCGCGTTTGGAGAAATCGGTGAGCGCCGAGGACCGGGACACGGACGTGCCCATCGCGTAGCGGTTATTCTCTACGATATACACCACGGGAAGCTTCCATAGTTCCGCCATATTAAAGCTCTCGTAGACCTGACCCTGATTGGCGGCGCCGTCGCCCATATAGGTGAAACAAATGCTGCGGTTTCCCCGGTAGAGGTTGGCGAATGCGAGACCGCTGCCGAGCGGCACCTGCGCGCCAACGATGCCATGGCCGCCATAAAAATTGGCGGCCTTGGAAAACATATGCATGGATCCGCCCTTGCCCTTGGACGCACCGCTGCGCCGGCCAGTCAACTCGGCCATCACGGATTTTGGATCCATTCCGCAGGCGAGCATATGCCCATGATCACGATAGCTGGCGATGGTTTGGTCACCCTCCGCCGACGCCATCTTCACCCCGGTGACGACGGCTTCCTGGCCGATATAGAGATGGCAGAAACCGCCGATGAGACCCATCCCGTACATTTGTCCGGCTCGTTCCTCGAAGCGGCGAATGAGCAGCATCATGCGATAGGCGGCAAGGTCCTCGCCGGGGCTCAACGCGATGCCACCTGAGGAGGTATCTCGGGCAGGCGCGGTCTTGCCGCTTACGGGGGCGGATACGACGGCCATGGAGGAGCTCTCTTGAGGGGTCGGACGCGATATAGATAATGCGGAACCCCAAAGAACGCGAGCCCCCGCCGGACGCCTCGGATAACCCTTTGGCTTCTGTCCCTGCCGCCCGAACGCGAGCGAGCGCAAAGCAGGACCGCAGCGGCTCACCTTGCCGTGGCAACGTAGGGCTTCACCATCTTGGCCGGATCGACGATGCGGTCGAATGTCTGTTCATCAATGAACTTTAGCTCCAGCGCGGCCTCCTTGAGCGTAAGATCATGCTCCATCGCGTGGTGCGCGATTTTGGAGGCCTTGTCGTAACCGATGACCGGTGAGAGCGCCGTGACAAGCATAAGAGAGCGCTTCACATATTCGCTGATCTTTTTAAGATTGGGCTTCGTGCCCTCGATGAGGAATTTGCGGAAATTCGTGCAGCCATCGGCTAAAATAGTGAGCGATTGGGTGATGTTGGCGGTGATCAGCGGCTTATAGACGTTCATTTCCAAATAACCGCCTGCCCCGCCGAAACCTACGGCCACATCGTTCGCCATGACCTGAACGGCGATCATGGTGAGCGCCTCGGCTTGTGTCGGATTGACTTTGCCGGGCATGATGGACGAGCCTGGCTCGTTCTCCGGGATGATGAGCTCCGAAAAACCGGCCCGCGGCCCGCAGGACATCAGCCGGATATCATTGCCGATCTTATAGAGCGACACTGCGAGCGTGCGCAGCGTCCCGGAAAGCTGCACAAGCGCGTCATGCGCGCCCTGGACCGTGAACTTATTGGGCGCGGTGACAAATGGCAGGCCGGTAAAGCGGGCGATTTCGTCAGCAACCGCCTCGGCAAAGCTAGGCGCCGCATTGATCCCCGTCCCGACGGCCGTGCCGCCCAGCGCGAGCTGGTAGACACCTTTGAGTGCATCTCCAATTCGATCGAGATTATCCGACAGCATCCCCGCATAGCCCGACCATTCCTGGCCGAGCGTTAGCGGCGTCGCGTCCTGCATGTGAGTCCGGCCGATCTTAACGATTCCGTCCCACTCCGCTGCCTTCGCGGCGATCGCATCGTGGAGCGCGTTGACCGCCGGAATGAGGCGGCTCTTGGCGCCGATAGCGGCGGCGATATTCATCGCGGACGGAAAACTATCGTTCGACGATTGCGACATGTTGACGTGATCGTTCGGATGCACCGGAGATTTGCTGCCAAGCGCCGTGCCAGCGAGCTGGCAGCTGCGGTTCGAGATTACTTCATTCACGTTCATATTGAACTGCGTGCCGCTGCCGGTCATCCAAACATGCAGCGGAAACATATCGTGGTGTTTGCCGGCGAGAATTTCGTCGCAGACCTTGGTGATCAGCTCGTAAGGCTGAGTGGGCAAGCGACTGCTTAAATGGTTGGCGACGGCGGCGCTTCGCTTGAGGATGGCATAGGCGTTGATCATATCGCGCGGGATCAGATCGTGGCCGATGCT
The DNA here is from genome assembly GCA_035622375.1 of Methylocella sp. GTDB lineage: Bacteria > Pseudomonadota > Alphaproteobacteria > Rhizobiales > Beijerinckiaceae > Methylocapsa. The sequence continues at coordinate 5,651 of DASPVM010000016.1, read as the reverse complement.
GAAGTGCTCGAGCGAGCGCTGGGTTTGCGCGCCCCAAAGCTTATCGGCTGGGATTTGCACCTCGCCCATGCTGTCGGATTCAACCCTAACGTCGGTCATCGCTGGCCTCCCGTGTATCCATCAGTATTGCGGGCGGTAGAGCTGGCCCTCGATCCAGCCGCGGACATCGCGCGGGCGCTCGGCTTGCGCCAAGCCTTGGTCGAACATGAACTCCGCGACGCGCGTTGCCGTGGTGACTTCCGTATCGAGAATATTTGCCTGGCTGGGGAAGAGCATGCCCTTGGCGCGTAGATCGGGGCCGACCTGATCAGCGCTTGCTTGGGCCGCTGCAACAAAACAAGCATCCGTTAGGCGCCGTGGCCGCGCCGCATAGGTCGCAAGTCCAATCGCCGGGAAAATATAAAAGTTATTGGCCTGGCCGGGATGGAACGTCTGGCCATTGAACTTTACATCTGGGAACTGCACGCCCGCCGCATAAAGCGCCTTGCCCTTGGACCAGGTATAGGCCTGCTCTGCCGAACACTCGGCCTTATCGGTCGGATTGGAGAGAGCAAAAATAATGGGCCGCCCGTTGAGCCGGCTCATCGTTTCGACGACGCGCTGAGTGAATGCCCCGCCTTGGGTGCTCACACCGATCAGAATCGTCGGCTTGATGTGTTCAATCGTCGCGGCGAGGTCGTTCGAGGGCTCGGCGAGGTGTGCATAGAGCTTCTGGTCTTCCGAGAGGTCGGTGCGCGAAGGCTCGAGCAGCCCATTGATGTCGAACATTGAAATCCGGTTGCGAGCAGCTTCCTGTGAGAGACCCTGCATCTGCATGGCGGATGCAATCAGATTGGCGATGCCGATCCCAGCCGCGCCAGCACCGAGGAAGAGGATGCGCTGCCCGGCCAAGGGCGCGTCGATGATCTGCAGCGCTGTTGTCAATCCGGCGAGGGTGACGCTCGCCGTTCCTTGGATGTCGTCATTGTAGCAGAGCACCTTATCGACATAGCGGCGGAGCAGACGGATCGCGTCCGTGCCCTTCCAATCCTCGAAATGAATACAGCAGGCGGGGAATACCTCTTGGACCGCGGCGACAAATTCATCGGCGAGCGCATTGACCTCCGCCTCGGAAGGAGGCGGCTCGCGCAGCCCGAGATAGAGCGGGTCGGCCCGCAGCGCTGCATTCGTGGTGCCGACGTCGAACAGCCCGGGCAGCAGGCAGGAGGGTGGCACCGCCGCGCAGGCGGTATAGAGCTGCAGCTTGCCGATCGGAATACCCATGCCATCGGCGCCGATATCGCCGAGGCCGAGAATGCGCCCGCCCGTCGAGACGCAAATAAAGCGCACATCGCCCTCCGGCCAGTTGCGCAGCACCTCAGCCATGCGGCCCTTCATGTCGCGGGTGATGTACATGCCGCGTGCCCGCCGGTAGATGTGGCCAAAGGCAAGGCAGGCATCGGCGACAGTCGGATCGTAGAGGATGGGGATGAAACGCGCCGGATCGGACATTTGTGCGATAGAACAGCGTTTCGTTACGGTCCTCGAGACCGATGAGATAGATATAGCGCTCGAGGTCCGTCGGCTTTGCGGAAAGATGCCCGAGGACGCGCCCAACCTGACGATCGATCGATTCCACCGCGTGAGGCAGCAGGCCCTCGATGGCATATTGGCGTCGCTCTTCGGCCGTGAAAGCGGTTCCTTTGTTGAACGCGGGATCGTTGAGGAGGGCGATGCCACGCGGTGAACCGGGCCGGGTCTCGGGAGCATCTAACATTCGTATTCTCCCCTACATGGTTTGTTTGCGATTTGAGCATCACGGTCTTTGCGGCTAATGAAATCTGCTAGCTTGGCTAAATAAGCCGCACGGCCGTATCAACTAGCGGCCGCTGCGGATTGTTCAAGGCGCTGATCATAGGCCATGCGCAAGAGGCGCTCGCGCGAACTCGCGGAGCGCTTCGGCGTCGCCGAGCAGAACGTCAGCCTTCTCAAATCCGGCCAAGGTCAAGGGCGCGCGCTTCGACACGCTTGAAAAAATCTGCGACGTGCTCGACCGCTAGCTGGGTGATATACTCAAATATCGCGGCACTTGAAACATTTTGGTCCAATCAGAGGCAATTATCCGTCAATGCTCAGTGTGGAATTGTGCCTAAGAACATTAAATTTCGCCAGAGGCTTGGCTTGGCCCTATTGCATGGTCATATCAGCTCTTTTTTAGAAGTATTTCTTTAGGGAAGTCCTCGGTGGCAAGGTTCGAGCGCAAAGACTCCGTCGAGCCGTCAACATGGATGACCATCACTAGATTGGCTTGCAAGGCCTGGTCATGGTGAATGCTCGCTTGGGTCGTGCGCGTATCGATGACGACCCCACCATACTCTTGCCGCCGCAGCATCTCTTGCACCGCCGACCAAATCGAAGGAATGGAAAGAACCCCCGCGACAAGGTAAATGATTGGCATGGCCTTGCCCGGCAGACTCTTTGCCCATGGCTTCCGCGTTGGAAGACGCGTCCTCTGTGATCTCCAAGCCAGCGCGCTCGCGCCCCGGTATTGTGTTGAAAAGCCTGCTAATCCAACTTGATTCGAACCGCGACGGCCCCTTGCGCGATGGCGCAGGGTAGGGCCAGCCGCGAAGCAGGTGGTGGATACTGCCAATGGCGCGATACCGCGGCTACATTCATCCGCTTGCGGCGCTCCTGCCATCCCGTATCCCCCTCGTTGCGGCGCTCGTTGTAGCGGAGTCCGGACGACTTTACATTATGGCCGCAATTGCTCGCGCTGGTCAATCCGCTGGCGCTTCGCCTCGATGATGATGCCTTTCAGCATTCCCTCATCACTGAAGAGATCCGCAGGGGAGCACCACGCTGCCCGCCCCCGGTCGAGGACAAGGATTGCTGCTCTGCGCAAAGGCGCCAGCCAGCATGAGGGTGGAGGCCCATAGCCCAACCAGAGCCGTCCAGGCAATACCTTCATTGCCGGGTTTATGGGCTTCCTCGGTCCGTGTCTTTACCACCGGACTTCACAGTTTTTGCGAAAGGGTCAGGTAGAAGCTGCGACGAGGCCCGTATTGCGGCGCGAACTCGCCAATGCCGGTGCCGCTGCGAAGCTGGTAAAGCGTGTCCAGGAGATTGACGACGGTGAACCTCAGATTGAGTGGCTTGGCGCTTGGCCAGATCGCGTCCGGCCAAACATTGAAGTCACGGGAGATAGCGAAATTGAATTGCGTATAGGGCTGTTGATGACCCAGGTTGGCGAAGCCCTCGCGCAGGCCGCTGCCGAAAATGCCATCGAGGCTTACGAGCGTACCGTCCCATCTGTAGGACGCACCCGCCGAAGCGGTGAGGAGCTGGGCGTCGTCGGTAAAATGATAATAAGTGTTGATGTAGGCGAATTCGATGGGATCTGTGAAGAGATATTGGTTTGAAACCACATCGATGGCCTTAGTCCGGTTTGTCGAAAAATTCGCATAGGCCGTAAAACCATCATTCTGATACTTGGCCTTGAATTCTAGCCCTTCACTATAACCTTTTGCATAGTTGAATTGGGTTAAAACCACCGCTTGTCCGAACTGCCCATCATCGAGTTGATCCGTCGCGAGCTTCAAGTAAGCATCGGCGCCCACGGTGAGGCCGGGAAGAAGCTTCTGATCGACGCCAACATCGAAATAATTTGACCGTTCGGGCAAAACCGGGCTGTCGGCGTTAATCACCGGCTGTTGGGTTGTATTGTTGAAAAGGGCGAGGTTGGTCGGGGTGGCCTGCGCTTGCATCGGCGGCGTGAAATAGCGCGCATATCCGGCGTGAAGGTTTGTGCCCTCAAAAGGCTTGTAGATGAGAGCCGCGCGGGGGCTGAACTGGTTCGCGGCAACGAACTGATACAATTGGTCGAAGCGTAAACCCGTGTTCAAGGTAAGGGCGTTGGTGATTTTCCATTCGTCTTGAACATAGGCTCCGAGGTTCCAGCCGAGCGCCGCATTATGGTCGGTCAGTGTCTCTGGTAAGGGCAGGGGCGCGCCATCGGGGGCAAGCGGCAAGACGGTGGACGCGTTCGTCACCCACGTTTGCTCAGCGCTTATCCCGAATCCCGCCCGCACTGTTTGGACGTCATTCAGCCTGTAGGCCCCGTCGAACTGGATTCCATTGAGCCAGCTCTCCCGCGTGACGTTTGAGGCGACGTCATTGAACACCAGATCGCCATAAATGTCGGGGACGAAGTGAACATTTGCGTAACGAGAGAAAAAGGAAAGCTGGGTGTCGAAATTTTCGCCCTTGGTCTGCAACGCCAGAATGTTGAAAATAAAACTATCATATTCATCTTCGTTGAGATTGGCTGAATTAAACCACGTTCCCCCGAAGTCTCCCAGCGGCTGCTGGCCAATGACGTTGGGAATCTGAAACTGGCTAATGGCCGTGCCCGTCATATAGGTCAGACGGGTCGAGTCACCGAGCATCGTCGAGACATATCCAAAAAACTTTCCCTGCTCAGTGTGATCGTGGATCGGGTCCACGGTCGGCGCCGCATTTTCGAGCCCTTCATTGTTCCGCATAAGGGAGCCAGTCACGAAATATTGTGTGTTTCCGCTGCTCCCGCCATAATCGAAGCGCGGCGAAATTGTCCCAAAGCTGCCACCGTACAGGCTCAAAGTTCCACCCGGCTCGAACTCACTTCTCGTTGTGAGATCAACAATTCCCGCGGTGCGTAGCCCATATTGAGCGGGCAGCGTTCCGGTAAGCAGGTTCAAATTGCCGATGAAGCCAGTCTCCAACACAGGTCCCAGACCAGAAACCCCTTCGGGCAGCAGAATGCCATTGATCCTATATTGAACGTTCGCATATTCGTTGCGGACATGATAATCGGGGTTGCTGACTGCTGAATCATAAGAAACACCGGGCAGCTGAAGGAGCGCTTTGTCGATTGGCGTGTACTGGCCCCGTGGAAGTGTTTCGATGGCCTCGTAATCCATGTTGTAAGACGTGGCGCCCAGCTTCGGCAGGAGAAAGCTGTCGCGCGACTGATCCATGGCATTCATTTTGTCCTGGAAGGATTGCATGGCAGGGCTACTGGCCCCGCTTGACGTGGCCTCAACCTCAACCTCGGGAAGCTCGATTGCTCCGGCGGGAGCCGTTCCCGCGCCGCTAGATTCGGTACCAGGATAAGAGTCTTGCGCGAGAGCAATCCGATCCGAGAATAGAACCATGGTACCAAGAACTAAAGCTTTATATAGGCGCATGGGTTTTCCTACGGCGGCAAATATTCATCCAGAACCAACCCTGAGGTATGCCAACTACGCTACCCGAGGTGTAGTTATTGCGTCGCACGTTCAAGCCTCGAGTGGGAAGCATATTGAAATAACTGGGTTGATAGACTAATTTGTTTATTATAGACAGCAAGCTTTGCGTCAATAAAAATATGTATATTTTAATTATAACAATTCTATTTTAAGCTACATTTGAAATTGAATAAATCTAAATAAGAAGATTTGTAGAGAGCGCGCGGCGGGTCTATCAGAATCTGGTTTGAACATCTTTGCTAAGAGGAGGAACGATGTTTTTTTTTCGCCCACGCGGCTCTCTTGCGCATGCACGGCATGCGACGGCAGGAGAATTGCCTTCATACTCTCGTCAACTTGATTCAATGATGGGGGCGGCTGCGCAGCACGCCTGTGCATCCCCGC
>DASPVM010000015.1:0-3951 GCA_035622375.1 Methylocella sp. | reverse complement strand
CACCTTCTGCATCAGCGCTTCGCTCTGCCCGTCGAGCAGCGCCTCGAGCGCGATCGTCTGCTTGTTGCGGGCGCCGCGCGGCCGCCCGGCCGGGTTGCCGCTCTGTCCGGGGAGAAAGGTCATTGGCGTCCATCCGGTTGCCGGTTGATGACGCCATAAGGTATGTTTAGATATCTTATATTGTCAATGGATAAAGACCGGCAGGGCGCCGAATTCTGATCACTTTGCCTTGGGAATTTAAAATCTTTAGGAATAATAATCGGGCGGATTGAGCCATGACGGCGACACCCGCCGATGGGTTTCCGCCCGCGCCGGCGTCAAACCATCCTGCGCGGCTGAACGGCGGGTCATGCTATACTCGCTCCATGACCGCGAAAGCACTCAAGGAAGTCCTGGACAAGGTCGAGGCTTGGCCGCAAGAGGCCCAGGAGGAACTCGCGCGGATCGCGCGCGAGATGGACGCCGAGCTTGCTGCCGGCACGTACCACGCGACCGCGGAAGAATTGGCGGCGCTCGACGAAGCCGAGCGCAGCGGCGTCGCCAGCGCCGAAGAGGTCGAGGCGGCGTTCAAAACGTTCCGCCGCGGATGAAGGTTGAATACAGCAGGCGGGCGACGGCACAAAATTACAGCCCTGCCTTACTAGGAGGGCGATTATCCCTACTTGACAAACGGGGAATATCATCCTGTCCGGAAGTTTCCGGGGTACAATCCCCGGAGGTAGGGACGTGGTCGTGCGCGAAAACATCATTATTGGGTCCGTCATCGGACTCTTTTTCTGCGCTGTGGGGGCCATAGTGGCGGCCCTGGCTATAAAATACGCCGCGGCGTCGATTCTCTGGGATTTCATCCTAGGGGGCGGAATTGCGCTCGCGTTAGCAAGCGTAGCTACGCTTGCCTTCTATGTGTCGTCGCAACTTACTGGAAGGCCCTTCTTGATGGCCGCCCTCCTGGTAAACATCGGCATATGCTTCATTGTGGGAGGAATCGTCTGGCACTACTCGGCCGCCGGAAGCGAAGGCAAAAAATCAGGAGCGGCCCTATTCGTCGAGTATGCTTTTGCAAGTCTGCCAACGACCGTGCCCTCAGAGGGGAGAGTAGATCATCTAGATCTTTTTTACTCTCCCGATTGGGGCGATGCTGCTAACGCGCCCACAGGACTGGGCGGCCGCCACGGCGATCCTGGCCAAAAATGGGACTGGCACGGCCCAACGCTCAAGGTTTCGCCCAATTATCGCTGCCAGATTACGAATCTGACCACGGAACCAATGTTTTTTGTCGAAATAGTCCTCCGTGTGTACTTTAAAGAAGTAATTAGGGATTTGGCTAACATGAGATCGGGCGACGTAATTCATTCTCGCGACTGGCCCATTATGTTTAATAAGATAGATGCGGGCAAACAGGTTATTTTTTATGCTTCAAATCAAAGCCGTTACTTCGCCTATGCGGCGTTTCCGTCGACCGCATCTTATGCCGACGCATCCAACAAAAATAGGCTCCAAGTCGAAGTGTCTCCAGTCGCATGGGGAGGAATGTCGTTTAATCCCGCAGAAAGCACATCGACATGACGCATCTAGCATCCGCTTATCGCCGCACCAAAGATGTCTGCATTTTCCCAATCTAATTGGTAAGCCCCAGAGCCTGTGCAAAAATTTAAACACATGATCTAGGGATTATGATCTGAGGACATTGAGCCGCGTCCGGCGGCAAGGCCGGCAATTCAACAGCATCGAGGTCATGGAACACAACTTGTGGCTCAACAGTTTTCGGGTTATGATCGAGTCGCCACCCAATTCTCGGCCACCGGTTAGGGCAGCGTCAAAGGTGGGAAAGGTCGAGCCGCGGGATCGCCACGTCCACTTAGATACAGGGCCGCTCGTTTTGCTACAGAAGGAGATAAGTCGTGAGGGCCGTATTTAGCGTCGATCTTCAAGAGGTCAGCGACTGGCAAGGTGAACAAACAACGTCTCACAAATCTTATCCATCTGACGAGGATCTCATCCAGCTATTTGACGACTTTGGTTGGGGGTTAATAGATCTAATGCGCATTGAAAATAGGGATATCATGGCGATGGTGGGAGACCGTGACCTTAACACTCCAGAATCTTCTATACGAGACACAAGCCTGAGCCCCGCGAATGATTTGGCCAACACATCGAATGGTGCTGTGCGCCACTTTTCAAGCCTACACCTACGTCTTGCCGATCCCATCTTTGCTCAAATGCCGGAGGTTGCTGCTGCCGAGAGGAGCCGTGCCATTTATATCGGGTATATTGCCAGTGAACAGACGCTTTTTGTCGTTATACGAATGGTTCCGAGCGTGATAACGTTACGTTTGTTGCACCGTGAACTTGAGAGACTACAACGCGCCACGACGTTAATGATCCAACGCTTAAGCCAAGCAAGCCTGCGGGGCCAGACCCTCATATTGAGTCCTGTAATACGAATTTATGAGCGCCGATTCGATCACGTCATCATAAACGGCTGGATAATAACAAATCCACTCCGGGAAGTTATCAGAGAACATTGGGTCGACGCGATTGTTTTCGCAGTTGCCTTGAGCCTTGCCATAGTGTCTCTTCCAAATTTTTATGCCGGCTGGTTTTCTGAAAACCCTATCCCATTTGGCATGTTGGAACGTTTCAATACTGCGGTGAGTACGACTGCGCTAATTTTGCTCATCCAGCTTTGCGGATCTTATTTTCAGTTCAAGCGAACGCGTTTGATCAATTGGATGGTAAGCAGAAGGGAAAAGTCATACTAATTTTTTTCCTTAAATTAGAGCCTTCTTTTTCCGTTCGGGCGCGGCAGGGCCATCACCAGTTCGTCGCGGTGGAGGCCGCGGAAGAACGAGCCGCCGGTCAGCGGCCGGGGTACCACTCCGAATAGCGGGGTATGTCACCGTCGTCGGCCAGCCAGGGGACATCGTGCGACGTCCAGATGTGTCTCCTCGGGGCAACGCCGGGATCATCATCGAGCGTTGGGACGCGAAGAGAAATATGCGGTTGGACCGGATGCTCGGCGATGACCTGCGATCCGCAGAGCGAGCAAAACCGACGGAGTTTTCCCGGCGAGGACTCGTAGGCGGTGAGCTTGTCCTCGCCCGCGGTCCAGCGGAAATGCTCGCGCAGGACGCCCGCCGTGGTCGCGAAGGCGGCGGCGTGAGCTTTTTGGCACGTGCGGCAATGACAATATGTGATCGGCGCGTCGAGCTGGTCCACCTCATAGCGGACCGCCTTGCACAGGCAGCTGCCCTTCAAGCTCATCGGTGCTTATCCTTGGCTAGAGCATGATGCCGAAAAGTGGGTACCGGTTTTCGGAAAACATCATGCTCCAACAATAACCTAAAGCGGGATGGCGATTCGAAGAAAAGCCATCACGCTTTAGAGGCCACGGCGCGCATCGCGGTGGCCGTGGACGCAGGAGCGATAGGACGGGTGAGCGGATGGATCAAGGCGGCTTCGCCCGCTCCTCCCACTCCGGCCGCAGCAAGGCCATCACCAGTTCGTCGCGGTGGACGCCGCCGAAGAAGGCCAGGCCGCGGGCGATGCCTTCGGCCTGAAAGCCGACCGCTTCGTAGGCGCGGCGCGCGCGCATGTTGTCGGGAAAGACGCCGAGCCACAGGCGCCAAGCGTCCGTTTGCTCGAACACCGCGTCGACGACGCCCTTAAGCAGCGCGCGGCCGTGGCCGCGTCCAGGGCTAGCGACGGCGATCCGCTTGACGAGCGTCACCCGTTCGGGCGAGGCCCAATCGCGCAGGATGACGAAGCCGATCGGCTCGGCCCCGTCGCGGCCGATGAAATAGGCGTGGCGGCCGTCGGCAAGCGCCGCGCGGTGCTGCGCTTCGTCCCAGCGCCCGACGAGATCGGCGAAGCCGGCGGTCCGCTCGGTCGCCATGACGAAGGGGATCGCCGACGCGTCGGCGCGGATGATGGTCAGCGGGGGCAACGGAG
>DASPVM010000014.1:0-17752 GCA_035622375.1 Methylocella sp. | reverse complement strand
AGGCGCTTTTGTCTTTTTTCTCAGCGCGGTCCGCTCCTCGGCCGCGCTCGCCCATGCGATCATCGTGCGCACATCGCCCGAGCAGGGAAAGGCGGCGCCGAAAACGATTGGCAAAGTCGAGGTATGGTATGATGCTGGGATGGCTAAGTCCTTCGGTGTGCCACGACCAAGCACATCACGCGCCGACCTGTTGCTAATTTACAACGCGCGAAAAAACTTCGCCCCTCCCGTAATTCCTGGTGACGTTTAGCCGCCACCTGAAACGTCCACTCCATCAATCGCGAAGCTTGTGGCCGTTTCAAGAGGAGGCAACGATGGCACTCGTCGAGCATAGGAGACAATTGAAAAGAAAAGATCGGCTTTGTGCCACGACCCTTTGGGCGGCGCTTGCCTTGAACGTCGCCGACTTTCCGCCGCGCGCTCTCGCTCAGTCCGCGGATGCGGGTGCGCCGGGCGGAGGTGGGGGCAACATCGCGCTGCCGACGGTTGAGGTCACGGCCAATCAAAGCGGCGGTGTTGGGACGGGCCAGGGCGGCCCGCCGCAGAGCCCGGCGGAGCAGGCAGGCTACAGCGCGCCGCCCGTTGAACAAAGCACCACCAAGATCGACGTGCCAACGTTCGATTTGCCCATATCGGTGCAGACCGTGCCTGAACAAGTAATTGTTGATCAGAACGCGACGAATGTTCAGGACGCACTCGAAAATGTGAGCGGCGTGCGCTCCGACAACAACAATATCGGATGTTATACTATAGCATTCGGGGCTTCCAGACGCAGAATACCTTCCACGACGGCCTGTTGCTCGGGCCTGCGATTGCGCAATGCTACGACACCGCCAATCTGCGAGCGGTGGAGGTATTGAAAGGGCCCGCGTCCTTTCTCTTCGGCCGCTCGGACCCGGGCGGCATTATCAATCTCGTGACCAAGACGCCGTTAGACACGCCTTATTATAGCATCCAGCAGCAAGGCGGCTCCTTCGGCTTGGCGCGCACGGTTTGGGACCTCACTGGACCGGTTGCTATCGAAGGCTTCCCGGACAAGGCCGTCAGCTTCCGCTTGTCGGGCGCCTACACAACAGGCGGTTAATGGTGGGATTTTACCGACACCCAGCATACCTTCCTTTCCCCCGCCATTACCTGGCATATCGATCCAGCCACGACTCTAACGGTCGAGGCGGAGTATAACCGCGAAGACGGGCGCTCCAACACCGGACAAGTCGCGGTCGGCATGTATCCCGCCAACGTCCCTGTTACGCGCAGCTATCTCGAACCCGACGAGCCGCCGGATACGGTTCGCAGCTCGCTCATCAGTTATAACTTCAAGCATGATTTCGATTCGAATTGGACGATCACCAACCGCTTTCTCGCCGCCCGCGCTACGCTTGAATCGGATGATGCGGCCAACAATTTCCTGGAACCAGACAATGTCACCTTGGACCGGACCATCCTTTACCAAAAACTGACCGGCACCAACTATTCGACGAACCTCGACCTCACGGGAAAATTTTATGTTCTCGGAGCCAAGAACGACGTCTTGATCGGAACCGACTATTTTTACAGCTTCTACAACTATATCATATCGGCAAATGGAAGCTTTCCGATCAATATTTATTCTCCGGTCGATGGCACGATTCCATACTGGGAATTTGCCTCCGCCGCCGCCATGGCCTGGCAAGGCACGGCCGACCAGTTTACGACGTTCGGCGCCTTTCAAAACCGGCAGCTCGGCGTCTATGCGCAGGATTCCATCACCCTTTTCGACAACCTCCATATATTGATCGGCGGGCGTTATGACCTCACAGACCAGCACGTCGCCTATGAGCCCACTTTCGCCGCAGACCAGGCAGCCTACAATACATCGCCTGACGCGCACAACCATGCACCGAGCCCTCGCATCGGGATCAATTTTGAACCCGTTCCATGGATTAGCTTTTACGGCAGCTACACGAGGTCCTTCGGGATAAATAATGGTTTCACGCCGCAAGGCACCATCATTCCGCCGGAGACTGCTGTGGGATGGGAGGGCGGCGTCAAGACGAAATTGCTTGACGAAAGGCTGACCGCAACACTTGCCTTTTTCGACATTGCAAGAAGCAATGTTTTCACGCCGCTTCAAAACCAGTTTAATCCGCTGCTTGGCCGCGGCATTGGTCTTGTCCGCAGTCAGGGCGTCGAGGTGGATACGCTCGGCAAGATTACCAATGACCTTAACGTCATTGCCAGCTACGCCCATATCGATGAGAAAGTCGTTCAGGATATTCTTGGCCCCGGCAGCACGCTCGGTAACACGCTGGACAACGTCCCGGCAAATTCTGGGAGCTTGTTCCTCGCTTATACCTTTCCCACGGACAATCTATTACATGGCTTGCGTGTGGGCGGCGGCGTCTACGCCGTGGGCAGACGGTGGGGAGACGACCAAGATACCTTTTATCTGCCGGCCTATGCCCGACTTGATGCTTTCGCAGCTTATTCCCAAGTGATCGGCCCGACGAAATGGACGCTGCAAGTCAATGTCAAAAACATTGCCAACACGACGTATTACACGGGCACTGACAACTTTTTCAATTTTGTGAGCAGTTTCCGGACGGGCATCTTCACCGGCACGCCGCGCACAGTTGCTGTGTCGCTCCGCGCGGAGTTTTGACCTATGATCCGCTACACTTTGTTTCCCCCATCGCTGGGCGGGCCTCGCTACGGCGGGTTTTCACATCGAAGCGGCTTGCAAGGTTCGGATTTCGCCTTTGGCGGCCGTCCAAACGAGCGTGACCTTGCCCGCTTGCGAGGTGATATCTGGTGCCCGGCCTGGCCAGGCGCCGAGATGTGCAGGATTACCTTGCGGATCGATCCCGGCCAGCACCACTTGATCGGCGCGATCATCGCGCCGATCCTCGAAAGTGATCCACACATGGTCGCTGCCATCCACCGCGAGCTTGACGTCGGCATAGGGCACCCAGCCCTCCGCGAGAAGCGGCAACGGCGCCGAAAAAGTTTTTCCTTGATCGGACGAGACCGCATAATAGATCCCGGGTCGCACACTGGTTCCCGTGTACCAGGCGACATGAACGCGTCCCTTCGAGTCGACGGCGATTCCATGTGTGATCTCCGGGCAGCTCCCGGCCTTGAATCGATCGTCATGCACCTTGACGGGAGAGGTCCAGGACACACCGCCATCGCGCGAGGCCGAAATTACGATATCCCGCACCGAGTCGTAGGAACCTTTGAACTGGCTTAGCTTGGCCCGCCAGGCGCTATAATATGTTCCGTCAGGAGCAATCGTCAGGCTTACACGGCTGCGTTCCGACGCCGTGTCCGCGATCAACACGCTGGGGGTGAAGCTCACTCCCCCATTTGTCGAGCGCGCGATACGCACCTCGACCTTAGGCTGGCCCGAATTAAGCCAGGGCTCGACCTTCGGCCGTTGCTCTTCCGGCAGCGCAGCGCGGCTGATGGCCTCGCGATAGTCCAGCCAGGCCACAACAACTGTTCCGTCGGAAGCTATGGCCATGTTGGCCATTTCGGCGCTGGTCTCGACCCCCTCGGCCGTGACGACATCCACCGGCATGGCAAAGCTGCGGCCCCCATCGGTCGAACGGGAGAGCCGGAGTATCCCACGGCCCGACTTAAGATAGGGCGTCGGAACGAGACGCTCGTAAAGGACATAGACCTCGCCCCTTGGATCGACAGCGACCTGGGGAGGGCTCACACTCGATAAAACAATTCCCTCATCGCTCGCGCTGACCACCACCGGACTACCGTAACCCAGCTCGTCATCTCTGGAGCGGGAGACAACCACTTCGAAGGAAGATTTGCTCGGGCGGATCCATGCCACAAAACGAGCGCCGGTCTTCGCGTCAAAGGCAACCGTCGGATTGGCGCCGTTCGTCACGAGGCTTACCGGGTCAGACAAGCGCGGAGCAAAGTTTGGCTCAGCAACTGAACTCATCGCCGCGAAAATGAGAGTTCCGGCTAACACCACTGCTTTCATGAAGCCACCTCAAAAAACGTGAACAACGCCGGTTTGTGTTGGGGGGTGAGCTTAGTGAGAAGCGGGCCTCGCAGCTCAAAGACTTTTTATGTAACGGACGAGCGCCTCGACCTCCGAGTCAGTAAGCTTTTTTCCTGGCATCGCCCCACTCATGATACCTCTCTCGAAGCCAGCAACGATCTCGGCGTCGGGATCAATAATGGCGCGCCTGAGGTAGGCATCGTCTCGGGTAAACTGGCGGCCGTCGTCGAGCGCCACCTCCTCGCCAAATAAGCCTTTCCATGTGGGCCCCACGCCTTTAGAGCCGTCAGTCGAGTGGCAATTCGTGCAGCCGCGCTGTTCCGCGAGGCGCCGGCCGCGCTCAATTGCGGCTTTAAGGTCAGCCGCATCCGGAGTGTTTGCGCTCTTCTCGAGGGCTAGATCGATAACTTCCAAATTGTCAGGAGAGCGAGGATCCATCTGTCCACTCCAGCGGCGTACGATCGTTCCGTCGCGATCGACCAGCAATGTCGCGGGGACGCCCAACACCCTAAATCGCTTGGCGAAGTTATCGGCTGGGTCCCGCCAGATGGTAAAGGTGAGGCCCGTGTTTTCGACAAACCGTTGCACCTTTCCGTCGACCTCTCCCTCGTCGACATTCACGCCTACCACTTCTAGACCCCGGTTCCGATAGCTTTGGTAAAAGGCTTCGAAATCTGGCAATTCGGCCCGGCAAGGTGGACACCAGGTGGCCCATGTATTAAGCAGGACTACTTTTCCACGAAGCCCGGCGAGCGTCGCTTCCGCGTCGCTCCCGAGCACGCGCGCACTATAATCCGGCGCTTTCTGGGCTTCCTCACCAAGTGCCCACGTCGAGAAACAGGCTGCGAACGAAATAGCTATGGCCAAGCTTAGCAGGGCGTGGACGGTCCTCCCTGCCCTCACGATCCTGTCCCCGGGCGGACTACAATCACATTGATCGCAGCACCACCGTGTTCGTCGCTGCCGGGCGGCAGGGTGCTCCAGGTAACCACTGCGGTGTTGCCGACGGTCGCTAGATCGGGAGTCGTCCCGGGCCAAGGCTCGGCCCAGGAAAGAGACCCATCGGAGGCGATTCTCACTAAGCGGATGAGATCGGTGTCGCCGCGCCGATCCTCGAACGCCACCCAGACGTTGTCCGTCTCGTCGAGGGCAAGCTTAACGTCCGCGTAAGGTATCCATTCGTCGGTGAGCAGCGCGACCGGCTCAGAAAAACTCCGCCCTTGGTCGGAGGATACGGCGTAGAAGACGCCGGGATGCCGCTCGGTGCCCGTGTACCAGGCCGCATGCAGACGCCCCATGGAATCAACCGAAAGTCCGGAATTAACATCCGGGCAGCCGCTGATCTTAAAGCTATCATCGTGGATCTTTAGGGGATCTGACCAGGTCACTCCGTGATCGTGCGAAGCAGAAACAACGATGTCGCGAACGGCGTCCACCGAGCCTTTCAATTCCCGCCATGCGGCGCGCGTGCTGGCGTAGAGAGGGCTATCCGGGCCTTGCGCAACTTTCGTCCCACAGCAGCCGCAGACCGGCTTTGTTACCAAGGTGCTTTTGGCGAAGCTGCGCCCGCCATCCGTGGAGCGCGCCAGGCGCAATTGCGGTGCGGGCTCCGGTTCATCTTTCGCCGGCGGGTTCGCATGGGCCTTCACTTCGCGGTAGTCGAGCCAGGATGCATAGAGGCTGCCGTCGGGGGCGGGGAACAGATTGGTCATGCCCGTCATACATACTGCTCCTTCGACGGCTTTACTCGCGATCTCGATCGGCTCAGCAAAGCTGCCGCCGCCGTCCTCCGACTGAGCTAACCGCAACAGAAGGCCGCCGCACAGAGGATCAGGCCCCTCGGTTCTGTAGAGAACATAGATTTGCCCCTTGAGACCGGCTACGACCTGAGCGGGGGTGACTTTGGAGGATTGAACGTTTTCTCGTGGAGAAGTGACCACTACCGACGTTCCGAAATGACGCCCGCCATCATCGGAGCGGGCCAGCAGAACCTGACCATTGGGATCGTGCTTCCTGCCGTTCTTGGCCGGCTCCGCGCCCGCCACAACTTGAACGTCCTGCGTCCAGGCAACGTGCACGCTCCCAGTGCTCCGGTCCACAGCCACGGTCGGGTAGTGCCCGCCCGCTTGCTCAACGGTCACGGATTCCGATAAAACCAGCGCGGGCGGTCGGGACGCGGGGACGCCGGGCACCCTATTCTCGGCCCGAGGAGCAACCCCGACACTCATGATCACGCACCCGCCGAGCAGAGCGGCAATAGTGGTCCCGTTTGAGGGCATCATGGATTTTCCTCCCAAATTCAACCTCCGCCTCGCCGCTTGGCCACGAAGGTAACACCAGACCTTTTTGTGAACGTCCGATGGCTCAATTTCACGACTCCATTCTTGCCATCGGCGTCAAGACGCCGCAAAGGGACCTTGATGTCCTCAGATTAATTGAGACGGATAACGGCCATATGTGGCGGAGGACGCGGCTCATCGGACAATCGGGCTAAATTTTTCGCCCAGCTTGGCGGAATTTTTGCTCCGGAACGTCTTAGGTTCTTTGAGGGGCTGTCCGAACGCGGACGTATGTCTTTCCCTTCTTAGACTCGTCCGCATCGTCGCTCCATGTGGACGGCCTCTCACCGTGAGTGATAGAGCCTCCCCACCTTCGCGGAAGAATGACCGTGCAAGGTGAATGACTGAATGGGCTGGTGCTGGTAACACGCCAGCCCTCTTTTTCGGCCTGTCAAAGCTAAGTTAAACCGCCTTGCCTGGAATTGAGAATTAACTTTTCTGCCCGCCTTATTTCCCGGGCGCTTTGCCGCGCCGAAGGCCCGGCGGTGTGCCCGCGCGCTCGACAGGGCGTGCCACGTCGCCGTAACGTAGAATGAGCACTCGATCGCGAATGGGGCTCCGTTTCAGGGGATCTGGGGTACCTGCTTGATATAGACAACGCAGCAACAACATACGATCCGCCTCATAACCTCGGGCCCTCTGTTATCGTTTTTCGGAGGCTCGAGAGTCTGAATCGTGATACGAAGGCCGTTCGAACCAAAGCTGGCCAGAGCAAGGACCGCTGCAATGACGGAACTATTAGTCGGGGATGCCGCGCCGAAACTTATTCTTGGCGAATATCTGAAGGGAGAGCCCGTCGCCGAGCTCGTCCCCGGCAACGTTTACGTCATCGAATTTTGGACATCGTCATGCGGCCCTTGCAGGACGAGCATCCCACATCTCACGGAGCTGCAGAAAAAATTCCCGCAGGTCACAATAATCGGCGTGACGCCGCAAGCAGACACAATGGCCGCCAGAACCCTTGTCGCGGAGATGGGCGAGCAAATCGGCTATAGGATCGCGCTGGACAAATTACTGACTAATGACGCGGATGAAAGCGCAGTGTGGTGGACGAACCGCTGGATGGCCCGTCATTGGTTATTAGCAAGTTATCGCTTGGGCGTTCCTTGCGCATTCATTGTCGACAGGGCGGGCGCGGTCGCCTGGATTGGCCATCCGATGGAAATGGACGTACCACTCACCGAGATTGTAGACGGCATTTGGGATTTGCCGGCAAAGGCTCACGCGTACCAAGTGGCACTCACTGAGAGTAAGGAACGGGAGAAGTTCCTGCTGCAAATGGAGGTCTTGAAGGCAAGAGACAGCGCTGCGGTTGTTGCTGCCATTGACAAAGGGATAGCTGTCGAGCCCGCTCTCGAAAAAATGTCCGGATATATGTTCCCATTTCAGAAGCTCGGAAGCCTCATGTATGACGACGCTGTGAAGCCTAGCGCGAGCGCCATGCCCTACGTCGCCTATCTGGTCAACGCCCTCTGCCGCGATGATATCCGGGCTCTGCTCCGGTTAAGCACCGTGCTGCTCGGTCCTCACCAAATGGAAGCTCCAGGCGGTGGCTTCGCGCAGGAAACCGGGTTTCTCGATCTCGCTTTGCAAGCCTTGCATCAAATCGAAGATTTGCTCTGCCAGCACCCGCAGCCAGATGATTTCTCGCCTCCGTATTTCATGCAATTTGAAGCGAACTTTGCACGCGCTCTCCTTGCAAAAGGAAAAAACAGCGAGGCGCTCGATCGTGCTCTGCGCGCTCAGCGTTGGGGGAAAGACGCCAGAGTTCCGGATAAGATTATGAAGCAGCAGGAAGAGCTAGTGAGCGAATGCCAACGTCGGCTCAATCAATGAGCTGCCCACCCTGCGGCGGGTAACCTCGCACGGGAGCTAGTTACGATGGGATGGAGGGATAAGGCGCGAACTATCGCGCCGAGAAAGGTCAAGTATTCGCGTTGACCATACGGCTATCGCTCGGCCGGACGATCTGATCATTTTGCGTAATCACGCTCTCGCCATGCGTAATAGCAACCGAAACTTCAAGCAGCCACGCGAGAATGATCGCGATCTTCAGGCGGGTCAAACTCCATCGTTCCTGCATAAGCTTTACCATGAGCTGAAGAGCCTCTGTTCATCGCCCAAATTAAGGCGACGCTCGAAGCGTGAGCGATATTCCGGGGTTTAAGCGGCGGAAGGTGAAGCAATGCGAAGTGGGCGCGACGAACTGCTACCTTTTGCTACCCGATACTTTTGTTACCGCCTTCGAGCGGATCGTCTGCTCGCGGCCGTTTTGATCGGGTGGATGAGCTAGCGATTATCTAAGAAACTATTTTATGAATCGCGGCCGGCAACCAAGCCGCCGCCGCCAAGGCCGGGCGGCTGATGTATTCCGGCACCCGCCGCCGCTCCACGACGCTCGTTGGAAAATCTTCGCGCCCTGCGCTTCTTCCACCAGATATAGACGCCCGTCACCGACAGCGCGGTGATGACAAACCCCATGATACAAACAAAAATCTGCATCGGCAGGCCGAAGACGGCAGCCAGGTGGAGCCAATAAAGCCATCGAGTGAGCACATCGCCAGCCGGCTCGGACGTGCTTCCCGGCCAGGCCGCTTGAAGCATGGCGCCTGTATCGGCGTCGAACGTCACTGAGGTCCGGAACGATTTTTCCCCGTCCAGCGAGCTTTGGGCAGAGATGACGTAAACACCCTGATCGCGATCGAAATTGAGATATTTCTCTTTCTCTATGACAAAGCCATGCTGGCGCGCCTGCTCGCCGAGCAGGGCATGGCCCGTGGCATAAGCCTCCCGCCAGCCGAGACGCGGATGATCAAGCGGTTCTGCACGCGCGGGCAAACCTGCTGCCATAGGCTGCGACAATCCAAACAGAGTCTGCATCACCGGCTTGTAGACCTGGCTGAGATTGAAGCCGACGCTCGACCAGGCGAAGATAAAGAGCATTAGCCACGTCCAAAGACCAAAGGCGCGGTGAATATCGAAATTGATGCGATAGGCGCCGGCGTTGAGTTTAATCAGCCAGGCAGGCTTCCAGCGGCTCCACCAGGACTTCGCTCCGGGCGGGGCGTCGCCATTCACCCGCCACCGCAGCGGAAAAGTCAGATAGAAGCCGACGAAACAATCGATCGTCCAAACGAATGCGGTAATGCCGAGAATGGTGGCGCCCAGCTCGCCTGTGCTCCAAGGCAGCGCGAGGGCAAAATGCAGACGATAGAGAAAAGAGATGATGTCCTTGTGCGCCAGCGAAGGGCCGCTCCAGCTGTTGCGCTCGCCGAGCTTCTCGCCCGTATAGGGATCGAGATAGAACACGACAGCTTTTGCCATATAGTCGTCCGCAATCAAAGGGGGACCCGTCACAAATGGCACCGAGCGCGAAGGTTTGATATCGAGCGGGACGTCGTCGAACTGGGTCTCCGGATAGAGGGCCGCCGCTTTCTCGCGCAGCACGAACCCATCGAGTAGAGGCGCATCGCGCGGAGTCACTGTCAAAAGCTCGGGGTTGAGCCAGACGTCGAGCTCGTCGCGGAACGCGAGGACGCTGCCGGTGAGGCCGACGATGATGAGAAAAAGCGCCATCGCGAGGCCCGCCCAGCGATGCAGCCAAACCCAAAACGCGCGTGTCATGCTTGTGTCTCCATCCTGGCGCGGCGTGGCGGCCCGCCAATGTAATCGGGCCTGCCCGCATAAGACGGCTTGCGCGGCTACCTCGCGTCACACGCCGTCACTCAATATTTGGAAACAATAGGTGGCGGCGGCGGCGCAAATTTGTAGCTGAAGCCGACCTGCACTTGGTTCTGCGATAAATGGCGGTCTGCGGTGTAGCTCAGCCCGAGGGCTACGGCGGGGCATTATCCTTTCGGGAAGGGCGCAGGCGTGGCGGAAGGCCTCGCGAGAATGGAGACGAAAGCGCATGGTCAATATTTCGCGACGATGGGCGCTGGAGGGGGCAACAAGTCGAATTTGTAGCTGAAGCCGGCCTCCACCTGGTTTTGGTTCAATTGGTGGTTCGCGTTGAGTGACGAGCCAACTAAGCCGGACGCCAATGCTAATGCTCCGCCGTCAACAAAGGAGTTCGAAACAGTGCCGAAGCTGGTGTAGCGGTATTCGCCGCGCACCGACCAATGGCCGTCGATGGCGTATTCGATGCCGCCGCCCGCCGTCCAGCCGACCGGAAAGTTTGTAAAGAAGTTCGAACCTGTGAAGAGATTGCCGCCGTTTATGCCGGCGTTTCCGCTATAGTTGCCGATAAGCTGGTAGCTCGTTGGGTACTCGCCAAACGCGACGCCGCCGGTGGCGTAGATCAGAGCGCGGTCGAAGGCGTAGCCGAGGCGGGCGCGAATCGAACCCTGAACATTGGAGGCCGTCGACGCCGTCAAAGAGCTGCCGCCAAAGGTGGAGGGAAAGGAGGCTGTGCTGAGTGAGCTGGTCAGGTCGACGCTTCCTTCGACGCCGACCACCCATTGGTTGATCTGGTAGTTATAGCCGAGATGGGCGCCGCCAATCGCCCCGTTATGCGTATCGATGAAGCTGTTATTGACGGGGCTACCTGTCGAGGAATCAACTCCCGTGAAGTTCAAATTGCCGTTGTTCCAGGCATATCCGGCCTGGAAGCCGAGATCGATGCCAGTCCAGTCGACCGGTCCCAATGGCGGCGGCGGAAAAAGGCCGGCTGCAAAGGACGGTGTGGCGCCCGCCGGGCCGGGGCGGGGGTCAATCTGAGAGATTTGAATCTGAGAGAAGTCAAATGGGGCGGCGCCAACGGGACTGGTGGCCGAATCGGGAGCGGAGCTGTCGAAGTTGTAGCTGAAGCCGACCTGCACCTGGTTTTGCGATAGTTGGCGGTTGCCGGTCTCGAATGTTCCAACGACCCCGGGGACTGTCAAATCCGTGATGTGGCCGAAATCCGAATAGCGGTATTCGGCCTCGACCGACCAATTGTTGTTGATCGCATATTCAACGCCGGCGCCGGCGGTCCACCCGGTGCGCGACGATGATCGGCTGCCGTTAGCGTAGAAAGGTCCGAGCGCGTCGCTCCCTTGGAGTTGGAGATCGCTTCCGAACGAGGCGAACGCGACACCGCCGGTGCTGTAAAGCAACAGGCGGTCGAAGGCGTAGCCCGCGCGAGCGCGAATCGAGCCCTGGATGCCGGACCGGATGTTGCCCGTGATCGTGCTGCCATCAGTGGGCACGACCAACACGCTGCGGGTCAAGGTCGCCGGGTCGACAGCGCCTTCAAGGCCGAACACATATTGGCCGGTCTGGTAATTGTAGCCGGCATGGGCGCCGCCGATCACGCCTTGCCCATCATTGCCCAGAGGATAGGCGCCGAAGAGACCGCCGGGTGAGGCGTAAGAGACAGCGCCGTCATTATCGCCCCAGGCGTAGCCGATCTGAGCGCCGGCATAAAAGCCCGTCCAGCCGGTGAACACCAGTGGCGGCGGGGGCGGCGGAGAGAAGGCCGGCGTGGCGTCGGCCGGATACTGTACCCGGAGCGAGCCAACGGCCGCGAAGGGCGCGCCGTATTGGCGTACTCCGTACTGTAATCCAGACGTGGCCGCGGTGCTGCCATACGGGACCGGAGGACCTCCATAGTAGGCGGCCGTGTAATAGGTCGTATCGAGGAGATTGTTGATGTTGAGCTGAGCCGTAACATTGGCGCCATTGAGCTTGAAGCTGTAAGCGGCCATCAGATTCACGACGCCGTAGGATGGGAGCAGGGCGAAAGCGCCAGGGGCGCTGCCCTCAGCGTCAATCGGCCGCGAGCCGACGTACTGGTAGCCTGCGCCGATCTTCAAGCCCTTCAACGTCTCGTCCTGGAACTCATAGGTAGTCCACAAACTCCCCGCATTGCGCGGCACGAAGGGAAGCCGCTGGCCGGGGGCGAGGCCAGCGGTCTGAGGACTCGTCGAACTGCTGCCTTGGGTAACGCGGACATCGTCGTTCGTATAACTGGCAATGACGCTCCAGCCCGGCAGGATTTCACCCTGAATATCGAGCTCCGGCCCCTTACTGCGCGCCTTGCCAACGAGGAGTGAACAGCTTCCGGGTCCGCCGAAACCGCACATTTGAGCCGCATTGAGATCGGTGACGGGGACATTCGTCTTGGTCAGATCGAAATAATCGGCGGTGGCCCTGAGCTTGCCATTGAAGAATTCAAGCTTGACGCCCGCCTCCGCGCTGTCTGCGCTCGTGGGCGGGGCGAGTTCGTTCGGGTAGATGAACGCCCCGGTGTTCGGGCCAAAACCCTCGGTGTAATTGCCATAAAAGCTCACCCACTCCTGCGGCCGCCACAACAGGCCAAAGCGCGGCGTCACTGCCTCGCCGACCAGCGGATTGCCCAGGGGCGTCACCTCAAACTGATTAGAACCATTTGCCGCAGTTTGCTGGATATATTGGTATCTCGCCCCCGCCAGGACATAGAAATTATAAGGCAGCTTGATTTGGTCTTGCAGATAGAGGCCGGCGGTTTCCTGAGTGTAGGCGGATACCTCATCGGCGCACGGATTACAAAAAGGAAACCAACTGGCGGGATGGATGGGATTAAAGCCGAAGAGATTGATGGACGTATCGGTTTCAGAGAACAAGAAGTTGGTGACACCGGTCGTTTTGTAGATATCTCCGCCCAGCAGCAAAGTATGTTGCGCTCCGAGAGTGTTGAAGTGCCCAGTAATGTCGACATTGGTGGAATAAACGGCCTGCCTTCCCAGGGGTTCGCTATTGTACCCTTGGACTTGTGTTAGAGGAGACACGCCAGACACAATGTTAATTGGGAGAGCGATGTCTGTGCCTTGGGTATCGACCAAAAAGTAGGCGATCTGTTGCTTGATCGACCAGTCGCTGTTGAAATTATGCGACCAGGTGAGCGCGGAAAAAAGGTCCGTTTGCAAGAAGGGGCTGCTCTCGCCATAGTTGGTGCTGCGCGGGATAGGGACAAATACTCCGTTGAAGACAGGGTCAAGGGGATTGTAGAAGGACGAGCGGTTGTAATTATATTCCGCTTCCAGCTTCACCCAGGTCGCGCCATCGATGTTCCATTTGATGACCGGCGCGAGAAAAATGTTCTGGACATTCGTAAAATCGATCAGCGAGTCGTAAGGCGCGCCATTGTTCTCATAGGACATGTTCATCCGGTAGAGGACGGACTTATCATCGGTGACGGGGCCGGTGGCATCGACGGTTGTGCGGTAGAGAGCGAGCGAGCCGATCTGCTGCTGCACGGCAAAATAGGGCGCGTCGAGCGGCTCCTTGGTGACGAGATTGATGATGCCGCCCGGCTCGACAAGCCCGTAGAGCACGGCGCCCGGTCCCTTCAGCACCTCCACGCTCGCGATATTGGCGAGCTGCTGGGAGCCGACGAGATCGAAAGTACCGCCTAGCGCTGTTGTATCCCAACGAAACCCGTCGTGGTAATAGGTATCAGCTTGAAATCCGCGCAAGAAGATCCCATTGGCGACCGTGGCAGTGCCGATCCCACTTCCTGGCGCAACGGCAATCCCGCTGACATTCTGCAACACTTGCTCGAGGGTGATCGCCTGCTGATCCTGCAGCACCTGCTGGCTGACCGACTGCACATTGAGCGGCGTATCCATGACCGGCGTATCGGTCTTGGTGCCGGTGGACGCGGTGGGCAGGACGTAAGACGGGTTGAACGGGTCCTGCGCCAGACCGGCGCCGCCGAAGCCGCTGCATGGCGCGCCGCCGTAGGGGCCGCACCCGGTTCCCCCCGGCCCCCCACCGCCTGCCGCGCCTTGCGTGGCGGTGACATCGACTGTCGGCAGTTCGATGGCACCGGCGTCGCTCCGCGTGCTCGTGTCATTTTGCGCCAGAATGATCGATACGGCACTGCCTTTTCTGACAAAACGGTAGGTCAGGCCAGTACCGGATAAGAGTTGCTCAATTCCTTGCTGGGGCGAATAGCGGCCGGAGAGCCCTCGCGTCTTTAGTCCTAGCGTTACATCCGCGTCGTAGAGCAGATGAAGGCCGCTCATATCGGCAAAGGCTGTGAGCGCGGCCGCCATGGAGCCCGGCGGAATCGCATAGGCCTTGACGGCGTCCGATATTTCTTGCGGCGGAATCGAGGCTTGCGCGGTGGAGCTTGGCGCTTCCATGGCGAAGGCACTCAACGCGATTGCCGCTAATGCCGAACCCATCCCTTTTTCCTTGCCCTTGGAGCTCCTCTGAAAAATGTCCGGTGCCATCGTCGCGTCCCCTAGGGATGTCTGGGGGCCTGATCATCCCCTCATGAACACGACGCGGCCGCTGCCAAATTTGGGAGGTTTTTTGAAAATATTTTTTGGCCGGGTTTTCGAACCCCTCATCTGGCGCCACCACTGCCCCTGGCCTCGTCAGCCAGCATTTTCTTTGCAACTGCCTTCTCGGATGTGGGGAGGGAAGCGGTCCAAAATCTAGTGATGTAAAAAGATCAGATATCGCGTGAGATAGGTGGCATGCAGCCCGAGGGCGGTTTCAATTTCGCTGATCGCCTGGACCGGATCGTCAGTGCCGAAAACAGCGGTCACCCGCCGCTCGCGGAGACCGGAATCGACAAAATAGACCTGGCCATGGTGATAGCGGCCTAACGCCTCGATAACCTCGCCGAGCGGTGTGTTTTCGAAGATCAGCTTGCCCCGCCGCCACGCGGTGATGCGGTCCGGATTGGCGGGAGACGGTGGCTCCGGCGCAGAGTTATCCCCATAAGCGGTTTGCTGTCCCTCTTCGACGGTCACAATCCCACCACCGCTTGCGACGGCGACACGATGCTCAGTAACGGTCACATGCGCCGCGTTTGTTGTCAGCGCGACGTCAAAGGACGTGCCGAGTGCCGCA
Source organism: Methylocella sp. (assembly GCA_035622375.1). Lineage (GTDB taxonomy): Bacteria > Pseudomonadota > Alphaproteobacteria > Rhizobiales > Beijerinckiaceae > Methylocapsa. The sequence continues at coordinate 2,584 of DASPVM010000014.1, read as the reverse complement.
GCCGTGCCGCCGGCGGCCTCCACGACGAAGGGCCGCGCCGGATCGGGTGTCACCTCGAACAAAGCTTCCCCCGCAAGAAGGGTTAGCCGCCGCTGGCCGCCGCTGTAATAAACCGCGATCGCTGATTTAGCATTAAGTTCGACATGCGATCCGTCCGCGAGCATCAGGCGCTTTGTTTCGCCTGTGCCGGTTTCGTAATCCGATCGGAGAAACACCGATATTTCCCTGGAATAAGTGAACAAAGCTAAGGATGTTGCTGCGAATGCCGCCGCTCCGCCCAGCCAAAACCGCCGCACGGCGGGAGAGGGCGGAGGGGCCGGGCGCGGACGCATGCCGATAAAATGCTCGCACATGTCCGAAATATCGCCGAAAGCCGCCTTATTCGCGGGGTCTCGCGCAAGCCAGGTCTCGAACGCTCTTTGATCTTCCGAGGAAAGCGGGCGATCCTTGCTGCGAAGCCACCAGCCGATGGCCTCGTCGCGCGGATTTCGCTGAGGGGAACTGGCATTCTCTTCGTTTGTCATGTCAGCTGTTCTACCCTCGGATGCGTAATGTTTTCGTGCCATTCATGGAATGGGCATGGAGCAAGAGAAAGTGCTGCGCATAAAACACGACGTGCCAATACAGGAAAAAAGGATGTTTCGCGGCAAAAATTCAGTCGAGCGCCGCCCGCAAGCGGTGCAGTGCAATGCGCATATGCTTGTCCACCATGTTGCGGGATATATCCAACCGTTTTGCAACCTCGTCGAGAGGAACATCTTCAAACATACTCATCAATAAAACTTCGCGGCAGCGCGGCGGTAGAGCTTCCGCAGCAGCGCGCAGCAGGCGAGATTTCTGTTCATGCGCGATTCGCTCTTCGGGCAACGCTTCTGGCGATGCCACGTCATGGGAACAGGCGCCGAACTCCAGATGAATAGCTTCGGTCTTGCGGCGGCGCGCGAAATCCCGCGTGAGATTAAGCGCGATCTGCTGGAGAAACGCGGGAGGATTGGCGACTGCTTCAAGCTGAGGATGTTGTAGGAACCGCAGAAACGTCTCTTGAAGCAGATCCGTCGCGGCGTCGCGGCCAACTTTGCGGATGAGAAAACCGAGCAAATTACGCTTGTTCTGGGAAAAAATCTCGCTGATGAAACGCTGCTTTTTGTTGAACATTTCAGGCACCATTTGGAGCTTGCAAAAACCCCAGTTTGGCATTGCAGAGGTAGACGAATGGGCTTGAGGCTATCAGGCTGCGAGTCCCGCGCCGGCGTTGCAAGGTTTTGCAGGAACGCATTTTGCCGCGCCAAATTAGGCTCGTGGCGGTCACATGGTTAGGAAAAGCGCGGCGGGGCGCGCTGGGACCACGAGCTGGTCCAGCCGGCGGGCGGCTTGGTCTCGCTGCTGGGGATATGCGATGAAATGACGCCCGTGGTGCGCCGAGGCGAAACGAAGGCGGCATCCGGCAAAATGGCGGCGATCCCGCCGACTTCGCCGCCATCCATCGGCGCCCGTGTGATGCAGCATTGACAATGGTCATCGCGGCATGGCGCCGGCGAGCCGCCGCCGCGCGGCGTGCCGCAGTAATCGTCGCCCGAAGAGACGGCGTGCCCCGCGCCGGAGCCGACGGGAGTGAAAGGCTTTTGCGGGGATGCGGCAAAGGCAAAGCCTTGGAAAGCAAGCAGCCATGCGAGAATGATCGCGATCATCGCGCGGGTCAAACTCCCTCGTTCTTGCATAAGCTTTACCATGAGCAGACGGAACCTCTGCTGACCGCCCAAATTAAGGCGACGCTCGGCGGCATGAGCGATATTCCTGGACTGTTGCCCAATTAGCACAGTGGAGCGCAACAGATGCGCGACCAAGCTTGCACGTTCCAACAATATATAATCTCAGAGAGGTCTCGGCCACCGGAGTCTTGACCGCGCGTCCGATTATCCACCTGCCTAGTCCTTCATAAAGCCGCCTCGCTTCGATATTGCCTTCAAGCGTCCAAGGCCTTGACTCACTGAGCCTGAAGCTGCGACATTTGTTCAAGTCGCGAGGGCGAAAGTTGCGTTGCATGCGAAGGGCCGGCCTCTCCTTGGGTCGTCAGCGAAGCCGAGTTTTGTTACGGCGCTCGGCGCGTCTGCTTTTTTGCTGGCTGGCTCTGACCGCGATCCTGGCGCAATCATTTCGGCCGGTACACATCGGTATTGCGCATCAACCAGGGGCCGCCGGCCTGCAAAAAGAGAGTTCGCTCCCGGCCCTGAGCAAGGCATCCATTGTTTGCTCGTTAGGCGCGCAATCTCCAACAGAAGATCGCCACTCACCGCAAAGATGCGGCGATCATTGCCTCTGTTGCATTTTGATCGAGGCGCTCGCCGGCTTCCCTCCCCCCGAGGGCGCATCCCCCGCAACCGTCCTCGTCAAAACGCGCGCCGCTCCCCCTCCGCAGGAAGTGAGCGCCGATAAAAGATCCGTCGCTCTTAGCGGCCGGCCGCGCGCGCCTCCCTCCTCGATCTGACCTGCAAAAGCATTGCGCTCGACGCCCATGCTGGGCGCGAGGAAGCAATTCCAATTAAGATCGAGGAGGAACGATGTTTTTTTTTCGCCCACGCGGCTC
>DASPVM010000013.1:0-195982 GCA_035622375.1 Methylocella sp. | reverse complement strand
TCGAATAACACGCGATAGCCCATGCGTCCCTCGACTTTCTCATAGCGCGCCGCCTTGCTTGGGCCGCCCATGCTTGGCCCGCCCATGGCTTCACCAGCCATCGGGCTGAAGGCAAGCAGGCGGCCCCCATGCCGAAGCTGGCCAAAAAGCGTATCGAGATTGGATTGGACCGCGCCTTCCACGATAATCACATCGAATGGGGCATCGGCCGGCGCGCCTTCCGGGAGCGGGCCGAGCACCGCCCGAACATTGGAAAGGCCAAAAGCATCGAGGTTGAACCGCATCTGGCCGTAGAACGAAATCGCCGATTCAACAGCTACGACGCGCCTCGCTAATCCCCCTAATAGGGCCGGCGAATAGCCGAAGGCTCCTCCAACGTCGAGGACGACATCCGTGGGTTTAATTTCCGCGGCCTGAAGCAAGCGCGCCAATACAAGCGGCGGCAAAAGCATCCGGGTTCCGCCACCGCTATCGGCCTGCAACGCTATATCCGAATAGGCAAAGGCCGCGAGGTTCGATGGCAGAAAAGCCTCCCGCGGGACCTCGAGCATTCGTTCCAGGAGACGCCGGTCGGTAACATCAAAAGTGCGAATCTGGCGATCGACCATCGTGCGGCGGTTGCGTTCCGATTGCAGCCGGTCTTCTTCGCTGGCGCTCTGAACTTTGCTGTGCTCCATATGCCCTCAGCGCCTCTCGTTCGCTTCCCTGTCCTCTCCGCGGGCGCTGTTATAAGTATCTTGCTAAAATCTGTCCATTGAAAGACGAGGACCTGGCGAAGGACGAACATTGCGCGGCGATCGAGGCGATGAGGCGCGCGAGTTTAGATTAGATCAGAGCGCCATGACTGAAACGCAATCCCCTGCTGAACATTTCGCACACGTCGGGCACGCTGAGCATGGACTCATTCAGGCGGCGCCAAATATCGGTCAGTATTGCGATCCTTGCCGTCGCGATCATCGTACGCCGCCAACGGTGGCCTTGGGACTCGGCTATTGCGCTTGGCGTCGGTGGAACTCTCGGCGCCCTCTTCGCATACCTTTAGATGAAGTGGCTGGGATTACCCCTCGCCCTTCAGCCGCTTATTGCATTCACTCCAGTACCCGCCGCCTTTTTGTATCCATTTTAGGCCGCCATTGGCATTGGTGGCTTTATTGGTCTTGTACTGCTCGGCGCAAGTCTTCATGCGGGCCTTCGCAGGCTTTTCTCCCGCGAAAGTCGGCGAGATGGCTGTCGGGAATATCGCACTGCTCGGCGCTGCTGCTGTGGTGGATGGTTGCGGAGCGGCAGCTGGCGGAGTTTTCTTTAGCGGGTTAACAGGCGCCGGGGCGGCGGGGGGAGGCGGCGCCTCTGCAACGGGCGGCGGCGGAGGCGCTGCTGGAGCTGGCGCCGCGACAACCGGGGCGGGTGGAGGAGCCGCCGCTGGCGCTTCTGCCGCGGCGGGCGGGTTGGCTTTCAGCTCGGCCGTGCATCTTGAATAAAATTGTGGCCAGGTTTCACCGCCAAGCGTACCTGCCGCTCTTGCGGCTTGGTATTTTTCGCTACAGGCCTTGCGTGAATCGAGCGGCGTGGCCTGCCCCGTTGCTGCGGGCGCAGCCGCTGCATTGGCGCGGGCCTCGGCCGCGCACTTGCTATAGAACTGAGGCCAGGTATCGCTCCCTAAGGTGCCTGCGGCCTTCGCCTCCTGATATTTTTGGCTGCACTCATGGCGCACGTCTTGGGCAGAAGCTTGCCCGACCACTAAAAAAGTCACAACTAGTGGTCCGCCAATAAGGCACGTAAGCGACTGCGAATGATGACCGGTCATCGGCGTTCCTCGTCATTGGAAATGCAGCATTAACGCTGGGAATTTCCCGCGAAAAGCTTCTCAAGTCAAACAAATAGATACATTGAACACGACGCCCGCTTCTAGGTGACCGTTGCTAAATCGCCTTCCTGCTTTTCGATTCCTTCGCCGAGCGCAAATCTTACGAAGCCGCTCACCACGATAGGGACTCCGGCGGTTTTTTCCGCCTCCCGGAGAGCCTGGCCAATTGTCTTACCTCCGTGCTCGGCATGAATCGAAACCTGTTCGAGCAGACATACTTCCTTGAAGTAAGTCTTGAGACCAGACTCTATTATCTTGCCAAGCACATGCGCGGGCTTGCCTTCATTTTTGCCGGCAAGGACTTCTCTTTCCCGCGCAATGAGGACCGGGTCGAGGCCAGCTGGATCGATAGCCAGCGGATTGGCTGCGGCGACGTGTAGCGCGAGTAACCGGCCTAGAGGGGCTAAAGCCTCTTCGCTGCCCTTTGATTCAAGCGCAACGAGGACACCAATTTTACCAAGACCCTCGGCAACCGCATTGTGCATGTATTGTCCGACGAGGCCCTCCCCAACCTCAAGAGTCGCGGCCCGCCGTAGTGTCATGTTCTCGCCAATCGTGGCGATGGCGTTGGCGATCGCATCCCCCAGAGTGCCGCCGCCAGGATAAGCAAATTGTTTTAACACCTCGACGTCACTCGTGCTGGACTCGAGTGCCAAAAGCGTGCAGTTTTTCGCCAGTGCCTGAAATTGGGAATTTCTCGCGACAAAATCCGTCTCGGAGTTGAGTTCGACTAGAACGCCCTTCTTGCTGCGCAGGCCGAGGGCAATCAGCCCCTCAGCCGCGGTCCGGCCAGATTTTTTTGCGGCTTTCGAAAGACCTTTCTTGCGAAGCCAGTCGATCGCCGCTTCGGGGTCGCCGCCAGTTTCGGCCAGGGCGTTTTTGCAATCCATCATTCCGGCGCCTGTCTTCTCGCGAAGATCCTTCACCATCGCCGCACTGACGTTCGCCATTATTAATTTCCCTCATTTTTGGGGCTAATCCATCCGGTCTTCTAGGCCAGGGACGCGAATGAGCGATGCGGTTAGCTCCAAACGCGGTTTATCCCGTCGCGAGCGCGCGCGCCGATTCGATCCAATGATCGCGTTCAATACGACCGCCAAGCTTCAACTCGCGATCGACCCTGGCCATATCGTCCGGTGTCATGGCGGCGATCTGCCAATAATGATAAACCCCGGCATCATTGAGTTTTTTTACAATTTGAGGACCGATTCCGGGCAGCTTGGCAAGATCATCCGGGGCGCCGCGTGGCGCCGTGAGAAGTTCAAAAACCTCTTCTGGCAAGTCTTGGCCGGCAGGCTTACTCTCAGCTTCCGAGAGCGCTTCCGGCTCAGGATGTTCCAATTCGCCAAGATCAACGCCCGCTGCCCCTTGCGTGCGTGAAATCCCATCGACCGCCGCCCGCGCCGCAAGGTCACAATAAAGGCTGATCGCCCGCCCCGCGTCGTCATTTCCTGGAACAGGGTAGGTGATGCCATCCGGATCACTGTTCGTGTCAAGTATCGCCACGACCGGGATTTTTAACCGTTGCGCTTCCTTGATGGCTAATTGCTCCTTATTCGTGTCGATGACAAAGAGCATGTCCGGAATGCCGCCGATATCCTTGATGCCACCAAGAGCCTTTTCAAGTTTCTCCCGCTCCCGCGAGATCATCAGGCGCTCTTTTTTCGTTAACCCGCTCGCACCCCCGCTCAACAATTCGTCGAGCTTGCGCAGGCGCTGGATCGAGCCGGAGATTGTCTTCCAATTCGTCAACATTCCGCCAAGCCAGCGGGAATTAATGTAATATTGCGCCGACCGTTTCGCGGCATCGGCGACCGCCTGCTGGGCTTGTCGCTTGGTGCCGACAAAAAGGACCCGCCCGCCCTTCGCGACCGTATCGGAAATCGCTTTTAGCGCACGATGCAGCAAAGGTACCGTTTGCGCGAGATCGATAATGTGGATGTTGTTGCGCTCGCCAAATATGAAGGGCGCCATTTTTGGGTTCCAACGGTGCGCCTGATGCCCGAAATGAGCACCCGACTCGAGGAGACCCCGCATAGTAAAGTCAGGCAAAGCCATGATCGTTTTCTCCGGTTCTTCCGCCGCGGACGTCTTTGGTATCCCTTTGGGGGGAACACCACCGGGAGCACCCTTGAAGCAGAGCGCGCGGTCCGCGTGTGTGATGGCGGCTCTTATAGGGCGCGGCCCGCTGCAACGCAAGAAAGCCCCGGGGCAAATTAAGGCTTCAGTATAAAACCGAAAGGCGAAGTTCACGAAACCGTGAATTTCGTAACGAAACAAATTATCCAAGCGTATTCTACGCCGTCGGCCCACCTTAAGCCGTAGATGCTCGCATGGCGGGCGCATCTGAGGAGAAAACCATGAAAAATTCTGTCGTATCCGGAACCACCCTCGCAGTCGCGGCAATCGCGCTCGCGGCCGCCGGCATATCCACCTCGCCAGCCTCCGCCAAAAAAGCAAAAACCATCATGTGTATGGGGATTAATTCATGCAAGGGCACGAGCGCCTGTAAAACGGCGGAGAACGCCTGCAAGGGCCAGAATTCCTGCAAGGGTCACGGTTGGTTGCCGGCAAAATCCAAGAAAGCTTGTGAATCTAAAGGCGGCACCGTCATCTGAGCCGCTTTTGGTGCAGGCGAGCCGATGCGTTCGCCTGCACGTTTGTTTAAGGAGCCAAGATGGATAAACCTCAGCCTCTCGGCTTCGGCCTCGGACTGCGACCCGTCTACTATCACGACATTCTTTCGACAAAGCCACCGGTCGATTGGTTTGAGGTCATTTCGGAAAATTTTATGGTCCCAGGCGGCCGGCCGCTTGCGATGCTTGAAAAAATCCGCAGCACTTACCCCATCGTCATGCATGGCGTGTCGCTATCGATCGCGTCAACCGCGCCACTTAATTATGACTATTTGAAATCGCTCAAAGCATTGGCCACGCGTTTTGAGCCGCGGTGGGTCTCGGATCATTTGTGCTGGACTGGTGTCCACGGCCTCAATCTGCACGATCTCCTGCCAATCCCTTTTACCTCTGAGGCTTTGCGCCTTGTCGTTGAGCGCGTCGCTCGCGTTCAAGATTTTCTTGGACGGCGGCTGGTCCTTGAAAATGTCTCAAGCTACGTGACCTTTGCGGAATCGGAAATGGATGAATGGACTTTCGTCGGGGAGGTCGCCGAGCGGGCAGACTGCTGGCTGCTGCTTGATATCAACAACGTCTTCGTTTCGAGTTTCAATCACGGGTTTGACGAGTTCACTTATCTCAATTCAATCCCGGCCAATCGAGTCGTGCAGTTTCACCTCGCCGGACATAGTGAGGCGGGTACTCATAAAATCGATACTCACGACGAGCCTATTTGCGAGGACGTGTGGTCACTCTATACGCGCGCCTGCCTAAAATTTGGTAATATTTCGACGATGATTGAGCGCGATGATAAATTTCCCCCCTTTGCCGATCTCCTCGCCGAGCTTGAGCGCGCGCGCATAACCGCCAAAGTAGCGCTGAGGCAAACCGATGGGGCCGCGGCATGACACTCGCTGCCATTCAAGCCGCCTTCCAGGCCGGAATATTGAACGGTGAACGAGCGGTTTTGGATTTGCTCCGAGATTCGCAAAAAACCGACCGCGCGACGCTTTTCGCTGTCTATGCCGATGGCTATCGAGCCCGCCTTGCGGAGTACATCTGTAACGATTTTCCGGTTCTCCGCGAGCATCTCGGCGAAGATGCTTTTGGCTGCCTCGTGGAAGAGTATGTTGTGGCAACGCAATCGCATCATCCGAACGCACGCTGGTATGGGAGGCGATTACCTGATTTCATGAGTGAGTCGGCGGCGTGGCGGGAAAACCGCGAGGCCATCGACTTGGCGCGCTTCGAACGCGCGCTTTCGGACGCGTTCGATGCCCCTGACGCAGCGGTGGCATCGATCAGCTCGCTCCAAGCGATACCGCAGGAGGCATGGCCGCGTCTTACTTTCGATCTCCACCCTAGCGTCAGCGTCTTGGACCTCGCCGAAGGGACGCTGCGGCTTTATGAAGCCTTGTCCAATGATGACGAACCGCTGGCCCCATCGCAGGGCCAGGAAACAGTCGTTATCTGGCGCAAAGATAACGAAATTTTCTTTCGTTCTTGCCTAGAGGACGAACGCTTGGCTTTGTTCGAAATTAGAGAAAGGACGGAGTTTGGTGATATTTGCTCGCTTCTCGAATTTCGCGAAAAGCGCGCCGATTTGACCGGGCAGCTTGCGGAATACGTTTCGCAATGGTTCACTGATGGGCTGCTCGCGCGAGTCTCGATTGGCGGCGCGACCTCTCGCCCGCCAACTTGCCGGAGTTAGAACGAAGACCGTTGAGTCGATCCCACTACGACCTCGCAGGTTGCACCAAGCAGCGGAGTGAGGGGATGAAGCCGCAAGCCAAGATCTCTATACTCATCATCGTTCTGAACATTCACTTTTTTGTTATCCCGCGCCATGTTGAATAGCACGTCTCGCTCCGGCTTGTAGAGCCCTAATCGGTATAACGGTCGCAACTTGTTGAAGTAGGGCGGTATCGTCTGTTGCTAACTCTCGATCAAATACAGCAAATTTTTCCGATTGTTCTCCTTCCGCATCGGAAAATGCAACGAATTTCGTACTGATAGATGTGTGATGCGCAGAAACTCCATTGATTAATAAACTAAAGGCATCACCATCGCGAACTGCAAAATCAAAGTGCCTATCACCGCCGCTTCTACCCTTTATCGTAAAGTCTCGCGCAATACGCTCTGATGCAATAGTTGACGAAAGTACCTTATCAATTTTCTCGACTAGAGCCTCTTCGATAGCCGCCGCCGCTCGCGCTACTGCCGCGCTCGCAGCTAAAGATGACGCATTAGCAACGCTTAAAATCGCAGAAGGTAGCCATTCTAGCGTTACATCCGAGGCAACCAGAGAATCGTCCCTGTGCTGCAAACGAAACCGTTTAGCCTCCGCCGCGATGATGCGAGACGCTAAGACATGATCGCGCCCATGGGTCCATGCGGAGCGATAGGCTCCTCCGCCATCATGAACCCGATATTCATCCCCTATCTTGACAACATATATATAAACTGTCTCGAAAGACGGATAAAGACAATGCGTGGCAATACGAGAACCAGCTAGCGTATCCTCGCATTTTCCGAACGGCTCTAAAACAGACAGTACGGCGTCGCAAGACATCCACTTACACCAATTCTCTCGGCGGACAGAACTGTCTTTGATCTGGGCTTAATGTCAGGTTAACCTTTTCCGCGAACCAAGGAAATGCTTGATCGAATCGGTGGATTCTTGTCGGCAGCGGTTCACGACATGGCAGTTCCCAACTCTGATTAAGCAAAATATGTTCCCTGTTGTGTCCCCAAGAGTGGAAATGTGGCCCGCAAACATTAGGCGGAAGCTCAAAGCATCGTGCAAATAATGGATTCGAATGACAAATTGTATCCGCCACAAAATCGATCCTAGAAATAGAATTTCCACGAAATACAAGTGATATTGTAAACGGCTTATCTGAAGCTGGAGTGAATACAATTCTTAATTGTCCAGATTCGACAATGCCTATACTATTAGCTATAGGCCAAATGGCCTCCCAAAGAGACCCTTTCTTCCCTACGCGCTTCGGCCCGAATTCTGGCGGCGCGCCAAAAAGTGATTTTGCATCGGCCAGAAATTCATCCGCCAACGTTACTTCTATTTTTCGATTGGACACAGCCATTTATTAAGGGTAGCGCTGCTGTCATTTCACGGCAAACCCTAGCGTTCCAGCCTGCTAACTCAAGTGCACAATCGCCAAACATTTGGGTACAGGCCGCTTGAAGGATGGAAGAATGAAGCCGTTGGACGTTGACGAGACAGCTCTCGCCCGGCGCGTAGAGATCGTTGCCGCTTTGCGCAGCATCGTTCCCGGCGAGGGCGTCATCGATGAGGAAGCCGGACGGCGGCCCTATGAGAGCGATGCTCTAACCGCTTACCGCACCCTGCCACTCGCCGTGGTGCTGCCGGAGACGTCCGCGGAGGTGCGGAGAATCCTCAGCTATTGCTACAACCGTGGCGTCAAAGTCGTCGCGCGCGGAGGCGGCACCTCGCTATCAGGGGGCGCCTTGCCACTCGAAGATGGCGTCCTCATCTCAATGATGAAGTTCAACCGTATCAAGGAGATCGACTACCCCAACCGCTGCGCCATCGTCGAACCAGGTGTCACCAACCTCGCCATTACCCGCGCCGTCGAGCATCGAGGCTTTTATTATGCCCCGGATCCTTCTTCCCAAATCGCTTGTTCGATTGGTGGCAATGTCGCGGAAAACTCGGGCGGCGTGCATTGTTTAAAGTATGGTTTAACCACAAACAATGTGCTGGGCTGCGAGATGGTATTGATGACAGGGGAGGTGATCCGCCTGGCTGGCCGCCATCTTGATCAACCGGGCTATGATTTTCTCGCCCTTATCAATGGCTCGGAGGGGATGCTCGGCATTGTAACCGAGGTGACCGTGAGAATTTTGTGCGCGCCCGAGACGGCACGCACGCTTCTCGTCGCGTTCGATTCGAGCGAAGCGGCGGGAGCTTGCGTCGCCAGCATCATTGCCGCGGGCATTATACCGGGCGGCATGGAGATGATGGATAAGCCCGCGATCCATGCGGCGGAGGATTTCGTCCATGCGGGCTACCCTTGCGACGCGGAGGCGCTCTTGATCATTGAGCTTGACGGGCCGGCCATCGAGGTCGACCATCTTGTTCGTCTTGTTGAAAAAATAGCGAAAAGGCACAATGCGGGTTCTTGCCGCGCTTCACAATCCGATGAAGAGCGTCTGACCTTTTGGGCTGGCCGCAAGGCCGCCTTCCCCGCTGTTGGGCGGCTATCTCCGGATTATCTCTGCATGGATGGAACCATCCCGCGCAAGGAAATGCCCGCTGTTCTTGCCGGCATGCAAGAGCTTTCAAGGAAGCATGGGCTGCGCGTTGCCAACGTTTTTCACGCCGGAGATGGCAATCTGCATCCGCTCATCCTTTATGACGCGAACAAGCCTGGCGAGCTTGACCGGGCGGAGGAATTCGGGGCGGATATTTTGCGCCTTTGTGTCCGGCACGGCGGTGTCCTTACCGGCGAGCATGGCGTCGGTATCGAAAAGCGCGATCTCATGCCGGAGATGTTTTCGCAGACTGACCTTGCCCAGCAGATCAGAGTGAAATGCGTCTTCGATGCCAAGCATCTGCTTAATCCTGGAAAAGTTTTCCCGACATTGCATCGCTGCGCTGAGCTCGGGCGGATGCATGTCCATGGTGGAAAACTCGCTTTTCCGGAAATTCCAAGATTCTAGTCGGCCGAATAGCCCCCCATCAACCGACTGATGAAATTGTCGATGCGTTGCGTAATGCTTTTCGGCACGGCCGGGATCAACCGCACGCCAGGAACGGCTTTTTCACCTTCAAAAGCGATGACATAGAGAGGCGTCGTCAATTCTCGGCCGGTTGCCTTATCCCGCGGATATTCCAGCTCCGTCGCGGCTAGCAGGAAACGCTCAGTTTCCCCGTGGCAGCAAACTTTGAGGTCGAAGAATCTAATATTCCGCCGGTGGGGCTTTAGCGTCCAATCGGCGGGAACAGCACACCGGTCGCAAAAGCACATGAGTTTGCGCATGCGCTTCATCCTTGGGCTTGTTTTTGATATTTCTATTGTGAACGCCGGCCCGAGATTGTTGTTCCTTGCGGTTTCAAGCGGGCGAGCGCCGCCCGGGTCTCAAATGCCGGCAGCCTGGTCGAGCTTCAGCTTCTCGCGCTGATCAAAGATAGATATTTGCGGAACGCTGCCAGCATTATACTGAAGCAAAGCTCGTGTATTAAGGCACCTGTTTATCCGAGGGCAAAATGAAATTCCCAACTTTCATAGGGCTTCTGTTTCTGGCGCCACCAAGCCTCTGCTGCGCCGCGGAAGGCTCCGTGCCAACAGGTGTTCCGCCCTTGGACCATGTTTTTGTGATTATGATGGAGAATCATAATATCGACCAAATCCTCGGCAATGCCAACGCGCCATTCATCAATGGACTCGCGCGATCCGCCAATTTGGCCAGTAATTACTATGCCATCGCGCATCCGAGCCTAACCAATTATCTAGAGACAGTGGGCGGCTCGAATTTTGGCGTGCTAAGCGATAATCCCCCAGACTGGCACAATGCGACGTGCCTTCCAAACCTCGCCACCAAGCTGTCTGCAACCACAAACCCGGCAAGCCCGCCGATTTGCCCGATTAGTGGCGTGGGAAGCGATGCCGCCACGCCGGCGATCGACTTTAGCGGCAATGTTACGAGGGCACCTGGTCCGCCAGGGGAAATTAACATCGACGGGATTTTGTCTGTGCCAGCAGCCAGCGACATACTTGGAATAACGATCGCCGACCAGTTGGAGAAGCACGGCCGCAGCTGGAAAAGCTATGAAGAGGACTTGCCTCAGTCCGGCGCTGATTTCGTCTCTTACAGCGATGGTGTTTTTACAAACAAGACCGACTTCAGCCACATTGCGGCCCCCTCCCCTGCACTGAGCCAAAGCGACGTGGTTCAGCTTTATGCCGTCAAACACAATCCTTTCGCTTACTTTAAAAGCACGCAGGAAGCAGGGCTCGAAAACATGGCTGGCTTTGACGGGCAAAAAGGCTTATTCGCCGACCTCGCGGGGGGAACTGTGCCGGCATTTTCCTTTATTGCCCCCAATCAATGCAACGATCAGCATGGCCGGGGTAACGCCGGCGCTGTTTGTAAATATGATTCAGCTTCGGATGGAACTCCAGAGGGTTTGAATCCGGCCCTGCTCATTCGCGCCGATGAGGCGGTCAGCCGGCTCGTATCCGCGATCCATAGTTCTCCGATATGGAAAACTGCCTCGGCTGGCGGGACACCGAGCAGAAGTGCGATTATTCTCCTATGGGACGAGAACGATTACGGTGCTGCTCCCGAGAAAAACCGGGTTCTTCTTATTGTTGATACCAACTATGGTGTCCATAGTTTGCAAAGCTCGGTTTTTTATACGCATTTTTCCTTTCTCAAATCGCTGGAGGCAGGATTTGGTCTCCCCTGCCTCAATCACGCTTGTGATAGTGGCGTCGAAGTCATGTCCGATTTATTTGCCGAAAAATGAGTCAAGAGATTGCTTTGCCCAGCCGGCCGGCCAGATCTTGAACAAATTGCCAAGCGACCCGGCCGGACCGCGACCCCCGTGCCGCCGACCATTCCAGCGCTTGCCGGTCAATCATCGCCCGGTCGCAACTCAAGCCAAAATGCTCCGCATAGCCTGACACAATCGACAGGTAGTCTTCCTGAGAGCAGGCGTGAAATCCAAGCCAGAGCCCAAAGCGGTCGGAGAGAGAAATTTTCTCTTGTAACGCATCGTCCGGGTTAACCGCTGTACCGCGTTCATTTTCGATCATGTCTCGGGAGAGGATATGGCGGCGGTTCGACGTCGCGTAAAACAGCACATTCGCGGGACGGCCTTCAAGGCCGCCCTCAAGCATGGCTTTGAGTGATTTGTAACTTGTGTCGGCGCCGTCGAAGGATAGATCGTCGCAAAAGACGAGAAATCGCCACGGCTTTTCCCGCAACACCGCCATTAGGGAGGGCAGATCCTCGATATCCTCGCGGTGGATCTCCACGAGCTTAAGCGGTTGAATATCCGGCGAAGCGTGAAGCTGCCTGTTGATTTCCGCGTGTACCGCTTTAACGAGCGCGGATTTTCCCATGCCGCGGGCGCCCCATAGAAGGGCGTTGTTGGCGGAAAAGCCTCGCGCAAAGCGCTCGGTATTCCCCATCAGCGCTTCCTTTGCCTGATCTATTCCACGCAAAAGGGATATATCCACGCGGTTGACTCGCGTGACTGGAGCAACGGAGGCTGCCTTTGCGGTGAAGACGAAGGCGTCCGCGGCCGTGAAATCGCGCGGGTTTTCTGGGGGACCGACAAGTTTTTCAAGCGCAGCCGCGATCCGCTCTAGCGCCTTCGCCGCCGTCAAATTGATTTTTAGAGGCTCAGTCTCAAATTCCATTTTCATGAGTTGTATGTCCTGGAACTGGCCAGTTGGCCTGTCGCAAAGTAAGCGATGATCCAGCAGCCTTGCTTGGTTCCACGACCATTGCTTTCGTGCCCGCTCCGGCTATATTCGCGCGCCTACGGAGGTCATGTCACGAAAAGCCCTATAGCCCTATAAAAGAGCGCTTAGCGAGGAGGAGGGATTTTGTTCACGTCCGCATACGCCCAGGCCACGCCTATACCAGGACCGCCATCTGGGGGAGATATATTTATCCAATTGATCCCCTTCGCGCTGATTTTTGTCATCGCCTATTTCCTTGTCATTCGCCCACAAAGGAAAAAAGCAAAACAACATGAGGATATGATCAAGAATACCCGCAAAGGCGATAGCATCGTCACAACCGGCGGCTTGATTGGCAAGGTCATCCGGGTCGTTGATGAGAACGAACTCGAACTCGAAATAGCTCCGAACGTCAAGGTGCGCGTCGCCCGGGCGATGGTTTCAAGCGTGCGGTCGAAGGGCGAGCCGGTCAAGCAGCAAGCATGATCCATTTAACAGAGCTCGCAAGTTTCCACGGTAAGGACGGCCTCGCGCAAGCCTAGCTAAACGGGCCATTGTAAAGATTTACGTAACATGCTGCGCTTTCAGACATGGAAGATCATTCTAGTTTTGGCGACGACGGTCTTCGCCATTCTTCTCATCGTGCCAAGCTTGCTCGGTCCGACGCAGCGCGAGGCTCTGCTCGCGCACGTTCCGAAATGGCTTCCCGCCCGGGCGATCGTGTTGGGCCTCGATTTGCAGGGCGGCTCGCACGTCCTGTTGGAAGTTGATGGCAATTCTGTCGTCAAGACGCTCGTTGATAATTTGCGAGACAGCGTCCGCCGGATCCTTCGCGAGGAAAAGGTTGCGATTACGGGGGGTATCGGGGTCTTGCCGCGGGGAGTGCAGCTTCGGATCCCCGATCCGGCCGAGCGGGAGCGGATTATCCCGAAACTCAAGCAGCTGGCCTCGTCCTTCGGGAGCGGTATTTCCGATACAACGCGAGGGCCCGCGTTCGATGTGACGGAAACGGGCGAAGGCCTCATTCAGCTCACCGTAACCGAGGCGGGTGTCGATAGTAAGGTGAGGCGGGCGGTCGAGCAATCAATCGAGGTCCTGCGCCGTCGCGTCGATGCGCTGGGCACAACTGAACCGAACATCCAGCGCCAGGGAAACGACCGGATTCTCGTGGAAGTGCCAGGCCTACAGGATACCAGCAAACTCAAGGAAATATTGGGAACAACGGCGAAGTTGGAATTCCGCCTTGTCGCCGAGCCGGGCGCCGACCAGGCCGATGTCGAACTCCTCGATCAGGTGGATCAGCCAGGCAAACTGCCTGTCGAGAAGCGCGTCATGGTGCAGGGGGAAGATCTAACGGACGCACAGCCGGGCTTTGACAGCCGCACGCAGGAGCCTATTGTCAATTTCCGATTCAACATCCGGGGAGGACAGAAATTCGGGGAAGTCACCTCCGAAAATGTCGGCAAATTATTCGCGATTATACTTGACGGAAAAGTGATTTCCGCCCCGCGCATCTTGAGCCCAATCACTGGCGGCAGCGGCCAAATATCCGGTCATTTCACCGTCGAGTCGGCCAACAACCTCGCGATACTTTTACGCGCGGGCGCCTTGCCCGCGAAGCTTACGATTGTCGAGGAGAGAACGGTCGGGCCTGGACTCGGCCAGGATTCAATAGATGCCGGGAAGCGCGCCGCTTATGTGGGTGCCGTTTTAGTCGCCTTTTACATGCTGATTACGTATGGGATATTTGGCGTATTCGCCAATATCGCGCTCGCGGTGCATATCTCGTTTATTTTTGCCGGCCTCGTTCTACTGGGCGCGACGCTGACTCTTCCGGGAATTGCAGGCATTGTCCTGACGATCGGCATGGCGGTTGACGCAAATGTGCTCATCTATGAACGCATCCGCGAAGAGGCGCATCTCGGGCGGTCGATCATCTCCGCGCTTGATGCCGGATTCAAGCGCGCTTTCGCAACGATCGTTGATTCCAATGTGACGATGTTTGTCGCCGCCGCGATCTTGTATTTTTTCGGTTCCGGCCCCGTACGGGGTTTTGCTGTTTCGATGGCGTTGGGAATCCTAACCTCAATCATTACCGCCGTAACAATGACTCGAATGATGATAGCCCTTTGGTACCGGTATCAACGACCAACTAAGCTGCCAATCTAGATAAGACAAGGGCCGCCACTTTCAAAGCCGCGGCCAAGGATGAAATTTTGCCATGAAACTGCTGCGCCTTGCGCCCGAAAATACAAAATTCCCCTTCATGCGGTTTCGCCGTGCGAGTTATCCGTTTTCGGCTCTCTTATCGATCGTCTCGGTCGCGCTCTTCCTCCATCTCGGAATGAATTTTGGAATTGATTTTTCGGGCGGAACGCTGATTGAGTTGCGGGCCAAAGCCGGCGCTGCCGATATTGCCAAATTGCGCTCAATCGCTGAAGGTCTGAAAATAGGCGACGTCGAAGTCCAGGGCTTCGGCGGGCCGGCGGATGTGACAATAAGATTTGGCCTGCAGCCTGGCGGCGACGTGGCTCAGCAGGCGGCGGTGAATCGGATGAAAGATGCGGTGGGAGACGGATATGAAGCCCGCCGCACCGAAGTCGTTGGTCCGCGTGTATCTGGCGAGCTTGTTCAATCCGGTACCCTCGGCGTGGTCATCTCGATCATTGCAGTACTATGTTACCTTTGGTTCCGGTTCGAGTGGCAATTCGCGGTTGGCGCCATCATCGCGACCATGCACGACCTCCTGCTCACGGTCGGCTTTTTTGCTCTGACAAGGCTTGAATTCAACACAACCTCGATCGCCGCTATTTTGACAATTGTCGGCTATTCCTTGAACGAAACGGTGGTCGTGCTCGATCGCATCCGCGAAATGATGCGTAAATATCGCAAAATGCCAACTGATCAACTGATTGATGTCTCGGTCAATGCCGTCATTCCGCGAACCATCATGACCGCGACGACGGTTTTCCTAGCGCTGATCTCGCTTGTCGTGTTTGGCGGGGAAGTCATCCGCTCCTTCTCCCTCGCCATGATCTGGGGGATTTTCGTCGCGACTTATTCCTCGGTCTTTATTTGCTCGCCGATGCTTATCTATCTCGGGCTGAGGAGCGACTCGGTTGGCACGGCGCCCGCGGCAGCGGTAAAGCCCGCGAGAAAGCCGGCGTAACATCCGCATTGCGGAGCACTTAAGGCGGTTTTCGAAGAAAGAGAATAGCCTGGCCCACGAGGACTACGCTTATTGCGAAGAGCTGGTACGCCGCGAAGATCGTGACCGCTGGCTTGCCAGCCTCTTTATCCCGCAGCCTTCTCGGCAGTACATTCATGCCCTCTTTGCTTTTAGTTTTGAAATTGCGCGGGTTCCCGAAATCGTCTCCGAGCCTTTGCTCGGAGAAATTAGATTCCAATGGTGGCGCGATCTTTTGAACGCCAATGGCGAGGCAAGCGCTAGCGGCAACCCGGTAGCGTCGGCGCTTATGGACACGATAACGCGCGCCAGCCTGCCGGTATCGCCGCTCCTAGAATTGCTCGACGCGCGGCTGCGCGATATTTACAACGAGCCCATCCGATCCGTCGCGGAGTTGGAATTTTATACGCGCGCGGCCGCGGGTGGCTTGTTTGAGCTCGCCGCGCAAGCTTGCGAAGGCAAGCGAGCTTCTCCGAACGCCGAAGCCGCAAGCCACGCTGGAATTGTTTATGGGATGACCGGCCTGCTGCGAGCTTTGCCATGGCATTGCGCGCGCCGCAAACTTTATATCCCCGAGGTTGTTTTAAAGGATGCTGGAGCTGACCCCCAAGATTTCTTCGAGGGGCGGGCCTCCCCCGCGGTGTTCACGGCGCTGACCGAGATGCGTGCTCTCACCCGCAAACACCTTCAGGCATTCGGCACGAAGCTCCTCGCGGTCAAAGACGGAGGCCGAGCGGCCTTTTTAGCCGTCGGGCTTTGCGAGCCCTATCTTCGAAAGATGGAAGAGCCAACGTACAACCCCTTTTATACGCCGATCGAGCTGCCGCAGTGGAAAAGGCAATGGATTTTATGGCGCACTGCGAGGCGGTGGGGATAGCTGTCGCAAAGGCGCCCGGCAAGGTCACATCCCTACCGGCTGCCCAGCAACCACGACAAGCAGCTTTCCGTCGCCGAAGAGACGGTGCGCGGCGCGCTTTGCACCCTCCATCGTCACCGCCGCGATCAGCTTATTGCGCTCATCCAGATAGCTCGCATCAAAACCGTCGGTTTGTAAGTGAAGAAGCTGGCCAGCGATCTTAGTCGAAGTGTCAAAGCGAAGAGCATATGAGCCAATGAGGTATTTTTTTGCCTTCTCGAGCTCCTCTTCGGTGGGGCCTATATTTGCTAGATTTGAGATCTCGCTCTCGATGACGGCCATTGACTCAGCGGCTCGCTCGTTTTTTGTGGACGTCCCACCGAAAAACAAAGCCGCATGATCGTGCGTTTGGAGCTGCGAATAAACCGAATAGGCAAGCCCGCGCTTTTCCCGAACTTCCCGAAAAAGGCGGGCGGAAAAAATGCCGCCGCCGAGGATATGATTGACGACCGTCGCTGGGATAAAATCTTTATTCTGGCGGGGTATTCCCTCCCGGCCAAAACGGATCGTTGATTGCGGCACGTCGATTGTGGCGAAGTGCCGGGTGCCAGTGCCAGCCAATCCGGCAGCCGCGATGGGGCAAAGATCACCCGTCGATGGTAGTGCACCAAATACTTCGTCGAGCTTTACCGCGAGAGAAGCAGCGTTGATAGCGCCGACAACGGCAATTTTAAGGGTATTTCGAGCAAAAGTTGCCGCGCGAAGGTCAGACAAATTTCCGCGCGTCAATGCCGGTAAGGTGGCAAGGTCACCACGCACCGGCAGTCCATAAGGATGGCCCGGAAAAGCCGACGCGCGGAACAGGCGATTAGCAACAAAATCTGGATCGTTTGCTTCATGTTTAAGCCCGGCGGCAATTTGGTTTCTTACGCGCTCGAAAGGCTCAGCATCAAGCCGCGCTTCCATCACCGCCAAGCGCACAAGCTCAAAGGCTCGATTTATATTGCGCGCCAGGGTTTGCATGCGGCCGCTCAGGAAATCGCGGCCAGCCGAGAATGAGATTTCGATCGCGTCTTCATCCAGAGCGCGGTGGAATGCTTCTGCGTCATAGGGTCCGGCCCCTTCATCGAGTAGGCCAGCGAGAAGCGTGGTAGCGCCAGGCTTGCCAACGGGATCCTGCGCCGCGCCGCCTTGAAAAGCAAACTCCATCGCTATTAAAGGAACCGCGTAATCTTCAACGAGCCAAGCCTTGATGCCGCCGCTCGATTCAATTTTTTGCACGCTAGAGGCGCGCGAGGCATCGGCGATGGTAGCGATCGTCATGTGAATTCCATTGGAATTGACGGCAGCGATAATCAAACGGCTGGGGAAGGTACCATGGAGCCAACGGAGTCGGAGCTTGGAATTCCGCTTGGCAGGAGGTAACCCGTGGCACTTCGCCTCCTATCAAGCCAGCGGAGAGATTCTTGAATATCCGCAGGGGTTACTGCCTCGATCCGATCTGCCCACTCGCTCACATCTTGAAGAGACAGGCCAGTGGCGAGGGAGCTGCCGTACCATCGCGCGAGCGTCGCCTGATTATCCTGCGCGTAAACCGCGTCGGCGACCAATCTGTTTTTTGCGCGGCGGATATCCGCTTCTGGTATGCATCGCGTGGCGCGAGTGATGACGGCGCTGATGGAGGCATCAAGGCGCTCCAAGGATACATCTGGGGCCGGTACCGCGAATATATAAAACCGTGTATCATCGACGGATGTTCCTTGGTAATGAGCACCTATCGAGAGGGCAATTCTTTGTTCAATGACCAAGGCGTTAAACAAAAGACTCGTGTGGCCGCCGCCGATCACATGCGCCAAAACCTCGAGGGCCTCGGCTTCTCCCGGTGCCGCCGACCGATAAGAAGGGACCAAGAAAATGCATTGAAGGGTCGGCTGCTCAACTTTAGGATCATCTAGGGCCACCAGGCGGTGCGCGCGTGGAGGCGGTTCATGCGGCCGTACCCGAACCGGCGGCTTGCCGCGAGCGGCAATCGGTCCGTAATGTTTTTGCGCAAGTCGAATGGTCGGAATAGCTTCAACATCGCCAGCGACGACGAGTATGGCGTTCTCCGGCGTGTAAAAGCGATCATAAAAATCTAGAGCATCTTCTCTACCGAGATTTTCAATTTCATGCTCCCATCCGATAATTGGCCGGCCATAGGGGTGTTGAGTGAACAACGCAGCTTGCAAAGCCTCGGAAAGCTGCTCCCCGGGATCGGAGTCTGTTCGCATACGCCGTTCTTCGAGGACGACGTCCCGCTCCGGCAACACATCAGCATCGCTGAGAACCAAGTTCTTCATGCGGTCCGCCTCGTACTCCATACACACGCCCAGATGTTCCTTGGGAACACGTTGAAAGTACGCAGTATAGTCGTTGGAGGTGAAAGCATTCTCCTGACCGCCAAGATCGGCGATAAGCTCCGAGAATTTTCCTTGGGGATGGCTTTTCGTGCCCTTGAACATCAAATGTTCGAGGAAATGGGCGATGCCCGATTTCCCTAGCGGATCGTCGGCCGAGCCATTTCGATACCAGATCATATGAGTGACGACAGGCGCCCGATGGTCTTCAATGATAAGGATCTCGAGTCCGTTATCGAGCCGTGCCTCGGTGATCGCTGGACCTGGCGATTTGCCCTTTGGGTGTTCTGAAAGTTTGAGATAGGCGCTTTCTTGAGAAGCAATGGTTTCATTCGGCATATTAGAAATCGCTTTCTTTAGCACCCGCCGGTTCGCTCTGGTGTTCCGCCAAGCAGCTATTATGCGGAGTTCATTTTTCCGCAAGTCTCTAGGCCAGTATATATGATGCAATTACAAAAATGGCAGAGTGGCTCGCCACCGCCGCCGATCGAGTTTGAAAATCCAACCGCTTAATTGACTGAGGCCTTGTTCTGCTCAGAGCGGATATATGCTTTCGGGTCGGCGGAGTCAGGCTGCTCCTTAGGAGCCTCGACTGTCGCCTTCGCAGCGCTGGTGGCTTTCCTGTAACCTTGCGGCGGTTCCGTCAGATATTTTCGCTCGGGCTCAAATCCTGGCTGCAGCGTGTCTGATGCTCCGCCAGTTATCATTGCTTTGAGCGCTTTCCACGGCGCGTAAAGGCAAATGGGCGTTCCCGCGCCAGCCTGACATTCGTCTGGAGGCCCGTCGGAAGGAAGTGATGCCTTGCTTTGCTGCTGCAGCTCTGCCGCCGGCAGTTCCGCCCGAGTGTTCGGCGTAATCTGTGGCGCTGGCCTTTTCGAATCAAGAGCCGCGCGGCGTTCGGCAATTGCGTCAGGATCCTGTGGCCAAGATGGGTCTCGAGTAGCAGCCTTCGGCGCCGGCAGATCGGCACGCGGCGGAACGACGATGGGCGCTCTGGCCCGGTAGTCGATTGCGTCCTGGTCCTTGTCGAATTGCATCCCGAAGAAACCAAGTACGGAATTGACCATATTGGTGTCTTCCACCACCTGGGCACCCGCTGGTGTGACGAAGATAGGCAGGAAGGAGAGGCCAAGCAATATGCCAGCCGCCAAGAATGGGAGGCGCCGCCGCAATTTAAAACCCGAGTTCTCAATGTTCATTATGCCGCTCCGTGGATCGTAGAGTCCGGGCAAGGTCAAGCTATTGTGTAGATGTTCTGGGCTTTTTGTTGGCGGAGGATAACGCAAAAATGGGCCGTCCTCAAACACGCTCCGCTCTGCGAGCTTTTTTTGCCGTACTCTGGGAATCATAGATCAAAAGCGCCACACCCCCAACGATCGCGACGTCAGCAAGGTTAAAAATATACCAGGAGAATGAGCCGAGGTGGAAATGGTAAAAATCAGCAACGAATCCATAGGCGAGCCGATCACACGCGTTGCCAAGGGCTCCCCCGATGATGAGGCCGAGGCCCAATGCCGTAGTGGTTGTTGAGGCTCTCCATAACCAGGCGCACAGAAATGCGGTTGCGCCGA
Organism: Methylocella sp.; assembly: GCA_035622375.1. Lineage (GTDB taxonomy): Bacteria > Pseudomonadota > Alphaproteobacteria > Rhizobiales > Beijerinckiaceae > Methylocapsa. Next base: position 176,036 of record DASPVM010000013.1, on the reverse strand, counting down.
GCGTAAAAGCGAGCAGCGCAATTCGCTCCGTATTATTTTGGGCTGGCAAGAGAGAATAGGAAATACCGGGATTTTTGGCGAAAACTACATCAAAAAAAGGTGCCAGCCGGATAGGTTGCCGCAACTCAATGCCGTAGACGAAAATCAGCCAAAGCTTGTTGAGCTGATCGAGGATGAACGTCACTAAGGCGGCGCTTAAGCCGATAACGCGCGCCGTCATGGCCATAAGCCCAAATGGCGCAATTCTCGCAAAGCGTCCGCATCGCGAGGGCTGACGTCTGGAAACTCCGGGTCGCTTCCGACCGTTGGCAGGATTTTCCATGACCTCGCACATTTACGCCCGCGCGCGCGCTCGGGTATCACGCCAACGCCTGGAACTTCCGTGAGCCGGAAGGCTTCCGGCGGGCCCTCTTCCCCTGAGATTGTGATCTCGGATGTAATGCATACTTCCGCGAAATCGATCGATTGAACAGCGGCCCGCAGACTTGCGTCGGCGACAAACACTTTTGGCGCGGCTTCGAGAGAAGAGCCAATGTTTTTCTTCGCGCGCTCGATTTCCAGTGCCCCGGTAACAACAGATCGCACGTGCCGGATTTTCTCCCATTTTCCCGCAAGCGCGTCATGGCGCCAGCCGCTTGGCACTTTTGGGAATTGTTCCAAATGGATCGAAACAGCGGCAGGATAGCGCGAGAGCCAGGCCTCTTCACAAGTGAAAACGAGGATGGGGGCGAGCCAGGTCGAGACGCATTGAAAGATTTGCTCCACCGCTTCAAGCGCGGCGCGGCGCTTTTGGCTCGACGGTGCCTCGCAGTAAAGCGCATCCTTGCGAATGTCGAAATAAAAGGCCGAAAGGTCGGTATTGAGGAAGGCGGTCAGGCGCGCGACAACACGCTTATAGTCGAATTCCCTATAGTCGTCGCGAATTTCCTCATCCAGCGAGGCGAGCTTGTGCAGCATCAATCTTTCGAGCTCGCCCATCGACTCATACCCCACCGTAGTGGCCGGGTCGTAATGGGCGAGGGAGCCCAGCATCCAGCGGAGCGTATTGCGGAGCTTTCGATAGGTTTCTGTGAAAGTCTTTAAGATTTCCGGGCCAATGCGCACGTCATCCGAATAATCAGATGCCGCGACCCAGAGTCTTAATATGTCGGCACCCGAATCCTTGATGACGGTTTGCGGGGCTACGACATTGCGGAGCGATTTCGACATCTTCTGGCCTTTTTCATCGAGAAAAAAACCGTGAGTCAAAACCGCGTCATACGGTGCTCGGCCGCGCGTGCCGCAGCATTCTAGAAGCGAAGACTGAAACCAGCCCCGGTGCTGATCCGAGCCCTCGAGATACATGATCTCGTCGCGCCCACCATCGCGTCGGCGATGAAGGCCCGCAAACTGGGGAAAGTGCTTTGGATCCTCCAGCGTAAAGGCGTGGGTCGAGCCCGAGTCGAACCAGACGTCGAGGACATCGTCAATTTTTTCGTATTTCTCCGCGTCATAGTCTGGCTCCAGGAACCGCGCCGACGCGCCCTCTGCAAACCACGCATCAGCGCCTTCTTTTTCAAAAGCTTCCGTGATGCGCCGATTGACCTTGTCGTCGATCAGGATTTCTTTCGTTTCCTTATTGACGAAGATCGCAATGGGCACGCCCCAGGCGCGCTGGCGCGAGACAACCCAATCCGGCCGGCTTTCGACCATGCCAGTGATTCGGTGTTCGCCCGAAGCGGGATACCATTTTGTCCGCGCGATCTCGGCGAGCGCGATCTGACGCAAGGTTTCTCCGCCCGCGATGGGCTTGTCGAGCGCGATAAACCATTGCGGTGTATTGCGAAAAATCACCGGCTTTTTCGAGCGCCAGGAATGCGGATATTGGTGCTTAAGCTTTCCGCGTGCGAGAAGATTGCCCGCCTCGACCAAAGCCTTGATAACGGCTTCATTGGCATCGCCCTTGTTGCCCTTGTCATCGATGACGCGGCGGCCTTCAAATCCCGGTGCTTCACTCGTAAAGACACCGTCGGCGTCCACCGTATAAGGAATGCGAGTGTTGATGCCTCTTGCTTCCAGCGCGGCCTTGTTCGCCATCCAAATATCGAAGTCATCGCGGCCGTGGCTTGGTGCCGTGTGGACAAAGCCCGTGCCGGTCTCCTCCGTGACATGCTCGCCATGGAGCACCGGCACCTTGAAGCCGTACCCGCCAATCGTCTCTGCTAGAGGATGTGCACAATAAAGATATTCAGGTGTGGGAGAAAAATCTGCTACCCGCTCGAAAGCCTCGACGCGCGCCGCCTTCAAGACTTCGGCAGCAAGGGTGTCGGCAATTATATAGCTTTGGCCTTCTCTCGCCCAGTTTCCCGGCGAAGAGGCAATGACGCGATAGCGGCCGTACCTGATTCGCGAAGAGAACGAGATCGCCCTATTAGCAGGCAACGTCCATGGCGTCGTCGTCCAGATTACTATGGAAGTGCCATCAAGACCGATCTTCTCAAGCTGTTGTCGCCCAGATAGAAGTCTAGGGAGGTTCGTGTCCGAGTTGTGAGCCATCGCTTCTATAATGGGAAACGCCACATAGATGGCGTCGCTCACATAATCCTCATACTCGACCTCCGCCTCGGCGAGCGCCGTCTTCTCGACAACGCTCCACATCACCGGCTTCGAGCCCCGGTAAAGCAGGCCACTCGCCGCAAACTTCATGATCTCGCGGGCGATTTGCGCCTCGGCGGGAAAACTCATCGTGAGATAGGGATGGTCCCAATCCCCGGCGACACCGAGGCGCTTGAATTCCTCCTTCTGGACCTCGACCCAATGCCCGGCGAAGGCGCGGCACTCTCGGCGGAATTCATTGATCGGCACGGCATCTTTATTCCTGCCCTTGGCGCGGTAAGTCTCCTCGATCTTCCATTCGATCGGCAGGCCGTGGCAATCCCAGCCCGGCACGTAATTGCAGTCCTTGCCAAGCATCCGCTGCGAGCGCGTCACAAGATCCTTGAGGATTTTGTTGAGCGCGTGGCCGGTATGGATATTGCCATTGGCATAGGGCGGGCCATCGTGCAGAACGAATTTGGGCTTGCCCTGCCCCGCCTCAGCCATCCGCTGGTACAAATCAATTTGCTGCCAGCGGGCGAGCAGCTCCGGCTCCCTCTGCGGCAACCCGGCCCGCATGGGAAAATCCGGGCGGGGGAGAAAAAGGCTTTTTGAATAATCGGGGGGCGTATTGCCGCCAGATTTGCCAGCCGCGCTAACTCTCTCTTTATCCAACTTATCCTTATCCGCGAACAAATTCCCTGGCTTCGCCGCCAGCAAGTTCGGCCAAACCAAACCATGCAACCGGCCAATGGGCGTGGCGCGGCTTGGTTCAAATATTAAAGAAAACAGGCGGGCCCGAAAAATCGTCTAGCAAATGAAGATGCGGGGAGTAAACCCTTATGGCATGTGCTTGCACCCTTTGCCCCCGGCGGCCGTGGCTTTGCCAGGCGGCAGGCAAAAGCTTCAATAATTCGGCCAGCATCTGCGCCCCACGGCCCGCGATGGCCATAGGGCCCGCAACCGCCGGAAACCTGAATGATTTCCGCCATCCCCCGCGCCAGCGGACGTCAGCCCTCCCGGATCGAGCATAAGCGGTTGAGCATTAACCTCCTGAGACAGCCCAGCAAAAAAGACGATAGAAAACACAGCGGCGGCAGCAATCTTAATATTTTTACTAGTTTCGCTACCCTATTCCTCCATTTTAACGGAGTGCATACTTGGCTTTATCATTTGTTGTTTCGACAAAAGATAAACGATTACGTCCACTAAGCTGAACTTGTGCTGAACGTTTTCTTTTCCCTGGTCAGGATGTTATCAACGAGAAACCGCCGTTCGCGTCTTGACCGCCGCGCCTCATGAGGCTTCAGCTCAAATTTTGAGGTCACATAACACTATCGTTCCGCGCCATGCCCGTCCGCCGTCTTAGTCCCGTTGTCGCCGACCGCATCGCCGCGGGCGAGGTCGTCGAACGCCCTGCCGCGGCCGTCAAGGAACTCGTCGAAAACGCTCTCGACGCCGGAGCGACCTCGATTGACGTCGCGATCGACCTCGGCGGCCGGCGCCTCATCCGTGTCATCGACAATGGGGCTGGCATGGCGGCGGAAGACCTTGACCTTGCCGTCGAGCGGCACGCAACGTCTAAGCTCCCCAATGATGACCTGAGTGAAATCGAGACTCTCGGTTTTCGCGGCGAAGCTTTGCCCTCCATCGGCTCAATCGCCACGCTTTTTATCGATTCGCGGCTTAGGAGCGCTCCCCACGGGTTTTCCATAAAAGTGGATCACGGTAAAAAGACCCCACCCGCTCCCTGCGGCGGCAACTTTGGAACCAAGGTTGAGGTTCATGACCTCTTTGCCGCAACTCCGGCACGGCTGAAATTTTTAAAGAGCGATAGGACGGAAGCGCGCGCTTGCGCCGAGGCCGTCCAGCGCCTGGCAATGGCGAATGAAGAAGTCCGCTTCACATTTGCGAGCGGCGAAACGGCGAGCTTTGAGCTTCCGCCTCAATCTCGCGAGGGCGGCGGGCTATTGGCAAGGCTTGCTGATATCCTAGGGGACGAATTTCGCGAGAATGCCCTGACCGCCGAAGCTGCCCGTGGGAGTTTTCGCCTGGAAGGTCATATTGGGCTTCCGACCTGGCACAAGGCAAACGCTAGCGCGCAACATATTTTCGTGAACGGCCGGCCGGTCCGCGACAAGCTGCTGAGCGGCGCCGCGCGCGCCGCCTACATGGATTATGTCCCGCAAGGGCGGCATCCGGCCCTCGTTCTCTTCCTCGCATGCGATCCCCGCGAGGTCGACATTAACGTCCATCCAGCGAAGGCGGAGGTACGCTTCCGCGATAGTGGTTTTGTGCGCGGATTTGTTATCGGCGCCCTGAAGCAAAGCTTGGAGGCCGCCCTCTTCCGAGCCACTCCGGCAAATGGGGTGAACGTCCTTCATACCCTGGCGCGGCGGGCAGGCCAGGCAGGAATAGCCGGCCACCGGTCGGCGTCAGATTGGGATTGGCAAAAATCTCCTTCGTCTCCAGGCTTTGCCGAGGGCGGGCAAGCTCCTTTCAACAGCCCTTCGAATGGGCGACTTGCCGAAGAAGCGACACAAGCTGAGCTACCAGGATCACCGGATAGCGAAGCGCCCTTGGGTTTGGCGCGCGCCCAGATCCACGCGAACTATATTATCTCGCAAACGAGAGATGGCGTTGTCATCGTCGATCAGCACGCCGCGCATGAGCGCCTTGTGTACGAACGGCTGAAGGCGGCGCGCCAAGCGCAGGGGGTCCCGCGGCAGTCTTTGCTCATCCCCGCCATCGTCGAGATGGAACAAGCCGATGTTGAACGCATCAGTGAAGTGGCTGCACTTTTACGAGAATATGGGCTCTTTGCCGAGCCCTTCGGGCCTGGAGCGATTGCCATTCATGAGATGCCTGCTCTGTTAGATAGTGGCGATGCCGCACCCCTGTTGCGAGACCTTGCGGCGGCGCTGCGGGAGGACGAGCGCACGACATTGCCACTCGAAGAACGGCTCAACCGCGTCCTCGCCACGGCCGCTTGCCATCATTCCGTACGGGCGGGTCGCCGCCTCAGTGATGACGAAATGAATTCCTTGCTGCGTGAAATGGAACGGACATCGGGTAGCGGCCAATGCAATCACGGGCGTCCTACCTATATAGAGCTGAAGCTTGCCGATATTGAGAAATTGTTCGGGCGAAGATAGCTTAGTGCTAGACACTCACAAATCAGGAGCTGGCTCTCCTTAACTTACAGATTTTCATTTGATATGCCGATAACGTCTCCACTACCGAGGCGCTCCCTTATGCACGCAAGGTATTCTAATGAACGTCCTGCTTCTCGGATCTGGTGGGCGTGAGCATGCCCTCGCCCTTTCTCTCGTAAAAAGCCCTCTACTGGAGAAACTCTTCGCCTCGCCCGGTAATCCCGGCATGGCGGCCTTGGCGCATCAAGTTGCGTTGGACTTTGGCAATCATGATTCTATTGTTCAGTTTTGCAGGCTCATGTCGATTGGCCTCGTTGTCATTGGCCCCGAGGCTCCCCTTGTGGCTGGCATTGTCGATGATCTGACGGCCCCTGGAATAAGGGCATTTGGCCCTTCCAAGGCGGCCGCGCGCCTCGAGGGATCGAAGGCTTTTGCAAAAGATTTTTGCCGCCGCAATGCCATACCGACCGCTACCTACGCCTGTTTCACGGACGATTCTTCCGCGAAAGCTTACGTGCATGCGAAAGGAGCTCCCATCGTAATCAAGGCTGATGGGTTGGCGGCAGGCAAGGGCGTGACTGTTGCGATGAGTCTTGCCGAGGCCGAGGCTGCGATCGATCGCAATTTGCAACGGCGAAGCGACGAAAGACGCGGAATCGTCATCGAAGAATTTCTAGAGGGCGAAGAAGTCTCTTTTTTTGCTCTCTGCGATGGCGCTCACGCGCTCGAATTCGGCTCGGCGCAAGACCATAAGCGGGTTGGAGAGGGCGAGTGCGGCCCGAATACAGGCGGCATGGGAGCTTATTCACCAGCGCCCTTTATGGACGCGCAAATGAGCGAGAGAGTTATGCGCGAAATTATCGCGCCAACGCTGCGAGGGATGTCCGCACTTGGCGCCCCTTTCAAGGGAGTGCTCTTCGCGGGTCTCATGATCGGCGCCAGCGGCCCAAAGCTCGTTGAATTCAATGTGCGCTTTGGTGACCCCGAAACGCAAGTCCTAGTGCCACGTCTTCAAGAGGATCTGCTTCCTCTGTTGTTGGATTGCGTCGATGGGACCCTGCGGGAGGGCCGGGCCCGCTTTTCCTCTCAGACCGCGCTAACCGTGGTCCTTGCTGCTAATGGTTATCCCGATGCCCCGATAGTAGGGAGTGAAATCCACGGTGCCGAGCGGGCGGAGGCTCTACCCGCGGTCACCCTCACCCATGCCGGGACGAAACGGGAAGGACAAAAACTCTTGGCAGCCGGCGGCAGGGTCCTGAATGTAACGGCCGTTGGAAGCGACGTGGCCGAAGCATATGCGCGGGCTTACGCGGCTATTGACCTCATCGATTGGCCCGGCGGATTTTGCCGCCGCGATATCGGCTGGCGGGCTCTCAAGAGGGGCGTTAAGATAGATGCATAGCGTGGTCGCGTGCATTCTGGTGAACCTTTGTTCGCATATAGCGTTGGCCCCGGAGCGCCAGAATACCAGGGAAAATGCAATGACCGTGGAGTTTAACCACACCATTGTCTGGGCACGTGATAGCAAAGCCTCCGCGGCCTTTCTCGCGCAAATGCTGGGCCTGCCTCCACCGGCCCATTGGGGACCGTTCGAGGTAGTCACCACAGGCAATGGCGTGAATGTGGATTTCAAGGAGAAGGAAGGCGCGATCTCGGCGCAGCATTACGCCTTTCTCGTGAATGAATCAGAGTTTGATCAGGTGCTCGATCGCATCAAGGGGCGCGATCTTCGATATTGGGCGGACCCGGCACTGACCGAGGAAGGTGAGATCAATCATCACGATGGCGGTCGAGGCGTTTACTTCCGCGATCCTAACGGCCATGTCCTTGAAGTTATTACGCGTCCCTATGGCAGCGGTGGCTATAACCCTTAGGTTGCGCTGGCCGATCTCTCATGAGCGGCGCTCTACACTAGCGAAAGCGGACCCCTTGCCTGCCAAGTTCAGCCTGCACGGCTGCAATGGAGAGCCGAGCAGGCGAAGTCTTTGTCTTTACGGAGATCGCAGCAGCTATTCCAGCGGCTTGGCCCGTTACCGTGCAGCACATCATGTTGCGCACGGCGGCATGGGAAATTTTATCTCCGGCAACTGAACGCCCGGCGATGAATAAATTATCGACGCCACGCGGTACAAGCACGCCATAGGGGATATGGAAATACCGCCCCGTCGTGGGCAGCACAAGAAGGCCGTAGCCGTCGATAAATTCCGGAAAAATTCCGATTGAATCGGCGAAGCGGGCCTCGCCACGCACATCCCGCTCCGTTAGATAAGCGAGCCCGTCGATTTTCCGCGTATCGCGAATGCCCACCGTCATACCGAAATTGCGTAGTTTTGCTGCCTCAAATCCGGGAGCGAAATACTGCAATGCCTTTATCGCAAGCATTGCTTGGCGGCGCCCTTCAATCTCGGCCTGCGTCAAATCGCGCAGATCCGTGCCGTCGTACCTCAACATATGCACCATATTGAGATAGGTTGCTTCTCCGTGATCATTGATGGCGCTCCATGTACCGCCAATGCTTTTCAGGCCCGCTGGAATGATGCCTTTCTCTCGGGCCTTGTTAAACGGCTCTTCAAGATAAGGGCTGAAGAGCTCGTCCTCCTTGCCGTCGGTGGTCATTTCCCAGTTCTTCCCCCAATCCTTATATTTTTGAGGGTTCGCTTTGACATATTCAAGGAAGCGAGCCCGATCGACGCCCGAGCAAGAGAACATAACAGTGACGGGGAGCATTTCCTCCTTCGGAGTTTTGATGCAGCGAGCGCCGGACAGAGCAGCGATATCGGCGTCTCCCGTTGCGTCGATGATGCGTTTTGCCAAGATCGCCTGCCGGCCAGATTTGCTCTCTATGATAATGCCTTTTAGCGCGCCATCATCATGAATAGCGCCGACCGCTAACGCATGAAGCAGGATCTCGACTCCCGCTTCCTGAACCCAATGATCGGCAATTATTTTGAACATCTCCGCGTTGATCGCAGAGCTCAAAGATTGCGGCTCGGGTGCAGCGCCGCCAAAAGCCTTGGCCCGCTTTTCAAATTCGATGCCGATACCTTCGACATCAACCGTTTTCTCTTGCCGATACCAGGCAATGCCTTCGACACCAACGTGGGTCAGGTTGCCACCTAGGCAACCATATCGCTCCACCAACAAGGTCTGGACCCCGGCGCGGGCCGCCGATACCGCCGCGGCAAGCCCTCCAGGACCGCTGCCAACGACCAGCACGTCGGTTTCGGCGATCACAGGCGTTGACCGCGCGGGCTCCTTGATTTCCTTCATGCACCGCGTTCAGCAGCTTGGAAAATTTTCGCCCAGTCGAGGTAACGCGCGGCGATCTGCTCGGCAGCTTGCTGGCGCGTAAGTTTGCCGTCGCGCCATCCAACCAAGGCATCCCAGAACGAGGTCCGGCCGACTGCAAATCCAATGAAGCCCGGGACCCCCGCGGCGGCTCTGAGCCACGCGACGACTTTCTCCTTGTTAGAGCCTCGCCCCAAGACAATACAACCGACCGTGCCACGCCCACGCCGCCGGGCAGCTTCGGAAGCCATGGCGCAATCCTCGCGCCGGTCCAGCCCCTCGATCTTCCATACGTCTGGCTCGACACCCGCCTCTTGCAACTCCTCGATAGCCCGCACCATCAGCGAAGGCCGCAGCTCGCGGTCGTAATGCTCACTATCACCTTCCACTATATCGAGTTGTTGATGAGTCGCCGGGACCAAAAGCTCGAACATGAAATAATGCCCGTGGTTATGGCAGTAATCAGCCAATTCCTTGAGGCGCGCGGCCTGCCGGCGATTCTTTGCCCCGTCACCTTCAGGGTTGTAGCGAACCAGTACTTTGACAAAAGTTGGCTTGAACTCCTTGATGTGGTCCGCGTAGTTAAGGCCATACTCGAATTGAAATTCATCTTCGCCACTCTTTTCCGCTGGCATCGCCGTGATGAATCCGCTGCCAATTGCGTCGCGCAGAATAGCGCCGCCAAACTGTTCGTCCACGAGAATGCCGGCTCGATCCTCCGCCAATCCACGGCCAAGTGCAAATTTGAAGGCTTCATAAATGATAGCCTTGGTCTGCGAGATTTGCGCGCTTTGCTCCGGGCTAAGGGAGCCGGTCCATCCATAAAGGCCTCTTTCGAAGGAACTCCGGTGATCGAAGGGAAGGATATAAAGCGGCCTATCATATCCAAGATTATTCATGAGTCACTCTCGCGAACCCGACCGGGAGGGTCTATTTAAAAATGCTTGCGGCGGCGCTGAGTGAGCTCTGCTTACGATTCCGCGCATCCGCGAGTCGCGAAATCTCACTCTCGAGAACCCGGATATAATCCCCGATTTCTTCAACCGAGAGATCGTCAAGAGGCTGCCCAATTTCGTAAACCGGCGCGGTCGGCCGCTTTGAGTTGGGAAATTCGTCATCATCCGCTGGCATGCGAACATCTTTGCTTTTAAGATTGTAATCCTAACTAAACATAGAGCCCAACGCAGCCCCGGCTAGGGCGATCCCGCGGACACAGAGCATTCAAATGCTGCGAATAGCACTTATTTTTCTCGTAATTTCTCTTTTCGCTGGGCTCTTCGGCTTCACGCGTGTCTCCGCGGCTAGCGGTCAAATGGCTCGCTTGCTCTTCTTTGCCTTCTTCGCGCTTTTCATCAGTTTCGTCATCTTTAGCGTTCTCAATGGACAAAGGCTCTTCTAAAGCCAACACGATCAGGAGCTGGTTGATTTCCTCAGCCGAACTGGCCTTGCTCAAGCCAAGCCTTTAAATCGCTTTCCGCCCGCCGGCTGATCGCGGCTTTGCGGGCGCGTCCATTTCCGGCAGCCTTTGAATGGCGATCTCCTGGGCCGCCCGCGAGCGGTGGAAACAATCCAAAGTTCACATTCATTGGCTGAAATGACGGCGGGCCAGCATCGATAGCCGTGATATGCCCGCCGGTAATGTGATTAAGGAGGGCGCCAAGCGCGGTTGCAACTGGTAGCGGCTGGAATGCCTCGCCTCTGCGCTCGGCGGCCGCCATCCGCCCCGCTGCAAGACCAATCGCAGCACTCTCGACGTAGCCTTCGCAGCCTGTGATCTGACCCGCGAATCGCAGCCTTGGCTCGGCCTTTAGCCGCAACACACGGTCGAGTAATTTCGGCGAATTCAAAAAAGTGTTGCGATGGACGCCTCCAAGCCGCGCAAACCGAGCGTTTTCTAGCCCAGGAATAGTGCGGAAAACCTCGACCTGGGCGAAGTGTTTGAGTTTTGTCTGGAAGCCGACCATGTTGTACAGCGTCGCCAGCACATTGTCCTGGCGCAGCTGCACGACGGCGTATGGTTTTCCCGCATTGGGGTGAGGATTCGTAAGCCCAAACGGTTTCATCGGTCCATGCCGTAACGTCTCTGGGCCGCGATCGGCCATGATTTCGATGGGAAGGCAACCCTCGAAGTAAGGGGTGCTCTCGAATGCCTGGCCGGTTGGATGGGGGGTTGCGCGATCCGCTCTCAAAAGAGCGCCGACGAAATCAAGGTACTCCTCCTTTGAAAGGGGGCAGTTAATGTAATCGGCGCCGGTGCCGGCCGGTCCCGCTTTATCATAGCGCGACTGTAGCCAAGCCTTGGCCATGTCGATTGATTCTCTATACACAACCGGCGCGATTGCGTCGAAGAACGCGAGTTCATTTTCGCCCGTTAGCTTAGCGATGGCATCGGCGAGAGGAGGAGATGTCAGCGGCCCGGTTGCAATGATGACGCTGTCCCAGTTGCCCGGCGGCATCCCCGCGATTTCCTCGCGTTCAATCGTCACAAGAGGGTGGGAAGCCAGCGTCGAGGTGACACACCCGGAGAATTTCTGGCGATCCACAGCGAGAGCACCGCCCGCAGGCAATTTGTGGAGATCGGCGGCGGCCATGATAAGAGAACCCAGCAAGCGCATCTCGCGATGGAGAACACCGATGGCGCTTGCTTGCGGGTCGTCGGAACGGAAAGAATTCGAGCAAACGAGCTCGGCGAGGCCATCGGTCACATGCGCGGCCGTGCCGCGCACTGGCCGCATTTCGTGCAGGATAACAGGCACGCCCGCCTGAACGATCTGCCACGCCGCCTCGCAGCCAGCAAGGCCCCCGCCTATGACGTGAACAGGTAAATGAGGCTGGGGCATCCAGGGAGATTAGAGCAATATCGCGCGTGCGAAAAGTCCGGGCCACGGAAACGACAAGCGCCGGCTGCTCTAGCCGGCGCTATGTGAATTGGCGAGCAGACATTATTCGCCAGGGACGTCCCGGCCGATATCGCGCCCGTAGGATGTCTGGGTGGTGCGACCGTCGTGCCAGGCCGTGGGCGATATTGGCGCTCTTCACCCAAGTGACCAACCATGCTGCTTGTCAAGGCGCCGCCCGTCAAGACAATCGCGCACCCGGCAACGATTAAGGCAGCAAGGATCAGCACGGCGCTGTCAACGCCAACGCCAACGAGCGCGAGAATGCCAAGAATGGCAACCGCCAATCCCGCAAGAGCCTGCACGCCCGCCGTAGCAGACGTAACCTGCATCGAGATGGCTTGAGAGGCCGCATTTGCCGTCCCCTCCTCGTCGGCGGCCACTGCCGCTTGTTTTAACAGCCCCAACTGCCCGACCGAGGCGCTGCTGAGCAGCGTCGCGGCACCAAAAGCAATGATCGATATGGAGGTGAGGATCTCGGGGCGAATGGCGAGCACGGAAAGAATGCCGAGAATGACTCCGGCCGCGCCGGCCAGGAAAACGGTAGCTAAGTTTTCGCCACCTCCGGCCCCGCTAACCTGCATGCGGTTGCGGCCAGAGGGCATAGTGATCTGAACATACTCCGACAGCATGGTTCCGCCCTGGATCAATAGGGCGACGCCGAAGACAATCACGGCGATGGAGATGAAGAGGCCTGGCCTAATCCCGGCTAGACCGATGATTGCGAGCACAACGGTGGCCATCCCACCTATCGCGTCCGCGAAACCGTCCCATGTGGAGGTCTCGCGGGTTATGGTGTCCGACATTGACATTTGTTACTCCTAAAGGAAGTCGATTGGCGCCGAACGCGCCACAGGCTTTGAGGCCTGCTGGACGGTCGTAATCGCGACCTTCCGCTGCGGAAATCAAAATCTTAAGGATTGGTTCCTTACCCGGATCCATTGGTGGCAAAGCTATTGCGATTTAGGAACAATAATTTGTGAGCACTCGCGGGTCGCGTACTCAAGCGACACTTGACGCAAACAAGACAAAAGCGGTGCTAAAGCAGAACAATTCTCAAATTATTTCGCCAAAACTTGGGTAGAAGGCTTCTATTCTTTTCCGATCTCTAGATTATTCTGCTCGACTGCAAGCGGCACGCGAATAGAAGCCTTTCTACTCGCGAAGAGCGGAGATGTTGAGAGCCAGTGAGACACCGCGGCATGGCCTTGGCGGAAAAGGCTGCTCAGTATTTGGCCTTAACCGGGGCCCCACAGTTCCATACGGCGATGGTTCGCGGACCGTCAAGCGTCTGGATTTCCTGGAATGTGTAGCATTCCATCCGCGGCCGGTTGTAAACGTAGCCGTAGGGGTAAGGAAGCCCGAAGAAGGGCATTCCATGGATGGTCCCGACCTCCTTGGCCTGCAGCAAGTTTGGCAGAGCCGCCGCGCCAATCAAAAGCGCCACTGCGGCGATCAGTTTGTTCATGATAGCCTCTCGTAGAATTTTCGAGGTTAGGCTATTCCTGACATGATCGAAAGACTTGAGCAAGGCATTTTGTGCTGGTGTGGGCTTCCCTTCCCTTCCGATCCAAGTTATGGAAACTAAAACGTTTATTAACCGGAATCGATGCGAGCGGTTCATGTTTTGAATGGGCCAAATCTCAATCTCGTCGGCACGCGGGAGCCGGAAATCTATGGCTCTGTGAAGCTCGTGGAAATTGAAGCCCGGCTTTCTGCCCGTTGTCGTAAGGCTCAGGTCAGTTTGTATTTCCGTCAGTCAAACCACGAAGGAGATCTTGTGACTTGGATACAAGATGCTGGTCGAGCTGGCGAGCCAGCGATCCTCAACGCGGGCGCTTATTCTCACACCTCCATTGCCATCCACGACGCAATCAAGGCGGCAAAAACAGAAGTCATCGAGGTGCATTTGTCTAATATCTACGCTCGCGAGGATTTCCGCCACCGATCCCTCATCTCGCCGCTTGCGCGTGGCGTGATTTTAGGCTTTGGCGCGCTTTCCTATGATCTGGCGCTTGATGTTCTCCTGTCCCGCATTTAACTCGAAATTGGCGTGGGCCAAGGCGCCATATTTCAATACCTGGATTGATAAGCTCCGAACAGATCCCGAAGAAAGAAGAAGATTATGAAACAGCCGGAGGCAGAGCCGGATAGTGGCATACCTAAGGCAGTTGATACTCAACTCATTGAAAGTTTGGCTGAGCTCGTTATCCGCTTTGGACTTTCCGAGATTGAATATGCGAATGGCGATTTGAAGGTGCGTATCGCACGGATGGCTTCTCCCGCGAACGTTCAGCCGGCCGCTGTCCAACTCCAGCATAAAGTTGTGAATGCGGTTCCTTCCCCATCGGCGCGGCAGCCCGATGGGCCGGGAACCGTAAAATCACCCATGGTGGGAACCGCTTACCTAAGGCCATCACCCGATGTGCCGCCTTTCGTTGAAATTGGCACACAAGTGAAAACGGGCGATAAACTTCTTCTTGTCGAAGCCATGAAAACTTTCAACGAGATCTTGGCGCATCGAGCCGGTGTGGTGACCAGCATATTGGTCGATGACGGCCAGCCAGTGGAATATGGGCAGCCGCTGCTTATCATTGAATAGCGTGACGCCGAGACAGAACCAGGTGTCTGATTATCAACATGTTTGATAAGATCCTCATTGCCAATCGTGGCGAAATCGCGTTGCGGATACTCCGTGCCGCCAAGGAGCTTGGTATCGCGACCGTTGCCGTGCATTCCACCGCAGATCCAGACGCCATGCATGTCAAGCTCGCGGACGAATCTGTTTGCATCGGACCTCCGCCAGCCAGAGACTCCTACCTTAACATCCCTGCCCTGCTTGCCGCCTGCGAGATCACCGGCGCTGAAGCATTGCATCCGGGATATGGTTTTCTTGCCGAAAATGCACGCTTCGCCGAGATACTAGCGGATCATCACATTACATTTATTGGGCCGAAGCCCGAGCATATTCGGCTCATGGGAAATAAAATTGAAGCTAAGTCCACGGCGGTCCGTCTCGGGATCCCCTGCGTGCCAGGCTCACCAGGAGCTATCACCAATGATAAAGAGGCATTTATCGCCGCCCAGGAGATTGGATTTCCTGTCCTCGTGAAAGCGGCGGCGGGCGGTGGCGGGCGGGGCATGAAGGTTGCCCGCAGGATGGATGAACTCACTTCCGCCATTGGAATGGCGCGGGCCGAAGCGAAATCAGGTTTCGGCGATGATTCGGTATATTTGGAGAAATTTCTCGAAAGGCCGCGCCATATCGAGATCCAGATCCTAGGAGATGGCCGCGGTAAGGCTGTTCATTTTGGGGAACGCGATTGCTCGCTCCAGCGCCGCCATCAAAAAATTTGGGAAGAAAGTCCTTCACCGGCGCTCAACGCGCCACAACGCGGAGAAATCGGAGAAATCTGCGCGGTTGCGATGCGCAAGCTCGGCTATGAAGGCCTTGGGACCATTGAGTTCCTTTATGAGAACGGCAAGTTTTATTTCATAGAGATGAACACGCGCATCCAAGTCGAACACCCGGTCACGGAAATGGTAACTGGGGTAGACCTTGTTCACGAGCAAATCCGTATCGCCGCTGGCTCCCATCTGACATTGGCGCAAAATGAGATCAATTTCCATGGCCATGCAATCGAATGCCGCGTTAATGCTGAGAACGCGGTAACTTTCCGCTCTTCTCCCGGCAAAATAGCTTATTACCATCCGCCAGGAGGCCTTGGTGTACGAGTCGATAGCGCCGCCTATGCTGGCTATACCATTCCACCAAATTACGATTCTCTGATTGGCAAGCTAGTTGTCCATGGTCGCAATCGTAACGAAGCCTTAATGCGGCTTCGCCGAGCGCTCGATGAATTTATTGTCGACGGCATTGATACAACTATTCCATTATTCAGGACATTGGTCCGCAACGCCGATATTCAAAACGGTCTTTATGATATCCATTGGCTGGAGAAGTTTTTGGCGCTGGGAGGCATGGACCAGGCCGAGGCATGATGCTTTTTGTGCGCTGCGGCATATTGTCTGACCCCTCGTTTTTCGGAAAAAGTAAAAAGCTTTTTATTCCATGCACTTAAGGCCGCTTCGCCAAGGTGCCTCGCAAAAATTTTATACTGGCGCCGGGAGAAACGCCGGGGCGTTCGTCATTGTGACATCGTGCCGCGAGCCGGCTTATTGGAAGCTAGGCTAGGATTGGAACGTCAACGTTTGCCAGCTTGACGCAAGGCAACGGATCTAATGCATCGACGTCGGCTTTACGTCGATCTTTAATGACCCATCAACCGATAAGGAAGCGGTTATGAGCGCTTTACTCTTGGCAGCAGCATCACCCCTTGTTTCCTATGCCGTTTGCCTCGCAACCGGGTGGTTCGTCGCTTTCGTGCTATGGAAGTGAGGAAACAACGCCCGAAGCCGCGTTGCCAAAATTTAGCCGCAACAATGGAAACGAATGCCTCCCTTGATCACATCGACAAGAGGTGTTTATGACCCGGTTGCTGGTCGCCGGTGTTTGGCTGGCCGTAGCGCTCAGTCCGGCGTTTGCGCTAAACTTCCAGGAAGCCAACCCCCTCAGCCACGGCCCGATTGCGGATTTCCTTAGTATTTTCCGCGAGCCCGCCATTCCAAAGCAGGTTGTCACTTGGAACCACGATTATAAGGCTGGCACGATTATCATCTCGACCAGCAAGCGCCGCCTCTACTACGTTCTCACCAAAGGCCAAGCAATCGAATACGGCGTGGGTGTTGGGCGCAAGGGCTTTACCTGGTCGGGCACAAAAATTGTGACGCGCATCCGCCAGTGGCCGGATTGGGTGCCGCCAGCAAGGATGCTCAAGCGCCGGCCTGACTTGCCCCGCCATATGGCGGGCGGCCTAGAAAACCCGCTCGGAGCCCGCGCTATTTATCTCGGTTCAAGCATGTATCGCATCCACGGCTCCAATGAGCCTGACACAATCGGAGCCGCCGTTTCCTCCGGCTGTATCAGGATGACCAATGCCGACGTGATCGATCTTACCAATCGAATAAAAATCGGAACGAAGGTTATTGTCGTCGAGTGATCGCGTTGAGGTGTTTGTCAAGGCAGCGGTGCGCGGCGCCAATTCTAACGACGATCTTTAGACTCGTGGCTCTTTGTGACTAAGACTCCGACGCCGAAAGCGGCAACTCGGCAGCCGACTCACTTTCGGCACGGATTTTTGTAGCCAAGGGCACGCAAAACGGCGCGCTCCTATCAGTAATTCGACCATAGCCACGGCGGCGTAACGATAGGCCGAACCCTTCACTCCGCCGCGTGCTTATGCCGCATGCCTATAGCGGGCGTGATGGCGATGGTGGCGTCCCTTAAGTCCCCAGCTCGAGGCGATGGCGGGGCCGGCAGTGTAACCGACCACCCCGCCCGCGACCAAACCCACCGGGCCGCCAACAAGGGCTCCCGCCAGCGCCCCCATCGCTCCATCGCCGAGCCGCTCCTGCGCTTGGCCAAGGGCGGGCACCCATAGAATTCCGGCTATCGCGAGAATAGCGAGCTTTTTCATCTCAAGAACTCCCAAATGGATGCGTTGTTTCGCCGGGCATGGCCGAACCGCAAACGGGCGTTTTTTAAGTCCGGTCAGAAAGCCGCTCGACCATGGCGCCGCATGCGCCAAGTTTGCGTTCGATATGCTCGAAGCCGCGATCAAGATGGTAGACGCGGTTGACTATGGTTTCGCCCTCGGCGGCAAGCGCCGCGATGACAAGGGACATGGAGGCGCGAAGATCGGTCGCCATAACGGGCGCGCCCTCGAGTTTCCGAACCCCTTCGACCAGCGCGACGTCGCCCTCGAGCTTGATGTGGGCGCCAAGGCGGACAAGCTCCTGCACATGCATGAACCGGTTTTCGAAAATCGTCTCTGTGATTTTCGATGTGCCCTTGGCCTTGGTCATGAGCGCCATGAACTGGGCCTGCAAATCAGTCGGGAACCCGGGGAAAGGCGCCGTCGTAATATCCACCGGGGAAAGGTCCGCGCCATTGCGGCAGACGCGCAGGCCTTCATTTGTCGCCGATATTTCGGTGCCGGTTTCGTGCAAGGCCTCGAGGACGCATTCCAAGAGATGACTGCTCGCCCCTTCGAGCAGGACATCGCCGCCCGCCATGGCGGCGGCCATCGCGTAAGTGCCGGCCTCGATCCGGTCAGGCAGGACCGTGTGGCGGGCGCCGGAGAGAGTTCCGACGCCTTCGATTTCGATGACCGAGTGGCCGGCGCCTTTGATGCGCGCGCCCATCTTGTTGAGGCAGTCGACAAGATCGGCAACCTCTGGCTCGCGCGCCGCGTTGACGAGGAGAGTGGGGCCCTTCGCGAGCGACGCCGCCATCAGCGCCGTGTGGGTGCCGCCAACGGTCACCTTCGGGAAATGGATCTCCGCACCCACGAGGCCACGCGGCGCCTGAGCATGGACAAAGCCCGCCTCGATCTCGACCTTCGCGCCGAGTTTCTCGAGCACCATGATGAGGAGGTCGACGGGTCTCGTGCCAATGGCACAGCCGCCAGGCAGCGATACCCTCGCCTCGCCCATGCGCGCCAAGAGCGGCGCGATGACCCAAAAACTCGCGCGCATTTTCGAGACGAAATCATAAGGCGCCGTCGTATCGACAATTTGCCGCGCGCTAAGGTGGATCGCCCGGCTTGCATGCGGCGGCTCGCCGGGCCGCCGGCCATCGACCGAATGATCAACACCATGGTGGCCGAGGATGCGCACGAGTCGTCCGACGTCGGCAAGATCGGGGACATTTTCGAGCGTCAAGGTTTCGCGCGTCAGCAGGGAAGCGATCATCAGCGGCAGCGCGGCGTTCTTCGCGCCGGAAATTTTAATGACGCCGTGGAGCGGCTGACCGCCGGAAATACGAATTCGATCCAAAAAAATGCCCTCTTAAAGCTACCGGTTAGCTTCTTTCCGATGGCCTGGCGCCAGGATCGGTTTTATCCCGTGGCGCCGCTTTATTCTCCGCTTCGTTTGTGGCCGCTTTCGGTTCGTCTCGAGGTCTTTCGTCGGACGATGCTTCACGAAGTTTTTTTTGCGATTTGCGGCGGGCAATATTGTCACGCAGCGCCTTGGCGAGGCGTCGGCGCCTGACCTCCCTTGGATCCGGGTCAGCGGCGGCTCTGGCAATGACGGCGGAAAAAGTTAGGTCCATGATCAGCGGGTCGCCTCGGAAAACATCTGGCGCTGGCGCGCGAGACAAGAAGTGGTGCGGCAATTTGCAGGGTGGCTTGTAAATAAAGCGTGACTTGGGCGAGAGCAAGATTGGGCCTCATTTCGCTGACAATCCGGCCGGCTTAGCCGCGGGCGCAACTATTTCGTTCGATGCACTTGCTCCTTCCGCGTGCCCACCGCATAACCCTTTCCAGCCGCGGCCCTTCGCCGTGAAAAACATAAAAGATAAGGACTTGAACCTTGGATCAGGGGCACGATTATCTGCATGGGCACCGCGAGGAAGGCCGGGGCGAAGGCCTTCGCGGGCTGGCGCGGCGAGCGGTGCGCGTCACGCTCGCCTCTAAGCTGGATGCGCGGCGCAGACCGCAAGACCATGCGTTGCGGGCGCGGTTGCAGACGGCGGGCCAGATAATCTTTGGCCTCTTCAGCCTGCTTATCGCGGCGATTTCCATCTACATTCTCATCAAGGTCGTTTCGGCGGTCAGTCTTGGCGCTCTTCGCCAAGCGATCGCGGCGACGGGCATCGACCAAATCGCTCTCGCGGCTTTTTTCACAATCCTTTCCTACCTCGCCCTCACCGGCTACGATGGTTTGGCCCTGCGTCAGCTGCAACTCCGCGTGCCTTATAAAAAAACGGCCTTAGCTTCTTTCACGAGCTACGCGGTGTCGTTCACGCTGGGATTTCCACTGATAACGGGCGGAACGGTCCGTTACTGGATCTATTCGCAGGCGGGGCTGACCGCCAGCAAAGTGGCAAGCCTGACGGTGATCGCCGGCGTCACCCTCTGGTTTGGGATGATTTTTGTAATTGGAGCCGGCCTCACATTCCATGCGCGCGAAATCAGTGAGATCAATTATTTTTGGCCCTTTTTCAATGTCGTAATTGGCATTGCGATTCTCACGGCAATTCTTGCCTACCTCGTTTGGGTCGCGATACGGCGCCGCCAGATCCGATTCAAGAACTTCTATTTAGAGCTGCCGGGGCCAACGTTGACCATCGGCCAAATCATCTTGGGCGTCATTGACCAATCCGCGGCGGCGGCCGCGCTCTATGTGCTTTTGCCGAACCATGCCGGATTCGATTATTTTGCCTTCGCAGCCATCTATGTCTTCGCCTGCATCCTTGGCGTTGTTAGCAACGCACCCGGCGGCATCGGGGTCTTTGAGGCCGTCATGCTCAAAGCAGTGCCGATTGGCTCCGGCGAGGCGCTGCTCGCTTCACTCGTCCTCTTCCGGGTGATTTATTACCTCATCCCCTTTCTTTTCGCCCTCGCCTTCCTCGGCGCGCATGAGGGGTTCCGCCACTGGAACAGTCTGCGCGAGGCCATGCGGCGCAGTGAAGAGGAAACGGCGCTTGAGGACGAAATCAATCCGCTGCGACGATTTTATCGGATTATTCGGGGGCTAGCATCACGAAGCTGACCCTGCGCTAATGAACCGAAGGCAAAGGTGCGCAGCCCAGTTAATTATGAACCTTGTATGACACTTGATATCATTTAGCACTCGTGCGCATAAGCCCTCACAAGCCGGATAGAAGGGCTTTATGGATATGTCACAGGCAAACCACGATCACGCGGTTGTCAAAAACCTCATCAATGCGCTGCCGGAGGCGATCATTGTGCTTGGCGCGGCGGACCGCATCACCGCCGTCAATGCCGCGGCACTCGAACTCTTTCCCGCCTTGCGCCCCAATGATCTGCTGGCCCGCAGCCTGCGCGCGCCAGATGTTCTCGATGCCGTAAAGAGGGCGCGCGCTTCCGGCAAGTACGAGCGGGCGACCTGGCTTGAACGCGTCCCCGTTGAAAGATTTTTCGAAGTGCATGTCGCTTCCATGAAGGACTCGTACTCAGAACCAGCCATGATTCTGACATTGCGCGACCTCAGCGAACTGCGGCGTGTCGAGCGCATGCGTGTCGATTTCGTAGCGAACGCCAGCCATGAATTGCGCACGCCTCTTGCCTCACTCCTAGGGTTCATCGAAACGCTTCAGGGCCCGGCGCGCGGCGATGAGGCCGCGCGGGCAAAATTCCTCTCCATCATGCGCGAACAGGCGCAAAGAATGGCCCGGCTCGTCGATGATCTCCTGTCGCTTTCCCGTATTGAACAGAATCTGCACTTGCGCCCGCAAGCGCCCGTCGATCTCGTCGCTGTCGTGCGCCATATCGCCGATACGCTGGCCCCGCTCGCCAACGAGAAAGAAGTGGTGCTCAAACTCGATGTCCCTTCAAAAGCCCTTGTCAAGGGCGATCGCGACGAACTTTTGCGGGTTACTGAAAACCTCGTCGAAAACGCCATAAAATACGGAGCTTGCGATCCCAAAAGCGCCTCCCGCCAGGTAGAACTCACACTCACGGCGCAACCGCGCCAGTGTACCCTGAGCGTGCGTGACCACGGCCCTGGCATTGCCCCTGAACATCTGCCGCGCCTTACCGAACGCTTTTATCGGGTCGATGCCGGCCAAAGCCGCGCAAAAGGCGGCACCGGCCTTGGCCTTGCCATCGTCAAACACATTGTTGCCCGCCACCGCGGCCGCCTTGGCATCGAATCAAAGCTCAGTGAAGGGACAACATGCAGCGTCAGCCTCCCCGCGTTTTCCGAGTAACGGAGCCGCGCGCCTTCATCAAACTGTCATCAATGCGTCATAGAGACCTTACGGCTGCTAGCTAAATCGGTCTGAGGCTGGCAGCTACCGGCCTTCTGGCAGGGCGATGGCCCCATGCCCTCTACCCTTCATGCGGTCAATACTGTTGGCGCATGGCTATGGATCACTCCGTCCGTCGAAAGGCTATCGAATGAAGTTCACGATACCGCGGGCATTTATCGCCTGCGCGGCGCTTACCCTGTTTGCCCCGTACATCGCCACCGCCGCTACGATTTCCGGCGCCGGCGCCACCTTTCCCTACCCAATCTATGCCAAATGGGCGGATGAGTACAAAAAAGAGACGGGTAATGACCTCAATTATCAGTCCATTGGCTCGGGTGGCGGTATTAAACAGATCAAAGCGAATACCGTCACCTTCGGCGCATCCGATATGCCGTTGAAGCCTGAAGAGCTGAAAGCCGCCAATCTTGTGCAATTCCCAACGGTCACGGGAGGCGACGTCCCCGTCGTCAATCTTTCGGGGATCAAGCCGGGCGAACTTACGCTCGATGGGCCAACGCTCGCGAAGATCTTCCTTGGTGAAATCACCAAGTGGGGGGATCCGGCGATCAAAAAATTAAATCCAAAAGCCAATTTACCAGCGCAGGCGATCGTTGTTGTCCACCGTTCCGATGGCTCGGGCACGACCTTCATTTGGACAGACTATCTCTCCAAAATCAGCGATGAATGGAAGGCGAATGTCGGGGCGAACACATCCGTCGAATGGCCGACGGGTATTGGCGCCAAGGGCAATGAGGGGGTTGCCAATAATGTTCTGCAAACGAGCGGGGCGATCGGCTACGTCGAATATGCCTATGCCAAGCAAAACAACATGACCTATGTTGACATGATCAACAAGGATGGCAAGCGTGTCGTTCCAAATTCGGAAAGCTTTAAGGCGGCTGCGGCAAATGCCGATTGGGCGAATTCACCGGGCTTCTATGAGATCATTACAAATGAGCCGGGCCCGAAAACTTGGCCAATCGCGGGCGCCACTTTCATCTTGATACCTGAGACGCCCCCTGATCCGGCCGAGGCGGCAGAGGCGCTGAAGTTTTTCCGCTGGGCCTACAAGAAGGGTGATAAAATGGCCGAGTCTTTGGACTACGTGCCGCTGCCGCAGCCCGTCGTCGCGGTCATCGAGAAGAGCTGGGCGAATATCAAAGGCGCCGACGGCAAGCCCTTGCTGGCAAAGACCGATTGAAGTGGCACAAATTGCCTAAGGGGGTTCTGCATCAAGCGAACGCAAAGACAGTCTCTAGAGGATGGCCATAGGCGAAGATCTCGCGGTTGACGCGACCGGTATAGAAATTGAGCGGCGAGTGAGGAAGACCCTCGCCGGCTTCACCTTGCGCGACCGCCTCTTTCACCTTTCCACCGGAGCTTCGGCCTGGGCCGTCCTCCTCTTGCTGAGCGGCGTCATCGCTTCCTTAGTCATCGGCTCATTGCCAGCGCTGAAGACATTCGGTCTGCCGTTCCTTTGGACCGAAGCGTGGAACCCCGTTACCGACAAGTTCGGCGCCCTGGCGCCAATTTACGGAACAATTATCACCTCTTTCATTGCCATGCTGATCGCGATGCCGCTCGGCTTTGGTATCGCGATTTTCTTGACAGAGCTCGCGCCATTTCCTTTGCGCCGTCCAATCGGCATCGCAATTGAGCTTTTAGCCGGCATACCCTCGATCATTTATGGGATCTGGGGCCTCTTTGTTTTCGCGCCCTTCTTGCAGCGCTATGTGCAACCCGCGCTCATTTCTTCGCTTGGGCAAATCCCTGTCCTTTCGGGGCTCTTTGCGGGCCCGCCTTACGGGATCGGCGTGCTGACGGCCGGCCTCATCCTCGCCATCATGGTGCTCCCCATCATTACCTCGATCTCACGCGACGTTTTCGATTCCGTGCCGCCGCTTTTGAAAGAAGCCGCCTATGGAATCGGCTGCACCACCTGGGAGGTCATTCGCAGCGTCGTCTTCCCCTACGCTCGCGTCGGACTTCTCGGCGGTGTCATGCTCGGACTGGGCCGGGCGCTGGGCGAGACGATGGCCGTGACCTTCGTCATCGGCAACGCCCACCGTATCGCGCGGTCACTGCTCGCGCCAGGCACCACGATTTCCGCGACCATTGCCAACGAATTCACTGAGGCTGTCGGCGACCTCTATACATCATCCCTGATCGCGCTCGGTTTGATCCTTTTCGTCATTACGTTTTTTATTCTCGCGATTTCCCGCTACATGCTGATGCGGATGCACATGCAGGAGGGACGCTAGGCCCATGGCGCTTTACGATCGCCGCCGCCGCCGCCGGTCGGAGATTTATCTTGGCCTCTGTTACGTGGCCGTCGGTATCGGTCTCGGCGCGCTGGCGCTGATCCTGATGACCCTTGTCTACAGTGGTTTTCGTGGCCTCTCGCTTGGCGTCTTCACTCAAATGACGCCGCCGCCAGGGTCGAATGGCGGGCTGCTCAACGCCATCATTGGCAGTTTAATCATGACGGCGCTCGGCATGCTGATCGGGACACCGATCGGCATCCTCGCGGGGACCTATATGGCCGAGTATGGCCGCAACACCAAGCTCACCCTTACCGTGCGCTTCATCAACGATATCCTGTTGAGCGCACCCTCAATCGTGATTGGCCTGTTTATCTACGAAGTCATGGTCGTCAGGATGGGCCATTTTTCCGCCATCGCCGGGGCCGTGGCACTGGCGGTGATCGTTATTCCCGTCGTCGTGCGCACGACCGAAGACATGCTGTTGCTCGTCCCGGATACGCTGCGCGAAGCCGCGCGGGCGCTCGGCCTGCCATGCGTGACTGTCATCCGCAAGGTTCTCTATCGCGCCGCCCGTGCCGGCCTCATCACGGGTGTGCTCCTTGCAGTCGCACGCATCAGCGGAGAAACCGCGCCACTTCTCTTCACCGCGCTCAATAACCAGTTCTACAGCACGAACCTCAACGCGCCGATGGCGAGTTTGCCTGCCGTCATCTTCCAGTTTGCCCTCAGCCCCTACAAGGAATGGCAGCAGCTTGCTTGGACAGGGGCGCTTCTCATCACATTCGCCGTTCTGACTCTGTCGGTAACGGCGCGGGCGCTCCAAACGGAAAGAGGGAAACGATGAGTAGTCCGGATAGTGAGCTTCAACCGGGTCACCCCGTTGTGGCAAAGATCTCTCCCTCGGCAGTATATGTGGACTCGAGTTCCGCGGATGATGAGCCGCCTGCGATAGGAATTCCCATCCCCATCCGCGCCCATAGCCCGCAAACTGACGAGCCGGTACCCTCGCAACCCCGCGAAAAATCACCCCTTGTCGCCCAGAAAATTACGGTCCGCAGTCTCGATTTTTACTATGGATCTAACCACGCCCTGAAGAGCATCAATGTCCCCCTCTACGCAAATCAAGTGACCGCGTTCATTGGGCCGTCGGGTTGCGGGAAATCAACGCTCCTGCGTGTCCTTAACCGGATGTACGACCTCTATCCTCATCAAAACGCGAGGGGCGAAGTCCTTCTTGACGGCGAGAATATTCTACACCCCAAGCAGGACCTCAATCTTCTGCGCGCGAGAGTTGGAATGGTGTTTCAGAAGCCGACACCTTTCCCGATGTCGATCCATGACAACATCGCCTTCGGTGTTAAGCTCTATCATAGACTGCCAAAGTCCGAACTGAGCGACCGGATCGAGGCCGCGCTCCGCCAGGCCGCGCTATGGGACGAAGTCAAGGATAAGCTCGGCTCGCCTGGACTCTCTTTGTCTGGAGGCCAACAGCAACGTCTGTGCATCGCACGTACCGTTGCCTTGCAACCTGAGGTGATCCTGCTTGACGAGCCTTGCTCCGCTCTCGATCCGATCTCCACAGCAAAAATCGAAGAGACCATCGACGAACTGAAGGAGAAGTATACGATCGCCATCGTCACGCATAACATGCAACAGGCGGCGCGTGTATCGGATTATACAGCCTTCATGTATCTCGGTGAACTCATTGAATTTGGCGTGACGTCCCATATTTTCACGTCGCCAGCAAAGAAGCAGACTCAAAATTATATTACCGGGCGTTTTGGCTGACATGACCATTCGCGCATGGGAAAATGTTATGACGGATCACATCGTTAAGGCTTATGACAAGGAACTTGAAATCCTCGGCCGCAAAATCGCCGAGATGGGCGGCATCGCTGAGAAAATGCTTTCCGACGCGATGGACGCTCTCGTGGATTTCGATATCCGTCTCGCGCAGACCGCGATCGATACAGACCCGCGCCTCGACACGCTGCAGCGGGAGATCGAGGAGCAAGCAATCCTGACGATCGCCCGCCGCCAGCCAATGGCCGTCGACCTTCGCGAAATTATCGCCACAATCCGCATTTCTGGAGACCTCGAACGGATCGGCGACCTTGCGAAAAACATCGCCAAGCGGGCCATAAAACTCGCCGGCGAAATGCAGATCCCGCGCGCGACGATCGGTCTTCGCTCGATGCATGAATCCGCCGCTATGCTCCTTAAGGAAGTGCTGGACGCTTACGCCCAGCGCGATGCCGAGAGCGCGCGCGCCGTATGGATCCATGACGCGGATCTCGATTCTTTGGAAGATTCAGTTTTTCGTGATCTTTTGACTTTCATGATGGAGGATCCGCGCAATATCTCCTTCTGCACGCATCTTTTATTCATATCCAAAAACATCGAGAGAATTGGAGACCATTCGACAAATATCGCTGAAACCGTGGTTTATTTAGTGACCGGAGAAACTTTGCCCATGGAGCGGCCAAAGGGCCGCAGCTCCTTATCCGAAGCATCGACGGTGGCCTGAAGATGGCGAAAGAATTGCCGGACTTAAATGAGAATCGTGGGACATTGACCGCCGGACGGGCGGCCACGACGTCGCCCTCAGCGAAAATTCTTATCGTGGAGGATGAAGCGGCGCTGAGCATGCTTCTTTCCTATAATCTCGAGGCGGAGGGATTTACCGTCGACCGGGTCGAACGGGGTGATGAGGCCGAAATTCGATTGAGTGAAAGCATTCCCGATCTCGTCATCCTTGATTGGATGTTGCCGGGCGTTTCGGGACTCGAAATTTGCCGCCGCATACGGGCGCGCGAGGCGACGAGGGGTTTGCCCGTGATCATTTTGACGGCGCGCGGCGAAGAGAGCGAGCGGGTGCGCGGGCTCGCCATCGGCGCCGACGATTACGTCGTCAAGCCCTTCTCGGTACCGGAACTGATGGCGCGGGTGCACGCGCTTCTGCGGCGGGCGCGCCCTGAACGCGCAAGCGGTGTATTGTCGGCGGGAGACCTTGCCCTTGACCGGCAAAACTGGCGTGTCCGCCGGGGCGGCCGCGACGTGCATATGGGGCCGACGGAATTCCGATTGCTCGAGCACCTCATGGGAAAGCCTGGGCGGGTTTTCTCCCGCGCGCAACTGCTCGATAGCGTTTGGGGTTTCTCCGCCGAAATCGACGAGCGCACGGTCGATGTCCATATCGGCCGGTTACGCAAGGCTTTATCAACGGCGGCGGAAAAAGACCCTATCCGCACCGTGCGCGGCGCCGGTTACGCGTTCGACGAGACCTTTGGGCGCACTGTTTGAAAGGGTCGCCTTTTAGCGCAAGAGGCGACCTCCCAAACCCTGCAGTGCCGACTGTTTCTGAGATGGCCCTTTCCCTTTATACTCTATGCATTTCTTGTGGCAACATACTAAAGGCACCTCATGATTGAGCGCTTCATTAGGGAGGGACGCCAACTTTTGCGGCTTGCAGCGATGGACCCCGTTGAGGCCTGGATCAGGCTCCAGTCTCGCGTTGCCGAGCTCCCGGAACGGCGGAGGCCGCGATTTCAGCTAAGCCCTTACACGGTGACGGATGATTGGGAGCGCCGGTTACATGATATCCTGGGCGTCCCCTGGCCATGTCCAGCCACCGTGGAGTTTTGGAATTTGTGGCCAGAAGTGATTAAGCCTTTCGTCATTAAGGGAGTTCACATCGGGCGAGGCGCCTTCGGTGGTTGGGGCGACGGCGAGCCCGGATTGGCGCGTGCGGCCTGGTGTTTGGTCCGTCACCTAGAGCCTGCTAATGTCGTGGAGACGGGCGTTGCTCGCGGCTTTACTTCGCGGGTTATCCTTGAGGCGCTGGAGCGAAATGGCGGAGGCCATCTGTGGAGCATTGACCTTCCACCCCCATTGCACCCCGAACTCCATGCGCAGATCGGCGCTGCAGTAAGAGACGGGCTGCATCATCGCTGGTCTTACATCAAAGGATCAAGCCGGCGGCGGCTCCCTCAGCTACTCGCAGAGATCGGACAAATCGGGCTTTTTATCCACGACAGCGCGCATACTGAAGACAATGTACGCTTCGAGCTGGATCGAGCTTGGGCGAGGTTGAAGCCTGGCGGAGCTGTTATGGCCGACGACATCGACTACAATTGGGGTTTTTATACCTTTCAGCAAGCAAACCCTCACCACCGCTTTCTGATTTGTCGCGCTGAGCCACTAGAACCCGATCCGAGCCGCTTTGATGCCAAAGGGTTGTTCGGTATTGCTCAAAAGGCAAGCAGCAGCGACAGTCCCTAGTAAATTGCCTGCTCTTGCTCTTGATGCTTGCCCGAAGCTCCCACCAGCCAGAAGCCACGAGTTGATAGACATGGCATCCACGCGATGCCATGCCTTTCATATTCTAAGCCATCGCCTTGACGATGCCATCGACCATCTTCTTGGCGTCGCCGAAGAGCATGGTGGTGTTGTTGCGGAAGAACAGCTCATTGTCGACGCCGGCATAGCCGGAGCCAAGGCCGCGTTTTACGAAAAGCACATCCTTGGCGTATTCGACGTCGAGGATCGGCATGCCATAAATCGGCGATGATGAATCGGTTTTGGCAGCCGGGTTTGTCACGTCATTGGCGCCAATGACGAAGGCGACATCCGCGCTCGGAAACTCTGGATTGATGTCCTCGAGCTCAAACACTTCGTCATAGGGCACGTTCGCTTCCGCCAGCAAAACATTCATATGGCCTGGCATGCGTCCGGCCACCGGATGGATTGCATATTTGACGTCGATCCCTTTGTCCTTGAGGATGTCCGCCATTTCGCGCAGTGAGTGCTGGGCCTGGGCGACAGCCATGCCATAGCCGGGAACGACGATGACTTTTTTGGCGTGGGACAGTATGTTCGCGGCATCTTCCGCCGAGCCTTGCTTGACTGGCGGCCGCTCCTCCAGCTCACCCCCCGCCGCGGCAGGAGGTGTGACGCCCTCACCGCCAAAGCCACCCAGAATGACCGAAAAAAACGAGCGGTTCATTCCCTTGCACATGACATAAGAGAGAATGGCACCCGAAGATCCGACCAGCGCTCCCGTGATGATCAAGGCGAGATTGGCAAGCGTGAAGCCGACGGCCGCCGCCGCCCATCCCGAATAAGAGTTGAGCATCGAAATAACGACCGGCATGTCCGCCCCGCCGATCGGTATGATCAACAAAACACCGAGCGCGAAGGAGACGAGGACGATCATCCAGAAGACGAAATGCGTCTCCGTCGGCACAAAGGCGAAAATGAACACCGCGAGCAAGAGGCCAAGCCCGATATTGATCATGTGCCGGTTGGGCAACAGGATCGGGTTCCCGGTCATCCGCCCATCCAGTTTGAGGAATGCAATGACCGAGCCGGTAAAGGTAATCGCCCCGATCGCCGCTCCGAGCGACATCTCGAAAAGCGTCGAGCCGTGAATGTAGTTGGGCACGCCGAGGCCAAAACCTTGCGGACCGTAGAGAGCGGCTGCCGCGACGAAGACGGCCGCAAGACCAATCAACGCATGGAACAACGCGACGAGTTGCGGCATCGCCGTCATCTGGATCGTGCGGGCGCGCCAAATACCTATGCTGGCGCCAATACCAATGGCGAATAACACCCAGACGAAAGAGAAAAAGCTGGATGGCGGCTGGTACAAAAATGTCGTCGCCGCCGCGATCGCCATGCCGATGATGCCATAGCGGTTGCCTTGCTTTGCCGACTCCGGCGAGGAGAGGCCGCGCAAAGCCAGGATGAAAAGCACGCCCGAGGCGAGATAAAGAAGAGCCGCAAAACTTCCGTTCAGCATCGGATCAGCCCTTCTTCTTGAACATCGACAACATCCGCTCTGTTACAAGGAAGCCGCCGAAGATATTGACCGATGCCAAAGTGAGCGCGAGGAAGCCAAGGAAGCGCGCAAAGCCACTTCCCGCGCCGCTACTCGAATCAATTCCCGCTGAAAGAAGGGCGCCCACGACGATCACCGATGAAATCGCATTCGTCACCGACATGAGGGGCGTATGTAGCGAGGGAGTGACCGCCCAGACTACGTAATAACCAACGATGACGGCGAGCACGAAAATAGCCAGACGGAAGATGAAAGGGTCGATTGCCCCGCCGCTCGCTGTCGCGGCCATCGCCGCCAGCTGCTCGGCATAGCTGTGCGCGAGATCCGCAGCTTTGGTAGCTTCTCGAATTTTGTCGAGAAGTTGGGTATCCAATTCGGTTGCCATCTCCGTGCCCTCCTCCTTAATGTTTTTCCCGCTCTTGCGGATCGCGCCATGAAAGCGTTCGTTCAGGCTTGGAAGCTTGGATGCGTGAGCGCTCCATCCTTTGTCAAAAGCGTTGCTTTGACGAGCTCATCGTCCCACTTTATTGCTAAAGTCTTGGTTTTTGGATCTATGAGCGTCTCGAGGAACGCCAGCAGGTTTTTTGCGTAAAGCGCCGAAGCCGTCGCGGGAAGGCGTCCTGCGATATTGATGGGGCCAAGAATCTTGACCCCATTGCTCGACGTGACCGTCTCGCCTGGCTTCGAGAGCTCGCAATTGCCGCCGCGTTCGACGGCAAGATCGACGATCACCGATCCCGGGCGCATGGTTTCGACCATCTTCGCGGTGATCAGAACCGGAGCTGGCCGCCCCGGGATAAGAGCGGTCGTGATCACGATATCTTGGGAGGCAATGTGCGACGCCGTCAGAGCCGCCTGCTTTTCCTTATATTGCGGCGACATTTCCTTGGCGTATCCCGCGGCTGTCTCGGCTTCCTTAAATTCATCATCCTCCACGGCGATAAACTTTGCCCCGAGCGAGACCACTTGCTCTTTCGTGGCCGGCCGCACATCCGTTGCCGTCACGATCGCCGCGAGCTTCCGCGCCGTGGCAATCGCCTGCAGCCCGGCGACGCCAACCCCCATGACAAAGATTTTGGCAGGCTGAATCATGCCCGCCGCTGTCATCATCATCGGAATGACCCGGCCGTATTCAGCGGCGGCATCGATGACGGCCCGGTAGCCGGCAATATTTGCCTGGCTCGATAGGACGTCCATCGTTTGCGCCCGCGTGATGCGCGGCATCAGCTCCATGGCAAAGGCGCAAACGCCCGCCGACGCCAGATCCTTTAGAGCATCGGTATGGCCATAAGGGTCCATGATCGCCAGAACTGCGGCCCCAGGCTTCGCCCCGGAAACATCAGCCGGCGATGGCCGGCGGACCCGCAAAATAATATCCGCATCTCGCACCGCCGCGGCATTTGCGGCGATGACCGCTCCTGCCGCCGCATAGTGGGCATCAAGGAAACCGGAGGCTACCCCCGCACCCGCCTCAACCCGCACTTCCGCGCCAAGTCCGGCATATTTTTTCACGGTTTCTGGAGTCGCCGCGACGCGGCCCTCTGCCGGATCTGTTTCAGCGGGAATGGCAATCAGCATGAATGACTCCGGATACGCGAAGTTTTGACCAGGCCTGATTTTTATCCTTCGGTCAAGCGAGGCCAGCTCAAAGGCGCCGAGGCGTGGGACTATCCTAAAAAAAATGCCAGGGCCGCGAGCAGAAGGAGCACACCGGCGATGGTATACTTCACGCCCTGGGTAAACATTTTGTAAGTTCTTTCATGCTCGGCATAATCCATCGCCGAATGGCCGGCGGCTTGGTTTGGGTCGTCCGTCATGAGCTCCCCTCGAATTGGCTTTTTCGCCGTAGCTTTTGCAACGATTCCTGCCGCGCGCAAGGGGGAAAGGCGCCGAGACAGCAACTTTTTTGCGCGAAATATTCGCCAAATATTAGAGTTTGACGGCGTGGCATTTTCAGCCCTTTCAACGCGCCAAAGGCAAGTCAGAAAGGTTGGTTTCTTGGGCGCCGCCTGGGCGATGCACTTCGAGCGCAATCTGTTTGAACGTCGAAGTGGCAGAACTTGACCTTGCCGAATTGCCCCCTTGGAGCCTGTCCCTAAAGCGAATTCCGTATCGCGGTTTTAACAAAACAATGAGATCCAAAAAACTGAAGCACGCGAATGTTTCAGGAAGATAGCGAACCGCGATCGTCTACGATCTCCACCCCCTGATCGTCACTTATCAATTTAAGCGCCACATTTGCGCCCGGCCTGGCCGGACGCATCACCGCGCCGACAGACTGATATATAACAACGGTGTCCGTATCGTAGGAAAAAACGGCGGCGGCCTTGTCCTCGCTATTGTAATAGATTTGTTGCACGAAATATCGCTTCAACAATGGGCAAGAGTCTAACTGTTTGAAATGGATAGGATTATTATAAATAATAAAAACTACTAGGCTCGAATTCATACGAACGTATGTAGAAATGTTATATATCAGAGACTTTATTAGATTTGCGTTTAACTGATTGTACAAATATAACATATATTTACTAATAAATGATAGATCAGCCAGACTCGCGTCATCATTGATAATGGTAATTTTCGGTCTTTCAGGAAATTGTTTTGCAATAATTTCTGCATTGTTACGAGCAATGTCGCAAATACGTGAAGAAAAATCGATACCCACCACGGAATCAAATGGAAATTCGGTAGCAACAGCCAACGCGCGACCCATCCCGCAGCCGATATCAACGAAGGTAAAGCCCGAAATATCGCCGATAGCATTGATCGACGCCCTGAGGATGCTGGGCGCTGTGGGGGCATAGCCGGGGTTTGACATATGCAGACGCCACTGCCATGGCTTCAGGAATGAAAGCCCGCTGGCTCTCGAAAATTGTGCCGATGTTTCGATGCCGAGTTGCTCGTCGATCGGATGCCGTGGCCAGCCGCTCTCCGACTTGTGCCGCAGGACAACATTGATGAGACGGGATAGCAAGCCTGGCAACGTATCGTTCATAATCCTCTGACCGAGTGGACAACCGACGCAAATGGAAGCTTCGTGGCTCACGACGAGAAGTTATGACTCGTCTCAACCGGTCGCGAAATCAGCCAATCAACTAGCTCATAAGATAACAAGTTAAGTTTAGTGATAAAGATACCTTTCGGGAGACCTTTTCGGCGGTGAAAACAGCTACCCACGTCCATCCTTAATGGCTCCATAGACGCGCTTTGACGATCGGGTGCGCGGAATTGTTGAAGCCAAAAAAGCTCGAAATTTAGATAGGGAAGGGCAGCCCGGCGCAGCTAAGGGCCCTCTCTTGCCGCTCTTTTACGGCCACGGCGGAAAATTCCCCCATCACTTCGTGAAATAAACGATAAAAATTCAGTTTTGCATTGAGATGCAAGAAAGCGCTGCCAAGGCCAATGGCGGCGCGATCCATGAAAACAAATTCACGCGGCACCAAGACCGGCCCGCGCTTTTTCAACGCCTGATGGACCGTAAAAGCTTCTTTGCGGCCATATTGCGCGGGAGCAACGCCATCGGCAACGGTGCGCACCCTGTCGTCGAGCGCAGGCGCGTAGATGAACCGTGCCCAAATATTCAAGGTTTCGGCAAGCTCCTTGGTGAGTCCGCGAAAACCCCAAGTCTCATAGGCATGGAAGGTACGCGCGAAATCGCCATGCAGCAGCCCTTCGTAAAGATCAATGACGCCGCCGACGAACTTTGGCGTGAAAATGCGAATACAGCCATAATCCAACAGGTTTATTCCTTCTGCCTCGTTCAAGCCGCCGTCGCCGAAGACCGTATAATTGCCAAGATGCGCGTCACCATGGATCACGCCGTATCGGCTCAAAGGCAGCCACCAAGCCCTATAGATGGCTGTTGCTATACGGTTTCGCGCCGGTTCTCCGGCGTTTTTAAACGCCAAGAGCTTCCCGCCATCGAGCCAGTCCATTGTCAGCAATCTCGCGGTCGAAAGCTCCGCTCGCACGCGGGGGACACGAATGCCCTCCACCCCGGAAAGCATGTTTCCATAAAGCGCGGCGTGCTTGGCTTCCCTTGTATAGTCGAGCTCTTCACGGACGCGGTCGCCGACCTCCTTGGTCATTTCGCTCGTGTCAATGACCGGATTGAGCCGCCGGTGGAAGGCGAAAACCACGGCGAGCTGCCGCAAATCCGCTTCGACGGCCGATGCCATCTCGGGATACTGCAACTTGCAGGCAAGAACGGCGCCGTCCATCGCGGTTGCTTTGTGCACCTGACCAAGCGACGCCGCGGCTGCGGGATGCGCGTCGAATTCAGCGAAGCGCGAGCGCCAATTTGATCCCAGTTCCGCTTGCATCCGGCGCCTGACGAAGGATGCGCCCATTGGTGGGGCTTGACTCTGCAGCTTTTGGAGTTCCTCGGCGTATTCGGGTGGCAAGAGGTCGGGGACGCTCGCCATCATCTGCGCGACCTTCATCATCGGGCCTTTCAGGCCGCCTAGCGCGCTGGCAAGAGCGGCGGCTTGATTGCCCCAGGTCCCCTCGCCGCCAATGAGGCGCGCCCCGGCCATCCGCGCGGCGATGCCGCCGACATTGGCGCCAACCCTCGCATAGCGGGCCGCGCGCGCCGAAAAACGGTTGCTTTCCTCGTCTTCCATGTCCGGACCTGATATCACAACGGGCGGCCCGCGACAGCTGCCGTCACGCGCCCAAAGGTCCTCGAAAGAAGGTACCGCGAAAAACAAAATCCGGCGCCCCTTGCGGGGACTCCCGCGATATAAGGGAGCCCCGAGGGTTTTAGGCGCCCGCATCGCCCGGGTTAGTCACCGTGCTCACCTCCATCACCTTCATGACGGCGGTCGATATCCGCTTTGACTGAGGTCGTGCCGGTATCATTGCCGATCGTGAGGTTCACCGTTACCGGGTTCACGGTCCCGGCCAAATTGGTTTGATGCCCCTGGGCGTCGAATGCGTAGCGGTTGGCCCCGGTGGGACTAATTTCGGCCCTCAAGCGCACGCCATTGATGACCCCTTCGAAATGGAACGGCCCGAACTTGTCATATCCTTTGAAGGAGCCGGCGGGAATGGTCACGCTGAAGGTGCCAATCTGAAGGGTCACCGGCTCAGCGCGCGGATCGATGCCGTTGCTGCCCTGCCCGAGGGTGAATTCGGACTGGAGCTGGAAGGAATCGTGATTTGGTTCTTTGCCAAGATCGATTTCAAGCTTGGCCTTGAAGGCGGCGAAGGGCACGGCGGTAACGAATCCCGTGCCCGTGAGCTTGAACACTGTGCCAAGTTCCAGCGCACCGCCCGCCGATGTGCCGTAAAGATTACCTTGGCTGTCGGCAATTAGGCCAGCTGTAGGATTAGCCGCGTCGCTGCCACCCGCGAAGGAGTAGAGCACTTTGTACGATGTCCCGTCTGGCGCGAGCTTGAACACCGTACCAAATCCCAGCGCACCACCCCCTGGCGTCGTGCCGTATAAATTGCCTTGGCTGTCGGCAATCAGGCTGGCTGAGGGACCAGCCCCATCGCTGGGACCGCCTGTAAAGGAGTGCAACACAGTCTCGGTGCCGTCCGGCGCGAGCTTGAACACCGTGCCGCAGCCGAAGGAGCAGAGAGCTTGAACACCGTGCCGCAACCGAAGGAGCAGAGAGCTTGAACACCGTGCCGCATCCGAAACTGCATCCCGAATTACCGCCACCATAAGTCGCGCCGTACAGATTGCCGTCGCTGCCAAAAATCAGGCTGACTTGGGGATAGGCCCCGTCGCTCAAGTTGAAGGAATGGAGCACTGTCTCGGTCCCGTCCGGCGCGAGCTTGAACACCGTGCCGCACCCGGCAAAGCCGGGGCAGTTCGAAGAACCGCCAGACGTTGTCGTACCATACAGATTGCCATCACTGCCGAAAATCAGGCCAGCTCGGGGATCCGCTCCGTCGCCGGGAGAGCCCAGAAAGGAGTGCAACACCATTTCGGCCGGATCGGCCAAAACGCCAACCGGCGCCACCATCAGCGCAACCCAAAACGCCGCAAATCCCAGCGCCGCCGGCGCAAAGAATCTCCTTCTGCCATTATTTTCCATGATGCGTTTCCCCCTTTAAATTATTCGTCACATAAACGTAGGGCTGCCACCGCAGCCATGAGGCTAAGCCCCAAAGTCAGCCTGGCGAAGAGCGACGTAAAGGCGCGATGCCCTTTCAATAATTTCATCAATGATAGTTAATGTTCATGACGAATCGAGAAATGTTAAGCTGGAGGAACCGCCAATTTGGTCCTCGCCAGCGCTGCCGTGGCCTTGCTAAAGCAGCCTCGTCAGGCGACAAGCTCGCATGCTCCACCTGAACGATCTGACCCTTCGGCTTGGGCCACGCCTCCTTTTCGATAAAGCGACCGCCGCCCTGCCACCTAATGCGCGCGCCGGTTTGGTTGGCCGCAACGGAGCTGGCAAAACTACACTCTTGCGCATGATCCTCGCCGAGCTTTTGCCCGACGCCGGATCGATCACGCTGCCGCGCGGAACGCGTCTCGGCCATGTCGAACAAGAAGCGCCAGGAGGGCCGCAATCCCTCATCGATTTTGTGCTCGCCGCCGATGGCGAGCGCATAAGGCTCCTTGCCGAAGCCGAAGAGAGCCGGGATGCGCACTCAATTGCGGAAGTCCATGCCCGCCTGGCCGATATTTCGGCGCACGCGGCGCCCTCACGCGCCGCGAGCATACTCGCCGGCCTTGGTTTTGACGAGGTGGCGCAGCAGCAGCCGCTTGGCAACTTCTCCGGCGGCTGGCGGATGCGCGTCGCGCTCGCCGCCGTTCTGTTTTCACAGCCTGATCTTTTACTCCTCGACGAGCCGACCAATTACCTCGACCTCGAAGGGACGATCTGGCTCATCGATTATCTGCGCCGCTGCCGATCGACGGTTCTAATTATCAGCCACGACCGTGACCTGCTCGATGCCGTATGCGATCATATCCTCCACCTCGATGGCGGAAAGCTCGCTCTCTGGCGGGGAAATTACGAGAGTTTTGAGAGGCAGCGGCGCGAACAGCAAGCGCTTCAACTCAAGCAGAAAAAGAAACAGGATGATCAGCGGCGCCATTTGCAGGCTTTCGTCGACCGCTTTCGCGCCAAGGCAACGAAAGCAGCACAAGCCCAATCGCGACTGAAAATGCTCGCGAAAATGGAACCGGTGGCGGCGATTGTGGACGGGAAAGTCCTGCCGTTTCACCTTCCTTCCCCGCGAAGGCCTTTGCACCCTCCCCTCATTGCGATGGAAAACGCGAGTGTCGGGTACGATGGTGCGCCTGTGCTGCGCCGTCTTTCTTTGATGATTTCGGATGATGACCGGATTGGCCTTTTGGGCGCCAATGGCAACGGTAAGTCGACTTTCGCCAAGCTCCTCGCCGGAAGGATAAAACCCCTTGAGGGCGTCATCCGCCGCTCGCCAAAGCTAGAAGTTGGATTCTTTGCGCAACATCAGGTCGATGAACTCGACCTCGAAGCAACGCCCTATCATTGCATTGTGTCTCTGATGCCGGAGGCAACGGAAGCGAACATCCGCGCGAAATGCGCGCAGTTCGGATTTCCGTCGAGCAAAGCTGATACTAAAGTCGCGCAATTATCAGGGGGCGAAAAAGCCCGCCTCGTTCTGGGACTCGCCAGCTTCTCAGGTCCCCATCTTCTCATTCTCGACGAACCAACGAATCATCTCGATATCGACAGCCGCGCCGCACTCATCGAAGCCATCAATGATTTTGAGGGCGCCGTGATCCTCATCTCGCACGATAAATATCTTCTTGACGCCTGCGCGGAGCGCTTATGGCTCGTTGAAGGGGGCACGGTGAAGCCATTTGATGGCGATGGCGACGCTTATGGTAAATATGTGCTTGATCGCGCGCGAGCCGCTCGCGCGGAGAGGCCCAAGGGCGCGGAAAAGGATGCAAAGCAGGCTGAGGGCGCGCGGCCCCAGGAGAATACCCGGCCATCGAAAAACCCGGCCCATGTACGCAAGCAGGTCAAGGCGATCGAAGAAAAAATGCAAAAATTCGAGGACCTCATCGCTCGCGTCGATGCCGCGCTCGCCGATTCCGCCGCTTTCATCCAGGATCCTGGCAAAGCCGCTCTCCTTTCAACCCAGCGCGCCGAACTCGCGCGGCTGCTGTCGGCCTGCGAGGAGGAATGGCTAAGCCTCGCGGATGAATAAATAGCTCCTTCTCAAAATGTCACTTTGACGCCGCCATAGAGCGCGATGGGCTGCGCCGGCGTAATCGTGCGGGGGTCGGCAGCGAAGTTTACCGGATTACCGGCAAATCGCGCATCTGTCGTCTGGTCGAAGAACGTGCCATAGACCAAGTAGTGGTTATTGAAGAGATTGTTGATGAGGCCAAAGAATTGCACATTTTTATCGAGTTGATATGACGCGTGGAGATTGGCCACCCAATACATCGGCAATTGCGGGTTTTGGTTCGAATCATCACCGACATAGTATTGGCTGCCGACGAGAAGCACGTCGAATCCAGCCTTGAACTGCGGCGTGAACTGATAGTCGCCTCCTACCTTTAACTGCTGGCGGGGAATGCCGGGAATATGATCGCCAGGGTGCACGAAGATATCGCCGTTTGCATTGGCAAAGGGATTGAACGGCGAACTGAGCGTCCCGGAAAATTGATAGGTCGCATCGACATAGGCCCAATTGATATAGGCGCTGAACGCACCAAGCGATAAATTCGCTTGTGCTTCCACGCCCTGGCGCAAAGTCTCGGGCACATTGGTAAAGTAGCCAGTTCCCAGCACCACACTCGCGAGCTGGATGATATCATTGGTGCTCGCGGTCCTATAGAGACCCGCTTTCCAGTTCAACGCTCCGCCGTCCGGGATCGTGAAATTGCCGCGCAAACCAGTCTCGATCGTGTGCGAGACGACTTGCTGCAGCGGCGGATCGGAAATGAGTGTACTGGCAAGTATGCAGGGACGCGTGGAACTGGAGCAATTGAGTTCAAGCGGCGTCGGCGCGCGGTTCGCCTCCGAATAACCGGCATAGCCGGTGAGGTTCGGCAAGAATTTGTACGTTAGGCCGACAACAGGATTAAGCCTCGTGAAATTATTGTCGGCATTCAGCTGGGGTGCTGTCCCCGTCGCGTCCTGTGTCGTGATTTCGGCAATGTTGAGCCGCCCGCCCGCGGTAAAATCGAGGCCCGGCGCGAGGTTCAATGTGTCGAGCGCAAAAAGTCCGTAATAGGTGGCTGTCCCCGTAATATATGTGGATATATAATCGGTCAGCGACTGATCCTGGATGATCTGGCCGCCGCCCGGAATCGATCCATTCACAATGACGAAGTTGGGCTGCATCACGCCAAGCGTGGCATTCGCACTATAGCTCAGCCAGCTGCGATCGACACTGCCCCCGAAGTTAAGATAGTTATCGTGGTCAAAAACTTTGCCGGTGCCAGTTGCCTGCAACAAAGTGCCAACCGTATTTCCGTGCACCCAGGTCCGATCGATCGTTCCATAGGGGAAATTGACGGCGCCTGTCGAGGCGACGACTTGTCCTTGTTGATTGATGATGAAAGATCCATTGTTGGTGTCACAAAGATTGCCGGCTGGCCCAGCGGGCAGACCATATTGCGGCAGCAGGCTGCAATCCTGAATGCTGGCGTCATTGCCATCGACATGCGCTTGGTAGAAACTGCGAAGATAGAAATTGCTCTGCACCGTCCAGTCTTTATTGACATTGAATTTATCCGTGAAGGCAAACGAGCCCATCTGGTTCAGGGAATATTGCGGCGAGGTGTAGACGGAACGGTAATTCGAATCGATCAAAAGGATGGGTGTCGCGCCGACAATGCCGACATTGTTGCTGGCGCCCGACGCGATAAAATGGAGCTCATTGCCCGGGATACGGTAGCCGAGGTCGCCATAGAGTCGGAAGAGCGAAGACGGCGAAAAATAACGCCAGCCATCATCATGCGTGGCATCGCCCGTGACGTAAAGGCTGTAATCATCGATCTGTTTGCCATATTCGAACTGCCCGCTGACGCGCCCATAGGAGCCGCCCATGACCTGGGTGTAAAACCCCTGCCAGAGGTAGCCATTTTTCATCTGGAGGCTGACCGCGCCGCCCAGTGCATTGAGCCCGAAAAGCGGGTTGTTCGTGAACATAGTGGCGCTGTAGATGGCTTGTGGCGAGATGAGATCCCAATTGACGGTATCGCCAAAGGCTTCGTTGACGCGAATGCCGTTCTGATAAACCGCAAGCCCTTGCGGCGTTCCTTGAACTGCCGAGGCAACGAAGCCGCGATAGCGCAGATCCTGCTCGAAATCATTGCCGTTGATGTCGATTGCGACTGCACCACCGATCTGCTGTTGCAACGTGTCAGTCACGTTCGGCGAATTGGTACGCGCGAAATCCTCCGCGGGAACCGTCTGCACCATGGCCGGAATCTTGTCGGCTTCCTCGCCGCTGCCGGGAAGCGGCGAGGTTGCGACGACCTCGACCTCGGGCAGCTCGAATTCTGCGTGAGGCGCGGACTGCGCAAGGCTTAGCGTCGTTCCAGACGACCAGAGCACGCCCCCAAGGCCCAGAATTCCAGAAAGGCCCGCGATCCGCCGCATGATATTTCTCCCAAATCCAGATGTCCCGCACGACGTGCGGCTGAACTCTATATTCCAAAAGAGTCGAGCAACAATAGAATTACCAGCACATTAAAAAATAATGATGACCTGTTGCAAAGATGCACTCTGCTAGTTAGCTGACAACTGGTGCGTTATACCGCTAATTTCTATTGTAAAAATGCCCAGAAAACCATTCTAAACTGTCCCAGTATACTCAGGAAAAATTCCCATTTATTGCAGGAAAAACTCCTAAAGGTCGGCTGATAGCGCGACCGCATCTCGCGAGAAGGGCAAAGGAGCAGTCTATTGCGCCTAGCAGCAGTATTGAATGGCTTGCAATAGACGACGGAGTGAATACTCGAGTCTGTCGATTTGGTGAGTCGTTGCAAAATGTCTTGGGATGGCCAGGAAATCATCTCATTTTTTGCCCTGTGCATTGCTACCCGCTTCCCGCCGTGCTCCCATTGTCGTGACAATGACGCGCGGCTCTTTCTTCATCGAGCACAATGTCCCTTCGATTTCGCCTCATCTGCCTTGTTGCAACGGTCCTCCTCGCGAGCCTTGCTGTCGAAGGCATCATCGTGTTTTTTAACGCCTCGCACTCGGTTCAAACTGAAATGGATTCAGCCTTGCTTGTTGGCCAGCAGATTGTCAAAAGCAGGCTGGAGCAGATTTCAGATTCCCCCGACCTTCGTCGTGATCTTCAAGCGCTGGTGGCGGCGTTTAAGGGCAACCGGCATCTTCGCGTATCCCTCACCATCGGTCGGACTGTTACCGCCATCGAACCATCACCCGAAGGATCGCATTTCGGGAAGGTACCATCTTGGTTTATGCGGTTCGTCGCCGTCCCTGCTCTGTCAGATCGAATGCCGATTATCGTAGCCGGACAGGACTCCGGGAGCATACTCATCGAGACCGACCCGGCAAACGAACTTCTCGAAGTGTGGGATGGTCTCGTTGATAGCTTGGTTGTGCTCACCTTATTCTTCGGCTTCAACATTTTGTTGATCTATTTCTTCGTTGGGCGCGCGCTGCGGCCTCTGGACCGCCTCGCCGGCGCGCTGGAACAGATAGGCCACGGTCACTATGAAAAAAGGATTACCGGGGAGCAAGCGCCAGAATTGTTACGACTGCAGGTCACTTTCAATTTGATGGCATCTGAACTTGCGAAAATGGACGCCGAGAAGCGCCGCTTGAATGAGCAGCTCCTAGATTTGCAAGAGCAGGAACGCCGGGAGATTGCTCGAGATCTGCACGATGAGATCAGCCCGTTTCTTTTCTCGGTGAACGTCGATCTTGCGAACATCTCGCGTCTTGCAAATCAAGGTAAGTGTGCCGAGATCGCTGCACAGCTCCGATCAACCTTGGATGCGGTTTCGCACATGCAGCGCCAGATTCGCACGATGCTCGGCCGCTTGCGCCCCGGAGTGCTGGCCGATTTCGGCATGGTCCCAGCCATTGTAAGCATGGTCGAGTTCTGGCGGCGGCGGTATCAAGGGACTCGCTTTAACGTAAGCCTCCCTCGAGACGATGTGACTTTCGGTGCCTTGCTCGACATCACGATATATCGCATTGTTCAGGAAAGCTTGAGTAATGCGCTACGCCATGGCGAGCCGACCGAGATCTCGGTATCCGTAACATCGGCGCGCGGCGTTAACCCCAAGCCTAACTGGCTCACTGTCGAAATCACGAATAATGGTCATGGTGAGGACGAGAGACTCGGTTTCGGCTTTGGGCTGATTGGAATGCAGGAGCGAGTGCGTGGACTCGGTGGTGAGCTGGTCCTCACACGAGTACCAGGGCTCGGCCTTTCGGTGATGGCGCATCTCCCATTTCAAGCGACGGACACTCGCGCCCACGCTAGTTGCTTCATGGGAAACGCATGAAGGTCCTTATTGTTGACGACCACCCGATTGTTCATGCGGGGTTGCGGCGCCTCCTGAGCACGGAACATAGCGCCATGGAAGCCATGACTGCCAAGGACGCTTTGGCAAGGTTCAAGGAGGATCGGCCAGACCTCGTTATTCTGGATCTCAACCTGCCAGGAAGCGGCGGTTTGGAGACGATCCGGCAGCTGAAAATTGAAGATAATAACGCCCGAATCCTGGTCTTCAGCGTGCATGATGATTCGATTCACGTCGCACGCGCTCTCGAGGCGGGCGCACTGGGCTACGTAACGAAGAACGCGCCGCCAGATCAGATTTTGCTTGCCATTTTTCGCGTCGCCGCGGGGCGGAATTACATCGAGCCTGATATAGCGCAGGAGCTTGCCTTGATCTCCGTCCGACGCTCGCCCCTGCATCCGTTCAAGGAGCTGACTCGCCGCGATCTCGAAATTCTCAGGCTTCTCGGTGAAGGCTCCAGCCTGCAGCAGATCGCCGATACGATCGGCCTGAGCTACAAGACCGTTGCGAATAATTGCAGCCAAATGAAAAACAAGCTCGGCCTGGCGCGGACAGCGGATTTGATCCGAATCGCGATCGAGCATCAGATTCCTCCCGAACCTGGAACGGATTGAGGGGCGAACCAACGGCCCGCTCTTCAAGGGAGCAGCCCCGGTCAACCTCGATTGACACCTACGCCGTGGGGGCTAATATCGGAGTTGTAACGGTCCCTCGCTTCGAGGGGTAAAAGGGAATGTGGTAGGGCGCCTCATGCGGCGCCTCAAGCCATAGCTGCCCCCGCAACTGTGAGCGGCGAGCCGACGCCAGTACGCCACTGGGATCCGGACACCCGGCCCGGGAAGGCGGCGTTAAACTTTGACCCGCGAGCCAGGAAACCTGCCGTTCGATCGAGAAAAGCCGGCGGGGCGCTCTGGCTTTCTTCGATGCCGGCGCGGTCCACGCCCGGCGCGCGAGCAGCCTACACTGCCGCGCTCTGATGAGCACCCGCGACGCACGCACGGAGTGGTGTTCATGAGCCTTGCAAAAACCAGCCTTGCAAAAATCCCGGTCACCATCATCACGGGCTTCCTCGGCGCCGGCAAGACGACCCTCGTCCGCCATCTTCTCAACGGCGCGGATCGCCGCATCGCGCTCATCATCAATGAATTCGGCGATATTGGCATCGACGCCGAAATTTTGCGGGGCTGCGGAGATATCGCCTGCCCGGAAGACTCGATCATCGAGCTCGCAAATGGCTGCATTTGCTGCACGGTCGCGGAAGATTTTTTGCCCTCCATCGAGGCGCTGCTAGCGCGCCATCCCTTGCCAGACCATATCGTCATCGAGACATCGGGCCTTGCTCTGCCAAAGCCCTTGGTGAAGGCTTTCGATTGGCCGCCAATACGTGCGCGTTTGACGGTTGATGGTGTCGTCGCCGTCATCGACGGACGCGCCGTCGCTGATGGCTTCTTTGCCAACGATCCACAAAGATTGGCGCGTCAGCGGGCCGAGGATCCCTCCATCGATCACGACAATCCCCTTGAAGAAGTTTTTGAAGATCAGCTGCTCTGTGCCGATCTCATCGTTCTCAACAAAACCGATCTGATAAGCGGGCCGGAACAGCGCCGCGTCATCTCCGATATAACTTCTCGCATTCCGCGCGCGGTTAAGGTTGTTGCCGCTCAAGAAGGGAAGGTCGCGCCCGCGATTCTACTTGGTCTTACCGCCAGCGCGGAGGATGATCTCGCCTCGCGGCCTTCCCGCCACGACGGGCTCGCCGAACACGACCATGATGATTTTGATAGCGCCGCATTCGAAATCGGTTTGGTCGATGACAGCGAGGCCTGGCTCGCTCGCTTGGCGGGGATGGCGGAGCATTACGAGCATTACGGCATCCTGCGTGTGAAAGGTTTCGCGGAAGTACGCGGCAAGCCGATGCGGCTCCTTGTCCAAGGCGTGGGCAAGCGCTTTCAGGCGCGCTTTGACCGCCCCTGGCGGATTGGCGAAGTACGGCGCGGGCGCATTGTGGTCATCGGCGAAAAAGGGTTTGAGCGCGCGCCGATCGCGCGCCTCCTCCTAGAGGAAGAGGATGCTTGAACAATGCATCTTCTTCGCACGGAGTCGCGGTCGCTCGACGAGGCGGAACCCGCGGTCGATCTTGGACAGAGCCCGGCGGATGTGCTGTTTCTTTCGTTCTCCGATAGCGACCTGAGCCTCATCGCGGCGGCCGCGCGGCGCAGGCAGGGACTCAGCTTGCGGCTCGCCAATCTCTCCGACCTCAAACACCCCTATTCGGTCGACCTCTATATTGAGAAGGCCGCTAGCGAGGTCCGCTTTGTCCTGGTCCGCCTTCTCGGCGGTCTCGATTACTGGCGCTATGGCGTCGAGGAATTTTCTCGGCTTGCTCGCGAAAAAAACTTCGCGCTGGCGATCGTGCCTGGTGATGGCATGGAAGATGCGCGGCTCTCTGCCGCTTCGACACTTTCAAGCGGCGAATTGCA
Organism: Methylocella sp.; assembly: GCA_035622375.1. GTDB lineage: Bacteria > Pseudomonadota > Alphaproteobacteria > Rhizobiales > Beijerinckiaceae > Methylocapsa. The sequence continues at coordinate 131,223 of DASPVM010000013.1, read as the reverse complement.
AAGGATCCATTCCGCTTTCCAAAGCGGTGCGGTAACCCAAATCACCGCGCTTCTTGACACCATAGACGCTCGTCTGCGACCCGCTAGTGGCCCGGCGGCTGTTATGGCAGCGCCGCCTATTCCGGCGGCCGGACGTTTTGAGGAAGGCTGCCGCAAGCCCGACGACTCTGCGGGGCACGCTATGATCGTCTTTTACCGCTCGATGATGGTGGCCGAAGATACCTTGCCGGTTCTCGCTCTCGCCGATGCCTTGGCATCGCGAAGAATCGAGGTTGCGGCAGTCTTCGCGGCAAGCCTCAAGGATAGGGAATCCATTGCTTTTCTGCGCGCCGAGCTTGCCCGCGCCAAGCCCGACGTTATCCTCAATGCGACAGGATTTTCGGCGCGGCTTGACAGCGAAGCAAGCGTTCTCGAGGCCGCCGATACGCCGATCTTGCAGGTAATCTTCGCGGGCCTCGCTGAAGCGCAATGGCGAGAGAGTTCGCGCGGCCTGCGCGCTGCCGATCTTGCGATGTATGTGGTCCTTCCAGAGATGGATGGCCGCCTGATCACGCGCGCTGTCGCTTGCAAGGCGCTGGCGGAGCATCAGCGGGATCTCGAATTCACGCCCCGCATCTACCGGCCCCTGCCCTCGCGAGTCTCATTCGTTGCCGATCTCGCGGCATCCTGGGTGCGGCTGCGCGGGACGGAGCCCCAGAATCGCAAAATCGCCTGCGTCCTTTCAGATTACCCCGGCAAAAAGGGACAAGCCGGCTACGCAGTCGGGCTCGATACGGCGGGTAGTGTCAGCGCCATCGCGAAAGCCATGAGTAACGCCGGCTATATCATCGGCGCGCTGCCCGAGACGCGGGAGTTGATGCGCCATCTCGAGAGCGCGGCATCGACGGCGCGCCTGCCCCTCGCCGATTATGCCGCCGCGCTCAATGCCATGCCCTCGGCGTTTGTCGAGGCCGTGCAAGCGCGCTGGGGGGCGCCAAAGCGGGAGGCCCATGATGGCGCTTTTGCCTTCCCGATCCTGCGCGCCGGCAACTTTCTTATAAGCCTTCAACCGGACCGGGGCGGAGCCGGCCGGAAGACGAGCTATCATGATACCGCCTTACCGCCGTGCCACTCCTATATTGCCTTTTATGTCTGGCTGCGGCAATTCGAGAACATCCACGCGATGATCCATTGCGGCACGCATGGCACGCTCGAGTGGCTGCCTGGCAAGGCGGTGGCGCTCGATGAGAATTGCGCACCCGAAGCTGTTCTCGGGCCGGTCCCTGTCATCTATCCCTTCATTGTCAACAATCCCGGCGAAGCCGCGCAAGCCAAGCGGCGGATTTGCGCGCTGACGATCGGCCACCTCACGCCTCCTTTGAGAGGTGCCGGGAGTCATGGCGCTGCCCTCGAGCTCGAAGCCTTATTCGACGAGTACGCGATTGCCGAGTCACTCGATCCTAACCGTGCGAAGGTGCTGGCAAAGACAATCCTCGACCGCGCCCGCGAGACGCGCTCATTGCAAGACGCCGGAGTGAAAGAGGCCGCCGATCCTGCGACGAGTTTGCGCCTCCTTGATGCCTGGCTGTGCGACCTCAAGGAGATGCGGATCGCCGACGGGTTGCATGTTTTTGGGCAGTCTCCGCTACCCGAAATGCGGGAGGCCACGGTCGAAGCGCTTTTGGGGACGCGGCAGCCTGATCATGGTTTCGAAGATCACCTACACGAGCTCATCGATCGAAGTGGGGGAGCGGAAATAAGATCCCTCCTTAAGGCACTCGATGGGCGCTTTGTGCCGCCGGGGCCAGGCGGCGCGCCTTTGCGGGGGCGGATCGATGTCTTGCCGACGGGGCGCAATCTCTACGGCATCGATCCGCGCGGCATTCCAACGCGCGCGGCCTATGAGATTGGCCAGCACGCCGCCCAAGAAATCATTGGCCGCTATACTGAGGAGCATGGCGACTGGCCAAGACAGGTGATTGTGGATGTCTGGGCAAGCGCGGCGATGCGCACCGGCGGCGATGATCTCGCGCAAGCTTTCGCGCTCATGGGAATAAGACCCCTTTGGGATCATGCCACTTCGCGCGTCACCGGCTTCGAAATTTTCCCCGCGGCTCGGCTGGGGCGCCCTCGTGTCGATGTGTCATTGCGAATCTCGGGACTTTTCCGCGATGTTTTTCCCGCGCAAATCGCCTTATTCGATCAGGCCGTGCAAGCGCTCGCCGAAAGCGATGAGGAAGATGAGTTAAATCCTCTCGCGGCGGCCTATCGGGCGAAACCGGAGAGGCCGCTTCGTGTTTTTGGCGGCGCGCCGGGCGCTTATGGGATTGGCCTTTGCCAAACGATCGGCCAAAGTCCTAAAGAATCGCGCGCCGATCTTGGCGGGCATTACCTGGCTTCCGCCTCGCATGCTTATCGCGGCGCTGGGGCCGATAGCATCGAGACGGCCGAATTCGCGAACCGCGTTGCCAATGCCGACGCGCTGATTCACATGCATGACCTCGACGGGCAAGATGTTCTCGATGCCGATGCTGTCCTCGACCATGAGGCAGGCTTTGCGGCGGCTGCCCAAGCACTTGGCAATGAGTCCACCATCTATCATGTCGATACGGCGAAGCCGGGCGCCATCAAGGTGCGGAGCCTGCAAGAAGAAATCGCCCGCGCCGTCCGTGGCCGCGCCACCAATCCGCGCTGGATTTTTGGGCAGATGCGTCACGGCCATCGCGGCGCCGCCGAGATCGCCGCGACGGCGAGCCGTCTTTATGCGCTTGCCTTGCTCACCGATTGCGTCGCTAGCCACCATTTCGATCTCCTCTTCGAGGCGACGCTCGCCACGCCGGAAGTCCGCGATTTCCTGATCGAAGAGAACCCGAGCGCCGCTCGCGCCATGGCCCAAAATTTCCGGCACGCGCTCGATCGGGGTTTTTGGCAAGAGCGCCGCAACTCGACGCTCGCTTCGCTTGCTTCTTTCGAGGAGGCGCTGCCATGACAAACGAAGCTTCATTGCGGAAGGGCTGGTGCCCGAGCATCCGCCGGCCGATGCTCGCCAAAGACGGGCTCATCGTCAGGGTGCGAGTTCTCGGCGGCATCATCGCCGCCGCCGCGATGAAAGCGATGGCCAGAGCCGGTCTCCAATATGGCAATGGCACATTCGATCTATCGATGCGCGGGAATCTGCAAATTCGGGGAGTGACTTCTCAAAGCTTGCCTTACTTGATTGAAGCGCTGGGCAGCGCGGGACTGGTGGATCAAGGGATCGCACCGATTCAAAATATTGCCTTGAGCCCGCTCGCGGGGCTCGATGGACGTCACGAGGCCCGCGACGCGGCTTTGGCTCTTGAAGCCATGCTCGCCGCCGGAAAAGATCTTGATACTTTGCCCGCAAAATTCAGCTTCTTGATCGATGATGGGGCTGAACTATCGCTTAGCTCCCTTGCCGCCGATATCCGTTTCGATTGGAGCGCGCGCGACAACGCGTTCACCATAGGCATCGGCGGAAGCGCCGATGATGCTTCGCCGCTTGGCATCTGTAGCGCGAGTGACATCCCCGAGATTGCGATGCGGCTTGCGCATGTTTTTTTGCGCCTCGTATCGTTAATAGAGCAGCCGCCACGGCGCATGCGCGACCTCACAGACCTATGCGGCGCCCAAACGATTGCTCGAGAAGCCGGGCTTTCTTTAACTGATCGGCAAGATGCGCAGCGCGCCATAGAGCCATCTCCGATCGGGCTCATGAGCTTTCATGGCATTGAGTGCTTCGGCATGGGCGTTGCTTTCGGCCAGTTGAATAGTTCGATGCTGGAGGCCGCCGCAGCCGCTGCCGAGACCTTCGGTGCCTCGGAAATCCGGCTGACGCCCTGTCGAGCGCTGCTTATCCCTGACATTCGCGAGGGGTCGTCCAATGCCCTCGGGGCGTTTCTAGCGGGAAAAGGTTTCATTACTGGCCGTACGGACTCGCGCCTTGCGGTGAGCGCTTGCGGCGGCGCCATCAATTGCGAGCGCGGCACGACCGATACGCGCGCCGATGCTCTCGCCATCGCTCCCATCGCGCGAAAACTTCGGCAAAGTGGAATTGCCCTCCATATCTCGGGCTGCAGGAAACGATGCGCGCGGCCAGCAGCGCTCTTTACTCTGGAGGCGGATCAGGGTCTCTACAAGCTCGTCGCGCCACCCTCTTTCGGTGATGAGGAATCGGCGAACCAACCGCTGACTGCCGCGCAAGCCTATGAAAAGCTGGCTTTACTCGCTGCTGCCCCTGGGATCGAAGACATGAGTAAGCAACCGTGAGCCAGTACGACTATCTGCAGGATGGCGCGGAAATCTACCGCCGGTCTTTCGCGACAATCAAATCGGAGGCCGATCTTTCAAGCTTCGCCCCGGAAGAGGCGCATGTCGCTATCCGAGTCATCCACGCCTGCGGCATGGTTGAAATCGCGCGCGATATTTTATTTTCACGCGGTGCCGTAAAACAAGCCCGCGCGGCGCTCGAAGGAGGCGCGCCAATCTTGTGCGACTCGCAGATGCTGGCGCAAGGAGTCATCAGTGCCCGCCTGCCCCGCGCCAATGCCGTCATGTGCACACTGCAAGATTCCAGGGTTCCTCCTCTCGCGCAAAAACTTGGCACGACGCGCAGCGCCGCGGCCATCGAATTCTGGCGCGATAAGCTTGCGGGGGCGGTCGTTGCTATCGGTAACGCGCCGACCGCCCTGTTTCATCTTTTGCAACTGCTCGATGAAGGCGTGCTGCCGCCGGCCTGTATCATCGGCATGCCGGTTGGGTTCGTCGGAGCGGCGGAATCCAAAGATGCGCTCATCGCCAGCAACCGCGTCCCCTTCATCACCATCAAGGGCCGTAAAGGGGGCAGCGCCATGGCAGCGGCAGCTTTAAATGCGATTGCGAGCGACGCGCTATGAGTGCAGAAAGGGGACTTCGCGGGCGGCTTTATGGTGTCGGCCTTGGCCCCGGCGATCCAGAGCTTGTCACCATCAAAGCCGCCAACACTCTTAAATCTGCTCCGGTCGTCGCCTATTTCTCCAAGCAAGGCGCTTGCGGGCGGGCCCAAGCGGTTTTGAACTGCTGGCTGACACCCGCCTCCATTCAGTTGCCATTGCTTTACCCCTTGACGACCGAGATCCACTTTTGCGATCCTGCGTATATCGAAACTCTGCGCGGCTTTTACGCAAATGCGGAGAACGTAATTGCGGGGCATCTCCTCGCGGGACGCGATGTTGCTCTTGCGTGCGAAGGCGATCCGCTCTTTTATGGGTCTTTCATGCACATCTATGTGCGGCTCAAGGATCGTTTCGATATTGAAATTATTCCCGGCGTCACCGGAGTGTCGGGATGCTGGAGCGCCGCCAAGGCACCGATCGCCTGGGGGGATGATGTCTTATCAGTTCTTCCGGCTACGCTTCCGCGGCCTGCCTTGGTACGCCAGCTCGCCGCCGCCGATGCCGCTGTCATCATCAAGATTGGCGCCAACCTCGGAAAGATCCGCGAGGTCATCGCCGAGTGCGGGCGGCTTTCCGAGGCGATTTATGTCGAGCACGGCACGAGCAAAACCGAAAAGATAATTCCGCTGACCGTGATGGCGAGTGGCCACGCTCCCTACTTCTCTTCGATCCTGATCCCTGGGAAGGGCCGACGGCCATGACGGTGCCGGGGAGGCTGCGGATCGTCGGCATCGGGCCTGGTGGGGAAGATTGGCTTACAAAGGAGGCTTCCCGATCTATAACGGAAGCGAACGATCTCGTTGGCTACTCGGCTTATATCGACCGCCTTCCCCATAACGGCGGGCAGCGGCGGCACCCCAGCGGTAATGGCACTGAGCTCGAGCGCGCGCGCCATGCACTGCGGCTAACCGAGGAGGGCCGCGACGTCGCTCTGATATCGGGGGGTGATCCCGGCATTTTCGCCATGGCCGCCGCGGTCTTTGAAGTGCTCGATCGCGACCCGCGATGGCGGGGCGTGGACATTAGGGTGTGCCCAGGCATCTCAGCCATGCAAGCGGCGGCGGCACGGATAGGCGCGCCGCTCGGCCATGATTTTTGTGTGATTTCGCTCTCGGAAAACCTCAAACCCTGGTCTCTTATAGAGAAACGGCTTTTGGCGGCGGCCAGCGCCGATTTTGTGATCGCGCTGTATAACCCGGCGTCTGGCGCCCGGCCGCGTCGTATTCACGATGCCTTTGCCCTGCTGCGAGAAGTTCGCGCGCCAACAACACCTGTTGTTTTTGCGCATGCCATCGGGCGGGAAGACGAGCGCATCGTTATCGAAACGCTTGGCGCCACTGATCCCGGCCTCGCCGATATGAGCACGCTGGTGCTCATCGGCTCAAGCCGAACGAGGCTCATCCCGCGCAAGGGCGCCGCGCCTTTCGTCTATACGCCACGGGGAACCAAAGATTTTTGATGCCCGCGAAGCCATCGCATCACTTGCGCGGGATCTTCCAAAGCGGGCCCCAAGTCGCTCGCTTGCCGGGCAACCATTATCACGGGCAAACCGAGATGGCGCGCCGCGAGTATTTTTGCATGAGTTGCATCGCCGCCGCTGTTTTTGGTGACGATGATTTCGATTTTGTAATCGCGGAGGAGCTGCTCCTCCGAGCGCTGAGTGAACTTACCGCGTGTGAGAATGATTTGGTGGCTCGGCAAATTTGGCGCCGGCATGATCGGCTCGATCGACCGGATGAGATAAAAATGCTGCGGTGCCGCCTCAAAAGCACCGATCTGCAGCCGGCCTATCGTCAAAAAGACGCGTTTCGGAATGGTCCCGAGAGCCGTGGCCGCGGCAGCCATGTTGGGAACCTCGATCCAATGATCACCGTGGTCTTGTATCCATGCGGGGCGCGAAAGGTGGATCAGCGGGATCCCAGCTTGACCCGCCGCTATCGCCGCATGCCGCGATATCTGCTCCGCGAACGGGTGGGTGGCATCAATGAGCACATCGATGCCCTCGCTTTGCAAATAGGCAAGGAGCCCGCCTACGCCGCCGAAGCCACCTACTCGATAGGGGATTGCCGGCAGGCGCGGCGCCGCCGTGCGGCCGGCAAACGACATAATGGCGGAAATATCGCCCTGCCCGGCCAGCAGACCCGCGAGCGCATTTGCCTCGGAAGTTCCGCCGAGCAGCAGAACACGCATCATCCTTCCTCCGCGAAAGGCGCGAGGCCGTGATCACGCCAGCGCCAAAAAAATGGTTGTCGATCATCGGCATTGGCGAAGATGGCGTCGCAGGTCTTTCTCCTGCCGCGCGATCGCTCCTCGCGCAAGCGGAGCTCATTGTCGGCGGCTCGAGGCACCTCGCGCTGGCGGGGCCTCTTGCTGCTGCGACCCTGACCTGGCCTTCCCCAATCCATGACGCAATCCCAAAGATCGCAGCCTGGCGCGGCCAGCCAGTCTGCGTCCTCGCCTCGGGCGACCCTTTCTTCTATGGGATTGGAGCCCTGCTCGCCGCGCATTTTGACCCTGGCGAGATCGAATGCTTGCCGGCGCCCTCGGCATTTAGCTTGGCGGCGGCTAGGCTGAAGTGGAGCTTGCAAGACTGTGGCCTGATTTCGTTGCACGGCCGCGAGTTCGAACGGATCATCCCCCTCTTACAGCCGAACGCCAAAATTCTCGCCCTCTCATGGGACGGAACGACACCATCGCGCCTTGCTCAGCTGTTAAAAGAGCGAGGCCTCGGGCAATGCAAAATCACCGTAATGGAAGCAATGGGCGGCGGCCACGAACGCGTGCGGGCGAGCGTCGCCGAGGAATTTTGTATCGACGGCATCAATCCCTTGAATCTTGTTGCGGTTGAGGTCGTCGCGAATGTGCCTTCGCAAATCCTGCCCGTCTCGCAAGGCCTCGCCGATGGCTGGTTCGAGACGGATGGCCAGCTGACGAAGCGCGAAATTCGAAGCATTGCGCTTTCTTCGCTGGCGCCACGGCGGGGCGATCTTTTGTGGGACGTGGGCGCGGGTTCAGGATCGATTGCGATCGAGTGGCTGCTTTGTGACCCGGCGAACCGCGCAATCGCCATTGAAAAGCGCACCGACCGGGCAAGCGGTATCGCCCGCAATGCCGCGCGCCTCGGTGTGCCGCAACTCCAAATCGTGACCGGCGAGTCGCCGGACGCGCTTGCCAGCCTGCCGCAGCCGCAGGCGGTTTTCATAGGCGGCGGAGCAAATAGCGGCGTTCTTGATAAGGCCTACGCCTCTCTGCCACCAGGCGGCCGCCTCGTCGCACACGCAGTGACCCTCGAAACCGAGGTTTTGCTCGTTTCGAAATTCAAGGCGCTCGGCGGCGAGCTTTTTCGCATCGACATCGCTCGCGCCGATCCGCTCGGCCGCTTCCATGGGTGGCGGCCGGCTCGGCCGGTGATCCAATGGGCGGTGACAAAGCCGTGATGTCTTATAGCGATTTAAATTACCGGGACCGTCAAACGGGATGACGAAAAAGCGGCTTGCAATTGCTCGATCTGGCGTTCGACGGGGCTTTTTGTGGGTCTGCTGGCGCCTTGCACATCACCCGGCTTGTAGATCAAAGCGTCGAGGTGCATGATGCGCTCTTGCAAGCGAAGCGAGAGCTGAACAAGCTCCGAGAGGCGCGGCGGCAGTTTCGCCACCATGTCTTGGTTGGAAACAATGCCTTGCTCGGCCAAGCGAATGCGCCGCTTCTCAGCGGCGGCCTCGGAGCGGCTCAACTCCCCTTCATTGACGGCACGCTGAAGGAGAAGCCAGGAGGCGGACTGCATGAGCCGCGTCGTCAAACGCATGCTTTCGACTGCATAGGCGACCGCCGCGGGCCGTGGAAGATTTTTTGCATCTTGGCGTCCATCGCCGTCGAGATAAGATGCAGCCCCGCTCACCAAATTCATACCGTCCTGGAAGAGCGCGCGAAATTGCTCCGAGGCCGCGAGCCTCTCGCCAAAGGAGACGGTTTTATCGTCTTTTAAAACTAGGACCTGACCCATGACGCCAGCCTCTACCACCAACTCGCCGCTAACCCGACCTTACCATCATAATTCAAATTGCGGTTTGGCAAAGTTTTACGTTTAATTAGCCTTAACGGCAAATATGAACTGGTGCCATAAACCCCGGCTGATGGAGAGAGAGCGCATGCTCGACCGCCCCTCGAAAACCACTATTCAAAGTCCCCAGAGGGAAATTGGGGGAGAGGCGCCCGCGCGAATGCTGCGGCTAACAGCGGCCGGCAGCCTCCTCGGCGCCATCGCGGCTTCCTCCTGCTGTGTCGCCCCCCTGCTGCTATTCAGCCTTGGCGCGAGCGGCGCATGGATCTCGGCCCTTACAGCGCTGGCGCCCTACCATGCCTATTTCATCACCGGGACGCTCCTTTGCCTCGGCGGCGGCTATTGGCTCGCCTACCGGCGGCGGGCGGTGGCGTGCCGGGAAGGCGCCGCCTGCCGGCGTCCCCTCCCCAACGCTATCGTCATGAGCGGTCTCATCCTCGCGACGGTTCTCACAACGGGCGCGATCGGGGTGGATCTTTTCGGTTCCTCGCTATTTGGTCCCTGAGAAGGAGTTCAATCATGAAGCTGGCCCCTATCGCCGCTTTCCTCACGGCGCACGCTCTGGTTTCCTCGGCCTATGCCGCGGAAAAGACGGTCACGCTCGCGGTCGAACGCATGACCTGCGCGCTTTGTCCCATCACCGTGCGCAAGAGCCTCGAAGCCGTCCCCGGCGTCGAACACGTGGTGGTGTCGAGAGAGGATCATTCGGCCGTCGTGACCTTTGACGATGCGAAGACGCAAGTTGATTCCCTCGTCAAGGCGACGACGAACGCCGGCTACCCCTCGGCGCCGCGAAGTTGAGCTGATTATGGTTCTCGAGTCGGCCATAACCTGCCCCGAATGCGGGCAGGTAAAAACCGAAACCATGCCAGCCAACGCGTGCATGGTTTTTTATCAGTGTACGGGCTGCGGCGCGGTTTTACGGCCAAAACCTGGAGATTGCTGCGTCTTTTGCTCCTACGGCTCGATGCCCTGCCCTCCCGTCCAGATCGAACGCTCTGGCAAGAGCTCCGCGCCTTGTTGCGGCGGCTAGCCCGGCATCAAGCCAAACGCACCGCTCGTTCGCGGCGCCTTGCCACGCTCTATTGCCGTGATTATCTCGGGTAGGGGCGGACACAGCCTTCTCCATAAAAGGTGAGTAAATGGGCGATCACGACCCGGCAATGCCTGAGGCCAATGAGCGGGGCAATCCGCAGGAAAAAATCGCCGTCAAAGCGGCACTCGCCACGATGGGCACGCCGGAATATTTTACAAGGTTCGATGCCCTCGCGCCGGAAAACCGCCGCGCCCGCAAGGTCATGATGGGCGATGATCCGGCCCTGCCAAAAATGCCCGCGGCGCCGACCCTTTTTGATTTCTTCAGGCTTCGTTTCGACCCCCGCGCGGCAAGTCATCTTCTTCAGAGCGCCAATCTTGCGTTAAGGGCCGGCGTTGACGAGAAGGGAGTGCTTGCTTGCCTCCTGCATGACATCGCAATGGTGGGGCTCTTTGGCGGCGACCACGGCTATTGGGGAGCCCAGCTCATCGGGCCTTATGTCGATGAGGAAGTGAGTTTTGCGGTGCGGTATCACCAGGCGTTGCGGTTTTTCCCCGATCCCGCGGCAGGTTACGAGTACCCAAAGGCCTACATTGACCTCTTTGGCGAGGACTATAAACCCGAGCCCTATATCTACGCCGACTACGATTATGCGAAGAGCCATAAATGGTACGGGATGGCGCGGATGGTCACGCTCAATGACCTCTATGCCTTCGATCCCAATGCGAAGGTCGAGATGGAGGCTTTCGAGGACATCGTCGGCCGCCACTTCCGCCAACCAAAGGAAGGCCTTGGCTTTGATAATTCGCCTGTCGCCCATATGTGGCGCGCCATGATATGGCCCCGCAATTTCCTTTGAAAAAGGAGTTGGCCGAAGTCGCCTTCGGCCAATCGTGCGAGATTGCCTTTCTGCCTAAGCCGGTTTCTCAGGCGTTGCAGCCTGCTTTGGCTTATGGGCGCCGAACCGCCAAGCCGCGTAAACGCCGCCCCCCAACAAAACGGCTAGGAGAACGTAATAGATCGCCGTCGCTCCGGCGGGCGTGCCAACAGAAAACGGGAATTGTGAAACGAATTTCTGGCCGTGGTCGTTATCGACCGTCACGATGCCGATGAATCTCCCTTTCTCCGGAAACGTATGCTCGAACGTCAGCGTCCCTGTCGGATATTTTTTTGGCGGAAAATAAGCGATGCTGAGAGCGTCCAGGGCTGGTTTGTTGGCGAGCTCGGCCTCCGTCAGAACGGGCAAACCATTCAATTGAGTGTGAGTGCCATCATCCTTGATCAGGCGGATTTCCGTCAGCATGCTGCGCAGCTCGGACTCCTGCATATCGAGCGCGACGACCGTCTGCCCCGTATTGGGGACGTCATCGCAAAATTCTTCCCTAGAATTTTGCGGCTGATATCCGGTAAAAAACATAATGTCTGGACCGATTTTCAGAACGCACCGGTTATCGACCATGCCGACCCCGCCGTGGGCGAGCGCGGCGGAAGCGGATAAAGCCGTGATGAGAAGCGATGCGGCGAGTGCTCGCATATTCAGCATTTGAATCCTCCCAGAAGAATTTTGTCCATCTGCTCCGCCTCAATCAAAGCCGCATTGAGATGCATCAAATTTAGAGGCGGTGACAGATCAGCTGGCATGTTGACCACGGTCAAGTTTTCAACCTGTTGAGCGCGCCATGCCTTTCTTTGCTGCTACTTCAAGATAAAAGTCTTGCCAAGTGGGTAATTGCATTCGCGGGGTGAGCAGATGACGAACTATTGGTTTCAGAACATCAAAGACGCCACGCGCCAGCGAGGCGGGAATATTTTTCTCAATTTTTCGTCGCCTTCAAACCCGGCAAGCGTATCCTATGCCGATATGGAAGCGCTCAGCGCGCGCTGTGCAAACGCCCTTATAGCGCGCGGCGTGAGGGCAGGCGATCGAGTCGCCGCCCAGATCGAAAAAAGCGCCGACGCGGTCACGCTTTATTTCGCGGCTGTTCGGGCCGGAGCGGTTTTTTTGCCTCTCAACCCAGCTTATACCGAGCCGGAGGTCGAGTATCTATTGAGCGATGCCGAGCCTCGCCTCCTTATCTGCGACCCTCAGCGCCATGACGCCCTCGCCAAGCTTGCGGCAAAATCCGGTATCGGCTCTGTTGAAACACTCGGTGGCCACGGCGAAGGCTCCCTCCCCGCCTTATGCGCGGCCATGCCGGCAAGCTTTGAAGATACGCCCCGCGCGGCAGACGATCTCGCCGCGATCCTCTACACCTCCGGCACGACAGGCCGCCCCAAAGGTGCCATGCTGACCCATGGCAATCTTGCTTCGAACGCGGCGGCGCTCGCGAGACTTTGGCGCTTCTCGCCAGATGACGTGCTCCTGCATGCGCTGCCTCTTTACCACACGCATGGCCTCTTCGTCGGCGTGAATACCGTTGCATTGAGCGGCGGCGCGATTCTCCTGCTTTCTAAATTCGAGCCAGGCGATTGCTTAAAAGCAATGGAGCGCGCCACCGTGATGATGGGTGTTCCGACATATTACACGAGGCTCCTTGCCGACCCAGGTCTATCGCGCGAACGCGCGGCCCATATGCGTCTCTTCATCTGCGGCTCGGCCCCTTTGCTTGCCGAGACCCACGCCGCGTTTTTCGAGAAAACCGGGCATGTCATCCTCGAACGCTATGGCATGACAGAAACCAATATGATCACCTCGAACCCTTATGAGGGCGAGCGGCGGCCAGGCACCGTTGGTTTTCCTCTGCCGGGCGTCGAGCTGCGCATCGCAGACCCGGAAACGGGCCGGGCGTTGGCGCCCAGGGAGACCGGCGTCATCGAAGTCAACGGCCCGAATGTCTTCAAAGGCTATTGGCGGAGAAGCGAAAAAAACGCGCGTGAATTCCGGGAAGACGGCTATTTCATCACCAGCGATCTCGGCCGCGTTGATGAAGACGGCTATGTCCACATCCTCGGCCGGACCAAGGATCTCATCATCTCAGGCGGCCTCAATGTCTATCCCAAGGAAGTCGAGAGCGAAATCAATGCCCTTGCCGGGGTCTTGGAAAGCGCCGTCATCGGTCTTCCCCATGGCGATTTCGGCGAGGCCGTCGTTGCGATTGTCGAGGTGGAGCCAGGCGTGGAGCTCGACGAGCGGATGATGACAGCGACACTTACGGCAAGGCTTGCAAAATTCAAATTACCCAAGCGACTTATTTTCGTTGCCGAGCTACCGCGCAACGCGATGGGCAAAGTGCAAAAGAATTTGCTCCGGGAAACCTACAACGATCTGTTTTTCGCTGGCATGGAGTGAGCATGACGGACGCCACTTCCCCGCAAGCGCTGGAACGCGAACCGGTCAAATTCCTTCTCCCGCGGTGACCGTGCCAATGTCTCGTTTTGGCGCTTGCTCCTGATTTCTTTCGAAGCGGCGGACGATCAGGCGCATGAGGTAAAGGCCGAACTCCGGATTCTGGAAATACACCTGCTCGAATTGTTCGTAGGTGATGAAGAGAAGGCGGACATCGCTCGCGCAGCTGGCGGATGCAGTCCGGCGGCCATCCGCCGAAAAAAAAGCCATCTCGCCGAAAATCGCGCCGGGCTCCAGAACGGCGGACCGTTCAGGAATGGCAACGCGTCCCTCCACGATTACAAAAGCCTCGCGCGCTTTGTCGCCCTTGGAAAAAATTCTTGAGCCGGCCTTCAATGCACGCGGGTGCATGAAAGGCTTGAGCCATTCAATGTTGAGATCTGTGTTGCTTGCTTTCTCGACATTAGAGACGAGGTGGCGCATTTCCCGCAACCTCGTAGCGTTCAGCGGAAAGTTTACGACATGTTTGATAAGACCCGGCAAGCTGCCGGATGTGAGACCCGCCGCGACGCCGAAGACATTGCTCATAATCGCCATCGTCCGCAGTGGCATCATGCGCTTGGCATAGGCGGCGCCAACCGACGCCAAAGCCTCCGCCCAAATGGCGGCGGCGGCGGCGAGGTCTGAATATTTCTGGAAATTTTCCAATTTTAAGAGCGCCACGCGCAAAGGCTCCGAAAAATGGATCGCCTGGTCGAACATCCGCCTCTCCGCCGGTTGAAACCGCTGAGCAAGCACGCCCGCGCCCGCTATTTCAAGTGCTTTTCGAGTGGATAGGCTTTCTCCTTGGCTCCTGTTGGTTGCATTCGGGTATTGTTTGCGGCATATAGGCGAGCCGTCGCCTTCTTGCCGCGCCGGCGGGGATGCGGGTGTAGCTCAGGGGTAGAGCACAACCTTGCCAAGGTTGGGGTCGAGGGTTCGAATCCCTTCGCCCGCTCCAAATTTTCCCTATTAATCAAGGTGTTATGGAGAAGGCCGCAATAGCGGTCGCTTTCGTTTTTGCCGTGGTCAACACCTGGTCATCACGGCAGGCCTAGTCGGCACCATTGTCGAAGGCTCGCGCAAGGCATGGTTCGTCGCGAGTGCGGCGCTGGGTTCCGCAGCTGTAAACCCCAAGCTTACTGCCGCTGCGAGAACGGCAGTCCCCCTTTTCGGCGGCAAGACCAACGCCTATCCGAGGAGGCGTTCATTGGCCAGAACAACGCAACCTTCGGCAAACGGCACTTCGCTGGGGATAATGCGAGTCGGCCGCCCAGGGAGCAGCATGGACTCAAGGCCGGCGAAGGCGGCGTTGTCTTGGAGATCTCTCTCCGAAATCAGGCACCGATCTGATGCGGAAGCGTCACCCCAAGCAAGCTCCAGCGCGATATTTTCTCGGCGGTCAGCGGCGAAGCCTCGCATTCTGTAGCGGTGCCATTGCGGTTAGGGCGGTGAAATTCTTCGCGGGCGCGCCTCGAAATCTCCCCATCCACGAGTCACCTCTGCCACGCAAAACGAAATACCCAAAATTGCGCCCTCGTCATGCGCTAACTACGCCGTCATCTTGGTCAAATGCGTCCACGCGGCTTAGAATTATGATCACATTGCGAGATGTTCAGCAGTTTTGCGAGCGAGCGAATTCCGTGCGCTCTGCAGACCAGTTGAAAGACCTGCTTCACGAAATCTCCGCACGAATGGGCTTCCGCTATTTTGCCCTGACGCACCATATCGATCTTCGTTCCAATCCGGCTGGCGGCGTGCAAATTGTCAACTATCCGCAGGGGTGGATCGACCGCTTTTACGAGAAGCGGCTTTTTGCGACGGACCCGATTCACAGAGCAAGCCGTACCACCAGCATCGGTTTTTGCTGGTCTGATGTCGATCGGATGATAACGCTGTCGGCTGGGGATCGAGCCGTGCTGGCCAATGCCCACGATGCCGGCATTGGCAACGGGTTCACTATCCCCGCGAATGTCCCAGGCGAGACAAACGGGTCTTGCTCCTTTGCGATGGAAGATGGACTAGAACTCGATAGCGAGCAACTTCCACTCGTCCAGCTCACCGGTGCCTTCGCGTTCGAAAGTGCCTGCCGCCTCTCGCGTCCAACTTTGAAAGCCGATGACGAGGTACCGCGGCTGACGGAGCGGCAGATCGAATGCGTCGTCCTGGTCGCACGGGGAAAAACCGACTGGGAGATAAGCCGGATTCTCGGTGTCAGCCACGAGACCGTGATCCAGCATATCAAGGACGCCCGTGACCGTTATGGCGTGACGAAGCGCACAATGTTGACTATCCGGGCGCTTTTCGATGGCTCAATTAGCTTCGCCGATATTTTGTCCCGTTAACCCCCATTTCTGGGGATAACGCGAGGCCGCGGCTTCTGTTCGACTGGGTGTCGAAAGGAGCCAGAGCCATGACAGTAATTGAAGATGCTAGATGTATCGCCGAGGACGTCATCCTCCGGGAAATGTTTGAAGAACGTAAGCGGGTCTTTGTCGACCTGCTCAAATGGGACGTCCCAGTTCTCGTAGACCAGTACGAAATCGATCAGTTCGACACGGAGGACGCCGCTTATCTCGTGATAACCGGCGAAAATGGCCGGCATCGGGCGTCCGCACGGCTGCTCCGAACGGATCGGCCACACCTTCTGGATACAGTCTTCTCCGAACTGTGCGAGGGCAGCCTGCCCACCGGCCCAACGATCATGGAGATTTCCCGCTTTTGTCTCTCCCGGCGGTTGAGCGCGAGCGAAAGACGCGTTGCACGGAATAAGCTCGTCACCGCGCTGGCCGACCACGCGCTCCAACAAGGCATCACCGCCTATACGGGAATCGCGGAAATGGACTGGTTCCAGCAAATCATCGGGTTTGGCTGGAAGTGCTATCCGCTTGGAATTTCCAAGTCCAATGGGTCCCCGCCACTCGTAGCGTTGAGGATAGATATTACCGATGAGACGCCAAGCCGGCTTCGAGACACTGGCATTTATCTCAAATCAGACTTCCACCACCTCCCAAATCTTCATTCCAGCTTCGAAAAGCGGAGGTGATTCCATGATCACCGGAATGGAACTTGCCAGGAGACTTCCGAACGAAGCCAGCAATCAGCTCACGCACCTTAGCGAGCAAGGTTTCTGCGTCTTGCGTGACATTGTCCCGCCAGCCGCGATCGCCGATCTCTCAGCCGGCCTTGACCCGTGTTTTCGCCGCACCCCGTTCTGCGAAGGCGGATTCTATGGTGAACGGACGAAGCGTTTTGGCAGCCTGCTCCGGCGCTCGCGCCATGCCGAAGCCCTCGTCCGCCACGAGCTGGTCCTCGCGATGACCGGCGCGGTGCTCGGTCCATGGTGCGACACGATCCAGCTGAACCTCACCCAGGCGATCGAGATTCATCCCGGCGCCTTGCCGCAGTTGCCGCACAGGGATCAAGACATGTGGCGGGGCGAGATCGGCACGATCGAATATTTGGTCAATGTCATGTGGCCGCTCCACGAATACCGCGAAGAAAACGGCGCCACGTTGATCTGGCCAAACAGTCACGGAAAGAACGCGCTGCGTGCTGATAGCCCGGCTACCCCGATTGTCGTGGAATGCGACCCCGGGTCCGCCGTGCTATTTTTGGGTTCAACGTTGCATGGTGCAGGCGGCAACCGCTCAGACGCGCCCCGGCGCGGCTTGATCGTGAGCTACTGTCTTGGCTGGTTGAAGCCCTACGAAAACCAATGGTTGGTCTATCCCCCCAGCGTGGCCCGGAAATTTGATCCTGAGCTTTCGGCCTTGGCCGGATATATTCAGCATCGTCCCAATCTAGGGAATTACGAAGGACGGTGCCCCTCTATTCTCTTTGAAAACTCCATTCCCGAGCACCTTGGCGGGATCGATACGCTACTCCCTGATCAGACCAGTGCGGTCGCGAAGTTTGTCGCAGCACAGCAGACTGCACCGCCGGACTTTGAGCGTGCAACCGAAGCAGACGAACTAAGCCCAGTGCCAAGCGACTAAACGACGCGCACTGCCTGCCTTGGCGGTCTCTACTGCGTGACTTTGGCCGCCAAGGATAGAAAGCTCAACATTCGGCAATCGATGCTCAGTTGGCAGCCACGAAGCCTGCCGTCAGGGTGTGATGATGAACGGCTGCTTCCCAGGTTGGGATGATCACCCGCTTCCATTACGAAACGAACGGATGAATGAGGACCAATACCGGGCGCGGCACCGTCGCATTTTGCAACGTCGAGCAGCTGCGTCATTGCAAGGCTGGATTTCTTTGATGCCCGCTATGGACTTGAGCCAACTCAGATATGTCGTCACTGCCGCCGAGGTTGGGAATTTCGCCCGGGCCGCCGAGGCACTGCGGTTGAACACTTCGACAATCAGCAGACGCATCGGAAGGTTGGAAGAAGAGCTGGGCTTGACTCTTTTTGAACGCGGGCGCTCAGGCGTTCGCCTTACGCCAGGCGGCAGGGCGGTGATTGTCCATGTGCGGCGCGTTCTCGCGGAGCTTGAGATGGTCAAGTGTGCGGGACTAGAGAACGGGACGGGACAGGCTGGTGAAATCCGCCTGGGCGTTCGCATGCCGCCGATCGGAGAACCCGTGCGGAGCCTCTTGTCAATGTGGCGAGAGCTCCATCCAAAAATTTCTTTGACAGTCTCCGAACTGCCGGATCGGGACATTGTAACCGCGCTCGAGGAGCGCCGGCTGGACGTGGCGTTGCTTCCGAGCTTCATGCTCTGGCCTCACGCAGAAGCGTTGCCGCTCTATGGTGAACGCCTTGTTGCCGCAATCCCTTCAAGCCATCCGTTGGCAGGTCGCGACGAAGTGGTTTGGCCAGATCTCGCCGACGAAATCATTCTCGTCCAGGGATGGGCGGAAAGCCAGGCTGCGCGAGAGCTCTATGCGTCCTTCCTTGGCAGCGGCATGCGGTTTCAAGCGCACGCAGTCAGCAAACAATCAATTCTTGCGCTCGTAGGCGCGGGTTTTGGGGTCACGCTTGCGGTATCGAGCCAATCGGAAGCAAAGTTCCCTGGCGTCGTTTACAAGACTATCGCCGAACCCAATGCATGGCTTCGCATCGATCTCGCCTGGATGCCAGAGACCGACGAACCGGTAATTGGCCGGTTTGTTGCCTTCATGCGGGATGAAGCGAGATCAAGAAAACTCGTCTGAGCGGCCAGCCCTGCCGCACTTTTGTAAACGCCCGATCCTTTGTCATCACGCGAGTTGATGATAACCCCATAAGGACCGGGCTCGCGGTTGCTGAGCTCCTAGGCCCGGTGCATACGTCGAGTTCAGTGTAACACTCATCAACTCAGCTGCAGGGTGCCGGCGTCTCCTGGCAGAGTTTTTCGTCCCATTTGCATGGCGTCCAATAATAGCCGGACAATTGAAAGAGTTTTCAGCCACGTTGATTCGAAGGTTCGGGCGATGCAGCGCCAGCGCGAGGCTCGGTCGCAGTCATCCTAAACAATGGAGAGGGACTTTGCGGAGGATTGGCTGGGCGCGGTTCTCGCGGTTCATCTCGCGACGGCTGCACGGGTGCCGCTGCGGGTTGCTTGGATGCCGCTGGCGGCTGCAGGGATACCGCTGGCGGCTTCGTGGGGGACTTGCTCGTGGCGCTTTGGTTTGTCTCTTGTTCGCGGCGCGCTTTCGCAAAGGCGCGGTCGGCGGCCATGAAGCGCGCTAACATTGGCCCGATGAGTCTGGCCGGTTCGACATTGGCCTGCTGCGTTTCGCGCGCGAGTGCCTCGGCATAGGCAACAAGATCGCGATGGACAGCGGCCGGGAGCTCGATTGTCAGCTTGACCGGCTTGTCGTCCTCGATCGCCCCAAGTTTGAGTTTTGCCATCAGTGTCTCCTCATCTGCGATAGGGTTCGAGCACGAGATCCCGGGTAACCAGCACGCGGACTGGGAACCCCGGCCGGATGGTGATGGTCGGCTGCACATTCAATGAACGTCCCACAACTTGCTCGCCAATTTGGTTGAAGCTTTGCGAGCCTCCCTGCCGGATAGCTTGCACCAAAGAATTTTCGCTGTTGCTCGTCCCAACTTCCGATCCGATGCTGAGAACCGTCGAGAGGATTGCTGCCTCGAACAGCGTGCCCCAGTGATTGTCGACCTCATCCTCGAGGCCAGCATAGCCCTCCGAGTCCGTTCCGGGCTGACGCTCCAGCACGATCGATCGGCCATTCGGCATGATGAGGCGGTTCCACACCAGGAGCGCACGCGACTGACCGAAGGCGATCTGGGCGTCATATTGGCCGATGAGGCGCGCGCCCTGCGGGATCAAAAGAAACTTTCCGGCCGGGCTGTCATAGACGTCCTCTGTCACCTGGGCGGTGACCTGACCGGGCAGATCCGAGCGAAGGCCCGTGATCAAAGAGGCCGGGATGACCGCGCCGGCCTGCAGCACATAGGTGCTCGCGGGCGGCTGGACCCGATCGGGGCTTGTGGTTCGCCGATCAGCATTGCCGTTGAGGAAGGCGAGCTTGTGATCTTGAGATGTGAGATCAGTGGAAGCCACGCCGGCCGGAGGGTTTGACGCGGGTGCGGGTGCTGGCGGCGCGGCAGCCGCTGGCTGGAAAAAGTTCGTGGTGGCAAAGAGATGGCTGATGCGCGCCGCCTCCTGCTCTTGGGCGATCCGCTGCTTTTCTGGATCTTCGGGCGCCGCAGACATCGGCATGACTGGCGCGGGCGCACCGGCATTGAGGATAGGGCGGCCGAGATCACCGGGGAGCGGCGGGCCGAGCTGCGGCGCCGATTTGGGCAGGCCCGTATAGTCCTTTGGCAGGCTGGCGAGGCCGTCTGGCGTATTGCGATTGTCGGTGTTGTAGAGTTCAGAGTTTGCTGCCCGCTGTTGCGGCTTCAGCGCCAGAAACAGCGCGCCCCCGATCCCGAGCGCTGCCGCAGCGCCGAGGCCGAGCAAAACCTTGCGCGATAGCCTGGTGACCGGGGTGCGGCGCGATCGCAGGCGCATCTCTTGCGGGGGGCGCGCAGGCCCGCTTTCTTCTTCGTTGGGCGCGCCGGTCACGACTGCGGCCTCCCGTCGCTGCGGACGACGCGAACGATTTGCTGGTGCTTGCTCCCAAAGCGCAATTCGGCTGCGGCAAACAGCCGGTCGACGATCATGTGGTTGCCCTGGACTCGATAATTCACGAGCTGGCCGTCGCCTTCAGCACCGATCACCCAAAGCGGCGGCATCTCGCCCTTGCTGATTCCGCGCGGAAACTCGATGAACACTTGGCGTCCGTCGTCGAAGGCTCGAAGCGGCCGCCAAGCCGGGCTGTCGCCCTCGACCTGGTAGCGGAAGTTGAGCGTGGCGATATCGACGCCGGTCGCGACCGGCGCCGCCGCCTCCGCCGCCGCGTTCTGCTGGCGAAGTGCGATGAGCTGGTCCTGCGGATAGGCCCAGGAGACCGAAGCCATGTAAGTCTTGTCATCCGAACGCAGCTCCAGATGATAGGTGCGGCGGTCGGTGTTGATCACGAGATTGCTGGTCAGGTCTGGCCGTGTCGGCTTGACCAGAATGTGGACGCGCTTAGCGGCACCCGAGCCGCTTTCCGTATCGCCGACGATCCAGCGTACCGTATCCCCGGCCGCCACCGGACCAGATCCCATGAGCTGCTCGCCAGCTTCGAGGGCGATGTCGGTGATCTGGCCTGGCGCCGCATAGACCTGATAGAGCGCGCCGTCGGACCAGGGATAAACCTGGATGGCGTTGAGATAGCCAGCTCGGGTCGGTTGCACCCGCGCCGCGCCATTGGCTTGATCAACACGGGACTTCGGATCGGCAGCCTCTGGGGGCGCGCCTTTGGCGCCCGGAACCGGCTTCAACTGCCCCGGCAGGGGCAGGAGTTTGGGCAGTTCGACGATCCGGACGGGCTTCGGTGGATCGGGATCGAGCACCGCCTTTTGCGGCGTATCGTCATAGGCGATGACGGGCGGCTTGTAGGCCGACGAGCACGCGCTAAGCGAAACTGAAGCAAGCAAGATCATTATTAGCGGCGGGGTGCGCATCAGCCGAGTTCCTTTGACCAATTGAGGGCGTGGACATAGACGCCGAGCGGGTTCTTCTTCAGCCGGTCGGCGTCGGTTGGCGTCTGCACGACGATGGTGAGAATGGCGCTCCAGCGCTCGGCCGCGGCCAGTGCGTTGTCGACGTAGTGCCGCTCGACCCATTCGACGCGGAAGCTGTCATCAGAGGCACGAATGACGCTCGCGACCTCGACGGAGACCTGCATTTTCCCAAGCCTGGAGAAAGGGTCGTTGGTTCGGGCATAGTCATTGAGCGTGAGCGCGCCCTTGTCGGTGACGTAATCGTAGGCGTCGAGCCAGTTCTGCCGCAGCACCACGGCGTCGGCCGGAATGCTGCGCACCTGAGCGATAAACCGCGCGAGATGCCAGGCGATTTGGGGATCGGTTGGGTGGTAATCGGCGGCGGCCGGGGCGACTGCCTGAGCCTGACCGAGCTTGTCGACCTCTACCACCCAAGGGGTGATGGTGCCGCGCGCCGATTGCCAGACAAGGCCGCCAGCGAGAACGCCGTCCAATGCCAGCGCGCTAAAGAAGGCAAGACGCCAATTCTTTGCCTGCACGCGGGCCGAACCGATCCGTTCGTCCCAGGCCTGGCCGGCGCGCTGATAGGGCGTTTCGGCCTGGGGAGTCTTGCCGTAACGGACCGTGGGTCGCCGAAACATGGATCACTCCCCCTCGGAAAGATCGACACCGCTGCCGCTCGACGGATGATCGCCGGATCGGACAGCGTGCGCGGCGGCGGTTGCGCCGTGACTGATGGTCTGGTTGCGCTTCATGCGGCGCGCCCAAGCGGGCGGCCCGGCGGGTTCGGTATGGCTCGAATTCGAAGCCACGGCAGAGCTGGCGACGGAAGCTTCCTCTCCCGTCGCGGCCCGGCCGCCACCGGCGAAACTCTGGCGAATGCTGGTGGCCGCGCGGCGCAACGGACTGATGGCGGCCACGCCCGCCGCTTCCACGACAGCCGGCATGCCCCCCGCGCGGTAGGCCATGGCCGCCGCTCCCGCGAGGGCCGCGCCGCCGCGCACGGCCCCCGCGGTGGCGCCGCCTGCCGCGCCAGCGGCGCCAATGCCAGAGGTAGCGAGTGCGACGCCTGCGGCGCCCACGCCAGCAACGGCGAGGCCTGTGCCAGCCGCTGCGCCTGCGCCGAGCTGCGGCCCGCCGGCGATCAGGCCATTGGCGATGCCTGGTCCGAAGATTGAAAGACCGAGCAATGAGAGCGCGGCCAGGATTAGCGTGAGCGCATCGGAAATAGTTGGCGGGTTATTAAAACCCGAGGTGAACTGACCGAAGATCGTCGAGCCGATTCCGACGATAACGGCCAGCACAAGAACCTTGACGCCGGATGACACGACATTGCCGAGCACTTTCTCGGCGAGGAAGGCGGTGCGGCCGAAAAGACCGAAGGGCACGAGAACGAAGCCAGCGAGCGTCGTCAGCTTGAATTCGATCAAACTCACGAAGAGCTGGATCGCCATAATGAAGAAACTGATCACAACGATGAGCCACGCGATAAGCAGGATCGCAATCTGGATGAAGTTATCGAAGAAGCTGACGAAGCCCATCAGCCCGGAAATGGAATCAAGGATGGGCTTTCCGGAATCGATGCCGACTTGGGCGAGCTTGCCGGGTTGGAGAAGCTGCGTTGCGCTGATCGAGCCGCCGCCAGCCTTGATGCCAAGGCCGGCGAAGGAATCGTAAATGATCTTCGCGAGGTTGTTGTAGTTGCCCAAGATGAAGGCAAAGGTGCCGATATAGAGGGTCTTTTTGATCAGCCGCGCGAGCACATCCTCGGCCGGCGCCATGGCCCAGAAAAGGCCGGCGAGCGTGATGTCAATTGCGATGAGAACGCCAGCAATCCCGCGCACATCGCCCTGCACGAGGCCAAAGCCGGAGTCGATGTATTGGGTAAAGGTTGCAAGGAACCCGTCGATAACGCCGGTGCCGCCCGTCACGTTTACCGGTCCTCGATCTTGGGGGTTGATGCCTGAGGCTGCCTTGGCGGCATCTTGGTGTCGCCTGACTGATAGGTGAAGAAGCGGCGGCGGTTCTCAGCCCAGATCGCTTTACAGCTCGCGTCATCCTGGGCGACCATTCCCAACGCCCGGCAGCGGGCGAGCTCGGCCGCGAGCGGATCGGCAGACGCGGCCGGCCGAACGGCGGTCCACTCCGGCTCCACCTTTTGGTAATCGGAGTGCACCGCCGTCGCGACGATCGCCGCGGCAACGAAGGCAAAGCCCGCCCCTCGGCCGATTGCGAAGATATAAAGCATGCCCCCGCGCATCAGTGGAACATCTGCACGGACCCGGGCTGATAGCCGGCCCCGTAACTGAGGAAGTTCTGGAGCTGCTGCTTGGCCTGCGCCTGGCTCTCGACCTGGCGCGCGCCTTCGAGGCTCTGAGCGCGCGCGATGGACGCCATGACAGCGGTGAGATCGGCAAGCTGCTTCGTCTGCAGCGCAATGAGTTGGTTGCCGGACTGGGCGGCCTGCAGCGCGCCAGTCGCGGATTGACTGGACGACACGAGCGCGCCGATCTGCGTGCGGGTCGAGTCGAGATTCTGTACGACGCCCGCCTGCACGTGCATGGCGTCCTGGAATCCGGCGCGTGCGTTCTGCCAGCGTGTCTCGGCGTCGACGAGAAGCTGCTGCGACGAGATCGCGCTTGAATAAGCTTGCGGATACGTCCGGGTGAAAGCCTGGTCGATTGCGTTGACGCTGTAGGCGATGCGCTGCGCCTGGGTCAGGAGCTGCTGCGTCTGGCTGATCGACTGTTGAAGTTGTGTGAGCGATGAATACGGCTGGCTCGCCAGATTGCGCGCCTGATTGATCAGCATTGTCGCCTGGTTCTCCAGGCTTTTGATCTCGTTGTTCACCTGCTGCAGCTCCCGCGCGGCGGTGAGCACGTTCTGTGCGTAATTGGTGGGATCGAAGACGATCCATTGCGCGTTTGCTGGCCCGATTATTATGCCGATAGTTAGCGCGGCGGCGCCGGCCGCAAGTGCGCAACGGAGGTAATGCCGGATCATGACGAGGACTCCTGGGTCTGAGTGAGCATGTCGGCCGCCCATTCGAGGCCCTTGGCCCGCAGCCATGTAGCGGCGAAACCGTCGCGGCCGTTGGCGGCGAAGAGGCTGGTGATGGCCGTCTGATCGGTCTTTGAGGAAGCGGCGGTGAAGGCGAGCGCGACCTCGGAGAGGCCGAGCTCGAAGAGGCGGTTGCCGCGCCGGGACTGGCAGTAATAGTCGCGCTTTGGAGTTGCCCGGCTCAGAATTTCGATCTGGCGATCGTTTAGGCCGAAGCGGCGATAGATGGCCGCGATCTGCGGTTCGAGCGCCCGCTCATTCGGCAGAAAGATCCGCGTCGGACAGCTTTCGATGATCGCGGGCGCGATCGAAGAGCCATCGATGTCAGCGAGGGACTGAGTCGCGAAGATGACAGAGGCATTCTTTTTGCGCAGCGTCTTCAGCCATTCGCGCAGCTGCTGCGCGAAATCGGTATCATCGAGCGCAAGCCATCCTTCATCGATGATGAGGAGCGTGGGGCGGCCATCGAGTTCGCCCTCGATGCGATGAAAGAGATAGGAAAGCACCGCGGGCGCAGCGCCGGTACCGATGAGCCCTTCGGTCTCAAAAGCTTGCACATCGGCCGTGCCGAGCCGCTCGGTTTCGGCATCGAGGAGCCTGCCATAGGGACCGCCAACACAATAGGGCCGCAGCGCTTGTTTCAGGGCGTTGGATTGCAACAGCACCGAGAGGCCAGTGAGCGTGCGCTCCTGAACAGGGGCCGACCCCAAAGAGATGATTGCCGACCAGATATGCTCCTTGGCTTCCGGGGTGATCGAAACGCCTTCACGAGCGAGGATGGCTGTGATCCATTCAGCACCCCAGGCCTCTTCGACATATTCGCCGATCCGGGCGAGAGGCTGAAGGGCGACCGTTTGCTTTGCGGCCTCCGACAATCCGCCGCCGAGATCATGCCAGTCGCCGCCCATGGCAAGGGCCGCAGCCCGGATCGAGCCGCCGAAATCGAAGGCAAATATCTGTGCGCGGCTATACCGGCGGAACTGGAGAGCCATAAAAGCCAACAGCACGGATTTGCCCGCGCCGGTTGGACCAACAACAAGGGTGTGGCCGACATCGCCAATATGGAGCGAGAAGCGGAAAGGCGTCGATCCTTCCGTCCGCGCAAAGAAGAGCGGCGGCGCCCGAAAATGCTCATCCCGTTCCGGGCCAGCCCAGACTGCCGAAAATGGCATCATGTGCGCGAGATTGAGCGTCGAGAGCGGCGGCTGGCGGACATTTGCGTAGACGTGGCCGGGCAAGGAGCCGAGCCAGCCCTCGATCGCATTGACCGTCTCGCGCATGCAGGTGAAGTCACGGCCCTGGACGGTCTTCTCCACCAGCCGCAGCTGCTCATCGGCGATGCGCGCATCTTCGTTCCAGACCGTAACGGTCGCGGTGACGTAGGCTTCTCCGGCGAGGTCGGAGCCCAGCTCCTGCAGCGCCGCATCGGCGTCCAGTGCCTTGTTGGCGGCATCGGAATCCATCAGCACTGACGCCTCGTTGGTCATGACCTCCTTGAGGATCGCCATGATCGACTTCCTCTTGGCAAACCATTGCCGCCTGATTTTTTCGAGGAGTTTCGCCGCGTCCGTCTTGTCGAGGCAGATTGCGCGCGTCACCCAGCGGTAGGGAAAGGCCAGCCGGTTGAGATCGTCGAGCAGCCCTGGCCAGGTCTGCGACGGAAAACCCATGATCGTCAGTGTCCGCAGATGAGCGTCACCGAGTCGCGGCTCGAGCCCTCCGGCCAGATCCTCATCGGCCAGAATCGCGTCAAGATACATCGGCGTCTCGGGCACCCGCACCCGCTGGCGGCGCGTCGAGATGCAGGCATGCAGATAGGTCAGGGTCTCGCCGTCATCTAGCCATTCGGCATCGGGCATGAAGCCCTCGATCAGGGCGAGCACGCGGTCCGTGCGATCGACGAAGCCGTCGAGTGCTGCGTGCCAATTTTCGCCACCCTGGGCGCGATTTTCATAGAGCCACGATTCGGCGCGCGCGGCATCGTCCGCCGGCGGCAGCCACAGCAGAGTCAGGAAATACCGGCTCTCGAAATGCGCACCTTCTTCCTCGAATTGGGCGCGGCGCTCGGCGTCGACCAAGTGCGAGGCGGCATCGGGAAATTGGCTTTCGGGATAGCTATGCGCGGGCAGCCGCTGTGCCTCGATGAAGATCGCCCAGCCGGAACCGAGCCGGCGCAGTGCATTGTTGAGGCGTGAGGTGATGGCGACCAGTTCGGCCGCCGTGGACGAGTCGAGGTCCGGGCCGCGGAATTTCGCAGTACGCTGGAAGGAGCCATCCTTGTTGAGGATGATGCCTTCATTGACCAGCGCCGCCCATGGGAGGAAATCTGCGAGGCTCTGTGCGCGCCGGCGATATTCGGCGAGGTTCATCATGGGGGGAGCCTCAAGCGACCATGTGCTGCGGATAACGAACGTGACGGCGCACGACATCGACAAAGGCGTAATCGCGCTTGGCTGCCCAAACAGCGGCGGCATGTCCGATCAGCCAGATCATGGCGCCGGCGATCCAGAGGCGGAGACCTAATCCGACCGCAGCAGCGAGCGTGCCGTTGACAATTGCCACCGCCCGCGGCGCGCCGCCCAACAGGATGGGCTCGGTCAGCGCGCGGTGAACGGGCGCGTAGAAGCCGTCGATGGCGCCCTGCTGATCCATTAGATCAGCGCTCCGCCGCCGAACTGAAAGAAGGACAAGAAGAAGCTCGAAGCGGCGAAGGCGATCGAGAGGCCGAAGACGATTTGGATCAGCCGCCGGAATCCGCCCGCGGTTTCGCCGAACGCGAGCGTGAGGCCGGTGATGACGATGATGATCACCGAGATGACTTTGGCGACAGGCCCCTGCACAGAATCGAGGATTTGGTTGAGCGGTTGCTCCCAGGGCATGTTCGAACCGGCGGCGTAAGCTGGTGCCGTGACGAGCGTCATGAAGACGAAGGTCGAGGCCTTAACGAGTGCATGGCAAGCGCGGTGAGGCAGCATCACGGTTCTCCTGCGGGGGTGAGGACATAGTCTCCGCCGGGCCCGAGCCCCTGAACGGCGGCGAGATCGGCGAGGTGGCGGGCGGAACCGCGCCCTGACAGCACAGCAATCAGATTAATGGTCTCGGCGATGAGCGCACGTGGGACGGTGACAACCGCTTCCTGGATAAGCTGCTCGAGGCGGCGCAGCGCGCCAATGGCGGACCCGGCGTGGAGCGTGCCGACCCCGCCGGGATGGCCAGTGCCCCAGGCCTTCAGAAGATCCAGCGCCTCGGCGCCGCGGACCTCGCCGATTGGGATACGGTCGGGCCGCAGACGCAGCGAGGACCGGACGAGATCCGAGAGCGAGGCGGCGCCATCCTTGGTGCGCAGCGCCACCAGATTCGGCGCGGTGCATTGCAGCTCGCGCGTGTCCTCGATCAGCACCACCCGGTCACCGCTCTTTGCGATCTCGGCGAGGAGCGCGTTGACCAGGGTGGTCTTGCCGGTCGATGTGCCGCCGGCGACGAGGATGTTCTTGCGTTCCCGGACTGCCGCGCGCAGAAGTTCGGCCTGCGAACCGGACATGATGCCGGCTTCGACGTAATCGGTGAGGGTGAAGACGGCGACGGCGGGCCGGCGGATAGCGAAGCAGGGTGCCGCGACGACCGGCGGCACAAGGCCTTCGAAGCGCTCCCCCGTCTCCGGCAATTCGGCCGAAACACGTGGTGAACCGGCGTGGATCTCGACGCCGACATGATGCGCGACAAGGCGCACGATGCGTTCTGCGTCGGCTGGGGTGACGCAATAGCCTGTGTCCTCGAGGCCACTCGATAGCCGGTCGATCCAAAGCCGGCCATCTGGGTTTAGCATCACCTCGACGATGCCCGGATCTTCGAGATAGCCGGAAATCGCCGGGCCGAGCGCAGTGCGCAGCATGCGCGCGCCACGGACGAAAGCTTCGGACCGGAACGAGATCGTGCTCACGTTGAACCCCCGCTACGCCGCCTCGGTTCGGAGGCGGCTATGTCAGCGGAGTTGATTAGAAAAAGCCTGAAGCGGCACAGCGCAAGAAGGTTGAAGGGGACGTAGGGCTCGGGGACAAAAAGACATGCTATAGGGACAGGACAGCGGCCTCGGCGACCTGACGGTGAAACACCATCTCGCAACTATGCTGCCAGCCGAGTAGCGAGAGGGGACGCCTTCATGCGCAATATTCGGGCATTCGCCGTCACTGCCGCGATGGATTCAGTCCTTAGGATTACAAAGTCGGCCTAGCGAGCATGAGTGGGCGTTGTCCACGTGTCGCTGACGCTACGCGGTGTACTTGAGTCAGCTGCCCTATGCCCTTTGATGTGGCGCAGCGCCGGCTTAAATCAGACATCCCACAGGCGCCGGAAACGGCCGTTCGAAAGAGGGCCCGCTCCGCAGAATAGGCACAAGCATGAACGTCAGGCCACAAGACCTCCTTCGTCCTGCTTCGTTCCCCTCCCGACGATCATGAGCGCGCCGTCAGGAAGCGGCCTGTGCAGCTTGAGCGCTTCCGCGGCCGGCGCATTCATCCAGAGGTCGATTTCGTCCCTTGTCATCAGAATAACGGGCATTGCTTTCGGGTGGATCGCTCCAACCTCTTTGTTCGGTTCAGTCGTCAGAAAAGCAAAAATGTCGTTGGTCGTCTCGCCTTCTTTTACTTTCCGGACGGAGGTCCAGCGCGTCCAAATGCCCGCAAAAGCGGCCAATGGCCGCGAGTCATCGAATGCGAACCAGATGGCCGGACGGGTACCGTCCGGCAGTACCTCGTTCTCGGAAAAGCTTGTGAAGGGTACCACGCAGCGGTTCTCAATCCCAAGCCAGCGACGCCAATGCGGGGATGTTACGTTGCGGACATTGGTGACGCCTGGATCGGATTTCTTGCCCTTCAGCGCAAAGCTGGGCGACGGCATGCCCCACCGCGCCATCATGAGTTCGCGGCCTTCGAGCTTGTTTCGAACAATCGGTGCAAAATAATCCGGGAAGACGCTCGGCAGCGTCGGCAGATTGCCCGTCCTATCGCGCATCGCGCCGGTGAACTCGCGGATTGCCTGCTGGCCCTTCGTCACCGAATACAAATTGCACAAAACTGTCCTCCTCGTCACAGTTCCGCAGCAAGATTGTCCTCCAATCATGGACGCTTGGCGAGTTGAACCATCGTTCTCTCTTTTTCACAACTCCGTTCAGCCGCGGCGATGGCTTGGGTGTCGCCCGAGCTTTCTTTGACCTTAACTTTTTTGAAGCACCGGGCAGTGCGGGCGGGGGCGGGCGCAGCTTTTGCCGAAAAGGGGCAAAAGCTCGGTCCTTCGCCCCTCAGACTCCAATTGACTCTTTGGCTGAAGTAGAACAAATATAGAACACTTAGGAGCCGGTTGCCAAGATTATGAAATCGTCCATCTCGCGTCCCGCTCTCGAGGAGCTGCGCGCCCGTATCCGGCGGCTCGAGGGTGTATCCGGCCGAAGGCAGGCGGTTTTGCCTTTCGGTATTGAGGCAATCGACCGGCATTTGCCGGGCGGCGGCTTGGCGCTGGGCGCGCTGCATGAGGTGGCGGGTGGGGGTAATGGCGCGATCCATGGTGCTGCCGCGGCGCTCTTTGCGGCGGGAATCGCGGCGCGCACGCGCGGCCCTGTGCTCTGGTGCGTCACACGTCAGGATTTGTTTGCCCCCGCCTTCGCGCAAGCCGGGCTCGTGCCCGCCCGCGTGATCTATGCCGAGGCGGGAGATGAGACGTCGGTCCTGATCTGTTTCGAGGAGGGTCTCCGGCATGGCGGCCTCGGCACCGTTGTCGCCGAGGTCGCCCGGCTCTCCATGACGGCTTCCCGCCGCCTTCAGCTGGCCGCCGAAGGCTCAGGCACGATCGGTATCGCCATCCGCCGCTGGCGGCGCCCGGCGGAGGCCGCCGATTTCGGCCAGCCGGCGGCATCCGTCACCCGCTGGCGCGTCACCGCGCTTCCCGCGACTCCGTTGCCGGTTCCGGGTGTGGGGCGCGCCCGCTGGCGGCTCGAATTGATCCGCTGCCGCGCCGGGGAAAGCGCCGATTTCGAAGTGGAGGCCTGCGATGCCAAGGGTCGTCTCGCTCTTCCTTCCAACCTGGCCCACGGACCGGCTGCGCAGGCAATTGGGCGCCGCCGCGCCGCCAGTTGAAGCACCGCTTGTTCTGACCGGCCGGGACGGCCGGCGGCGCGTGGTCTTGGCCCTTAATGTGGCCGCGCGGCGCACCGGCTTGCGCCTTGGCATGCCCGCGGCCAAAGCGCAGGCCCTGGTGCCTGGGCTCATCATCAAAGATGCCGAGCCCGCAGCGGATGCAAGAGCCCTCGACCGGCTCGCGCTCTGGGCGTTGCAGCGTTACGCGCCGGTCGCCGCCGCCGATCCGCCGGACGGACTCGTCATCGACACGACCGGCGCCGCCCATCTGCATGGCGGGGAAGACGCCATGCTGAAGGGAATGGTCACGCGGCTTGCCGCCTCCGGCATCACGGCGCGGGCGGCGATCGCCGATAGTTGGGGTGGCGCCCATGGCTTTGCCCGTCATGCGGCGCGGCCTACGCTCCTTGTCCCGGCAGGAGAGCGCGAGGCCGTTCTCGATCTGCCCATCGCCGCCCTTCGCCTGCCCAAAACCATGGTGGAGAATTTGTCGGTCCTCGGCTTCGAACTTATTGGCGAGCTTGCGGCGAAACCCCGCGCGCCGCTTGCCTTGCGCTTTGGCCCCGAACTTTGCCGCCGCCTCGATCAGGCCATGGGGTGTCTTAGCGAGCCGATTGATCCGGTCCGCCCGCCGGACCTCATCGAAATGCGCCGTGCCTTCGCCGAGCCGATTGGCGCGCCGGAGACGATTGCCCGCAATATAGAAATGCTGACCGCCCAACTCTGTGAAGCGCTCGAAACCAAAGCTCTCGGCGCGCGGCGGCTCGATCTGCTCTTTCACCGGGTCGACAGCCATATTGAAGCCATCCGCATAGGCACGGCGCGGCCGGTGCGCGATGCCAAGCGTCTGACCCGGCTCCTCTGCGATAAGATCGAGACCATCGATCCGGGTTTTGGCATCGAGATCCTGCGTCTGGCCGCCACGCTCGCCGAGCCGCTGGCGCCGAAGCAGATGGTCTCCTCGTTGACCGGGGAATCGGAGGCGGATGTATCCGCCCTCATCGACACGCTCGCAAATCGCATCGGCGAACAACGGCTCTATCGCTTCGCGCCGGTCGCAAGCGATGTACCGGAACGCTCGGTTCAAAAGATCGCGCCGGCGGCGCCGGGTACCAGCGAGATTTGGTCCGATCCTTGGCCGCGTCCCGCGCGCCTGCTGGAAAGACCCGAGCCGATCGAGACCCTCTCCCTGCTGCCCGATCATCCGCCCGCTACCTTCACCTGGCGCGGCATCCGCCACCGCGTGAAGCAGGCCGATGGCCCCGAGCGGATATTTGGGGAATGGTGGAAGCGGGACGCCGAGCTCTTTGCGGTGCGTGACTATTTCCGGGTCGAGGACGAGGCGGGCGAGCGCTTCTGGATCTATCGCTCAGGCGATGGCGAGGATGCCGCAACCGGCGATCTGGGCTGGTATCTTCACGGGGTGTTCGCATGAGAAGCAAGCACTTGCAGCGTCGTAACTCTTCGAGAGGGCCTTCGCTTTCCTCAGGGCTCACTTTCTCTTCAGAAATATATGAGAAAAGGCTCACTTGGCGACGCGTGGGAAAGACGAAACCCACGGCGCACCAAACGTACGAAGCGATCAAGCGCCGAGATTCAGCGAACTCATCCGCGCCATTGCGCGTTCCAATTATCTCGCACAGTATCATTTTGAGGTTTCTCGAGCATGTCTGATAACACCGCAATCGAATGGACGGACACAACGTGGAATCCCGTGACAGGGTGCACGAAGATCAGCGCCGGTTGCGACAATTGCTATGCGGAAAGGTTTTCGGAGCGCTTTCGCGGCGTCAAAGGGCATCCTTTCGAAACGGGCTTTGATTTGACGCTTCGCTCCGAACGACTCTTGCAGCCGCTTCAATGGAAGCGGCCCCGGATGATTTTTGTGAACTCGATGAGCGATCTTTTTCACAAGGAAATTCCACGGGCCTATGTTTCTGCCGTTTTCGATACGATGGAGAAGGCAGACTGGCACATTTATCAGGTGCTCACCAAGCGCAGTTCACTCATGCAGAAATTCATCAATGATCGCTACAAAAAACGTCTGGCCCCGCCGCACATGTGGTTTGGCGTCTCGGTCGAAAATGAAAAAGCCGCTTCGCGCATCGTGCATTTGCAGAAAGCCAACGCCAGCATCCGCTTTTTGTCTATAGAGCCGCTCATTGCTCCTGTCGGCAAAGTCCTTCTTGACGGCATCGCTTGGGTGATAGTCGGCGGCGAGAGTGGCTACGGCGCGCGCCCCATGAAGCCAGAATGGGTGATGGACATTCGCGACCAGTGCATTGATGCTGGCGTGGCGTTTTTCTTCAAGCAGTGGGGTGGGCGCTCTCCAAAGACAGGTGGCAGGCTCCTTGAGGGGAAAGAATGGAGCCAATTCCCACTGACGCTGCTGCCCTCGCCCCAGCAGCTAGAATTGCAGGTTGGCGCATGACAGACCTTCCTTTTAGGTTTGACGAGATCGGTTACTGGTCGGAACTGAAATTGGAGATCATCGAAAAATACGGTAAGGCCTACACCACGGCCTTCAAGAAAAGCCCTAACCTGAAAAAATACTACATCGACGCCTTTAGCGGCGCGGGCGTTCACATTTCCAAGACGACAGGAACGCAGGTTGAGGGCAGCCCCGCGCGAGCGCTCAAGGTTTCACCACCCTTTGAAGGATTTTTCTTTATCGACCTCGATCAAGATAAAACTGGCTATCTTCGTTCCATGTGCGGCACCAGGCCAGATGTTCACATTCACACGGGGGACTCCAACAAATATCTGATCGACGAAGTACTCCCCAAGATTCAATACAAGAAATTCACCCGCGCCTTATGCCTGCTTGACCCTTATGGGCTGCATCTCGATTGGGGCGTAATCTTGGGGGCCGGTCAGTCCAAGGCCGTCGATATGTTCCTGAATTTCCCAGTCATGGACATGAACATGAACGCGATTTGGCACAGCCCAGATAAGGCGCCACGTGAGGGTATCGAACGCATGAATCGCTTTTGGGGCGATGAATCGTGGCGCAACGCGGCCTACGTCGAGAATCCGCAGCAAAACTTCTTCGGCTTTACAGACCTTATCAAGCAGGACAACGATGCGATTGTAGAAGCGTTCCGGAAGCGTCTGAAGCACGTCGGTGGGTTTGAATTCGTTCCCGACCCGATGCCCATGCGCAACACTAACAACGCCGTTGTCTACTACCTATTTTTTGCGTCCCAGAAGCCAGTTGCAAAAAAGATCATCGAGGGCATTTTCGGGAAGTACCGAACTTAGCGCATCATTCCGGTGCCATAGGCACTAAAAGCAGAGTAGGCATAAGTCGCCAGTGGCTTAAATCTAAGACTCTGAGTATTCGCATGACCCGCTATGCCGAGCTGCAATGCACCTCGCATTTTTCATTCCTGCGCGGCGCGAGCTCTTGCGAAGATTTATTTGATGAAGCCGCACGGCTCGGCATCGAGGCGCTGGCGATCACTGATCGCAACAGCCTCGCTGGCATCGTCCGCGCCCATGAAGCTGCCAAGATCACGGGCGTGCGCCTGATCGTGGGCTGCCGCCTTGATCTCACGGATGGCATGTCCCTCCTCGTATATCCAATGGACCGGCCCGCCTACGCACGGCTCTGCCGATTGCTGTCGCTCGGCAAAAGGCGCGGCGGAAAGGCGCACTGCCGTCTCGATTGGTCCGATGTCATCGCCTACAACGAGGGCCTGATCGCGATCCTCGTGCCCGATGAGGCCGATGATAGCTGCGCGCTGCATCTTCGCCGGCTGCGGGAGGTTTTTGGGGACCGCGCCTATCTGGCGCTGACCTTGCGCCGCCGTCCGAACGATGCGCTGCGGCTGCACGAACTCTCGAACGTGGCGGCGCTCGCACGCGTTCCGGCCGTTGTGACCAATGACGTGCTGTTTCACGTTCCAGCGCGCCGCATTCTGCAGGATATCGTCACCTGCATCCGGCATAAGTGCACCATCGACGAATTGGGTTTTCGCCGCGAGCGGCATGCCGGTCGCTATCTGAAACCGCCGGAAGAGATGGCGCGTCTCTTTGGCCGCTATCCCGAGGCTCTGGCACACACGATTGACATCGCCGAACGCTGCCGCTTCTCTCTCGATGAACTTGCCTATCAATACCCCGAAGAAGCGGCCATGCCCGGTCTCACGCCGCAGCAGGCGCTCGAAAAGCTTACATGGGAAGGTGCTTCCGCGCGCTATCCCGAGGGCGTTCCTGATAAAGTTAAGGCGAGCCTCGCCCACGAGCTGCGTCTCATCGAAAAACTCGGCTATGCGCCTTACTTCCTGACGGTAAACAGCATTGTCCGGTTCGCGCGGTCAAAAAATATTCTCTGTCAGGGGCGCGGCTCGGCCGCCAACAGTGCCGTTTGCTATGTGCTCGGCATCACCGCGATCGATCCCGGGCGCAATGATCTTCTGTTCGAGCGTTTCGTCTCGGAGGAGCGGCGCGAGCCGCCCGACATCGATGTCGATTTCGAGCATGAGCGGCGCGAGATCGTCATGCAATGGGTGTTCGACACCTATGGCCGCGATCATGCCGCGCTCTGCTCAACCGTCATCCGCTACCGCACCAAAGGCGCATTGCGCGATGCCGGCAAGGCGCTGGGCCTCCCCGAGGATCTCATCAAACTATTATCCTCGCAGATTTGGGGCTGGTCGCGTGACGGAATTGAATCGAAACACGCCGAGGACCTGAACCTCAATCTATCTGACCGGCGCCTGCGTCTCGCCATGGACTTGGCGCGCGAGCTGATCGGCACGCCGCGGCATCTTTCCCAGCATCCCGGCGGCTTCGTGCTCACCCGCGACCGGCTCGACGAGCTCGTGCCGATCGAGCCCGCCGCCATGAAGGACCGCCAAGTCATCGAATGGGACAAGGATGACATCGATGCGCTGCGCTTTATGAAGGTCGACTGCCTGGCACTCGGCATGCTCTCCTGCATGAATCGCGGCTTTGATCTGCTCGCCGCGCATAAAGGCGTCGCGCTCGATCTCGCGACCATTCCCGCAGAGGATCCAGAAACCTATGCGATGATCCGCAAGGCGGATACCGTCGGTGTCTTCCAGATCGAAAGCCGGGCGCAAATGGCGATGCTGCCGCGGATCAAGCCGCGCACTTTCTACGATCTCGTCATCGAGGTCGCGATCGTCCGGCCGGGTCCTATCCAGGGCGATATGGTTCATCCCTATCTCCGCCGCCGTGAAGGCAAAGAAGCGGTGGTCTATCCCAAACCCGAGCTCGAAAAAGTTCTTGGCAAAACCCTGGGCGTGCCCCTTTTTCAAGAACAGGCGATGCGTGTCGCCATTACATGCGCGGGCTTTACGCCAAGCGAAGCCGATCAGCTGCGCCGCGCCATGGCGACCTTCAAACACACTGGCGGGGTGTCCGCCTTCAGGGAAAAGCTCGTCTCCGGCATGGCCGCGCGCGGTTACACGCAAGAATTTGCCGAGCGTACCTTCGCCCAGCTCGAGGGCTTCGGCAGCTATGGATTTCCGGAAAGCCATGCGGCATCTTTTGCGCTGATCGCCTATGCCTCATCCTGGCTCAAATGCCATCATCCCGATGTGTTTTGCGCCGCGCTTCTCAATGCGCAGCCGATGGGGTTTTACGCACCCGCCCAGATTGTCCGCGATGCGCGCGAGCATGGCGTCGAGATTCGGCCCGTCTGCGTCAATGCTTCTCGCTGGGACTGCACGCTGGAGCCAACGGAAACACCAGACCGCTTCGCGGTCCGGCTCGGCCTGCACATGGTGCGCGGGTTTGCCAATGCTGCTGCCGCTTCCCTTGTTGCCGCGCGGGCGGATGAGCCCTTTGCCTCGATCGATGATCTCTGGCGCCGTGCCTGCGTTCCGGCTGCCGCGCTCGTGCAACTTGCCGAGGCCGACGCTTTCCGGCCGTCCTTCAAACTCGCGCGGCGGGAGGCGCTATGGGCGATCAAGGCGCTGCGCAATGAGCCGCTGCCGCTCTTTGCGGCTGCTTCAGCCCGCGCGGCAAAAACTGTCCCGGAATTTTGTGAACCCGAAGTAATGCTCCGCCCCATGACCGCCGGCAGCGAAGTGGTCGAGGACTATGGTCATGTAGGACTGACGCTGCGCAATCATCCGATCAGTTTCCTGCGCAAGGACCTCAGCCGTCAGCGCATCGTCACCTGCGCCGAGGCCATGCAGGCCCGCGACGGGCGCTGGCTCGAAATCGCAGGTCTCGTGCTTGTGCGGCAGATGCCGGGCTCGGCAAAAGGCGTTATGTTCATCACCATCGAAGATGAGGCCGGCATCGCCAATCTGGTGATCTGGCCAAAACTCTTCGAGAAGCAGCGCCAGATTATCCTTTCGGCCAGGATGATGGCCGCCCGCGGCCGCCTTCAGCGCGAGGGCGAGGTCGTCCACCTCGTCGCCCATCATTTGATCGATCTATCCGAAGCGTTGGCCAGCCTTGGCGATCGCGATGCAAACATCCCATTGCCGCATGGACGAGCCGATCAATTGCAGCACAGCAACCTGAACCGGGATCCGCGCAGCCTTCCGCCAAAGGAGTTCAGCATACGCGGCACCCACATCCCTGACCTTCATATTGACACGATCAAGCTGAAGACTCGTGATTTCAGATAAGCGCTTCCGCACTTACTATATCCCTCCGTTGCGACTTCCGCTTTGGGTTCAGCTTATGTGCTTAAGCATGAGAAAGGCCGAAGAGAAAATTCAAAGCAACCGCTAAATTGGATCGATGTTTTTGGACGCCACCGGTTCGACATCGCGGATGATCTCGTCGACAAGCTTGCGTCCTCGTGCGAGACGCCGGCCGAGCGCCTCGACGAAACCTTCGTAACGCTCCCTGCCTTTAATTTGGGCTGCTGGTAATGCCGTGTCCGGCAAGGGTGGGGTGCTGGTGAGCCAGAAGCGGACAAACACCGCGAGGGCCTCATTCGAGATGGTGACATGCAGTTCGAGCCGCTCGATCTGCCGCGTCATGCGGTCGAGCCGGCGCGCCAGAGCGGCCTCAAGACGATCGGCCGCGTCTGGCGATAAATGCGAGGCGAGCGCCGCCTCAACCACCAAGGCCTGCGGGACGCCTTTGCGCGCAGCATAGTCGGCTAACTTTCCGGCGAGATCCGGAGGCAAGCGGAAGGTATGTTTGCTCCGCATCGGGCTTACATTCGCATGTCATCGGCGGGGTCGAGCGAGACTTGGCGGGCCATGCTCCCCATCGTCCGCTGAATCATGCGCTGGCGCTGTGGTTCGTCCTCTGGCTCGTCTTCCACCGGCTCAAACTCATGGACTGCCTTTCGGGGCTCGGGCGCGATTTCCTCGTGCTCGGGTAGTTCCGGCTCGCGTCTGATGCCTGCATTAGCAGGGTCGTCCGTTGTCGGGGCTAACGGCACGGGCACGACGGTGCCTGCCCAATCGACTTCGGGAATGGTTCGAGCACTAATTGGGCCGAAGGGCGTATTAAGACGGATCAGTGCCGGCGGCGGGAGGATGCGCGCTTTAAGTTCCGGGTCCTCGAAATAGCGAGCCTTTTTCGCGCGGATCGGCAAGCAGCCTGAGACGAGCACCAGCTCGTCATCGTGAGGGAGCTGCATCACCTCACCAGGTGTGAGCAGCGGCCGCGCCGTTTCCTGCCGGGACACCATCAGATGGCCGAGCCACGGGCTGAGCCGATGACCGGCATAGTTTTTCATCGCGCGCATTTCCGTCGCCGTGCCCAGAGCGTCCGAAACGCGCTTGGCCGTGCGCTCGTCATTGGTCGCGAAGCTCACGCGCACATGGCAATTGTCGAGGATCGAATTGTTCAGGCTATAGGCCTTCTCGATCTGATTCAGCGATTGGGCAATCAGGAAGCTTTTCAGGCCATAGCCCGCCATGAAGGCGAGCGCGCTCTCGAAGAAGTCGAGCCGGCCCAAAGCGGGAAACTCATCGAGCATGAGCAGCAAGCGATGCCGCCGGCGCTCCGCCTGTAAATCCTCGGTCAGCCGCCGCCCGATCTGATTGAGTATCAGGCGCACAAGGGGCTTGGTACGGCTGATATCGGATGGAGGCACCACGAGGTAGAGGGTAGCAGGTGCCGTGCTTTCGACCAGATCGCGGATACGCCAGTCGCATCGACGGGTAACAGCCGCCACGACCGGATCGCGGTAGAGGCCGAGGAACGACATGGCAGTGGAGAGCACACCCGAGCGCTCGTTGTCACTCTTATTCAGCAGCTCGCGCGCCGAACTTGCCACGACAGGATGCACACCGCGTTCACCAAGGTGCGGGGTCGTCATCATGGATCGGAGCGTAGTTTCGATCGGGCGGCGCGGGTCGGAGAGAAAGCTGGCCACGCCGGCGAGAGTCTTGTCGGGCTCAGCGTAGAGCACGTGGAGGATCGCGCCTACGAGGAGGGAATGGCTGGTCTTCTCCCAGTGATTGCGGCGCTCCAAGGCGCCTTCGGGATCAACGAGGACATCCGCGATGTTTTGGACATCGCGCACCTCCCACTCGCCGCGGCGAACCTCCAATAGCGGATTGTAAGCCGCGCTTGCGGCATTGGTCGGATCGAACAGCAGCACGCGGCCAAACCTGGCGCGCCAGCCAGCGGTGAGAGTCCAGTTCTCGCCTTTAATATCGTGGACGATCGCGGATCCCGGCCAGGTCAGGAGCGTCGGCACCACGAGGCCGACGCCCTTACCGGATCGAGTTGGCGCGAAGCACAAAACATGCTCAGGGCCATCGTGACGTAGGTAATGATCGCACCAACGGCCGAGGAGCACACCGTCATGGCCGAGGAGTCCAGCATCACGAACTTCGCGCATCTCAGCCCACCGTGCCGAGCCATAAGTCGTGACGCGCTTGGCCTCTCTCGCGCGCCAGACTGACATCGCGATCGCCACGATGACAGCAGCGATCCCGCCGGAGGCGGCGACATAGGCGCCCTCGATGAAGATTTGCGGCGCATATGCGTCGTAGGCGAACCACCACCAAAAGAAAGCCGGCGGCTGATAAACCGGCCAACCGAGAATTTCGAACCATGGGTGGCCGAGCTGGGGCTGGAAGGCAAGGCGCCAAGCAACCCATTCCGTCGCGCCCCACATGAAGGCGAGCACGACGGTGCTGACGAGGAGTACTTGCCCCCAAAGAATCTTGGTCGCGTTCATAGCGACGGAAGATCAGAAAGCTATTGGGCGGTCACGGCAAGTCCAATTTGCGAGACGCCCGGCGGAGGGATAGCGTAGCGAAGAAATGGGACGGTGCGCTAGGTAACTCTCGACTCAGAGCGATGCTTCATGATAGCCGATTCTTTGGCCCGTGGGGACCCGAAGCGGTAGTCTCTTGAATTGAGGAAAGTGACCGCTCCCGAATTTAACCCCTAGGCTTTCACTTTGATCCCAGGCGGTATATCAGCCACTGGCTAGTTAAAGCGTAGGCCAAACAAGCCGCCGGTCTCCGTGGCGTCCGTGAGCTTGATGGGTAACACAAATGAGTTGACGTCGAATCCCGGACGGAAGCCGTCTGTGGGCAGCGCGTCTGAGTTCATGGTTACAATGTACTGATAGCCCACTGCCGAAGCGTGATCAGCGCCGAGTTGTAGAGCCTTGGCGACCTGCCGCTCGTCCACTCCGTCGAACAGATGGCTGTCGTGAATAAGGAAGCCCGGCCCGAGCCCACGTCGGGTTGCTAGATCGGCCAGCATCAGGTCAAAGCAGAAGATCTGCATGTTTGTGATGCCCTTGCTCCGCTGCGCATCGATTCTAATGTCGACAGTCGGGCCGTTAGGCGTCGCACTGATCGTTAGGCTGCCTGCCCGCTCATACAGCGTGTTAGACAGCTCCTCAAAGATGAGGATGGATTCCGATATCACCTGCTGGCGCTCATGCAGATCGTCCTGCAGAGCCTTCAGAAGGCGGGCCCGCTCGATGTCGAGCTCCGCCTTTGTGCTCTCGATATGTTCCGCCGTCGCAAGACGCTGGCGTAGCCCTTCTGATTCAGCCTCGGCCCGCCCAGCCTCCTCCTGAAGCCGGGCATAGTGTTCCAACGCTCCGCCGGATTGGAGAATCCCCATCAACTGACGCCGCCGTTCATCCAGTCTTTCGCGCCGGCGGCCTCGCTCTCCGATGCGGGCCTCCGCCGACTGCACTTCTGACGAAAGATGTGAGCGGCGGTTCTGGATCACGGCCTGGTGGAATTGGATGACCTCTTCGAAGCGGCGGCCGACCGTCCCGGGCAACACCACCCCCGCGTCCCTATAGAGCCGATCGACATTGGCCATGGCGGGCGGTTGTTCGCTGTGGAGGGCGTCCTGCAACTGTAGTATCAGTTCGCGGTCAGCGGTGTTCTCATCATTGAGGACGGAGATGTCCCGGGTGATGGAGGATGCTTCCTGCTCTAGCGCGGTGTACTCGGGCACCACATTGAAATTCGCTACCTGCTCCCGAAGACGCCGGGCGCGCGCCTCAGCGATGGTCAAGCGGGTCCGAAGGTCTGCGGCTGTACCGAAGTAACGGCCGAGGCTGCCCTCTCTGGCGGCCTTTCGAAGCTCGGCCATCGCCTTTTCCTGCGTCCGGACCTCCTGAAATTCTTGCGAAACACGAGCATCGAGCCCTAGCAGGTAGGAGACGGCGACTTGCTGGTCCCAAGGCTGCTGCCTCGTCGATTGTTGTGTTGGCGAGAGCAGGCCTCCGCTGTTCTGGCGGCGCGCGAAATAAGAGAATAGCGAACGAAAGGTCGGCCGAAATCGGCCGCGCCCTTCGTCTTCGGGCTCGATGCTCAGACGGAAGAACACTGCTCCGAGTAGCGTGCGCCACTGCTCCTGAGAGAAGGCCAGGTCGCCCGACTTCTCGAGACTTGGCTGAAGCGGCCAACGCGATGTATCGCCTTGAATTCGGATACGGGACGGCTTTGCCCCGGACCGGGAAACGTTCACGACACCACCGCCTACGTCTACCCGCGCTTCGAAGGTCCAAGGCGTCAGTTCTGCGGAACGGAAGATGCTCTCCCTGTCTGAATTGGCTCCCAACAGGAAATGAATCAACTCGACGAAGCTGGTCTTGCCCGCTCCATTGCGTGATTGCCGATCAGTTGCACCCTCGCTCTTGTCTGCGAGTAGAATGTTTAGCCCTGGCCCAAAGGTCAAGGTCTTAAAGCTCAACAGATCGCTAGACACGCCATGAATCACGACGCGACCTTCCGAATAAGGCCTCGCTCGAACTCCACTGCGCCAACCATGTAGAGCAGGTCGAGGGCTAAAACGAACCAGTCGTAGCTGACCGGCGCGGGCTCGGAAGGATCGCCCCTCCGGCTTCGAAGCTCATCCCAAAGGCGCGAGACAGTCATAGGCTCTCGTAGGCGGCCGAGCAGCTCCCCTCCAACAGCTAGGAGAGCACGGTCAGGCCGGATATGTTTGGTCGGGAGGATCATGCAGTTATACTCGGGATGACTTCCTCGAAGATGTCGCAACGCTCGAAGAAATAGGACAGGACCGCGAGCACAGCGCCTTGATGCGACGGTTCGCCATCCATCCCGCCCGCAAAGGCCTGAAGCTCGCCGAAGATCTGGTCAGCGCTAAGGCCGACCGACTTCAGGGATTGATAGCGTGTCCGGAAGGCCTCTGCGATGTCTTCTCCGAAGCTAGGGTCTGGCCAGCGGTCGAAAAAGTCTTGGACGAGCTTCTCACGCATCCGGCCCTGGCGTAGCAGGGCGGCAGCATCATCGGACAGGCGGTTGTTTTGCAGCT
Source organism: Methylocella sp. (assembly GCA_035622375.1). GTDB lineage: Bacteria > Pseudomonadota > Alphaproteobacteria > Rhizobiales > Beijerinckiaceae > Methylocapsa. Next base: position 88,924 of record DASPVM010000013.1, on the reverse strand, counting down.
TGAGGGGAGACGGCGCTGCGATGGGCGGGTCGGCGTTGGGGACTTGGCGCTGAATGGCCGCCAGGACTGGCTTTAACGCAGCGAAGTCGAGCTTTTCGAGCGTTCGCTGAGAGGGAACAGCTCCGAACAGATCTTGGAGCTGGTGGAGCGCCAGAGCCATTACAACTTGGCGCATCTCGGCTTCGCCGAAAACGGAGAGGTCGATGTTCGGGTGCGCCACCCTCAGATCATCAAGCTTCCGCACGGCTTCGGCAGGCAGGCCGCGCACATCATTGTGGACGAATTCCCAGCGGCGCATCTTCAATCCCCAGTGCTCGATGGCTCCATAGAAATCCTCGTCGATCTTCACGAGCAGGTCGGCGAGCTTCATGTGGTCAGGGCCATAGGATTGATAGATGGTGCCGTCGCTGGGCCGGAAACCGTCGCACTTTAGGTCACCCTTCGGGCCGTAAGGCCGAACGGGCTCGAAGTCTCCGGTGAAGCCGTGTGCCATGACACGCGCAAAGAAGGTTTCGAACGCCTTTCCTTTTGCACGAAGAAACGTATTCTCGAACTTCAATCCGTAGAAACTGCGTTGCGTGTCGTCCAATTCGGGCCTCGGCTCAACTCAGCATTCTTACCGTGATTCTGCTTTTGAAGTCTTAAGCGGCCACGCCTAGAACGTCTAGATCGGAGGGGATCTCGTCCCCCGTGCTGCGCAGCTCTTCCAAACCATCACGACAACCGGAGCATGGGACCGCTTGGGCTCTGCGATAGCTGCCGGAGCGGAAATACAGCCCGAGGTCCTCTATTGGCGCGTCCTTAGCTTTCAAAGAGGCTGATTGACACCCGCCTAATGCCGGCCTTCAGGGCATCCTAGATGCCAAGGCCGCGCTTGCGTCCGAAGCTCCAATCTACTGTGCCTCCCGGCACCATCACGCCGCTGACTTGACTTCCGAGCTGTTGCTCAAGCGCCGATCGCCAGGGTACGAGCTGGAAGCCGAGTCCATCGTCGATCATTGCAAAGCGGCCGGATGCAAGAATGACTCGCTGCCGATAGATGCCCGAGACATGCTCGCCTTCAGCGGATGGGCAATGCGCAAGCCCCATTTCGGCCGATAGTTTGGCGGCGGCATGATCGAGCTCGCTTTGGCGCAAAGTGTTGATGAGATCGCGGGCAAAGATGACCCGTTGGCCCTGCCGCCTTGCGAGGTTTTGTTCGACGAGATAATCGATGCGGCGATCCATCGCGTCGCGGACCTCGGCGCCAAAGCCGCCGGCGCTCAAGGCGGATTCCTTCGCGAGCAGCTGACGGTCGAGCCAGGTGGCGCCTGGTGCTGCGATCTGCGCTTCGATCGTCAGGTCGGATCGGGTGGCAAGCGACAGCCGTTTGCGCCCCGCGGCATCGTCATAGGACCGTGTCTCGACGATGGCGCCCGGTTCCGCGTCACCGGTCATCTCCAAGTCCGAGAAGACGAGATGGTGGGTGCGCCCATCGACCCCTTCAATGACTGCGTAGGCCGTGCCCTTCAGCTCGTCATGCAGCCCGCGCTCAACCAGCCGGCCCAGCACTCGTTCGCTGGGTTGATCGCCGTGAAGCGCGAATCCGGCGATGCCGGGTTCGCGGTCTGCCCCGCTCATCGCCCGGTGCATTGTCTTGATGATGTCGCCCAGGATGCCAAGATCGCGCAAGGCTGGCTCAAGGCCCGGCTTCAATGTCCATTGGCCGGGGCTCACTTGCTCGGCGAGACCGAGGCGTTCGAGCTTGGTGGCGCGGCCAATCATCAACCGGCGCAGCTCGGGATCTTCGCCAGCACCACCCGGGCGCAGGTCGACGACCCCGCCGCCCTCGTCCGAGATTTCGCGAAGCGACCGGTCGAGGCTCGTCCAGCGTTCCGCCTCGGCCTCCTTTTCCAGGCCGGCGCGGATCTCGTGTTCGGTGCGCGGCCCTAATTCCAGCGTGACCCGCTCCGCGGCGCGGCCGCGAAAACCCTGGCTGATGTAGTCGCGGCTGATGACCAGATCCTCCCCGTCGTCGGCGCGGCCGCGGACAAGGACATGGATGTGGGGATTATCAGTATTCCAATGATCGACCGCGATCCAATCGAGCCGAGTACCCAGGTCGCGCTCCGCGTCCTTCATTAACTCCCGCGTAAAAGCATGAGTGTCCGCCATCTGGCCTGCATCCTCCGGCGACACCATAAACCGGAAATGATGCCGGTCATCCTCGCAGCGGTCGGCAAAAGCCTTGGGGTCGGCGTCGCCGGAACCGGCGTCAAACATCTGGGCATCTGTGCCATCGCGGGTGACGCCCTCCCGCTTGAGGTAGGCGACGTGCTTTGCCAGCGGCGCCGAACGGAAGCGCTTGCCGTGGTGACGCACGATCCGCGCCATGATGACGACGCGCCGGCTGGGCGAGCGGGAAGAAAAGGAGAGCGCCGCGCGCCGGCCGCGTCCGAAGGTCGAGCGCCTCAAGGTCCCGCTACTTCGACCGAAGACCCGGCCTCGGTGGCCCGCCTTCTTCGCGGCCCGCATCACTTCGCCGACGAAGCTCTTTGAGCGGCGGGCGCCGTCGTTACCTTGACGGATGCGGCCGGGGCGCGGATTGAAGTCATCGTCCTGCGTCGTCATGTCTGGTTGCGCGTCCGCCGATGCCAGAGATGGCTCTTGAGGAATTGAAATGGTTGACGTTTTGGATTGATGCGCCAGCAGGCTGTGTGGGCCGGATGTCGAAAATCCTCAATCCAACCAACCACATGCGGCCGTCGGGAGGCGGCACTTTTATCTTGCCGTCCCATGGTTGGCTGCCTGCGCTGGCGGTCAAACTCACGCAATTGCGCTCTCCAGCTCTCCGCAGCCCGATAATCCCCGATCGGCCTCATGGCGATCTCTGCCGGTTCGACACGCTGACGAACAGCCTATCGGAACGTGGCGCGAGCGCGGTCCAATCCTGCGCAGGATGGCCTTTCGATGGGCGCAACGATTGCTGTGTGAGTGCAGATTGGCTGTCGTGCGAGGGCCGCGCCGGTTGCGTGGGAAAGAGTGACGCTTCTGCCCAGGAACGGACAGCGGATGCCAATAGGATCGCGCGGTCGACCGCGTCTCCGCCGCCGATAATCGGCGTGAGGCGGGCAAGATAGGCGCGCGTTTCAGCAGGCAATGGCCGACCAGTCGCGAGATGGTCTTCCCAGCGGCTTGGACCAGCATTGTAGGCCGCGAGGAAGCCCGGAGCGCCATAGCGGTCGTGCAGCTCACGGAGAAAGCCTGCGCCCGCGATGATGTTGTCGTGCGCGTCATATGGATCGGCGCCGAGACGATAACGCTCGCGCAATTCGTCCCATGTACCGGGCATGATTTGCATCAGGCCCATGGCGCCCTTGGGTGAAATGGCGCGCATATCGTCGAAGCTTTCCACGCGCATGACGGCGTGAATCCAGGATGCTGGGATGCCAAAACGCTGGGAGGCTTCTGCAACAAAAGCTGCGAACGGAACCCGCGCTGCTTCTTGACTTGCTGACTGTACAGCCATCGATTCTGCGTGAGCGACAGAGCAGCCGATCATCAACGCCAGCACAACATTGGCGCAGAACACTGTGCCATGTTTCGTCCCGGGATCTCTCGCCGGCGGACGGTTGGACGCGGAAATGTCCGGAAAGGAGGAATGGGAATGGCGGGAAGCGCCCAGGCCGTCTGCGATGCGGTCGCAATTTCGAGGCAAGGTCATTCCCCTTCGTCTGTCCAAAGGGGATCAGCCTGCCCGATGATCGTGCTGGCGGAGAGAAAGCCAAAATAGCGGCCATCGAGTGAGTCTTCCGATTGCCAATTCATGAGAAAGACGTCACCCGCTGCGACGACATGGCAGCCCTGCCAAACAGGAAGTTTTCGGCCACGGCTATCGCGATCGAGCGCCTCGCCTATTTCGATTCCGTCGACAGTGATGGTGAGATCATTCCGGCAGACTTTTTGACCGGGGAGCGCGAGAATGCGCTTCAATAGTGGCACGCCCTTTGGGAGATAGCGGCGCTCGGCGAGAAAGCTGGCGAGCGGCTCGGGCGGCCTCACTGCGACCAGCTCGGTGACGTAGAGCGCGCCGGCGGGATGGATGGCATAGAGTCCGGCCGGTACGCTCGCACTGGCGTTCCAGATCAGCTTTGGGGCAGGATGAATCATCCCAGAAAGCCCGACACCGAGAGTCGCGAAATATGTCGACATGACCCAGCCGAAGCGCGTCACGTCGTGGTCCTCCGGCGCAGCAGCCAGGCGCGATGCTGCTCGACGCTGTAACGGCGCGCTGGCTCACCAGCCGCGATACGGTTGTGGACGTGCCGCCAATGATCTGGAGCGGCATCAGCCGCGTCTATGCCGAGAGTCTCGACGGCATCGATTTCCTGCAAGACTCGTTCAACCTTCGGCCATCCGCTGATGCGCAGCAGAATCTCGCCGCCGGGCCGGACAAAGGGGAGCGTCTGGTAAGGTTCGCCAGGCGAGACTGCGCGCACGACGTCAACGCGCGAGACGACAGTGCCGAAGTCATTCGAGGCCCAGCGGACGAAGGCGAAGACGCTGCCCGGCGCGAAACTCAGCACACGCCGTCGCCGGTCGAGGATCGTCTCCTCGACTTCCCGGCCAAATTTAATCCAGTGCTCGATCCGCTTTTCGAGCCAAGTCAGCTCGACGCGCGTGAGAGCGGGCGCCGCGTCGTTGGCTGCAGGTCTGCCGGTAGCGGTCATTGCCGTCATAATTGTCCTCCATTGGTGTCAGGGAATTCTCGCGCGAGCAGCTCGCGCAACATGCCGGTGACGGTCTGGCCGCGCCTGAAAGCGGCGATCTTGATGCGGCCGCGCAGCGCCGGCGTGACGTCAATGGTGAGCCGGGCGGTGTAGAGCTCGGCGCCATTGCGAGGACGTGCTGATCGCTCGGGCTTTCGAACCCAACTGTCCGGATCGCTGGGACGTGCCGCAAATGAACGTTTCGACGAGGGCTCTGTCATGGTGCTAGTGCTCGCACTTCAGCGGCGAGCGCGACGACCTCAGGCGCCGCGTGGCTCGCCCCAAAAACGCGCTGGCCGATCCGCGAACCGAGCACCGGCGGATCGGGATCTGCGAGCCCATCGGATGTCTCACGGGCGATCGCGGTGCGCGCCGCGCAGCGGTTGAGCACGAAACACGCGGCAAGCTGCGGGCGGAAAATACGCGCTTCGCCGAGCAGGGTGAGTATCTCGGCAGAGGCCCATCCGTCGAAGGGGGACGGTTGGACCGGGATGAGGACTAGATCGCGAGCGAGCAGCGCCGAGCGCATCAGCCCTGCGACGCGCGGCGGCCCGTTAATCACGACATGATCTACATCGCGAGAGAGTTCAGGGGTTGCCCGGTGGAGAGTGTCGCGCGCAAGCCCGATGACACCAAAGAGCCGCGGGATACGTTCTCTTGCACGTTGCTCGGACCGGCCGAGCGCCGAGCATTGGGGATCGGCATCTATGAGAAGAGCCCTCTTCCCTTTCCGGGCCCATTGGTCGGCAAGATGCAGGGCGAGCGTCGTCTTGCCGGCACCGCCTTTCTGGTTGAGGAGCGCGACGATCATCGCTCTCCCCTTGCGGTTTTCCACTTGCTGCGATCGCCGCCAACAGCAAGACAGTTAGACTCTTTTAAGTTAGATTCTAAGTTAGGCGGATTGCAAGCGTCTGATTTACTTGATGAAAATTCCGCTCCTGGTTCCTGATAGCACGAGTCTCCGGTTCCTGATAGCACGTGCCCATTGGTTCCCGATAGCACGAGCGCTTCCACAGGTTGTCCACAGGTGCCTGTGGATAATGTAGTGCCGACGAAAGCGAGCAGCTCGCGCCCGCGGACCTCGCGTTCCACGGCGAGGCGGTAGCCCGGCAAGGGCTGACGGCGCACGATGTCGCGCAGCTCGAAGGCGAAGCGCTTGAAGGACGACAGACTCGCCGACTTCATGTAGAGATGGTGGAAATCGAATCGCCAGCCCGCGCTTTGTTTACCAGCGTGCTTGCGCACAAGGCGGTACAACCAGCGCTCCAAACCGCCCGTCAGCTTGAAATATGCGGCGTCGATCGTGAGAACGAGCGCGTCATCAAGAACGGCGCGGTAAAACCAGTCCGGTACGATGAGATCGATGCCGGCGGCATTTCCGCACGCGCCGGCATGCTCGGTCCATTCGTTGATCCAGGAAAAGCGGTGCATGCGCCGCTCGTGCGTCTGACGCAGCGATGTCGCGACCGTGGTGGACTGCAGGCGGTCGAGCGCGGCTTTGAGGCGATGGTAGTCGCGCTTGCTGGTGCCGCGGCCGACGAAAGTGAGGATTTCGTGCGGCGTCGCTGCCATGAGCCGGGACGTACGCAAACCCTTATCGCGCGCCTGGACGATCTGGCTTGCGGCCCAGATCAGGACGTCGGCATCCCAAATCGTCGCCATCCCGTGCTCGGGCACCGCCTCGACTCGGATCGCGATTTCGTTCATTCGAAAGTCGATTGGCATTGTCCGAGGCGTCTTGGCCAGGCTGAAAAAGGGATAAGCCATCAGGTCCTGCGCATCGCGCGGGGCGAGGTCACCCGGCAGTGCCCGGAACAGTTCGAGCTGCTCGCGTTCGGACAGCATGCGATGGCGCGCCGGCATGGATGGTCAAATCAGCGGCGGAGTTGGCCAGCGCGGGCGAGCGCGAAATCGGGGTGCCGCTTGGCGGGCAGCACGGTTCCGGCGCCCGGATCAGACGTCGATGCTTTGGCGCCCTGGGCGACCCAGGCCTGCAGATCTTCGAGGCGATAAACGACGCGGCCGCCGAGTTTCGAATACCGCGGGCCGGTGCCGTAGATTCGGTGCTTCTCGAGCGTGCGGATGGAAAGGCCAACGAAGCGGGCGGCCTCCGGGGTGCGCAAATAGCGCGGCGGCAGGCCCGTCAGATTGTTGGACATGGGATAGCTCCGTGATCCTGTCAGGGGCCGCCGGATAACGGCGGCCTTCGCGGATCACTCTGGCGGAGGCGCTGGGCTCAGGGGGATGGTGATGTCGAGGGGCGGTGAGATCACCACCCGGGCGCTATCGCCGGCCACGGTAGGGATGGAGCAGCAGCCGGAAGTAGCCTCCTTCCATCAGGCTGAAGCCGTATCGGACCAGGCGGATCGTCCGATCGCGGAGATCATGGGTCTGCCAAGCGCGGCTCGTGAGGCGGCCAACGGCGAAGAGAACTTCCGCGATCTCGCGGTAGCTTGCCTTATCAAGACGACCGTCGAGCGCACGCAAGGCGAGCAGGAGCCTGTCTCGCCGCGCCCGCGACAGAGCTGCATGATTTGCGCCAGGATCTCGCCCCGTCAAAGCGCGCCAAAGGCGAAGCGCCGAGTTGGCGCGGAGGTCGAACAGTTGGTCGAGCGGCAGGACAACGCAAGGTGTTTGCCCGTCCAAGCTCTCGACGATGTGCAGACGGAACAGATTTTCGCGCTGCTCGATTAGGCGCTCGGGTCCCTCTTCGGCAATGACGGAACCGAGAGACGGCGCCTCAATGGGCTGGTCCGGATCGATCAGATCGGCCGGGAGCCGGGTCAGCGGGGTGACGCTCGGCAAGCGCGCCGCCGTCCAAAGAGGGTGATGAACTTTGCCGCCCGGAGCAGTCTTCGCGAAATCGCACCCCCCAGCGCCGCGCAAAGCCGTTCAGCTCGTCGGCACTGAGAGGACGATCCTCACTGGCCTGTTCGAGCCTCTTGCAGTCACGCTCGAAGGCAGGGTTGCGGCTGAGAAATTCCCAGGCGAACCCCGGGGCATCGAGCGAACGCAAGTTCTCATAGGCTGCCGGCGAACGCCACTCGGCACGAGGCATAAATAGTCTCTCCTCCATTCAGCACGCTCGTCGGCGTCTGATGGGAGATTCGCTTGCTCGCGCTGGAATCGCTATGGGTCTGACCCGCAACGGGCGTTGCCGGTTCTGCAAGGAACCAAAGTTCAGTGGGGGGCGCCGCCGCGAAGGAGATGGCGATAGCCGTTCTGGGTCATCCAACGCGCCCGGGCCAGGTGCGTTTCCCACGCCCGCCGCGCCCGGGCCGGCTCGCTGTCGGGATCGATATGCAGCACCAGCTTCGCGACTTCCCGCCAGTCCGCGCCCTCCTTGTCGGCATCGAGCAGGCGCAGATAGGTAACGACGTGCTGCTCGTCGTAACCGGTCAGGATGCCATCCGTTGGCGCCGTGTCGGCAACGGGCGGATCGAGCGGCGGCGTTTGCATCAGCGGCGAATCCATCGAGGCTGGCCGGCGTTCATGTCCCGCGAGGCTAGCGGCGTTCAAGACCGAACGCGCGACGTTCGCCTTGCGGGGGCTTCGTTCAAGAGCATAACGCCGCGACCACGATCAGAATCGACGAACAGGATGCCGGCGGCTTCGAGCGCACGGCGGACCTGATCGCGTGTGCCCTCGTGCACCGGGAGGCCGCGTTCGGACTCCAGGCGTTTGAGCGCGGTTAGCGCCACAAGGGCTTTCTCGGCGAGCATTTCCTGCTTCCAGTTCAGCAAGGCTCGCGCCGCCCGAACTTGCCGGCCGGTGATCATCCATGATCACCTCCGACAGTCGATCCGCGCGCACCAGGAAAACGACTATAATAGTCGTTTCCGGTTGCATCAACGACGCTGATGCCCACGATTCGGGCATCCGGCAGGGTTGTTCTGGGAGATATCCGAGGCGACTGATTCGGTCGCCGGAAAGCGCCCGATAACGAGCTGCGGCGGCGGGACTAGACCTAACCTGGGCATGTTTCCGGCACGGGGAAGAGCGTGCCCGTCGATACGTTCCGCAATCGCGCGAATGACGGTTTCATAGGGTAATGGTTTGAGAATGACCAGGATGTCCGGATGCGACCGCTCAAGATCGGAAGGAAGGCCCAGCCCTGTAAACACCAGCAGCGGAATGGACTTAGCGCACAAGGCGTGCACGACCGGGGTGATGGGGCCGTCGAGGAGATTGCCGTCGAGGATCGCGCCGTCGGGGTTTTGATCGATCAGAGCAAGAGCTCTGATGTTTGTCTGCGCGGGGCCGAGAGCGATCCCGCGATGATCAGTGATCGTCTGGACGAGTGCGTATGCGATAAAATCATTGTCCTCGGCGACGAGGATTCGTTTTCCGCTCAGCATGGCTGTCATCTCGTGAAAGGCAGGCCGTGGAATTGGTTGGCTACGCGGAAGCCCCGCCCGGCGGAGCCGGAGGGGGCATTGGTGGACCGGCCTCAATCGGCGTTCTTGCGCGGCCGGGACCAGATCAGGGTGTAGCCTTCGCCGTCCTCGTCATCGAAGAGGTTGGCGTAGATTGGCGCGTTGAAGGAGGGATCGTCGAGCTTGAGCGAGAGGTAGTCGCGGCCCTCTTCGGAGCGCTTCGACCAGGCGGCCCCGATCTCCGCCCGGCCCACGTAGACGCGGTGGCTCGGAGCGTTGTCGTTGGAGCGGTTGGTCTCGGCGACGATGCGGACGCCCTTGGCCTGCACGCTCAGGGTGACGATCTCGCCCTGGAAGTCGTTGCCGACCTTCTTGAAAGAACCGATGTTGGCCATGTCACTTCTCCTTGGCTGTTTCGAGCCCGCGACCACCGCGGCCTCGATGGCGATCGACAGGCCGAGGACGACCGACGACGCACCCGCTGGCCGGGGTCCCCCATTCGCGTTTGCGCAATGGGGTGGCCTCAGGGCCGGAGCGTAGCGGAGGATGTCGGCGGCGAGACTTTCTTGTTTCGCGAGGAATGGGCTGACCCGGGCCCCCGCGGGGAAGCCCCGCGGGGTGGGCATCCCAGGGGAAGAAAGTCGATCCGGCGGCGTTGCGGCTCAGGCGATCGAGGCGAAGCCGGTCCTTGGCCAGATCAGGCCAGCAAGAGACCAGGTGTGTCCGAGCGCTGAACAGCATCCTCAAGAGAAGACATGGCGGATGTCGGTTGTCCTACACAAGATGTTGGACGGTTCAGGCGTAGAGAAAGAAACCATGGCGCGGGAAAAGGCGGGATTGCTTGTCGCGGAATAGCCGCTCAGAAACGCTCCGGACAGCGATCAATGGTGGGCGATCGATCGCAACTGCATCGACGAAGCGCCTCTCCGATGCGAGCTGCGCGCTCCGCTATCTCAGCACATGATCTGTCAGCGTCTGAGCTCCAGAGCACCGGTTGGCGAGACGGCGAAAGCTAACCCTGTCGTGTCGCGCCGGTGAGAATTGGCTGAGGCTCGTTCTGCGATACGCCGCTCGGTCGCAAAAGAGGGGGCTCCATGAACACCGTCATTCGCGCCAAAGCCGTGCCGCCGATGAAGATTGCCCCAATCCAGGCGAACACCTCGCGCCAGACAAGCGAGGGCACGCCGATCTGCGAGAGGCCGAGGACAGCATGGTAGCCGGCAATCGCGGCAGGAATGGCGAAAGCGGCGGCGATGACGGCGCGAAGCACCGGCGGGCGAACCACGGCGAACGCGATCTGTCCGATTGCCAGTGTGACGGCGCCGGTCACGACGCCGACAAGCAGCGCGCCGAGGACGCCCGCGCCGCTGCGAAACGCGGCCATTCCAGCGGTAAGCCCTATAAAGAATGGCAGCGCATAAACGGCGAGCGTGAAGATCAACCAGCAAAACAGGCCGATCCCGAACATGCTGAGGATGATTCCGATGACATGCATGGTGGAAACCTCCGTGACAAAGGATGTGACGGTCGCGCCTTCCACCACCACCACGGCGCAGTCCGAAGCATAGCCGAAGGCAGCCTATCTTGCGAGAGCGATGCGGCGGGATCGGGTTGGCTGTCGTGGGGTGGCGGCGCGTCATGCGCCGCCCTCGTCGAATTTCCACACCGCAATGCCGAGCTTCTTCGCCTTGTCGGCGAGGTTGCACTGGATCCCGGTGCCGGGAAACACCATGACACCGATCGGCAAGACCGCGAGCATCGCGTCGTTGCGTTTGAACGGAGCGGCTTTCGCGTGCTTCGTCCAGTCGGGCTTGAAGGCGATCTGCGGTACCTTGCGGTTGCTCGCCCATTTGGCCGCGATGAGTTCGGCGCCCTTCGGTGAGCCGCCGTGTAGCAGCACCATGTCGGGGTGCTTGGCGTGGACCTTGTCGAGCCGATCCCAGATGAGGCGGTGATCGTTGAAGTCGAGCCCGCCGGTGAGCGCGATCTTCGGTCCGGGCGGCAGCATCACTTCCGTTTCGGCGCGGCGTTTGGCGGCCAGGAAGTCGCGGCTGTCGATCATCGCGGCGGTGAGCGTGCGATGGCTGACCTGCGATCCGGAGCGGGGACGCCAGGGCGTGCCGGTGTGCGTTTCGAAGCGTTCGACGGCCTGGTCGCGAAAGAGCTCCATGCAGTTACGGCGCTCGGTCAGTGTGAGACCCTCGGCCGTCAATCGCTCGAGCTCGACCGATCGCACCTCCGAGCCGTTCTGCTCGCGTTGGCTGCGGTGCTGTGCCTGCTCGTTGTCGTCGAGCTCGCGTTCGATGCGGTCGACGGCGCGGTGGAAGAGGTTGACGGTCGACCAGAGCAAGTCCTCGAGGTCCGGTTCGAGTCGCGTGTTGTTCAGGGTCGCGACCAGGGCGTCGAAGATGTCTGCGACGGCGCCGGCCACGGCATTGCCTTCGGGAAGCGGCCTCGGATCGGGCTCGTCCTGGAAGGGGCGGTAGCTATAGAGCTGAAGTTCGTTGAGGACGTGATCGGTCGAGGATGAGCTGTGCGGCGGTTCGAATTCGGTGTCGTCGTGATCGGTCGTCATGGTGAGGCCCTTTGCCGGATCGACCGCGCCCATCGCGGCCTTCGTGGCGATCACCAGACGGCGGGCGGCGCGGCCCAGAACCCGGAGCGCAGCGCAGGACCGCAGCGTCAGCGGAGGATGGCGAAACCCGGCTATTTTGCTTCGCGATGCAAAGGAGGTTCTGCCGCCGGCGGAAAATAGCCGGGCGCAGCCATTGCCGGGCCGGGTCGGCTGCCGTCCGATCGCCCTCTAGAAGTCCGCGGCGCGGACTCTATCCGGTAATTCGGCCTCGCTTGACCGGCATGGCGACACTCGAAGTGCTGCTGCTTAGCCCGTCGCGCCAGACATCAGGAGCATGAAGCGAGCGATGTCCTGCGGGACGAGCTGCACCCGCAGGGCTGCTCGAAGCGCATCGAGGCCGAAGCCACGCAGATCCTCGTTGAAGTCGCCACGTCTGGGCGTCCATACGATCGTCTCGACGCCGGTCGCCTCGGCGCGTTCGGTCAGAGCCGCCGCGGCCACTGCGCCGGCCGCATCATTGTCGCGAGCGATATAGAGCCTGCGCAGCGCCGGTGAGAGCAGAAGTGCTGCGAGGTGATTGGCCGACAGAGCGGCGGCCATTGGCAGGGTTGGCAGAACGCAGCGCAACGACAGCATGGTCTCGATGCCTTCCCCGGCAGCGAGTACGTCGTTCGCCACGCCGAAGCGCACGGCATTGCCGAGGAGGTCGCCCATCGCGCGTCGCGGTGTGTCGATCGGCGCCTTGCCGAGACGAAGAGGATCGAAGCCCTCGGGATCGAGCCAGGTCCGGTGCGCCCCGGTTATGCGCCCGTCGAGATCGGTCACGCGAGCGATCATCGCCGGCCAGATCTCGGTCGGCGAATGCTCGTCGGGCCGGTAATAGCAGCGGGGATGGAAGCGCAGCGCGCCGGCTTCGTGCAAAGGCGTAATGCCGCGATTAAGCAGATATGTCTCTACGAGTGTGCGCATCACCGGCTGCGACATGGCGAAGAGACGCTGCGCAGCTTGCGGCGAGCCGATCTGCGCGGGAAGCCGTGAAGGTCTCGACGGAGGCTCGGGTTCGATCCGCGGCAGGCTCAGAAATCGGCGGGCTTCGTCGGCGACATCGTGGAAGTCGATGAGGCCGCAGCTCTCGCGAATGATATCAAGCAGATCGCCATGCTCGCCGGTGGCGGCATCGGTCCATTTGCCGGCCGGCCCTTTTGTGGAGTCCTTGAGCCGGACGAACATGGAGCGGCCAGGTGTGTTGCGCGCATCGCCCACCAGCCAGTAGCGGCCTTCTCGCCGGCCATTGGAAAGATAGTGGCGGCACACCACCTCGGCCTCACGCGCGAGACGGTGCGACAGTTCCGAGGCGTCGCGCGGCATCACGCGGCCTCCCGTTCGCCGATGCGCTCGACGGGATAGCGGTCGAGCACCCGCGCCAAGACCGCGACGCCGGTAGCGTCGGTCGGCACGAACATGCGCAGCTTCCACGAGATGATCTCGTGGAAGAGCCCGTAGGCCTTGAGCCGGTCGCGCATCGTGTCGTTGAACCCAGACAATTCGATACGCTCGGCGCCCATGACGCGGACCCGGCGGAGCTGAAGGCCCTCGGCGAGGTCGATAACGGTTCGCCCCTCCAAGAGGGCGGCAAAGGCGTTCTCCGGCGTCAGCGTCGGCGCGTCGGCGGCGAGCGCGGTCGCGACCCAAGCAGGCGAAACCTTGCGGCCGATGATCCGCTCGCCGGCATCGGTCTGAAGCCGGTAGACGCGTGTCGACTCGTTCGGCAGCCGCTTCCAGATCGGCAGAAGCAACCCCGCTACCACATGGATGGTGCTGTCGGTGAACTCGGGCACTTCGCCGAGCTCGGCTGCCCACGTCGCGGCGAAGCGCTCGCGATCGGCCTCCGTCCAGTGGCTTTCCGCCATCATCTTCAGCGGAAGGCTGTGGTTCTCCATCGGTCGGATCAGCCGCACGCGGCGCTCGATCTCGCCGTCGTCAAGCATGAGGCTCGGCGCCGGGACCTGAACGGCGGCACGGCCGGAACGCTCGTTGATCATCAGGATGGCGCGCCGGTCGGATAGGCGATCGAGAGCGTCGTCGAGCGTGACCGGGCGGTTGCGCCGGCGCTCGGTGATGGTGAGAAGCCGGGTCTCCGCACTGGTGCCGGGATGGGTGTAGATCGTGCGTCGGTCGGTGACGACGAAGCTCTCGGCGCGCAGCGTCTCCAAGCCGACATCGTATGTGCCGGACGCGATCGCGCCTTCGATGCGAGCCGTATGCAACTGCTCGAACGCGGTGAAAAGCACGTTCTGCAGGTCGATGGTCAGCGCCAGTAATCTGTTCAAGAAGGTGGTGATCGGCGGCAGCTCGTCCTTGATGCCGTTCGTGTCCGTGAGTTTGAGACCCGTCGTGTCCTCGAAGGTCTGAAGCGAGCAGCCTTCGACCTTGCCGCGCACCAGCAGCATGTAAAGCTGGCGCAGCGCATCGCGCCCGTAATGGCTTTCGAGATTGTCCTCGGGCCTGAACAAGCCCTGGCCGCCAGTCTGACGCTGGCCGCGCGTGATCGCGCCCAGCGTGTCGAGGCGGCGCGCGATCGTGCTGAGAAAGCGTTTCTCCGCCTTCACGTCCGTCGCGATCGGCCGGAACAACGGCGGCTGCGCCTGGTTGGTGCGGTTCGTGCGGCCTAAGCCCTGGATGGCGGCATCCGCCTTCCAGCCGGGTTCGAGCAAATAGTGGACGCGTAGCCTGCGATTCCGCGCCGACAGCTCGGCGTGGTAGCTGCGCCCGGTGCCGCCGGCGTCGCTGAAGACGAGGATGCGCTTGGCGTCATCCATGAAGGCGGCGGTCTCGGCGAGGTTCGCCGAGGCGGCGCGGTTTTCGACCAGCAATCGATCGCCATTCCGGATGACGCGGCGCGAGCGGCCTGTGACTTCGGCGACTACGTCCGTGCCGAAGCGTTGGACGATCTGGTCGAGCGCGCCCGGCACGGGTGGCAACGACGCGAGCTTCTCGATCAACCGGTCGCGACGCGCGACCGCCTCACGGCTCTCGACCTGCTGACCGTCGCGATAGACGGGCCGGGACGAGAGATTGCCCTCGCTGTCGGTGAACGGCTCATAGAGCTGGACCGGGAAGGAATGGGCGAGATAGTCGAGCACGTACTCGCGCGGTGTGATGTCGACCTGGACATCGCCCCAATCCTCGGTCGGGATCTCCGCGAGCCGGCGCTCCATCAGCGCCTCGCCGGTCGAGACGAGCTGGATGACGGCGGCGTGGCCAGCCTCGAGATCGCGCTCGATCGAGCGGATCAGCGAAGGCGTCTTCATCGATGTGAGCAGATGGCCGAAGAAGCGTTGCTTCGTGCTCTCGAATGCGGAACGCGCGGTGGATTTCGCCTGCGCGTTCAGCGTGCCGGTTTCGCCGGTGATGTTGGCGGCGCGCATCGCCGCGTCGAGATTGTTGTGAATGATCGAGAAGGCGCCGGCATAGGCGTCGTAGATGCGGATCTGCTCGGTCGTAAGTTGGTGCTCGACCAGTTCGTACTCGACGCCTTCGTAGGAGAGCGAGCGAGCCGCATAGAAACCGAGCGCCTTCAAGTCGCGCGCCAGCACCTCCATCGCGGCGACGCCGCCGGCCTCGATCGCCTCGACGAATTCGGCGCGCGTGGCGAACGGGAAATCCTCGCCGCCCCACAAGCCGAGCCGCTGTGCATAAGCAAGATTGTGGACCGTGGTGGCGCCGGTCGCTGAGACGTAGACGACGCGAGCGTTCGGCAGGGCGTGCTGGAGCCGGAGGCCCGCGCGTCCCTGCTGCGACGGCGCCTGCTCGCCGCGCTCGCCCTTGCCGCCGACGGCGTTCTGCATGGCGTGGGATTCGTCGAAGATGATCACTCCGTCGAAATCGGAGCCCAACCATTCGACGATCTGCCGGACGCGCGAAAGCTTCTCGCCGCGTTCGTCGGTGCGCAGCGTGGCATAGGTTGCAAATAGGATGCCTTGGCCAAGCCGGATCGGCGTGCCCTGGCGAAAGCGGGAGAGCGGTGTGACGAGTAGCCGCTCCATGCCCAGCGCGGACCAGTCGCGCTGCGCGTCCTCGATCAGCTTGTCGGACTTGCTGATCCAGATGGCGCGCCGCCGGCCCTTCAGCCAGTTGTCGAGCAGGATGCCAGCGACCTGGCGGCCCTTGCCGGCGCCGGTGCCGTCCCCGAGAAACCAACCGCGGCGAAAGCGGACGGCGTTCTCCGCATCGTCGCGCGCGGCGGTGACCAGGTTGAAGGTCTCATCGACCGTCCACGACTCGGCGAGGAAATTGGCATGGGCCTCGCCGGCGTAGATGACGCTTTCGAGCTGCGCGTCGGATAGTCCGCCGTCTGTGATGAGGTTTGCCGAGAGATGCGGCCGGTAGGAGGGCTTTGGCGGCGCGACGGAGGCCATCGCCGCGGATTGCACCAGCTTCGTCGGATGCGCCTGAGAGCCGGGAATACGGATCGACTGAAGGACGTATTCTTCATAAAGCGCTTCCGTGAGACGGCTGCCCTCGGGAGGTGTCCATTCGACTGTGTCGTAGGCGAGCTCCATGCCTTCCGGCTCTGCGATCGCGGTAGCCGGCTGACGCGAAGTGGTGCGCGCGAGATAGCCGCGAACGGTTCTCGGCACGACGAGACCGCCGGCCGTCTGCGCGGCGACCGGGCGCCGGGGCGGAACGCGCTCGCCGATCCAGCCGAGCAGCGTCGCCACGTCGGGCGCGACACCTGCGGAAGGCGGAAACTGCGCCGCGTGAGACGCGGGCAGCTTGTCGATGACGGTGAGGCGCGTCTCGATATTCGTGCCATGCTTGGCGTAGACCGCACCGTCGATGACCGCGGTGAACACCACACGACCGCGTTCCTGCAGGCGGAGAAAGGCATCGCGCCAAGCTAGAGCCTCGGGGCCGAAATTGGCGCCGGTGATCGTCACCAGCCGCCCGCCGTCGATGAGGCGCGCCAGCGCTGAGGCGACATGACGATAGGCGGTGTCGGCCATGCGGCGGTCGACATTCGCCATTGCAGAGAATGGCGGGTTCATCAGCACGACGCTCGGTGTGATCGCAACGTCGAGATGATCGTCGATCTGTGCCGCATCGAAGCGACTGACGGTGACGCCGGGAAAGAGGTGGTCGAGGAGCGCGGCGCGCGTGTCGGCCAGCTCGTTCAGCGCGAGCGCGCCGCCGGCGACCTCAGCCAGGATGGCGAGGAGCCCTGTGCCGGCCGAAGGCTCCAGCACGCAATCGTCCGAAGTAATGGCGGCTGCGATGCAGGCCGCGAGGCCGAGCGTAACCGGCGTCGAGAATTGTTGGAGCGCTTGACTCTCCTCGGAACGCCGCGTGTGGGTGGGCAGAAGGCCGGCGATCTTCGTCAGCGCGGCAAGCCGTGAAGCCGGAGAGTCGGCTTTGCGGAAAAGCGGCTTGCCATATTTGCGCAGGAACAGGACGGTCGCTGCTTCGCAGGCGTCATACGCCTGCTTCCAGGCCCAGGCGCCGGCTGCATCGGAGCCGCCGAAGGCGGTCTCCATCGCGGATCGCAAGACACCGGCATCGAAGCGCCGTCCGCGTTCGAGATCGGGAAGGAGAAGTCGTGCGGCCTGGAGGATGCACGGAGATGCGGGTGCGTGCGATGGCGCAGCCGCGCAGGCGGCCGCAACGCTGGAAACAGTCGTCATGAAAGAGACCTCGGGAGAGCAGATGCGGGCCGAGCCGCACGGGCGCTCTCTCGATCCCGATCGGCTCAAACCCTTCCCGGCCGGACCCTCCCTCTCGTTACACCGCCGCCTTCACGCCGCGCCACCACGCGATGCGCGCCTCGCGGGTCGCAGTCGCGAGCCGAAGCAACAGATCGCCGTGACATGGAAGCGGCGCGCAGAAGCAGACGAGATCACGACCGCGCAGTTCGTCAAGCGCGCGCAAGAGCTGGTGCTGGCCGGCGAGCCAGCGCTCATATTTCGCGACGACGGCGGCGCGATCACCGTCGGGGCCGATCCGGAACGGATTGCCCCACTTCGAGCCGCGCCCGATATAGACGGAGCCTGCCGGCACGCCCGTCCGATGCTTGTTGAGGACCTTGCACATCTCCAATCGCCTCCTGATGCCGTTGCGGCGGACTTGTGACCGGATGCGGCCCAAGTCCAGCGGTCACGCATCGCGGAAGCGATGCGGAAACGGCTTTCCCGTTGACCGGAGGGCCGCCGCGTCTAGACAGATTCCGGCGCGGAGGATCAGGAGGCTGGACCGGCGTGCAGGGATGGAGACGGCGGCAGATAGGCGTCGTAGGGATTGCCGTCGGCGAGATGACCGAAGGGCGTGAACACGAAATCCACACCGTCACGGCCGACAGCGCAGATGACATTGCGGATCTCGCCCGTCGCGGCGTCCCTGCATTCCATGAGCGCGAGATTGCCGTCGGCCGCGGCGCGGAGCAGCGTCTGAAAGTTCGCGCGTGCGTGATCGGGAATTCTCATCGGGCACCTCGCTGTCTGCGCGCCGGCGCGAGTGTCCGTGCCAGCCAGCCATTGGTGTCGATCCAGGCGATCGTCTTGCGGGTCGATAAATCGAGTACCTGTGCACCGCCGCCGAATGCGTTGACGCTCGGTCGCGAGCAGATGTTCGCCCACTGGAAGCCCCATCTGCCTGTGAGGCCGAGTTCCTCGGCGCAGCGGAGCACGAATAGGATCACCTGCTGCGGATCGCCGGTGACTTCGTCGCGAATCCACAGCGTTCTGGCGCCGTGCTCCGGCTGGACGGAGAGAAGAAAGCCGTCGGGCGGGATGTCCTCCCGCGCGGCTTCCTCCATGAAAGCCTGGTATAGGTCGAGCGCGCGTGCGGCGTTGTCGGGAGTTCCAACGTCGAGCACGCATGAGAAGTGAGTGAAGAAGTCAGCCATGACGGCCTCCTGAAACGACGAAGCCCGGCACGAGGGCCGGGCTTCGGCATGGGCGAATCGGATGAGCGAGCGGCGTCAGAGGCGCCAGGTGCGGACGAGCTGCTGTGCTTCTTTGTGGTGCGCCAGCATCCGCCGATAGAAGCGGTGACGGGCTTCGCGATGAGCCGGATCGCGGCGAGCTTGCGGTGTAAGCTTCCCGGCAGCCGCTCGGATGACATCGCGCCATCCGACATGGACGGTGATGTTGAGGCGCAGATAG
The DNA here is from genome assembly GCA_035622375.1 of Methylocella sp. Taxonomy (GTDB): domain Bacteria; phylum Pseudomonadota; class Alphaproteobacteria; order Rhizobiales; family Beijerinckiaceae; genus Methylocapsa. The sequence continues at coordinate 70,068 of DASPVM010000013.1, read as the reverse complement.
GTGCCGTACATGATCAGGCGCCTCCCGCCGCGCTGGCTGCAAAGGGATCGACCAACTTGTGGATCGGCTGAGCCCGGCCCATCCACGGCTCGGGCCGGATGCAGCGGACCCAGTCGGCGAAGCTCGGGATGAAACCGAGATCCTCGATCACATGCTGTTCGCCGATCAGCCGCACCGGAACGACGCGCCCGGTCGAGACAGTGATGGTCGCACCGAAGGAGCGCTCCAGCATGAAGATGCCTTCTGCATGATGACGGAGCGCGCGGTGACGAAAGTCGGCGGTGATCGCCTTCGATTCATCGAACCACTGATGCAGCGGCAGATAGTCCTCCGCGACGCCGCCCCACTTCTTCACGGAAGAGAGGGCGTGATGATAACAATGCCCCATCGTCGCCTCCTCAGAAGACATGCTGCGAATAGCCGAATGCGGTGTAACGCTCGTTGTAGTCGAGTGTGATCGTCCGCTCAGCGACATCGAAGGTGAAATCGCCATAGGCGCCGTCGTCGTTTTCCCAACCGCAATGCGCGTCGTTGAGAAGGTCGTAGACGAGACGTTCGATGGCGTCGGCGATGCTGACGCACGTGCGGTTGGGCTCCGGCTGGTCCCACGCCGCTTCGGCGATCTCGATCGTGCATTCGGGCATGGGGACGACGGTGTCGCCGGCCTTCACCTCGACGCTCTCAATCTGACCACTGTCGCCGTAACCATCGAAGCTGACGATGACGAGGGTGACGCCGGCTGCCATGAGCGCGTCGAACAGCGCGGCCTTGTTGAGTGGTTGCAGCTCGGCGCGCAGCCGTTCCTGGGCAGCGCGGTTGGTCTCCCAATCGGACGGCGCGCTGTCGACGACAGCGGGGAAATCGGAAGCATTCGTCATGACGGTCTCCTGAAACGAGATCGCCCGGCGCGATGGCCGGGCGGAGTGAGTTGGATGGAGGGACGAGCGGGACGGCCGATGCCGCCCCGCTCCTGGTCGTCATTCGGCAGCGATCACGGCAGGCTCGTCCGTGTCTTCTTCGCCGGCGCCTTCTTCGTCGTCGGAAAGAAAGGCAGGCAGCGCCTCGTCGCCCTCCGCGACATTGGCGTCGATCGTCTCCGCCGTGGCGTCAGCCGACGCGCGTAGCGGCTCGGGGAGCCAACCAGTGCCTTCCAGCAGCCGTTCGGCCTCCTTCGCCATGTCCGCCTTCTTCAGGTGGTCGATGAGCTGCGCCGACTGTTCACCCTTCGCCTCGCGCACCGCCTCGAGGATGCGGGGCTTGGTGATGCGGCCGAGATAGTTGTCGACCGTCGGCCGCCAGCCGGCCTCGACCATGTCGAGCCCGGCCGCGCGCGCGAGACGGTCGGCCTGAACGAGGCGGCGCTGGACGCCGTGAACTGAGATGCCCGGGCCGCCATAGCGACCGCCCTTCTCGTAGAGCGCGTTGACCCCAAAGGAGACGCAGTGCGCCAGCAACGCGGCGCGGCTGGCGTCGTCGAGAGCGGCGAGCCAGTCCCAGAGGGCGGCTTCGTCCTTCGGCAAATCGGCCTTCCAGGCCTGGTGCCGTTCCGCGACCGCCTTCGCGGGCGGGCTGTCCTTGAGGTCCGTCGGCTGGATCGAGAAAAAGATCTCCCGCACGGACGCTTCGAGACACGCGCCCGATGCCGCGTGCTGGAAGGTGTCCAGGCAGAGCTTGTGCAGCAATGCCGTCATCGCGACGTGAGGATTGTTCGCCACTGCATCTCGCAGCGCCAGCGTGCGATAGGCGGTCAGCTCGCTCACCAGGCGGTCGGGGAGCGGCTTGACGGTATCCTCCTCGTCTTCCTCAGCCTCGGGCCGGCCGCCGATCGTGATCACGGCGCGCTGGATAGTGGGCGTGGAAATTTCGCCACCTTCACTCGCATGGCCGTCGCTGCCGGCTTCACCGTCCGTATTCGTGCTGGCAGGCGCCTCATCCTCCGGCCGGACGTAGCCGCGATCCACGAAGAGGCCGCCGTCAGAGCCGATGCTGATGAAGGCGCCGGCCCGCGTGACGTCGGTCGGATTGTAGCTCACCGGCCGATCCTCGAAGGCGGCGAGCGCCGTTTCGATTTCGCCGAATCGAGCATCGACATCGTCGGGAAGCTCGTCGGCGTTCTCGTATTCCGCTTCGAGCTTGGCGTACTCGATCTTCAGCGCCTCGATCGTCGCCTGTTCCTCGGCCGTGAGATCCATCGGCGTCCCCTCGAGCTCGCGCAGGTGATGCGTGTGGCCGAACGGGAAATCGACGTTCACTTCGATCCATTTCCACCCTTCGGCCGCGATCTTCTCCGCTTCGGCCTTCAGCTTCTCGGCGACCAGGGCGTCGAGCAGGCCGACGTTCTCCAGCCATCCGCCGTCGTCCTGCTGAAAGAGATCGCGCATGACGATGCCGCCAGCCTGCTCATACGCATCGATGCCGGCGAGCAGGGATCGCTTGTCCGATGCGCGCACCGTGCGCTCGGTCAGCATGCGGCGGATCTGATAGGGCTCCTGGCTGTAGGAGCGCTGGAGCGACTCCCAGACCTGCTCCTGGCGCGCGTGATCGTTCGTCACGGTGAACGCCATGAGCTGTTCGAGCGACATGCCGTCTTCGGCGTAGATGTCGAGCAGCTTCTCCGACACCGTCGCGAGACGCAGCCGCTGCTTCACGACGTTCACGCCGACGAAGAAGGCGGCGGCGATCTCTTCCTCGGATTGGCCCTTCTGGCGCAATGCCTGAAACGCGCGGAACTGGTCGAGGGGATGGAGTGACGCGCGGTGAACGTTCTCTGCCAGGGAGTCTTCTTCGGCGGAAATATCAACGCTGGGATCGCGTACGACGCAGGGCACCGGCGCGGTCTTGGCGAGACGCTTCTGTTTGACGAGAAGCTGGAGTGCGCGATAGCGCCGCCCACCGGCCGGAACCTCGAAGATGCCGGTCTCGCCACCCTCCGCGCCGAGGATCGGCCGGACATTGAGGCTTTGCAGGAGCGTGCGACGAGCGATGTCCTCCGCCAGCTCCTCGATCGAGACGCCGGCCTTCACGCGCCGGACATTCGACTGAGAGAGAACGAGCTTGTTGAAGGGGATGTCGCGCGACGACGACAGGGTGATCTTCTGAACGGCAGGTGCCATTGGGAGGTCTCCGCGACGGGCGCCGAAAGACTCTCACTCGGCTTCCAACCCGTCACGAATACTCAGCGGACCTCTTCCTCTGGAGCGCCGAATATCCGGCAAGCCGAAGATGCGCATCCGCACAAATCCGGCTTTGCGTGACGGCCTGCTCACCGTCGCAACAGAATGCGCATCACGCTGCCTCCTGCTCGTTTGCGGTGGAGGCCCGTGCGTCATCGCCGGGAAGAAAGCCGAGGAGGAAGTCAGCGGCCTTGCTCGCCTGCGATGCCGCGCGAACGATGGCCCGGTTGTCCTCGCGCAGCACCTCGAGCCAGGAGCCGATATAATCGGAGTGGCGCACGGTCGGCACGATGCCGAGCGTGCCACAACAGAACGCGGCGTTCATCTCGGCAACCAGCTCTTCAAACGCGTACTTCTTCGAGCCGAAGGAACCCGAGAGATCGCGACTGAGCCGGTGTGGAGCGCCGCTGGCGTGACCGAGCTCGTGGAGCGCCGTACGGTGCCAGTTGATCGGCTCGAAATAGGCTTGCGGCGGCGGGACCTGCACATAGTCCTGTGCGGGCATGTAGAGGGCCCGGCTGCCGCCGATGCGGAAATCGATGCCGCTGGATTTGATCAATGCCTCGACCTTGGGCTCGATGAGACCCGGCTCAGGTGGCGGTGCGGCGACCACCAGATTCTCCGGCAGGCCGTCGCATTGCGCGAGGTTGAAGACGGTGAAGCGCTTGAGGAACGGGATCGCCTGCGCTTCATCGCTGGCCTCTTGCGCCCGCTTCTTCTCGTCGTCGGGAATGAAGCGATCGGCGTAGACGACGGTGGTGCCGTGCTCACCTTTGCGGACGTTGCCGCCGAGTCCGAGCGCCTGGCGAAACGTCAGCCAGCCTTGGACCGGAAAACCGTGCTCGATCACGGAACCCCAGAGGATCAGCACGTTGATCCCGGAATAGAACCGGCCGGTGCTGGCGTTCTTCGGCATCGCGAGCGGCGCTTTCGCCGCGGCCGTGTACCAAGGCTGGACCCAGGGCACACGGCCGGCCTCGAGCTCGGCGATGATCTTGGTGGTGATTTCATCGTAGAGGCTCGTCCGGCTGGCACCGGACCTAGCGCGAGCGGCGTCTCTAGACATCGCGGATCTCCGCGACGGGCGCCAGGAGCCTCTCCCCCAGCCCTCAACCCGTCACGGAAAACCCGTCCGCACTCTCCCTTTCGGGGCGATGCGGGGGTAAGAGAAGGGGTCGGCCGAGACCACAGGCTCGGCCGCAGGGAAAGAAGCGATGGGGTGGGCAGTGAGTCTCTGACATCATCGCGGCAGCAATCAGCCGAGAAGGGAAATGACCCAATGAACCAACTTGATGATCTGGGTCGTTCGATTGCCGTTTTCGGCTAAGAGAGGGCGGCAGCTGCGGTTGTCGAAGTGAGTAACGGGAGCTGGCTCGTGGCCGGCACCTTGCCGGGAGTGGCCCGCAGACTTTAAATAACTTGAGCTCGATTCTGTCGCGCTGGGCCAGTTACTCGAATGTTGGCGCGAAGAAGCGCTCAGCAAGAGCAAGCAAACTGATCGCAAAATTGTGGCGTACGAGGCCGGGCGGGATGGCTTCTGGCTGGCACGCTGGCTGCCCGGTGCGCTGCATGGAGGCGCATGTTTTCCGACCCGCGTGGCAGTGTCGCGCGAACATCGGCGATCGAAGACCGACCGCCTCGATACCGCGATGCTGATGCGCGTATTCCTTGGCTGGCTGCGCGGCGAACGCGGGCATTGCGGGACCCGCCATTCCAATGCTCGCAGAGAGGGATGCAAGGCGGCCGGGCCGGGGAAGGGAAAAGTTGGTCGGCGAGAAAACCCGCATCATCTTCATGATCGAATCGGCCATGCAACGGCTGGGCATCCGTCGCTTCAACCCTTCCCTCCGCCGGGCAGCGAAGGATGTTGAAGCGCTGATGACGCCTTACGGCGAGCCATTGCCGCCCAACACGCTTGCAGAGATGCGCCGTTACCTGGAGACTCGCCCTCGAAGCGAATGCCTGCTTCATGGTCCAGGCTCCGAGCGAATACCTTAACTAATACAAGGTGCGGTGCGATAACAGCCTCAAGGCGAGCTCCCCTCGGATTGCCAGAAAGCCCAATGAGCCGTACCAATCAGCTCGCGAATGGCTTCGCGTATGGAAAGGGCTTGACTCTGAAATCCCCCATACAAGGCTCTTATGGGCCGAGTAAGAGCGATGAGACTGATCGAGCAGAAGCACCTATGAACGATGGCTCGGGACACTCGAATATTTTGCCGGGTACCTTCGTCGAAGTGCGAGGCAAGCCATGGCTCGTGGAAGCATTGGCCGGTGACGATGGCGGCCTGCCTACACTCGGCTTGTCCTGCATCTCGGACGATGCCCAAGGCGAACGCCTCGATGTTCTGTGGGATGCCGAGATAGCCAGGAGGGTGCTCGACGAGGATCGATGGGCGAATGTCGGTGTCGGCCGTCCTGATAGCGCCGAAGTCTTGGCGGCGCATATCCGCGCAATCCGCTGGCGCTCCGCGACAGCCGCTGACCGGGATTTGCTGCAGGCGCCGTTTCGCGCTGGAATCAGGCTCGACGCCTATCAGCTTCTCCCTCTGCGCAAGGCGCTGCGCCTCCCTCGTGTCAACCTGTTGATCGCCGACGATGTCGGTCTCGGCAAAACCATCGAAGCCGGTCTTGTCGCGAGGGAGCTCCTGCTCAGGCGCCGGGTAGACTTCATCGTGATTGCGGCACCGCCAGCGATGACGGTCCAATGGAAGGACGAGCTCGAAGCCAAGTTCGGCCTTTCGTTCGAGATCATAGACAGGGACCGCATCAGCGAGCTGAGGCGGTTGAGAGGGTTCTCCGTCAATCCGTGGACGACGGGTTCACGCTTTATCGTGTCGCATCGCCTGCTGACCGATGAGACCTATGCCGCGGGCCTGCGCGATGTCCTCGGGGAATTCCGCGCAAGAGCCCTGTTCATTCTGGATGAGGCGCACCACGCCGCTCCTTCGGCAGGCACGCGATACGCCGTTTCCAGTCAGCTCACGAAAGCGGTCAGAGAACTTGCCGTGCGTTTCGAGCATCGCCTGTTCCTGACCGCCACACCTCATAACGGGCACTCCAACAGCTTCTCCGCCCTTCTCGAGATGCTCGACCCCCAACGCTTTACCCGTGGTGTCGAGGTCCGGCCGCGCGATCTCGAGCCGGTCATGGTGCGCCGGCTGAAATCCGATCTCCGCCGTCTCGGCGAGGCGTTCCCGGAACGGGTAGTCGATCCGGTCTCGATCGACGGTCTGCCGGAGGGTGCTCCGGAATTGTCGCTCGCGCGACTGCTCGCCGCCTACGGCGAGCTGCGCATGACGCGCATCGCGAAGCTGAGCAGTCAGAAGGCGGCTCTCGCTAAGCTCGCTTTTGTCGGGCTACAGCAGAGGCTGCTGTCGTCGATCGCCGCGTTTGCTCGAACGCTGAAGACGCACCGCGCAACACTGCAAAAAGTGCTGGACGGTGAAGAGGTCGCTCGCGCGACGGCGGCTGCAACCGCGTTCGTGGAGACGCCGACACCGGAAGACAACGCCGAGCTAGGCCTGGAAGGCGAAGACGCCGAAAAGGCCTTGGCAGCCGATGAAGAGGCGGAAGCTGCGATTGCTTCAGCGGCCGGCATCGTCGACGCCACGCTGGAGGACCTGCGCACCGAGCTGGCGGCCGTCGATGAAATGCTCGCGCTGGGCGAAAAGCACGCCTCGCGGCCCGATGCGCGCGTGAATTGGCTGGCCGCCTGGATCCGCAAGAACATGCTGGACGGACAGCATTGGAATCGGCGCCGGCTGATTGTCTTCACCGAGTGGGAGGATACACGGCGCTGGCTGGAACGTCGGTTGCACGAAGCCCTTGCAGACACCGATGGGATAGATGAACGCATCGGCGTGTTCAGCGGCGCTACCGGGTCGGACCGCCGTGAGGAAATCAAACGTGCCTTCAACGCCGATCCGGATGTGGAGCCCCTGCGCGTTCTGATCTGCACGGACGCAGCACGAGAGGGCATCAATCTCCAATCCTACTGTTCGGACCTTCTGCATTTCGACTTACCCTGGAATCCGTCACGTCTGGAACAACGGAACGGCCGGATCGATCGAAAGCTCCAACCTGCAAAGCAGGTTTCCTGTCGCTACTTCCGATACGAGCAACGCGAGGCGGACATCGTACTCGATGCGCTGGTCTGGAAGACCGAGACCATTCGCGAAGAGCTTGGCTCAGTCGGGCAGGTTATCGAGGATCGCATCGCCAAACGGCTGGCCGAAGACGGCATCGGGCGTGGACAAGGGAAGGCGCTTGCCCGCGCAATCTCCGACGAGAACGACACGGAGCGGCTCAGCAAGGCTCAGTCGGAAATGGATGACGACGAGAAGGTGCGCCACGAGCGTCTTCTGAAGGAACAGGACGACCTGAGACGAGTCCTCGAACGCTCCCGTGAGAGGGTCGGCGTCGATCCCAACGATCTCAAGCGGGTTGCCTCCGCTGCGCTGTCGCGGGCGGGTTTCGCCCTCGAGAATTCACGCGGTCAGAATGTCGGCAGGACCGTGACCTACCGGCTGGACCCATCCGATCCCGCTTTCTCCAAAGACTCCGGATGGGACGACGCCTTTGACGATCTGCGGGTCCGGCCGCGCAAGCGAGGCGAGAGGGTTGGCGACTGGAGACGCAATGCCCCGATCCGGGCGATTGCTTTCGAACCGCCGGTTCTGGACGATGGCCGCGATGCGACCGATGTCGTGCAGGTGCATCTGGAGCATCGCCTGGTCCGGCGCCTCATTTCCCGCTTTCTGAGTCAGGGGTTCCAGGCGAACCTGTCCCGTCTCTCGGTCATCACAGGCCCCGGTGCCCAGCCGCGTGTCGTGCTGATGGGGCGTTTGGCTGTCTTTGGCGCCGGCGCCGCTCGGCTGCATGAGGAGATCATTCCGATCACAGCCATCTGGACGGAATCCGAACGGGGCCGAAAGCCGCTCCGAGCGCTGGGAGAGAGCGGGGAGGAAAGAACGCTGAACCAACTCGAAGAGGCGTTGCGCACCGCGCGCGAAGCGCCCGCGTCCGCAATTGCACGGATACATGCCCTCGTCGCCCAGGACATCACTGACCTGACCCCCGCCCTCGAAGCCATCGCCAAGGACCGCCTTACTACGGTTAAGACTCAGCTCGCCAAGCGGGGAGACGAGGAGGCGCGATCGTTAGAGAGCTTGCTTGAGCAGCAGCGGGATCGGATTGGCAAGGCCTCGAAGGAGTTCAATCCCGACCAGCTCACTCTCGACCTCGTGCCAGAGGAACGGCGCGAGCGTGAAGCCGACCGGCGGCACTGGCAGACGCGCCTCACGCGCCTCGAACAGGAGCTTCGCAACGAGCCGAAGCGCCTGCGCGACTCCTATGATGTTAAGGCCCATCGGCTGGAGCCGGTCGGCATCGTCTACCTCTGGCCAGTGTCGGGGTAAGCGCGATGGCTGACATTCTCTACCGCGATCCCGATCTCGAATGGTTCGATCACGTCCAACCGGTCGGGCTAGTCGTTGCGCCGAGTGTTCTCAAGGAACTGGGCCTGACGCCGTTGCATCAGAGCCCCGTCGATACGGCCGAGGCTGCAGAACACCTCAGTCCGGACGAGTCGGCACCCGCGCTGCCAGATCCTTGGGCCTTCATGGTGAAGATGCTCGGCTGGAACGCCGCCCATGTCGCCGGAGCGCCGGGCGGGCCGGAGCTGCCGGACACCCTGCTTGTGAGCCTGCCCGAGCACGCGACGACGCTGGCGCCCACATGGGCTGTCGCCGAGCTGGGGCAGAACGGTCAAGGGTGGCAGCTTCTCGTCCGCATTGAGGCGACCGGCATCGAGCCCGACAGTCGTGCCCAGCTCGACGGCTGGGAAGCCTCACCGCATCAGCGCTTCGAACGTCTACTCAGAGATACCGGCGTGTTCGCCGGGCTGCTGATCACCGACCGGGAGCTGCGCCTCGTCTATGCCCCGCGCGGTGAGACGTCGGGCTATCTGTCCTTCCCGCTACGTCCGCTCGGCATGGTGGCCGGGCGGCCGATGCTAGGCGGGCTGAAGCTCCTCCTCGACGGCTTCCGCCTGTTCTCGGACGCGGACGAGCGCCGCCTTCCGGCCCTCTTGAAGAAGAGCCGCGATGCGCAGGCGTCTGTCTCGACTGAACTCGCCGGCCAGGTTCTCGGCGCGTTGCACGAGTTGCTCCGTGGCCTAGACGCCGCCGACGCCGACTTAATCCGGGAACTGGCGCGGTCGGATCCCGGTCACCTTTATGAAGGCTTGCTTACGGTTCTTATGCGGCTGGTCTTCATCCTCTATGCCGAGGACCGCGATCTGCTGCCGTCGCGCGCGGACGCTCGTGCTCGGGCGATCTATGAGACGAGCTATTCAGTTCGCGGTCTTTACGCGAGGCTCGCCGAAGATGCCGCGCTCAACCCCGACACCATGGACGAGAGGCGCGGCGGCTGGGGCCAGTTGCTCGCGCTCTTCCGGCTGATCCACAAGGGGCATCCCTCCCATTTCGTGCAGGCGCGCGGCGGCAAGCTCTTCGATCCAGATGAGTTCCCCTTTCTGGAAGGCCGCAAGACCAAGGATGACGCGCCTCGAATCCTGGCCGTCTCGGACGGATGCATCCTGCGCATCCTCGAAGGGCTGATGACCCTGAAGCTCCGCGGCCATGAGCGCGAGCGCTTGTCCTACCGGACTTTGGACGTCGAGCAGATAGGCTCGGTCTACGAGACCGTGATGGGCTTCACGGTCGAAGTGGCGAAGAGCAGCGTGCTTGCGATCAAGGCCGGTAAGAACAACCGAACGCCTGTCTTCGTGGCGCTTGACGAGCTGCTGGCCCGAAAGGGCAAGGACAGAATCAAGGACCTAAAGGAGAATGTCGGGCGCTCGTTGACGCCCGCGCAGGCGAAGCCCGTCGAGGCGGCCAAGACTGTCGAAGAACTCGCCGCCGCCTTCGAGGGCATGGCGGATGAACGAGGCTCGCCGCGCCATGTCATGGCGCCGACTGGAACACCGATCCTCCAGCCGACCGGCGAGCGCCGGCGCACCGGCAGCCACTATACCCCGAGGAGCCTCACCGAGCCTATCGTCACCCGCGCGCTGGAGCCGGCCTTCGAGCGGCTAGGGGCGGATGCGACGCCGGATCAGATTCTCGATCTCAAGGTCTGCGATCCGGCGATGGGTTCGGGCGCCTTCCTTGTCGAGGCCTGCCGCGCCATCGCGACTTGCCTGGTGGAGGCGTGGGCGCGCTGGCCTGAGACGCGGCCGGTCATTCCCGCCGATGAGGACGAGGAGCTGCATGCCCGCCGCTTGGTCGCGCAGCGCTGCCTCTATGGGGTGGATAAGAACCCGCGCGCGGTCGATCTGGCGCGGCTTTCGCTCTGGCTCGCGACGCTGGCGAAGGATCACGAGTTCACCTTCCTCGATCATGCGCTGAAATGCGGCGACAGCCTGGTGGGGCTCGGCGCGGCGCAGATTTCCGCGATGCACTGGGATACGTCAAACCCCGGCCTGCCGCTGTTTCGCCAGTTCGTCGCTGACCGCGTGGCCGAGGCGACAAAGGCGCGCGCTGAAATCCGGTCTGCACCGGACGACACGGCGCGAGCCATTCTGGAGCAGAAGCACAGATTCGTGGAGAGCCGTGTCGAGCATGTGCGGGTGCTGGGCGATGCGGTACTCTCCGCCTTCTTTGCCGAGGAAAAGCCGAAGGCCCGCGAGAGACGACGTGCCACTGTAGAAAGCTGGGTCGCGAGTATCGGCTCGACGAAGTGGGGCGAGCTCGAAACCGCTGCGGCGAGCCTACGCGCTGTCGAGCACCGGCTGCCCCCGTTCCATTGGACTATCGAGTTTCCGGAAGTGTTCGCAAGGGTAGATGGCGGGTTCGATGTGATCGTGGGCAATCCGCCATTTCTGGGCGGCACTAAGATTTCGACGGCATTAGGATCACAATATCTCGCTTATCTGAGCACAACGTTTGCGCACTCAGGCGATCGAATGGACCTTGTCGGATATTTCTTCAGACGGGTATTCAATCTGCTTCGAGAAGGTGGATGTCTGGGGCTTGTTGGCAGCAACACAATTGCGCAGGGTGATACGCGAACCGGGAGCCTCTCTATTATTTGCGCTGAGGGAGGATTGATCTACTCAGCAGTTCCTCGGTTGCCATGGCCGGGAGAGGCCGCAGTCATTGTCTCCATAATTCACATTATACGTGGCCCCCGGTCGGGATTTTGCTCGTTAAACAACCGAAAGGTCGAAAGGATAAGTGCTTTTCTCGTGTCCGGTAATATTGATGATACGCCAGAACGTTTAGCTGAAAACGCTCGTTCTTCGTTCGAAGGGTTCATGATCGCGGGGCAAGGTTTTCTGTTCGACGACAATGATCCCGATGCCACTTCACTCTCGGAGATGAGCAGGCTAATCGCCGAAGACCCAAGAAATCGAACAATCATAGCGCCGTATCTGGGTGGCAAGGAGCTAAATACGGAGCCGAGACATCTGGCTCACCGTTATGCCATCAATTTTAGAACGATGACTGAAGAAGAAGCGAGGCAGTGGCCGAGTCTGTACGCACTTGTACGAGAAAAAGTGAAGCCCGAAAGGGACCTCACCGCTCGAGAGTCTCGTCGGAAACGATGGTGGCAATACGGTGAAACGCGGCCGGGATTGGTAGCTGCGGTCAGGGGGCTCGACCGCGTTGTTGCATGCTCTCAAACAAGCTCGTACATTAGCTTCACTTTCTTGCCCGCTAATATAATTTGGAGCACGAAGCTCAAGATATTTCCTCGTGAGGAGTTTTCTTTTTTCTGTATCTTGCAATCAAGAATTCATGATTTTTGGGCGAGGTTTTTCGGATCTACTATGAAGGACGATCCGGTTTACGTGCCTACTGATTGTTTTGAGACTTTTCCCTTTCCAGAAAATTATATGGCTGCTACCGCGCTCGAAGTCGCTGGTAAGGCTTACTACGAGTACCGCGCCGCGCTGATGATCGCTCGCAACGAGGGCATGACCAAGACCTACAATCGATTCCACGACCGAAGCGAGATTGCTGCGGACATCGTTCGCCTGCGCGAGTTGCACGCCGCCATGGATCGCGCTGTGCTCGAAGCCTATGGGTGGGACGATCTCGCCGAACGCGCTGCGCCGATCTTCCTCGACGAGACCAACGAGGACGACCACACCTACCAGGGGCGCCTCTTTTGGCCCTCCGACTTCCGCGACGAAGTCCTCGCCCGCCTCCTTGCCCTCAACGCAGAACGCCACGCCGAGGAAGTCCGTCTCGGCATCGCGCCTGGCATGAAGGGACAGCCCGAGGCCGAAGACGATGAGGAAGCCTCGGAGGAAGAGCTTACGGAATAGCCCGGCGCCGCCGGCCCGAAGTCGTCAGGGCCGACGCCACTTGTCGGGATGACCCCGGTCAGTGTTGCGGACGCGCTCGACGAAGACGTCGCCGCCCCGCTCCTTCGCCCACTCGATCGCCTCACGCTGCGTCGGCAGCACGGCGCTCGCCCGCTCGGAATCGGACTTGCGGACCGCGTAATCGCCCTCCTTGAGGCGCCGCTCGATGAACATTCTGTTGTCGGTCATCTGAAACTCCTGATTTGGATCGCCGTCCGAATCGACAGCTATGCAACGCAAGATAATCTTGCATTTGTTTATTTGCAAGATTATATAGGAGCATTGGAGACGGCAAGATGACCAACCTTATCGGCGCGCGAATCAAGGCCTTGCGGGAGGAGCGTAACCTCTCCCAGGACGATCTCGCGCGCATTTTCGGCTTCAAAGATAGGCAGACTGTCTCCGCCATCGAGACGGGGGAACGCCGCGTCACCGCTGAGGAACTTCTGCTCGCCGTTGAGAAGCTGCGCGCGCCGCTGGACTATTTCACCGACCCCTTCCTGCTGGTTGGCGAAGGGCGTTTTTCCTGGCGGCAGACCGATGTCGGCCCTGGGGTCCTCGATGCCTATGAGCGCAATGCAGGCCGCTGGATCGCCGCCTTCCGGGCAATCGCGCCCCAAGTGGGGCGCGCCAGCCCGCTGCTTCGCCGCGCCCTCGGTCTGACGCGCCAATCGCGCTTCGAGGATGCGATGGAAGCCGGCGAGCGCTTCGTTACCGAATTCGGTCTCGGTGACGTGCCGGCGCGGCGTCTGGCGGAGGTGATGGAGGAGAAGCTTCGCATTCTCGTGCTCATGGTCGATGCCTTCGAGGGGATATCCGGTGCCGCCTGTCGCCTTCCAGAGCTGGATATCGTGCTGATCAATCGTCATGAGGTGGCGGGCCGACGTCATTTCGATCTGGCGCATGAGCTGTTCCACATTCTCACCTGGGACGCGATGCCACCAGAGCATTCGGAGGAGGCCCGGGAGACCGGCGGCAGTCGCATCGAGCAGCTCGCCAACAATTTTGCCTCGGCCGTGCTCATGCCGCAGGCAGCGCTCGCCCGCTATGGGGAATGGTCGGACCTCGGGGACAACGAGCTTGTCGCCAGGCTCAATGCCGCTGCCGATGACCTGCTAGTCACAGCCTCCGCTCTGAAATGGCGGCTGGTCGCGCTCAACTGGCTCAAGCCAGCGCGGGCACGCGCGATACCCGACACTGCGCTGCGAAACAACGGGCGTGAAGCCCCCGAGGAAGAGCCGCCGCCTCTCTTCTCCAGGCCATTTATGGAGGTCATTGGCCTAGCGATTGATGAGGGCCGGGTCTCGACCCGCCGAGCTGCGGGCCTGCTCGATCTCACAGTCGAGGACCTTATGGACCTCTTCGTTGCGCACGGGGTCGAGCGCCCAGCTGAGCTATGAGGCGGCGATGGCGCGGCACCGGGGCCCGGTTCTGGTCGATACGAATGTCATTCTCGAGTCCCACCGGATTGGTGCGTGGCCTGCGCTTGCCGGAGGTTATGCGGTTGAGACCGTGGAGGACTGCGTGACCGAAACCCAGACAGGCTTTCAGCGGCGACGGCCGGAGCAGCAGATCGACGCGAAGGAATTGCGTGCGTCATTGGCGGCTGTTCATTCCGTTGGAGATCGGGAACTCGCGTCGGTGGCCATCCGTGCGTCCGACATTGCGCTAGACATTGGAGAGCGCTCGCTTTGGGCACATGCTTTGACGAGGATCGATGGATGGATCTTGTGTGGGCCGGATAAGGCGAGCCTGCGTTTCGGCGTCCGAACTGGCCATCGCGAACGGCTTGTCGCGCTGGAGCGGCTCCTCGACGAGGCGGGCTACCGGCCACAGGAACCCCTGAAGCTGGCGTACACGAGCAAGTGGCTGGAGAGGACGCTTGGCGAGCTCGTTCTTTCAGAAGGATTAGGGCGGGCATGACAAGTTCGGTCGACATTCGTGCCCGACTCGTGGAGCTGTTCCGCCGCGACCTCATTGGCCCCGGTCCGCAGGATAACGATCTTGCGACCGAACGGCTGAACGAGAGTCCCTCGCGCTGGTATCTGACCGGCTTTCTCGCGCCGGCTGAAGATCCGCTGGGCCTCGAAGGCGGCGATGAGGATGACGATCCATCGGCCCAGGAGGAGATGGAGATCAATGTCGAGGAGGCGGATACCGAGGGAGCCGGAGGCGCCGCCGGCGACAACGACGAGCCGGAGACGCCCAGCACCAGACGCCGGTTTCTTCCTTCGTCTGTGGGATTGACGGTGCTGCTGTCGCCCGGCGTCAAGAAAATCGAGGCTCGCGTTTCTTGGGGAGACTACCGGACGGAACCGGCGCTGCCGGAAGCCGTCTTGCTGCCGGAGCCTCTTCCCGAGGAGATTGGTGAGGACGGGAAGCCAAAGCGCGCCACGAGACCGATGGTGGACTGGGTTCGCACGCCCAAGGAACGGACCGTCCGGCTACAAATTTCGGATGGTCGAAGCGAGCCGGTGCTTGTCCCTGAAAGCGCCGCCGAGCAGCGTCGCGGTGGCGGCCTGACGTTAGAGACGCATTCTCGTCTGTTCAGCTACCAAACCCCGGAGGGACACACCGAGCAGGTTCGGGCGCTGACGGTGTTCCTGGTCAACCGCCGTGCAACGGTGCATCGGTTCTACTCTGATGTGAGCTACGCATTTCAGGCGCGGCTCGAACTCTTTTGCGAGGCGGGCTTCCGGCCGCGTCGCGATTTGTCGGGATATCGGGCGCACGATTGGGATCTGCGGATTTCGGACCTCCACTACCGTGACCTTCTCGAATGGGCGGTGGGGCGTAACGCGGCTGCCGGCTGGGAGACTGGTAAGGACCAGAATAGTACCGTCACGCACGTTTGGACCGACCCGTTGCCGACGGCCGAGGTGGAACGTGTCGCGCCGAATGAAGACGCGGAGCTGAAGGCGCGGGTGACGTTCAGCATGGAAGCGTTGGCGCAAGCGGCTGATGCTGGCAGCGTAGCTCTCGCGAAGGCTCTCGACGAACTCCCGAGTCTTTATGGGCTATGGATCGATACCGAACGCCATAAGCTGAATTCTCTTCCACCGCGGCGCAAGGAAACGGGCGAGCGCCTGATCTCTGAGATGGAGACGGCGAAAAACCGAATTGGTGAAGGCATCGAGCTTCTGACGCAAAACACGCGGGCGCGGGCGGCATTCCGATTCATGAATCTGGCCGTTGCCATGGCTGCTCGCCGGCGAATGGCGGGGGCTTCCGGCGATCCACAGTCTCTGCCGGCGCCGCAATGGCGGCCGTTCCAGCTCGCTTTCGTCCTGCTCAATGTGTCGGGGCTGGCGGAGCGGACTCATCCGGACCGAGAGATCGCTGATCTCCTGTTCTTCCCGACGGGCGGAGGCAAGACGGAAGCCTATCTCGGCCTGGCCGCCTTAGTCATCGCGTACCGGCGGCTGACGAGTTCGGGCATGCTTGGAGCCGGCGTAGCCGTCATCATGCGTTACACGCTGCGGCTGCTCACGCTCGATCAGTTAACCCGTGCCGCCGGCGTAGTGTGCGCCCTCGAATTGATGCGGACCGATCCCGCCAATACCGACGAACAAGGCCGCCGCTTGCTCGGCGATTGGCCGATCGAGATCGGCTTATGGGTCGGTTCTGATGCGTCGCCCAATAAGCTTGGAGGGCGTGGCAAGTCGGACGAAACCACAGCCGTCGGCCGGGTCCGGCGGTTCCGGAATGGTCGCGACAAGCGCGCGCCAGCGCCGCTCAAGGCATGCCCATGGTGTGGCACGGAGTTCACCCCAGATTCCTTTCGATGCGCCCCCAATGACCAGGCACCGACGAACCTCGAGATCCGCTGCGCCAACGCAGCGTGCAACTTCACTCGCGACCGGCCGCTCCCGGTGCTCACGGTGGACGAGCCGATCTACCGGCGCTTGCCGGCATTCCTCGTTGCAACGGTAGACAAGTTCGCGGCACTGCCATGGGTCGGCGAGACTGGCGCTTTCTTTGGCCATGTCGATCGCTTTGAGGATGGTGTTGGCTTCTACGGCGCGGCCGAACCAGGCGAGGGGCGGCCGTTCGGAAACGGCTGGTCGCTCGACCCGCCCGACCTCATCATTCAGGACGAGCTGCACCTCATTTCCGGTCCGCTCGGAACAGTCGCGGGACTTTACGAAGCGGCGATTGATCAGTTGGCATCTCGTCAATCTGGCGAGCAAGTGGTGCGGCCGAAGATTGTCGCTTCGACCGCGACGGTGCGCCGGGCCACTGACCAGATCGAGGCCCTGTTCGATCGCAGGACTACGAGCATCTTCCCGCCGCCCGGCCTCGATCGCACCGGCAGCTTTTTCGCCCGGGCCGTGCCGGCAACGCAGGACCCTGCCCGAATGTACATGGGCATCGCGGCTCAGGGTCGAGGACCGAAGCTCGTTTTCCTGCGCTCTCTCACCACTTTACTCGCCGCAGCGCAGTCTGAGTTCAAGGCGAATCCTTCTGTCGTCGGCGGAAGCGCAAATCCCGCTGATCCGTACATGACGGCGGTCTGCTATTTCAACGCGCTACGAGAGTTGGGTGGAGCGCGGCGGATCGTCGAAGACGAAGTGCGGGATCGAACAGCCCGCTATGGGACGCAACGGCAACGAGTCGATCCTCCCGGGAACCCGTTTGTGGATCGGCCAATCAAGGAGCCTCTGGAGCTGACCTCGCGCGTGTCGACGGATGAGGTCGCAAAGGCCAAGCAGCGGCTCGAGACACGGTTCGAAAACGACGCAGATCCCGTGGATGTGGCTCTGGCCACGAACATGATCTCCGTCGGCCTCGACATCACACGCCTTGGTCTCATGATTGTCCAGGGACAACCGAAGACGGCCGCAGAATACATTCAAGCTACCAGCCGTGTGGGACGCGATCCCTCACGTCCGGGATTGGTCGTGGCAGTCCTGAACCTCCATAAGCCCCGCGACCGCATGCATTTCGAGCAATTCGGTCAGTTTCACCAGACCTTCTATCGGTCGGTCGAAGCTACGAGTGTGACGCCCTGGGCCGCTCGCGCGTTGGACCGCGCTCTTGCGGCTGTTGTCGTGGCAGCTGCGCGCCATGTCGATCCGACGCTGACTCCTGAGACATCTGTCATCGCCTTCAAGGACAATCCGGGGGTGCGCGATGCGGTTCGCGATGCGATTGTCGCGCGGGCTCCGGCGCACATGATCGCGGGAGGTCGCGCCGCGCTAGTGGCAGCGATAGATGCTATTGCCGATGCGTGGATTTCGACGGCCGACGATCAGGCTGCTGGGGGTAACACCTTCGCTTACGCGAGAAAGAAGAGCCCTCATCGTCTGCTGCATATGCCACTTGAACCCGACTTGGCCAACCTCGCGGAAGATCATCGGCGCTTTGTTGCTGGCCGGTCCATGCGCGACGTGGAGCCCAGCGTCGCCCTCAAGGTCCGGGATCCCTGGGGCAATCAGATTGCAAATGCGGACGATCTCGCATGACCAAGAACGCGCAACGGCTAAGCCAACTGATATCCACCTTCGGTCCCGGCGCCATGATCGACCTGCCGACAAGATCTGTGGTGGTGGCAGGCCTCGAATTTTGGGAGATGCGGGCCAACTCCTTTACGATGATTCCTGAGCCGCGCCTGACAGCCAGACTCGAACAGCTCTTGAAGGATCAGGGGCGACTGGACCCGAATATCAGTCTTTCGCTGCGCACGCCGCCCGTCTCAACCGACACCACGACTGGAATGCCGGCCGGTGTTACAGCGCCTGTTTTTCCGACGTGGTTCGTCTGCGAACAGGTCGAGGCAACGGCCGCGGCGACCGGGACGCTGCGGCGACGGCGCCTCGTGCGCTGGCAGGACCTCGACACCAGGGGAAGGCGCAGGTTCGTTTTCGATGACGGCCGGAAATCGGAAGTGACGCCGATTCGATTCGTCTGCGCCTGTGAAAAGGGACATTTACAGGACATCGACTGGCGCTGGGTTGTCCACGGGACGGTTCAATGCCAGGAACCGCTTTGGGTCGAGGAGAAGGGCACCAGCGCGGACCCGGCAGATACCAGCATCGTTTGCGGCTGCGGCCGAAGCCTCTCGCTCCAGGACGCCTTCCAACCCGGGCGTCTGGGAAAATGCCGCGGCGAGCGGCCGTGGTTGCTAGACCGGGATCCTGATGGGTGTGGAGACAATCTGAAGCTTCTCACGCGAACGGCCACGAACACTTACTTCCCGCAGGTCTACACAGTCATCTCGCTCCCGAGCGAAGAGGACGATTTGACCCGCCTGGTCGACGAACTGTCAGGGGACTTGACGAACGTCCAGACGGTCGAGGACGTCGCCCAGGCCAAACGCTTCAACCCGAAGGTTTCGGTCTCCCTCGGCGCTTATCCGGATATCGAGATATTCGAGCGCCTCAAGCGACTGAGAGAGGGAGCAAGGGCCGATGTGTCACGATCTCCCAAAATGTCCGAATTCGACGTATTTGCGAGTGGTCGCCAACAGATCGGGCAAAATCACCCGGCAGCCAAGCTCTATGCGGAAACGCTTCCTCGGACGGCATGGGTAGACCTAGGCGTCAATGTCGACACCTCGGCCATAAAGAACCTCGTCGCCGTTCATCGCCTGAGGGAGGTGTCGAGCCTGTACGGCTTCACGCGATTTGAAGCTGCACCAACGAGTTCCGACGGCGACATCGAGGACATTCAACTGGCTGTTCGGGGAGCGCCGATCTCGCGCGGAGCCGATTGGTTGCCGGCCATCGAACAGTTTGGCGAAGGGCTCTTCATCCACATCGACGAGCAGGCGGTGAATTGTTGGCTCGAAGACCGTGATGCCGTGAACCGCCAGACGAGCCTGCTTCGCGGCTATGACCACTGGCGGGCCAGGTTTTCGGGAGGGGCTCCGAACTATCCTGGAACAGCCTATACACTTCTGCACTCGCTCTCCCATGCCTTGATGGCAGAGATCGCCCTCGACAGCGGATATCCCGCGAGTTCTTTGAGGGAACGCATTTACGCGCTCAGCGATGCCCGCAGCGGTGGCGCTCCCATTAAATGTGGAATTCTGATCTACACGGCGACCCCAGGCGCCCAAGGCACATTGGGCGGGCTTGTCGCTGCCGGATCACGATTCTCCAGCATTCTGCGAAGTGCGCTCGATCGGCTGGTGATCTGCTCGAACGACCCGGTTTGCGCGGACCATGAGCCCGATGGTCGAAGCGGGGACCGGGCGACTCACGGGGCCGCGTGCCACGGATGCCTGCTCATCGCGGAAACGAGCTGCGAGATGCGAAACCTGTTTCTCGACAGAAGCCTCCTGGTTCAAACGATGGCGCGCCATCAATCAAACTTCTTCGACTTATGACATGAGCAGCGACCGAGACTGAAAAGACTGCGGCGCATTTAGACCGCGCACGGATCGGACGCCGTCGTGATCGGGGCTGGAGGGGGAATGGATAAGATGCACTATTATCGAGTGGGCAGTCATTCTGGTCATTGGGACGATTTGCCTGCCGACGCAATTGAGCTCGATTCCTTGATTGACAAGGCTCGAAAGCAAATAGAGCCGTGGCTCTCCGCCGTCTTTCAAGCAGAGCACCTCAATTTGCTAGTCGGTAGCGGCTTCACCACAGCCGTCGCGCAGATTGCTGGTGCGGATGGCTGAGCGGCTCGCCGCCCGGTGACCTCGATCGGTCAATCAGTAATTATCCCGTTTTGGCGTTGAAACGGGTCAAACGCTGACTGACCTCATGTGCCGGCAGGCGACATCGCGGATGTGCGGAGATGGCGCTTAGGCTCGCGTGCAATTTTTCAAGCTCTACGTGGTTGCCATCTGCAAGTTGATCGAACAGCCAAAGGACTCCGTGCATCTCGATCCGCTCCGCCAGGGCGAGTTCGCGGAGACCACCGTCTCCGGTAAGCAGTGTCCAGCGACGCGACTCAGCAATCGCAAAGGCGAATGTATCAGGCGTCGATAGATTGGCGTGTTGGCGCCTGATAGTTGTAGCACGGCCAAGTTCGACTGGCGTCAGTTCCTCTACCCGAAGCCCTAATGCCAACAATAGTTCACCGAGCGGCCCCGTGAGTTCTCGTGCATAAAGCAGGTCAGGAACTGCAAACTCGAAAGGCAGTAGAAACAGTTCTTTCAGCAGCCGGCCACGCTCCAAATCGATCAGCACTGAAGTGTCGGAGACGAGGACCGGCACGGGTCAAGCTGCTACCTGATCCAGCCTGGCATCGAGCTCGCGGACTGAGATGCCAAGCAGCTCGGCGGCGCGCGATTCGCTGATGACACGTTCAGCGAGTGCCCGGTAGCAGAGTCGTTCGAAGCGCTTTGGCTCTTCCAGCTCAGGCTGCATCGTCTCGGGCTCCTCGAAAGGCGCTTTCCTCCATCCTCGTTCCGTAAATATTCGGAATAGTCGAGCAAGAGCGGCTTGGTTGATGATGCCAAGATCCTTACAGCGATAGGCAATCGCTTGAATACTCACTCCAAAGCGCTGCTTTAGGGCGACGAGCTCGCCGATGCTGATTGAAGAGCGATTGACGCCAACTTCGGCGCGCAGGACATCGGCCGGCATCAAGAATGCGCCAGCAAAGCGATGGGCGGCCTTCTCTTCGTCAATGCCTCCCGTTGGTGCAATCACCATGTGACCGAGCTCATGGGCAAGGTTGAAGCGTTTACGCTCCGACCACGTGCTGCGCTTGATCACGATGACACGCGCTGCGCTTCGATCCTTGCGCCGCACTTTGGCGGCGAGTCCGTCGATATCGTCGAGATCGAGCGACAAGACTTTGATGCCCCGTTCTTCGAGCAGTTCTGCGAGCTGCGGGATGGGATCGTTGCCAAGCCCCCAATCCTCGCGGACGGAACGCGCCGCGTCCTCCGCGTCGCGCAAATCCGCAACAGGGTGAGGTGCGCTGCGCGGCTGCTCCCATTCGACGCTGCGCATTTGGAGCAGGTCTTCCACTGCCAGATAGCGCTCGAGCATGTGAATCGCGCGCGCCTGAAGTGCAGCCTCTTCCCGGACCGACGCGGCGGCCTTCTTTCGGAAATCGACGCCTTCAAGCGCGATTTCGTCTTCGGCGAGGAGGTATTCCTCGGAGACCCTGAGGGCCGACGCGAGAGCCATCAGGACACGCGAACTCGGCATATCCTCGTTTCTCTCATATTTTCCAATGGCTTGAGCCGAGACAAGTCCGTCCATAGCGTCGGCAAGCGCTCGGAGCGACAGGCCGGACGCTGACCGGGCTACCTTGAGCTTGCTTCCGATCATGGTGGCCTCCTTGCGTCCTTTGGTTTCCAACCATACGATATGGTGGCACTTCTGTAAACTGAAATCCCTTGAAATCGGTTAAATGCATCCCATCTGAGAGCCGAGCTGCCAATTTTGGCGGCTTTTGTAAACCAAAGGCGATCGTCCGCTAGAACGGTTCACCGGTCCCGGGCGACGGTATAGGCGGACAACAAGCGAGAAAGGTCGGTTGCGATGGTGCTGAGTAATACAGAACTGCGTTACTACGACAGTAATGTCCTGCGCCTGTAGTTGTCCAACCCATCATTGAAGGCGAACTGGGTTATCGCCTCGTCGTGATCGATGGCCGTCAAGCCTACGACCATGCTCGGATCGATCAGGAGATCTTTGTTAAACTCCATCGTAGCAGCATCGTCTTGGCGGACATCACTGGCGCACGACCAAATTGCTTTCTTGAGCTCGGCTATGCCTTAGGGCGCGGCCTTCCGACGATGGTGATGGCGCGCGAAGGATCGAGCCTTCCCTTCGACATCACTACCTTTTCGGGACTTCATTGGAAGTGCACGGGAAGCGCTGAGGACAGGCGCCGGGCGTTCCGCGAGCACTGGCAGGCGATCCACAATCGACCGTCCCTCGTCCCGGCGGAGCCTCTCATTTCATGATCGGGATACGCGAGGTCTTCGTTTCAGTCGACGTCGAGACCGCCGGACCCATTCCGGGCGAGTTCAGTCTCTTGTCGATCGGTGCCTGCAACGTGTTCGAGCCGGCGCAGACTTTCTCCTGCGAATTGAAACCGATCAACCGTAACGCCGATCCGAACGCGCTGGAGGTGACAGGACTTTCGCTGGATCATCTCGCGGTGACTGGGCTCGATCCGGCGGAAGCAATGCATTGTTTTGAGGAGTGGCTAAGGGGCTTGGCGGGAGACGATGGAGCTCTTGTCTTTGTCGGATTCAATGCGCCGTTCGATTGGTCGTTTGTAAATTACTATTTTCACCGCTTTGCCGACGGAAATCCATTCGGTTTCACAGCACTCGACATCAAAGCGCTTTATATGGGCGCGACTGGCTGCACATGGGCTGACACGCGATCGAGCAGAATCGCTGATCGCCTGAAGCCAAATTTGATGGGCAACCACAAGGCCCTGCGCGATGCGCAGTACCAGGCGGAGATCTTCCGTCTCATTTGGTCCACCCTGATATTGGGTCGGGAAGCATGACGCCACGGTTCTGTCCTGGTGGTCGTCATCGAGCAGCGGCGACAGCGCCGGCGCAAGCGCGTCTGTCTGCTTCGTCGCTATGTGTTTCAGCAACGCTGGTCATAGAATGGTGAGATCGTTCGCCGGCCGCGCCTCGCAGGACTGTTTGAACGCAACGGTCAGAAGAATGTGCGCATTGTTCTGACAGCCACTACACGCGTGTTAAAACCAATTCATGCGCCGAGCTTGTAATCGAGAGCTCCCGATTCGCGCTGTCGGTTATCGGAAAGCGCTGCGCCGCAGGAGGCTAAGCAACCAAAACTGAGCGACCGCTTCTTTGACAGCATCGCTCTGACAAATTTGTCCCATTTGGCCATCCCGGTTCGTTTCTCGCGCATGCAGTTCCAGCGGTCGTAACTCTTCGAGTTCACATCTTGCAGCGCATGGTTCTGGATGCGATCTCGGATTTCCTTCGGCATGCCGGCCTGACCAGCGAGCGTTTTCCAAGTCCGACGAAGATCGCGATTGGTGACGACAGGAATGAGCCGCGATCACGCTGCCGCTTGTGCCGAGTGATACATTTCAAAGAGTTCTCAGGCGGTCAAACAGACTCTCTATCGACGCCGGGCATTGGGTCTGAGTTCCAGACAGACACGCGGGGAGAAGAGGCTCTGGGCCTCGCGGCGCTCCTCGTGGCGAAGTTCAGGACTCATGCCGCTTCGGCGCGACCGGGATTGTGCGGCCGAGCACGGTTTCTGTCACTATGGCTTGAACCCGCTCGGCTGTCATACCTTCGGCAACGAGACGCTCGCTCAAACTCTGCACCAAAGACTCGATATCCGCTGGCGGCGCAGCGATACAGGCTTTTTGGCGACGATTTCCGGTACTGGGAACTTTACCTGCCAGAGCTGAGGCGATCTTGTTAGCGACGCGGTTAGCAGCGCGCTTAGATGGATTGTTTTGAACGTGGGCGTAGATCGCGGTCGAGCGGGGGTTCGAATGGCCCAGGATGGCGCCGGTCAGCGCCAATGCTTCTCCAGTCGAAATAGCCGTTGATCCGATCGTGTGCCTGAGGGTGTGTGGCGTGACCCCGGGAAGCTGAGCCTTTTTGATCGCCTTGGCCCAAATGCGCTTGGTCCCCTGGAAATAGCCCTCCCCGCGCTCTGCCGGGAATACGAAATCGCTGCTCACCTCTCGCGGCAAGTTCTTCAGAAAGGCCACGGCGGCCGCGCCGAGCGGCCGGATCGATTTGCCGGTCTTGCTGTCGTCTAGTTCGAGCAATCCCTCGACGAGATTGACTTCTGTCCATTTCAGTCCTGCGACCTCTTCGCGCCGGCATCCTGTGAGCGCCCAGAGACGCGCAATGTTAACGGCCTTTGGGTTGCAGCCATCCGCCTCCAGATCATCCAGTGCTGATCCAAGACGGGTGACCTCATCCAACGTCAGAAAGCGCTCATTTTGATTGTCGGTCTTGCGAACTGCAGCGGTTGCGCAGGGATTGCGGGAAACGATCTCGCTTCGGATCGCGAAACTGAAGACGGCCGACAGGTCGCGAACAACCTTTCGCGAAGCACCTTCTCCGCCACGGACGATGATTCGCTTCCGCGGACCCACTTTCTCATCCCGATTGGTCTTACAGGCTGTAACGTCCCGCACAAAGCGCTCAATATCCCCAGCATTGACCTCGGAAATGCGCTTATGGCCAAGCAGGGGCACGACATGGTTCCGAAGCCTGGCGATCGTGAGCCGCTTGGTCAATGGCTTCATCGGCAGCCCCTGACGCTTTCCGCGTTGGATTACGCAGCCCACTTTCTCATAGAGGTCAATCAGGCCACTGATCTTCATCTCGCGACGCTTCGCCCGACGTTCGTCGGCCGGATCTTCGCCCTTAGCTACGCTTCCGAGAATCGTTTTGGCTTGCTTGCGCGCCTGCTCTGGAGTCAGCGCTCCATATCGTCCAACGGTCACAAATCGCTGGGCTGCCGCCCGCCCGCCGCCTTCGGCACGATATCGAGCGATGAAGCTCTTTGCACCGCTCGTCTCCACCCGCAGGCCGAAGCCCGAGAGCTCACTGTCCCAGACGTAATAGCGATTGTCCTTTGCCGGCGCGGCATCAACCACGCGCTTGGTAAGCGGCACGCCAACGCGCTTTGCCATCTCCCCACTCCCTCCATCCGTCCGTTCTGGTCAACACCTGGTCAACACGGTGAACGAAAACTATAGAGGTATGCTAGCGTATCGTGGAGTACTAAATCAATATACTTCAATTGGTTAAGCGTGACATAGGGTACCGCCGGATATCCTGGAGAAGGCTCGCCTCAACCTTGCCAAGGTTGTGGTCGAGGGTTCGAATCCCTTCGCCCGCTCCAAAATATACAAGTAAATTCAAATCGTTGTAAGGTGCCGCAAAATCGCGGCCTTTTCGTTTTTCAGCGATGGTGTCAACATGGTGTCCCCTAAACCGGATGCCGGATTCCTTTTTCTGTCAGATCGCGCTTCGTTGTTCAGTTCAGCAGCTACGTGTAGACGCTCAAATACGATAATGAGAGTTAGAGGGCCGATTGCGGGCCGCCAGCCAATCCGGCGCGGCTTTAAGGTCGATGGATCCCGGGGCGAGCGCGTCGGCCGCCGCGATCAACCTTCAGCATGGGCTGTTCTCCCAAGTTTTCGGGGCTCATGAAAACACTGGAGACCGGAGACACCGGGCCGGGAACTTCACGCCGTTACCGGCCCGAACTATGAGCGCATCTGGGATCATGAGCTGGCCGCCGCGATGAAGAAATGCCGATAACAGTTTTCGCACTCGTTCTCGGCGGACTGTCCTTAATGGGGTTGCCGCTGAGCGGCGGCTTTGCCGCGAAATGGCGGCTAGAGTGCCGAGGGTGAGGCCGGCTCATGGCGAACCCGCCGACTCGCTCACCCAAACTCGTCGCGCGAAATCGGATCTCGGATCGGGCGGCCGACTCGTTGGTCATTGGAGCTGTCCAATCTGCCGGTGCGCATCTCGCGGGACCGAGACGGTTATATCAGTCCGCCTATGACCTTCAAGGAGATCCTGGATCATGCCTTCTCGGCTGTTGACGTGGGTAAGACGCAGTGTACTCCTTTTCACAGTTATCTTCGTGACGTTGTTGGCGGCCCGTATCTATGACACACAGCGGGGCGCGCCTCTCGAACCGTGGCACACGTTCGTGCCCCACGAGTTGACGGCCAAACAGATCGATCAGGCGAATTGGGCCGATTATCTCAAGGCGGAAGACGAGGTTTTTTCTGATGTGTTGCATGAAGTCAGCCAGAGACTCGATCCAGAAGAACGCGTTCCCATCAATCGGTACTTCGAAGGCAGCCCTGTGTATCCAGAAAACTTTTCACAGGACTGGAATCGATCCTACTCGCTCGAGCCCGACGGCAAGCCTGTCGGCGCGGTGGTGTTCTTGCATGGGCTGACGGACTCTCCTTACAGTCTACGTCATATTGCCCGTCGCTATCGCGAACATAGGTATGTTGCAATCGCCATCAGGCTCCCCGCACATGGCACCGTTCCCGGCGCTTTGACCGACATCGAATGGCAAGACTGGATGGCGGCCACACGGCTCGCGGTCCGCGAAGCGAAGCGGCGGAGTGGCGCACCGCTCCCACTGCACCTGGTCGGTTTCTCCAACGGCGGTGCCCTTGCCGTAAAATACGCGCTCGATGCCCTTGAAGATCCGACGCTGGCTCGGCCGGACCGGATCGTGCTTATCTCGCCGATGATCGGTATAACAGAGTTTGCGCGCTTCGCCGGATTGGCCGGCTTGCCGGCCATCTTCCCGGCATTTGCGAAAGCCGCGTGGCTTAGCGTGATGCCGGAATTCAATCCGTTCAAATATAATTCTTTTCCCGTAAATGGCGCGAGACAATCCTATCTTTTGACCGATGCGCTTCAGCGCCAGATCGGTCGCCTGGCGCGGGAAAGAAAATTGACTCACCTGGCGCCGCTCCTGACTTTCCAATCTATCGTCGACTTTACGGTCAGCACGCGCGCAATCGTAACGGCGCTTTATACCCAGCTTCCATCAAATGGCAGCGAGCTTGTGCTGTTCGACGTAAACAGAAGCGCGAAATTCGGGCAATTGTTGCGCACCACTTCCGACGCAGCTCTTGGCCGCCTTCTGCCATCACCACCGCGGCTGTTCCGAACGACGGTCATCGCCAATGCAGGCGCCGACACCAGCGAAGCCATCGAGCGGGTAACCGATGCGGGCGCCGTTACGGAACAGTCGCACGCTTTAGGGCTATCCTATCCGCCCGGCGTCTACTCACTTTCGCATGTCGCTCTACCTTTTCCAGTTAGCGACTCTTTATATGGAATGCAGCCGGACCCTGCCGAGAACTTTGGCGTCAACCTCGGAGCTATCGCACCTCGCGGCGAGCGTAACACACTAATCGTTAGTCTGGATGCGCTGCTTCGAATGTCCTCCAACCCCTTCTTCCCTTATATGATGGAAAGAATTGAAGAGGGTATTCCTGCAAGCACGCCCGTCAAGGCGGCACCGCCGCCTTGACCACGCGCCGCTCGGACATCGTTCAGGCGGCGGCGCCTGCCGCAGGTGCCGCTGTTTCGGCAGGTGCGGCACTCGTGAGAGCGTTGCGAAGCGCCTGTTCCTTGGCGTCATCAAGGGATGTCTTCAACACCACGCCACCATAGTCTTTGATCCGATCGAGCACCTTGTCTGCCGTCATCTGTCTTATTAGGATAAACAATGCGGCATCTCCGGGATGAATGGATTCCGCAAGTTGCTTCATGAACTGATCGTTGATGCCAAAATCCGTGAGCGCACCGCCAAGCGCGCCTCCTGCCGCTCCTATAGCTGCGCCAAGAAGCGGATTAAGGAAAAGCACGCCCATCAGCAAACCCCAGAAACTGCCTGAAAGGGCCCCGGACGCTGTCGTGTTGACAATTTGGTGCAATTGAATTTCGCCATCCGGAGATTTAGTGGCAACAACCGCATCCCCGAGCTTGATGAGATACTCCTTTTGCAATTCGAACAGGCGCTTACGAACCTCTTCGGCCTTTTCTTGTGTCGGATAAACAATGACGACGAGATCAGACATGAGAAATCTCCCTGCTTGGATGTCAGCCGGATACGAACATTATGAACTACCATCCGTGCCGGTTCAATAGTTCTATGGTGCTTAAATGTGCCGCCAGCTTTGCAGGAAAACCTAAACTAATTAGTGCTGCCCTCGGCCGGAGATGCGTTGCATAAGCGCCAGCAAGACGCCAGTAACTATGAGAGTAATTTGTATTCCAACGTCCCACTCAAGCTCGCGATCGCTACTTTGATCGACATTCATAAAGCTATCGAGCAAATGGACGGCGGAGATAGCGATAATTGACGTCATAAGTTTGAGCTTAAGTTCGCCGAAGCCGACCTGTCCCATCCAAACTGGCTTGTATTTTTCCTCGCTGAGCTCAAAGCGCGACACAAAATTCTCGTAGCCACTATACATCACGATCAGCACTAGACTGGCAATCAAGCAAAGATCAATCAAGGACAATACATTTGCGATAGCCTCATTGGCGGCGGAATCGACAGAATATGCAACAAGCTTGACCAGTTTCTGGCCGAACTTGACCAAGAGTACGATGAGAGAGACGACTAAGCCAAGAAAAAAGAGCGCGAGCAGCCAGCGGCTGGCAAATATGGTCCGTTCGAAGAAGCGCTCGGCAGGCGGACGCGGTTCACTGCCGACCGGATAGTTGTCCGTCATGTTGACGCCATCTCACGAGGCCCCGGCCTCACGTGGTGTCTTTATTGCCGCGGGGAGACCAAAAGGTAATTACGACACCCACGACAGCGATACCTGCCAGGAGCAAAAAGAGCGACGCCTGTTTAAGCCAAGCGATTGCCGGGACCGACAGCGTCATGGCTAAGCCGAGGAAACAAATCTCCGGGGAGAGCAGATTGATACCGGCGAGAAACGTACCAAGCGCCAGCAACATCAGAAGCACGAGGCTGGTCGCAGGGATCGGTAATAGCCTCTGAAACCCAGGCAATAACACGAGGTTCATGGTCGCCAAGATCGTCACCCAATGCGCCGCTTGCGTCCATACCAACCGGTGGCGGGCTTGCCTGTCAGGGGTACTCGGCCACTTCGCGGCGATACAAACAAACCCCATGGCAATAGCCATAAACTCCCAGAAGCCGTTGAGAGGCAGGTGCGAAATATTGGTGTAGGCCACGCCAAAAATGGCGAGCGAAAGGGCGGCCACGTAAGGGAGCTTACGCCACAAAAAACCTGCCATGCGGGACCGGGGAGGAGAGAAATCGCCCTTTTGTGTCATCTCAGTTCACTCACCAACAACAGAGTCATAATTGGCAGAAAAGTTGTATCGCTTTATCCGGCGGGGTGGTAACGGACAAATCGCGGCCGTCACGCAAGGCTCAAGGCACTTTCGAAGGTGGCACTCAGCTTTTCGGCAACTCGATATCTGTCGCAGGCGTTGCGGTAGACATGAGGCTGGCGATCCACCGAGTCGACGGATTTTGGTCCCAGATCGTGAAAAGCGCAATCGTCACGGGCAGGCCGATGAAGGCCCCAGGCATACCCCACAGAAAATCCCAAATTAAAAATGCGAACAGCATCACAAAGGGTGAAATAGCGAGAGCGTTCCCCGTCAGAATCGGCTCAAGGTAACTGCCGATGATGAATTGAATTAGGTACAAGCTTCCGAAAATGATGGCGGCCATCTGCCAGGACTCAAACTGCGCGGTTGAGAAAATCACTGGAAGAATGACGGCAATGAGGGAACCAACATAAGGGATGTAGTTCAGTACGAAGGAAATGACGCCCCATGCGACAGCAAGATCGAGCCCTATTGCGAGAGTGAAAAGAAAAACCGCGACGCCTGTCGCGGCGCTCGCCACCGTACGTATGAGCATGTATTTGCGGATTTTTCCGGCGATCTGACTACTCGTTTCGAGCAAGCTCCAACCGCTTAATTTGGAGTCTAAAGCCCGAAGTTTGGTTTTAAAATCATCCATTTCCGCCAGACCGAAGACGAGGAATAGAAGCACAACCAATGCAAAGCCAAGAAAATAATTGATGGATCCGGCGATAACTTGAAAAGCGCCGGCAAAGGAAAACGAGTTCATAGTCGATATATCGACGGCAAAAAGGTCGTGCGCCTCAAGCCATTGTTGGGCTCGCTGGAAGAGCGACTGGAACTTATCCAAATTGGCTAGGCCCCAATGGACGATTTCGCCGATGCTCCAGACAATACCCCCTACGAGTAGTGAAAGGACAAGGAGAGTCAAAAGAAGAGTGAGCGCGAGAGCAACTCCCTTTCCAAACCTTTTTGCGGCAGCTTCTTGAAAGGGTTCAACGAGGGCCATCGCGAACAATACGAAGGCGATTGGTTCAAGCACGATGCGTCCAAAATAAAGGGCGGCGGCAACGAGGACGACGAGAAATACGGTTGCTAGAACGCGGTAGTGACCAGCGTCTGCCACAATGGTTACAACAGCGTGCTCCTTGGCCATTGCCGTTCTCCCTCGCCTCAGCTTCTTGCGGCGGACGCGGTCTTACGCGGACTCGGGAAAAGCCCAGCCGTGAGAGGCGAAGTTGTTGGGGATCGATCTTCCAACGACCTCCCGAAGTCCCAACGCTTGTTGCTTGTATACCATACGAGGTGCAATGCCCAAAGCAGGATTCGCGTGTGGGGTGGCGGCTACCGGAACGCACGGGAAGCGATCACAATACACGATAACTACATGCTTCAGCTTCGCGGCCCAAAATTTCGAGTTTGTCTCCTTGCCGAGCGCTGTGGCCTTTCTATATTCGACAGATGCACGTCCATGACTCGCAAGACATCATGACACGTTCGCAAGTGGGAGGGATGGCCGTCACGATGCAAAGCCTTGTGTTCGGCCTTAATTGAAAGGAAAGGCAAAATGCTTTCCAGACGCTTTATTCTTAGCTCCTTCGCCAAAAGCCTGATGGCCGCCGCAGTGCCGATGGCCTTTGTTATGACGACACCAGAGGCCGAGGCGCAGGAAACACCGGCCGCTCCGAAAGCGCCACAACACGTCACCGTAAGGCGCAGGAGACGGCGGCCGTTCCGGCGGCGTTCATCCGACCGGCCACCGTTGCATCAGCCTCCACCGCCGTCGCATAGTTCGTACTGAGGCGCTTCGTTCCCGAAAACACATGCTGTTACCGGCGCTCATGTTTGGGGCGCCGGTAAGCAGATTAATTCAATTTCGAGGACTTAGCGCGAGTTAGACCCAGCGCCAGGTGCAAACCCGGCGACCCCGCCGCCAAAAGCACACACGACGCCGGCGACGGCGTACGACCACCACCGCGTTCTCAATTAAATTTTCTTCGGGCGCCGGAGGACTGATCGAAGGGAACGGAGCGGACTGAGCTGCACCTGTTGTTAAGGCCATTCCGCAAGCGGCGACGACAGCGCCACCCAGCAGGATTTTAAACATCTCCCGGCGATAAATGTCGTTCATGACTCTCCTCCGATTGATCCTGATCGTCACATAAGGATGTAACATTTTAAATTTAGCGTCGGCGATGCTGAAGTCCAGAGCGGGCTTGCGATAAGGTAGAGGGCATTGTCTCAAGGAGGTAGAATCGGTACCGTGACGAACTAGGGCATTCATCAGAAAACGTAGTGACGTTTCTGCCGACGAGGCTGACACGTTTGTATCGTCGTAAGAGGCGAAGATGTTGGGGATCGATTCAACGCTTGTTTCTTGTATACCACACGATGTGTGAAAGCAGGATTCGCCTGCGGGCGGCCGGCAACTGGAACGTACGGGGAACGGATCACAAGACCGATGACTGCATGCTTCAAAGAAGCGCGCCGGAAATTGTAAGTTTGGCTCCTTGCCGGGCGCTGTGGCCTTGCTATATTCCGCACGCTGCCTGGCCCTGACTGGCAAGACATGATCGCATGTTTCGCAAGTGGGAGGAATGGCCGTCACGATGTAAAGCCTTATGTTCGGCCTCATGTGAAAGGAAAAGCAAAATGCTTTCCAGACGCTTTATTCTTAGCTCCTTCGTCAAAAGTCTTATGGCCGCCGCTGTGCCCATGGCCTTTGTTATGAAGACTCCAGAGGCCGAGGCCCAAGAAACACCGGCCGCTCCGAAAGCGCCACAACACGCCACCGTGAGGCGCAGGGGACGGCGGCCGTTCCGGCGGCGGCCACGCCACCACCACCGTCGCAGGGTTCGCACTGAGCCGCTTCGCTCGTGAATACACATGCCGTTGCCGGCGCTTATGTCTGGGTTCAAGAGGTAGAATTGGTGCCGTGACGAACTAGGCATTCATCAGAAAGCGTAGTGACGTTTCTGCCGACGAGGCTGACACGTTTGTATCGTCGTGGAGGTGCTGACGTCCGCGAGGTGAAATGCCCATGGAAGCGGCCAATTCATCCTTATCGCGTGATCCTGTCCTTGTCGACCTTGGCCTGCAGGGTGGCGGCGCTCATGGGGCTTTCACTTGGGGGGTTCTCGATCGGCTGCTGGAGGAGCCATGGCTCGGCATAGATGGCATTTCCGGTACTTCGGCGGGAGCGATGAATGCTGCGGTATTGGTCGATGGCTACACCAGTGGTGGGGCGGCGGGCGCCCGCATCGCTCTTGATCGTTTCTGGCGGCGCGTCGCGGACGCGGGCCGTTTCAGTCCTTTCCAACGAGGCCCCCTCGATGTACTTCTCGGCCGTTGGACGATGGACTTTTCGCCCTTCTATGCATCCGCCGAACTTATGTCCCGGATCTTCTCGCCATACACCTGGAATCCGATGGACGCCCATCCCTTGCGCACTATTCTCGCCGATCTCGTCGACTTCGAGCGGCTAAAACAAGCACCAATCAAGCTCTTCATTACAGCCACAAATGTGCGGACAGGTCGGGGCAGAGTGTTTAAGAATGACGCGATTACGCCCGACGTTCTGCTCGCCTCGGCTTGTTTACCGACAATGTTTCGAGCCGTGGAAATCGACGGAGAGCCTTATTGGGATGGTGGCTTTTCCGGCAATCCGACGATCACGCCTCTAATTCGGGAGTGCAAGTCGCAAGATACCGTTCTTATTCCGATCAACCCGATCGAGCGCGAAGGGGCGCCGCGTAGCGCCGCCGAAATTTTGGACCGCTTAAACGAAGTATCTTTCAATTCCGTCACCTTGAAGGAGCTGCGCATGATGGCGTTGCTTCGACAGGTCGCTGATCCAGGCAACACTGAGGGAGCGCAATGGGCAGGTATGCGCATACATATCGTCAGCAACGAGGTCATGACGAGACTCGGAGCCTCGTCCAAACTTAATGCCGAATGGCCATTTCTGTCCTTCCTGCGAGACGAAGGGAGAAAAGCAGCGCAAACTTTCCTTCGTACTCACGCCCAAGATCTCGGCCGCCGTTCGACCCTCGACCTCGACGCATTCTTGGAGGGTATCTGACGCATGGGGTTAATCGGCATTATCGTCGCTCTTGGCCTTTTAATCTGGCTCGCCTATCGCGGCTGGAGCGTGCTTTTGCTTGCTCCAGCTTCCGCTATCCTCGCGGCCGGTTTGGCCGGAGAGCCGCTCCTCGCCCACTGGACACAAACGTTTATGGGAAGCGCCGCACGCTTCATTGCGCAATTCTTCCCAATCTTTCTGCTCGGTGCGCTGTTCGGTAAGCTTATGGAGGACAGCGGCTCAGTTGCGGCTATCGCCAACTTCATGACTGAGCGGCTCGGGCCGCAACGGGCGGTGCTGGCGGTTGTGCTCGCGGGTGCCCTTGTCACTTATGGCGGCGTCAGCCTTTTTGTCGCTCTCTTCGTTCTCGCGCCCATGGCGCAAGCGCTGTTTCGCTCGGCTGGGATTCCGAAGCGGCTGATGCCGGCGGCGATCGCGCTTGGCACATCGACCTTCACTATGTCGGCTTTCCCGGGAACGCCAGCTATCCAGAATGCGATTCCGATGCCATTCTTCGGCACCACACCCTTCGCGGCGCCTGGCCTTGGCATCATCGCCTCAGCCATTATGCTGGGGTTTGGACTTTGGTGGCTCGGCCGCGCCGAAACCAAAGCTCGCGGCAAGGGAGAAGGCTATGGTGCCGCCGCCTCCGTCCATGATGCGGCGCCGGATCTGATCGTCCGCGAGCGCGCCACCACGGCCAGCAGTTTCGACCCGGCGGAAATCACCCATGGCCTCCAAAGCGCGACGCTTCCCTCCCCTGCCCTGGCCGTGCTGCCGCTTGCTGTGGTCATCTTGGTCAACCTCGGCATGTCGCTTGTTCTGTTGCCGGCCCTTGAGAGATCCTACTCTTTTCTTTCCGAGGAAGCATGGGGCTCGACATCTCTAACCGCTGTGGCGGGCGTGTGGTCTGTTGCGACTGCCCTCACCGCCGCCATCGTCGTCCTCATCGCGTCCAGCTTTCGACGTTTGCCCACCCTGCGCGAAAGCATGGATGCCGGCGCCAACGCGGCCGCTTTGCCTGTGCTGAGTGTGTCGAGTCTTGTCGGCTTTGGCTCGGTCGTTGCGGCCCTCCCCGCCTTTGCGACGGTACGCGATTGGGTGCTGTCGATCGAAGGAGGGCCGCTGGTCTCCCTCGCTGTCGCGACAAACGTTCTTGCCTCCCTGACGGGCTCGGCATCGGGCGGGCTGACGATCGCGCTTGACGCGCTCGGCAGCACCTATTTGCGCATCGCCACCGAGCAGGGGATTGATCCTGGATTGTTACATCGCGTTGCCGTCATTGGCGCGGGCACGCTTGACAGCCTGCCGCATAATGGCGCCGTGGTCACTTTGCTTGCCGTGTGCGGCTCGACCCATCGCGAGAGCTATTTCGATATCGTCATGGTGTCGATTGTCGGCGGTCTCTTGGCGCTCGCCGCGGTCATCGGATTGGGAACGGTGTTCGGCTCATTTTGAAAAATTCGTCCGGTTGACGGGCAAAACCGGACAAAAATGTTTCACGTGAAACATCTTTGTCCGAATAAGCCCGAGAACTGGACGTTGAAAGACGGCAAACGCACAACCCTCGAGAGAGCGCAACGACAATCGCTCTGGCCGCCGCGCGCTCCCCCGCCGGCTCCTTGACGCGGAACCAAGCCACATTGAGGGCGGGCAGGACGATCAACGTCAGCATTGTCCATGATCGAAAAAGGCCATCGGCTCGACGATGTGCCGGTGGCCGTCATCGACAACGTGCAGACAGCGCCGGCCCTCTACTATGTCCACACGGATCATCTGTTCCGCTCCTCACCGGAGCCGCTTACACAAAATAGCTGGCGCTCCTGCCTCGGTTACGCCGGCAAGAGCGCGCGGAGCAATCGCAACAAATAACGTTGCTCCTCCTACGTTCGTTGGATGCGGCAAACGCAAACCTCCTTCACACTTCGTGACTGTCCCATTGAGTTGGCGCTTTTCGACCAGGTTGGTCGCGCTAAAGCCCACTCGACCAATTATCTCGACCAGATTGTTTCGAAAGGAGCGGATTATGACGCGAGACGATCAACTCCTCGCGGAGCGCGCCAAGACAGCGATCCCGTCTGGCCGTTTTGCATCGCCAGACATCTCCACCGATCTCGGGCTGCTGGCGGATCTTGCTGGCGCCTGGCGGGGCAAGGGCTTTAATCTCGTCGCGCGTCCTGACTTTCACGATGGAACGGATCTTTATCTTCAGCTCAATAGTACCCAGGAAACGCTCGAATTTACTCCGATCGGTGCCCCTGTTCCCAATCGTGGATTTGGCCAAGATGACATCAGTTTATTCGGGCTGACCTATCTCCAAAAAATCAGCGACGCAGCCAACGACGGCGCGCTCCACATCGAGCCCGGTATATGGGTAAGGCAGCCCAATACAAAATTTCCACCCGAAAGCGTGCCAACGGGCGAGGATATTGTCTGCCGGATGGGCACGATCCCCCACGGAAACTCGCTTCTTGCGCAAGGAATAGCGAAAAAATTCTCTGGCCCCCCCGTCCTCAGGACGCCTGCCGGGGAATATAGTTTTTCCGTCTTCCCATCGTTCAACAGCACGCCCTTTGCCGCGCCTCCAACCGCGCCAGGCATCATTATCAACGCCGCCGGATCCTCGGAGAAACTCACCGCTCCGACCATCCCCGCGACACCCTTTCCTCCCTATGATGTCGGCATTCCGATCGGTCCGATTCCGCTTGGGCCTTTAAATCCGCCCTTTACTCTAAACACGCGCACGCCCTTCAACACGAACCCGCTCGAGCCGCCGCTGCCGGCGTCCATCGATGGCGTTCCGATGCAAGACGTCGTCAACGATCCGGTCTTGCTTTTGCGTAAGAACATCGAAGAGCTTGCCGAGGATGGCTACCTTTTTGAAGGCACGGCTCTTAACATCGCCACCCAGACTCCGATCGAATTCCTCACGACCCCAAACAGCGGCGCCAATGGACCGACGGTGAAGGTCAATGTTCCGCAGTTTGGGGGCGGTGTTGAAAACATTCAGTTCCTCATAGGCGAGACGGAAAACGTCAATAGCAAACCCGAGCCTGAAGAAAATGCGCAGACGGCCCTTGTCTATGCCACCTTCTGGATCGAAAAAATCACGCATAAGCACCGCAGCCATTCCTTCATGCAGCTGCAATATGCGCAGTTCGTCGTTTTAAATTTCCCGATTTTCCACCTTCTTCAGCAAACGCCGCAGACCTATGTCAACCTTGGTTGGCCGCATATTTCCGTCGCCACCCTCAGGAAGACGTTTGGCTAATGAGAGAGTATCGAATGAGACTGCAGCTGTTTATCGGGACGGCCTGCTAGTCGCCACCGGCATCCGCGGTGCCGTCGCGCAGAGTCCGCAATTCGTGCCGGCCTACCCGCTCGAGTGTCAGGGTCCCTTGGCGACAGGTGCGCCATCGGGGGCGAAACGGCGACGCTCTTCATCTGGGCGGCGACTGGTGCCGGCGCGGCGGTCGCCGATCCAAATCTTCCACCTTCTTCAACACCGACGTAGGTCTTCGTCAGCCTCAGTCGCCCGCTCGGTCGCCTGCTTGGCCTACGATTTGAGAGCTCTGGTGGTGCGCCAGGCTTGACAATATGGTTAATAAAGTATTAACTGATGAATGTAGGATTTTATAACTAATAAATGGTTTTGAGGAGGTTGCTCAATCCTCCGATTGATCCGATCTCCGCCATGTCGAAGCCGAAACCGATCCACTCGTGAGCGGCTATCATCAATTTTTAATGATCAACATTGAAAGTAGATCTGCGATGCCAGCAATTAATCAAATCGGCGCACTTCCCGCACCTTCCAAAGCCCCGCCCGCTCTTCAAAGCGGGACTGTCGTGCTCTATCACGACGACAATTGGGATAGCCAAAGCTACACGCTGGATACCAACAACTTTAGAGAAAATCAAAGACAGTCCATCACGGGCACCAACATGCAGGATCAAGCGACCTGGATCGCTTTCAATCTACCTGTCGGTACAGTGATGACATTGACGGACAACGTTGCCGAATTAGAGGGATATCCCGTTTGGAACCTGCGCAACTGCGGCCGCGTGGTCGATCTCGTCGGTACCGGCACGACCGTTGGAGTCGACCTAATGAGATGCAACATGAATGATTGTATCTCCTCCTTCTTCTGGCGCCGTATTCCGTTCAACATCGGTGCCATTGAACTCTTTGAGGACGTCGACTTCGGCGGCAACCGCACAATTCTGTTCCTCGATGATTGGCCGTTCGGCACTGTGAACTCCATTGAAGGCTGGTACATCGACGACAGGGTCAGTTCGGCCCGCTGGACATCACTCGACGACGTGGTAGCGGCAATGCTCTTCGACAATATCGATGGTTCCGGCTCAAGCTTCAATAACATCATGGGCTGGGGCGGCGATAAGCAGCTGAAGAATTTCTTCAATATAAGTTTTAACGACTGCATGTCGTCTTTCCGATGGGATGGTCTCGTTCCTAAGCAAGAAGTTATTACGCCGCTCAGGGTTCCTATCAATGTCTCCCAGGAAGATTCATTTAATCTGACGTCGCAGGTGAATGGGACCAATGCATCGTCTTTGGACCTGCCAGTGACGATCGGGCTGACGAACGCCCATGCGCAAACCGTAACCGTCACTATCACAGATACAGCCACTACCGGCTTCAAGGTAACGTCGACGGTTGACTATCGCGTGGGAACGGATCTGGCCGGAGCTGGTGGCAGCCTCTCCATTGAACTAAGTTTTAGCTACGAGCAATCGAAGGAAGTCTCGAACTCCATGACTCAGACCGTGGAGCTCAGTATCACGGAGGAGCCGACGGTGCCGGCGAATTCGAGCTATACTTGCACTCTGATTGCTCAGATCGGAAAATTGCCGCCCACGACCTTCACGACCCCAGCGACCCGATGGTACGACCAGCCTGTTGCTGGTAGCGTGATGGATCCGTCGAACGGCTGGTATCAGCGCGTTGAGACCGTGACGATGACAGTCGCTGGCGGTCTTGCCTGCGGCGTCAACGTCAATGTCAGCTCCACTCCACTAGGATCAGCTTCGACTGCTGAGATAGCTGCTTGATGGCTGTACGGAGCGATCTGGCCAAGCCTCCGGCGCAATTTCAGTGTTCTGAGCCACAATTCTATATTGCTTTGTAAGATTTTTTCTCGCGACCGGACAAAAAAGTTTGGGACTTATATATTTGACTCCCTCATCGCCTATGGTTTGGCGGCTATCACAATTGCGATATCTCCAAAATCCTGGCTAAAGGAAGAGTCCATTTGGTATCCAGGGAACTCAAGGCCGAGAGACGCTCGTAAGGCGGCTTGTACTTCCCCAACCCAAGACGGACCGCTTTGCCATTTTTTAAAATCGCGGACCAACATTACTTGGCCGGTGGTGCCAAAACTAAATGAGCCCCTGACTTCCTTCGCTACGAAACCAGAATCACTTAGCACCTGTAGAATCTGTTTTCCAAACCTTTCTGCTTCTTCATCAAATAATTTCGAAGATACAACTATTGCTCCTTTTTCCGATATTTTGCTGAGCGAATTAAATAAACTATCGCGCTGTTGCTGGTTTATTCGTCGAGGCTGTCTAGCGGCGACCTCTCGTTCTAAGGCGAGTTTTAATTCGGCAGCGCGCTCATTGGCCTTAGCAGCTATTTCATTAGCTTTCGCGATTTCCGTCTCTGCATCCAACGCGCGCGCTTCAAGTTTTGCAATTTCAAGCTTTCGCGCTTCTGATACTGTCTTCTCAAATGGTGAGGCGATCCAGTCGCCTCCGAACTCCATCACCACGCCAATTGCTACGAGTCCTGCCGCGACAAGCTTTGCCCACCAAATTACAGCCAGCCATGATTCGGCGCTTTCCAAAGCTGAAGATTCCATCTCACAATTCCATTATCTAAATCTATTTAGTTATTCGCTAGCTGTAATTTGGGTGGGTTACCGTCTCATACGCCGCATTATGCGAGGGCGCCAATGACTATCGAGAAGCATGTGTCGTAGGGCTGTCCTTGGCGATCTTCGCGGCTTTCTTTTTGCGCTTTTTTGCAGGCTTCGACTTTGGCTTCGTTTTATAGGCAAGCACCTTATCTACAATTGCATCTAATATCTTAGGAGCCTTATCAGGTGCCGTCATTGAATCAGACCTTTGTAAGTGAGCCTTTTACCAACGGTACCATCTATGAAGCTATCGAGCCTAGTCAACGTATGATGCTTGACATTCCCCTCATTAAGCCGGAACGTGAACTCATCAACATAGCGGCCAAGATGCTTTGGGCTGGCATGGTGATACACGCCATGCAATCCGCGCTTAAGAACAGCAAAGACGCTCTCAACGCTGTTCGTGGTAACATCATCCCGGACAAATTCGCCTGCTTTGTGATTTACGGTTTCATGGTTAAACCGAAAAGCAAGCCCTTCATATGCGCCAGCTTCGTCAGTGTTAATTATAGATCCTGCTTCGACTTGCCGAATAATGGCGGTTTGGATTGTTGCCTTATCAGTGCGAGCAACAGGCTTGGCTACAGTGCGGCCCCCGCGCTCACGCATCCCCAAGACAGCCGTTTTGCCAATCACGCCACGGCCAGCATTGCGCCTTTTGGAAGCATGTTTATTTTCTTCAAGACCTCCAATATAAGTTTCATCAATTTCGATGATGCCTTGCAATTTCTCAAGATCTTTCCCGCACGCCTCGCGAAGACGGTGCAAGACAAACCAGGCGCTCTTTTGTGTGATCCCGATTTCCTTAGCAAGCTGCATGGACGAAATGCCTTTGCGGGCCGTCACGAGCAAATACATCGCATAAATCCATTTATGCAAAGGAACGTGGCTGCGCTCGAAAATTGTTCCGGTGCGGACGGTGAAATCCTCTTTGCATTGGTTGCAACGATAATAGCCATCCTTGCGTATCGTGATGCGTTCGCTCAAGCTGCATACTGGACAACGAGGCCCCTGCGGCCAAAGACGGCTTTCCAAATAGACCCGCGCGGTCTCTTGATCCGGGAACATCTCAAACAGTTGGAAAGTCGAAATGGTTGACTTGCTCATCACTAACCCCTCGCATTCTAAAGCCAAAATTACCTCAGAAAATCGAGGGAGTCAAGTATATAGTTCCCAAAAGTTTCACGGGAAACATTTTCGTCCGGTCACCTCAAAAATGGCCGGGCGGCAAGGACGTCGTGCCTCGGCACGAAGCGCCGCTGGCGCTGGAACAAGAAGTACTGGGGCGGCCGATTTGAGTGCTAGTCCGGTATCGCGCTCATGCCGCGCGGCTCGCCCTAATCTACCTCGCGCGCCGTTCCTCAAGCTCGAGAGTCACGAGCCGCGCCAACAGTGTCGCGGGAAAGAGCTGGCCGACGATCGCCTCGATGTTGCAAAGGCTGCGCGCAATGGGGTGTACTGGCACGATATCGCCGTACCCGGTCGAGGTGAGCGTGACAAAACTAAAATAGATTAATCCGCTCGCAAGCGGCTGGTCATCACTGGCGGGCAGGCCCAAAAACGCTTGCGGCGCCAAGAGGTCAACGAATGTAAAGAGGGAAACAAAGGTTAGACCGATTGTCAGATACAAAAGGATGGCGCCGTTGACGCGGTGGTAGTTGACCGGCCCGCGGGCGAACACGGCGCGTGCGACAACGGCGATGAGCAACAAGCCGATTATTAAGCCTGCGCCAGCGACGAGAAAATGATCGAGCTTCAAGGCCACTTTGAAGCGAAATACCGCAGCTGCGGCGGTAAGGCCCAAAGCCATGAAAAGAACGATGCCCACCATCAGCGTCCGTGATTGCACAAGAACACAGCTCGCAAGCAGCAGCACAAGCAAAAACCCATAACCCTGCGCCGGTACGAGTCCCGATGCATGAAGTGGCACGACGACAAACAAAATCACCGCGAGGAAAATCGTGAGAATCGTCAAAAGCGGATCGCGGATCTGGTTTTGCGTGGCGCCGAGGCGCTCCGCGATCTCGCGCCGAATGATCCGGGGCCGCTTGGCTGCGCCGAGACGCGCCGCCTTTGTGGCGCCTCCATCACGAGAAAAGGGTTCCACTGCCCGCTCCTGCCCAGAGAGACCGGCCCCGGAGGATGCCGCTGAGCTGCCCTTAATCCGGAGACGACGAATATTCCCGCCAAGTTTAATTGGCTGAACGACCGGGTTCAAGCGTGATCGTCATCGCCGTTTACCCCGGCATGGGCGGTATCGTCCTCGCTTATGCGTTCAACGGCGACAACTTGCTCGCCCGCGGCGGTGTCAAAAACAATCACGCCCTGTGTTCCCCGTCCGGCCACTCGGATGCCATCCACCGGGCAGCGGATCAGCTGGCCGCCATTCGTCACGAGCATGATCTCATCCGTTTCCTCAACTGGCATCGAGGCGACGAGCTTGCCATTTCGCGGGTTTACCGCCATCGCCACAATGCCTTTGCCACCGCGCCCCGTGATCCGGTATTCGTAAGAGGACGTCCGCTTGCCAAATCCATTGGCGGATACGGTCAGAATGATTTGCTCCGCGGCGGACATTTCGGCGTACCTCGCTTGGCTCAAATCCGCGGCGCCCGCCCCTTCTTCACCGGCCTCTTCCGCCAGCGCCTCGTGCCGGCCGGCCTCTCCTTGTGTATCGGTGACATCGCCGGCAACTGCCCGGCGCATTTTCAGGTAAGCCAGGCGCTCGCCGCTGCTTGCCTCGATATGCCGCAAAATCGCAAGAGAGATCACGAGGTCATCCCGGCCCAGGGCGATACCACGCACGCCCATCGAGTCCCGGCCCTTGAAAACGCGGACGTCGGTGGCTGGAAAGCGGATGCATTGCCCCTTGGCGGTTGTGAGAAGGACGTCATCGGCTTCGCTACAAATCTGAACGTCGACGATGGCCTCGCCTTCCGAGAGGCGCATCGCGAGCTTACCGGCCCGATTGACCTGCGCGAAATCGGACAACTTATTCCGCCGCACCGTGCCGCTCGTCGTCGCGAACATGACATCGAGCGTTTCCCACGCCGCTTCATTTTCCGGCAAGGGCATGATGGTGGTGATCCGTTCGCCCTCGGACAGAGGCAACAGGTTAATAAGCGCCTTGCCGCGCGTCTGCGGCGCCAGAAGCGGCAACCGCCAGACCTTCTCTTTGTAAACTTGACCAAGGGAGGAGAAAAACAGAACGGGCGTATGCGTCGATGCGACAAAGAGCCGTGAGACGAAATCTTCCTCCCGCGTCTGCATGCCGGCGCGGCCCTTCCCGCCACGCCGCTGGGCGCGATAGGTACCAAGCGGAACACGCTTGACATAGCCGAGGTGGGAGACGGTCACGACCATGTCTTCCCGCTGGATCAGATCCTCGTCTTCGACACCTGGCGCGTCATCGAGGATGAGGGTCCGGCGGGGCGTTGCATGGGCGGATTTCACCGCCAACATCTCGTCTTTAATAATCGCGAATAGGCGGCTACGCGAGCGCAGAATATCGAGATAATCGGTAATCTCGGCGCTGAGCTTATTAAGCGCATCGGAAATTTCTTCCCGGCCGAGCGCCGTCAGCCGCTGTAGCCGCAGTTCGAGAATGGCGCGGGCTTGCGTTTCAGAGAGGCGGCAGGTTCCGTCCTCAGCCAGCGCATGGCGAGGATCGGCGATAAGAGAGATGAGAGGCGCCATGTCCCGCGCCGGCCAGCTGCGCTCCATCAATTGCGCGCGGGCGGTTGCCGGGTCGGGCGAAGTGCGGATGAGGTGAATAAACTCGTCGATGTTGGCGAGGGCGATCGCGAGGCCAACTTGGATATGCGCGGCATCGCGCGCCTTGGAAAGCAGATGCTTGGTGCGTCGTGTGACCACCTCCTCGCGGAAGTCGATGAAGGCCGTGAGAATATCCTTGATATTCAAGGTCTCCGGACGGCCGCCATTGAGTGCGATCATGTTGCAGGCGAAGCTCGACTGCAAAGAAGTAAAACGCCAGAGCTGGTTTAAAACGACATCCGCGACGGCGTCGCGCTTGAGTTCGATGACAATCCGCATGCCGTCACGGTCGGACTCATCGCGGAGATCGGAGATGCCCTCGACGCGCTTCTCGCGTACGAGCTCGGCGATCCGTTCGATCAAGGCCGCCTTATTGATTTGATATGGAATCTCGCTGACGATGAGGGCTTCGCGCTCCTTGCGCAGCTCCTCGATCTCGACTTTGGCCCGCGTCACTATCGAGCCGCGCCCGGTCGCGTAGGCGGCGCGAATCCCGGCGCGCCCGAGGATATGTCCGCCCGTTGGAAAATCCGGACCGGGGATGATCGCCATGAGGTCTTCAAGCGTCAAATCCGGCTGCTCGATCAAGGCGATCGCCGCGTCGATCACTTCCCCAAGATTGTGCGGCGGGATATTCGTTGCCATGCCGACGGCGATGCCGCCGGCGCCATTAACGAGCAGATTCGGGTACTTCGCCGGCAATACGACAGGCTCGCGCTCGCGGCCATCGTAGTTCGGCTGAAAATCAACCGTGGCATTCTCGAGATCATCGAGGAGCGGCGTGGCCGCGGCGGCGAGGCGAACCTCGGTATAACGTTCGGCGGCGGGCGGATCCCCGTCTACCGAACCAAAATTTCCTTGTCCGTCAATTAGCGGCAGCCTCATGGAAAAAGACTGCTCCATCCGCACCAGGGCATCGTAGATCGCCTGGTTGCCATGCGGATGGTATTTGCCCATCGTATCGCCGGTAACGCGCGCCGATTTATTATAGGGCCGATCCGGAGTATAATTGTTCTCGTGCATCGAAAAGAGAATACGCCGGTGCACGGGTTTGAGGCCATCACGCACGTCTGGCAGCGCGCGGCTGACGATCACGCTCATCGCATAAGCGAGATAACTCTGCCGCATCTCATCGGAGATCGAAACGGGTTTAATGCCAGGCGGAGGGGCGTTGTCGCTATCGGCCAAGAAGCAAAATCCTAAAAGTTAACGAGGGCGAAATCTGGCCGCCCTTGCCAGCAACAACAGCATGGCGCGGGCTTGGGGGTCATTCCTCGGCACGGGCAACCATCAGAACGGAATATCGTCGTCAATGATGTCGGCGGTCCGGCTCGCGCTCCTGGAGCGATCTTGCGCCGGCTCCGGGGAAGGACGACCAAAGGAGGAACTTGCTCCTTCATAACCCGCATCGTCACTACGGCCGCGGCTATCCAAAAGCGCGAGCTCGCCGCGAAAGCGCTGCAGCACGACTTCCGTCGCCTTGCGCTGATTCCCATCGCGATCTGTATATTCGCGTGTCTGCAACTGACCTTCGATATAGACTTTTGTCCCCTTCCGGCAGTACTGCTCGGCAATCTTACCGAGGTTTTCGTTGAAAATCACAATGTTATGCCATTCCGTACGCTCCTTGCGCTCGCCCGTGGCCTTATCGCGCCAAGTGTCGGAGGTTGCTACAGAAAAGCTGACGATGG
This sequence comes from Methylocella sp., assembly GCA_035622375.1. Lineage (GTDB taxonomy): Bacteria > Pseudomonadota > Alphaproteobacteria > Rhizobiales > Beijerinckiaceae > Methylocapsa. Next base: position 25,251 of record DASPVM010000013.1, on the reverse strand, counting down.
GATCCCCCGCGCCTGTGCGCCGCACTTCGGGATCGCGGCCAAGATTGCCCACAAGAATGACTTTATTGACGCTTCCAGCCATAATTCTCTCCTTTTATAAGTGCCGCCCAATCGAGACCATTTGCCGCATCTTTTGGCGCAACCCGGTGGTGGCGCGGCGGGCGATGCTAAAAGCTCGGTTTTCGAGGTCATCGCGCGTGCAGCCCTGCGGCGTGGAATTCGAAAACCAGAATTTAATGGTTTTTGTAAATTCGCCGTTTTCTCGCAATAGAGGCAATTAATTTGGCAAGGGGCGGCGCAATATCCGCTCGGCTCGTGGGCCTTTGCAGTCGCCCATACATATAATCAGCTTCGTCATTAAGTAAATTGGCCGTCGAAGCAACCGCATAAATTTAAACCGTTTTTCAAAACAAAGATTTGTTTTCCGATGCTGAAATGACGCGAGGGTTCCGAGCGATTCGCCGCGATGGGGTCCAAAAACGAGTCGCGTCCGTCGGGCGCCATCAGCAGAGGCAAGCTTTCCATGAAACCAGCTCGTATCGCGGTGCTCGGCGTGGCCCTTTTTGCCGGCCTTGGCGCTGCTTTCCTCGCCAGCGCCCCAAAGCCCCCTGAAAAGCCGGTGGCGCCGCCACCGCCCGTCGAAGTCGCGACCGACGACGTGCTGGTCGCCGCCAAGGAACTCGGCTTTGGTTCCGTTTTAACCCCGGCGGATTTGCGTTGGGATAGCTGGCCAAAGGATCACATCCCGGATGGCCTCATCCGGCGCAGCCTTTCCCCCAATGCGCCTCAGGAACTCCAAGATTATACGGTCCGCGTCAATTTCGCGGCGGGTGAACCATTGCGGCGCGACCATTTGAGCAAGAGCTCCGATTTCCTTGCCACCATCTTGCGGCCTGGCATGCGCGCCGTGGCGATTAACATCGACACGCAAGGTTCGAGCACGGCGGGCGGGTTTATTCTCCCCGATAACAGAGTCGATGTCGTGCACACGTTTCTGGACAGTCGTAACGGAGGCAATTCCTTTTTCAGCCAAATCATTTTGTCGAACGTCCGCGTTCTGGCGATGGGTCAACTGAATCAAGAGAAAAAGGGAGAGCACGTTATCACTGGAGTTAATGTGGCAACGCTGGAGCTCACGCCAACGCAAGCCGAGGCGATTATCGTTGCTCAGCGCACGGGCCAGCTTTCGCTAATCCTGCGGGGTTTGAATGAGACTGGCGCAGGCGAGAGCAAGGACAGCGTGACAGGGGAGCGGTACGAGCACCGGCGTGGGCGAGCGGAACTCAAGCGCAATACCGGTAGATCATAGCAAGTGGCGGCGAAACAACGTGTCATGGAAACGAGAAATTGAAACGTCGGATTAAGATTTTGGCCGCGACTTTCTTCGCCGGCCTATCCGCGGTGGCGATCTCCTGCGAAACTCAGGCGCAGGAGTCGAACCGCGACTACGTCGGCGCAAGTCTTCCAAGCCAACGCATTTCGCTCGGTGTCGGAATATCCAAGATCATCGATCTGCCGGAGGACGCAGCGCAAATATTCGTGGCTAATCCCAAAGTTGCGAATGCGGTGGTGCGTTCGCCACGACGGCTCTTTATCATTGGCATGGATACCGGCCAGACGAGTATTTATGCCTTGGATGAACGGGGCGGCCAGTTCGCGGCCTTTGAGGTTAACGTCGGCCGTGATGTCGGCGGGCTTCAACAAATCCTGAAAGCCGCCATGCCCAACGCGGCGATTTTTGTGCGCATCATTAACGACACCATTATCCTCACTGGTACCGTCGATTCCGCAGAGGAGGCACAGCGCGCCGGCGATATCGCCGGCGGATTCGTGCAAAGGATCTTTAGTGGGGGAGCCGGTGCGGAAAAAGAAGTAGGCCGAGTCGTTAACACGCTCACGATACGCGGCCGCGATCAGGTCATGCTGAAGGTGACCCTCGCTGAAATTGATCGCAACATCGCCAAACAGCTTGGGCTGACCCAGAGCTCGCTAAGCGCGAGCTGGGGTACGTTTACCCAGTACAACCCTTTTGCGATTGGAGGGCCGATTGCTCAATCCGCGAGTGGCGTTGCAACCGCGCTGAGTGCATCAAATCCGAGTGGAACTCTGTCCGCGACGTTGCAAGCCTTCGAGCGCTATGGGGTGACGCGTATTCTTGCCGAACCGACGGTCTCGGCTGTTTCGGGAGAGAGTGCGAAGCTGACAGTGGGCGGCGAGATACCGATTCCACAGACCACTTGCCAAAACGGCTCTTGCTCAGGAGGCGCCGCATTCCAAGATTACGGGGTCACCTTGCGATTCACTCCGATCGTTCTATCGGAAGGGCGCATCGAGCTCCATCTCGCGACTGAGGTCACGGATATCGATTCGCAAAATGGCCAGACAATCTACGGGACATTCGTTCCAGGGTTGCTTACCCGCAAAAATGAGACGACGGTCGAAGTCCCATCCGGCGGCTCGATTGCCTCCGCTGGCCTCCTTCAAACCGTTTCGAGACAAGTCATTAACGGCCTGCCTGGCCTCCTCGATCTACCCGTTCTCGGGGCCTTATTTCGCTCGCGCGACTATCAGCGTCAAGAGACCGAACTCTTGGTGATCGTCACGCCCTATATCGCGAAGGCTGTGAAACCCGGAGATCTGGCCAAGCCAACCGATGGTTTTGCCGATTCGACCGACCCGCAAGCCTGGCTGCTTGGCCGCGTCAATCAGCTTTACGCCTCGCCAGGCAATCCTCAGGCGATCAAGGATTACAAGGGGCCGGTTGGCTTCATTCAGGACTGAACCATGAAGCGTAATAAAGAAAACACGCACGCCGGGCCAACGTCCTCCGGCGCGCGCCGCATGATGCGGTACATTTTTAATCCCAGATGTCCCATCTTAGGGCTGCTGGCGCCTTTGTGCCTTGTCTTGGCTGGCTGCGGCGGTACGGACCGGATGGTGGTTTCTTCTATTCCGCAGGACGATGCGCAGATCCGCCACCCCATCGTCCTCGGCGAACAGACGCGAACATTAGAAATTCTTGTCGAGCCAGTGACCGGTCGATTCGACGGCTATAGTGCCGCCCAGCTCCGTGAGTATGCCGGCGTCTATCGTGCCTTCGGGCGCGGTCCCATTACCGTAATGCCTCCTATATTGCCAAGCGGCCCGCCTTCGACCGAACCGATTCGTGCCGCTCTTTCTCGCGCCGGCATCAGGGCACCGGTTGTCGTCTCTCCCTATTCCGCCGGGCCCGACTTTACCGCCCCCGTTCGTTTGAGCTTTTCCGGCTTGAAGGCCAGCGTTGCGGGATCTTGCGGGGAGTGGCCCCGCGACCTTGCCGCGGGCACCAATGTCGTCGAGGACTGGAGCAACAAGCCCTATTGGAATCTTGGTTGCGCCTATCAAAACGCCTTTGCCATGCAAGTCGCTGACCCACGCGATTTGGTGACCCCGCAAGCTGAAATGCCCGCCGATACGGTGGTTCGTGTGCGCAAAATCGAGAAGGTTCGTCTCGGCATCGACCCGGGTACGAAATGGGCTGTGACAGGCTCGGCGATCAGCGCCGTGGGAGCGGATTCTGGAGGAGGTCAATGAAAACCCTGATTAGCTCGGACTTGATGCATATCCCACCGGTACCGCGCGTTACACTCGAAGCTTTTTGCGATTGCTCTGAATCAGCCCGGGTCGTCGAAGCAGCGGCGGCCGATCGAAGGATGGAAAGAGCACATGTCACGGTACGAATGGGCGGAGCTCTCGCTGCCGTCGAGGCTTACAAAAATGCGTCGACACCAAACGTTCTCGTATTGGATGTCAAGGCAGGCCGCGCCGATCTCCTTTCCCATCTCGAGGCTCTTGCGGATTTCTGCGATGCGGGGACCAAGGTCGTCGTCATTGGCCGCGAAAATGATATCCTTCTCTACCGTGAGCTCATGTCGCGCGGCGTCAGTGAATATATCGTCGCTCCCGTTGATGTCCTCAATTTCATTGCCGCGATTTCTGGTCTTTACGCCAGCGCGGGAGCCGCACCGGTTGGCAAAATCGTCGCAGTAACGGGCGCAAAAGGCGGGGTTGGCGCTTCCTCGATTGCTCACAACATCGCGTCCTCTATCGCTCGCGATCTTGATATTCAAACAGTTCTCGTCGACATGGATTGCGGCTTTGGCACTGCCGCGCTCGATTTCAATCAGGACCCCGCGCAAGGCATCGCGGAGGCTATTTTCGCGCCCGAACGGATCGACCAAAACCTCGTTGATCGTTTACTGTGCAAATGCGGGGAAAAACTCAGCATTCTTGCGGCCCCGGCAACTCTTGATCGAATGTATGATTTTGCCGAAACATCGTTTGACGCGCTTATCGATATTCTACGGATGACAACCCCTTTCGTCGTGTTGGACATACCACACATCTGGACTGCCTGGGCTCGGCGCGCGCTTATCAATGCCGATGAAATCGCGATAGTCGCTTCCCTGGATCTCGCTAATCTCCGCAACACAAAAAATATCCTCGAAACCCTGCGGGCGGCGCGAGCGCATGATGGCCACCCGAAACTCATCGTGAATGGTGTGGGCGTTTCTAGAAAACCTGAGATCAATGTTAATGAATTCGCCAAAGCCGTTGATCTGATGCCCGCCGCCATCATCCCCTTCGAACCCAAGCTCTTCGGCACCGCAGCCAATAATGGGCAAACGATCGCTGAAACGGAGCCCGGGCATAAAATCGTTGGGGTGATCCGCGATGTCGCCTGCAAGATCACCCACAGAAATGAAGCTCGCAAGCCCAAGCGGAATTTGCTCGCGCCTCTCTTGGGGTTGGCGAACCGCAAGGCTTTGCCCCGCATCGAACCCAGCGCGACGCGGTAACAAAGGGTCAACTCAACGCTCGTCCGCAGCGAGCCTGCACTTCCAAACCGTCAGAGAGGACAAGGCGGCTTGAGGTACGGAGGGCCGCTGCAATCAGGTCAACTTTAGAGGAACCATGTTTGGTAAGCGTGATGCGGGCGGCGGCGCGGCCGTAGGCCTGGCGGTACCACCTACGATAGCTGCTCCTGTGCCGAGCCCGCAGTCGAACGCCAAGCCCGCGCCGTCGACACAAGTGCCCTCCGAGCCACAGCGCTCGGAAGATTATTACGCGACGAAGAGCTTGGTTTTCGGTGCGCTCGTCGAAGCGATTGATCTTTCTCAGCTATCGCGCCTTGATGGCGAGAGCGCGCGGGAGGAAATTCGCGACATTGTTCGCGAAATTGTCGCAATTAAGAATGTCGCCATGTCGATCAACGAGCAGGACGACATGATCGACGACATCTGCAACGATGTGCTTGGCTACGGCCCCCTCGAGCCTCTGCTCAATCGCGATGACATCGCCGACATCATGGTCAATGGCGCGACCCGGACATTCATCGAGGTAGGCGGCAAGATTCAGCTCACGAACGTCCGCTTTCGTGATAACACCCAGCTAATGAATATTTGCCAGCGCATCGTGAGCCAAGTCGGCCGAAGAGTCGACGAAGCGTCGCCAATTTGCGACGCGCGATTGGCGGACGGATCGCGCGTCAACGTCATCGCGCCTCCGCTGGCCATTGATGGGCCAGCACTCACGATCCGCAAATTTCGAAAGGACAAGCTCACACTCGACCAGCTGATCCGTTTTGGGGCGATCTCGCCGGCTGGCGGCGAAATCCTCAAGATCATTGGCCGCGTCCGTTGCAATGTTTTGATATCTGGTGGCACAGGTTCCGGCAAAACCACCCTCCTCAACTGCTTAACAAATTACATCGACCATGACGAGCGAGTGATTACATGTGAGGACGCCGCGGAATTGCAGCTGCAGCAACCACACGTCGTGCGCCTCGAAACAAGGCCACCGAACCTCGAAGGTACTGGCGCCATTACCATGCGCGACCTCGTCAAGAACTGTCTGCGTATGCGGCCTGAGAGGATCATCGTCGGTGAGGTCCGCGGTCCAGAGGCCTTTGATCTACTGCAAGCCATGAATACAGGGCATGATGGCTCGATGGGCACGCTGCATGCCAATTCGCCGCGCGAAGCAATCAGCCGCCTCGAATCCATGATTACCATGGGCGGCTATGCGCTGCCGATACGGACGATTCGCGAGATGGTCGTCTCCTCCATCGACGTGATTGTGCAAGCGGCCCGCCTCCGCGATGGCTCCCGGCGCATCACGCACATTAGCGAGGTTTTGGGCTTCGAAGGAGACGTCATCACCATGCAAGACCTAATCCTCTACGAAGTCACCGGCGAGGACTCCGCGGGTCGCTTGAAGGGGCGCCACCGCTCGACAGGCATCGGGCGCCCACGCTTTTGGGAGCGAGCCCGCTATTACGGCGAAGAAGCGCGTTTGGCCAGGGCCCTCGACGAGGCAGAGGTTCCCGACCTTCACTCCTAGAAAGCTGAAAAGGGTTTATAAGTGGATGCGCATATGCTGATGATGGTGGGCCTTGCGATGGTCGCAGCCGGAGGCGTCTTCCAAGTTCTCATCTACCCTTACCTGTCTGGTGATATCAAGGCGGAAAAACGCCAAGCAGCCTTGCGTTCCCCGCTAGCGAAGCGCACGGCGGAGAATGGGGCCGATGCTGCAAACCGGCGTAAGCAAATCGCCGAAAGCTTGAAGGATATTGAGGCGCGCGGGCAACGGAAGAAGCAGAGCCTGCAAAACCGGATTGCGCAAGCCGGCCTATCTTGGAGCAGGCAGCAGTTTATTTTCATATCCATCGGCTGCGCTGCAGCTTTCGCCATCGTTATCGCTTTTGTTTCGGCGAACCCCTTGGTTATTGTCGGAGGCGCAATTGTCGGCGGCGCCGGTTTTCCTGCTTGGATACTGAATTTTTTGCGTAAGCGCCGCCTGAAGAAATTCGTTAATGAGTTTCCAAACGCGGTCGATATTATCATTCGCGGCGTTAAAGCCGGATTGCCGCTTGGCGATTGTTTGCGGATCATCGCAACGGAAGCCGCCGAGCCAGTGCGGGGTGAATTTCGCCAGATCGTCGAGGCGCAGGCGATGGGCCTTTCGATTGGCGAAGCAGTCGATCGCATTGTTGAGCGCGTTCCCGTATCGGAAGCCAGTTTTTTTGCGATCGTTATTAATATCCAGCAAAAGGCCGGCGGCAATCTCGCCGAAGCACTCGGCAATCTTTCCGGCGTGCTGCGCAGCCGAAAATTTATGAAGGTAAAAATCCAGGCGATGTCGAGCGAAGCGAAAGCCTCCGCCTATATTATCGGCGCCATGCCCGTGATAGTCACCGTTCTGGTTTACTTAACAAGCCCAAGTTATATTGAGCTTTTGTGGACCACCTTGACTGGAAAACTGGTTTTGGGTGTCTGCGCTTTTTGGATGGGGACCGGTATCCTTGTGATGAGAAACATGATCAATTTCGATATCTGAGTCATTAACCGGAATAATTTAGCTTAGCCTTTCCAAAACAGCTGGCCGCAAAATGGAAGATGAGCCTGCTGAGGTTCTGATTTAAATCGTGAATATCACCTGCCGCGCATAAAAGCCAATGATTGATTTCCTCTACTCAAATCTGACGAATCAGCAATTTCTATTGAGCCTGCTGGTCGCGGTCGCCACAATGGCTACAGTCGTCACCATTGCTTTGCCCTTGATCGAAACAGACGCACTTCAAAAGCGCATGAAAGCGGTCGCGTCGGAGCGCGAGCGCATCAAACTACGCGAACGAGAAAGGCTGCAGGCCGGAAAAGCCAAGGCCGGCCTTCGGCAAGAGTCAAAAGCCTATATGAGACAAATCGTCGAGCGCTTCAGCCTCTCCAAATGGCTAGGCACTGAACAGGCGAAAGCGCAAATGGCGATGGCGGGCTTTCGTGGGCCACAGGCGGAGGTGGGCTTTCTTTTCTTCCGTCTAATTACGCCCATCGGCACACTCACGCTCACGGCGTTCTATATTTTTGCCATCAATGACTTTGGTCTGAGCTTGATCTTAAAATTTGCAATCGTCATTTTAGCCGCTTTTCTTGGCCTCAAATTGCCCGAGTTATATTTGAAAAACGTCACTACGAAGCGCCAACACTCAGTTACCCGAGCCTTTCCTGACGCCATGGATTTATTGTTGATCTGCGTCGAGTCCGGTATATCGATCGAGCACGCTTTCCGCAAGGTCGCTCAGGAGATTGGCGTTCAATCGATTCCGCTCGCGGAAGAGCTGACGTTGACGACCGCAGAGCTCTCTTTTCTGCCAGATAGGCGGTCGGCTTACGAGAACCTTGGCTCTCGGACCGGAATAGAAGCCATCAAACAGATTGTGACTGTCCTCATCCAGGCGGAGCGTTACGGCACGCCTCTCGGCTCAGCCTTGCGCGTCGTTGCTAAAGAGAGCCGCGATAATCGTATGATGGCCGCCGAAAAAAAAGCCGCTGCCTTACCGCCAAAGCTAACTGTTCCAATGATCTTGTTTTTTCTTCCCGTGCTTTTCGCGGTGATCCTGACACCCGCTTATATCCAGATCAAGGCGACATTTAAGTGATGATTTTCAATAAGGCGAGTGCAGGGGCAAGGCGGCTCGCGGGATCGCAAGAAGGGAAGTTTAATTTATGAGCTTCAGCGTCTTTCTGGCGGGCTCGGTGCGCCATCCCAGGAGATGAGGATCCGCCAAATCGAGAAGAAGCCGGCCATACCTCTGCCTGGAGGGAACGGGCGGCGCGGTTGATGGGGTCTAGGGAGGCGATGGCGCGCACGCAGCCAAGTGTTCGCAGGCTGCGTAAACTTGCACGCTTTGGCAGCTCGACCGGCTCTACTCCGTAGGCAAGGCAAACGCGGATAATGCCGACAGGGCGGCGTCGAGCATATCTATTTGTCGAAACTTAAAAAGCCGCGTGCTATCAAACTCACCAATGGAGGCAGCCCATGGCCACAAACCGCGTATTTGACGATTTTGCCCGTCTCCTCGCCGACGCCGGTGAGGTCGCCCATGGCATGCGCCGCGAGGCCGAGACGGCCGTTCGCGGCCAGCTTGATAAGCTTCTTGCAACGATGGACGTCGTCTCGCGCGAGGAGTTTGAAGCGGTGAAGCAAATGACGGCGATGGCGCGCGAGGAAAACGAAAAACTTAGCCAAAGAGTGGCCGCGCTCGAGGCGGCCATTTCAGCAGGCCTTTCCCAAAATCGTTCTTGAAGACGCGAAGCCTCGATCCCCGCTTGCGCTCGTTTTTAAGAGCCCGGGGAAATCACCCGAAAATCGACGCGCCGGCCGCCAAATCGGTCGTTTTCATTTGGCTTGCTGCTGCGCCCTTCCGCAAGCTCGCCGCCGTTATTAGCCAAAGCTGCTGACACCAAGACACCTTTCGCATAGAGCATGGCTGGGTTCACGCCCTGGCGGATGAGGACCTCGCGGACAGCATCGGCGCGCCGCCGCGCCAGCTCTTCATCGTAGCGCGAGGCCGCGGTACCGTGAACCAAGCCGTCGATTTCCACGGTAGTTCCGGGGGGTAGCTCTTTAATCTGATGCGCCACTCGCCTTAGAAGACGGAACTCTGGCGGACTAATTCTCGCGCTATTGGCCTCGAAGGGAATAGAGGGCAGCTCGATCGACGATAACCGGCGCGGCTCAGCTGGCTGAGGAGCCGCGGCCAATTGCAGATGGGCCGGCCCGCTTCCCACGAGTGTCGCGGCGACGAATCGTGGGACTAGTAACGCGCGATCGATCGTGGTGCCGATCGTGTGGTGTACCGGGCCGTGTGCCATCGCTTCCTGAGCGAGCGAAAGCTCAGCCATTTCCCCTTTGCCGATGGCTCGCATCGCCGTCAAGTTTTCGACCCATCCGGCCGAAACGGCGAGCGGGCCGGAGCCTAAGGTGGAAGGGGCTTGGCTTTCCGCCATCCTTTCGACCAACACGCCTCCTTTTTCTTTTGTTTCTTTTGCAAGCGCCTCGTGCCTCGGCATGAAGGCCGTCTCAGCAACGTTCGGAGCGGCCCCCACGTCACTTCGGTCGCCGGAGGAAATCGCGTAACCAAGCACGGCGAACGTCAGCAGAGCAGCAACTGCCGGAACACCTAATCGGAAGATCATCGCTGCACTCCCCTTCTTTCGGGCCGCCCGTTGACGCGGCTTCTGTGGTAACTCGTGCCGGGTGGAGCGTGAGACCGCAATATCAGCGGCAAAAAGTCCAACAACTTTTGGAATAGCATAACCCGCGACCATAGTCACGGACGCTTCGCCGAGGCCCGTGTCCTTCGCCATCTGGCGAAGTCCGGTTTCACCGAATACCCGGCGGAGCTCGTTAGCGGAAAGCGCCATGGGGTACGAACTGCCAAGCCAAGAGGCGGCTTTTGTCTCAAGGCCAGCCTCGCTCACCCGTTTCAGAAAACCATTGACGCCGCCCGGCCCGCCTGAGATGAGCGCGCATAGTTCATGGAGGATGGTGTGGGCTTCCGGCCCGAGGTCGAAACGAACGGTGATATCTTGCGCCAGCTCGGCCAAGTTTTCCATTTGCGACCAACACGTCATCACTATCAAGTTCACGTCAACAACCCCGTGACACAGCAAAAGTTCCCGGGCGAGCGCGGCGCTTCGCAGAATTGATGAGGCGGCGCATCTCTTGTCGACTCGTCCTCAAGAAGCGATTCGCGCCCGCTGCAGGAATGCGTGTGATTTAGCCAATATTTCTGCAAAAACGATAAAGCTTAGGGTCAAACTTTTTCTAATTTGTACGATTTATTCGCACAAAACCGTTCACATTAAAGCCCTGCTGCTGTGGGAGCCCTTGTCATGGCCCGCCATAATGTCCGTGTCGAAAACTTTGCTGAGCCTCGGCTAGGTTGGCGAGGGCTTCTCATCCACGACTGGCACTACCTCTTGATGCTCGCCCTGGCTCTGATCGGGGTCGCGTATACGAATTTTGCCCGGGCGGCGATGGCAAACTATTGGCTGCTGCTGACGCCGATATTTTGCGCGATCTGCATCGGCGTCCGCTGGAGGTATTGCGAAAATAGCTTAGCCGTTGCGCTGCTCATCGTGACACAGCTATTCCACTGGGTGGCGGTCGTCTTTGCGATGCATCTCGTGTTTGTTGGAGACGTCGGTAAAATGATGAGTGACTTTGTAAGTTCGCTCATGGTGCTGACCGTTCTCGCGCACTCGGAACCTTTACCGCGGGAATCCATATCTACTCTTGGCGCATCTCTACCATTGGCATCATCTTGGGCCTTGGTGTGCCGGCCATCTCCTGGTTCGAAGAGAGAAGCCTCTACTTCCTCGTCCCTTTCTTCATCTTGCTTGCGATCCTTGGTATCGTTATCGTCATCGACCATCGCCGCAAGTTAGCAACTATTTAGGCGCGCGTTCTATCTTCCCAACATCTTCGCCAACCAGTTCTTTCGGGGAGGGGCGAGCACTTGGGCAGGTGCGGGAGGCGCCTCCGGCTGTTGCGGCAGATCAAAATAATGATGGTGCGCGGCAAAGCGGATGATGACCCCGATCGAGGCGGCAAGCGGGACCGCGATCAGCAGGCCGACGAAGCCGAAGAGATAGCCGAAGGCGGCGATTGCGAACATCACCCACACTGGATTGAGCTGCACCCGCGAGGCAATGAAATAAGGAGATAAAACATAATCGGCGATCGCTTGCCCAGTAACAAAGATCGCAAGCACAGCCAACGTCATCCTCCAGTCGGGCCAAAACTGAAGCACCGCAACGCAGAGCGATACTGCAAGCCCGCTGAAGGATCCAAGGTAAGGAATGAAACTCACAAGGCCAGCGGCAAGGCCAATCAAGATCCCATGATTGAGGCCAACGAGCCATAGCGCCAGCGCGTAGTAAAGGGCGAGGATAAGACAGATCGATCCTTGACCGCGCAGAAAGCCGGCGATCGTTTCGTTGACCTCCTTCGCAAGCATCCGCATGGTCTCTCGATGCGGAGCCGGAATTAACTTGTCGAGTGTGACTATGAGCTGTTTCCAATCGATCAGCAAATAAATCGTCACAATTGGCGTCACGATCATCAGCGACAAGAGCGAAAAAACGGCTTGCGTATTTGACCAAACAGAACTCAAAAAATCAGGGATCCAGCCGGCTGCCAGCGAGGCGATTTCGCCGGCCGAGTGCTGTGCTTGATTGAGACCTTCACCGATAAGTTTACGCAGCCATGGGCGGCTTGGACTGTTGGCAAAAGCCTGCAGGCGCCCGATATAATCGGGCACTTTTTCAATAAACGCGGCGATCTCCGTTGCCAGCAGCGGGGTTATGACAACCAAGAGAGCGCCGATGCCCACGATAAAAAGGCTGACGATCCCGACAGCCGCGAGGGCGCGGTTTAACCCGATTTTTTCAAGCCGTTCGACGACGGGCTCGAGAAGGTAAGCGAGGGCGATTCCCGCGACAAAGGGCAAGAGAATGTCGTGCAAAAGCACGATCAAAAAGATGAGGAGGGCAAGCGTTCCGGTCCAGATCACGGTCGGCCGGGCTATACTCATCTGTTGGCCTCCTCCATGCCATCCCACGTCTCAGTCAAGACCGCGGCCAGACTCGTCACACGGGCAGTCCCCTTTCTTTAACAAATCTTAACTTTCGGCGTCGAATCCTTCGCACTAAATTTCACGGAAAATCGCTCATCCGGGGACAACTTCTAAAGCCAGTTGCAATAAGGCGCCAGCTTGTGATTCCTTTCGGCAACGAATTGAACCGCATTTTGAGTCGCGCCGGAGGTCCACATGATAAAGCGGGAGCACGGCCCACTCTCAACCGATAATGCGAGGCTGTGGAATGACGTTATTGCAACTCGATCTTGATCGCACCGAACATCCGGTCGACATCATCGAGCGAATCGCTGCCCATAATCACTGGTCCTTCGACCGCGATGAGCAGGACGAAATCTCAATCTCGGTTGCTGGCGGATGGGCCCAATACAATATTGCTTTTACCTGGCTTGCCGAGGTGGAAGCGCTCCACGTGGCCTGCGCTTTCGACCTCAAGGTGCCGCCTGCGCGGCTGACTGAGCTTGCGTCGCTCGTCGCTCTCATCAACGAGCAGCTTTGGCTCGGTCATTTTGACATATGGCCAAGCGAAGGCGTGATCATGTTCCGCCACGCCATCCTGCTCGCCGGCGGCGCGGAGATTAATGCCCAGCAGTGCAAGACTATTCTCGCCAGCGCAGTGCAGGCCTGCGAACGCTATTACCAAGCGTTCCAATTCGTTGTGTGGGCCGGAAAGTCGAGCCAAGAGGCATTTGCTTCGATCATGCTCGAGACGCAAGGCCGGGCGTGATCGCCGTGGCGGCAGAGGATTTCGCAAAATCCCTTCTCCTCGCGGGAGCCGGCAAGATGGGCGGCGCGATGCTGCGCGCCTGGCTAGACCAAGGCTATGATCCGCGCCGGATCAGCGTCATCGAACCCTATCCCCCGGCCGAACTTTTGGCGCTCGCCGGGGCAACGGGCTTTTCCCTGCGCCCGCCGCAAGAGCCGCAGGAGATTCTCGTGCTCGCCATGAAACCGCAAAATCTCGATGCAGCTAGCTCGCTTGGGGGGGTCATTGGCCCTCATACTCTCGTCATTTCTATTCTTGCTGGCAAGACCATCGCAAACATTGCGGCAAGACTGCCACACGCAAAAGCCGTTATCCGCGCGATGCCCAACCTTGCCGTCGAAGTCGGGCGGGGCATTACTGGGCTCGCGGCAAACGATGCTGTCACGCCCGCGCAGAAGAATCTGGCGGAAACCTTGCTGTCCGCCGTCGGCCGCGCCGAATGGCTTCCTGCCGAACACATGATTGATGCGGTGACAGCGGTTTCTGGCAATGGCCCCGCCTATGCTTTCTATCTTGCCGAATGCCTGGCCGCGGCGGGCTCGGCTTTGGGCCTGCCACCCGACATTGCGGGAAGACTGGCGCGCGCCACGCTGGAAGGAGCGGGTGAACTTTTATACCGGCGGCCGCGGCAGACGCCCGCGGAGCTGCGCGCAAGTGTCACTTCGCCCGGCGGCACAACAGCGGCGGCCCTTGGCGTGCTAATGGCGCCGGACGGCCTCGAACCCCTCATGTTGCGCGCGCTCGCCGCATCAAAAGAACGCGCCGAGCAGCTCTCGGGATAGGTGGCAGCGTCACGTTGAAAGCCCGTTACGCTGACTTCCGCTTGGCTCACTACCTAAATAGCCCTTGGAAAAACCGCGCCGAGGATTAGATAGGAATCGGTTGTGAATTTCAGCCGCAGGGGACGAAAATGGCCGAGGAACAATCTTCTCACGAGTCGCCGGCGGAAACCCGCGCGGTTACGGCGCCGTTAAAAGATCCCCGTAACGCCATCATTGACGCCTTGATGGAACTCGCGGCCGAGCGCAATTGGGATGATATCACGATCTCCGATATAGCCGCGCGCGCCAATGTCTCGCTCGCCACTTTCCGCGATCATTACCCTTCAAAGGGAGCCGTTTTGGCAGGGTTTTCAAGGCGTATCGACCATATCGTCCTAGAAGGATCGACCCATATAGACCCGCTCGCCGAGCCGCCCAAGGAGCGGCTATTTGATGTTCTGATGCGGCGTATTGATGCGCTCACGCCTTATAAGCTTGGGCTTGAGGCGATTTACGATTGGGGCAGAAGAGACCCGCTCGCCGCAGCCGCGCTTAACCGTGTGCTCGTCAACTCGATGCGCTTCATGCTGGAAGGAGCGGGTCTCGAATCGGAAGGCCCGGTCGGAGCCGTCAAACTGCAAGGGTTGGCGCTCGCCTGGATGAGGGTTCTCCGTGTTTGGTTTGGCGATGATGATCCCGGACTTGATGCAACCATGGCGGCGCTCGATCGTGAGCTGACTCGGGGCAGCCAATTCGTCGCCCGCACCGAAGATCTAAACCGACTTGTCTCGCCTTTGTTTTCCCTGGCGCGGTCAGTCTTTGATTACCGCTCCGCGCGTTCCGCCAACCGGCGCATGCGCCGCGGCGAAGAACATGGCGAGGCCACGCCTTAAAGCACGTTTAGGCGGCGGGACCCGATCCTTCATGCCGCGACCACTCACGCGGCGCCAGTTCAATGAGGAGGTGCTCGTCCCGCGAATGACGGCCAAGCTCGCCCTTGGCCCGCGCTTTCAGACGGCTAGCCGCCCACAGACGAAACGATGGCGCCGCGAGCGCTAAACCCACAAGGTCGGAAGCAAAGCCGGGCAAGATCAAAAGGAAAGCGCCAAGGCTGCTGAGAGTGCCATCAATAAGCGTTTCCTTCGAAAAGATTGATTTGCCCTGCGAGCCAAGCGCCATCATCTGGCGCAGGCGCCCGGCAGCAGAAAGTCCAATACGCCGCAGCGTCGCAAAACCGGCGAGACTGGTTGCGATGCAAAGAGCGATCGCACCGATGAAGCCGACGAGGTGAACGACAAAGGCAAAAGCGACAAGTTCCGCGCCAAGCCAGAAGGAAAGGTAAAGAACGACTAAAGCGGGCAAGCGGAAAAGCGGCTGTTGCATCAAATTGCTATTTGATCTAACGCGCAGCATCTGTATTACCGTCGAGCCTGGACTTCTGTCTTTTGCCTCTTAAATAGATATCATGCTACACGGATAATCAAGACGCACGTGCTCCGGTTGGTGCAAAAGGACGCCCGATGCAGGATTCTTTTGATATGACAACGATTATCTTTGCGCTTTTGGCCGCTTTCGTCGTGTGGAAGCTGCGCTCTGTGCTTGGCACCCGCAACGGCACGGAAAAGCCACCGATCAACCCCTTCACGTCCCGCGCGCCGCGAAGTTTAGGCCCTCGCCCCGGCGATCCTTCACGCGAGCCATCGAGCCGCGTCATTCCACTGCCCGGAGCGGCGGAGCCGCCAGTAGCCTTCAGAGCAAATCCCAACGAGCGCTGGAAACCTTACGCAGAGCCAGGCTCCAACGCATGGTCGGGGCTTGATTCGATAGCCGCAGCCGATCCCGCGTTCAACGTCGCGAGTTTCATCAATGGCGCGAAAGCGGCTTATGAGATGATCATCGCTGCATTTGCCAGTGGTGACAGGCTGGTGCTCCGTAATTTGTTATCCCCCGAAGTTTTCGAGAGCTTCACAACCGTGCTCGAACAGCGCGAAAAACGCGGTGAAAAGGTTACGACGACGATTGTCTCAATCAATAAGGTTTTCGTTGAAGGCGCCGCCTTGCGCGAAAAGACCGCTGAAATCAAAGTTCACTTCACGAGCGAAATGATTAGCGCCACCAGGGACCAAGCGGGACAGATCGTTGAAGGTAGCGCCGACCGGGCCGTTCCCGTCGATGATATCTGGACATTCATCCGGGACGTCGGGTCGGGTGATCCCAACTGGAAACTTGCCGCCACTGAAACCGCGCACTGAGAGGTGTTCCGGCCCCCTTCAGCGCCCGAGGCGGCCGCGTATCGTGGCCCTCACTCTCTCGAGCGGTTGGAATTATCGCGGCTGCAAGGCTTTGAAGAAGACGATCTTTTCGCGGCTTTTGACGTATTCTTGCGCTCTTGCAAGGCGATCGCCGAAGGCACGCCGCCGCTGCGCGGGGCGGCTAACACGCCTCTCGCTTTGCAATCCATCGCCCGTGCGGCACTCCGTTCAGCGATCTCCGACTCGGCAACCGCAAAATGGTTTTTCAAAACTAATTTTCGGCCATTTCGGATTAAGCCAAAAGAGTCCGGGGGAACCGGGTTCCTGACGGGTTACTACGAACCCTTTGTCGAAGCATCGCTCGTTCGCACGAGTGCTTTTTTGGCGCCGGTCCTCGGCTGGCCTCATAATTTTCATCGCCATGAGCTGTTGCCGCCGCGGGCGGCCATCGAGGCGGGCGCTCTAGACGGCCGCGCACAACCAATTCTTTGGCTGCGTGACCTGGTAGAAGTGTTTCTCGCGCAGGTGCAGGGATCGGCCCGCGCCCGCCTTGCCGATGGAACAGGCCTTCGCCTCATCTACGCAGGGCGCAATGGCCACCCGTATACATCGATCGGGCGGCTCCTCATGGAGAATGGCGAAATCCCGGAGTCCGAAATGTCGCTTGCCGCGCTCAAGTATTGGATCCGGACGCACGGCCAAAACGAGGGCGAAGCGGGCCTTGCCCTCATGCGGCGCAATCAATCCTACGTATTTTTTACCCTTGCCGCCGACGATGGCGAAGGCAGCGGCCCAATCGGGGGGCAAGGAATCGCTCTTTCACCGCTGCGTTCGATCGCCATCGACCGGGCGATTTGGCCCTACGGCCTGCCATTTTGGATTAGCGCCGAGCTGCCCTGGCAGAGCCAATCGACTTCGTGCTTCCGCCGCTTGATGATCACACAGGATACGGGCTCCGCTATAATCGGGCCGGCGCGCGCCGATATTTTCTTCGGCTCTGGGGATGACGCGGGCGCACGGGCAGGCGATATTCGGCATGGATGCGATATGACGGTATTTTTGCCTGCCAAAGAGCCGATGAAAAACGGCGATGGATAAAGTGACTCCTTCGACTCGGTTGCGACGGCTAAGCGCGGAGGAAATCGAGCTTTGGCTGCGGGTGACCGAAGACGTGACGCCGCGCCCGGGCAGCCGGTTGCCACAGGCGCCGCCACCGCCTCATCCGCCGCGGGCACGCCCGCCAGGCGCACCGGCTCCAGAGCCCGTTAAGGCGCCTCTCCGCCAGGAAACTCCGCCGCCGCTGGCGCCCCTCGACCGGCGGCTGCGGCAAAAATTGGCGCGCGGGCGCGCCGCACCCGAGGCCTTGATTGATCTTCATGGCATGCGCCAGCGTGAAGCGTTCATGGCGCTTCGGGCATTTTTGGAAAATGCGCAAAGCGAAGGCGTCCGGCTGGTTCTTGTCGTGACCGGCAAGGGCGAGCGCGCAGCGAGCCATGATGGCGTGGCTGCCGGCATTCTGCGGCGAAGCCTGCCGGTTTGGCTGCGCGACCCCTTTTATTACGCGATCGTCGCCGGATTTGAAGAGGCGCAGCGCCCACATGGCGGCGCTGGGGCTTTCTATATCCGCCTGCGGCGGCGGGACCGCGTTTCGATCCACAAAGGTGGCCATTGAATTCGGCAGGCTTTGATTGGAGTCATATCCTGGCGCCTTCGATTGCCGAGTTTGAAAGGCTTGCCAATCTCGCTTTCGCGGCTCTGCCCGAGAGTTTTCGCACCCTCTGCCAAGGCGTGGTCATCCGGGTAGAGGACTTTCCCGATGAGGACACACTAGAGGAACTCAATTGCGAGAGCGAGTTCGATCTCTTGGGTCTCTTTCGCGGCCGCGGCCTTGCCCACGCCCCAGCCGTGCCGATGACTGGCCAATTCCCCAATATGGTATGGATTTACCGGCGCCCGATTCTCGATTTCTGGGCGGAGCACGAGGAGACCCTTGGCGCGATTATCACGCATGTGCTCGTCCACGAAATCGGCCACCACTTTGGGCTTACCGACGAAGACATGCAGGCGATCGAACAAGCCGCATCATGACACTCCTTATGTGGAGCAAGCAACCTTAATGATCAACGACGCGCTCACCGCCGTCGAAGAGATCCTCACCCGCCCTTTTCGCGAGATCCTGCTCAAGACCTTGGGCTTGACTTTGGCGTTAATCGCCGTCGCCTGGGCCGGCCTTCATAAGCTCCTTACGATTGGCGTTGGATCATCGGGGACATGGAGCGTTTTCGTCGTTCATTCCTCTGTCTTTTCCTGGTTATCGGCAGGACTGTCGCTTCTCGGCGGGCTGGGCATCGCCATTGGCCTCGCCTACTTGATCCCCCCTGTCTCATTCCTCGTCGCTGGTTATTTTTTCGATGAACTCGCCGAACATGTCGAACGGACGCTGGCGCCCGGTGAGCCTCCCGGCCGGGCGCTCCCCTTTGCCGCCGCGATGTGGATTTCCATAAAATTCGCGGCGTTGGCGCTTGCCGTGAATTTGGTGGCCCTCATCCTTCTGTTCGTTCCCGGGATCAATGCCGTGGCGTTTTTTGGCGCCAACGCGTATCTCACAGGACGAGGCTATTTCGAGCTTGCGGCGGCGCGCTTCCTGCCGTGGCCGCAAGTGCGGCACCTGCGCCAGCGCCACGAACTCTATCTCTTCGCGGCCGGCCTCATCGTCGCCGGGTTCCTCACGGTTCCAGTTCTGAACCTCCTAACGCCTCTCTTCGCCACCGCATTCATGGTGCGCATAGCGCGCAGAATCTTGCGCAGGACGCCCGGCCGTTAATTTCAGCTGGCTTGAGTGCCGCCGAATTGCCCTGTCTTGCGATAACGGTAAAGATACGCTGGGACGAAAGTTTCAAAGGGTTCTGGGGAGATCCCGAGGCCTTCGAGGGTACGCCGCTCCGCCAACGCCTGGTTTGATACAACGTTATCGTGGTGGAGGAGATCGACCTGATCGCGGGTGATCCGTAACAGCTCGGGAAAGAGCCCCAGTGACAGCTTCACGGCAATTTCCGTGGAGCCGGCGACGATTTTCGCACTTTCGAAGGAAAGCGGAACCAAGAGGCGGCGGCGGGCCGTGACCTTCAAAACAAATTCATAGATTCGCCGGAGTGTCGCGATCTCTGGGCCGCCCAATTCATAGGTCGTGCCAGGGGAGGCCTTACCATCAAGCGCCAGCGCGATGGCACTCGCGACGTCCCCCGCGAAAACAGGCTGCAACTTGGTTTTGCCTCCGCCGATCAAGGGAAGCGCCGGCATGAAGCGCGCCATCGCCGCAAAGCGATTAAAAAACTGATCCTCCGGCCCGAAGATGACAGAAGGCCGCATGATGAAACTCTGCGGCAGGCTTTGACGGACGGAAGCTTCGCCAAACGCCTTCGTCCTCGCATAAAGCGATGGGCTTGCGGCATCCGCGCCGATGGCCGAGACATGGACGAAGGTCTCGATGCCAGCTTCGCGAACGGCCCTGGCGACGTTTTGGGCGCCGAGATGTTGAACGGCGTCGAAATGTTGCGCGCCCCGCTCGTCCAAAATGCCGACGAGATTGATGGCGGCGGCGGCATCGCGCAGGGGGGGAATCAGTGTGTCCGGATAGCGTAAATTGGCCTGTACGGCATGGATCTGGCCAACTTTGCCGAGAGGCTGAAGATGGCCCGCAAGATCCGGCCGGCGCACGGCGACACGGATGCGCCAGCCGCGGCGCGCCAGGGCTTGCACGACGTGGCGGCCAACGAAGCCAGAACCGCCGAAAATAGTGACGAGCCGGTTTGCCCCTAGAGAGTCTTCGTTCATTTTTCCTGCGTTCCATTAAAACAGCACGTGCCCGCCTTCTAAGAGGCTTTGCTCAAGAATGGAATTGGGAAAATGGGCGCGAGCGCAGCCCTCCTCGCTTAAAAATCCACCATTGGCAAAACCGATTGACAATCGAAGATTACGGCCTCAATCAAAGCCCAATGCCCAGATGGCGGAATTGGTAGACGCGCTGGTTTCAGGTACCAGTGGTGAAAGCCGTGGAGGTTCGAGTCCTCTTCTGGGCACCAGGCACGTAAAAACGTCAGCAAATCTCGCAACTTACTGATTTTGCAAGGGTTCTAGCCACCTTATTGGTACACAAAGGTGGTACACATGGCTCTTGCAATGGCGCGTCCCTGGAAGCATCCCAAAACTGGAATTTTTTGGCTGCGCAAAGGGGTGCCGGAAGACCTCCGCGCGGCTGTTGGCAAGCGGGAGGAGAAATTTAGTCTCAAGACCCGTGATCCAGCCGAAGCAAAAATCCTCCACGCCCAGGCGCTTCTTGAGCTTGAACAGCGCTGGGCTAACCTAAAAGCTCCACCAAAGCCATTTAGCGAGCGGGAAGCCCATGAGCTGGTGACACCCGCTTATGAGCGCTGGATCGATCTCCATCGAGACAATCCAAGCGAGCAAAAACTCTGGAAGACCAAGTTTTTTGATAAACTTTGGAAACCCTGCCGAGACAATTACATCTACCTGCCCCTTTTCGAGCACGGCTTTCGATGGAGAAATTCTGTCGTGATCAGGTGGAGGCGCTTCTTACCCAAAAAGGCTTACAAGTCGATCAGCTCAGTCGACAAAGAATCGAGAAGGCTTTCGGGGCAGCGATTCAAAAGGCCAGTTTGGAGCTCGAAAAATTGGCCAAAGGAGAGTTCACCGCACTGAACAGCCAATCAGTGGTACCTCTCGCTCAGTATCGCCCCAATTCGGCCAGTGCACATCAGCCAGTCAAATTCGAAACCCTGTTCGTTGGATGGGCGAAGGAAAAACAGCCCATGCAGAAAACCGTCTATGAATATAAGCGGGCTCTGGTAAACCTGACCTCCTTTTTAGGGCATGATGACGCTACTCGCCTCACCCCCCAAGACTTGGTGGCCTGGAAAAGCAAAATGATCGAGGTAAACATGCACCCGAAAACTATTCGGGATGCGAAACTCGCTCCCGTTCTGGCCATTCTTCAATGGGCAGTTGATAACCACCGCCTCCCAGATAACCCAGCAAGGCGTGTGACCATTGGTCTAAAGGTACGTGCGGCTGGCTCAAAGAGAAGCTTCTCTGACGATGAGGCCGCAACGATACTCGCTGCTGCTAATATGGAGACGGACCCCGTTAAACGTTGGGTACCCTTGTTGGGTGCCTACTCTGGAGCCCGGCTATCAGAGCTTTGTCAACTCAGGACGCAAGATATTACCGAGGTGGATGGAATTTGGTGCATGAGATTTTTGCCGGAAGCCGGCTCTCTTAAAACAGCCGGCTCGGAACGCGTTGCGCCCTTGCATCCGGCCATTCTTGAAGCGGGGTTTGTGCAATTTGCCTCAAAACTGCCTCCAGGCCCAATTTTTGCGGCCTTGCCACCGGACAAATTTGGCAAAAGAGGCGGTAACGGCACCAAAGTCATTGGGCGTTGGGTAAGGCGTCTCGGCATAACAGATGAGCGGATTTCGCCAAGCCACTCAGGCGGCATCGGTTCAAAACAATGAGCAGGCGCTATCAGCTCATGCCCGATATCGCCAATGCTATCACGGGGCATTTTAGAAAAACTGTTGCGGACAGTTATGGCGAATTTCCAATTGAGGGACTGTACCGGGAGCTCCGCAAAATCCCAAAAATTGAAATTAATGGGCAAATTGTCAAGTATGAGAGCTGATGTTCAAGTCATATTTCACCTCCCACAACTTCACGGCGCACCGTCCATATTGATATGGATCACTTTGCGCATGAGCGATCGCTTCTTGCATCACGCGGGCCTCCATAAGATGGAATGCGCCATTGCCGATAAAAACTACAGATCCAGCCAGGCGCGGAGTGTCTCTGTTACCGCATCTGGCTGCTCCATCGTCGATAAATGGCCGCAGTCCTGTACAATGTGGAGCTTCGAGCCAACGATCCCATCCGCGATCGTGCGTGCTGCTGAGACGGGCGTAAGAATATCCTCATTGCCCACCAACACAAGCGTTGGACAATGGATCGCCTCGAGTGAGGATCGCGAGTCAAGCCTCGACAGAATCGCTTTCTGCTGACGGACGAAAATATCCGGCCCCGTATCATGTATCATTTTGAATACGGCCCGTTTCAACGCCGCATCGCTATGCCGTGCTGGATGCACGAATAACGGCCACAAAGTATCGCAGACGGCAATGAATTCGCCTGATTGCGCCATTGCTATCAGCTTGAGGCGCCGTTCGGTCTGCTGGGGGGTATCGGAGAGCGCCGTTGTATCCAGCAGTGCGAGGCGTTCAACACGATCGGGCGCCTGGCGCATCATCTCGAAGGCGATATAGCCGCCCATGGAGAGGCCACACAGTGCAAATCGGTTGGGCGCCGCAGCGAGGATCGCTCCGGCAATCCCACTCATCGTGTCGTGTCGCGTGTGGTCTGCAACACTTATCGAGACATCTCCTCGTAACGTGGCGATCTGTTCGGCGAATAAATCCGCCGTGCAGCCAAGCCCAGGTACGAAAACAAGATACGCCGAACGCGAGGTCATGAGGCTCCTGCTCCTTAGGAAAACGATCGGTCACTCTGAGGCGCGGGCCAGGACGCGGAGATTTCCATCTTGAGAGCTCGGATAGGTTGTTGTCGACTCAGCAGACAAGATCGCTAAATTAATTGGGATCTCGGTCAACGCAAAGGCCTCCCCGCTCCGGGTAGCAGGCGGATTATTGGGTTGCCAGAATTTTTTTGAACAGTGCCCTGTGCGGGGCTCGGTCGAAACATCGTCATGGACGCGCCTGCGGCACGTCCGTATGGAGCTGGTCCCCTCTTGATAACCGGGCCGCGATGTCGGCCGTTTGGTGCCAGCTGCGCTCCTCGATGAGTGCGCTGCGAGGTAGCGAGCAACCACAACAAGGATATGCCGCCCAGGTTTCGTGTTTCCTATTCGCCGAACTAACGCACCTCGGCGTCGAACATTTGAAAGGCATGGAAACCTGCGTCCTCGCGCAACAGAGCATGCGGCAAGGTAGAAATGATTAAATCCGGCGGACGGCCTAATGTGAGGTGGCGTACCACAAAGTTCGCCACCGGTCGATTTGGTGCTGCCGATCGAAGTCATCGGGCAAGGCGGACCGCGACGCGCTCCTTGCCTTCCGTTTGGCACCGGTACCGCCTGAGACAGATTGGCTGCGTTGCGGCAAGGGGTATCGGTTCGGTCAGTGCCCGCGACAAATCACGCGACAGGCTCCTGTCCAACCAACACAGCTATCAGACAAACGCCCCGCCGCCGCAGGCCTCTTGCTGGCGAGTAGGGATCCATAAATTTTTGACCCGAGTTTTAATGCCTCTTCAACCGCATAAAATGATCAAAGTTATCGATTAGCCTTTGTGTTTTGAGCTGCTTTAAAACACCCGTTACAGGCAAAAAAAAATAAAAAGTATGGATAAATCCCTCTCTGAGAGCTCCGAATTTTTTGTTCATTCTGGAGGCGAAAGTCCAAGCCCAAATCTTACATGCAAATCTCACTAGATACCCACCATTTTATCCGCTCATCAAAAACAATTTGAATGAGCAAGCAAAAATGAATCTCTGGAAAATGGGGCCAAAAACCTATTCTAGAGGCCGTTTTAAGTTGAGAAATGGGGGAGCTGCACCTGTCCCAGAGCATATTTTTGGTTCCGAGGCAGCTCACCCTCCTCACTTCGTCATAACTGGAGTGTTACCATGTATTTACAGCCATACAGGTCAGCCAAAGTTGGCAAACGCTGGTGGGCGGTGGGCAGTTGGTAGTGCACTGCCCACTGCCCCTTATAAGCATACTGCTGGGCACTCTAATTATCGCAGTCTCGTTCTTAATTACAAAGAAAGTCCGATCAGTCGAGCAAACGAAATATCGTTGGGTCCGGATCCGCGCGTGAAACCACCGGCATAACATGTGATTATGTGCGACCTTTGGGCGTCATTATTGAACTTCGCAGGTTGAGCAATTCGTCGTACCAAAAGCAGTAACAGCGTGGGCGTTTGGCGTTGCCAAAACCGGACACTTGAACCTTCCGCACGCGTTTGTCCCCATCCATCCAAATTATTCCTTTGGCTACGAGGCGTTTGAGGACTTCTTCGGTAAGTACCTTGTCGCCGATCATTCTTTCTAACTGTTCGTGTGTCACAGCGACATATTGCCGTTTTTCCGAGCGACGGAATCCTTTAGCTTGGCTTGCAGCTCTTGGTGGCAAGCTGTTGCCTTTCTCAATTACGGGGAACTGTTGGGCTTGCTCGAATGAAGCGCACAGGTTTTCAATTGCGGTATCGACTGTGGAATCTTGCTCAATTCTTCTCAGTGCAGCGCCACACACAGTTTCAATGGCGGTGCTTGCCCGCTCTTCTGTCCAGGGTGCCACTCCAAATTTGCACGCCTCCATTGCACCCGCATAAACAATGCCGAATTTTTCGACCAATCGGCTGATCTTGGCATTCGCTTCTGGCGCCATTTTTCGTTTGAACAGCGCCACGTCACCTTTTACGCGCTCGACAGTCGCATCAAGGTCAGCGCAAACCTTGTTCATGAATTTCGGGAATGCCACCCCATAATTATTCAAAATCGTCTGCTCGGTGAGCACCGCCATTGCTGTGCCAACAGCGACTCGATCAGCTTCAGCGACGCTTTTCCTATGTCTCGAGAATATTCCTCCTTTTTCTGAGTCGGAAACGGGGATGTCCACCAACCGAATCTCTTCTCCTTCGTTGCGATCCGCAGTTTTTGCGGTGGTTTCTCCTGAAGAGAGGCAAAAGACCAGCCACTTTCTATTTTTGAGGTCGGGATTGCTGCGCCTCGCAGCTTGCGATGTCTGCCGACCAGTGCCTCCTGCTCGAGAACTATTGCCTACCGGGCGATCTCGAAGCCCAGATCGAGGCTTTCGTCGCCGATTATAATCACCTGCGATATCATGAGGGCATCGGCAACCCGACACCCGCCGATGTTTACTTCGGGCGAGGCCAGACCA